>NZ_BAAHAJ010000009.1:0-1156560 GCF_054777735.1 Myceligenerans cantabricum
GCCACGAGAACATCGCCGCCGCCCACCGTCACATGATCAGAGACGAAACCCGACCACTCACACTCCTACAGGCATGACTTTGCCGTGACGTGTGCCATGAACGACGAACGGAGTGGCCTATGTAGGTGAGTGACTTCGGAGTCGATGCTGTGCGAGAGATGAGGGTTGGCCCCTCGGAGCCGCTGTTCGGGCGGGGGCTTGAAACCGCCACCTGCTGCGTTGGCTGAAGACCGTCGTGGTGAGCGAGGTGGAAAAGGCGCCGGAGGAGGCGTCAGGTGGGGACCAGGAAGATGAGTGACCCCGAACCGCTGTTGACGTGTCGTTACAAACGAGGTGGCATCAAAACCGTGGCCATGTTTCGGGCTGCGGGAGCAGGGCCTGGCGGGCGTCCCGATGACTGGCCAGGTGGTGCCCGGCATGGAGGCGGCATGAGCCTGGTCTGCGGCTCTCGCACGGAACATGGGAAGGCGCGTCCCGACACCGGTCGACGTGGCCGACAGGGAGTGGTCGCCGGGCTTGGGCCTGGTGGCGTGAGTACCGTCGCGGGGCGCGCTGGCGGACCGGATCGTAGTAGCGGCGAAGCGCCTGTAACGGGCGTGGAGCGAAGGGCCCGGGCTGTCCGTAGTGAGTTCGTCCGGTCAACTCCGGCCTTCGGGTCGGGGGAGGAGCTGTGGTGAGCGATCTGAAAGCAGCAGGGAAGCCGTTCAGCATCTCGAAGGAGGAGGTCTGGAAGGCGTACGAGCAGGTCAAGCAGAACAAGGGCGCGCCCGGCATCGACGGGGTGACGATCGAGGCGTTCGAGGAGGATCTGCGGGGCAACCTGTACAAGATCTGGAACCGGATGTCCTCGGGCAGTTACTTCCCGCCGCCGGTCGCGCAGGTGCTGATCCCCAAGCCGGATGGCGGTCAGCGCGCGTTGGGTGTCCCGACGATCGGGGACCGGATCGCGCAGACCGTCGTGGCCCGGAGGCTGGAGGCGCAGGTCGAGCCTGTGTTCCACCAGGATTCCTACGGGTATCGGCCGGGTCTGTCGGCGTTGGATGCGGTCGGGGTATGTCGACGCCGCTGCTGGAAGTACGACTGGGTCGTGGACCTGGACGTCGAGAAGTTCTTCGACTCCGTCCCGTGGGACCTTGTCGTCAAGGCGGTCCAGGCGCACACCGACCAGCCGTGGATCGTGCTGTATGTGAAACGGTGGCTTGCCGCTCCCGTGCAGCGGCCCGACGGCAGCCTGGTCGAGCGAGACCGGGGAACCCCGCAGGGGTCTGCTGTCTCGCCGGTCCTGGCGAACTTGTTCCTGCACTACGCGTTCGACACGTGGATGGCCCGGGAATTCCCGGGCGTCCCGTTCGAGCGTTACGCCGACGATGCCGTCGTGCACTGCGTCAGCCAGGCGCAGGCTCGGCTCGTGCGGCAGGCCATCGAGGACAGGATGGTCGAAGTCGGGCTGCGGCTGCACCCGGCCAAGACCCGGATCGTGTACTGCAGAGACGGCCGACGCCGTGGTGAGCACGAGACCACGTCGTTCACGTTCCTCGGGTACACGTTCCGCGCTCGCGCGGCCCGGGATCGTCAGGGGAACGTCTTCACGTCGTTCCTGCCGGCGATCAGCAAGGACGCCCTGAAACGGCTGAGTCGCACCGTGCGGCAGTGGAGACTCCACCGCCGCACCGGGCTCAGCTTCACCGACATCGCCAAGACGATCAACCCGATCGTCTCCGGGTGGATGCGGTACTACGGGGCGTTCTATCCCTCAGCGCTCTACACCCTCTGGCCCGGATCAACACCTACCTGATCCGCTGGCTCCGCAAGAAGCACAAACGGCTCCGCGGCCAGCGCCGAGCACGCGAGGCATGGGAGAACGCCGTCCAGCGCACACCCCGATACCTCGCGCACTGGGCCTGGGTCACGCACCCCCTGATGACCAGGACAGCAAGAGCCGTGTGACGGGAGACCGTCACGCACGGTTCCGTGGGAGCCGGGAGGTGCGACCCCTCCCGGCTACCCGACCCTGGGGCCCGCCCTGACTTCGAGTCGGCGATCGAGGCCGCGAACACCGCCGCCAGAGGCGCATAGCTCTCGTGCGGCGCCGAGCACGCGACGAGCCCCGCGCCCGCCGAAGCCCGCCGAAGCCCGCGAAGCCACCGTGCGCTTCACCGTGGCCCCCGCGCTCTCGGCGACGCGGTCCGGCACCAGCGGATCCTGGTGCCGGACCACGTCACCGCGTGCCGTCCTGGCAACGATGCGTGCGATGCGCGGAACTACCTCGCCGTCGCATCCGACAGGGAGGGGGCACCGCGCTTCAGCCACCAGGCGTCGAAGTCGACACCTCGTTCCTTCGCCAGCTCTCGCAGACGGGCCTTGGTCGGGGGCTGGAAGAGCTTCGGCTCGATCGTGCGGTCGACGGCGGCGTACTTGCGCTGAAGCTTCGCCTGCTCGGCGGCCCTCTCCTGCGACTCGGCGAGCACCGCGCCGGTCGCCGTGACGCTCGTGCCGGTCAGTACGCCGCTGACCAGCGGCGTGTAGCCGCCTGAGTGACCGAGCCGGTTGGGGTGGTAGGACTCCCGGACGGGGTTCGAGAACCCGTTGATCCACTCGGTCGAGTCGCACACGGCGTGGCCGGTGAACCGGCTGACCGGGTTGACGAAGGTGAACCCCTCGGCGGAAGCGGCCGCCGAGGTGACCGAGTTGATGAGCGAGACCGCGTTGTTGAGCGCCGTCTGGTCCGCCGGGCTGAAGAAGGTCACCAGGTTGCAGTCCTCGCCCATGAAGATCTTCGGGTAGCCGACGACGACCACCTTGGCGCCCGGCGCCCTCGCCCTGATGGAGGCGTAGAGCGAGCTGAGCCGGCCGGGGAGGGTGTTGGAGATGAACGCGCGTCCCGCGGCGACCGCGCCGGCGCAGTCGCTGGCCCACGACGGGAGGGCGCACTCGGTGAGCACGTCGGTGAATCCGGCGTCGTTGCCGCCGACCGAGACGGTGACGTACCTCGTGCTGGAGCTCAGAGCGCCCAGCTGGTTGTTCGTCACGTCGGCCACGACCGCTCCCGAGCAGGCGCGGAAGTTGAGGCTGTAGTCCTTGGCCGCCGCGGTCAGGCTGGCGTAGGCGTAGGTCGAGCGCAGGCACTGGGTGCCGTCGTCGATGTAGGACCTGGTGCCGGTGCCCGAGGCGTAGGAGTCGCCGAGGGCGACGTAGGACTCGCCGGCGGCGTACGACGGCAGGGCCGGCGTCGTCACCAGCCCGACGGTGGCAAGGCTCGTCGCGGCCACGGCGGCGACGATGCGCAACAGACGTTGCTTCATGGGGCAGCTCCCGAAGGTTCGCCGAGCCGCTCCGGTGCGACTCGATCGCTCCCTTTATAGGCGTTTCCCCTCAACCGTGCAATGTCGGGTAAATGAACATATATAGGCGGAGTGGGTGTGCGAGGGTGGGAGCCTGAGCAGCATCCCGCCGCGCGGTCCCGGGCACTCTGCGTGACCCTGGAGTCGTGCGACGAGTACCCGATCGAGGAGGCGCACGAACCATGCCTGAGCTCCCGCAGCCGAACGACGGCACATCCATCAAGGCGGCCCCGTCCCAGGAGGCCGCGCTCGGTTCCACGACCGACACCGGTGCGCCCGCGCCGAGCGACCGGAACTCGATGACGGTCGGCGCCGACGGCCCGATCGTGCTGCACGACACGCACTTCCTGAACCAGATGGCCCACTTCAACCGGGAGCGCGTCCCGGAGCGGAACGTGCACGCCAAGGGGTCCGGCGCCTTCGGCGTCTTCGAGGCCACCGAGGACGTGTCCGCCTACACTCGGGCCGGCCTGTTCCAGCCGGGAGTCCGGACCGAGATGCTGGCCCGGTTCTCCACCGTCGCGGGTGAGCAGGGGTCGCCCGACACCTGGCGCGACCCGCGCGGCTTCGCGCTGAAGTTCTACACGCAGGAGGGCAACTACGACCTGGTCGGCAACAACACCCCCGTCTTCTTCATCCGCGACACCATGAAGTTCCCGCACTTCATCCGCAGCCAGAAGCGTCGCGGAGGCAACGGCCTGCGGGACAACGAGATGCAGTGGGACTTCTGGACGCTCAACCCCGAGTCGGCCCACCAGGTCACCTACCTCATGGGCGACCGCGGCATCCCGCGCACCTACCGGCACATGAACGGCTACGGTTCCCACACCTACCTGTGGGTCAACGCCGCCGGCGAGAAGCACTGGGTCAAGTACCACTTCCACAGCGACCAGGGCGTCGAGGGGCTCACCGACGAGGACGCCACCCGGATCGCCGGCGAGGACGCGGACTTCCACCGTCGCGACCTGTCCGAGGCCATCGACCGCGGGGACTTCCCCTCCTGGACGCTGTCCGTGCAGGTCATGCCGTACGAGGACGCGAAGACGTACCACACCAACCCGTTCGACCTCACCAAGATCTGGCCGCACGGCGACTACCCGCTCATCAAGGTCGGCACCATGACGCTGAACAAGAACCCGGACAACTTCTTCGCCCAGGTCGAGCAGGCCGCGTTCGAGCCGTCCGCGCTCGTGCCGGGCATCGGGTTCAGCCCGGACAAGATGCTGCTGGGCCGTGCGTTCGCCTACTCCGACACCCATCGGCACCGCATCGGGCCGAACTATCTCCAGCTCCCGGTCAACCGGCCCCGGGTGGAGGTCAACACCTACACCCAGGACGGTGCCATGGCCTACGAGCACCGTGGCGACGCCCCGGTCTACGCGCCCAACTCCTTCGGACGCGGCTACGCCGACCTCACCGGCGAGGTCGACCCCTCCTGGGAGACCGACGGCGCCCTGGTCCGGCAGGCCTACACGCTGCGCGAGAACGACGACGACTTCAGCCAGCCCGGCGCCCTGGTCCGTGAGGTGTGGGACGACGCGCAGCGGGAGGTGTTCGTCAGGACCGTCGCCGGGCACCTGCTCGGCGGCGTGACGGGCGACGTGCTCGAGCGTGCCTTCGACTACTGGAAGCGGGTCGACGCCGACACCGGCGCCGCGATCGAGGACCTGGTGCGAGCCGGGGCCGACCTCGGAGCGCCGGGCGCACGGCCCGGCGACGCCGGGGGGCACGCCGCCGAGCCGATCGTGGAACCGCGGACCAACGCCGAGACCTGACCGGCGGCCCGCGGCCGCGAGCACCCGTCCCGGCAGGCCCGGCGGCGTCTCTCTAGCCCGTCCTCCCGTGGGTCTGGTCCGTCCTCCCGTAGGTCTCCAGGAGGCGGAGCCAGACCTCGCTGACGGTGGGGTAGGCGGGCACGGCGTGCCAGAGGCGGTCGATCGGCACCTCACCCGCGACGGCGATCGTCGCGGCGTGCAGGAGCTCGGCGACGTCTGGGCCGACGACGGTGAACCCGACGAGCACCTTCCTGTCCTCGTCGACGATCATGCCGGCCCGCCCGGTGTACCCGTCGGCGTGCAGGGCGGCGCCGGCGACGGCACCGAGGTCGTACTCGACGGCGCGCACGCGCAGGCCTGCGGCCTCGGCGGTGGCGGCGGTGTGGCCGACGGTCGCGACCTCGGGGTCGGTGAAGATCACCTGAGGCACGGCGCGCTCGTCGGCCGTGGCCGCGTGCCGGCCCCAGGGGGTGGTGTCGACGGGGGTGCCGTGGGCGCGGGCGACGATCGTGTCGCCCACCGCACGGGCCTGGTACTTGCCCTGGTGCGTCAGCGGCGCGCGGTGGTTGACGTCGCCGGCGGCGTAGAGCCAGTCGGGGGCCGGCGTGCTGTCACCGTGGACGACCCGCAGGGACTCGTCCACGTGCAGCCGGTCACCGGGGGCGAGCCCGACGTGCTCGAGGCCGAGGTCGGTGGTGTTGGGCCTGCGGCCGGTGGCGACCAGCACCTCGTCCGCCTCGAGCGTCGTGCCGTCGGTGAGGGCGAGGTGCACGGTCCCGCGATCGTCGCGGCGGACGCTCTCCGGCTCGGTGTGCACGTGCAGCGCCACGCCCTGCGCCGTGAGGGTCTCGGCCACGAGGTCGCTCGCGAACGGCTCCACCTGGGGCAGCAGCCCGCCGCGGGCGATCACCGTCACCCGCGCACCGAGGGCCGCGTAGGCGGTGGCCATCTCGGTCCCCACGACACCGCCGCCGATGATCGCGAGGCGGCGGGGGACGGCCTGGGCCGCCGCGGCCTCCCGGCTGGTCCACGGCGCGGCCTCGGCCAGCCCGGGCACGGGCGGGACGGCGGCGCTGCTGCCGGTGGCGACGACGACGGCGTGCCGGGCGTGCAGCACGACCACACCGCCGTCCGCGCCGGTGACCTCGACGGTGCGTGCCGCACCGATGCGCCCGACGCCGCGGACCAGGGTGATCCCGGCGCCCTGCAGCCAGGCGACCTGGCCGTCGTCGTGCCAGTGCGAGGCGAACGCGTCCCGGCGGCGCAGGACGGCTGCCGGGTCCAGCTCGCCGGTCACGGCGGCTCCTGCTGCGGGCAGGCCGCGTACGGCACGCAGCGCGGCGGCGTCCCGCAGGAGCGCCTTGGTCGGCATGCAGGCCCAGTAGGAGCACTCTCCGCCCACCAGCTCGCGCTCCACGACCGCCGCCGTCAGGCCACCCTCGACGACGCTGCCGGCGACGTTCTCGCCGACCGGGCCCGCGCCGATGACCACCACGTCGAAGACGTTCTCGCTCGTCCCGGTCATGTCAGCTGCCCTTCTTGGCCACGGAGTGCAGGCGCAGCGCGGAGGCGGCGAAGAAGATGCCGCCGAGGGTCGCGTACCCGGCCACCGAGGCCAGCGCGGCGCCCGGCCCGCCGGCCATGGCGATGAAGCTCGACCCGGCCAGCACGGAGATGCCGCCGCTGAGGATCATGGCCCACTGGCCACCCAGCCGGTAGCGGCCGGTCGCCACGACGAGCTGCACGATCCCGGCGGTGATCGCCCAGGCGCCCCAGACACGGAGCACCGCGGGGATCCCCGACGTGACGGCGACGGCCAGCCCGATGGTGGTGAGCAGGCTCAGGGCGATGTTGACGTACAGGCCGACCGCGGGCCGTGCGGCCTTCGAGGACCGGAGGTCGACGACGGCCGCGGCCACGTCGAACAGCGGGTACAGCACGAGCAGCGTCACGGTGGCCGGGCCGAGGCTCGCCCCGACGACGAACATCGCGACCGCCCAGACGACTGCGAAGCCGAACCGGACCAGGTACAGGTTCCGCAACGAGGTGGCGGTGACGACGGCGGGGGATGCCGTGGTGGTGGACATGGAGATTCCTTTCGACGGAGACCGGCGGCACCGCAGGGCGTGCCGGCCCGGTTGCTTGCCCGGAGGCAAGGTAGAATGACTAGTCACTCTACCAACGGCGACAGTACACACCGGCGGCCGTCGGGCGCAAGGGTGGGCACGAGAGGAGCAACGTATGATCGCGACCGTGCAAGGGTCGATGCGAGAACGCCTCCTCGAGGCGGCGAACGAGCTGTTCTACGCCCGGGGGCTGCGCGCGGTGAGCGTGGACAAGGTCATCGACCGCGCCGGGACGACGAAGGTGACGTTCTACCGCCACTTCCGGAGCAAGGACGACCTGATCGTCGCCTACCTCGAGTCCCGCGCGGAGGGTGAGCGCAACGGCGTCGACGCGGCCGTCGCCCACGGCGCCGGCGACGTCGACGCCACGCTGGCCATGATGGCCGAGCACACCGGGACGGCGGCGTGCTCCGCCGGCTTTCGCGGGTGTCCCTTCATCAACGCCGCCGCCGAGTACCCGGACCCCGACAGCCCGGTCCGCAGGATCGTCCACGCCCATCGTGCCTGGTGGGCGAGCGCGCTCGAACGGCTCGTCGCACCGCTGGGACCGGCCGACCCCGCCGCGGTCGCCGACGACCTGATGCTGCTGCGCGACGGGGTCATGGTCGCCGGCTACCTCGGGGACCCGACCAGGATCGCGGCCTCGTTCCTCCGCGGCTGCCAGGCCGTGGTCCACGCCGCGCCCCGGGCGTCCGCGCGGTCGTGAGCACCACGAGCGCCGCGGCGGGCGAGCAGCCGGTGGTGATGCCGTAGGTCTCCGGGCGCCGGCTCACCAGCCGTCGTCGCGCCTGCCGGCCGGGTCCTGGTCGACGCCGTCGCGCTCGGCCGCGTCGGTCGTCCGGCGGACGATGCCGCGCCACAGCCAGACACCGCCGAGGACGATGGCGGCCACGCCCCAGAGGATCGCGGGATCCGCCCGCGTGATCGCGGCGAACTGCAGGATCACGGGGACGAGCAGCGCCAGGATGACCACCCAGCCGAGGACGAGCTTCGTGGTCCGGGACGACCTGATGGACACTCGCAGCTCCTGAGGTAGACGTTCGACAGGAGGAGTCTGTCACGTCCTGCCGCACCGGCCGCGACGCCGCCCGGGCGCGGTCATGCGCCGGTGGCGGTTCCGGTGCGGTGGACCAGCACCACGCTGTCGAGCAGCGTCGCCGGCTCACCGTCGGGGCTTGTGGTGGTGCGCTCGCGGGTCTCCGCCGCGAGGACCGTCCAGCCGGGGCCGAGCGCGAGGGCGGCCAGGTCCCCGTCCGGGTCGGGGAACGGGTAGCCGTGCACCATCTCCGGCGGCGCCCAGGACGGGGCCGCCGCGTGGGCGACGGTGAGCAGCCTGCCGCCTGCGGCGACGAACGTGGCTGCCCGCCGCAGGATGTCGGCGCGCGGGATCTCCACGGGCCACGACTGCAGGAACGACGCCGAGACCAGGTCGTACGTCCCGTCGGGGGCCCAGGTGGCGAGATCGGTGGCGACGAGCTCGAGCCGGTCCCGCGGGATGCAGGCGGCGGCCGCGGCAGCCCGTCCGCGGGCGACTGCGGTGGGGGAGAGGTCGACGCCGGTGACCGTCCAGCCGTGCCGGGCGAGCCAGACGGCGTCACCGCCCTCGCCGCAGCCCAGGTCGAGCGCGCGGCCGGGAGGCAGCTCGCCGGCGATGTCGGCCAGCACCTCGTTGACCCGCCCCGACCAGACCTTGCCGGAGCCCGCGTAGCGCTCCTCCCAGAACTCCGCGGCGGTCGCGGTCTCGGTCATCGCGCTGCCTGCCCGGCGGTGTCCGCGGGCTCCCCGGCGGTGCCGGCGGGCTCGGCGCCGCCGGCCGCGGTCGCGACGGCGAGGTCGAAGTCCTCGGTGACGAGCGCCATGTTCACCGCGCCGCCCGTCTGCGCGCCCGCCCCGACGGCCATCGGCACCGTCGCACCGGGGTTGACGACGTTCCCGACCGCCCAGACGCGCCCGGCGCTCGTCCTGCCGGTCGGGTCCACCTCCAGGAAGCTGCCCATGGGGGTGTCTGACCGGGTCAGGTCCAGCGGGGCGAGGAACGCGTCGTGCGGCACGGACGCGCCGCCGGCGAAGATCGCGTCCACGGCGACGACCGCGCCGTCGGCCGTGCGTACCCCGGTGATCGGGTCGCCGTCGCCGAGAACCTCGGCCACGGGGGAGGTGACGACCTCGACCCCGCGCGCGGCCAGGCGTGCCGCGAGGTCGGGCTCGAGCGTGCCCGACCCGGCGGTGAACACCACGACGTCGTCGCTCCACTGCCGGATCAGCTGCGCCCGGTGCAGGTCCATGGGGGAGGTGGCCAGGATGCCGAGCCGCCGGTCCCGCACCTCCCAGCCGTGGCAGTACGGGCAGTGCAGCACCGTCTTCCCCCAGCGCTCGGCCAGGCCGGGCACGTCCGGGAGCCGGTCGGTCATCCCGGTGGCGACCACGAGCGCCCGCGCGGTCAGGTCCGTCCCGTCGTCGAGGGTGACCCTCACGGGACCGCCTGCCGTGCCCGTCCCGTCCATCTGGTCCACCCGGTCCACCCGGCCGTCGTGGATCTCGACGCCGTACCGGGCGACCTCCTCGCGTCCGCGGGCCAGCAGGCCGGCGGGGTCGGTGCCCTCGTTGCCGAGCACGCCGTGCATGTGCGCGGCGAAGCGGTTGCGGGGGCTCCCGGCGTCGACCACCAGGACCTTCCGCCTGGCCCGGCCCAGCAGCAGCGCCGACGACAGCCCTGCCGCTCCGCCGCCGACCACGATCACGTCCCATGTCTTGTCCATGCGGCCACCATCGCCGGTGCGCTAGGGTCGGTGCAAGAAGCCTTGCAGTATTGGCAAGATGGAGGGGGAGCGATGGCGGAGGAGCTGCGGCAGATCGGCCCGAGGCTGCGCGCGGCCCGGCGGGCGCGCGGCTGGACCCTGGACGAGCTGGCCTCCCTCGCGGGCATGTCGGCCAGCACTCTCTCCCGGCTGGAGTCCGGCAAGCGGCAGGCGAGCCTGGAGCTGCTGCTGCCGCTCACCCGCCGGCTCGGCATCCGCGTGGACGACCTGCTGCCACCCGAGGACACGGACCCGCGGGTGCGGCGCCCCACGATCCGCCGCGACGGGCTGATCATCGCCCCGCTCGCCCCCGAGGGCTCGCCGGTCCACACCTACAAGATCACCTACCCGCCCACGGCGGACCTGCCCGAGCAGCGCGTGCACGACGGCTACGAGTGGCTCTACGTGCTCAGCGGCAGGCTCCGGCTCCGCCTCGGTGCGCAGGACCTGGTGCTCACCCGCGGCGAGGCCGCCGAGTTCGACACCCGCACCCCGCACGCCATGAGCGCGACCGGAGCCAAGCCGGCCCAGGTGATCAGCATCTTCAACGGCGACGGCGCCCGCATCCACACCCGCACGGACACGCCGGACTGACGGCGGCCGGCCGCGCCGGCGCCTGCTCCGTCCGGGGCCCGGGCCGCTCGCCGTCCTGCCCGGGCCGGCCCGGGCACGCCCTCAGACCCTGACGTGCTCGCCGGTCACGCGGGTGACCACGTCGCCGAGCATCGCCGTGCCGAGCACCCGGTCCTCCTCGTCGGTGACCAGGGCGACGTGCGTCGTGCCGGACTGCATCTCGGCCAGCGCCCGGTCGAGCGGCGTCGTGCGGGCGAGGCGGACCAGGGGGCGGATCTCGTCCGACGGAAGCGTGTCCTCCGGGTCGTGGTCGAGCAGGTCCTTGATGTGGACGTAGCCCGCGATCTCGCCGTCGTCGGTCACCGGGAAGCGGGAGTGCCCGGTCTCGACGCACAGGCGCTGGAGGCCGCCCACCGTCGTCTCGGTCTCGGCGGTGACCAGGTCGGCCCGGGGCAGCATGATCGTCTCGACCGTGTCGGCGCCCATGGACAGCGCCCCGGACAGCAGGGCGTGCGCCTCGGCGTCGAGCAGCCCCTCGCGCGTGGACTCGGCGATGAACCCGGCGACCTCCTCGGCGGTGAACGCCGAGGCGACCTCGTCCTTGGGCTCGACCTTCAGCAGCCGCAGGGCGTGGTTGGCGATCCAGTTCACCACGACCAGCAGCGGCTTGAGGACGACGACGACGGCGTACAGGGGCGGACCCAGGACGAGCGCGGCGCGCTCGGGACCGGCGATCGCGATGTTCTTCGGCACCATCTCGCCCACGGTCATGTGGAACGCCACGACGATCGTCAGCGCGATGACCAGCGCGACCGGGTGGAGCAGGCCGGCCGGGACGCCGAGGGCCTCCAGGCCCGGCTCGATCGCGTGCGCGACGGCCGGCTCGGCGACCGCGCCGAGCCCGAGCGAGCACATGGTGATGCCGAGCTGGGCGCCGGCCATCATCAGCGACACCCGTTCCAGGGCGCGCAGGGTCAGGCGCGCCGCACGCCCTCCGGCCGCGGCGCGCGGCTCGATCTGGCTGCGCCGTGCGGAGATCAGCGCGAACTCGGCGCCGACGAAGAACGCGTTGCCGATCAGCAGGGCCACGCCCGCGGTGATGGCTCCCCAGTCACTCACTGTCGTTCTCCTTGGTGGCTGGATCCTTGGCGGCCGGTTCCTTCGTGGCCTGCTCGGTGGTGAGGCGCACGCGGGCGACGCGGCGGCCGTCGATGCCGGTGACCTCGAGCCGCGCCCGCACCGGCGTCGGCAGGCCGTCCTCGTCGAGGTGGGACCCGTCGAGCGCGTCGGTGGTGATCGCGTCCCCGGTGCGGGCGAAGCGCCCGATCTGCTCGGTGACCATGCCGCCGATGGTGTCGGCGTGCTCGGCCTCGGGCAGCGCGATCCCGGTGGCGTCCCCGACCTCGTCGGGGCGCATCAGCCCCGGCAGGCTCCACGCGCCGTCAGGCAGGCGCCGGGTCCTGCCTGCCGGCCGGTCCTGCTCGTCGTCGATCTCGCCCAGGACCTCCTCGACGAGGTCCTCGAGGGTGACGATGCCGTCGGTGCCGCCGTACTCGTCGACCACCACCGCCAGCTGGAGACCGCCGCGCAGCTCGGCGAGCACGTCGTCGAGGGTCATCATCGCGGGGACCTCGGCGACCGGCTGCATGAGGTCGGTCGCCGTCACCTGCTCCCGCCGCGCGGTGGGCACGCCGAGCGCGGCCTTGAAGTGCACGACTCCCGGGATGTCGTCGACGTTCTCGCCCTGGACCGGGAACCGTGCCAGACCGGTCCGGGCGGTCAGCTCCAGCAGGTCCGCGGCGGTGGCGCCGGCCTCCACGAACCGGACGCGCGGGCGCGGGGTCATCACGTCGGCGGCGGTGAGCTGGTCGAACTCGGCGGCCTGTGCCAGCCGCGTGGCCGCCCGCCGGTCCAGCAGCCCCTGCGCGGCCGACCGCGTGGCCAGGGTCGCGAGCTCCTGCGCCGACCGCGCCGACGCCAGCTCTTCCCGCGGCTCGATCCCGAGTGCGCGGACCATCGCGTTCGACGCGCCGTTGAGCACGACGATCAGCGGCCGTGTCACGGCAGTGAACAGCCGCTGCGTCCCGGCGACGGCACGGGCGACGCGCACCGGCTCGCTGATGGCCCAGTTCTTCGGGATCAGCTCGCCGAAGACCATCTGCGCGACGGTCGCGACGACCAGCGCCGCGGTCAGCGCGATGCCGAGGCTGGTCGCCTCGGGCAGCCCGCCAGCCTCGATCGGGACCGCCAGCAGCGTGGCGATCGACGGCTCGGCGATGAAGCCGACGACGAGGCTCGTGACGGTGATGCCCAGCTGCGCCCCCGACAGCTGGGTCGAGAGCGACCTGAGGGCCTTCAGCACCGAGGCCGCGCGCCGGTCGCCGGACTCGGCGGCGCGGGCGATGGCGGGCCGCTCGACGGTCACGAGAGAGAACTCGGCGGCGACGAAGAGCGCGTTGAGCGATATCAGGACGAGGGTCAGCAGAACCAGCAGCCATGCCGCTATCACCGGGCGAGCCTCCCGGGGAGAGGCGACTGCGGGCGGGGTCTGTGTGCGTCGACGTCCATAGCCCGAGAACGTACCCGGAACCGGATCCGTTCCGCGACCGAGCCCCCGCGTGCTGCACGCCACACAGCGTTGGCTCAGCGGTTCGCAGTGCGTCGATCAGCTCCTGCTTGCGCATCGTGGACCGGCCGTCGACGTCGAGCTCGGCGGCTCGGCGGCGGAGCTCTGCGACGGTCCAGTCGTCGTAGGCGGGGGACCGGCCGCCGCGCTCGCCGACGGTGGAGCGGCCCGAGGCCTTGCTCGCGTTGGCGATGCGTGCCGTTCCCGGCCGGGGCGTCCGCCGTCGGCGAACCCGGAAATTGAGTCGGGTCGGCTCAAGTTGTACCGGGCGGATACCCGTTCGAAGGAGGACAGCATGACCACCACCCTGACCCGTTCGCCGTTCGCCGAGGCCTGGCTGCGTGACCTGCGGACCCCGGTCCGCGCGACCGTCGAGGGCGTACGCCCGGCGGTCGACGTCTACCGCGACGGCGAGGACCTCGTCGCACGCCTCGACCTGCCGGGCGTCGACCCCGCCGCGGACGTCACCGTCGAGATCGAGGGACGCCGGCTCGTGGTGCGCGGCGAACGCAAGGACCAGCGCACCGAGGGCGCCGAGGGCCGCCGGATCTCGGAGGTCCGGTTCGGCGAGTTCCGCCGGGTCGTGACCCTGCCGCGGGCCGTGGACGGCGACGCCGCCCGCGCGTCCTACGACGCCGGCGTCCTGACCGTCACGGTCGCCGGTGTGTTCACCGGCACGACGCCGCAGCGGATCGAGGTCACCACGGCCGCCTGACCGGCCACCGGAGACGTCGAACCAGCCGTCTCGGGGCGGTGCCCGGTCCCGTCGGACCGGGCACCGCCCCGTGTCGCGCTACGACAGCGTCCGGCCGCCGACGGCGCCGGGGGAGAGCGGGAGTCCCTGGCAGCCGCCGTCGACGTCGCCTACGGTCGTGAGCGAGCCGTGCGCACCTTGGAGGACAGATGACCACCACCGAGCTTCCCGCCCCGATCCAGGAGTTCGTCGACGCGACGAACGCCGGCGACACCGACCGCTTCCTCGCGACGTTCACCGACGACGCCTACCTGTACGACTGGGGGCGCGAGTTCCACGGCGTCGACGGCGTCGCGGAGTGGAACCAGACCGACAACATCGGCATGAAGAGCCGGTTCGAGGTCGTCTCGCGCGAGGACGGCGACGCCCCGGACGCGTACGTCGTCACGCTGAAGGTGGTCGGCAACCGGTTCAACGGCACCGGCCCGCTGAAGTTCTGGCTGCGCGACGGCAAGGTCGCCCGCGTCGTGATCGAGTGACGGTGCCGCCTCGAGTGCCGGTGCCGCGGCACTGACGCCATCTGCCCCGGACGCAGTGACGCCACTCATGGTGTTGCAATGACACCACAATGGTGTCACAGTAGGCCCATGGACCTCACGCGCTACGTCGACGACCTTCAGCACCGCCTGGTCACCGCGGCCGATCCCGCGAGCGGCGAGGCCCGGCAGCTCGCCGAGCGCCTGACGGCCCCGCTCGACGCCGCCGTGCGCCTCGTCCTGCTCGACGCGCTCTCCGCGGCGGCCGGTGAGATCTCCGCCGAGCTCGCGCCCGGCTCCGTCGACGTGCGCCTGCGCGGCGGCGAGCCGGAGTTCGTCGTCGCGCCCCCCGCCCCTGCCGGACCGGCCGAACCGGCCCCTTCCGAGACCACGTCGTCGCAGGCAGGGGCACCCGTCGCCGACGTGGACGGCGGCGCGACCACCCGCACCACCCTGCGCCTGCCGGACCGCCTGAAGGCGCAGGCCGAGGTGGCCGCGGCGCGCGACGGCGTCTCGGTGAATACCTGGCTCGTCCGCGCGGTCGCCGCCGCGCTCGACCCGTTCGACGGCCGCCCGCCGACGCCGGGGGCCGGGCCCGAGCGTCGCGGGCGCAACCGTCACACCGGCTGGGTGCGCTGAGTTCCGACCACGGCGACACCACCCGGCCCGGCCTGACACCGCGTCGCCCATCCCGACACCACCCCGACACCACTCTCGCTCCCCGGAGGCTCCCATGACCACCTTCCCCGTCACCGGACCTGTCCCGCTGCTCGTGGACGTCCCCTTCGCCAGCCTGCGCGTGGTGGCGGCCGAGCGGGACGACGTCGTCGTCACCGTCCTGCCCACCGACCCCGCCAAGGCCGGCAGCGTGCGCGCCGCGCAGGAGGTCCGCGTCGAGCGCGACGGCGAGTCCGTCTCCGTCACCTACCCGGGATCCTGGAAGCAGTGGGTCCTGCCGTTCGCCGCCGGCACCGCGGACATCACCGTCGAGCTGCCCGAGGGGTCCGACCTCCGGGCCAGGTCCGGCTCGTTCTCCGCGGAGGGGCGGCTCGGCGTCGTCGACCTCGTCGCCTCCGCGGGGGACGCGCGCATCGACACGGCCGCCCGGCTCGACCTCAAGGTGTCCGCGGGGAGCGCCGTCGTCGGCAGGGTCGGCGGGCCCACGAACGTCAAGGTCTCCGCCGGCTCCGTGCGCGTCGAGGAGTTCGCCGGCGACGGCACGCTCAAGGCGGCCAACGGCGCCATCACCGTCGGTGACGTCACCGGGTCGCTGGAGGTGACCGGAGCGCACGCCGAGATCGCCGTGCGCCGCGTGCGCGGCACCCTGACCGCCAGGTCGGCGCACGCCGGCATCCGTGTCGAGGCCGTCGAGTCCGGCAGCGTCTCGCTCACCACGTCCTTCGGCTCGATCGAGGTCGGCGTGCCCGAGGGCACGGCCGCGTTCCTCGACGTCGCCTCCGAGCACGGCGCGGTCCGCAACCAGCTCACCCCCGCCGACGCCCCGGCCGACGACGAGGCCACGGCCGAGATCCACGCCGCCACGGGCTACGGAGACATCATCGTCCGCCGCCCCTGACCCGCCACGGCCGCCCCTGACCCGACCCCGGCGCTCCCCGGACGACCGCCGAGAGCTTCCACCGTGCCCGCGCCCTCCCTGAGCGCGCCCGGAAACCCGCCCCACCACTCTGGAGGAATCATGCCCGCCCCAGTGACCGTCCCCGCGATCGAGGTCGTCGGGCTACGCAAGTCGTTCGGCGACCACGAGGTCCTCAAGGGCGTCACCTTCGACGTCCGGCCGGGTGAGATCTTCGCCCTGCTCGGTTCGAACGGCGCCGGCAAGACCACGACCGTGAACATCTGCACGACGCTCCTCGCGCCCGACGGCGGCCGGGCGTCCCTGGCGGGCGACGACGTCGTCGCACGGCCCGGCAAGGTCCGCCGCTCCATCTCGCTGACGGGGCAGTTCGCCGCCGTCGACGAGGTCCTCACCGGCCGGGAGAACCTGGAGCTGGTCGCGCGGCTCCGCCGGGTCCCCGGCCCGCGGACGGTCGCGACGGGCCTGCTCGCGCAGTTCGGCCTCACCGACGCCGCGGACCGCCGCGCCGCCACCTACTCGGGCGGCATGACACGCCGCCTCGACATCGCCATGAGCCTGGTCGGCTCGCCGGAGATCATCTTCCTCGACGAGCCCACCACCGGCCTGGACCCGGAGGCGCGCCACGAGGTCTGGCGCACCGTCAAGAACCTGGCCGACGGCGGCACCACCGTCCTGCTCACCACCCAGTACCTGGACGAGGCCGAGCAGCTCGCGGACCGCATCGCGATCCTGCACGAGGGCACGATCATCGCGAACGGCACGCTCGCCGAGCTCACGACGATGTTCCCGCCGGCCACTGTCGAGTACGTCGAGAAGCGGCCCACCCTCGAGGAGATCTTTCTCGCCGTCATCGGTCGCAAGGAGGTCGGCTGACCATGCTGCACGACACCTCGGTCCTCACCGGGCGCCTGATGAAGCAGATCCTGCGCAGCCCGGACACGATCATCACGGTCGCCCTCACCCCCATCGCGATCTTCCTGCTGTTCCGGTACGTGTTCGGCGGCGCGATCGACACGGGCGGCGCCAACTACACCAACTACCTGCTGCCCGGGATCCTGCTCATCACCGTCGCGTCCAGCGTGGCGTACACGGCGCTGCGGATCTTCAACGACACCAGCAAGGGCATCACCGCCCGGCTCGGCACGATGCCGATCTCGCGCGCGTCGGTGCTGTGGTCGCACGTGCTGACCTCGCTGGTCTCGAACGGGGCCACCACGGTGCTCATCATCGGCGTCGCGCTCGTGATGGGGTTCCGCCCGGAGGCCGGCCTCCTCGGCTGGCTGGCGGCCCTCGGCGTGCTCGCGCTGTTCACGCTGACCCTGACCTGGATGTCGGTCATCCCCGGCCTGACGGCCACGACCATGGAGGGCGCGGGCGCGTTCTCCTACCCGCTGATCTTCCTGCCGTTCCTCAGCTCGGCGTTCGCACCGACCGGGTCCATGCCCGGCCCGGTCCGCTGGTTCGCCGAGAACCAGCCGGTCACGTCCGTGGTCGAGACGCTGCGGGCGCTGTTCGAGGGGCGGCCGGTCGGCGACGACATCTGGGTCGCGCTGGCCTGGATCCTTGGCGTCGGCATCCTGTGCTATGTGCTCGCGCTGCGCACGTACCGCAGGAAGGTCTGACCGCACGGACCGCACCGGTCCGCAGCGCGCCGCCGGGCGTGGCGAGCACGTGCTCGCCACGCCCGGCCGGTCCCCGGTCCGGTCAGCCGGCCCGGGCGATCGCGATGTTGGTGTTTCCGCGCTGTCCGGCCTCGTAGAACATGTAGAGGTGGCCGTCCTCCTCGGCGAAGCTCGGGGCCGCTGCCCGGGTGGCGACGGGCTCGGTGTACAGGACCCCGAGGTGGTTCTCCCGGTCGAAGCTCGTGCCGACGTCGGCGACGTGCATGGTGCCGGCGCCGCTGTGGTAGACGACGTGGCCGCCGCCGTTGCGCGACCAGTAGTGCGCACCCGAGAGCTGACCGCCCTCGCCCGCTGCCGGCGAGATCAGCGGGTCGGGCTTGAACTGCCAGCCCGAGGCCAGCGAGTGGGACCAGCCGATGAAGATCTTGCGGGTCCCGGACTGGTTGCCCATGAACAGCATGATGTGCACGCCCGGCTGCGTCGGGTGGGGGAACACCCGTGCGTACGACGTCTCGCTGACGTTCGAGGGCATCATCGCGGTGGTCAGGACGGTGTTTCCGTGGGAGAAGCTGCGTCCGTCGGTCGAGGTGGCCACCCGGGTGGTGTCGTTGTCGCCGTGGAAGAACAAGTAGATCTTGCGGTCGGCGGCGTTCCAGACGGCGTGCGGGCTCGAGACGTGGTTCACCGAGTACGGCTCTCGGGCAACGACCGGGTTGCCCGGGGCCTCGTGCCACGGGCCCGCCAGCGAGTCGGCGTACGCCAGGCAGATCCCGCCGGGCGCGTCGTGCGGCGCGTAGTACATGTACCAGGCACCCAGCGGGTTTCGCACCCGCCCGGCGACGCGCCGGATCGACGGGAAGATGATCTCGTCGGTCGGGTTGTAGGAGAGCGCGGACCTGTCCAGGGCCGGGCCCAGGCGGGTGAACGTCGGGAAGCCCGGCACGGCCGCGGCGGCCGGGCGCGCGATCCCCAGCGCGGCGGCCGAGCCGAGGACTGCCCCGCCGACGAGCAGGCCCCGCCGGTCCAGCATGAGCTTTCGGTCGGATTCCATCATGACTCCAGTCCGGCCCGGGCGTGCGCCGCGCTCCAGTGCGCGGCGGCGCGAGATGCCACGCCGGGCCCTTCGGAGTCGAATCTCCGATCAGTGGCGGTGCCTGGTCAACAAGATCATACGGATCATCAACTGGATCACTGATCATCGGCCGGGTAACGGCATCCTCGCCGCCCATCACCAGGACCCGGCACGCGGGCGTCCCCCCGCCGGCTACCGCGCGGGCCGGGCGGCGCCGTCTGCGGCGTCGCTCCGCGCCGCCTCGGCGGCCGTGTCCTCCAGGAGGTCGGCGAGCGCACGCAGCTTCTCGCCGACCTGCGTACCGAGCGGGGTCAGGCCGTACTCGACGCGCGGCGGGATGGTGGTGACGACGTCCCGCGTGACCATGCCGTCGCGTTCGAGCGCCTGCAGGGTCTGGGACAGCATCTTCTCGCTGACCCCCTCGACGCGGCGGCGCAGCGCGTTGAAGCGGTAGCCGCCCTCGGCGAGCGCGAGCAGGGCGAGTGAGGACCACTTGGCCGTGACGATCTCGAAGGACGCGCGCGACGTGCAGCCGCGCGCGAAGACGTCGGTCACCAGGGCGGGCGAGGGCCCGTCGGCCGCGGTGGTGACCGGCGCGGCCGTGGACTCCGGGTCGGTGGGGCTCACGGGGACCAGGATACCGTCGCACGCTCGGAATATGGTGTACTTTCGATTCGTTAGTGCTATCCGCCAGCAACTGCTTGGCGCACGGCAACCACCTGAGCATGGGAGAGTGCATGACCACCTACGCCGTCACCGGGGCCACCGGACACCTCGGCCGTCTCGTCGTCGAGGAGCTGCTGTCCCGCGGCGTCCCCGCCTCCGACCTGGTCGCGATCGTCCGCACTCCCGGCAAGGCCGCCGACCTCGCCGAGCGCGGCGTCCAGGTCCGCGAGGCCGACTACGGGCTCCCCGAGACCCTGCCCGGAGCGCTCGCGGGCGTCGAGCGCCTGCTGCTGGTCTCCGGCAGCGAGGTGGGTGCGCGCGTCGCCCAGCACACCGCGGTGATCGACGCCGCACGGGCCGCCGGTGCGCAGCGCATCGTGTACACCAGCATCCTCAACGCGGACGACACGTCCAACCCGCTGGCCGGCGAGCACCAGGCCACCGAGCAGGCGCTGCGCGCGTCCGGCGTCCCGATCACCCTGCTGCGCAACGGCTGGTACACCGAGAACTACACGGGGCGGCTCGGGGAGTACCTCGAGCGCGGCGAGATCCTCGGTGCCACCGCGGGCGGCAAGGTCTCCGCCGCGCCGCGCGCCGACTTCGCCGCCGCGGCGGCGACCGCGCTGCTGTCCGACGACGGCGCCGAGGTCGTCCACGAGCTCGGCGGGGAGTCGTTCGGCTTCGCCGAGCTCGCCGCGACGATCAGTGAGGTCACCGGCACCGAGGTCGTCTACCGCGACGTGCCGGGCCCCGAGTACGTGGCCGAGCTGCAGCAGGCCGGGCTCGACGCCGGCACGGCGGGCTTCGTCGCCGCCCTGGACGCCACGATCGCGGTCGGCGACCTGGCCACGGACAGCGAGGACCTGGTCCGGCTCCTGGGCCGTCCCGCCACGCCGCTCGCCGACGTCGTCCGCGCCGCGCACGGCTGATCCGCCGGCGCCGGCCGACGGGCCTACCCGTGCCCGCCGGCCAGGCGCCCGGCGAGGTTCCGGCCGATCCACGCCGCCGAACGCACCGCGCTGCCGCAGCTCGCGGCGAGCAGGCCAGGCGCCGGCTCGTCGACGGCGAGCGTCTTGTGCCCGACGTCGCTGCCCCACAGGACCCGCTCCACCCCGGCGTCGCGCAGCCACGGCAGCACGTCGCCGAGGCCGCTGTCCAGCAGCTCGTCCCAGTAGTCCGCCGGGCCGGAGGCGTCCTGGTCCTCGACGACGTCCTCCTGGCCCACGAGCACCCTGGTCCCGTCGGCCGTCCGCTTCACGAAGACGTACGCGAAGCCCTTCCCGACGGGCACGATCGTGTGGGGGAGGTGCTCCCGGTGCTCGTGGACCGGGAGGTCGAGCACGAAGAGCTGGCGCTTCTCGACCTCCGGGCCGTGGGCGGGCAGGACCCGCGGGGTGTGCGCGCCGAGGGCGACGAGCACCTGCCCGGCCCGCACGTCGCCGCGTGCGGTCTCCACGACGTGGGCGCCGTCCCCGGCCCGTACGGCGGTGACGGGCGTGCCCGGGTACCAGGCGACGCCGTCGGCCCGTGCGGCCTGGACGAGGTGGTTCACCAGACGGGCGCCCGAGACGTTCAGGGCCGGGATCAGCTCGCCGGTGTGCAGCAGGTGGTAGGTGTTCTCCAGCGCGTCGAGGTTGACGCCGTCGGCCAGCAGCCCGCGGACGAACCGGGCGGTCTCGCCCGTCATCTCTCGCTTGACCGTGTCGTCCCACGCCCAGCGGATGCTGCCTCCGGAGTAGCGGTAGGTGGCGAGGTGCGCCGGGTCCGCGGACGGCTCGCCCGCCGGGCCGCCGGGGTGCTCGGCGGTGAGCAGCGCGACCCGCAGCGCGGGACGGCGCCGGGCGAGGAAGTGCGCCGTGGCCGCGCCGATCGGGCCGGCGCCGCAGATCGCCACGTCCACGTCACCGGTGATCCGGGTGCTGTCGGTCGTCATCGGAGTCCTCCTGGTTGGAACGTCTGGCCTGTGCGGGCGTGGGCGTCGAGCAGGTCGTCGGCGGGGGTGCGGCCCCGGTCGAGGAGGTCGGCGAACGGGGCGAGGAGGGCTGCCTCGTCCGGCAGTCCGGCGAGTGCCTTGCCCGCGGCCTCCAGGACGTGGGCGGCGCCGTCGGCGATCTCGGGCACCCCGAAGGCGCCGGACGCGGCGCGCTGGTGGAGCTCACGGCTCGGCACGTCGCTGCGCTCCGGCAGCTCGTCGGAGAGGCACACGCCGAGCACCAGGGCGGCGCCGGCCAGGAGGAGGGGCCGGCTCAGGAAGGCGTCGTACGCCTTGAACTCGATCCGGCCGCGCTCGGCCGGCACCCGCGGGCGGCACAGGAAGCCGGGGGACACCGCGGGGTCCGGCTCCCGCTCCACGAAGCAGCGGGCCGCGACCCGCCGCCAGGTGCGTTCGTGGGTCCGCCTGCTCGGACCGCCCCACGTGCCGCCGGCGAAGAAGGGCGAGCTGAAGCTGAACGGCACCAGGTACGGGCTGTAGTGCGTCAGCTTGCGCGTCAGGTCGACGACCCCGGCGTCGTCGAGGCAGGGGAACGAGAGGTTCACGTCCGGTCCGTAGGTCACGTTGGAGACGTTCGCGTGCCCGTACTCGGGGTGCTCGGCGCGCATCGCACGCTCCCAGTCGTTCAGCGGCGGCTCGATCCGGTACTCGGTCAGCGTCGGGTGGAAGCCCACGATGCCGAGGCCGAGTCCGAGCGGGGCCAGACGTTCCTCCAGCAGCCCTTGCAGGCGCACGAGGTGGTCGACCCCCGCCGTGAGGCTCGTGCCGATCGGGGTGCGGATCTCCACGCCCTTGACCCGCAGGTCCTGGAACGTGCCGTCCGGCCCGAACCGCTCGTCGCCCTCCAGGTACCAGTAGCCGGACTTGATGCCGAGGTCGCCGCGGGTGAGCGTGTCGTCGTCCGTACCCTCGCCGCCGGCCAGCGCCGCGCCGAGCTGCCGGAAGTCCAGGTCGGTGAAGCTGCGCATCCTGTGCGAGGTGTCGACCAGGGCATACTCGAACTCGAACCCGCATCTGTACGGCACGGCCCCACAGTAGATCGCTGATGACCGTTTTGTGGCGGTCGGTGCTGGTGTGTCGTCGCTGGCGAGCCGACCGGCCCCGTCAGCCGGCGAGCGAGCGGACCGTCTCGATCGTGTCCGCCTCGGCGGCCGACTTGTCGTCCCGGTATCGCAGGACCCGGGCGAACCGCAGCGCGAGCCCGCCGGGGTAGCGCGTCGAGCGCTGCAGGCCGTCGAAGGCGATCTCCACGACCTGCTCCGGACGCACGTGCACCACGTGCCCCTCGCGCGAGGCCTCCAGCGCGAGGAACCGCCGGGTCTGCCACGCGAGCATCTCGTCCGTCATCCCCTTGAAGGTCTTGCCCAGCATGACGAAGCCGTCGCCGTCCGGGCCGGCCTGCCGGGCGCCGAGGTGGATGTTCGACAACATGCCCCGCCGGCGGCCGGACCCCCACTCGACGGCGAGCACCACCAGGTCGAGCGTCGTGCGCGGCTTCACCTTGACCCACCCCGCACCGCGCCGGCCCGCGGCGTAGCCGGAGTCGAGCGACTTCACGACGACACCCTCCTGCCCCTCGCGGACCGCCCGCTCGAAGAACTCCGTGAACAGCGCGGCCGTGTCCCCGGCCGTGCCACCCGCCCGCGTCAGGCGCCCGACCGTGTGCGGGCCCGCGACCCGGTCGAGCACGGCGAGCCGTTCGCGCAGCGGGGCGTCGATCAGGTCGCGCCCGCCCGCGTGCAGCACGTCGAAGAAGAACGGGGTGAGGGCGACGGCGGCGTCCGGCGCCGGTTCCGGCGCGCCGTCCGGTGAGTCTCCCGCTCTGCCTTCCGCCGTGCTCCTGGCCTCGTGCGTCGCGGACCGCGCCGCGGTCTCCTGGAACGGGCGCGGGGCGCCGTCCGGCCCCAGCACCATCGCCTCGCCGTCCAGGACGAGCCGCGGTTCCGGCAGGGTGCGCACCACGGCGACGATCTCCGGTGCGCGTGCCGTGATGTCGTCCAGGGAGCGGGTGAAGACCCGCACGTCGTCGTCGGCCCGGTGCACCTGGATGCGGACCCCGTCCAGCTTGACGTCCACGCAGACGGCGCCGCTCGGCGACAGCCTGTCGAGCGCGGCGGCCACGTCGGGGGCCGACCGGGCGAGCATGGGCCGCACCGGGCGGCCGACCTGGAGCGAGAAGCCGGCGAGGGCGGCGAGCGGGTCGGGGGAGAGCAGCGCCGCGCGGGCGACGGGCCCGGTCGCGCCGCGCAGCATGACGGCGCGGCGGACTGCGGCGGCGGGGACGACCGCCGCCTCGGCGACGGCGTCCACGACGACCGAGTCGAGCGCACCCTGCCGCAGCTCGCCGGTGATCAGGCCGCGCAGGAACGCCTGCTCACGGCCCGTGGCCGCGCCGAGGAGCGCGGCCGCCGCGGTGGCACGGGCGGTGTCGGACCCGGGGCCGGAGAGCTCGGACAGGGCGGCGAGGGCGGCGTCGACGTCGTGCAGCGTGAGGTTCGCGGACGTGGCCGGCGGCGGGAGGTCGCGGACCGCGGCCCGGCCCAGCCCGGTGCGGCGCTGGCGCAGCGCGCCGGACAGGTAGGCGACGGCGATCTCCAGCTCGTCCGCTCCCGTGGCGTCGGGGCCGGTGTCGGCGCCGGGGCTCGCCGCGTCGGTCGCACCGCGACGCAGGAGGTCCGCGATGGCCGCACGCTTGGCGAGACGCGAGCGCGTGCCGGCGACGGCGTCCGACGTGGCGACGACCTGGGCGAGCAGCATGCCTCCATGGTCGCGCCCTCGGCGTCCGGCCGCTCCCGGACGTGCCAGACGGTGGCGTCAGGCCGCGCCCGGCCGCGACGCGACGCGCCGTCGTCCGGCCGCCAGCCGCCTGCCGAGCAGGCCGTGGCGCGGGGCGAACAGGTAGACGACGGCGAACGCGGCCCCCTGGACGATGACGACGAGCCCGCCCGACGCCGCGTCCAGCCAGAAGCTGGCGTAGATCCCCAGCACCGAGCAGACCGCCGAGATCACCGGGGCGATCACGAGCATCCGCCCGAACCGGTCGGTGAGCAGGTAGGCGGTGGCGCCCGGGATGATCAGCATCGCCACGACCAGGATCACGCCGACCACCTGGAGGGCGACGACGGCGGTCAGGGCGAGGAGCCCCAGCAGCAGCGCCCCGAGGAACCGGGGCGAGAGCCCGATCGCGTGGGCGTGCATGCGGTCGAACGCGTACAGGGTCAGGTCGCGGCGCTTGACGACCAGCACCACGAAGGCGATCGCGGCCAGGACGGCGATCTGGGTCAGGTCCGCGGGGGAGACCCCCAGGATGTTGCCGAAGATGATGTGGTTCAGGTCGGTCTGGCTCGGCGTGACGGAGATGAGCACGAGCCCGAGCGCGAACAAGGTGGTGAACACGATCCCGATCGCCGCGTCCTCCTTGACGCGGCTCGTGCCGCGGATCGCGCCGATCAGGGCGACGGCGAGGAACCCGAACACGAGCGCCCCGAGCGCGAACGGGGCGCCGAGGACGTAGGCGATGACGACGCCGGGCAGCACGGCGTGGGAGACGGCGTCGCCCATCAGCGACCAGCCCACCAGGACGAGCCAGCAGGACAGCAGCGCGCACACGACGGCGGCGATCACGGTCGTCACGGTCGCACGGACCATGAAGTCGTACTGCAGCGGCTCCAGCAGCAGGTCGAGGGGGCTCATGCGGGCTCCTCGCCGCCCAGCACGTCGAGGCCGAAGGCGCGGGCCAGGTTCTCCGGGCGCAGTGCCTCGGTGACCTCGCCGTGGAACAGCACGCGGTGCAGCAGCAGCGCGGCCTCGTCGGCGAGCCGGGGGAGCGCGTGCAGGTCGTGGGTGGAGACCAGGACGGTCCGGCCGTCGCCGGCGAGCTCCTTCAGGAGCCGCACGATGGTGGCCTCGGAACGCTTGTCGACGCCGGCGAACGGCTCGTCCAGCAGCAGGACGCGGGCGTCCTGGGCGATGCCGCGGGCGACGAACGCGCGCTTGCGCTGCCCGCCCGACAGCTGCCCGATCTGCCGGTCGGCGTAGCCGGTGAGCTCCACCCGTTCCAGCGCGTCGGCGACGGCGGCGCGGTCGGCCGGGCGGACGCGGCGCGTGCGGCCCTGGTGCCCGTACCGGCCCATCATCACCACGTCGCGCACGGAGACGGGGAAGGACCAGTCGACCTCCTCGCTCTGCGGCACGTACCCGACCAGGCCGCGACGGCGCGCCGTCGCGGGGTCGGCGCCGTCCAGGACGACACGCCCCCGCTCGGGGCGGACCGTGCCCATGATCGTCCTGAAGAGGGTCGACTTCCCGGACCCGTTCATCCCGATCAGGCCGGTCACCCGGCCGGGCCGGACGCCCAGGGACACGCCGTCGAGCGCCAGCACCTCGCCGTAGCGGACGACGACGTCGTCCACCTGGATCGTGGGGGCGGTCGTGGTGCTCACGAGCCGGCTCCGCCGGAGGCGCCGGCGCCCAGCGCGTCGAGGATGGTCCTGGTGTCGTACCGGATCAGGTCGAGGTAGGTCGGGACGGGCCCGTCGGCCTCGGAGAGGGAGTCGACGTAGAGGGTGCCCCCGAAGGCGGCGCCGGTCGCCTCGACCACCTGCTGCATGGGCTTGTCCGACACGGTCGACTCGCAGAACACCGCGGGGACGTCGTCGGCCTCGACGAACTCGATCATGCCGGCGATCTGCTGCGGGGTGGCCTGCTGCTCGGCGTTCACCGGCCAGATGTACCGCTCGGTCAGCCCCGCGTCGCGGGCGAGGTAGGAGAACGCCCCCTCGCAGGTCGCCAGAGCACGCTCGTTCTCGGGCAGCGCCGAGAGCCCGTCGACGAGCTCGTCCTGCACCTCCTGCAGCTCCGCCTGGTAGGCCCTGCCGGCCGCCTCGAAACCGGTTGCGTGCTCCGGGTCGAGGTCGCTGAACGCGTCGACCATGTTGTCGACGTAGACCTGCACGTTCACCGGGCTCATCCACGCGTGCGGGTTCGGCGTGCCGGCGTACGCGTCCCCGGTGACGTCCATCGGCTCGACGCCGTCCGACACGACCACGTGCGGCACGTCGACCGACTCCACGAACTGGCCGAACCACGCCTCGAGGTTCAGCCCGTTGTCGAGGATCAGGTCCGCCTCGGACGCCTTCGCGATGTCGCCCGGCGTCGGCTCGTACCCGTGGATCTCCGCGCCCGGCTTGGTGATCGACTCCACCCGGAGACGGTCCCCGGCCACGTTCCGCGCGATGTCCGCGAGCACCGTGAACGTCGTCAGCACCATCGGCCGGCCGTCGTCCGCCCCGCGGCTCTCGAGCACCGCCCCGCAGCCGGACAGCGTCCCCGCGACCAGCGCGAGCGGGAGGACCAGGCGGAGCGCGGCGACCGCGCGACGAGCGTTGGGCATACCCAAACTCTAAAAGTTCGCACACCCGAAAACAAGTCCGGCGGCCATCCCGGACCACGGTCCGTGGTCGGCGCCCGGAGGCTGCGGATGCCGCAGGTCAACGCCTTGTCGTGGACGCGCACTACCGGACAATTCGCTATGCTCCAGGGCATCTCACCGCGGCCGCCGCTCGGCGTGCCGTGCACCATGCGTACGACGTCGGAGCCGACTTCATCGTCGGCCCGACCCTCCAACGATGAAGGGAAACCTGGACGCGAGATGCGAACGACACGGAAGACGACGACGGCGGTGGCCGCGGTCGCTGCCCTCGGCCTGGTGCTTGCCGCCTGCGGCGACGGGAGCAGCGGCGCCACGCCGTCCCTCAGGTCGTACGAGGACGTCACGGTCTACACCTGGTGGGCCTCGGGCGTGGAGAAGCAGAGCCTGGACAAGCTGGCGGAGGTCTTCGCGCAGGAGCACCCTGACATCGAGTTCGTCAACGACGGGGTCATGGGCGGCGGGGGCAGCGCGACGTCCAAGGACTCCCTGCAGTCGCGCCTGGAGACGGAGGACCCGCCGGACACGTTCGTCGCCCATGCGGGTGCGGAGCTGCAGGACTACATCGAGGACGGCTACATCCAGGACGTGTCAGGGCTGTACGAGGAGTTCGGCCTGACCACCGCATTCCCCGAGGACCTGATCGAGCGGCTCTCCACGGAGAACGGCAAGATCTACTCGATCCCGGCGAACATCCACCGCGCGAACCTGCTGTGGGCCAACCCGGCGGTGCTGACGAAGCACGGCATCGACCCGTCGGCCGAGTACGACACCATCGACGCCTTCGCCGCGGACCTCGAGAAGCTCAGGAACGCGGGGGTCAAGACCCCGCTGTCGCTCGGGACCACCTGGCCCCAGGTGCACCTGCTCGAGACGGTCCTGCTGGCCGACCTCGGCGTCGAGGCCTACAACGGCCTGTGGAGCGGGAGCACCGACTGGAACAGCCCCGAGGTCACCGCCGCGCTCGAGGACTTCGAGACGCTGCTGGGCTACACCAACACCGACCGCGACGACCTCGAGTGGGACAAGGCCACCGAGCGGCTCATCAAGGGCGAGGCCGGGTTCAACATCATGGGCGACTGGGCCGTGAGCGCGTTCGAGGCCGAGAACAAGAAGTACGGCGAGGACTACGTCGTCGTCCCCTCGCCGGGCACCTCCGGCACGTTCGACTTCCTCGCGGACTCGTTCGTCCTGTCGACGGGCATCCTCGACCAGGAGAACGCGGAGGCCTGGATGGAGACCGTCGGTTCGAAGAAGGGCCAGGTCGAGTTCAACAAGATCAAGGGTTCGATCCCGGCGCGCACCGACATCGACGCCGGGCAGTTCACCGAGTACCAGAAGACGGCGATCAAGTCCTTCCAGGAGGACACGATCGTGTCGTCCGTGGCGCACGGCGCGGCCGTGCCCATCGCCCAGCTCAGCGCGATCTCCGATGCCACGGCGCAGTTCACCGCCGGCGCGACCGACGTCGCCACCTTCCAGGCCGCCCTCGCCGCCTCCGCGACGGCCGACTGAACCCGGCGCGACGGAGCCCGGGCCGCGCGATCGCGCGGCCCGGGCTCCGTCGCGCCGGTCGTCGTGGGACGGCCCGCGTCCTCCCGCGTCCCTGCGCATAGGCTGGGGCCCGGTGGGCGGGTGTCGCGGCCCGCCGTCGACGACGAGGAGCTGCAGCACGATGTCCGAGCGCGTGATCAAGTCCTGGCTCACCGACATGGACGGTGTCCTGGTCCACGAGGGGACCGCCCTGCCCGGCGCGGCCGACTTCCTGAAACGGCTGCGGGACAAGGACGTGCCGTTCCTCATCCTGACGAACAACTCGATCTTCACGGCGCGCGACCTGCGTGCCCGGCTGGCGGCCAGCGGGCTCGACGTGCCGGAGGCGTCGATCTGGACGTCCGCGCTGGCCACGGCCCAGTTTCTGCACGACCAGATCCCGGGCGGCAGCGCCTACGCCATCGGGGAGGCGGGCCTGACGACGGCGCTGTACCAGGTGGGCTACACGCTGACCGAGTCCTCTCCCGACTACGTGGTGCTCGGTGAGACGCGCACCTACTCGTTCGAGGCGATCACCAAGGCGATCCGCCTGATCCTCGGCGGCGCGCGGTTCATCGCGACGAACCCCGACGTCACCGGCCCGTCGCAGGAGGGGCCGCTGCCCGCGACGGGCTCGGTGGCCGCCATGATCACGGCCGCCACGGGCCGCGAGCCCTACTTCGTCGGCAAGCCGAACCCGATCCTGTTCCGCTCGGCGCTCAACCGGATCGGGGCGCACTCCGAGGAGACGGCGATGATCGGGGACCGCATGGACACCGACGTCGTCGGCGGGGTCGAGGCCGGCCTGCAGACGTTCCTCGTGCTCACCGGCTCCACGCAGGCCGACGACGTGCCGAGGTACCCGTTCCGTCCGGGCCACGTGGTCGACTCGGTCGCGGACCTGGTCGAGCTGGTCTGACGCCGGGGGCGACCCGGCCGCCGGCCGGGTCGCCGGGGAGTCAGAGGGCCCGGGCGTGCGGCTCGACGGCGGCGATCTCGTCGGCGGTGAGCGGTGCCGCCGAGAGCGCGCCGACGTTGTCCTCCAGCTGCTGCACCGACGACGCACCGATGAGTGCCGACGTGACGCGCCGGTCCCGCAGCACCCACGCGAGGGCGAGCTGGGCGAGGGTCTGCCCGCGGCCGGCCGCGATCTCGTGCAGCGCCCGGGCGCGCCCGAGGTAGTCGTCGGTGAGGTTGCCCGACGACAGGAACGGCGAGTCCGGGCGCGCGGCGCGGGAGCCGGCCGGCGCCGACCCGGACAGGTACCGGTCGGTGAGCAGCCCCTGCTGCAGCGGGGAGAACACGATGGTGCCGATGCCGAGCTCGCCGACGACGTCGAGCAGCGGCTCGGTCTGCTCGCCGTCGTACGCGTCGGTGTGGGCGGGGTCCTCGATGTGCCGGTTGAACATCGAGTAGGACGGCTGGTGGATGAGCAGCGGCACGCCGAGGCCGTCGAGGATGCGGGCGGCGTCGCGGGTGCGGGCCGGGCTGTAGTTGGAGACGCCGGCGTACAGCGCCTTGCCCTGGCGGACCGCCTGGGCGAGCGCCCCCATCGTCTCCTCGAGCGGGGTGCTCGGGTCGGGGCGGTGGTGGTAGTAGATGTCGACGTAGTCGAGACCGGTGCGACGCAGCGTCTGGTCGAGGCTCGACAGGAGGTACTTGCGCGATCCCCACTCGCCGTACGGGCCGGGCCACATGTCGTACCCGGCCTTGGAGGAGATGATCAGCTCGTCCCGGTACGGGGCGAGGTCGGCGGCCAGGTGGCGGCCGAAGTTCTCTTCGGCGGAGCCGTACGGCGGCCCGTAGTTGTTGGCGAGGTCGAAGTGGGTGATGCCGAGGTCGAACGCTCGCCGGAGCACGGAGCGCTGGGTGTCGAACGGCGTGGTGTCGCCGAAGTTGTGCCAGAGGCCGAGCGACAGCGCCGGCAGGTCGAGGCCGGAACGCCCGGTGCGGCGGTACTGCATGGAGTCGTAGCGGTCCTCGGTGGCGAAGTAGCGGGAGACGAGAGGCATGGCCTCATCCTCTCCCGGCCGGCGCGGGTCAGGCGACGCAGTGCCCCGGTGCGACCGGGTCGGTCAGGTCGGGGGCCCGGGCGGCGACCGGGAGCAGCTCGGCGCTGGTCATCGCGTAGCCCACGGCGTCCTCGGAGTCGCCGCGCGCGAAGACGACGCCGGTGACCTCTCCGCCGGTCGTCAGGAGCGGGCCGCCGGAGTTCCCGGGCCGGACGTCGGCCGCCAGGGCGTAGATCTCCCGGGGCGCGACGCCGGAGCCGTACGCGTCCGGCACCCGGACGGTGTCGACGGCCGTGATCCCGGCGCTCGTCGAGGTGAACGGGCCTCCGAAGGGGTAGCCCTGGACCGCGGCCTGGTCGCCGACCGAGAGCGTCGGGGCCACGGTGAGCGGGCTCGCCGTCAGTCCGTCCACGGCGACCACGGCGAGGTCGTCCACCGGGTCGAAGTACACCACCCGTCCCTCCAGGGCCTGGCTCCCGGGCAGCTCGACGACGGGCCGCTCGACTCCGGCCACGACGTGCGCGTTGGTCACCAGCCGGTCGGGGGCGACGACGAACCCCGACCCGGTCGAGCTCTTGCCGCACGCGTACGCGGTGCCCGAGATCCGGGCCACGGACTGCGCCGCGGCCTCCAGCGCCGGGTCGTCGAGGTCGACGGCGGGGACCGTCTGCGTCGTGGCCGGGGCGAGGAGGCTGTCCAGCCGGGGCAGGCCGTCGTCGAGCACGAACGCGCGCGCCTGCGCGAGCGGGCGGCCCAGCGCAGGCGGGGTCAGGTCGTCGACGGTGCGCAGGATCGCGGACGAGGAGACGGCGGGCGCGATGCCGGGCGTGCCGGTGGTGACGATCGTCGTGCCCACGAAGGACAGTGCGACGGCGACGACCGCCACGTTCGCCGCCCCGCCGAGCAGGCGTTCGAGCGGGCGCAACGGCGTGCGGTCCACCTCCCGGCGCAGGCTGTGCCCCAGCCCGGCACCGAACGAGGCGCCGAACACCGGCAGCAGGATCGCCGCGAGGAGGGACGCCGGGCCACGCCACTGCGAGGTGGGCAGCACGTCGTTGAGCGCCGGGACGGCCCAGAAGGCGACGACGCCGCCGACGATCAGGCCGACGAGCCCGCCGAGCGTGGCCAGCAGGCCGCGGCTCAGGCCGGCGAAGAGGGCGGCCACCAGCAGGACGAGGAGCACGAGGTCGACGGGCGTCACGGGGGGCTCCTTCGGGGGTACGGCGGGCCAGGTGGAGCGACGGTGGCAGAACCTTAGGCGCCGAACCTGGGTGCTGCCTGGCGCGGCCAGCCGCTCAGGTGCGGGAGCCGGTCGGCGTGGGTGCGTCCCGGCGGCCGGGGAACATCAGGACGTCGTAGATCATCGGACGTCAGCCCTCCGGGAACAGGAGCCGCGACGGCCCTGCGAGGATCCCGCCGTCGACGGGGAGCGTGACGCCGGTGATCCACGAGGCGTCGTCGGACACGAGGAAGGCGATGGCGGCCGCGATGTCCTCCGGCTCGCCGACCCGGCCCAGGGGGTAGAGGGGTGCGAGACGTTCGAGCGCTCCGTCCTGGTCGTCCCAGACCCGCGTGCGGACGGTGCCGGGTGCGACGACGTTGAAGCGGACGCCCGCCGGGCCGTACCGGACCGCGTAGTTCTTGGCCAGGACCGACAGGCCGGCCTTGGCGGCCGAGTACGGCTCCTCGCCGAACGCCGCGAGGCCGTTCACCGACGAGACCATGACGACGGCGGGCCGTGCGGACTCCTGCAGCAGCGGCAGCGCGGCGCGGACGCACCGCATGGTCCCGGTGAGGTTGAGGTCCACGATCCGGTCCCACGCCTCGTCCGGGAGCCGCGTCGGGTCGGGTGTGGGCATCGACCCGCCGGCGACGGTCACGAGATGGTCGAGGCGGCCGAGCGCCGAGCGCGTGGCGTCGAGCGCGGCGTCGACGGACGCGCGGTCGTGGACGTCGCACGGGGCCGCGAGGGCGCGCTCGCCGAGGTCGTCGGCCAGCTTGCGGGCGGCATCCCCGTCCTGGTCGGCGACGACGACGGTGGCACCGTCACCGTGCAGGCGCCGCGCGGTCGCGGCACCGATGCCGTGGGCCGCGCCGGTCACGAACGCTGCCTTGCCGTCGAGTCTCACGCGGTCAACCTACCTGGTCACGCGCAATGTCGTGGGCATAATTAACCGCTCTTTCAGTAGTGATCAGGATTATCTGCGGCAACATCATCTCTTGTGCACCCATGACCGTGATACACAAGAATGCGCGGTGCGTCCGATGATTGTTCTGCTGATCGCGGCGCACTCGGCCATCATGTGTTGCCCAGTTTCCCCTTCTGGCTTTTCGCCGCGACGCACGTCCGATGACACCATTCGATGGGGAGGAACTATCGATGCGCATGATTAAGCTGCTGCCTGCCGTGGCACTGCTCGTTGCCGCGACCGCCGCGCCGGCCCAGGCGGCAGAGGCCGAGGCCGAGTACTACACCGGCCAGGCCTACGGGGTTTCTGCTTCGGTCCAGGTCCCGCTGCTCGGCGAGATCACCGTGCCGACGCAGCCGGACACCGGAGAGATCTCCACGTCCGAGGACCTCGTGACGGACACCCCCTGCACGGCCGCGGTGGACGCCGTGGTGCTGGACCTCGCGGCCCTGTGCCCGAGCGTGGTCGTCGACACGGCGACCGACACGGTCACCGCCGAGACCACGATCGAGGAGGCCTCGGTCAACCTGCTGGGCACCCCGGCGATCGTCGTCGAGGACCTCACGGTCACGGCTGCCAGCTCGTGTGAGCAGGTCAGCGGCGATGTGGATCTGACGCTGCGGGTGGGCGACGAGGTCATCCTCGTCGACGACCCGAACGTCGAGATCCAGATCCCCGGCGGCGAGATCGTCGTCAACCGGCAGGTGCCGGCCGAGATGGGCACGGGTATCGAGGTGACCGCCGTGGTGGTCAAGCTCGCGGGTCTTGCCGACATCGAGATCGGTCACGCCGAGTCCGCGGCCCACGGCTGCGTGACGGCGCCGCCGGAGAGCTGAGCTCACCGGCGCGGGCGCTGAACCGCCTCTGGCGGCGGCGCTGAGACCACCTTCGCGGTGGGTCCGATCTTCGGATCGGACCCACCGCGAAGTTTTTTCTCGGGAATGTCGAAGGTGTTCTTTTCCTGGCCTTTCGAGAGCAGCGTGTCGTCGAACCAGGAGAACTGCTCTGGATCGCGGTTCCGGCATTTCCGGTGATGCGGGCGGAATGGGGTGATCTTGTCGGTCAGAACGGCCGGCGGCCCGCGATGGTCCCGCCGGTCCACCGCTCCCCGCGGCGGTTCGGCCGCTCGATCGGTGCCGCGTCGACGAAGGTGCGTGCGCGCACGCCGCCGTCGTCGTCCACGAGCCAGAGCAGGAGGCGGGCAGCGCCGGACGGGGCGGGTGCGGGGACCGTGAGCGGGACGGGCGCGCTGAGCTCGAACGGCTCGGCCGTCACGGCAGGGGACTCGCCGTCGGGCGGCACCGCCTCGGGCCCGAACGGGGTGCCGGCAGCGACCCACGCACCCCGCACGACACCGCTCACCGCGGCCGGCCCGTGGTGCGACACGTGCACGGCCAGGGTCAGGTCCTGCTCCGGCACGGGGACGTCGGCCCCGGCGTGCGCCGGGATCACGTCCACCACCAGCACGGTCTCCGCGTTGACGTCCCGCGCGTCGAGCCCGCCCTGCTCCTTGCCCCGGCGGTCGGCGTCGACCAGCCCGGCCATCTCGTGCTCGACGTCGGACAGCTCCGTGTACACGTACCCGGCGAACCGGTCGTGACGCCGCAGCTCCTGTGTCTGCCAGCGCAGGTGCCAGGCCCGCTCCAGGCTGGTGAACCCGGCTCCGTACTCGCTGTTCAGGATCGGCACCCCGGCCCGCGGGTGGTCCGCCGCGCCGTACAGCGACTTGCGCGACACGAAGTCCGGCGCGAGCCGCACGGGGAAGCCCTCCAGGCTGCCGTCGGCGAGCGCGGCGACGTTCGCCGCCCAGGCCTCGGGGTCCTCGTCGTAGTAGTGCCAGTCGACGAGGTCGGTGCGCACGTGTGCCCAGCCGGAGTTCTCGACGACCGGCCGCGTGTCGTCGAGGCCGCGCAGCAGGTCGTAGGCGCGGGAGGCCGCCTCGGCGGCCCCGCGACGTCCGGGGAGGTCCCAGTCGAGACCCCACTCCTCGTTGTAGAGGCCCCAGACCACGATGCTGGGGTGGTTGCCGTCGCGCGTGACCATCGGCTCGATCTGTGCTTCCATCGCCGCGGCGGCCTCGGGTCCGAAACGGCTCGGGCCCGGCGGCTCGGCCCAGACCAGCATGCCCGCCCGGTCGGCGTGGTGCAGCCAGCGGGGCTCCTCGAGCTTGATGTGCTTGCGCACGAGGTTGTAGCCGAGGTCGCGGGCGAGCTCCAGGTCGGCACGGAGCGCTTCGTCGTCGGGGGCGGTGAGGCCGGTGCGGGGCCAGTAGCCCTGGTCGAGGACGCCGCGGACGTAGAGCCGCTCGTCGTTGAGGAACAGCTGCTCGCCGCGGGTCTCGATGCGGCGCAGCCCGGCGGTGACGGTGACGGTGTCCGGTGCGCTGTCGGCGCGGGTGGTCACCCGCAGCCGGTACAGGTGGGGGTCGGCAGGGCTCCAGAGCCGCGGCGTGGTGAGGTCCAGCCGCCCACGGCCGCGGCCGGAGCCGTCGGCGACGATCCGGAGCGTCTCGCCGTGAGCGGACCCCTCCGTGACGGTCACGTCGAGGACGGCGCCCGCCGGTGCGGCGCCGTCGGCCCGCACCTCGACGTCGAACCCGGTGAGGCTGTCGCCGCGGACGGTGACGTCGGCCGCGTACGTGCGTCCGCGCGCCTCCAGCCAGACGGGCTGCCAGATGCCCGACGTCGGGGCGAACGAGACACCGTCGTAGTCGTCGCGGGGGACGGAGCGCTGCTTGCCGTGCGCGATGGCGCGCTTGTCGGACGGCGCGGACACCTCGACCCGCAGGTCTGCGGGGGTCCCGGGAGCGAGCAGGCCGGTGAGGTCGGCCTCGAACGGTGTGTGACCGCCCGCGTGCTCGGCGACGACCACGCCGTCGAGGCGCACGACGGCGTGGTGGTGGACCGCCCCGAAGCACAGCATCACGCGGGCCCCGCTCCACCCGGCGGGCGCGGTGACGGTGCGGCGGTAGGTGGCGTGCTCGAGCCACGTGCGCCCGACGCCGGACGCCTCGGTCTCCCACGCGAAGGGGACGACGACGGGCACCGTGCCCTCGGGGAGGTCCAGCTCCCAGATCCCGTTGAGGCTGAGCCACCGGTCGGAACGGTCGCGGTCGGGCCGCGGGTACTCGGGGCGTGGCGTGGACGTGGTCATGGAGAGGGGTTCCTTACGTGGGGCTCGGGACCGGGCGGGAGTCCGGCGGGCTGAGGGGAGGCGATGGTGTGGCGAGCCGGCGCCGGTCAGCCCTTGACGCTGCCGGCGAGGATGCCGTTCATGAAGTGCCGCTGGAACACCATGAAGACGATGAGCAGCGGGATCAGCGCGATCGAGGCGGCGGCCAGCAGCTCGCCGGTGACGGTGGCGTAGTCGGCGCCGATCCGGTTCCCGCTGATGTTCTGCGCCAGCGTGGACAGCACGACCTGGAGGGTGGCCATCCGCTCGGAGCTTGCGGCCACCACGGGCCACACGAAGTCGTTGTAGATGTTCATGACGGTCAGCACCGCCAGCCCCGCGAGCGCCGGCCGGATGACGGGCAGCACGATGCGCGTGAACGTGCCGAGCTCGCCGCAGCCGTCGATCCGGGCGGCGTCGAGGAGCTCGTCCGGGACCGCGGCGATGACCTGCCGCATCCAGAACACGGCGAACGCGTCGACGGCGCCGGGCAGGACGAGGGCCTGGTACGTGTTCACCCAGCCCAGCGACTTCATCTCCAGCAGCAGCGGGATGATGAGGACGATCTGGGGGAGCATCAGGGTCAGGAGCACCGTGCCGAACAGCAGGTCGCGTCCGGGGAAGCGGTGCTTGGCGAACGCGTAGGCGGCCAGGGGCGCGCAGAACAGCGTGATCGAGCCCTTGGCGACGAGCACGACGGCGGTGTTGACGAAGCCCTGCCCGAGCGGGACGTCGTCGAACATGCGCCGGTAGTTCTCGAGGCCGAGCGTGGCCGGGTCGAGGCCGAGCGGGTCGGACACGATCGCGGTGGCGGGCTTGAACGAGGAGATCAGTGCCCAGGCGACCGGGGCGAGGAACGCGACGGCGAGCAGCACGAGGAAGGCGTGCGGGGCGAGGGCGCCGAGGAGCCGTCCGCGGCGCCGCCGGGTGCGTGCCCCCGGGCCGCGAGGTGCGGTGGCCGGCGGGGTGGGGGTGGTGGTCGTGGCGGCCATGTCAGTCCTCCGTCCGCAGCAGCCGAACGAACAGCAGCGACAGGGCCATGACGATGACGACCAGCAGGAAGGAGTTCGCCGCTCCCGTACCGAGGTCGGCGCGGCCGATGTGGTCGTACAGGAAGAGCCCTGCCGTGGTGGTCGAGTTGTAGGGGCCGCCGTCGGTCACGACGTACGGCTCGGCGAACATCTGGAAGACCGCGAGGGTCTGGAGCACGACCGAGAACATGAGGGTGCGGCGCACCAGCGGCACGGTGATGCTCCACAGCGTGCGGAGGCGGGACGCGCCGTCGAGCTCGGCCGCCTCGTAGACCGTGCCGTCGATCGACTGCAGCCCGGAGAGCAGGATGATGACGACGAAGCCTGTCGTCTTCCAGAGGAAGAGCAGGGCCAGGGTGGGCTTGGCCCAGGCGCTGGTGGTGAGCCAGCCGACGTCGGGCAGGCCGAACAGGTTCAGCATGCTGTTCACGGCGCCGTAGTCCTGGTCGAACACCACCACCCAGATCTGCGCCACGGCGACCAGCGGCGTCACGAACGGGACGATGAACGACACCCGGAACACCGCCCGCATGCGGATCTTCGCGCTGTTCAGCAGGACCGCCACGACGAGCCCGAGGCTGAGCTGGACCGGGACGACCAGGAGCCACAGCACCGCCGAGTTGGCGAGCGAGCCCCAGAACGCCGGGTTGCCCAGCAGGTACGTGTAGTTGTCCCAGCCGACCCAGGTCGCCGCGCCCGCACCGTGCCAGTCCGTGAAGCTCAGCTGCAGCGTGAACAGCATCGGGTAGGCGCTGAACGCCGCGAAGACCGCCACGAACGGCAGCACGAAGAGGTACGGCGCGATCCTCCGGGACAGGCGTGAGCGGCCCGGTCGCGCGCGGTGCTGTGGAGCCGGGGAGGGTGGCGCGGCGGCCAGGGTCGGCGTGGTCACTGGCGGTCGACCAGGTTCGACTGGATGTCGGACGTCGACCGCTCGATCACCTCGTCGGGCGTGAGGTCACCGTCGTACATGCGCTGCACGTCGGTGCCGAGGTAGTCGACGGCGCCGGCCCACCACGGCGGGATCGGCGCGCCGCCGGGGATCTCGGCGCCCGCCTCGACCGCCGTGGTCCACAGGTCCTGGCCGCCCAGACCCTCGACCGGGCCGAACAACGGGTTCGCCGGGTCCGCGGCGGGCGTGTAGGCGGGGATCGACGTCGCCAGGCCGTTGGGGTAGGTGTCGTTCTCGCCCCAGACGGCGGTCCAGCCGGCCTCGTCGTACATGAGGAACTCGTAGAAGAGCCACGCCAGCTCCGAGTTCTCGCCGTCCTTGGGCAGCACGAACGACGAGCCGCCCATGGCGCCGCTGCGGGCGCCGCCGGGCTCCCAGGCGGGCAGGGGCATGGCGCGCCAGTCGCCGGCGGTCCTGGTCAGCTGCTGCTCGGGGGCGAAGCTGAACCAGATCGCCCACGGGTAGAACACCTGGTCGCCGCTCTCCAGGGCGCCGACATCGCTGGGGGAGAGGTACTCGGCACGGGTGCCCAGGCCCTCCTGGCGGACGGTGTCCAGCCAGGTGAGGATGGTGTCGTACGCCGCGGAGTCGAGGCGCAGCTCACCGTTCTCGTCGGCGATGCTCGTGCCGAGCTGGCTCGCGTACATCTCGAGCTGCAGCTGCCCCAGGAACGCGCTCTGCTCGAGGTGGACGGGGGCCGAGCCGGGCACCGCCTCCTGGTACTCGCGCGCCGCGTCGAGGAGGTCGTCGTAGGTCTCGATCTCGGACGGGTCCACGCCCGCGTCCTCGAGGGCCGTCGCGTTGTAGTAGAGCAGGCCCGGGTCGAGGTCGAACGGGACGCCGTAGAGGGCGCCGTCGACGGTGTTGACGTCGATCTTCTGCGGTGCGACGTCGTCCGCGTACGGCTCCAGCACCTGGTCCAGGTCCCACAGGTGGTCCGCGACGCCGGCCACGACGGCGTCGTCGACGAACACGCCGTCGGGTACGTCGGTGCCGGTGATCAGCGTGTTCTGCAGCTTGGCGTCGATGTCGACGGCCTCGTGGTGGACCGTGATGTCCGGGTAGACCTCGTTGAAGTCGTCGATGGCGGCGTCGAACACGTCGAACAGGTCGCCGGAGCGGTCCCAGACGGTGATCTCGCCCGACGGCGAGTCCTCGGCCGGCGGCTGGAGCACGTCCGCGTCGGGGCCGTCCTCGGGGGCGCCGGACGTGATCTCGGGGCCGCAGGCGGCCAGGACGGCGGCCGTGGCGAGGGCGGCGACGACGCCGGCGCCGGTGCGCCCGGCGCGACGGCGTGCGGTGGTGGAGGTCGGGTGCATCTGGGGCACTCCCTTGTGCGTTCTGGAGCGGGGCGCGTGATGCTCCCCGCGCTTTTCCAACGTGTGCAAACGTAGCCTACACTTGCACACGTTGCAACAACCCTGGTGCGGCACCCCGAGCACCCCCGAGCAAAGGAGCGACGCATGCCGGTGACGCTGCGCGACGTGGCCGAACGGGCCGAGGTCTCGGTCCGGACCGTGTCCAACGTGGTGAGCGGGTTCGTCCACGTCAGCGAGCGGACGCGGCAGCGCGTCGAGCGGGCGATCGAGGAGCTGGACTACCGGCCGAACCCCGTCGCCCGCACGCTGCGCACCGGCCGGACCGGGGTGCTCGCGCTCGTGGTGCCGGAGATCGACGTGCCGTACTTCGCCGACCTGGCGCGCGCGGTCATCGACGCCGCCGCGGCGGAGGGTTATCGCGTGATGGTCGACCAGACCGGGCACGACCACGAGCGGGAACGGCGGCTCCTGACCGGCGCGGACCGCAACATGCTGTTCGACGGCGTGCTGTTCAGCCCTCTGGTGACGCGCTCCGAGCTGCTCGAGATGCAGTCGAGCAGCACGCTCCCGCTCGTGCTGCTCGGCGAGCACGAGTTCGACGGGCGCTACGACCACGTCGCGATCGACAACGTCCAGGCGGCCTACGACGCCGTCGAGCACCTCGTGGCGTGCGGGCGGACGCGGATCGCCGCCATCGGCGCCCAGCCCGAGGAGGGCTACGCGACGCCGGAGCACCGCACGGCCGGGTACGAGCGCGCCCTGCGCGACGCCGGGCTGGAGCCCGCCGGTGAGCTGCTGCGGCCCGCGCCGCACTACCGGCGCGCCGACGGCTACGAGGCCGCCACGGCGCTGCTGACGCTGGACACGCCTCCGGACGCGATCTTCTGCTACTCCGACCTGCTGGCGATGGGCGCGATGCGGGCGGTCTTCGACGCCGGCCTGCGGGTTCCTGACGACGTCGCCGTGGTCGGCATCGACGACATCGGGGAGGGGCGGTACTCCCGGCCCAGCCTGACGACGGTCTCCCTGGACACGCCGTTCATCGCGGAGCAGGCCGTCGCCCGCATCGTGGCGCGGCTCGGCGACCCCGGCTCGCCGGCGGTCGAGGTCACGGCGCCGCACGTCCTGCGCGTCCGGGAGAGCACCGCCGGCTGACGGCGGCCGGACGTCTCGACGATCTCGCCGAACACGCCCGGCGCGGACCTGCAGATCTACGACTGCGACGGCGAGTGGCCGCAGGCCTGGGTGCTCCCGGCGCCTCCTACCGCCTTCTGAACCGCACCGACTTGTTGTCGCTGTCGTAGTCGTAGCTGCCCGTGAAGCCCCAGTTGATCCAGCCCCCGTCGCCCTTGTTCTTGACCGTCCCCTCGTCGATGGCGATGACGTCCATGCCGTCGACGGTCGCCAGGTGCTCCCAGCCGGTGGCGCCGCGGAAGGAGAAGTTCCCGAAGTCCTTGACGACCAGGATGTTTGTGTCCGGGAAGGCCGCGGAGTACTCGTCCAGCAGCGAGTGGACGCGCTCGGCGCGGTCGCCCGGCACGTCACCGTCGTAGTCGGTACCCGGGTAGGTGCCGTCCGTGTACTTCGGCGTCTCGTTGTCGTAGTACTCCGCACCGAGGTCGTGCTCGGAGTCGGCGTTCGCCGTCGGAGGGTCCGAGAAGTCGTCGGAGTAGTAGCCCTCGGGCTCCTCGAAGTCCTTCGCCCGGCACTGCGGCGCCGGTGAGGTGGTCTGCTTGCCGCCCTCGACGTCGGTCACCTCGAACGAGGACTCCGAGAGCGTCTTCTCCTCGTCCACGGAGGTCCACTCCACGGAGAACAGGTTCAGGCCCTCCCAGCTCAGGCCGAGGTCACCACCCTCGGTGGTCTTGCTCGCGTCGTACTTCAGCTCACGGACGTTCGCGTAGTCCTCGGCGGCCTCGTAGAACTCGCCACCGTCCTCGTCGTTCCCGTCGATCTCGACGTCGTCCTTGATCAGCCGGCCCTCGTCGTCGCGGGGGAAGACCTCGTCGATCTCAGGGCCGAGCCGGTCCCGCAGCTCCGGGTACTGGTTGAAGTCGATGATGAGCTGGCGCGTCGAGATCGTGCCCGCCTCCTCGGACTTCTTGTACCCGCCGCCCACGGAGAAGCCGTAGGGCAGCGCCACGTCGACGTTGATGCCGGCGTTGTACAGGGTCCGCATCACCTGGTCGTCCATGGTGATGATGAGCTTCGACAGCTCGCCGTCCTTGTCCCAGGCGACCGTGGTGCTCGTGGTGCCCTTCCACTCCATGCCGACCTTGCCGCCGGCACCGCCGCCACCGCTGCTGGTCGTCTTGTCGCCCTGCTTGGTGAAGGGCTGCTTGCCGCCGAGCTTCGCGCCGATCAGGAAGCCGCCGATGTCCGACGACGTCGAGGTGGCGGTCTGGCTCCCGTCGGAGAACAGCCGTTCCTCGACCTGGACCTCTCCCTCGTAGCCGCCCTCGATGCTGCCCTTCAGGCTGAACTGGCCGGCCTCGCCCGTCATGCTCAGCCCGCCCTTGAACTTCACCTTCCGGGTGTCGCTGTCCGCCTCGGCGAGCTCGTGGTGCTCCGGCTCCTGCTGGGCGAGCTCGTCGGCGGCCTCCTCGTCGCTGTGGTCGCAGTGCACGGCGGGGATGGTGCCCGACGTCCAGCAGTAGGGCGCGTTGCCGTTCACGTTGTCGTACTTCTTGTACCAGTCGATCCACTCCTGGGCCGTGGACATGTCAGTGAACTCATAGGTCTTGTCCTTCGAGTAGCCCGTGATCCCGGCGATGTCGAAGCTCACGGGGGAGCCGCCGACGCCGTCGCCGCTCGCGCCCACGCCGAACTCGACGCCCCGCAGGACGTGGATGCGGATCCGCCCGTCGCCGAGCTTCTCGACGAGCGTGCCGTTGCTGCCGCCCCAGCGGAAGAACAGGAACGAGATCTTGGTGTCGTCCACGTGTCCGGTGGCTTCCACGACGCACGTGGGCTCCATGGACTCGTACCGGTCCGCCACGCAGTTGGCCAGCCAGCCCGACGCCCCGGCGCGCTCCTTCTCGCTCGCCGCGTCCTCGTACTGCTCCCACTCCTCCTCGCAGCCGCGGGGCACCGGGAGCTCCTTGCAGCCCACCTGGACCTTCGGGGGAGCGTCCGGGTCCAGCTCGCCGCTGGCGGGCACCGCGTCGACGCAGCTCTCGTCGTTCGGATCCTCGCTCGGACCGCCGCGGCCGCCGGTCACGCAGTCGACGAAGTCCTGGATCTCGTCCGCCCGGTAGACGCGGTCACCCTCGCCGCGGTCCAGCCAGCCGGCCGGCAGGTTCACGAACAGGCAGGTCGCCGGGACCGGCTGCCACTCGCAGCCGATCTGCACCACGGACGACGTCCAGTCGGCGTCGACCTGGACGTGGTCGAAGGTGACGTCCTCCTCGCAGTCGCCCGCCGGAGGGCTGTACTCGTCCGCGGCACCGCCCTCGCCGCCGGGGCGGTCGCCCGGGGCCCCGCCGGCTCCGTCGCCGCAGTCGTCCTGCCCATCCTCCTTGACGATCGGGGAGACCGCGCAGATCAGCTGCTCGCTCACGTCGGCGCCCACCGGCGTCGCGGCGGCGAGCACGACTCCGACGACCAGCAGCATCACCCCGATCACGCCCACGTACTCCGGCAGCGCCTGGCCGGCGTCGTCGGGCGTACGGGCGTGCGGGCGCGTCCAGGGGCGGGCGGCGGCACCAGCGTCTGCGGCGGTCACGGACCCGAAGGTACGGGCCCGTCCTCGCAGGCCACGACGGTCCAGCGGCTCAACCCGGGGCCCAGTGCGGGGGGTCCCCGGGCCCAGCGGGGCCGGGCCCGGGGACCTGTCCGGCGCGACGCCGTCGTCGGGCGCGTCCTCAGGCGCTCAGGCCGAGCAGCTCCCCGGTCACGACCTGCCGCGCCGCCGGGCAGGATCCAGCGGTTGCCCGCCGCCACCACCTCCTCCCGCCGACGGGCGTGAGCCGCGCGGGAGGAGGTAGCGGGGTTCCGGCGGCCGGGAGGTGGTGGGTACAGTCACCGGATGAAAAAGGACAATGAGGTCTCTGCGGAGGTGAACGACGGGTCTGCGGACGCGACGGCCCGCCCGGCTGGCGGTGGGGCCGACGGCACCGTTCCCCGCTGGAGCATCGTCGGCCCCGGGATCGTCGTGGCGGCCACCGGGATCGGTGCCGGCGATCTCGTCGCCACGATGGTGGCCGGCAGCCAGTACGGCTACGCCTTGCTGTGGGCGGCGATCGCGGGCGTGCTGATCAAGATCGTGCTCGTCGAGGGTGCCGGGCGCTGGACGCTCGCGACCGGCCGCACGATCTTCGACGGCTGGAAGCAGCTCGGGCTGTGGGCCACCGTCTACTTCGGGATCTACATCGTGGTGTGGGGGTTCAGCTTCGGCGCGGCCGCGATGTCGGGGACCGGCCTGGCGCTGAACGCGCTCCTGCCCGGGGTCGAGCTGCGCTGGTGGGCGATGGCGTCCGGCGTCGCCGGCCTCCTGCTGGTCTGGTTCGGCAGGTACAAGCCGTTCGAGAAGATCATCGCCGTGCTGGTGGGCGTCATGTTCGTGACGGTCGTCGGCTCCGCGCTGCTGACCACGCCGAACCTCGGCGACGTCGCGAGCGGCCTCGTCCCGCGGATCCCCGAGGGCGGCGTGATCTACACGCTCGGCCTGGCGGGCGGCGTCGGCGGCACGATCACGCTCGCGGCCTACGGCTACTGGCTCTCCGAGAAGGGCTGGTCGACGCCGCGCTGGATGCGTGTCATGCGGATCGACAACGCGTGGGCGTACGTCATGTCCGGCGTCTTCGTCATCGCCATGCTCGTCGTGGGCGCCGAGCTGCTGTACTCGTCGGGGCTCACGGTGGGCGACGGCGAGGCGGGGCTCGTCGACCTGGCCGACGTACTGGCCGAGCGCTACGGCGCCTACCTGGCGCCGGTCTTCCTGGTCGGTTTCGCCGCGGCGACGTTCTCGTCGCTGCTCGGCGTCTGGCACGGGGTGTCCCTGATGTTCGCGGACTTCGTCGCGACGTCGCGCGGCGTACCCGACGGCGACCCGCGGCGCGGCGCCGGCGGCCCCTACTACCGCGCCTACATCCTGTGGCTCACGCTGCCGCCGATGGCGCTGCTGTTCCTGGACCGGCCCATCGCCCTGGTGATCGCCTACGGCGCGCTGGGATCGCTGTTCATGCCGTTCCTCGCCATCACGCTGCTGTTCCTGAACAACTCGTCGAGCGTGCCCCGCGAGTGGCGCAGCCGCTGGTGGGTCAACGTGCTCCTGGTGCTGGTGGCGGTGATGTTCCTGACGCTCGGCTACAACCAGCTCGCCGGTGCTCTGGCGGACGTGGTACCGCTGCCGACGCTCGGGTTCTGACCCGCGCTCGGGTCCTGGCCGGCACGAGGAAGCCGGGGCGCTCCCGTCAGGAGGCCCCGGCTTCTCACGCCATGCCTGGCCGAGTCCGAGGAGACGGCGAAGGCGAGGTCAGGGGAGCGGCACCGGCGGCACCGGCAGCGGAACGCCCAGGCCCTCGAAGATCGCGATGATCGCCGCGAGGAGTCCGTCCAGAATGCCCATGATCCATCTCCTTCGTGTGTCGGAACGACGGCCTCAGCACTATGCCGCCGGATATCACGGTAGGCGCGCCGGGATCATGGGGAACTTCACAGCACAGGCGTGCGGCAGCCTGAACGCAGGCGTATTGCACCTGGCTTACACGTCGATTACAGATGAGACAAGTCACGACGGTGATGAACGAAAAAAAAGATTCACCCGATACGCGCTGGTGTCACGCGACGACGGCGCCGGGGCACCCTCCCCGTGAGGGAGGACGCCCCGGCGGCAGGTCGTGGCCAGGTCGTGGCGCTGTCGGCCAGGATCAGGACAGCGGACCCAGGAAGATCTCCAGGGCGGCCGACAGGTCGAGGTTCAGCGTGAGAAAAAGGTCGACCAGAGCGCTCATGATGTCTCTCCATTCGTGTCGGGATGGCGACATGTCGGTTTGTCGCCGGTAGAGACCGTAGGTGAACTGCGTTCGTAATGCCTTCACGGCGTGGGTATGCGACATCTTGCCGGGTGAAGTATTGGTCTTGCCCTCCGGATCGCGTGATGCCATTCACCGTGGATTCCCCGCGGTGCGGAATCGCCATTTTCGTGATACGCGCTAAAGCGAATCCCCGACGGTGTTCCTGGTGTCCCCGGTGTCCGTGGCCTCGCCGGCGTCGTCTCCGCTGCGGGCACCGTCGGGCAGGATGGCCTGGCACGCGACAGCCGAGGATGCCGGAGGCCCGCCATGACCAGTGACCGCGCGACCCGAGCCGAGTACGACGTCGTGGTCGTCGGAGGTGGCCACAACGGCCTCACCGCTGCCGCCTACCTGGCGCGTGCCGGGCTGTCCGTGGCGGTGCTCGAACGCCTCGGCCACACCGGCGGCGCCGCGGTCTCCGCCCAGGCGTTCCCCGGGCGCCCGACCCGGCTGTCGCGGTACTCGTACCTGGTCTCCCTGCTGCCCGACGAGGTGGTGCGGGACCTCGGACTCGACCTGCGCACGGCGCCGCGCGTCACGGCGTCCTACACGCCCGTCGTGCGCGACGGGCTGCCTGGCGGGCTGCTGGTGGAGCGCCCGGAGGGTCCCGCGACCGCGGCCGCGTTCCGTTCCCTGACCGGGTCGGACGCCGAGTACGACGCGTGGCGCGCCTTCTACGCGTCGGTCGGCGAGCTGGCCGGCGTCGTCGCCCCGACCCTCACGGGGCCGCTGCCCCGGGAGCGGGAGCTGCGCGCCCGGGCGGACGCCGGTCTCTGGCGCGACCTGGTGGAGCGCCCCCTGGGCGAGGCGCTGGAGCGGCGGTTCGCGGACGACACCGTGCGCGGCGTCGTCGCGACGGACGCTCTGATCGGGACGTTCGCGAGCCTGCACGCCGCCTCCCTGGTGCAGAACCGGTGCTTCCTCTATCACCTGATCGGGAACGGGACGGGGGAGTGGCACGTCCCGGTCGGGGGCATGGGCGCGGTCACGGACGCCCTGGCCGCGGCCGCCGTGGCGGCGGGCGCCGAGCTGGTCACGGGCGCGGAGGTCACGGCGGTCCGGCCGGGGGACGACGGCGCGGAGGTCACGGTGGCGGGGCAGACGCTCCGTGCACGGTTCGTGCTGGCGAACGTCGCCCCGTGGGTGCTGGACGCCCTGCTCGGCGAGGCCCCGGGGCCGGTGGCCAAGCCGGTGGGCGCGCAGCTCAAGGTGAACTTCCTGCTGGACCGGCTGCCGCGGCTGCGGTCCGGCGCGGACCCGCGGGTGGCCTTCGCCGGCACGCTGCACCTCAGCGAGGACTACCACGAGCTGGAGGCCGCGTACGCCCAGGCCGCGGCCGGGCAGGTGCCCGCCCGCATGCCCGGCGAGGTCTACTGCCACTCCCTGACCGACCCGTCGGTCCTCGGCGACGTCCCCGCCGGGACGCAGACGCTGACCTACTTCGGCCTGCACCTGCCCGCCACGCTGTTCGACGACCCCGCCACCCGCGAGGAGCGCAAGGCCCGGGCCGTGGCCCGCGCCATCGCCTCCCTGGACGAGCACCTGGTGGACCCCGTCGCGTCCGTGGTCGCCCGGGACGCCGACGGCACGCCCTGCATCGAGGCGAAGATCCCGCAGGACATCGAGGCGGACCTGAACATGCCGGGCGGCCACATCTTCCACGGCGACCTCGCCTGGCCGTGGGCCGACGACGACGCCGACCTCACGACCCCGGCGGCTCGCTGGGGCGTGGCGACGGCACACCGCCCCGTGCTGCTGTGCGGCGCGGGCGCCCGGCGCGGCGGTGCCGTCTCGGGCCTCGGCGGCCACAACGCGGCCCGGGCGGTCCTGGAGACGGCGTGAGCCGGCCCTCGCGCCGCCGGTGCTCGTGACCGGCCGCGGCTCCGCCCGGGGCGGTGGCCGCGCCCGGTGCGACGTCGTCGCCCGGCCCCACCACGAGGAACTGCCCCATCATCCCCTCGTCCTCGTGCAGCAGCATGTGGCAGTGGTACATGTACGGCACCTCGGTGTCCGTGTAGTCCTCGAACCGCATCAGCAGGCGGTATGTCGTCCCCGGCTCCAGGTAGACCGTGTCCTTCGGCCCGGTGAGGCGTCGTCGTCCAGGAGGAACAGGCCGGCCAGCCCGCGGTACACATGCTCCTCGGTGGTGCCGTGCGGGTGCGGGTGGTACCAGAGAGTGGCCGCCGGCTGGTCGATCCGCCAGGTGGGCTCCCACGTCCCGCCCGGAGCGATCTCCTGGTGCGGCCCGCCGTCCATGGCGGGCGGCAGGTGCATGCCGTGCCAGTGCACGCTCGTGGGCTCGTCGAGCTCGTTGGTGACGTGGACCGCGACCTGCTCGCCCCGCTCGGCCCGCAGGGTCGGGCCGAGGTACGGGCCGTCGAAGCCCCAGGTGGGGGTCTCGACGCCCGGCCGGAACTCGGTGGTGCCGGACTGTGCGGTGAGGTCGAACGTCCGCACGCCGTCGACGACCCAGGACCGGGCGAGCGGCGGGATCGCGAGCGCGGTGTCGAACTCCGCGGCGCGTACCGGCGTCACCGAGCCTCCGAGCGCGCCGCACCCGGAGACGGCGAGCGCGACGCCGAGCGTCGCGGCGGCCGGTGCGTCGCGGCCGCTCATCTCGCCTCCCCGCGCGCCTTCTGGACACCGAGCGCGATCAGCCCCGCCACGCACCCCCAGAACGCGTCCATGGCGAGCGCGGGCAGGGCCGTCCAGGCCGCGCCGCCGCCGAACCCGACGGCCGCGCCGTCGACGCTCGCGAACACCAGCGACAGGAGCAGCGTCAGGACGCCGAACGCGACGCCCGTCAGGGTGAGGGTGAGCACCGGGCGGGCGACGCGGCCGAACCCGGCCACGCCGATCCACACGGCCGCGGTGGTCCCGACGATCGCCAGCGCGCGCGGCGCTCCGGAGCCGAGCCCGGTCAGGGCGGTCAGCGGCCACAGCAGGGCCAGGGACGCCAGGCCGGCGACCAGCACCCACGGGATGCGGCCGGGCGCGGGCAGGGCCGGCGGGACGGGCTGAGGTGTCTCGTGCGAGGTCATGCCCCGACGATCGCCCGCCGCGCCCGCCCGCCACATCGGCCCGCAGGCGTCATCTCACGCCGTCGTCGGACGACGCCGGATGTCGCCCGGGGGCGACACCTGCCCCGGGAACTGCCCTGACCCACCTCACGGCCGGTGGGCGGGACCTAGGGTGGGGTCGTGGCCGGAACCAGCGCGTCCGAACCGGCGGCCGGTGCGGCCGCGAGGCCCAGGCCTTGGGTCGCCGACGTCGTGCTGGCGCTCGCGATGGGGCTCGTGATCGCGGTGGTCGTCGCCGTCGCCTCCGAGGGCGGCGACGCCGCGGAGCCCGCCGCCTACGCGTTCGCGGCCGGGCTGGGCGCGACGGTGCTGCTGCGTCGGCGCGCGCCGCGCCTCGTGCTGCTGCTCACGGTGCTCGGGATCTTCACCTACTACGCGCTCGGGTTCGTGCCCATCGGCATGGCACTCCCGGCCGTGGCGGCCCTGTACTCGGCGGCGGAGCTGCACCGCACGGGGTGGGCGGTCGGGGCCGGCGTCGTCCTCCTGGCCGTCGCCACCTACTACCGTGTCGGCGACCCCGACCCGGACGCCTACCTGACGGTGTACGACCTCCTGACCAACGTCGCGCTCGTCGCCGCCGCGATCGCGCTCGGGGTCGCCGTACGGCTCGCGCGCGAGGCCCGGGAACGGGCCGCGCAGGTCCGTGCGCTCACCGCCGCGCAGGAGGGGCGCGCCGCCGAGCGGCGGATGCAGGCCGAGCGCCTGCGGATCGCACGCGACCTGCACGACGTCGTCGGGCACGACCTGGCCGTGGTCGCGCTGCACGCGAACGTCGCCGCCGAGGCCGTGGGCCGGGACGACAGGGCCGCGCTGGAGGCGCTGGAGCACGTGCGGTCCGCGACGTCGGGCACCCTGCACGAGCTGCGCGCCACGGTGAGGGTGCTGCGCGGCGCGGCGCGCCCCCCTGGCCACGACGCCCCGCCGGCGGGCGTGACCGGCCTGGCGGGGATCGGCGAGCTGGTCGCGCCCGCGCGGAGCACGGGGCTCGACGTGGTGGTGGACGTGGACGTGCCGCCCGGGTCGGTCGCCGCCGCCGTGGACGCCATGGCGTCCAGGATCGTGACCGAGGCGCTGACGAACGTGCTGCGGCACGCCGGCGCGCGCCGTGCGCACGTCGTGGCCACCGTCGGGAAGAGCCTGCGGGTCGAGGTCTCCGACGACGGCGGCGGCGCGCGCGGCGCTCCCGAGGGCGCCGGGATCGCGGGGATGCGCGAGCGCGCCGGGCTGCTCGGCGGGACGTTGCGCGCGGGCGACGCACCGGGCGGCGGGTTCGCCGTCGTCGCCGACCTTCCGGCGAGACTGGACGCATGATCCGGATCGTGCTGGTCGACGACCAGGAGCTGGTGCGCGCCGGGCTGCGCCCGCTGGCGGAGCTCGACGGCGACATCGAGGTGGTGGGCGAGGCGCCCGACGGCCGTGCCGGGCTGGGGCTCGTGCGGTCGCTGCGGCCCGACGTCGTGCTCATGGACGTGCGCATGCCGCGGCTCGACGGCATCGTGGCGACGCGGGAGATCGTCGCCGACCCGGACCTGGACGGCGTGCGGGTGCTCGTGCTGACGACGTTCGACGAGGACGAGCACGTGTTCGCCGCGATCCGGGCGGGCGCGTCCGGCTACCTGCTGAAGGACGTGGCGCCGCCGGACCTGCGCGCCGCGGTCCGCACGGTCGCGGCGGGGGACCCGCTGTTGTCGCCGGCGGTGACGGCCACGGTCATGCGGGCGGTCGCGGACGCGCCGGGCGCGGCGGACGAGCGGCTCGCCGGGCAGGTGGCCCGGCTGACCGGACGCGAGCGGGAGGTGCTCGAGCAGGTCGGGCGCGGGCTGACGAACGACGAGATCGCCCGGGAGCTGTACCTGTCGCCCGCCACGGCGCGGACCTACGTGTCCCGGCTGCTGGCGAAGCTCGGCGCGCGGGACCGCGCGGCGCTCGTCGTGCTCGCCTACGAGACGGGGCTGGTGACGCCGGGAGCCTGAGGAGCGCGCCCCGCCGCCGAGCGCGTGGCGTGCCCGGCGGGTAGCGTGCGAACCAGCGGCGCGGTCCGGATCCTGCGTCCGCTCGGGTTCCGGGAACGGGGGACGACGATGACGCGGCCCGTCCCGGAACCTCCTGCCGGCGAGACTCCTGCCGGCGAGCGGCCCTCCGCCGGGCCCGCCCGCGACGGCCCGCCACGCCGCGTCCCGCGCTGGGTGCCCGCGGCCCTGTTCCTCACGGTGGTGGCGGTGTTCGTCGCGATCTTCGCGTGGAACGCGCTGGGCAAGCTGCAGGGCCTCGGCGTCAGCCTCCTGGTCGCGTTCTTCCTGACGCAGGCCCTCGAACCGTTCGTGCTGCGGCTCGTGCGCCGCCGCTGGCGCCGCGGGGTCGCCGCGGGCGTCGTGCTGACGACCGCGGTGACCGCGGCGGCCGTGCTCCTCGCGCTGTTCGGCAACCTGTTCGCCCGGCAGCTCGTGGCGCTCCTCCGCGCCGTGCCCGGCCTCTACACGAGCCTGGTCGACACGGCGACCGCGCGGTTCGGCGTCGATCTCCCGGCGTCCGACGAGCTCGTCCACCAGGCGGTGGGGGAGTACGGGGACGACGTCGCGTCCGGCGCGCTGCTGGTCGGTACCACCGCGCTCGGGGCGCTGTTCGCGAGCTTCACGGTCCTGCTCGTCGCCTACTACCTGCTGGCCGCCGGGCCGCGGTTCCGCGCCGCCGTCTGCCGGTGGCTGCGTCCCGGCCGGCAGCAGGAGGTCCTGCGGCTGTGGGAGATCTCGCAGCGCAAGATCTCGGACTTCATCACCTCGCGCATCGTCCTGGCCGCGCTCTCCAGCGTCTTCACCACCGTCTTCCTGATGATCCTCGGGACGCCCTACGCCGTCCCCCTCGGCGTCTTCACCGGCGTGGTGTCCCAGTTCGTCCCGACGATCGGCACCTACATCGGGGGCGCGCTGCCCGTCGCCGTCTCCCTCACCTCCCAGGGCCTGCCGCAGGCGCTCGGGGTGCTCGCGTTCGTCATCGGGTACCAGCAGCTCGAGAACCTCTACTTCGCACCGAAGGTCTCGGCACGCGCGCTCGAGATGAACCCCGCGGTGAGCTTCGTCGCCGTGCTCGCGTTCGGTGCCGTGTTCGGTCCGCTCGGGGCGTTCCTGGCGCTCCCCGTCGCGGCGACCATCCAGGCGGTCGCGTCGACCTACCTGGAGCGTCATGAGCTCGTCGAGTCCCCGCTCTTCCAGGACCCGCAGGCGCACCCCCCGCGGCGTCCGGAAGAACGCCCGGAACGGCACCGGGAAGAACGCCCGCGACGACGCTCCGAATAGCGGCCGGAAAACTCCGGGGTTACCGTTTCGAAAGGATCACCCGAGGAGTTGAAACCGGCACGGAACGCCGGGATTTCGGGGATCTCGTGGTCGCAGGTGCATTCAGGGCGACTGAGGGGACAGGCCCGGCGATGAACGACGGAATCGGTGCCCGCGTGCTGGTGACACCGCATCGACGGCACATTCCCCCCGAACCCGCCGGAGCGGTCCGCAGGGGCCGCCTCGTCGCCGGCCGCGTCGGCGCACGCCCCGTGACCCTGGTGTGCGCCCCGGCCGGAGCCGGCAAGACCGTGCTCGTCGCCGACTGGGCCCGCCGTTCCGCCCGGCACGGCGAGGCCGTCGCCTGGCTCGCGCTCGAACCCCGCGACGACCGCCCGGACGAGTTCTGGTCCGCGCTCCTCGCCGCGCTCGCCGAGGCCGCCACCGGAGACTCCCGCGCACACCTCGACGCGCTGAGCCCGCCGCACGACGGCGAGGAGGCCGCGTTCGTCACCACTCTGCGCGACGTCGTCACCCGCCGGACCCCCGTGCGCCGCCTCGTGCTCGACGACGTGCACCATCTGCGCACCCCCGCCGTCCTGCGGGCGCTCGACACCTTCCTCGCCGGGCTCCCGCCCGAGCTCCGCATCGTCCTGGTCAGCCGGTCCGACCCCGTGCTCGCCCTGCACCGCCGCCGCCTCGACGGCACCCTCGCGGAGGTCCGCGGCACCGACCTGGCCTTCACCGACGACGAGGCGGCCGAGCTGCTCACCGCCCTCGGGACACCCCTGCCCGCCGCGGACGTCTCCCGCATCGTGGCCCGGACCGAGGGCTGGGCCGCCGGCCTGCGGCTCGCCCAGGTCACGCTCGCCGCCGTCGGCGACCCGGCCACCTTCATCGCCGCGTTCGAGGGCGACCAGCGCGCCGTCGCCGACTACCTGTTCGCCGAGATCGTGCAGTACCTGCCGGTCGGCCTGCACGAGTTCCTCCTGTCCACCTGCGTGCCCGAACAGCTCACGGTGGAGCTCGCCGCCCACCTGTCCGGCCGCGCCGACGCCGGCGACCTGCTCGACCGGCTGAGCCGCGAGAACGCCCTCGTCACCGGGCTCGCCGACACCTCCGGGTACCGCTACCACGGCCTCCTGCGCAGCTACCTCGCCTCGACCCTGGCCCACCGCGACGCCGCCGCGCCCCGCCGCCAGCACGCCGCCGCCGCACGGTGGTTCGCCACGCACGGCAACCCCGCCGCGGCCCTCGACCACGCCGCCAGGGCCGGCGACGACGGCCACCTCGCCGAGCTGCTCCGCATCCGCGGCCCGGCGATGATCCTGTCCGGCCGCGCCCGGCTGGTCACCGACACCGTCGACGCCGCCGGCCCCGCCGTCCGGGACGACGTCGCCGTCGCGACCGTGGCGGCGCTCGCAGCCCTCGACCTGCCCGACCTGGCCTCCGCCGACGCCCGGCTGGCGAAGGTGGACGCCCTCGGGCCCTCCCGGGAGCCGCGGGTCGCCGCGCTGCGCTGCGCCGCGGTCGTCGAGCGGGCGCTGGCCGACGGCGACGTCGGGCAGGCCCTGGCGTCCACGGGCCTCCTCGGGCTGGAGTCCACCGGGGACGCCGACGTCGACCTGCTCGTGCTGCACAAGCGGGCGCCGGCACGCATGCGCGGCGGCGACTACGCCTGCGCGATCGGCGACCTGGAGCGGGCGCTGCGGCTCGCCCGCGCCGGCCGCTACGACCAGTTCGTCCTGTCGACGATGTCGCAGCTCGCGGGCCTCACGGGCGCCGCGTCGGACTTCGCCGCGTCCCGCGGGTGGGCCCTGGCCGCCATCGAGTTCGCGACGCCGCGCGGCTGGGCGTCGTCGCCGCGCCTCGCGTACGCCTACGCGATGGCGGCGTGGACGTCCTTCCTGACCGGGGACGACAGCGGGCAGGCGCGGTACGCGGGGCTCGGCCTGCGCTCCGTGGACGACGTGAACAACGCCGAGGTCGAGCTCGGCGTGCGCTCGATGTACTGGCTCGCCGCCTACGAGGCGGCGAGCGGGCGGGCGCGGCACCGCGCCGTCGAGGCGTTCCACGACGTGTGGCGCTCGCCGCTCGCGGAGCGGGTCTCGCCGATGATGGTCGGCTCGGCCGTCGGGCAGCTGCGGCGCGTGACCGTCGCCGTCGGCGAGCACGCCTGGGCGAACGAGGCGACGGACCTCATGGAGCGCCTGCTCCCGCAGAGCGCGGAGGCCTGCACGGCCCGCGGCTCGCTCGTCGCCGCCCGGGGCCGGGCCGCCGAGGCGCGCCGGATGCTCGAACCCGTGCTGCACGGCGACCTGCCCATGCACGTGCCCACCACGGCCGTGTACGCGGACGTGCTCGCTGCCACGCTGGACGCGGAGGGCGACCGGACCACGCACGCCTTCGACGAGCTGCGGCGCGCGCTCGACCGGGCCGCGCCGCAGAACTTCCGTCGGCCCTTCATCGACTCGTGGAAGTCGGTGCTGCCGATGCTGGTGGCGCACCAGGGCCGGTTCGGCCGCGCGGAGGGGTTCGTCGCCGACCTGCTGCGCGCCCTGCCCCGGCAGTCCGCCGCCACCGGGCACCAGATGGTCGCGCCGACGCTGACGCAGCGCGAGAGCGAGCTCCTGCGGGACCTGCCCTCACCGATGTCGGTCCAGGAGATCGCCGACGCCCGCGGGGTGAGCCTCAACACCGTCAAGACGCACCTGGGGTCCGTCTACCGCAAGCTCGGCGTCTCGCGGCGCCGCGGCGCCGTGCTCGAGGCCCGCCGCCGCGGGCTGCTCTGAGACGCACCGGATCACCCCCGCCGGGCGAGGCGCCCGCCGGGAGCCCCGGGCGAACCTGGTGGTGAACCACGACGGCCGTCCTCGGGGGGCATCCATGCGGTACCGATTCGCGCTGGCGAACCCCGTGTCGTCGGTCCTGCTGAGCAGCTTCCCGGACCTCGAGTACACCGAGGAGCCGGACGGCGCGGCTCTCGCGGGGCCGATCACCGACCAGGCGCAGCTGCACGGCGTCATCAACCGGATCGAGGAGCTCGGCCTGACGCTCGTGGAGGTGCGGCGGCTCCCCGAGCACGAGGAGCCGTCGCGGTCCCGGACCTGACGCGCCGCGCGGTCCGCTCAGGCCGGCCCGGCCGGCGGGTACGCACCGGGCGGCCGGGCCGCCGACGGGTTCTCCCAGCGCGACGCGCCGCGGCCGACGGCGGTCACCAGGCTGCCGATCGCGGCGCCGAGGACCAGGTTGAGCACGGCGGTGGCGATCTTGGCGTCGAGCCCCGCACCGGTGGTGAACGGCAGCAGGACCGCGATCACCGTGGCCACGCCGACGATCCAGCCGAAGAACTTCTGCGGCTCGGGCGTCGTGAGGATCAGCGCGTGCACCACGGCGGTGGCCGCCAGCGCGGCGAGGGCCGCCGCCCCGGCGTACCACCAGGTGGTCGCGTCGCCCCAGGCGCCGTCCTCCTCGCGCGCGAGGATCGGGATGCCGAAGACGCCACGGGACAGCAGGACTCCCGCGATCGCCACGAGCGCGGCGACGAGCGCGGCGGCGGCACCGCCCGCCCAGAGCCGTCCCGCGTTCACCCTCGGCCGTGGTTGCTGGGGTACCGGCTGCGCCGGGATCCGCTGTGACATGTGGTGCCTCCTGTTCGGGTGCCGGGGTGCCGGCTCACTCGGGCGACGCGGTGACCATGGCAGCTCTCCTCGGTGCGGTGTCGGCACCACTCTCGCGCCCGGGCGCGCGGACGGGGTCACCCGAACCGGGTGACGCGCACGGGGCGGTCCGGCGGCGACGGTGGGATTCCGGTACGTCCTGGGAGCGTCATGTCCGACGAGGAGAGCGGCCGCGGGGAGCATGCCCTGGAGGATCTGGCCGGCCCCGAGGAGAGGTCATGACCCGTCCGTTCGCGCCCTCGTTCGCCGGCCTCGGGCGCCTCCGCCCGCGCCCCGACCTGCTGGCCGGGCTGACCGTGTGGGCGGTGCTCGTGCCCGAGTCGCTCGCCTACGCGACCATCGCCGGCGTCCCGCCCGTCGTCGGCCTGTACGCGGCCTTCCCGGCCCTCGTGGTCTACGCGCTCGTCGGTACCTCCCGGCACCTCGTCGTCGCGCCGATGTCGGCGACCGCCGCGCTGTCCGCCGGCGTCGTGGGCGCGACGGCGGCCGGGACCGACGACGCCGTCGTCCTGTCCGCCGGGCTCGCCGTCGCGACCGGCGTCGTCGCTGTCCTGGCAGGCCTTCTGCGGTTCGGCTTCGTCGCCACGCTCATCTCGCAGCCGGTGCTCAAGGGGTTCATCGTCGGGCTGGCCCTGACGATCATGATCGGCCAGGTCCCGGACCTGATCGGCGTGGCCGGCGGCTCCGGGGACTTCTTCGAGAAGCTCGGGGCGGTGCTCCGCGGCCTGGGGACCGTGGACCCGCTGACGCTCACCGTCGGGGTCGGCAGCCTCGCCGCCGTCCTCCTCCTGCGGCGCGTGGTCCCGTTCCTGCCCGGGGCCCTGCTGGTCACCCTCGCGGCGATCGCCGTGGCGGTCATCGCGCGCCTCGACGAGCACGGGCTGGCCGTCGTGGGCGAGATCGAGGCCGGGCTGCCCGGCCTCGGCGTTCCGGACGTCACCCTGACGCAGGCGGGGGAGCTGCTCGCGGGCGCGGTCGGCGTCATGCTCGTCGGGTTCGCCGAAGGGCTCGGAGCCTCCAGCACCTACGCCGCCCGCGACGGCTACGACATCGACCCGAACCGCGAGCTCGTCGGGCTCGGTGCCGCCAACCTCGGTGCCGGCCTCTTCGGCGGGATGGTCGTCAACGGCAGCCTGTCCAAGACGGCCGTGAACGCTGGCGCGGGCGCCCGGACCCAGGTCTCCGGGCTGGCTGCCGCGGCCCTCACCGTACTGACCCTGCTGTTCCTGACCCGCCTGTTCGAGATGCTGCCCATGGCGACCCTCGCCGCCGTCGTCATCGCCGCCGTCGTCGAGCTGGTCGACCTCGCCGCGCTGCGGCGGCTGTGGCGGGTGCGGACCGGGCGCCTGGCGCGCGTCTACCAGGTGACGGCGCGGGCCGACTTCGCCGGGGCGCTCGCCGCGCTGCTAGGTGTGCTGCTGTTCGAGACCCTGGCAGGGCTCGTGATCGGCGTCGTGGTCTCGCTGCTGCTCCTGCTGGCGCGGGCGTCGCGGCCGCGGGTGACGCCCCTCGCGCCCGTCGGCGACGGGACGGACCGGGTCTGGGTGGACGCCGGCCACCACCCCGGGCTGCCGGTACCGTCCGGGGCGCTGGTCGTGCGCGTGGAGGCGTCGCTGATCTTCGCGAACGCCGACTACGTGCGCCGGCGCGTGCGGGCGCTGGCCCACGACGTGCCGGACCTGCGGCTCGTGGTGCTCGACGTGCGCGACACGCCGTCGATCGACGTGACGGCCGCGGCCATGCTCGCCCAGCTCCGGGCCGACGTGCGGCGCGCCGGGGCGGAGCTGGTGCTGGCGGAGGGGATCGGGCAGGTGCGCGACGTCCTGGCCCGCGCGGGCTCCGCGGACGAGCCGCGCCTGTACGCCTCGCCGGAGGACGCGCTCGCGCACGAGCCGGGCGAGCGGGACGAAGATGGTTCACCGGAAACGGGTGAGGCCGGATCCGCTCGCGCGGGGTGACATGACCTTGTCAGTACCTCCACACCGTCGAACAGGGAGTCCGTCATGGCCAAGGCCACTCTGACCGTCTGGAAGTTCACGAGCCCGGGTGGCGCCGAGGCCGCCTCGGCGACCCTGCAGGGCCTCGCCCGGCAGAACCTCGTCACCCTGCACGACGCGGCGACCGTGTCCTGGGCCGAGGGCGCCAAGAAGCCCAAGACCCGGCAGCTCGCCAACACGACCGCGGCCGGCGCCCTCGGCGGGACCTTCTGGGGCATGCTGTTCGGGCTGCTCTTCTTCGTCCCCCTGCTGGGCGCCGCGATCGGCGCCGCCACGGGTGCCCTCGGCGGCGCGCTGACCGACGTCGGCATCGACGACGACTTCATCAAGCGGGTCCGCGACGAGATCACCCCGGGCACCTCCGCGCTGTTCGTCATGACCTCCGAGGGCGTCGTGGACAAGATCCGCGAGGCGTTCGGCGGCCAGGAGGCGCCCGAGCTCCTCTTCACCAACCTGAGCGAGGACCAGGAGTCCGCGCTGCGCGAGGTCTTCGGCGAGCACTGACCGGCGGACCCGGGGGGACACGGCGGTCTCGCGGCCGGCTCGGCCGTCGGCATGCCGCTGTTCGAGCGCACCTGGGCGCGCACGCCCCCGGCGTCCTGTCCGACGCCGAGCTCGCCGCCGCGAAGGCCGAGCCGCTGACGTGACTCAGCCTTCCCCGCCCGCCGGAGCCGCGGCGCCGGGCACCTCCGCCGCGCCCGCGGGCCGCCGCAGCAGCTCGACGAGCAGGACGGCCACGAGGCTCCCGGCCACGACCCCGACCACCGTGGGCGTCTCCAGCGGCCGCGTCGCCAGCACGACCACCACCGCGACGACCCCGATCGCCGTGCGCACCACTCCGCGCCAGCGCTCGAGGACCACCCCGAACGTGCCCGTCGTCACTCCGTGACGGGCCGCCGCGTCGCGCACCGCCCCGATACCGCTGCCCGCGAGGCCGCGGAACGCGACGGCGCCCCGGGACGGGCCCGCGAACCAGGCCACCACCGCCGTGAGCAGACCGAGCACCACCCCCGCGACCGCCGTCGCCCGCAACGCCTCCACCACCTGCGTGTACAACGCCTCGGCCGCGTCCGCCGGCAGGACCGACGGGCTCACCGACCCGACCACGTACAGCCGCCCGACGCCGATCCCGGCCGCGAGCAGCCCCGTCATCACCGCGAACCCCACCGCGGTCACGACCAGCGCCCTCGAACGCTGCCGCGCCAGCAGGCACCCCGCCGTCGCCAGGGCCGCCAGCACCCAGGGCAGCCAGGTGCCCACCCCGACCGCCAGCGCGTACACCGAGCGTGCGAGCACCAGCCCGTCCGCGTCCGCCACCGGCACGCTCCGCTCCACCACCGGGATCGACGCCGCGAAGTCCAGCCCCTGGTCCACCATCCGCTCCCGCACCATCTCGATCACCGGGCCGAGCTGGACCGTCAGCTCACCCCCGGCCTCCAGCCGGAGCACGCCGTCCGGGTCCGCCTGGATCAGCGCCAGGGCCTCCCGGTGGCTGGCACGCAGCGCCGTCGCCCAGGCGTCCGCGAACTGCTCGCTCGTGACCACCCGCCGCACCGTCCGCTCCACCAGCGCCTCGAACCCCTGCGCCGCGGGACCCTCGAGCCGCTCGAGCGCCGCCGCCGCCCGCGGCGGCAGGTCCAGCGCCCGCATCCCGTCGAACACGTCGGACGTCAGCGCGGGGATGTCGGCCTGCTCCTCGATCGCCGCCGTGACCTGGTCCACCAGGTACTCCTGCACGGCCGGGTCCTGCGCCAGCGGCGCGAACGTCGACACGAACCGGTCCGTGTCGACCAGCTGCCCCCGCGCCCACGTGCTGATCGCCGCCACCGGCGTGAGCAGCAGGGCGACCACGATCAGGGACGCCACGAGCGCCGTGCGCCAGGCACGGCGGCGGCGGGTGGCCCCCGGGCGCTCGCGGAGCGTGCGGTTCTCCGCCTCCAGCTCGGCGATGCGTGCTTCGAGCCGCGATGTCGGAGTGCTCATGCGTCCACCCTCCGTGCGCGCTGCCGTGCGGCGGATCATCCGGAACGGGTGAGCGCCGGGCGCCTACGATGAGCGGGTGAGACCCGAGCGCCGTCTGCCCCGCCGCATCTACAGTTCCGGCACCGAGCCCGACGTCCGGTTCTCGCTCGCCAACGAGCGCACGTTCCTCGCGTGGATCCGTACGTCGCTGGCGTTCGTCGCCGGCGCGGTCGCGCTCGAGGCGCTGGCGTCGCCGCTGGACCCGGCGCTGCGCCTGACCGCTTCCCTGATCCTCGTCGCCACCGGTGTCGCGCTGGTCTGGCAGGCTTGGTTCGGATGGATGCGTACCGAGCGGGCGCTGCGGCACCACCGGCCGCTGCCGTCGCCCCTCTCGGCGCTCCCGGCCGTGATCGGCGTGTTCGTCGTCGCGGTGCTGATCGGCGCCGCGCTGATCGTCGGGCCGCCGCCGTGAGCGTCCCGTGGGACGCCGGGCTCCAGCCGGAGCGCGCGGAGCTGGCCTGGCGTCGCACCATCCTGACCGTCACCGCGGGGACGGTCATCGCGGCGCGCTACCTCGGCCAGAGCCACCCGGTGCTCGGCCTGGCGCTGCCCCTGCTGGCACTGGTCGGCGGGGCGGCGCTGCTGTGGGCCGGGACGCTCCGCTTCCGCGGGCTCGCCGCGCGGCTCCGTGCCGCGGGCCCGCGGCCGGACCGGCCGGTGATGCCCGGCGCCGGGATGCTCGCGGTCCTGACCGGGACATGTCTCGTCATCGGCGCGACGTCGACCGTGTTCGTCGTGGTGACGGCTTTGCGCCAGTAGGTGGTACCGGGGCGTCACGAGCGGCGCGGGCCCCTACAGTGAGCGATGTGAACCCGGCACCGGATCCGCGCGCTGCTGCGGCTGAGCCCCGCCTCGTCGCCGGGCTCTCGGACGCGTACGTGCTGTTCCACGAGTCGGTCGGCGTGCGGCGCGGGCTGTCGCCGGGGGACCACAAGGCCCTGAGCGCCATCGAGCGGAGCGGCCCGCTCACCGCGAGCGAGCTCGCCCGGCGCACGGGGCTCACGGCAGGGGCGGTCACGGGCCTGGTGAACCGCCTGGTCGAGGGCGGCTACGTACAGCGCGAGCCGTTCCCGACGGACGGTCGCCGCGTGCTGATCTCCGCCGTCGGCACGTCGGGGGACCGGGTGCTGTCCGACGCCCGCGCGATCCTGGAGCGCGAGTCGGACGCCCTGCTCGAGGCGTGCGACGAACACCAGCGGACCGCCGTCGTCCACTGGATCAGGACGATGACGGACCACCTGAACGCACAGTCTCGCCGGATCGCCAGATAACGCCGCTCAGGCGCGCTCGCGGTGCGGCAGCGTGTCCAGCCGCTCCAGGATCACGCCCTCGCGCAGGGCCCACGGGCAGATCTCCAGCTCGGTCAGGTCGAAGATGTCCATGCAGGCCTCGGCGACGAGCGCGCCCGGCACGATCTGGTGCGTGCGCTGCGGCGAGACGCCGGGCAGGCCGGCGAGCTGCTTGTGCGTCATCTCCACGAGCCGCGGGATGGTCTCCCGCAGGGTGTCCAGCGGCAGGGCACGGTGGGCGAGCGGCCCGTCCGCCGCGGGTGCCGCGCCGCAGATCCGGGCCAGGGAGCGGAAGGTCTTCGAGGTCGCCACGGCCCGGTCGGGGCTGCCCTCGCGCAGCAGGTTCCCGGCGTCGTGCGCGATCTCGACGCGGATCCGGCGGCGCAGCTCGCGCAGCTCGGCCTGGTCGGGGGGCTCCGTGAGCGTGCGGGCCAGCCGGGCGGCGCCCAGGGGCAGCGACCAGGCGACGTCGGGCAGCTCGTCCTTGCCCGCGGCGATCTCCAGCGAGCCGCCGCCGATGTCGAACACGGCCAGCCGCCCGGCGGACCAGCCGAACCACCGGCGCACCGCGAGGAACGTGAGCCGGGCCTCGTCCTCGCCGTGCAGCACGTCGATCCGCGCACCGGTGCGCTCGGCCACGGTGTCGAGCACCTGCTCGGAGTTCACGGCGTCGCGCACGGCCGACGTCGCGAACGCGAGCAGGTCGGCGCACCCCTTGTCGTCCGCGATCCGCATCGCCTCCGCGGTGAACTCCGCGAGCGCGTCGATCCCCGAGCGTGTCACCGCGCCGGCGTCGTCCAGGTGCTCCGCCAGCCGCAACGGCTGCTTGTACGACGACGCCGGCAGCGGGGCGGCCCCGCCGTGGGCGTCGACCACGAGGAGGTGTCCGGTGTTGGACCCGATGTCGAGGACTGCCAGTCGCATGGGTGCACGGTACAAGCCGGCGGGGCGCTCCTCGTCGCGCGATCAGGGACCATTGACACATTTCCTCCGAAATGCGAGGTTATGGCGACAAGAGATCGCTCTCCGAAGGGGATCATCACCGTGAGACGACGACGTCCGCCCGCGCTGCTCGCCGCGCTCAGCCTGACAGCGCTGGCACTGGCCGGCGCCACCACACCCGCGACCGCCGTCGCGCCCGCCGCCCCCGGCGCCCAGGAGCCCGCCGCCGTCCACGGGCTCCAGGGCGAGTACTTCGCCATGTCCGCGCCCGGCGAGCGCGACTTCGCCACCCTCGGGGGCACGACCCTCGACCCGAACGTCGACTTCGACGACCTGGTCGGCACCTTCACCTCGCTGACCGGCCAGGGCGAGCACACCACGGCCCGCTGGACCGGGACGCTGACCGCGCCCGAGACGGCGTCGTACACCTTCCACGCCATCGGCGACAACGGCTTCCGGATGTTCCTGGACGGCGAGCCGGTCATCGACCACTGGGTGGAGGACTGGGACAACGAGCAGCACAGCGACGTCGTCGAGCTGGTCGCGGGCGAGCCGCACGAGTTCCGCTTCGAGCTGTTCCAGGACTACGGCGGTGCGAACATGCACCTGCGCTGGTCGGCCGACGGCATCGCGAAGCAGGCGGTCCCCCTGGAGGCGTTCACGCCGCCCGAGGACTTCGAGGTCTACCCCCTCGACCTGGACGTCACCGCGGACGGCGGCACCCTCGTCGCCGACCTCGCCGGGGACGTCACCAGCCCCGCGGCACCCGAGAGCCTCACGGTCGAGGTCGACACGACGGACTACCCCGTCGCCTCCGCCACCGTCGACCCGGACGACCCGACCCGCCTCCTGGTCGCCCTGGAGGACACGATCCTCGCCGGCCAGCGCATCAAGGTCGAGTACGACGGCGCCGGCGGGCTGGCCGAGGACGGCGAGCCCGTGCCGCAGATCCTGCGCCACGCGGGCAACTCCTCGACCCAGCGCCTCACCACCACCTGGGGCGAGGACCTCGACCGCGAGCACCCGCTGCCCGAGTACCCGCGCCCGCAGCAGGAGCGCGAGGACTGGAAGAACCTCAACGGCCCCTGGCAGTTCGAGGGCGTCGCCGACGGCGCCGAGCCCGTGTTCGGCGAGGACCTCGACGAGGAGATCGTGGTGCCGTTCGCCGTCGAGTCCCAGCTCTCGGGCATCGAGCGGCACGAGGACCACATGCAGTACCGCCGCACCTTCACCGTCCCCGCCGGCTGGGACGTCGGGGACGGCTCGCGGCTGCGCCTGCATCTCGGCGCCGTCGACCACGAGGCCCGCGTCTACGTCAACGGCCGGCTCGTGGCCGAGCACACCGGCGGCTACACCGCTTTCTCCGCCGACGTGACGGACGCCCTGACCGGCACCGGCCCGCAGGAGCTCGTCGTCGCCGTCACCGACACCACCGGCGCCGAGCAGCCCGTGGGCAAGCAGTCGCGCGACCCGGGCGGCATCTTCTACACGCAGGTGTCCGGCATCTGGCAGACCGTCTGGATGGAGCCCGTCCCGGAGGTCGCCGTCGACGACGTCGTGCTCACCCCGCACGTCGTCGTCCCCGACGGCGGCGGTGCGGCGACGGCGACCCTGGACGTCGAGGTCGTCTCGGCCGACGCGTCGGACGGGGCCACCGCTGCCGCCGTCGTCCGCGACGCCGACGGGACGCAGGTGGGGCGGGCCGACGGGCCCGCGAACGAGACCCTCACGGTCGACGTCGCCGAGCCGCGGCTGTGGAGCCCGGACGACCCGTACCTGTACGACGTCGACGTCGAGCTCACGGACGGGGACGTCACGGACGAGGTCGCGAGCTACGCCGGGCTGCGCACCATCGCCGTCGAGCAGGTCGGCGGACACCCGAAGCTCGTCCTGAACGGTGCGCCGATCTTCTCCCTCGCCACTCTCGACCAGGGCTTTTTCCCCGACGGGCTGTACACGGCCCCCAGCGACGAGGCGCTCGCCTTCGACCTCGAGGCGCACAAGGAGCTCGGCTACAACTCGGTGCGCAAGCACATCAAGGCCGAGTCCGACCGGTGGTTCTACCACGCGGACCGGCTCGGGCTGCTGGTGTGGCAGGACTTCGTGTCCGGCACCTACGACACGGAGGCGGGCCGGGACGCGTTCGTCCGCGAGGGCGAGCGGATCATGGCGCAGCACGCCAGCTCACCCGCCACGATCGGCTGGATCGTGTTCAACGAGGGCTGGGGCGAGTGGGACCGGGACGCCACCGGCGCCCTCGCCGAGCAGGTCAAGGCGGCCGACCCCGACCGCATCGTCAGCGCCCACAGCGGCGTGAACTGCTGCGCGTCCCAGGGCGACTCCGGCGCGGGCGACGTCATCGACCACCACGACTACACCAACCAGGACCCGCCGTTCCCCGACGCGACGCGCATCGCGTTCGACGGCGAGCACGGCGGCTTCACCCTCCGCACGCCCGGCCACATGTGGCCGGGCACCCCGGCGGCCATCTACAGCGGGGTCGCGGACAAGGCCGCGCTGACGGCGAAGTACGTCGAGAACACCGAGGAGTTCTACCTGGCCGAGGCGGGCACGCACCTGTCGGGCTCCGTCTACACCCAGATCACCGACCTGGAGAACGAGCTCAACGGCCTGTACACCTACGACCGCAAGGAGCTGAAGGTCGACCCGGGCCCGGTCCGCGAGATCAACGAGCGTGTCGTCGAGGCGGGCGCGGACGCCGGGTGAGTCCCGTCGCCGGCGCTCACCGGGCCAGGCTGAGCTCGAACGAGGCGCCCCGCGCCCCCGAGAGGTCCGCGTCGATGGTGACGACGCCTCCGTCCGTGGCCGGCGTGAGGCGCGAGTTCGCCCACACGACCCTGTCGTACACCCGGGGCGTCACGATGCGGACCGAGGGGCGTGCGTCCGACTTGGTCGGGTCCGACACCGCGATCCGGGCGACGTCGGCCGTCCCCGTGGCCACGATCGCGCAGGGGGCGTCGGCCTGCACCACGCCGTCGTCGACCGGCTCGAACACGTGGGCGAAGAGGAACCACCGCTTCCCGCGCGTGGCGCGGACGACGTGCGCGCGCGGGTCGCCGCGCAGCACCCGCGTCGCGCTGCCCGTGGCGTGGGCGCGGGTCTTGGACACGGACGCACGGGGGAGGATCACGTAGGCGTACCGGTCTCCGCCCGTGCCGCGCGGGTGCGTGAGCGACAGGGTGGCGTAGGTGCGCGTGCGCGGGGTGGTGGAGCCCGCGGTGTCGCCGCCCCTGTTGATGTCCCACCACGCGCCGGTGCGCTCCCGGACCGACGCCCGCGCGGCGTAGGTCCCGAGGAAGACGTATCCGGCGACACCCTCCAGATGCGCCCACCGGGGCGCGTCGAGGCCGGTGACGTCGCCGACGCCGACCGGGTTCCCGTCCACCTGGAACCGGGGCGAGGCGCCCGCGGGGAACGACCGGTTCTCGACCGTGGTCTCCGCGCCGGGACCGGTGACCACGATCCCGGACCCGACGGCGATGACGGAGTTGCCGAGCAGGAACCACGACTTCTTGCCCCGGACGTCGCCGAGCTCGTTCGTGAGGTCCATCCCGGCGGTGCCCCAGCGGCGCGACAGCACCACTCCGCCGCCCCAGCGGTTGCGCGCGGCCGGGACGGGCGTCCCCCGGCTCGGGCCGGGGTCGCGCTCGCGGAGCGAGGCCGTGGTGCCCGGCAGACGGTAGGGGTCCACGGTGGGCCAGTAGTCGTCGGCGAACTGCCCCGGGTCGCTGTCGAGGTACAGGTAGGAGGCGCCGTCGCCCTGGTGCCAGCCGTACCGGTTCTCGCCGTTGCCCCAGCCGAACCGTCCGATCCGGGCCGACGACGTCGCCACGGTGAACGCCCAGCCCTTGCCCCGGTGCACCATCCGTTCCTGCACGCCGAACTGCACGTGCCCGGTGCCCTCCGGGGCCGGCTTCACGCCCGGGTCGTTCAGCAGCGCCTGGGCGCGCCGGAAGTCCGACAGGGTGGTCGGGCGGTACTCCGCCGAGGAGCGGGACAGCCAGCCCTTCGCCAGCGACCGGAACCGGGAGCGGTACGGCGCGCCGACGTACTCGGCGAGCAGCATCACCGCCTCCGCCGTGTCCGAGGCGTCGCGGTGGTCGGGCTCGTGCTCGCGCGCGACGGCGCGGCCGCGCACGGTCTCCATCATGCGTCCCTGCCAGACGAACGGCGCGAACGTGTGCTTCGGGGTGTCCAGGATCGGCCGCATGAGGTGTGTCGAGACGGCCCACCGGGTGCCGTCCAGCAGCATGACGGCCGGCGCGACGGCGGCCAGCGCCGCCTTGCCGTAGGTGCCGGCCTGGGGGAGCAGCAGGTGGTGGAGGTACGAGCCGTCCGCGTAGAAGCCGTCGCCCGACGTGACGTGGGAGAAGAGGCTGTCGGCCCCGTCGTGCGGCAGGTCGAGGAGCCCGGAGCGGGCGCGCGCCATGTCCGTGGCCGAGCCCGAGGCGATCCCGCGCAGCAGGGTGTGCAGGACCTTGTCGGCCCGGTTCGCGCCGGTGGACGTGAGCCGGCTCGCCTCGATCCGGCTCGGGTACGGCGTGAAGTACCGCATGGCGGCCGTCGCCCGGTCGACGTCGTTGTCGGAGAGCACGTCCTGGAGGATCAGCGTCAGGTCGCCGAGCACGCGCGGGATCCCGATCTCCCAGAACCACCAGTTCCCCACGGGCGTGCCGCCCGAGCGGTACCAGTACCGCGTCATGTGGCGGTACCAGGAGAGCAGGGCCTGCTCGACGGCCTTCTCGTCGTACTGCGCGGTGCCGGGGGTGGCCCAGGCGGTGGCGACCTTGAGGATCCGCCGGTACGTGGTGGTGATGTTCGCCGGGTCGGAGCCGGCCATCGGCAGGTTCGGCCAGATGTCCCCGCCGGGGTCCGGCCACGGGTCGGCGGTCTTGACGGCGCTCGCGGCCGACTTCGACAGGCGCGCGACCAGCTCGGTCAGCGGCGGCGGGGCGATCCCGGTGCCGATGTCGCCGACGATGTGCTTCAGCCAGCGGTCGCGCAGGTCGGTGAAGTCGTCCACCGGGGTGATGCCGCCGGCGGTCCGTGCCGCGGCCCAGGCGTCGGCCGGGGTGCTCACGGCGGCAGCCAGGGATGCCGCGCCGGCGAGGGTGAGGGCGCCACGCCGCGACAGCGGAATGCGGGCGAGGCTCGGCAGCCCGGTTCTCGAGGGGTTGCCGGTCTGTCTCTGCATACGATCTCCCACCTCTGACGTCGTCCGCCGGACGGGTCGGTGCCCCGGCCATCAGGCTGCTCGTGCCAAAGACTGGGGAAAACGTGCCCGTTCCCTTTCGATTTCTCCGGGAATGGCATGTTGCGGTGAATCCGCTTTACCATGAGTTTGCCACGTCCTGGTGCAGATGCACGTCGGAAAGGGCGGGTGGGGTGAGCTCCGGTCGACGCGCGGCGTTCCTGCCGGGCCTCAGCGCGAGAGGGTGGGGGCGTCGCCCGTCGGGGTGGGCGGCGTCGTCCGTTCGGGGGCTGTGCCGCCGACGGCGTCACGCACCGCGTCGTGCCTGCGGCGCAGCTCGGCGTCGTCCAGCGTGCCGGGGTCCGGGTCGCCGGACGTGCCGGTGACGGGGCGCAGCCGGTGCCCGGCCGCGCGGTCGACGGTCGTGGCGGTCCACTCCACACCCGTGACCCGGGCGGCACCGTCGGGACGCTCCTGCGTCACGGTGGCCGTCATCAGCACACCGTTCGACGTCCGCGGGTCGCAGCACTCCGCGCTCTGGTTGGAGATCATGTTCCCCAGCCCGTAGGCCACCCACATCCCCGCGCCGCCGGGCCCGCCGCGGACCCGCGCGACGGGCTGGGGGACGTGGGCGTGGTGCCCGACGACCAGGTCCACCTCGTGCGAGGCCGCCAGCTTGCGCACGGCGGCCCGCTGCTCGTCGGTGGGTGCGGCCTGGTACTCCGTGCCGGCGTGCATGCTCACCACCACGAGCTGCGCGCCGGCCTCGCGCGCCGCCGCCGCCCGGCGCGCGATCCGGTCCGCGTCCAGGAGGTTCACCGACCACGGCCGGTCCTCGGGGACGGAGAGCCCGTTGAGCCCGTAGGTGGCCGACAGGTGCGCGACGGTGAGCGAGCGCCCGCCGCGATCGAGGGTGTAGCGCTGCGGGGCGCTCTCCTTCGCGTCGCGGGCGGTGCCCGCGTGCCCCAGCCCGGCCTCGTCCAGCGCGTCCAGTGTTGCGGCGACGCCGTCCAGGCCCCGGTCCATCGAGTGGTTCGACGCCGTCGAGCAGCCGTCCCAGCCCTGCTCCGCGAGGTCCCGTACGAGCTGTCCGGGCGCCCCGAACGCCGGATACCCGCTCGGCGTGGTGCCCGCTGGCGCGACGGGCGCCTCCAGGTGGCACAGCGCCAGGTCGGCCCCCTGCACCCAGGGGTCGAGCCCGGCCAGGAGCGGGGTGTACTCGAACCGGCCGTCCTGCTCCGCACTCTGGTTCAGCGGGTCGTGCGGCAGGACGTCGCCGGCGGCCACGAGGGTGAACCGCGCCGGCTTCCCCGCGCGCCGGACCGCCCGGTCCGGCGCGGTCCGCGAGGACGGGCCGGCCTCGGAGGCCGCCGGCGGCGAGGAGGGGTCGGGTCCGGCCGGCGGCCGGACCGTCCCCGTGCAGCCCGCGCACGCGAGGAGCACCACGAGCGCCGTCGCGGCCCGGCGGGAACGCCGGGCGCGCGCCCGGCGCGTCCCCGGGGGTGCCTCACGGCCGGTCGGTGTCACGTCCGCGACCGTACCGCGCGGCGCCCCGGACGCATGACAGGCGCGGCTCAGCCGGCGCTGTCGTAGACGCGGACGTAGTCCACGACCATCTCCTGCGGGAACTGGGTCGTCCCGTCGGGCGGGCCCGGCCACTCGCCGCCGACCGCCACGTTGAGGATCATGAAGAACGACTGGTTGTAGACCCACTCGCCGGGGACGTCGGCGGGGGTACGGGTCTGGTAGACCTCGCCGTCGACCGACCAGACGATCTCGTCGGCGTTCCAGTCGATCGCGAAGGTGTGGAAGTCGTCCGCGAACGACCAGCCCTGCGGGTGCTGGTAGGACGCGCCGATGCCGCCGCCGCCCGAGTAGCCGGGGCCGTGCAGGGTGCCGTGCACGAGGTGGGGCTCGTGGCCCACGTTCTCCATGATGTCGATCTCGCCGGAGGAGGGCCACTCGGTGTCGGGGAACTCCGACCCGAGCATCCAGAAGGCCGGCCAGATGCCCTGGCCCCGGGGGATCTGGATGCGGGCCTCGATGCGGCCGTACCGGGGCTCCACCTTGTCCTGGGTGGTCATGCGGGCGGAGGTGTAGCCGCCGTCGGTCTGGCGGGCGGTGATGACGAGGTTGCCGTTGCCGTCGAGCGCGGAGTTCTCGCGGCTGTCGACGTAGTTCTGCAGCTCGCCGTTGCCCCAGCCGTGGTCGCCGAGCTCGTGGGTCCAGCTGTCGGGGTCCGGGGCGGTGCCGGCGGCGCCGTCGAACTCGTCGGACCAGACGAGGGCGAGCTGTCCGGCGCCGTCGTCGGCCGGTGCGTCGTCGGACGACGCCGCACCGGCCGCGGCCGCCGCGCCCGTGCCCAGCAGGGCGACGGCGGACACGCCGGCTGCGACGGCCAGGGTGGCTCGTGAACGGGGGGATCCTCGCATGGCTGCTCCCTTGCAGTGAGGTGTCACCGGCCGTGCGGACAGCGCCCGCCGGCGACACCGAGGCGATCGATGTGCGGTCCCGGAAAATGTCACTGTCCGGAAAGTAACTTCACCCTACGAGCGGGTGCCGCCAGGCACAAGGGGGTGAAATGCATAGTTGACCCCAGCCCGCATCGTGGCAGACCGCGGCCCCGGGACGGAAGGGCGCGAAGGCCCGTGGCGGTGGGTCGCCACGGGCCTTCGCGGAGGGGTGTGCGGTCAGGTGCCGTGTGGTCCGACGTCGTGTGGTCCGACCGGGGGAGCCGTCAGGACGGCAGGCTCCAGGTCTGGACGTTGCTGCCGTCGCAGCCCGCGATCTCGGTGCGGACGCCGTCGTTCTGCGCCCGGCCCACGGGCTGCAGGCAGAGGTCCGACTGCGGGTTGCGCAGCGCGCCGCCGGAGCCGGTCCACTGCTGGGCGCCCGTGCCGTTGCAGGTCCAGAGCTGGACGCGCGTGCCCGGTGCGGTGGCGCCGCCCGCGACGTCGAGGCACTTGCCGAGCGCGCGCACCGAACCGTCGGCGGCGAACGTCCAGCTCTGTGCCGCGTTGCCGTTGCACCACGCGAGCTGGACGGGTGTGCCGTCGGCCGTGCCCGCGCCCGCGACGTCGAGGCACATGCCGTTGCTCGTGGTGACCGTGCCGGTCTGGCCGTTGCCGCCACCGCCACCGCCGTCAGTGCTGTCGTAGACGCGGACGTAGTCGACGAGCATCCGCTGCGGGAACTGGGTGGTCCCGTCGGGGTAGCCGGGCCACTCGCCGCCGACCGCCACGTTGAGGATCATGAAGAACTGCTGGTTGTAGACCCAGCTGCCCGGGACGTCCGCGGGGGTCTTGGTCATGTAGGCGTTGCCGTCGACCGACCAGGTGATCCGGTCCGGCGCCCAGTCGATCGCGAAGGTGTGGAAGTCGTCCGCGAACGACCAGCCCTGCGGGTGCTGGTAGGCGCCGCCGACACCGCCGCCGCCCGAGTAGCCCGGGCCGTGCAGGGTGCCGTGCACGAGGTGGGGCTCGTAGCCGACGTTCTCCATGATGTCGATCTCGCCGGAGTCGGGCCACTGCACGTCCGGGAAGTTCCCGCCGAGCATCCAGAAGGCCGGCCAGATGCCCTGGCCTCGGGGGATCTGGATGCGCGCCTCGATGTGGCCGTACTGCGGCTGGACCTTGTTCTTCGTCACCAGGCGGGCCGAGGTGTAGCCGCCGCCGTTCTGGCGGGCGGTGATGACGAGGTTGCCGTTGCCGTCGAGCGCGGAGTTCTGGCGGTTGTCGACGTAGTTCTGCAGCTCGCCGTTGCCCCAGCCGTGGTCGCCGAGCTCGTGGGTCCAGTTGGCGGAGCTCGGCGCGGTCCCGTCGGGACCGTCGAACTCGTCGGACCAGACGAGCTGTTCGGCGGTGGGCTCGAACTCCGCGGCGGCGACGACGTCGTCGGCGGGATCGGGGGTGTCGGCCGCGTTGGCCGAGGTCACGATCGCCACCGCGCCCGTGGCGGCGAGGGCGACGGCGGACACGGAGGTGACGACGGTGGCTATGGCGCGATTGCGTGGGGTGACGCGCATCGGGCTCTCTCCCTTGGCAGGTGTCGGCATGGACGACGGTGGCCGTGCCGGCCGCACGGTGCTTCGGCCATGGTGGCCGGGGCCGCCTGCCGAGAGCAGGTGACCGGCCAGTAAGTGAAAGTCACCCTAGGGCGGGCCGTACCGCGTGCGCCATTGGGCGAATCCCTTACATCGGCACCGGCGGCGGGGTGACGAGCGTGACACCGGATCGGGGTTCTGCCGCGGTACGGCGCGACCTAGCATCGTAGGGGCCGCGGACCCGGCCGTTCCTGCGCCGAGAGGAGTGACCGTGACCTGGGTGGAGCTCGCCATGGACCTGGTGGGCGTCTTCTTCTTCGCGATGTCGGGCTCGCTGCTTGCCGCCCGCCGGCGCTTCGACATCGTCGGGTCCCTGATGCTCGGCACCTGCGTGGGCCTGGGCGGCGGGATCCTGCGCGACCTCATCATCTCCCAGGGCGTCCCTCTCGCCTTCGCGTCGCCGGTCTACCTGCTGCCGCCGGTGCTCGCGACGGTCCTCGTGTACCGGTTCGCCGCCAGCGAGCACCGCTACCGCAACGCGCTGACCGTGTTCGACGCCGCCGGCATGGCCCTGTTCTGCATCAGCGGCACGCGGATCGCGCTGGCGGCCGGGCTGAACCCGGTCGCGGCGGCGATCCTGGGGCTCATCAGTGCCGTCGGTGGCGGCGTCATCCGCGACGTCGTGGCCAACGAGGACCCCCAGCTGTTCCACCCGCGCGGCCTCTACGCCATCGCGGCGCTGCTCGGTGCGGGCCTGACCAGCGGGGCGGCGTCGCTCGGCTGGATGAATCCCGGCACGGGGCTGGGCATCGCGGTGCTGGTGTTCGCGCTGCGGATGCTGTCGCTGCGCTACCGCTGGGAGATCCCGCTGGCCGGGCGCCGGACCGCGCGGCGCGAGCCCGCCCCGTCGCCCTGAGCAATTCCGGCATTTCCTGGCTTCTGGACGCGGGTCTCGGCATCATGGGGTCGTTCGACGAGCCATGGGAGGACTCGACGTGCCGACCGAGAGCGTGCAGCACGAGAGAGCGGTGGCCCGCGGGAGGTTGCGCGGCTGGCGTCTCGGGGCGCTGATCGCCGGGATCGTCGTGGCGGTCATGGTGGTCCTGTACGGCGTCCTCCTGGTGCTGGCCGGGTGGTGGTTCGCCGACGCGGGCCGGCCGGAGCACGTGGACTGCACGGAGCTCGCGACGGCGGTGGGCCAGGACGCGCTGCCCGACGGCGCCACCGGGGGCCCGTGCGAGTTCGGCGGCTTCCAGGACTGGTTCGTCACGGGCGAGATCCGCACGTCGCGGGCGGCGCTCGAGGAGTGGCTGGCCGAGCTGCCCGGATCGCCGGAGCTCGCGGGCGGCTGCGGTGCCGAGGCGCTCTCCTGCGTCCAGGTCGACCTCACGCAGGAGAAGTCCGCGGACGCGCACTTCCTCGACGTGAACGTCCTCGAGGAGGACGGTGACGCGCTGGTCGTCCAGATGATGGCGGGCACGACCTGACGCCCTGACGCCGCGCCCGCGGGTCCGCGCGCCCGCACCTCACGCCGGTGGCAGCAGGACCCGTGCGAAGAGGCCCGCCAGCTCCGTCGTCGCGCCGAGCGGGAGCACGGCCGCGACGTACTGGTCGGGTCGGACGACGACGACGGCGCCGCCGCGGTCGATCCCGCGCGCGGCGAAGATGTCGTGCGCCGGGTCGGCGGCGTACGCCTTCTCGTAGTCGACCAGGCCGAACGGTCCCACGCGCGGCAGGAAGGCCGCGGGGACGTCGTCCACCTCCACCCGGGTGTGGTCCCGCTGGTAGATCACCTTGGCCTCGAGGACGGCGTCCGGGTCGGCCCCCGCGGGCGTGTACCGCACGAGCGGTGAGTCCGGCGCCGTCGACAGCCATCGCGCCCAGTCCTCGAGCACGGGGGCGTCCGCGCCGTCGCCCGCACCGCCGTCGTCGGCGAACGCGTACACGCGCCACCGGCCGTCGGCGCGGGCGTGGTGCCCGAGGTGCACCGGGTTCCCGTCGGCGACCCGCGTCACCGGCGCGGACCTGAACCGCTTCCCGACCGTGAACCCCGTCGCCAGCCCCTGGTGCTCCGCGGACCCCACGGCCATCGACTCCTCGTACTCCGTGCGGAACCCGAAGAGGAACTCCGTGGTCTGCACGTAGAAGTCCTCCAGGTACGACGGCTCCGGCAGGTCCTCCGGCCGGGCCGCCATGAGCGTGGACCACTCGCGGTCGAAATCGATGAGGTTCCGCGCCACCACCTGCCGCTCGGCCGAATAGGTGTCCAGCAGGGCGGCGGGCGCGCGCCCGGTCAGCACGTGCCCGAGCTTCCACGCGATGTTCCAGCCGTCCTGCATCGACACGTTCATGCCCTGCCCGGCCTTGGCGCTGTGCGTGTGGCAGGCGTCGCCGGCGATGAACACGCGCGGCGTGCGGGTGCCGGTGAGCTCGGCGGGCACGTCGTCGAACTTGTCGGTGAGGCGGTGGCCCACCTCGTAGACGCTGTGCCAGGGCACGTCCTTCACGTCGAGCGTGTAGGGGTGCAGGATGCGGTTCGCGTGCTCCACGATCTGCGCGACGGGCGTCGCGCGGACGGCGCCGTCGTCGTCCTCGGGCACGGCGCCGAGGTCCACGTACCACCGGCACAGGAACCCGCCCTCGCGGGGGATGAGGAGGATGCTGCCGCCGTCGTGCGACTGGATGGCGCACTTGGTCCGCACGTCGGGGAAGTCGGTCACCGCGAGGACGTCGATCACGCCCCAGGCGTGGTTGGCCTGGTCGCCGGAGAGCTCGCGGCCGATCGCCTCGCGCACGGCGCTGCGGGCGCCGTCGGCCCCGAGCACGAACCTGGCGCGCACGGCGCGCTCCGTGCCCTTCCCGGGTCCGGCCGTGCGGCGGAGCCGGACCGTGACGGGGTGCTCCGGGCCGACGGCGGTCCCCGGTGCGGGCCCGTCCCCGGCGTCGTCCACCGTGAGGTCCACGAGCTCCCAGCCGTGGTCCGGCGTGAGCCGGGCGGGGGAGCCGGCCGCGACCTCGGCGAAGTAGTCCAGGACGCGCGCCTGGTTCACGATGAGGTGGGGGAACTCGCTGATGCCGTGCGGGTCGTCGGGCACGCGGGCGGTGCGGACGATGTGCTCCGGGCGGTCCGGGTCCGGCTTCCAGAACGCCATCTCGGTGATGCGGTAGGCCTCGGCGGTGATCCGGTCCGCGAACCCGAACGCCTGGAAGGTCTCGACGCTGCGTGCCTGGATGCCGTCGGCCTGGCCCATCTCGAGGCGGCCCGGCCGCCGCTCGACGACGCGCGTCGTGATCCCGGGGAACTGCGCGAGCTGTGCGGCGGCGATCATCCCGGCCGGGCCGCTGCCCACGATCAGGACGTCCACCTCCGCGGGCAGCTCGTCCGGACGGTCGACCCCGGTGCCCGCCGCGGGGCTGGTCCGCGGGTCGGAGGTCACGTATCCGTGATGGTGGAACTGCATCAGGTCCCCTTCTCCGCTCGACGCCGGTGTCGGCCGGGGCATCGTTGCCGCCCACCACCGGAACATATACGATCTCAGATACGAACGAAAGAGAGCGTGGCGAGCGAAGGGGCTCATGAGCAGCGAAACGCAGCGGGCGGCCGGGGTGCGGCCCGGGAAAGTGATCGCGGTCCACCTGTCCTACGTGTCACGGGCCGAGCAGCGCGGGCGGCGGCCCGAGGCGCCGTCGTACTTCCTCAAGCCCGCCAGCTCGCTGGCGTCGTCCGGGGCCGACGTCGAGCGCCCCGCCGGGACCGAGCTGCTCGCCTTCGAGGGCGAGATCGCGCTCCTGATCGGCACCCCGGCGCGGCACGTGAGCGCCGCGCGGGCGTGGGACCACGTCGCGGGCGTGACCGCCGCGAACGACCTCGGCGTCTACGACCTGCGCTGGGCCGACAAGGGCTCCAACCTGCGGTCCAAGGGGCGTGACGGCTACACGCCGCTCGGCCCGGAGATCATCGACGCGCGCGACGTCGACCCCGCCGCCCTGCGCGTGCGGACCTGGGTCAACGGGGAGCTCGCGCAGGAGGACACCACCGCGCCGGGCCGGCTGCTGTTCCCGCTCCCGCAGCTCGTCGCCGACCTCTCGCAGCACCTCACCCTGGAGGTCGGGGACGTGATCCTCACCGGCACGCCGGCCGGGTCGAGCGTGATCGGGCCCGGCGACGTGGTCGAGGTGGAGGTCGACGTCGTGCCCGGCGGCGCGCCCGGGACCGCGCCCGCCGCACCGTCGTCGGGCCGCCTCGTCACCACCGTCGTGGCGGGCGACGTGCCGTTCGACGACGCGCTCGGCTCGGGACCCCGGGTCGACGACACGCAGCGAGCCGAGGCCTGGGGCAGCCGCACGGCAGCCGGCCTCGCACCTCAAGGAGAAGCGATGAGCACAGCACAGGAGAGCAGCCCGGCCGTGGCGCGGCGGCCGGCCCCGGCCGACCTGCCCGCACGGATCCAGCACTACATCGGCGGCAGGCTCGCCGACTCGGCGGACGGCGGCACGTTCGACGTCCTCGACCCTGTGACCAACCAGGTCTACCTGACCGCCGCGTCCGGGAAGCAGGCGGACGTCGACCTGGCCGTCGCCGCCGCCCGCGACGCCTTCACCGACGGGCCGTGGCCGCGCCTGGTGCCGCGCGAGCGGGCCCGGGTGCTGCACCGGATCGCCGACATCGTCGAGTCCCGCGACGAACGGCTCGCCGAGCTGGAGAGCTTCGACTCGGGGCTGCCGATCACGCAGGCACTCGGCCAGGCGCGACGGGCCGCCGAGAACTTCCGGTTCTTCGCGGACCTGATCGTCGCGCAGGCCGACGACGCCTACAAGGTGCCCGGCCGTCAGATCAACTACGTGAACCGCAAGCCGATCGGCGTGGCCGGGCTCATCACGCCGTGGAACACGCCGTTCATGCTGGAGTCCTGGAAGCTCGCGCCGGCGCTCGCGACCGGCAACACCGTCGTGCTCAAGCCGGCGGAGTTCACGCCGCTGTCGGCGTCGCTGTGGGCGGGGATCTTCGCGGGGGCCGGGCTGCCCGACGGCGTGTTCAACCTGGTCAACGGCCTCGGTGAGGAGGCGGGCGACGCGCTGGTGAAGCACCCGGACGTGCCGCTGATCTCGTTCACGGGGGAGTCACGCACGGGGCAGACGATCTTCGCCAACGCCGCGCCGCACCTCAAGGGGCTGTCGATGGAGCTGGGCGGCAAGTCGCCCGCGGTCGTGTTCGCCGACGCCGACCTGGACGCCGCGATCGACGCCTGCGTCTTCGGCGTGTTCTCCCTCAACGGGGAGCGCTGCACGGCCGGGAGCCGGATCCTCGTGGAGCGCGCCGTGTACGACGAGTTCGTCGAGCGGTACGCGGCGCAGGCCGGGCGCGTGGTGGTCGGGGACCCTGCCGACCCCGCGACCGAGGTCGGAGCGCTGGTGCACCCCGAGCACTACGAGAAGGTGATGTCGTACGTGGAGCTCGGGAGGTCCGAGGGGCGGCTCGTGGCGGGCGGGGGCCGGCCGGAAGGGCTGCCCGCGCGGCTGGCGGCGGGGAACTACGTGGCGCCGACGGTGTTCGCGGACGTGCCGCCCGACGCCCGGATCTTCACCGAGGAGATCTTCGGGCCGGTCGTGGCGATCACGCCGTTCGACACCGAGGACGAGGCGCTCGCCCTGGCCAACGGGGTGAAGTACGGCCTGGCCGCCTACGTGTGGACCAACGACCTGAAGCGCGCGCACAACTTCTCGCACGGCGTGGAGGCCGGGATGGTGTGGCTCAACTCGAACAACGTGCGAGACCTGCGCACCCCGTTCGGCGGGGTGAAGGCGTCCGGCCTCGGCCACGAGGGCGGCTACCGCTCGATCGACTTCTACACCCAGCAGCAGGCGGTGCACGTCGCGCTGGGCACCGCCCACACCCCGACGTTCGGCAAGGGAGCCTGACATGACCGACCCGACCACGGCCGCCGTCGCCGGCGAGATCCCGGCGCCCTCCGTGCCGCCGCCGGACATCGTGCGGTGCGCGTCCATGGAGCTGGTCGTGACGGACCTCGCCGCGTCGCGGGACTTCTACGTGAACGTGCTGGACCTCGTCGTGACCGAGGAGGACGGCGACGCTGTCTACCTGCGGACCCTCGACGAGTTCATCCACCACAACCTGGTGCTGCGACAGGGCGACGTGCCCGCGGCGGCAGCGTTCTCCTACCGGGTGCGCGGCCCCGAGGACCTCGACCGGGCGGTCGCGTTCTACCGGGAGCTCGGGTGCCGGGTGGAGCGGCGGGCGGAGGGCTTCGCGAAGGGGGTCGGGGACTCGGTGCGGGTGACGGACCCGCTGGGGTTCCCGTACGAGTTCTTCCACGACGTCACCCACGTCGAGCGGCTCACCTGGCGGTACGACCGGCACACGCCGGGCGCCCTCGCCCGGCTGGACCACTTCAACCAGGTGACGCCGGACGTGCCGCGCGCGGTGGGGTTCATGGAGAGCCTCGGGTTCCGTGTCACGGAGGACATCCAGGACGACGCCGGCACCCGGTACGCCGCGTGGCTGCGGCGCAAGCCGACCGTGCACGACACCGCCATGACCGGCGGCGACGGCCCCCGCATGCACCACGTCGCGTTCGCCGCGCACGAGAAGCACAACATCCTCGCCGTGTGCGACAAGCTCGGCGCGCTGCGCCTGTCGGACCACATCGAGCGCGGACCGGGCCGGCACGGGGTCTCGAACGCGTTCTACCTGTACCTGCGCGACCCGGACGGGCACCGCGTCGAGCTGTACACGCAGGACTACTGGACCGGCGACCCCGACAACCCCGTGGTCACCTGGGACGTGCACGACAACCAGCGCCGCGACTGGTGGGGCAACCCCGTCGTGCCGTCCTGGTACACGGAGGCGTCGCTCGTGCTGGACCTGGACGGCGTCCCGCAGCCCGTCGTGGCCCGCACCGACTCCTCGGAGATGGCGGTGACGATCGGCGCCGACGGCTTCTCCTACACCCGCGAGGGCGAGGACCTGCCCGCGTGGAAGCGGGGCGAGTACAAGCTGGGGCACCAGCTCTGAGCCCCGGGCGGCCCGGCCACGGCCGCCGAGGGAAGCGGCCCCGCCCCGGCCCGCTCCCTCGGCGGCCCCGGCGGCGTCAGCCGGCGGGCGCGTCGACCCAGTCGAACGTCTTCGTGACCGCCTTCTTCCAGCTCCGGTACAGGCGCTCGCGCTCGTCGTCGGCCATCGACGGGGACCAGCGGGCGCCCTCCGCCCAGTTGGCCGTGACGTCGCTCTCGCCGGACCAGAAGCCGACGGCGATCCCGGCGGCGTACGCGGCGCCGAGCGCCGTCGTCTCCGCGACCTGCGGACGGACGACGTCGACCCCGAGCTGGTCGGCCTGGAACTGCATGAGCAGCTCGTTGGCGACCATGCCGCCGTCGACCTTCAGCTCGGTGAGCTCGACGCCCGAGTCGGCACGCATCGCGTCCACCACCTCCCGGGTCTGGAAGGCCGTCGACTCCAGGGCGGCCCGGGCGATGTGGTTGCGGTTGACGTACCGGGTGAGCCCGACCAGCGCGCCGCGCGCGTCGGCCCGCCAGTACGGCGCGAACAGGCCGGAGAACGCGGGCACGAAATACGCCCCGCCGTTGTCCTCCACCTTGTGCGCGAGGTACTCCACGTCGGGGGCGTCGGCGAACAGCCCGAGGTTGTCGCGCAGCCACTGCACCAGGGAGCCGGTCACGGCGATCGATCCCTCCAGCGCGTACACCGCGTCCGCCTCGCCGATCTTGTAGCAGACGGTGGTCAGGAGGCCGTTCTTCGAGGGGATCTTCTCCGTGCCGGTGTTGAGCAGCATGAAGTTGCCCGTGCCGTACGTGTTCTTGGCGGTGCCCACCTCGAAGCACGCCTGGCCGAACGTCGCCGCCTGCTGGTCGCCGAGGATCCCGGCGATCGGCACGCCCGGCACCATGCCGTGCGGCCGCCCGTTGCCGTACACCTCGGACGACGACCGGATCTCGGGCAGCATCGACATCGGGATGCCCATGTCCGCGGCGATGTCCTCGCGCCAGGACAGGGTGTCCAGGTCCATGAGCATCGTGCGCGACGCGTTGGTGACGTCCGTGACGTGCACGCCGCCGTCGACCCCGCCGGTCATGTTCCACAGCACCCAGGCGTCCGTGTTGCCGAACAGGAGGTCGCCGCGCTCGGCGGCGGCCCGTGCGCCCTCGACGTTGTCGAGGATCCACTTCACCTTGGGGCCCGAGAAGTAGGTGGCCAGCGGCAGGCCGACGACGCTCTTGTACCGGTCCGCCCCGGCGGTGCCGCCGAGCTCGTCGACGATCGCCTGCGTGCGCGTGTCCTGCCAGACGATCGCGTTGTACACGGGCTTGCCGGTGTGCCTGTCCCACACGACGGTGGTCTCGCGCTGGTTGGTGATGCCCACCGCGGCGAGGTCCGTGTGGTTGACGTTCGCGCGGGTCAGCGCCATCCCCACCGCCTGGCGGGTGTTGTCCCAGATCTGCGCCGGGTTGTGCTCCACCCACCCGGGCTGCGGGAAGATCTGGTCGTGCTCCAGCTGGCCGGTCGAGACGATGGTTCCGGCGTGGTCGAACACGATGGCCCGTGTGCTCGTCGTGCCCTGGTCGATGGCGAGGACGTAGTCAGCCATGATTCTCCTTCTTCACTTCGTTGTGCGTGCGGTTCGTGCGGACTTCTCGGAGCGCTCAGCCGAACGCCACGACGGGGGCGAGCAGGCCGGCGAGGACACCGCCGACGATCGGGCCGACGACCGGGACCCAGGAGTAGGACCAGTCGCTACCGCCCTTGCCCTTGATGGGCAGGATCGCATGCGCGATGCGCGGACCGAGGTCGCGGGCGGGGTTGATGGCGTAGCCGGTCGGTCCGCCGAGGCTCGCCCCGATCCCGACCACCAGCAGGGCCACGGCGAGCGGCCCCAGGTCCCCGGGCCAGTTCGCGAACGACAGCACCACGAACACGAGCACGAACGTGCCGATGATCTCGGTCACGAGGTTCCAGCCGTACGAGCGGATCTCCGGGCCGGTGGAGAACACCGCCAGCTTGGTCGCGCCCGGGGCCTCCTGGTCGAAGTGCTTCTTGTAGGCGAGGTAGGTGAGCACGGCGCCGAGGACGCCGCCCGTCAGCTGCGCGGCGATGTAGACCACCGCGTTCCCGGCCGTCGCCGGGATGCCGGGGCCGAGCTCCTCGGCACCGCTGGCCATGAGGCCGATGGTCACCGCCGGATTGATGTGGGCACCGCTCTTGAACGCCACGAAGACGCCGGCGAACACGGCCAGGCCCCAGCCGAAGCTGATCAGGAGCCAGCCGGCCCCGGCCCCGGATCCCTTGGTCCCGGGCAGGATGGCGTTGGCGACGACGCTGCAGCCGAGCAGCAGGAGCATCGTGGTCCCGAGCATCTCGGTGACGAACAGCTGGGCGATCGACATGGGTCTGCTTCCTCTCGTCTGACTTCGTTGTCATCCGGTGCGCCGCGGCGCACCGGTGGTCCCGGGCGGGCCAGGTGGTCCCGGGGTCGGCGGGCCCGGGAGGTTCAGGCGGGCAGGGGCCGCATCGGTGCGACGCCGGCCGCGCGACGCCGGACGCCGGCGGCCGCGGCGTCGTCCCGCTCGCGGGCGGCGGCCGTCTCGGCCCGGACGGTCGACGCGTAGGACTCGATCTCCGCCGCCCGGGTGGCGTCGTCCCAGCCGAGCACCGGCGCGACGACGGCGGCGATCTCGTCGACGGCCGCCAGCCCGCCCTCGGGCACCTCGTAGACGAGACGGGTCCGGTGCGTCATGACGTCCTCCAGGTGGATCGCGCCCTCGTGGCTCGCGGCGTAGTGCACCTCGGCACGCAGGTAGGCGGGGGCGTGCTCGAGCGGCCGGGCGAGCGCGGGGTCCGCCTCGCACAGCGCGGCGATCTCGAACAGGCTCGCGCCGTACCGGTGCAGCAGGTGGTCCACCAGCGCCGCGGTCCACCCGTGGCGCCGTGCCCAGGTGGTGGCCTCGCTCCGGGCGGCGTCCAGCCCGTCCGCGCCCAGCAGCGGGATCTCGTGGGTGATGCTCGGCCGCGCCGCGGCGGCGTCGTCCCCGAGCGCGAAGTCGACGGCGTCCTTGGCCATGACGCGGTACGTGGTCAGCTTGCCGCCGGCGATCACGGTCAGGCCGGGGGTCGGCCGTGCGACGGTGTGCTCCCGCGAGACCTTCGCGGACCCGGTGCCCTCCTTCGTCCCCGGCTGCAGCAGGGGACGCAGCCCGGCGTACGTCCCGATGACGTCGTCGCGCGTGAGCGTGCAGGACAGCACGGCGTTGGCGTGGTCGAGCACGTAGTCGACGTCGTCCGCCGTGGCCACCACCTGCGCCGGGTCGAGGTCCCACGGGGTGTCGGTGGTGCCGATGATCCAGTAGCGGGACCACGGGATCACGAACAGCACCGACTTCTCGGTCTGCAGGATCAGCCCCACCTCGCCCCGGATCCTCTCCCGGGGCACCACCACGTGGACGCCCTTGGACGCCAGCACCCGCAGCCCGCCCGGGTCCCCGGCCAGCGCCTCGGTGTCCTCGGTCCAGACGCCGGTCGCGTTGATGACGCGCCGTGCGCGGACGGTGAGCTCGCGGCCGGCCTCCAGGTCGACGACGACGGCGCCGTCGACGGTGCCCGCGGCGTCCTTGGTGAGCCGGGTCACCTGGGTCCGCGAGGCCGCGTGCGCCCCGTGGCCGGCGGCGGTCCGCACCAGGGTGGTGACGAGCCGGGCGTCGTCGACCGACGCGTCCCAGTACTGGACCGCGCCGACCGCGGCCCCGTGGGCGAGGTCGGGGAACCGCTCCGCGAGGCGGCGGCGCGTCAGGTGCCGGTGCCACGGCATGGCGCGGCGGCCGCGGCCGATGGTGGCGAGGGTGTCGTAGAGCGCGATGCCTGCGCCGACGTAGGCCCGCTCCCAGACCCGGTGCTCCAGGGGGTAGAGAAAGGGCACCGGCCGCACGAGGTGGGGGGCGAGCTCCTTGAGGAGGAGGTCGCGCTCGGTGAGCGCCTCCCGCACGAGGTGGAAGTCGAGCATCTGCAGGTAGCGCAGACCGCCGTGCACCAGCTTGCTGCTCCGGCCCGACGTGCCCGAGGCCCAGTCCTGCGCCTCGACCACCGCGGTGGTCAGGCCGCGGGTCACGGCGTCGAGCGCGATGCCGGCGCCGGTCACGCCACCGCCGATGACGAGGACGTCCAGCGCGTCCGCGGCGTGCGCGGACCGCTCGAGCGCGGCGAGCGCCCGGGTCCGGGACTCCGGGGTGAGCCGGGTAGAGACCATGACCGTTCCTTCCGCTGGCATTCCGTGTTCTTGCTCGTCGTCCGGGCTGATCCTGGGGTGACGGACTGCTGGGTCAAGAGCACACCTGGATGGACGGACGTGCAAGCCATGTGCACGAACGTGCAAATATTGGCGGCGCCGTGCGGGGCGGCCGTCGAAATTACCGGGAGGAACGGGACATGCCGGACAGAGAGCGGGATCTGGTGAACGCCGCGACCATGTACTACCTGCAGGACGTGAAGATGGAGGCCATCGCCAAGCACCTGCACACCTCGCGGTCCACCGTGTCACGTCTGCTGAAGCGGGCGCGCGCGGAGGGGATCGTGGAGATCACGCTCCGCCCCGCGCACTCCCGGGCGCCGAGCCTGGGCCGGCACATCGCCACCACGTTCGGCGTCAGCGCCTACGTGGTCCCGGTCCCCGACTCCGCCGGCCAGGCGGACCGCCTGGACCAGGTGGCTCTCGCCACGGCGCGGCTGGTGGGGCGCTGGTTCGACTCCGAGATGGTGCTCGGGATCGCCTGGGGGACGACGCTCGCCGCCATCGCGGGCCATCTGCCGCACAAGCCCACGCGCGGGTCCGAGATCGTGCAGCTCAACGGCGCGGCGAACACACGCACCTCCGGCATCTCCTACGCGGGCGACCTGGTCGCCGGGTTCGGCTCGGCCTTCGACGCGCACGTGCACCACTTCCCCGTGCCGGCGTTCTTCGACTACGCCGCCACCAAGGAGGCGATGTGGCAGGAGCGGTCCGTGCGGCGGGTCCTCGACGTCCAGTCCCGGATCGACGTCGCCCTCTTCTCGGTGGGTGCCGTGGTTCCCGGCGGGCTGCCGTCGCACGTGTACGCGGCCGGCTACCTCGAGCCGCGGGACACGGCGGTGCTCGACGCCGAGGGGGTCGTCGGCGACGTCTGCACCGTGTTCCTCCGGGCCGACGGCAGCCACGAGGACATCCCGATCAACGCCCGGGCCACCGGGCCGACCCCACGCCAGCTGCGCCGGATCCCCCGGCGGCTGTGCGCCGTGGCGGGCGACAACAAGGTCCCGGCGCTGCGGGCCGCACTGGCGGCGGGCGTGGTCACCGACCTCGTGCTCGACGAGCGCACGGCCGCGCGCCTGGTGGGGGCGTAGAGAGTCCTGCGGGGGTTATGTTGCCCGCGTGAACACGACTCCCGCCGCTCCCCGGCCGGCCGCCACGGTGATCCTGCTGCGCGACCGTCCCGACCCCGCCGGCGTGCGCGCCCCGCTCCAGGTCTTCCTGCAGCGCAGGGTGCCGACGATGGCGTTCGCCGCCGGCATGACCGTCTTCCCCGGCGGCGCCGTCGACCCCGGTGACGCGACCGTGCCGGCCCGCGTCCGGGGCCTGTCGCCCGCCGGGTGGGCACGGCGGCTCTCCTGCACGCCCGGCGAGGCGACCGGTTTCGTGGGCGCCGCCGTGCGCGAGACGTTCGAGGAGTGCGGGGTGCTGCTCGCCGACGCCGGTGCCGGCGGCCCGCTGCCTGACACCGCCGCGCTCGGCGCGGCCCGCGCCGCCCTGCTCGACCGGAGGGCCGGCCTGGCCGAGGTGCTCGACGACGCCCGCCTCACCCTGCGCGCGGACCTCCTGCGCCCGTGGGCCCGCTGGATCACCCCCGAGCAGGAGCCCCGGCGCTACGACGCCGCGTTCTTCGTCGCGGCGCTCCCCGCCGGGCAGTCCGCCGACGCCCGCACCACGGAGGCGGTCGAGGCCGGCTGGTGGTACCCGGCCGACATCCTTGACGAGCACGCGACCGGTGCCGCGCGTCTCATGCCGCCCACCTGGCAGACGCTCACGGAACTCACCGCCTTCGAGCACGCCGCCGCGGTCGTCGCGGCCGCCGCGGACCGCCTCGTCGAGCCGGTCCGGCCCGCTCTGGTACGCAAGGACGGGCGCACGGTCGCCGTCGTCGGCGGCCGGGAGATCCCGCTGCCGTAGGACAGCCGTGACAATTCCGGCGGTGGACATCGTGACCGAATCGGGCAGGGCCGGTAACGGCAGGGTTTCGCCGGGAAACCTGCGCGGAAAAATTACGGCGAGTTCCTTGACCCGAAGGCCGCACGGCAACTAGATCTAGGCCATGGAGGTCTTCGAGAAGTGGGAGTCCGAGATCCGGGGCTACAGCAGGACGTGGCCCACGGTGTTCAACTCGGCGTCGAACGCACGTCAGGTCGACGAAGCCGGTAAGAGCTACATCGACTTCTTCGCTGGTGCGGGGGTGCTCAACTTCGGGCACAACAACGAGCGAATGAAAAGGGCGGTCATCGCTTTTCTCGAGGCGGACGGCATCGTCCACAGCCTCGACATGGCGACGACGGCCAAACGCGAGTTCCTCGAGGGGTTCGCCGACACGGTCCTGGCCCCGCGCGGCATGACCATGCGCATGCAGTTCATGGGACCCACGGGCAGCAACGCCGTGGAGGCCGCGCTCAAGCTGGCCCGCCGGGTCACGGGGCGGCGGGACGTCGTCGCGTTCACGCACGGGTTCCACGGCATGACGCTCGGTTCCCTCGCGCTGACCGCGAACGAGTACTTCCGGAACGCCGCCGGCGTCCCGCTCGAGAACGTGGTCCGGCTGCCGTTCGAGACCGCCCCCGGGGGCGGGACGGAGTCCCTCGACACGTATCGTGCCCTGCTCGCCGACGGCTCCAGCGGGCTCCGGCCCCCGGCGGCCTTCGTGGTGGAGACGATCCAGGCCGAGGGCGGGGTCAACGTCGCGAGCCGCGAGTGGCTGCAGGCGGTGCAGCAGCTGGCGCGCGACGTGGACGCGCTGTTCGTCATCGACGACATCCAGGTCGGCTGCGGCCGCACGGGCAGCTACTTCAGCTTCGACGGCATGGACCTGGACCCGGACATCGTGTGCCTCGCCAAGGGCATCGGCGGCTTCGGGACGCCGCTGGCGATGAACCTCGTCAAGCCCGAGCACGACGCGCGCTGGTCGCCCGGCGAGCACACGGGCACGTTCCGCGGCCAGGGCCTGTCGTTCGTGGCAGGCCGCGAGGCGCTGCGGTACTTCGACGACGACGTGCTCATGACGCAGGTGCGCACCAAGGGCGAGACCATGGTCAACGCGCTGCGGATGATCGCCCGCGACGCGGGCAAGGGGTTCGAGGTGCGCGGGCGCGGGATGGTCCAGGCGCTCGACCTGGGCGACGGTGCCCTCGCCAAGGCGGTCACCGCGGAGTGCTTCGAGAACGGCCTGCTGGTCTGCCCGTGCGGCACCGGCGGCCGGGTGCTCAAGGTGATCCCGCCGCTCACCATCGGTGACGACGACCTGGCCGACGGCCTGGAGATCCTCGCCGCGGCCGTGAAGCACACGATCTGAGCGCGGCACGACCGCGACGCCGTGAACCGACACCACCACGAGGGGAGGCCCTGAGATGAGACAGCGTGAAGACATGACGTTCCCGTTCGAGGAGTACCAGAGGCGTTTGGCGGAGCTGCGCACACGCATGGCGGACCGGCTGCTGGACGCGGTGGTGATCACCGACCCCGAGAACCTGATGTACCTGACGGACTACCAGACCACGGGCTACTCCTTCTTCCAGGCCCTGGTGGTGCCGCTGGAGCTCGAGCCCTTCATGATCACGCGCGCCATGGAGGAGTCCAACGTCATCGAGCGCACCTGGGTGGAGGTGACGCGGCCCTACCCGGACACCGGCGACGCCATCCAGAGCCTGATGCAGGCGCTGCGGGAGTTCGGGCTGCACACCAAGGACGTGGGGTACGAGCGCAACAGCTACTTCTTCCCGGCCTACCACCAGGACTACATCCACACGGCGTTCACCGAGGGACGCCTGCTGGACTGCTTCGGGATCGTGGAGGAGGGCCGCGTGCGCAAGTCCGCGGTCGAGATCGAGATCATGTCCCGGGCCGCCCTGGCGACCGAGGCCGGGATGCGCGCCGGGATCGAGGCGTGCGCGGCAGGGGTGACGGAGAACGAGATCGGCGCGGAGATCAGCGCCGGGATGTTCCGTGCCGGGGGCGAGCCGCCGGCCGTCATGCCGTACGTGGTCTCCGGCCCGCGCACGATGATCGGGCACGCGACCTGGGAGGGCCGGACGGTGCAGCCCGGCGAGCACGTGTTCATGGAGGTGGGCGGCTGCTTCCGGCGGTACCACACCGCCATGATGCGCACGGTGGTGCTCGACGAGGCGTCCGACTCGATGCTCGTCGCGCAGGAGCGGATGAAGCTCGCCCTGCGCGAGGTGAAGGCCGCGATCCGGCCGGGACTGACGGTGTCCGACGCCGACAACATCGTGCGCAACATCATCTCGGACAACACGGTGGGCGCGCGCCTCATCACCCGGTCGGGCTACTCGATCGGGATCGCCTTCCCGCCGAGCTGGGACGAGGGCTACATCGCGAGCCTCAACCAGGGGAACCCGATGATCCTGCGCGAGGGCATGACGTTCCACATCCTGCCGTGGATGTGGGGGGTCGACGGCGACAAGACGGTCGGCATCTCGGACACGATCCACGTGACTGCCAACGGCTGCGAGTCGTTCTTCACCCTGGACGAGGACTTCGTGTGCAAGCCGGAGCACGCGGCGGCGCCGGCGGCGCCGTCCGCCGTCCCCGAGCCCGCGGGCGTCGTCCCGCACGAGGACCCAGGACCAGGCGACGACGACGTCGAGGCCCCGACCCCCATCCGCCCCGGCGTCGCGGAGATCGCGTGAGCCCGGACCCTTTCGAGGAGGTACCTATGCTGACTGCCATCGATCCGAGCAACGGGCAGGTCGTGGCCGAGCAGGACCCGGCCGGCCCCGAGCAGGTCGACGCCGTGCTGGACGCCGCACGGGCGGCCTGGCCGGCGTGGCGCGACCGGGGTATCGCGGGGCGGGCCGAGGTGCTCGCGGCCGTGGGAGCCTACCTGCGCGAGCACACCGACGAGCTCGCGCCGCTGATGACCGCCGAGATGGGCAAGCCGATCACGGAGGCGCACGGGGAGGTCGCGAAGGCTGCCTGGTGCCTCGAGCACTACGCGGAGCACGCGGCGGAGTACCTGGCTCCGGAGGTGCTGGCGTCCGACGCGACGCGCAGCTACGTGCAGCACCTGCCGCTGGGCACGGTGCTGGGCGTGCTGCCGTGGAACGCGCCGTTCTGGCTGGCGGCGCGGTTCGCGGCGCCGGCGCTCATGGCGGGCAACACGTGCGTCATGAAGCACGACCCGCACGTGCCCGGGTGCGCGCAGGCGATCGCGGACGCGTTCGTGGCGGCCGGCGTGCCCGAGGGGGTGTTCGCGAACCTGCCGCTGGAGACCGCGGCGGTGGAGGGCGTGATCCGGGACCGGCGGGTGCAGGCGGTGTCGTTCACGGGGTCGGCGCGCGCGGGGTCGGCCGTGGCGGGTGTCGCGGGGAGCGAGATCAAGCCGGTCGTGCTGGAGCTCGGCGGCAGCGACCCGTGCCTGGTCCTGGCCGACGCCGACCTGGACGCGGCGGCCGAGGTCATCACGCTGTCGCGGATCATCAACGCGGGGCAGTCGTGCATCGCGGCGAAGCGGATCGTCGTCGAGGCGCCGGTGTACGACGTGATGGTCGAGAAGCTGCAGAGGCGGCTGGAGAAGCTGGTGGTGGGGGACCCGCGGGACGCGGGCACGCAGGTGGGGCCGATCGCCCGTGCCGACCTGCGCGACAACCTGCACCGCCAGGTGACCGAGACCGTGGACGCGGGGGCGCGGCTGCTGCTCGGCGGCGAGCTGCCCGAGGGAGCCGGGTTCTTCTACCCGGTCACCCTGCTCGCCGACGTGACCCCGGACATGACGGCCTGCCGCGAGGAGACGTTCGGGCCGGTCATGGTCGTGATGAAGGCCGACGACGCCGAGCAGGCCCTGGCCGTCGCGAACCACACCGACTTCGGGCTGGCGGCGAGCGTGTGGTCGACGCCGGAGCGCGGCGAGGCGCTGGCGGCCCGGATCGAGGCGGGACAGGTCGCGGTGAACGGCATCGTGAAGACCGACCCCCGCCTGCCGAGCGGTGGCATCAAGCGCTCGGGCCTGGGCCGCGAGCTGGGCCCGCACGGCATCCGGGAGTTCGTCAACGCGCAGCAGGTGTGGGTGGGCCCGAAGCAGGAGTAGCCTGCTGCGGACCTTGCTTGTCGGACATGCCTGGAGGGCTTCCCGTGACCGCCGATGACGACCTGACCGCCACGTTCCACGAGTTCGACGCCGACGACGACGGCCACATCACCGTGGACGAGTTCCGCCAGGCGATGGGCGGCCGGGGCGAGGAGGTCTCGAACGACGACCTCACCTCGATCTTCGTGCACGCCGACGCCGACGGCGACGGCAAGATCGACCTGGAGGAGTTCACGAAGGCCTGGAACGGCTGACCCCGCTGTTCCCGGTGAGGCGGCGGCGCAGGTGGGCCGCCGCCTCTTCCGGGTCGTCGGCCCGGGTGATGGCGCGCACGACGACGACCCGGGTGGCGCCCGCCGCCAGGACCTGGTCCAGGCGGGTGGTCCCCGGGCCGTCGTCGTCGATGCCGCCGATCGCGAACCAGGGGGTCACGGGCCGCGCCGCGGCGACCTCCCGCAGCAGGTCCAGCCCGACCGCCGGGCGGCCGGGCTTCGTGGGGGTGGACCAGAGGGGACCGACGCAGAAGTAGTCGACGCGGTCGTCGGCCTCGGCGGTCATGGCCTCCCCGAACGCATGGGTGGACCGCCCGAGGACCGGGCCGTCGCCCAGGAGCGTGCGTACGTCGGCCGGCGAGAGGTCGTCCTGCCCCATGTGCACGACGGGCGCGCCCGCGAGGCCGGCGACGTCGGCCCGGTCGTTGACCGCCCACAGCGCCCCGTGCTCCGCCGCCACCCGCGCCACCAGGGCGTGCAGCTCCAGCTCGCGCGCGGCGTCCAGCGACTTGTCCCGCAGCTGCACGACGTCGACCCCGCCGGAGAACACCCGGTGCAGGAACGGCTCGAGATCGCCCGAGGACTCCCGGGCGTCGGTGCACAGATAGAGCCGGGCGTCGGCGAGCCGCGTTCGAGGATCCACGGCACGCAGTGTAGGTGGGCGGTGCCGGCGGGGTTATGGTTGCTCACGACATGCACGGGAGCCCCCGCGGGGCTGAGAGGGCGCAGGAGCGCCGACCGTCGAACCTGATCCGGATCATGCCGGCGAAGGGAGCAACCATGGAGCACCGCCGTGCGCCCGCCGTCGTGGTCGTGGGCGCCGGGATCATCGGGCTGACCGCCGCCTGGTGCGCACTCGACGCCGGGGCGCAGGTCACCGTCCTCGACCCGGCCCCCGGTGACGGCGCCACCCACGCCGCGGCCGGCATGCTCGGACCCGCGATGGAGGCGGAGTTCGGCGAGGAACGCCTCGCACGGATCGGCGCGGAGTCCGCCCGGCGGTGGCCGTCGTTCGCCGCCGGCCTGGAGCGGGCGGCCGGGCTCCCGCCCGGGACGCTCGGCCTCGACACGACCGGCACCCTCGCCGTCGCGTACGACGCCGACGACGCCGCCCTGCTGCGCCGCCGCCTCGCGCTGCACCACGACCTGGGCCTGGATTCCCGGGAGATCACCCTGGCCGAGGCGCGGGACCGGGAACCGTCCCTCGGACCGCGCGTCTCCGCCGCCGCGTGGATCCCCGGCGACCACCAGGTCGACCCGCGCGCCGTGCACCGGGCCCTCCTCGGCCTGGTGCGCGGCCACCCGGCGGCGACCCTCGTCGCACGGCCCGTGACCTCCCTGGTCCGGTCCGGCACGGACCGTGCCGTGACCGGCGTGGTCGACGCCGCCGGGACCGAGCACCGGGGCGGGGTCGTGGTCCTCGCCGCCGGGCACGCGAGCGCCGCGCTGTACGGCGGAGCCCCGACGAGACCCGTGCCAGGCACCACCCTCCGGCTCGAAGCCGAGGCCGACGCCGGCCCCGCCACCGTCGTGCGCGGCACCGTCCAGGGCCGGCCCGTCTACGTGGTGCCCCGGCGCGCCCGGCCCGAGGGGCGCCGGGAGATCGTCGTCGGCGCCACGTCCGACGAGCGCGCCGCCACCACCCGCACCCGCGCGGGCGACGTGTTCGCCCTGCTGCGCGACGCGCGAGCCCTCCTGCCCGCCCTGGACGAGGCCGACCTCGCCGAGACGACGACCCGCTCCCGCCCGGGCACCCCGGACAACGCCCCGCTGCTCGGCGAGGCCGCCCCCGGCCTGGTCCTGGCCACGGGCCACTACCGCAGCGGCATCCTCCTGACCCCGCACGCCGCCACCATCCTCACCCCCCACCTTTCTCCCGCCCCCACCCCCCGAGGAGCATCCGCATGACTGCCGTACCGACCGACCGGACCGCCGTCGTGAACGGTGAGCCGTACCCGCTGGACGGGCCGCTGCCCGTGACGGAGCTCGTGGCACGCCTGCTGCCCGAGGTGGTGGTCGACGGCGTGCCGCAGGGCGTCGCCGTCGCCGTCGACGACGCCGTCGTGCCCCGCGGGGCCTGGGACCGCACCGAGATCCGCCCGGGGGCGCGCGTCGAGGTCGTCGCCGCCGTGCAGGGAGGATGACCATGACCCCCACCGACGGCACGGCCCCGGCCCTCGCCACGACCGCGCCCGCCGAGGCACCCCTGACCGTCGCCGGCGTCCCGCTCCGGTCGCGGCTCGTGATGGGCACCGGGGGAGCGGCGAGCCTGCTGGCGCTCGCGGACGCGCTGACCGCGTCGGGGACTGAGCTGACCACGGTCGCGATGCGGCGGGTGGCGCGGCCCGCGCCCCGGGGCGCCGCGGAGGGCCCGGCCGGCGGCCCCCGCGTCCCCGGCGACACCTCGATCTGGGGCATGCTGGACCGCCTGGGCATCCGTGCCCTGCCCAACACCGCCGGCTGCTTCACCGTCCGGGAGGCGGTGCTGACCGCGCGGCTCGCGCGCGAGGCGTGCGGCACGGACTGGGTCAAGCTCGAGGTCGTCGCCGACGACGTCACCCTCCTGCCCGACCCGATCGGGACCGTCGAGGCCGCGCGGATCCTGGTCGAGGACGGTTTCACCGTCCTGCCCTACACCAACGACGACCCGGTCACCGCCCGCCGCCTGGCCGACGCCGGCTGCGCGGCCGTGATGCCGCTCGGGTCGCCGATCGGCTCCGGGCTCGGGATCGCGAACCCGCGCAACATCGAGGCGATCGCCGCCGAGGCGCCCGTGCCGGTGATCCTCGACGCGGGGATCGGGACGGCGTCGGACGCGGCGCTGGCGATGGAGCTCGGGTGCGACGGCGTCCTGCTCGCCACGGCCGTGACCCGCGCGGCGGACCCGGAGCGCATGGCGCGCGCGATGCGCCTCGCGGTCGAGGCCGGGTACGACGCCGCCCGCGCGGGCCGCATGCCCCGGCGGGAGCGCGCGCTGGCGTCCTCGCCGGCCGAGGGCCGGGTGGCGGTCGGCGACCACCCTGCCTCCGGCGCCCGGGACAACCTGGACCTCGCCCTGTGACCGTCGCGGGAGCGCCGTCGCGCACCCGGCGGCAGGACGGGCTCGCGCCGGTCGTGGACACCGGGCAGGAGCTCGGGCGCGCCGAGCTCGCGCGGTACGCGCGGCATCTCTCGCTGCCCGGGATCGGCACGGACGGGCAGCGGCGGATCCGCGCCGCCCGGGTGCTCGTGGTGGGCGCGGGCGGGCTCGGGAGCCCCGCGCTGCTGTACCTCGCCGCGGCGGGCGTGGGCACGCTCGGCGTCGTCGACGACGACGCCGTGGAGGCCTCCAACCTGCAGCGGCAGGTGATCCACGGGCAGGAGGACCTGGGGCGGCCGAAGACGGCGTCGGCCCGCGAGACGCTGGCCGGGACCAACCCGCACGTCCGCGTCGTCGAGCACCGGGAGCGCCTCACGCGGGACAACGCGCTGGACGTGCTGGCCGGGTACGACCTGGTCCTGGACGGCTCGGACGCGTTCGCCACGCGCTACCTGGTCTCGGACGCCGCGGAGGTCCTGGGCCTGCCGTGCGTGTGGGGCGCGCTGCACCGGTTCACGGGGCAGGTCTCGACGTTCTGGGCGGCGCCGCGCGCAGCCGGCGACGCAGCCGGCGGCACCGGCGCGCCCGAGGGGATCACCTACCGCGACGTGTTCCCGGTCCCGCCGCCGCCCGGCGCCTCGCCGGACTGCGCGACCGCCGGCGTCCTGGGCGCCGTCTGCGGCACGATCGGCACGCTCATGGCGACCGAGGCGATCAAGCTGATCACGGGGGCCGGCCGGACGCTGCTCGGACGCCTCCTCGTGCATGACGCGCTCGACGTCACCTGGCGCACCCTCACGGTCCGGCCCGACCCGGACCGTGCGCCGGTCACGGCACTCCTGGGCGCCCCGGGGGGTGCGGCCGACCCGTACGCGGTGTTCTGCGGGGTCGGCGACGGTGCCGGCGGTGCCGGCCCGGCCGGGGTCTCGGTGGCGGACCTGGCCGCGGCGCGCGAGCGCGACGCCGGTGTCCTCGTGCTCGACGTGCGGGAGACCTGGGAGGCGGCGGCCGACCCGTTCCCGGGGGCCCGGGTGGTCCCGTCGGGGGCCTTCGCCGGCCAGGACGCCGGCCGGGTCGTGTCCGACGTCGCCGGATGGGCGAGCGGCGGCACGGTGCACGTGCTGTGCGCGTCGGGTGCCCGCTCCGCCCGCGTCGCGGGCACGCTCCGCGCGGCGGGCGTCACCGCCCGCTCGGTCGAGGGCGGCATGCGCGCCCGGGGCTAGGGTACGTCCCGCAGGGGTGGGAGCTGCGGGCCCGGGAGGAAGAACGCGGGGGCGAGCAGGTTGGGGTTCGAGAAGGTGACCAGGTCGTCGTCGTAGGCGATGCGGCAGCGCGGTGGCGTGTGGCGCACGCCCTCGCGTGCCAGGTCCTGCGAGGTGATCGCCGGGGCCGCCTGCACGCAGGCTTCCGCCAGCATCGTCGCCTCGTCCTTGTCGAGGGCCTGGCTGATCGTCACCCCGTGGTCCTGCACCAGCAGGAGCCGTCCATGGGCCGCGTGCACCGTGCCGGGGTCCGGCTCGTCGCCCCGCGCCCGCAGGCTGGTCCCGACCGTCCCGACGCGGCCGCCGGTCCGGATGTCGAACAGTGCCAGCCGGGTGCCTTCGTTCCGCACGACGAGCCCCGGCTCGGCCAGGACCGTCAGGACCTCGCCGTGGGTGCCCGGGGACAGCAGGGGCAGGAGCGGGGCCTTCTCGGCGACGACTCCCGCACGGACGGAACCGTCCTGCGCGAGGGCGACCAGCCGGGGCCGCCTGTCCTCGTCGTCCCACAGTGCCGGGACGAGGTGCACCTGTGCCATGGCGCCGCCCCGCACGTCCCAGCCGGGGCTCGGGCTCGTGAGGTCGAGCACGCGCAGCGCCCGCCCGCGCGGGGCGACGGCCAGCCAGTGGCCGTCGTCGTCCACCGAGACCCGGCCCGGCTCGTCCCACGGCGGGGCGATCGGCTCGCCGATCCCGAGCTCGTCGGGCACGTAGCGGGGTGTCCCGCTCAGGCCGGGGTCCATGAGGTAGACGCCGCCCGTGGAGTCCACGAGCACCAGGTGCTCCGCCGTCCGGTAGGCGCCCACCAGCACCGGGCAGACCCAGTCGGCGTCGTCGAGCCGGCGTGGGAGGCAGCCGTCCACCTCCAGCGTGGTGAACGCCGCGTGGGCGCTGCGCAGCAGGTCGCGCAGGTCCAGCGGCTGCGCGGGCGGGCCGAGCGTCCCGCGCACCCCCGGACGCAGCCCGTCGGTCCCGGTGATCCAGGCGCGGCCGTCCGGCGCCAGGAGCAGCAGGTCCCCGGTGTCGGGCTGCGCGGCGCCGTCCTGCGTGGACGGCGGCGTGAGCCACACCGGGAGCAGGCGCTCGCCGTCCGCGCCGGGGATCTCGAGGGGGCCCTTCTCGTGGACCTGGACGGTGCCGTCGGGCCAGGACAGCGCCGTCGTCGCCGCGTGCTCCGGCAGGCGGTCGCGTGAGCGGGAGGCCACGACCGGCGCGGCGGCCGGATCCTCGGCGGCGCCCGGCGGGAAGTCCAGGTCGCTGCTCTCCTGCGTGGTGCGCCACAGCGAGAGCTGCTCGCCGTCGGCGGCGACCACGCGGTCGTCGGGCGCGAGCACGGCCAGCGCGTGGCGCCGGGCGCCGGTCAGGTGCCAGGTGCGGGTCTGCGGCCAGAGCATGTCGCGGGGGGCCGTGCAGGCGACCAGCCCGTCGCCGGTGCGGACGAGCGCGCGCGTGGCGTCCTCGTCCACCCCCGCGACCTCGGGGTTCCGCCACTCGTGGGGCACGGGGCAGGGCATGGTGTCCGGCGTGGCGCCGCCCGTCCCGCTCAGGGGGTGCTGGAGCTCCACCTGCGTGGCGGTGCCCCGGCCGGTCAGGCCGGCCCACGTGGTCAGCGACGGCGCGGGGACGGTCCCGGCCGCGGCCCGCTGCGGCAGGCCGTCCGACGGCGGTGCGAGGGTGTCGGCGTCCAGCGTCCGGGACTCGCCGGTGCGCGGGTCGGCGACGATCACGCGGTTCGTCTCGTCCACCGACAGCGCGGTGACCGGGATGTCCACGGTGGCCGCCAGGACCGGGGCGGCCGGGTCCGAGCCGAAGGCGCACCGGGAGGCCGGGCTGTCGAAGAAGCCGTGCACCCGGTCGGCGACCGTCTCCAGGTCGAGGTCCCCGTCCGGGCCGCTCAGCGCGACGCGCAGCACCTGGTCGCGGTCACCCCCGGAGCAGGTGCCCCGCGTCTCGTAGCCGACGAACAGCACGTCGCCGGCCGGGGAGAGCGTGACGGCCGTCGCGTCCAGGCGTTCGGGCGCGCCGTTCTGGGCCAGGAGCACCGGACGGTAGAGGCGCGCCAGGTCGCCGTCGTCGGCGAGGGGTCCGGTGTCGTCGGAGAAGCGGCCGAGGACGACGCCCGCGGCGTCCACCGCGGCGACCACGCGGCCGTCGTCGCTGCCGACGACGGCGGTGGTCCCGTCGGGCAGGTCGGGTGCGGGGAGGCTCGAGCCCGCGCCGGGCAGGGCCTCCGGGTCGCCGTCCTGCGGGTTCCAGCGCAGGAGGCCGCCGGTCGCGGTCCGGCCGACGACGCCCGTCCCGGTGGCCGCGAGCGCGGTCACCCCGGGGGTGTCGACGGTGCGCATGAGGTGCTGGTCGTCGTGCGGGGTGTCGAGGGCGGCGGTGAGGAAGGCGTGCCGCGTCGGGGTCCCGGGTTCCCGGTGGTAGGCCTCGGCGGCGAGGTACTTGGCGAAGTCGGGGTCGTCGGCGCGGTGCGCGTGCGAGGCGGCGGCGAGCAGGTAGGCGTCGCTCTTGTACGACGCCGCGGCCTCCCGCTCGGCGGAGTAGCTCGCCAGGACGCCGTTGACCACCGAGATCGCCAGCAGCACGGACAGCGCCGAGGTCAGCGCGCGGGCGCGCCGGTTGACGAGGCGCTGCGCGGTGATGTGGGCGCTGAGCACGTCCTCCTTGGCGGCGTTGCGCAGCGGCGCCGCGAGCTCGGCGAGGGCGTTGGGCAGCTCTGGGTGGTTGCGGCGCGCGGGCTCGCGGCGAGGGCCGCGCAGGTCGACCCAGCGGGGCTCGCGATCGAGGTGCTCGATGAGGGCGGGGGGCAGGGCGTCGGTGGCGTCGGCGTCGATCCGGCCGGCGTCGTGGTCGAAGACGATCTCACCGCTGGTCAGGGCGATGTAGACGGTGTGGATGCTGCGTTCGGCCAGCCACCAGCGGACCTCCTTGTCGACCCACTCGGACGCGGCGGCGCCGGGGGAGGCGAACACGATGAGGCGGTCGGAGGCCTCGAGGCAGTTCTTGATCTCCAGCCACAGGTGGGGGTGCGCGGCCAGGCCGGAGCGGTCCACGAAGAGCCGCAGGTCGCGGTTGTCGGACGGGCCCGCGGCGCCCTTGCCGAAGCCGCGCAGCATGGCCTGCACCCGGGGGACGAAGTCGCCCTCGGCGCTGCGGCTGTAGGAGAAGAACGCGTCGTAGTGCCTGCGGCGAGATCGGTCCTGCCGCTCGTGCGGGGTGGGCTTGGGGGCGGGGTCCGGCATCGAGCTCCCTCGGTCGATCGCACGGAGGAGGATATCGGGGGAACCGGTCGCGGTGCTGGTGAAGGGGGTCGAGGAGGGTGGTGGGAGGGACGGTGGCGCGGCGTCCTGGCGCGGTGTGGTGGCGCGCGGGCGGGGTCGGGTCGCCGGGCGTGTCGTGGGTGGGGCGGGGGTGTGTGTCGGTGGGGGCGGCTACGGTGCGGCGGAGTCCGGGCGGAGGCTGCGGCGTCGCGGGCACCGGCCACGCCTACAGGGTGCTGCGGGCCGTCGGCGGCGTCCGGCCGGGCGCCGCCGTGCGGTGCGGCTCGGACGCGGGGCGCCGGTCATCAAGGTTATCCACAGATGCTAGTTTCGGGTCGCGTTATCTGCCTGGCGTTCGTAGGATCGAACGTATGAGCGAGTCGTAGCCGGCGGGCCGTCGGCCTCGCCAGGAGAGGGGGTGGTATCGATGCGCGACGCGATGTTCGGCGAGACAGGGCTGTGCGGCGAGGACGCCGAGCTGGTGGACGAGCGCGGGCTGCCGGTGCCCGTCCCGGACCACTCCGAGGCCGAGCTGGCGGCGATCTTGGCGACCGATCCGATGAACGATCCGGTGTTCGCCGCGGGGTTCGCGGCGCGGGACGTCGGTCCGGACGGGCTGCCGGGCCGGGTCGTGCCTGCTGCGGAGTGGCTGAGCGAGGACGTGCAGGTCCTGGGGCCGGGGACGGCGCTGGCCGGCTCGCTGGCGAGGCTGACGGGTGTGGAGCCGCCCTCCGGGCTCCCGGCCGCGGGGATCGACGCGACGGATGGTGATGCTTCTGGTCTCGAGGAGCTGGAGGCCGGTGAGCTGCGCCGGGTGGTGGCGGGCTGGGAGCGGGTGGTCTCGTGGGCGCGGGCCGCCCAGGCGCGGGTGGCGCGCGAGCTGATGGCGCGGACGGACGGTGTGCTGGAGCGGGACTCGGTGGCCGGGGAGGTCTCTGCGGAGCTCCACGTGACCGCGGGTGAGGGCTGGCAGGTCGCGGCGCGGGGCGAAGGGCTGGGCCGGTATCCGCTGCTCGGTGCGGACCTGGCCGGTGGCCGCGTCGATGCGAAGAAGGCCGACACGTTCCTGCGTGCCGGGGTCGGCCTGACACCTGCTGAGCGGGGCGAGGCGATCGAGGATCTGCTGCCGGCCGCGCGCACGCGGACGTGGAGGTGGGTCAGCGAGCAGCTGAACGCGCGTGCTGTCAGGTTGCACGGCAGGAGGGCACGTCGGGGTGACGTCATCGACCGGTGCGGCGTGTGGGCCGAGCAGGCGGGCCCCGGCACGGGCCGCATCGTGGCGGACCTGCCGGTCGTGGAGGCGGCTCGTACGTTCAACACGGTCCAGGCCGCGGCCAGGGCTCTGAAGGACGTCCCCGGGGAGAACCGGCCCCTGGGCGCGCTGCGCGCCGCGGCGTTCACCGCCCTGGTCACCGGCGACCTGGTGCTGCCCTGCGAGGACACTGCCGAGAGCGACGACCACGTCGACCCCGTCGACCCCGTCGGGCGGGGCGCCGGCGTGCACGTGAGCCTGCTCGAGCCGCCGCGGCTGGTCGAGCCCGTGCTGGACACCGACCTGATCCCCGTCCCGGACGACCCGCACGGGCCGGCGCTGACCCGGCCCGCGCCGACCGGTACCCGCCTGCGTGTCATCGAGGTCCCCTCGACCGTGCACGTGACGGTACCGGCCACCGTGCTGCTGGACCCCGACGAGCACGTGCCCGGAATCCTGGACGGCATCGGCCCGATCCCGGCCGACGCCGCCGCACGCGTCGCCGCGGACGGCACCTGGCGGCGCCTGCTGACCGACCCGGCCACCGGCGTCCTGACCGACTACTCCACCCGCACCTACAGCCCGGGCGCGGTCCTGCGCGCCGCGGTCACCACCCGTGACCGGTCCTGCCGGTTCCCCGGCTGCGACCGGCCCGCGTCCAGCGGTGGCAGCGCGAACCTCGACCTGGACCACATCGACCCGTTCGACCACGACAACCGTCACCGGCCCGGCCGGCCGGGACAGACGCGCGCGACGAACCTGCATCCGTTGTGCAGGAAGCACCACAACCTGAAGACCCACGCGAGCTGGCAGGTCACTCGTGACCCCGGGACCGGGGCCACCCGCTGGACCGCACCCACCGGCACGTCCACCGTCGTCGACCCCGCTGTCGTCGACCCCACCGTCCGCTACGCGCACACCCGCGGCATGACGCTCGCCAGACGGCCCGGCCCACCGGCAGCCGAGGCCTCGACACCCGGCACGCCACCAGGAACAGGCCCGCCGCCCTTCTGAGGGCCGTCCCGGCTGCGTGAGATCCGCGTAAGAACCGCATAACCAGGCTGTAAGGGTCATCCGGGCCTTCCGGGCCATAACGTCAGTGGCATGAAGATCACCCGGAGCCGCCGCGTCGCGGCCGTCGCCCTGTCCGCTCTCACGGCCGCCACTCTGCTGGCCGGCTGCAACGACTCCGAGCCTGTCGGGGACGACGCGTCCCCGACGAGCACGGAGATGTCGGACGAGGAGACGTCGGGCGAGCAGATGACCGACGAAGAGATGTCCGACGAGGAGATGTCGGACGAGGAGATGTCCGAGGACGAGATGTCCGACGAGGAGTCGATGGACGAGGAGTCGATGGACGACGACGAGCACATGGACGACGGGGAGTCGATGGACGACGACAGCTGAGTCGTCCCTCGCTCGCCGTCAGCGGACGGCTGCCGCCGGTCTCCGCGCCGTCACGGCGGCCGTCCGCGTTCCGCCGCGCGTGTCGCCACCCTGGCCGTCGTCGGGGGCGACATGGGACGATGCCGGCGTGAACCTCCCGCCGGAGCAAGGCCCGCCGATGTCGCCCGGCCCCGCGGTGCCGCCGGCAGGCACGGTGGGCGCAGGGCCCCGGATCCTCACGTTCTCGGGCGTGGCCGTGCTTCTGGTGGCGGTCGCCGCGGGCGTGCTGGCGGCGGTCCTGTTCGCCCGGGCGGTCCCGTTCGACCTCCTGACGCCGTCGGGCGAGCCGGGGCCGGGAGCGCTGGGCGTCGCGGACGTGCCGGGCTCGACGGACGCGGTCCTCCCCGAGACCGGGACGTACGCGATCTGGGAGGTCGGCCCGGACCCGGAGGCCCGTGCGGTCTCCGCCGCCGACATCACGGTCGCCGACCAGGCAGGCACGACGCTCCCGGTCGGCCGTGCCGCGTTCTCGGGCGACGTCAGCGCGGGCGGCGCCCACGGCCGGCTGGTGGCACAGTTCCGGGCCGACGCCGGGCCTGCCACCGTCGAGGTGTCGAGCGCCGGCGCGCCCGACGGCACCTACGTCGTCGTCGCCGAGAGCCAGGACTTCGGCGGTTTCTTCGCGACGCTCGGCGGGTCGGTCGTCGCCTGGTTCGTCGCCCTAGGCGGCGGGATGCTCGGTCTCCTCGTGACGGCCGGTGGCATCGTCTGGTGGGTCCTGCGCCGCAACGCCGGCCGCCCTGCGGGCGCGGCTCCCCGTAACCTGGACGGATGAACTCACCCGAGGCCCTGGCGGCGGCGCTGGGGGAGGCGGGCTACCTCGCCGACGAGGACCTCGCCACCGTCGCGCACCTCGCCCGGGCCATGGAGCGGCCGCTGCTCCTGGAGGGCGAGCCGGGCACCGGCAAGACGGCGCTCGCCGAGGCGCTGGCCCAGGTCACGCACGCGCCCCTGATCCGGCTGCAGTGCTACGAGGGCATCGACGCCACCCAGGCCCTGTACGACTGGGACTTCGGCCGGCAGATCCTGCACCTGCGGACGCTGGAGGCGGCCGCGGCGTCGTCGGACGCGGACGCCCTCGACCCGGAGACCACCGAGCGCTCCCTGTTCGACGAGCGCTTCCTCCTGGCCCGCCCCGTCCTCCAGGCGCTGCGGACCACGCCGTCCGTCCTGCTCGTGGACGAGATCGACCGCGCCGACGACGAGTTCGAGGCCTTCCTCCTGGAGGTGCTGTCCGGCTGGACGGTCACCGTCCCGGAGCTCGGCACGATCCGCGCGGCGACGCCGCCCATGGTCGTCCTCACGTCGAACCGGACGCGAGAGCTGCACGACGCGCTCAAGCGCCGCTGCCTCTACCACTGGATCGACCACCCGGGCCTGGAGCGCGAGGTCGCGATCGTGCGGTCGCGCCTGCCCGAGGTCGCCGAGACCCTGGCCCGCCAGGTCGCCGGCTGCGTGCAGCGCCTGCGCGGCGAGCCCCTGCTGAAGCCGCCGGGCGTCGCCGAGACCCTGGACTGGGCCCGCGCCCTGGAGCGCCTCGGCGCCGCGTCGCTCGACCTCGACGCGGCCTCCCGCACGCTCGGCGCGGTCGTCAAGTACCGCGAGGACACGATCCGCGCCCGCGAGGCCCTCGCCCGGATCCTGGGGGAGTGACGTGCCCGCCGTGCTGCTCGGGTTCGCGCGTGCGCTGCGCGCGGCCGGGGTCGGCGTGACGCACGACCGTGCCACCGCGTTCCTGCGGGCCACCGCCGTGCTCGGGGCGGGTAGCCCCGTCGCCGCCTACCGCGCCGGGCGGGCCACGCTGTGCGGGGGGCCCGACGATCTGGCCCGGTTCGACCAGGTGTTCGCCGCCTGGTTCGGGGCCTCGACCGTCGGGCTGCCGGTGCCGCGCGCAGGACGTGCCGGGAGCTCCGCGGGGCCCTCGGCGGACACCGTCGCCGCGTCGCGCACGGACCGGGCCGACGTCGGCGTGCCCACCGCCGTCCTTCCCTCCGGCCGCGACACCACGCCTCCCGTCCCCGGCGAGCCGCCCCGCCCCGAGCCCGCGCGGCCCGACGTCGTCCCCGTGCTCGCCGACGACCGCGAGGTCCTCCGCCACCGCGACGTCGCCGGGCTCACCGAGGCGGAGCGCCGCGTGCTCGCCGTGCAGATCGCCGCCCTCCGCCCCCGCCCGCCGCTGCGCCGTGCCGCTCGCGCCCAGCCGTGGCGGCGCGGGCGCCCGGACCTGCACCGCACGCTGCGTGCCTCGCTGCGCCGGGCGGGCGAGCCGGCCCGGGTCGAGCGCCGCCGCCGCGCCCGCACGCCCCGCCGCGTGGTGGTGCTGCTGGACGTGTCGGGCTCGATGCGGCCCTACGCGGAGGCGCTGCTGCGGCTCGCGCACGCCGTCGTGCGGCCGGCCGGCCCCGGGGCGCGTCCCGCCCGCCCGCGCGCGGAGGCGTTCACCCTGGGCACCCGGCTGACCCGCGTCACCGACGCCCTGCGCACCACCGACCCGGAGCGCGCGCTGGCCCGTGCCGGCGACCTCGTCCCGGACTGGGCCGGCGGCACGCGGCTCGCCGAAGCGCTCGGCACGCTGACGGACCACCACGGCGCGCGGCTGCGCGGGGCCGTCGTCGTGGTCTGCAGCGACGGCTGGGAACGCGGCGACGCCGCGGACCTGGCCGACCGCGCTGCCCGCCTGCACCGCCTGGCCCGTACCGTGGTGTGGGTCAACCCGCACCGCGGCAAGAGCGGCTACCGGCCGGTGCAGTCGGGGATCACGGCCGTGCTGCCGTGGGTGGACCACTTCCTCGCGGGGCACTCCCTGGCGACGTTCGAAGAGGCGCTGGAGGTGATCGCTCGTGCGTGACGTGCTGGACGAGCTGCTGGCGTGGTGGCGTGAGGGCCACCCCGTCGCCATGGGCACGGTCGTGGCCACGTTCCGGTCGGCGCCGCGTCCGCCGGGCGCGGCGATGCTGGTCGGGCCGGGGGACGCCGGCGCGCTGCCCGTCGCGGTGGGCTCGGTCTCGGGCGGCTGCGTGGAGGGTGCGGTGTTCGAGCTCGCGAGCGAGGTGGCCACGACCGGCAGGCCGGTGCTGCAGCGGTACGGCATCTCCGACGACGACGCGTTCGCCGTCGGCCTGACCTGCGGCGGGATCCTGGACGTGTTCGTGGAGCGGATCGACCGCGGGACCTTCCCCGACCTGGACGAGATCGCCGCCGACATCTCCGCGGGCCGCCCCGTGGCCGTCGCCACGGTCGTCGAGCACCCCGACGAGCAGGTCCTCGGCCGCCGCCTGGTCGTCCGGCCCCCCGCCGCCCTCGCCCCCGGCGCGGCCCCCGCTCTCGCGAGCGCCCGCATGGACGACGCCGTCACCGACGACGCCCTCGGCCTGCTCGCCGCCGGCCTCAGCGAGACCCTCACCTACGGCCCGGACGGCGAGCGGCGCGGCGAGGGCTGCCGCGTGTTCGTCTCCTCCCACGCGCCGCGTCCGCGGATGCTCGTGTTCGGTGCGATCGACTTCGCGGCGGCCACGGCGCGCGTCGGCTCGTTCCTGGGCTACCGCGTCACGGTGTGCGACGCCCGGCCGGTGTTCGCGACCGCGACGCGCTTCCCGGACGCGGACGAGGTGGTGACCGGCTGGCCCCACCGCTATCTCCGGGCCGAGGCGGACGCGGGCCGGATCGACGGCCGCACGGTGGTCTGCGTGCTCACCCACGACCCGAAGTTCGACGTCCCGGTCCTGGAGCTGGCGCTGCGCCTCGACCTGGCGTACGTCGGTGCCATGGGCTCGCGCCGTACCCACGACGACCGCCTCGCCCGGCTCCGTGCGGCCGGCACGCCCGACGACGTCCTGGCGCGCCTCCGCAGCCCCATCGGCCTCGACCTGGGCTCGCGCACGCCCGAGGAGACGGCGGTGAGCATCGCCGCGGAGATCGTCGCGACCCGCTGGGGTGGCTCGGGCCGCGCCCTGACGGCGACGGACGGGCGGATCCACCACTCCGGAGCCCACCCTGACTAGGGTCCGCACCATGACGTCGTCCCTCTTCCGGCCGCCTGCCACGCACCGGCCCGACCCCTCGTTCGCCCACCGGCGCGCGGACGCCCGCCTGACCCTGCACGGCCCCGGCGGGGATCCGCTGGCCGGGACGGACGTCCTGGTCCGCCAGACCCGGCACGCGTTCTGGTTCGGCTGCATCGGGTTCGACCTGGTGGACCTCGCGAACGGCGACTCCCGTGACCAGGATCACGACCAGCGCCTCGCCGACGCCTGGCTGGGTGTCTTCAACCAGACCACGCTCCCGTTCTACTGGGGCACCTTCGAGCCGGAGCGGGGCGCGCCGCGGACCGCGCGGCTGCGCCGGGCCGCCGAGTGGTTCGCGGAGCGTGGCGTCACGGTCAAGGGGCACCCGCTGGTGTGGCACACGGTCCAGCCGGGATGGCTGCTCGACGTCGCCCGCGAGTCCGGCCCGGACGAGGTGGAGCGGCTGCTGCGCGAGCGCGTCCGGCGGGACGTCGCGGACCTGGCGGGCGTCGTCGACACCTGGGACGCGATCAACGAGGTGGTGATCATGCCGGTCTTCGCGGCCGAGGACAACGCGGTCACGCCGCTCGCCCGTGCGCGCGGCCGGGTGAAGATGGTCCGGATGGCCATGGACGAGGCGCGGGCCGTCAACCCGTCCGCGACGCTCCTGCTGAACGACTTCGACATGTCCACGGCGTACGAGTGCCTCGTCGAGGCGGTGCTGGAGGCGGGCATCCGGATCGACCGCCTCGGCCTGCAGTCCCACATGCACCAGGGATGGTGGGGCGAGGAGAAGACGCTCCGCGTCCTGGAACGGTTCGGCCGCTACGGCATACCGATCCACCTCACCGAGACGACGCTGCTGTCGGGCGACCTCATGCCGGAGCACGTCGTGGACCTCAACGACTGGCAGGTCGACGAGTGGCCCAGCACCGCCGAGGGCGAGGCCCGCCAGGCCGAGGAGCTGGAGGCCCACCTGCGGCTGCTGCTCGCCGACCCGGGCGTGGAGGCGTTCACCTACTGGGGGCTGAGCGACCGCGGCATGTGGCTGAACGCGCCCGGCGGGCTGCTGCGCGCGGACGGCTCGCCCAAGCCGGCCTACGAGCGCCTCCGCGACCTGGTCCGGGGCGAGTGGTGGCTGGAGCCCACCCTCCTGCGCACGGACGACGGCGGCCGCGTGGACGTGTCGGGCTTCCTCGGCGACTACGAGGTCTCGCTCCCCGGGACGCGGGGCGGGACGCCGGTCCCCTTCTCCCTGGACACCCCCGGACGCACGGAGCGCACGCTGCGGTTCGCGTGAGGCGTCATCGCTGCCCATCTGTGGCGCGGGACGGTCCCCGCGGCGTACCGTGATCCGTGTCACACCGCAGTGGCTACGTGAGGAGCGTCCATGACCAGGATCGAGCTCACCGTCGACGGCGTACGAGTGGCCGACGACGTCGAACCCCGCGTGCTGCTCGTGCAGTACCTGCGCGAGCACCTCGGCAAGACCGGCACCGTGATCGGCTGCGACACCGCGAGCTGCGGCGCCTGCACCGTCCACCTGGACGGGCACAGCGTGAAGTCGTGCAACGTGCTCGCGGTGCAGGCCGACGGCGCCGAGGTCACCACCGTCGAAGGACTCGCCCCCGCCGGCGCGACCGACGGCGAGCTGCACCCCGTCCAGGAGGCGTTCCACGAGTGCCACGCCCTGCAGTGCGGGTTCTGCACGCCCGGCATGATCATGCAGACCGCGGACCTGCTCGCGCAGAACCCCCACCCGACGGAGGACCAGATCCGCCAGGGCCTGGAGGGCAACCTCTGCCGGTGCACCGGTTACCACAACATCGTGCGCGCGGTCCAGCACGCGGCCGACGGAGGTGCCGCATGACCGCCACCGAGGAGGCCCCGGCCACCGAGATCGGCCGCGACCGGCGCCGCAAGGAGGACCGGCGGCTCCTCACCGGACGCACCCGCTGGACCGACAACATCGCGCCGCCCGGCACGCTCCACCTCGCCATGGTGCGCAGCCCGTTCGCCCACGCGAACATCACCGGCATCGACACCCGGGCCGCCGCGGGGTCCGCGAACGTCGTCGCCGTGCTCACCGGCAGCGACCTCGCCGGCACGCAAGGCGTCCTCGCCAACGCCTGGCCCATCACGCCCGACCAGGTCACGCCCGAGCACAAGCCCGTCGCCGTCGACCGCGTCGCGTTCGCCGGGGAGATCGTCGCCGTCGTCGTCGCCCGCAGCGCCGCCGCGGCCGTCGACGCCGCCGAGCTGGTCGACGTCGACTACGACGAGCTGCCGCCCGCCCTCGACCTCAAGGCCGCCGCCGCGGCCACCCCCGAGAACGGCGGTGCCATCGCGCACCCCGACCTGGGCACCAACGGCTCCGCCCGGTGGATCTTCGACTCCGCGGACGCCGGCACCGGCGGCGACGTCGAGGACGCCGTCGCCGCCGCCCGCACCGACGGCATCGTCATCGAGCGGGAGTACCGCCAGCAGCGGCTCATCCCCGCCTTCATGGAGCCGCGCTCCGTCGTCGTCGACCCCACCGGCGAGCAGATCACCCTCTGGTCCGCCACCCAGATCCCGCACATCACCCGCTTCCTCCTGGCCGCCACCACCGGCGTTCCCGAGTCGAAGATCCGGGTCATCGCGCCCGACGTCGGCGGCGGGTTCGGGGGCAAGCTGCAGACCACGCCCGAGGAGTGGACCGCCTTCGCCGTCGCACGCCGCCTCGGCAAGCCCGTCAAGTACACCGAGACCCGGTCCGAGTCCCTCCAGTCCGGCCACCACGGCCGCGACCAGTGGCAGAAGCTCACCCTTGCCGCGCAGCGCGACGGCACCGTCACCGGCCTCAAGGTGGAGCTCCTCGCCGACCTGGGGGCCTACGTCGCGCTCGTCGGCGGCGGCGTGCCCGTGCTCGGCGCCTTCATGTTCAACGCCATCTACAAGTTCCCCGCCTACCGGTTCGACTGCCGCACCGTCCTGACCAACAAGACCTGGACGGACGCCTACCGCGGCGCCGGACGCCCCGAGGCCACCTTCGCCATCGAGCGCCTCATGGACGAGCTCGCCGCCGAGCTCGGCCGCGACCCCCTCGAGGTGCGCCGGCAGAACTGGATCACCCACGACGAGTTCCCGTTCACCACCGTCGCCGGACTCACCTACGACTCCGGCGACTACGAGTCCGCCACCGCCCAGGCCGTCGACACCTTCGGCTACGAGGACCTCCGCGCCGAGCAGACCCGGCGCCGCGAGGAGGGCGACCCCGTCCAGCTCGGCCTCGGCATCTCCACCTTCACCGAGATGTGCGGCCTCGCCCCGTCCCGCGTGCTCGGCAGCCTCGACTACGGCGCCGGAGGCTGGGAGCACGCCGCGATCCGCATGCTCCCCACCGGCAAGGTCGAGGTCGTCACCGGCGCCAGCGGTCACGGCCAGGGCCACGAGACCGCGTTCAGCCAGATCGTCGCCGACCGCCTCGGCGTCCCGTTCGAGGACGTCGAGGTGCTGCACGGCGACACCCAGGTCGCTCCCCGCGGACTGGACACCTACGGGTCACGCTCGCTCACCGTCGGCGGCGAGGCGCTGGCGCTCGCGGCGGACAAGGTGGTGGCCAAGGCCCGGCCGTGGGCCGCCCACCTGCTGGAGGCGAACCCCGACGACGTCGAGTTCTCCCGCGGGAAGTTCGCCGTGGCCGGCACGAGCGAGGGCAGGACCATCCAGGAGATCGCCCTGGCCGCCTTCGCCGCCCACGACTACCCCGAGGGCATCGAGCCCAGCATCGACGCCGAGGTCACGTTCGACCCCGTGAACTTCTCCTTCCCGCACGGCACGCACCTGTGCGCCGTCGAGGTGGACACGGAGACCGGTGCCGTGCGGTTGCGCAAGTACGTGTGCGTCGACGACGTCGGAACCGTCATCAACCCCCTCATCGTCGCCGGGCAGGTGCACGGGGGGCTCGTGCAGGGCATCGCCCAGGCCCTGTGGGAGGAGGCCGTGCACGACGACACCGGCACCCTGCTCACCGGCACCCTCGCCGACTACCTCGTGCCGAGCGCCGCGGACCTCATCAGCTTCGACACCGCGCACCGCAGCACCGCCGCGACCTCGAACTCGCTGGGCGCCAAGGGCGTCGGCGAGGCCGGGACCATCGCGTCCACGCCCGCCGTGGTCAACGCCGTCGTCGACGCGCTGCGGCCGTACGGCGTGCACGACGTCGAGATGCCCTGCACGCCCGCGCGCGTCTGGCACGCCATCCAGGAAGGGGGCGCGGCATGATCCCCGCACCGTTCGAGTACGCCCGGCCCACGAGCGTCGACGAGGCGCTCGGCCTGATCGCCGGGTCCGACGACGTCAAGGTCCTCGCCGGCGGCCAGTCCCTCCTGCCCGTGCTGCGCATGCGGCTCAACGCGCCGGAGCTCGTGGTCGACATCGGCCGCATCGACGCGCTGCGCGGCATCCGCGAGATCGCGGGCGGCGGTGCCGTCGCCGGGGGCGGGGGCGCCCTCGAGATCGGCGCCATGACGCCTTACCACGAGCTCCTCGCCTCCTCGCGGGTCCGCGCCGAGCTCGGCCTCCTGCACGACGCCGTCGCCGAGGTGGGCGACCCGCAGATCCGGCACCGCGGCACCCTGGGCGGCTCCCTCGCCCACGCCGACCCCGCCGGGGACTGCGGGGCGGTGGCGCTGGCCCTCGAGGCCGAGATGGTCGTCGCCGGTCCGGCGGGGCAGCGGGTGGTCCCCGCCGCCGACTTCTTCCAGGACCTGTTCACCACCGCCGTCGGGGAGGACGAGCTGCTCGTCGCGATCCGGTTCCCCGTGCACCCCGGCTGGGGCTCCCGCTACGAGAAGTTCGTGCGCACCTCCCAGCAGTGGCCCATCGTGGCCGTCGGCGCGGCCGTGCACCTGGCGGACGGCAGGACCATCTCCGCCGCGCGGATCGGCCTGACCAACATGGGCCCGACCCCGCTGCGGGCACGTGCCGTGGAGGAGGCGCTCGTCGGCCTGGAGCCGACGGCGGAGGCGGTGGGCGCGGCCTGCGCCGCCGTGGCCGACGGCACCAGCCCGCCGTCGGACCTCAACGGGGACGCCGACTACCGGCGGCACCTCGTGACCGTGCTCGCCCGCCGGGCCGTGCTCGCGGCTGCGGGGGCCGCCTGATGGAGCTGACCCACGAGTTCACCGTCCCGGCGGACGTGGCGACCACGTTCGCCGCGTTCGCCCAGGTCGAGTCCATGGCCGAATGCTTCCCCGGCGCGCAGGTGACGTCGGTGGACGGCGACGCGTTCACGGGGTCGGTGAAGGTCAGGCTCGGCCCGATCGCGCTCACCTTCAACGGCGCCGGGGAGTTCACCGAGAAGGAGCTCGCCGAGGACGGCGGCTCCGGTCGCATGGTGCTGTCCGCGAAGGGCAAGGACAGGCGGGGCAACGGGACGGCCGGCGCGGAGGCCGTCGTCGTGCTGCGCCCCGCGCCCGGCGGGGTCGGCGGGGTCGGCGGCGGCCCGGCCACCGAGGTCGAGGTGACGACGGACCTCCAGATCGGTGGCAAGGTCGCGAGCATGGGCCGCGGCCTGGTCCAGGACGTCTCCGACAAGATGCTGGGCCGCTTCACCGACTGCCTGGAGCAGAAGCTGACCGGGTGAACCGCTACGCCGGCGTCGTCGGGAAGGCCCGGCGTGCGGCGAGCACGATGCCGAGCGCCACCACGACCAGCAGCCCGCCGGCGAACGGCACGGCCCGCAGGCCGGCGCCGTCGAGCACGAGCGCGCCGAGCGCCGCGCCCACCGCGATGCCGACGTTCGCGGTGGCGTTCACGAGCGCGCCGACGACGTCGGGAGACGCCCCGCGCGTCTTGATGGCCCCGGTCTGGAAGACCGCGGCGACGGCGCCGAACCCCACGCTCCACAGGGCGGCGGCCACGAGGGTCCCCGCGGCGCCGGGGAACGCCAGGCCGAGGAGCAGGACGGCGCCGGAGACCACGACGAGGGTCGTGATCGCCGTGCGCCGGGGCCTCCGGTCGAGCCGCGCGGCCGCGTACGCGGTGCCCACGAGCCCGAGGCCGCCGAGCACCAGGAGGACGGGCCCGAGCGTCGCCGGCGCCAGCCCCGTGGCGAGCAGCAGCACGGCGACGTACGTGTACACGGTGTAGTGGCCCAGGTAGACGAGCGCGTTCGTGCCGACCACGGTGGCCAGTGCGGTGCGGCGGGCGCCGCGGGCGCCGTCGGCCGGGGGAGCACCGCCGCCGGGCACGGCGGGCAGCAGGACCACGGTGAGCACGCCGGCCACGGCGCACGCGACCGCCAGGCCCAGGAACGCCGCGCGCCAGCCGACGGCTGTGCCCAGCGTCGTCGACAACGGCACGCCCAGCACGAAGCCGGCCGAGGCGCCGAGCGTGACCAGCGACAGGGCGCGCCCCGCGAGACTCGGGCGCACGAGGCGCGACGCGTACCCGATGCTCACCGAGAAGAAGACGGCGTGCGCGAGGCCGCCCAGCGCCCGGGCGCCCGCCACGAGCGCGAACGTCGGCGCGAGCGCGACCACCGCGTTGCTCAGCGTGTAGAGCGCCAGGGTACCCAGCAGCAGACCCTTGCGGGGCAGCCGCCGTGTCCCGTACGTCAGCGGGACGGCGAGCGCCGCCACCATGACGGCGTACGTCGTGACGAGCAGCCCCGCGCGCGACTCGGAGACGGCCAGGTCCGCGCTGATCAGCGGCAGGAGCCCCACCGGCGCGAGCTCGGTGGTGATCGCGGCGAACGTCGCGAGGCTGAGCGAGACGAGGCCGCCGGCGGCCTGGCGGACGTCTCCGGGCTGCCAGGTCATGCGAGGGAGACGAGCTCCGCGTAGCTCTCGTTCCAGAGGTCCTCGTCGCCGTCGGGCAGGAGCAGGACACGCTCGGGCTCCAGGGCGTCCACGGCGCCGTCGTCGTGCGTGACCATCACGACCGCGCCCTCGTACGTCTTCAGGGCGCCGAGGATCTCCGCGCGGGAGGCGGGGTCGAGGTTGTTCGTGGGCTCGTCGAGGAGGAGCACGTTGGCGCTGGAGACGACGAGCGTCGCCAGGGCGAGCCGCGTCTTCTCGCCGCCGGACAGGACGTGGGTGGGCTTGTCGGCGTCGTCCCCGGAGAAGAGGAACGAGCCGAGCGTGTTGCGCACCTGCGTGTCGGTCAGGTCGGGGGCGGCGTGCCGCAGGTTCTCCACGACGGTCACGTTCATGTCGAGGGTGTCGTGCTCCTGGGCGTAGTAGCCGAGCTTGAGCCCGTGACCGGCGTCGACGGTCCCGGAGTCGGGCGTCTCGACGCCACCCAGCAGGCGCAGCAGCGTCGTCTTGCCGGCGCCGTTCAGCCCCAGGATGACGACGCGCGACCCGCGGTCGATCGCCAGGTCCACGCCCGTGAAGACCTCGAGCGACCCGTACGACTTCGACAGGCCCGTCGCGGTGATCGGTGTCTTCCCGCAGGGGGCCGGCGTCGGGAACCGCAGCTTGGCGACGCGGTCGGCCTGCCGCACGCCCTCGGCGCCGTCGAGCATCGACTCGGCGCGGCGGATCATGTTCTGCGCGGCGGTCGCCTTGGTGGCCTTCGCCCGCATCTTGTTCGCCTGGGCCATGAGCGTGGCCGCCTTCTTCTCGGCGTTGTCCCGCTCCCGGCGGCGGCGGCGCTCGTCCGTCTCCCGCTGCTTCTGGTAGTTGTCCCAGCCCATGGCGTACTGGTCGAGCTCGCCGCGGTTGGCGTCGAGGTGGAACACCTTGTTGACGCAGGCGCGCAGGAGCTCGACGTCGTGCGAGATCACCACGAAGCCGCCGGAGTACGCCTTGAGGTAGTCGCGCAGCCAGGAGATGGAGTCGGCGTCGAGGTGGTTGGTCGGCTCGTCGAGCAGCAGGGTCTCGACGCCGGAGAACAGGATGCGCGCCAGCTCGATGCGGCGGCGCTGACCGCCCGACAGGGTGTGCAGCGGCTGGGCGAGGACGCGCTCGTCGAGGCCGAGGTTCGCGGTGATGACCTGCGCCTCCGACTCGGCGGAGTAGCCGCCGGCGGCGAGGAAGCGCGCCTCCAGCCGGGGGTAGCGCTCCAGGGCGGCGGTCATGGTGTCCGGGTCGGCCGACGCCATCGCGCCCTCGGTCTCGCGCATCTGGGTGACCAGACGGTCCAGCCCGCGGGCGGACAGGACGCGGTGCATCGCGATGACGTCGAGGTCGCCGGTGCGGGGGTCCTGGGGCAGGTAGCCGATCTCGTTGCCGCGGCTGACCTGACCGGCGGCGGGGAGGGACTCGCCCGCGAGGGTCTTGGTGAGCGTCGTCTTGCCGGCACCGTTGCGGCCCACCAGCCCGATGCGATCGCCCGGGCCGACGCGGAACGTCGCGGGGTTCAGCAGTGCGCGGGCGCCGAAGCGCAGCTCCACGCCATGGGCGGTGATCACGGGATGAGGGTCCTTCGAGCTCGGGGGAGTGCAGGCCCATGGCGCTGGGCCGATCGGGGCCGGGCCAGTCTACGCAGTCGACGCGGCCGGGCACAGTGAGATGCGTCGCGGCGCGGGGCTCGGCGGAGCTGGGGGTCGATCAGCGGAGCTGGGAGTCGATGAGCGCGTCCTCGTCGTCGGAGTCGGCGGTCGGCCGCGCGAGGAGGCCGCGGCGGCCGCCGGCGGAGCCCTCGCGCCGCGCCCGCGACGTCGTCCCGCCGGTGGCGGCGTCGACGTCGGGCGCGGCGAGCAGCAGGTCCCCGGCCGACACCGTCTCGCCCCGCAGCGCCCCGCGCTCGCGCCGCCACAGCAGCACGTACCCGGCGAGCGCGCCCACCGAGAACACCCCCCACTGGAAGGCGTAGCTCAGGTGCGAGCCGGGGTCCGTGGAGGGCTCGGGGAGCGCGGCCGGCGCCGTCGCCGGCCGCGGCGTCTCGGTGCGCAGCGCCCCGTAGGCGGCGACGGTGCGGCCGTCGGCCCAGGCGGCACCGTCGGGCCCGGCGGCCAGCACCTGCTGCGTCGAGATCGCCTGCACCTGCCCGTCGGGGGCACCGCGGGACGAGGACGGCTCGTCCGCGCGCAGCGACACCGTCACCTCCACCTCGCCCGCCGGGGCGTCCGGCACGGCGGCCGGGGCGCTCCCGTCGGTGCCGAGCGGCACGAACCCGCGGTCGACGACCATGACGACCCCGTCCGGGGCGTCCGGGTGCTCCGCCACGAACGGCACGAGCACGTGGAAGCCGGGCGTGGAGCGCACGGGCCGGTTGCGCAGCAGGGCGGTCGCCTCGGGCGCGTAGCGGCCGCGGAGCGTGACGGGCTGCCAGACCGCGTCGCCCGGCAGGGTCGCTCCCGGCCCGTCCAGGACGTCGCCGAGCGGGAGCGGCGCGGCCGACCAGTTCGCCTCGATCAGGTCGATCTGCGCGCTGCGGTCCTCGTACCGGTTCCACTGCCAGCGGCCCGCGACCAGGCACAGCGCCGCGAGCAGCACGGCCGCGACCCCGAGGATCACCCACTGCCTCGCCGTGCGGGGGGCGCGCGCCTGGCCGGCAGCGCTCATGCGGGCTCCTGGTGGTCCAGCTCGCCGGCGGGGACCGTCTGCCTCCAGAAGCTCCGGGCGGACAGGAACTGCTCCAGGTGCTCGCGGTGGTCGTCGCAGGCGAGCCACACCTTGCGGCGTTCCGGGGTGTGCAGGCGCGGGTTGTTCCAGAGCAGGCCCCACGTCGCGGTGGCGCGGCAGCCCTTGGCGCTGCAGATCAGCTCGCCGACGGCGTCGGGCGCGCCGCCGAGTCCGAGGACGTCCATCAGCTCTTCTTCTCCACCGGTTCGTCGTGCACGTCGTCGAGCAGGGCGTCGCCGTCGATCACGGTGCGGGCCCTGCCCGGTGGCGGGGCCGGGTCGTCGTCCGCGTCGCTGGCGGCCGCGCCGAGCGCCGCGGGCGGGGCCGGGACGTAGGCCTGCGCGTCGTGCGGCGTGCGGTCCGGTCCCGCGTTGGCGAAGACGACCGCCGTGTACGGCAGCACGACCGCGCCGGCGGCGAGCGTCCAGCCCAGCCAGGCGGGCCCCGTGGTGAGGCAGAAGATCGCGCCGGCGAAGCACGCCAGCCGGATGGCCATCTGGATCAGGTACACCTTCGCGCGCCGGGCCTGGTCGACGTCGAGCGACTCGGAGACCGACGTGATCGACTGCACCCCGGGCTCGTCGGAGCGGGAAGCCTTGCTCATCGCTCCAGTCTACGAGCCCTCGCCGGCGCCCCGGTCTCAGCCCTGCGGGCGGCCCACGTGGGTCAGCACGGCCGAGGACCGTTCCCACGCCGACCACGGCGCGCCCGCCGCGGACTCCAGCAGGGAGTACGTCGCGGTCGGCACGCCGGCGCGCACCTGGGCGAGCGCGGCGTCGTCGGACCCGGGGCCGGCGAGGAAGGACGCGGTGGCGGCCATCGTGGGCTCGTGGCCGATCACGAGGACCGTGCGGACACCGTCGTCGAGCTCGCCGACGAGCGAGAGGACGTCGCCCACGCGGGCGTTGTACAGGTCGTCGGTGACGACGACGCGCGGGCCCTCGTCGCGCCGGCCGTTGAACCCGCTCCTGGCGAGGTCCCACGTCTGACGCGTGCGGAGCGCGGAGGAGACGAGGACGACGTCGGGCAGGGCGCCCAGCGCGACGAGCGCCGCGCCCAGCCCGGCCGCCTGCGTCCGCCCGCGCAGGGCGAGCGGACGCAGGGCGTCGTCGGAGGTCGTGGCCGGCTCAGCCTTGGCGTGGCGCAGCAGGACGAGCCGACGGATCGGCGCTGTCGCCGCCACCTCCTCGCGATGCCTGGTCACGATAGTTCCCCTTCCGGTGCGTGCGGACGACTACTGCCCCATGGCGTGCACGCCGCCGTCGACGTGCACGATCTCGGCCGTGGTGGCCGGGAACCAGTCGCTGAGCAGGGCCGCGACGGTCCGTGCGGTCGGCTCCGCGGTGGTCTGGTCCCAGCCGAGCGGCGCGCGCTGCGGCCAGTTGGCCTCCATCTGCTCGAAGCCGGGGATCGACTTCGCGGCGGTCGTCTTGATCGGGCCGGCCGACACCAGGTTGCAGCGGATGCCGTGCGGGCCCAGGTCGCGCGCCAGGTAGCGGTTCGCGGCCTCCAGGCCGGCCTTCGCCACGCCCATCCAGTCGTAGACCGGCCAGGCGAACTCGCCGTCGAACGTCAGCCCCACGACGGCGCCGCCGTCGGTCATCAGCGGCTGGGCGGCCACGGCGAGGGCCTTGTACGAGTACGTGGAGATCTGCAGCGCGGTGGCGACGTCCTCCCAGCTCGCCGAGAGGAAGTTGCCGCCCATGACGCTCTGCGGCGCGAAGCCGATCGAGTGCACGACGCCGTCGAGCCGGTCGAGGCCGGCCTCGCGCACGGCGTCGGCGAGGTTGTCGAGGTCCTCCTGGCTCGTGACGTCGAGCTGGACCACGGGGGGAGGTGTGTCACCGGGCAGACGCTTCGCGAACGCGCTCGTCAGCCTCATCTGGCGGCCGAACGACGAGAGGACCACCTCGGCGCCCTCCTCGATCGCCAGGCGCGCCGTGTGGAACGCGATCGACGAGTCGGTGAGAACTCCGGTGATGAGAAGCTTCTTGCCTTCGAGGAGACCCATGTTGTCCTTCCGGTGATCGTGCGCGGGCGCGACATGCCGTGCCCCGCACTGGGTGTGAGCGTAACCGTGCGACCGGCGCGGAGGAAAACTCCGGACCGGCGCGGGTGGTGGAGAGATGTTCGTCAGTGTGCGGCGGGCGGGTGGCCCGCGGAGCGGAACGGCGGGTCAGCGCCTCGTCAGTGCCCCATGCCCATGCCGCCGTCGACGGGGAGGACGGTGCCGGTCACGTACGCGGCGGCGTCGGATGCGAGGAACGTCACGACGGCCGAGACCTCGTCCGGGCGGGCGAACCGTCCGGCGGGGATCGACTGGAGGTAGAAGTCCCGCCGGGCCTCGGGCAGCTCGGCGGTCATGTCGGTCTCGACGAAGCCGGGGGCGACGACGTTGGCGGTGATGCCGCGCGAGCCGAGCTCGCGGGAGATCGAGCGGGCCATGCCCACGAGCCCCGCCTTCGACGCGCCGTAGTTCACCTGGCCCTGGCCGCCGTAGAGGCCCACCAGGGAACCGACCAGCACGATGCGGCCGTAGCGCTTGCGGATCATGCCCTTGCTGGCCCGCCGCACGCAGCGGAAGGTGCCCGTCAGGTTCACGTCCACCACCTGCTCGAACTCCTCGTCGGACATGCGCATGAGGAGCTGGTCCCGCGTCACGCCGGCGTTGGCGACGAGTACCTGGACAGGGCCCAGGTCGTGCTCGATCTGCGTGAAGGCGTCGTTCACGGCCTCGGTATCGGTGATGTCGGCCTTGTAGCCGTGCACGCCGTCGGGCAGGTCGCCTCCGCGGTAGAGCGTGGCGACGCGGTCGCCGTCGGCGACGAAGCGCTCGGCGATCGAGCGGCCGATGCCGCGGGCAGCCCCGGTCACGACGACGACGCGGCCGGAGGCGTTGTCCTGGTTCTCGGTCATGGTTCGACGCTACCGGTGCGGCCCGCGGCGGGGCGCGCGCGACGTGCTACGCGCGGTGCGTCCCACCTTGTGGGGTTCCGACAACCGGCTATCGGGCGGCGGTCACGCGCCGGTAGACGTCCAGCGTGCGGTCCGCGATCGCCGTCCAGGAGAAGTGTTCCTGCGCGCGACGGCGGCCCGCCTCGCCCATCGCGGCGGCGCGCGCGGGGTCGGCCACGACCCGGTTCAGCGCCTCGGCCAGCGTCGCGACGAAGCCGTCGGGGTCGAGCGGAGTCCCGGTGCCGTCGTCGGCCTGCTCGATCGGGACGAGCGCGCCCGTCACGCCGTCGGCCACCACCTCCGGGATGCCGCCCGTCGCGGTGCCGACCACCGGGAGCCCGACGGCCATCGCCTCCAGGTTCACGATGCCGAGCGGCTCGTACACGCTCGGGCAGACGAACGCGGTGCCCGCCGCGAGCACGGCGACGAGCTCCTCGCGCGGCAGCATCTCCTCGATCCACACGATGCCGCCGCTCGCGCCCGACGCCGCACCCCGCGCCGTGCGCAGCCCGTCGACCAGGGACTTCACCTCGCCCAGCAGCTCGGGGGTGTCAGCCGCCCCGGCGCACAGCACGAGCTGGACCTCGTGCGGCAGCTCGGCGGCGGCCCGCAGCAGGTAGGGCAGCCCCTTCTGCCGCGTGATCCGGCCCACGAACACGACGGCCGGCCGGTCCGGGTCGATCCCGAGCCGCCGCACGGTCTCCTCGGCGCGGGCGAGCGCGGCGCCGCCGGCGGGCCGCTGCCAGCCGGCCAGGTCGATCCCGTTGTGCACCACGTGCACCCGGTCGGGGTCGAGCTCGGGGTAGCAGCGCACGATGTCGTCCCGCATCCCGGCCGAGACCGCGATGACCGCGGACGCGCCCAGGTACGCCGTGCGCTCCGCCCAGGACGACACGGCGTACCCGCCGCCGAGCTGCTCCGCCTTCCACGGCCGCAGCGGCTCCAGCGAGTGCGCGGTCACGACGTGCGGCACGTCGTGCAGCAGCCCCGCCAGGTGTCCGGCCAGGTTCGCGTACCAGGTGTGGGAGTGCACGACGTCGGCCCCGGCGCAGTCCTGCGCGATCGCCAGGTCCGTGCCGAGGGTGGCCAGGGCCGCGTTCGCGCCGCTCAGCTCCGCGGGCGGCGCGTAGCCGGTCACGGCCGGAGCACCGGCGCCACCGTCCTCCCGCCCGGCGCGCGGCGGCACCTCGGCCGCGGGGCGGAAGCACCGCACCCGCACGTCGGCGAGCGGCGCGAGCACGCGGCCGAGCTCGGTGACGTGCACCCCCGCACCGCCGTACACGTGGGGCGGGTACTCGCGGGTCAGGAGATCGACGGTGGGACGGGACGACGACGGCTGCGGTTCCGGTGCGCTCACCGCCCCGACGTTACCGAGGATCCGGCGCCGGCATTTCCCCGGCCCGGGTTCCGTCGGAGCAGCCCGAGGCCATATCGTCTGAGCCATGGCCGCCCCCCGTGTTCTCGCGATCGTCCTCGCCGGAGGCGAGGGAAAGCGCCTCATGCCCCTGACGGCCGCTCGCGCGAAGCCGGCCGTCCCGTTCGGCGGGATCTACCGCCTGGTGGACTTCGCCCTCTCCAACATCGTCAACTCCCGCTACCTGCACGTCATCGTGCTGACCCAGTACAAGTCGCACTCGCTGGACCGGCACATCTCCAAGACGTGGCGCATGTCGCCCCTGCTGGGGAACTTCGTGGCGCCGGTCCCCGCGCAGCAGCGCGTCGGCAAGCACTGGTACCTCGGCAGCGCCGACGCGATCTACCAGTGCCTCAACATCATCGACGACGAGCGGCCCGACATCGTCGTCGTCGCCGGCGCGGACCACGTGTACCGCATGGACTTCTCCCAGATGGTGGACTCGCACATCGAGTCCGGCGCCCGTGCGACGGTCGCGGCGATCCGCCAGCCCGTCTCCATGGCGGACCAGTTCGGCGTCATCGACGTGCAGCCCGACGACCCGACCCGGATCCGGGAGTTCCTCGAGAAGCCGACCGACCCCGTGGGCCTGGCGGACGCGCCCGACAAGGTGCTGGCGTCCATGGGCAACTACGTGTTCGACGCCGACGCCCTGGTCGAGGCCGTCACCCGGGACGCGTCGGACAGCGGCTCCCGGCACGACATGGGCGGGGACATCATCCCGGCGTTCGTCGAGCGGGGCGAGGCCGGCGTCTACGACTTCATCCACAACGACGTGCCCGGCTCCACCGACCGGGACCGCGACTACTGGCGCGACGTCGGGACCATCGACTCGTTCTTCGAGGCGAACATGGACCTCATCTCGGTGCGGCCCGTGTTCAACCTGTACAACGACGAGTGGCCGCTGCTGACCGGCTACACGGGTCTGCCGCCCGCGAAGTTCGTGCACGCGGGCCCGGGGCGGATGGGGCACGCCGTCGAGTCGATCGTGTCGCCGGGCGTGCTGATCTCCGGCGCGCAGGCGGCGGGCTCCGTGCTCTCCCCGGGCACGCACCTGCACTCGTGGTCGTCGGTGGGGAACTCCGTGATCATGGACGGCGTGCAGGTGAACCGGTACGCCCAGGTGCACCGGGCGATCCTGGACAAGAACGTGGTCGTCTCCGAGAGCGCCCGCATCGGCGTCGACCACGAGGAGGACCGGGCCCGCGGGTTCACGGTCACCGAGTCCGGCCTGACGGTGGTGCCGAAGGGCAGCGTCGTCAAGTAGGGCACCTCACGGGTAGGGCACACTGTTGCGCGTGAAGCGCCTGATCGTGACCGACGTCGACTCCACCTTCTTCCAGCAGGAGGTCATCGAGCTCATCGCCGACCACGCCGGCACCCGCGACGAGGTCGCCGCGGTGACCCGGCGCGCGATGCGCGGCGAGCTGGACTTCGCGGGGTCGCTGCGCGCGCGGGTCGCGACCCTCGCCGGGGTCCCGGCCGGCGCCCTGGACGCGGTGCGCGACGCCGTCGAGCTCATGCCCGGCGCGGCCTCGCTCGTGGCGGGGTGCCGCGCGCGCGGCTGGGCGTTCGGGCTGGTCTCGGGGGGCTTCGAGGAGATCGTGCGGCCCGTCGCGGACGGCCTCGGGATCCGCCTGGTCCGCGCGAACCGCCTCGAGGTGTCCGACGGCGTCCTGACCGGGCGCACCCTCGGCCCCGTGATCGACCGGGCGGCGAAGGCCGCGACGCTGCGCGAGTGGGCGGCCGCCGAGGGCGTCGGGATGAGCGCGACGGTCGCGGTGGGCGACGGCGCGAACGACCTCGACATGATCGCCGCGGCGGGCGTCGGGGTGGCGTTCCGGGCGAAGCAGGTCGTCCGGGACCAGGCGCCGCACCACCTGGACGGCGACCTCGACGAGGTGCTGACGCTCCTGGACGCCTGAGTCAGGGGATCTGGCCGTAGGTGGCCGCGCTCATCGCGTGCCGGGCCGTGCGGTCCACCTCGCGCAGGGCCGTGCTGCGCTGGTCCGCCTGCCAGAGGTTGACCGCGCCGCCGTCGTCCACCGCCCCGAGCGCCACGATCGCGCGGAGCCGTGCGGCGAGCTGCAGGACGCGGGCGCGGCGCCCGTCGAGCCGGGGGACCGGCCACTCGTCGGTGCTGGTCGAGCGGAGGCGCTCGATGGCGTCGGCGGCGTCGTCGCGCCAGCGGGCGACGTCGAGCGAGTCCAGGGCGTCGGTCGCGGTCATGAGGCTCGTGCGCAGCGCACGCTCGGCGTCGGACACGGAACCGATGGTGCCGAACAGGCTCGTGCTCCAGTCCGTGACCGGCTGCACCTGCCACTCGACCAGGTAGCCGGGCTCGAGGTGGCTGCCGAAGCCGGTGACGGTCGGCACGGCCGCCCAGCTGCCCTCGTGCGTCGTGACCACGACGCACTCGCCGGACTCCGTCGCGCCGTGGTTCACCGCCGCCGGGACGCCGGCGGGGTCGCCGGGCACCGGGAGCAGGGCGGCGACCGTGCGCGGCCCGCGGGTCCACAGGGCCAGCAGCGTCCCCAGGTCCGTGCTGTCCCACACCCCGGGCAGGCCGTGGACCCGGTGCGGCTCGTCGTCGCCCTGCACCGCCCCCGCGGCGTCGGACGTGTCGCCGACGCCCTGCAACCACAGGGCGAGGACGACGCTGCGCGGCAGGTCCGGCGGGTTGTTCATCGACCACACTGTAGAAGATCCGTCGGTTAGTGTTGTGGACCATGAGCACGGTTCTCGACCTTTCGGACGTCACTGTCCGGCGCGGCACCACGACCATCCTCGACGCCGTGGGCTGGCGGGTGAACGAAGGCGAGCGCTGGATCGTCCTGGGGCCGAACGGCGCGGGCAAGACGACGCTCCTGCAGATCGTCGCGACCCGCATGCACCCCACCGCGGGCCGCGCCGAGGTGCTCGGCGAGGTGCTCGGCCGCACCGACGTGTTCGAGCTGCGCCCGCGCGTCGGGCTGTCCTCGGCGTCGCTCGCCGACAGCATCCCGCGCGGCGAGACCGTGCGCGACGTCGTCCTGACCGCCGCGTACGGCGTCACGGGCCGCTGGCAGGAGGCGTACGACGACGTCGACGAGCAGCGGGCCGGCGACCTCCTCGCGGCGTTCGGTGTCGCGAAGCTGGCCGACAGGCACTACGGCACCCTGTCCGAGGGCGAGCGCAAGCGCGTGCAGATCGCCCGCGCCCTCATGACCGACCCCGAGCTGCTGCTGCTCGACGAGCCCGCCGCCGGGCTGGACCTCGGCGGGCGCGAGGAGCTGGTCGAGGCGCTGCGCGAGCTCGCCGACGACCCGGCGTCCCCGGTGCTGATCCTGGTCACGCACCACGTGGAGGAGATCCCGCCGGGCTTCACGCACGTGCTGCTCATGGGGCGCGGCCGCATCCACGCGGCCGGACCGATCGACGAGGTGCTCACCGCGGACAACCTCTCGGCCGCTTTCGGGCTGCCGCTCGTCGTCGCGCACGGCGGCGGACGCTGGCTGGCCCGGGCCGCACGCTAGGCGCACGGCGGAGCCCGGCCGGGGGCGTTACCGAACCGACGTGAGATCTCGGGCGATTTTACTGGCCCGGAGGGTGTGCCATTGGTAATCTTCGGGCAAAGGCGCCAGGTGGCGCCAAGCCTCGGGAAGGGGATTCCGATGGAGTGGTTGTGGTGGGTCGGTGCGGCCCTGATTCTCGGACTGATCGAGATCACGACTCTCGACTTCGTCTTCATCATGTTCGCCGGCGGCGCGCTCGCGGCCGCCGGGGCCAACGCGGCGGGACAGCCCCTGTGGGTCCAGGTGATCGTGTTCGCGGTCGTCGCGACGATCCTGCTGGTGACCCTGCGTCCGCCGCTCAAGCGCTACCTGTCCAAGGGCGGCGCGGAGAGCCTGACCAACGCCGAGGCCCACGTCGGCCGGACGGCGTCCGTGATCGAGGAGGTCACCCAGGTGGGCGGCCTGGTCAAGCTCATGGGTGAGGTATGGACGGCGCGCGCGGCGGACGGCTCGCCACCGCTGTCGGTGGGGGCTACCGTGCAGGTGGTGCGCATCGACGGTGCGACTGCCGTGGTCGGCCCGAAGGGCGCCGACCAGTCCGCCTGACCGTCGGCACCGCCGTATCCCGGCTACGTACACACACATATCGCTCGAGCGGGTGCACCCGCGGTAGGAGAAGCACGTGGAACAGATCGGACTATGGATAGTCCTCCTCATACTCCTCATCGTCGTCGTCGTGGCGCTGTCGCGCGCCGTGCGGATCGTGCCGCAGTCGGTCGCCCTGGTCATCGAGCGGCTCGGTAAGTACCACGACACGTTGACGCCAGGATTCCACCTGCTGGTCCCGTTCATCGACAAGGTGCGTGCCGGCGTCGACATGCGCGAGCAGGTCGTCTCCTTCCCGCCGCAGCCGGTGATCACGAGCGACAACCTGGTGGTCGAGATCGACACGGTCATCTACTTCCAGGTGACCGACGCCCGGTCGGCCGTCTACGAGATCGCGAACTACATCACGGCGATCGAGCAGCTGACCGTCACCACGCTGCGTAACGTCATCGGCTCGATGGACCTGGAGCAGACGCTCACCAGCCGTGACCAGATCAACGGCCAGCTCCGCGGCGTGCTGGACGAGGCGACCGGCCGCTGGGGCATCCGCGTCAACCGCGTCGAGCTGAAGTCGATCGAGCCGCCGCAGTCCGTGCAGGGCGCGATGGAGCAGCAGATGCGCGCCGAGCGCGACCGCCGCGCCGCGATCCTCACCGCCGAAGGTGTCAAGCAGTCGGCGATCCTCACCGCCGAGGGTGAGAAGCAGTCGGCGATCCTGCGGGCCGAGGGTTCGGCGCAGTCCCAGATCCTCGAGGCCGAGGGTGAGGCGCGCGCGATCCTCCAGGTCTTCGAGGCCATCCACCGCGGCAACGCGGACCCGAAGCTGCTGAGCTACCAGTACATCCAGATGCTGCCGCAGCTCGCGAACGGCACCTCGAACACCAACTGGGTCATCCCCACCGAGTTCACTGCCGCGATGTCGAGCATCGCCAAGGGCTTCGGTGGTGGTGGCGGCGCGGCGTCGGGCGACGACGGCTCGAACCCGCCCCCGGTCACGCCGACCACGGACCTTCTCACCGGGGGCGGCATCCTGCCGAGCCCCGGCGAGGCCCTGGCCGAGGCGCAGCGCCAGGCGGAGGCCGCCACCGCCGACGCGACCGAGTCCGGCACGCGCTCCGGCGACCCGTTCGACCCGGGCGCCGAGCGGGGCCAGCGGCCCACCGGCTCGACGCCGTCGCGCCGGTCGCGGACGCAGCCGCCGCCCCGCCCGGTCGACGGCGGGCAGGGCGAGGTCCCGCCGCCCCCGCCGCCGCAGCAGTAGCAGGTCGGTACGGAGCCGCCGGGGCGGCCACTCCTTCGGGAGCGGTCGCCCCGGCGGCTCCGTGCTGTCCGGCCGGCCCGCGCTGCTCTGAGCGAAACGCGTTGCCGAGTGAGTGCTCACTCATTTATCGTCCCGAGTATGTCTTCGGAGCCAGAGGGAGCGCGCACGGACCGTCGCCGGGCGGCGCCGATGTCCCCGGACGATCGCCGGGCGGCGATCGTCGAGGCCGTCATGCCGCTGGTCGCCGAGCGCGGCGTGGAGGCGACGTCCCGGGAGCTGGCCGACGCCGCCGGCGTCGCCGAGGGGACCCTGTTCCGCGCGTTCGGCGACAAGGTGTGCCTGATCGGCGAGGTCGCCCTGACGGGGCTGCTGCGCGCGTCGGACCCGATGGTCACCCGCACCGACCTCGAGTCCGTCGACGCGCGGCTCCCGCTCGTGGAGCGGGTGCAGCAGGTCATCGAGCGCGGGCAGCAGCGCTCCGAGGAGGCGGTCGCGTGGGTCACGGTGCTGCGCGCCGTGCACGCCCGCAACGCCCTGGACGAGCAGCACCACGCCCACCGCGAGCGCGCCGAGGACATGCGGTCGCGGCTCGTGGCGCAGCACGAGATGCGCCGCACGGTGGTGGAGGAGAGTCTGGGGCGCGTGCTGGCACAGGACCTGGGCCGCCTGCGCGTCCCGATCGCGGTGGCCGTCTCGCTGATCGAGGCGGCCACGGCCCACCGCCGGCCCGGCCCGGAGCAGCTGGAGCCGCCCCTCCCGGCCCGGGTCCTGGCCGACGCCCTGGTGAACGGGATCGTCGGCGAAAATCCTTCGCCCGGCCCGCAGGTTCCTGATACCCACTACTCACCCCCGGCCGACGCCCCCGGTGCCGAGGCGGCCCACCATCACAGCGAGGAACACTGAATGCTCGTCACGCTCATGCGCAGATATCTGCGCCCGTACGGAGCGGCCGTCGCCCTGCTGCTCCTGCTCCAGCTCTTCCAGACGCTGGCCAACCTCTACCTGCCGTCGCTGAACGCGGACATCATCGACTCCGGGGTGACCCAGGGCGACATCGCCTACATCTGGCGCACCGGCGGCTGGATGCTCGGCGTGAGCCTGCTGCAGGCCGTGGCTGCGATCGGCGCCGTGTACCTCGGCGCGAAGGCGGCCACCGCGTTCGGGCGTGACGTGCGCCGCGAGCTGTTCTCCACGGTGCAGACGTTCAGCGCCCGCGAGGTGGGGCAGTTCGGCGCGCCGACCCTCATCACCCGCACCACCAACGACGTGCAGCAGGTCCAGCAGGTGCTGATCATGATGTTCACCATCATGGTGATGGCGCCGATCATGCTGGTGGGCGGCGTGTTCATGGCGCTGCGGGAGGACGTGGAGCTGTCCGGGCTGCTGCTGGTCGTGGTGCCGGTGCTCGGGGTGTGCGTGGGCCTGCTGATGTGGCGCATGGTGCCGTACTTCAAGGCCATGCAGGGCCGCATCGACGTGATCAACGGCGTGCTGCGCGAGCAGATCACCGGCCTGCGTGTGGTGCGCGCGTTCGTGCGGGAGCAGCGCGAGGCCGAGCGGTTCGACGAGGCCAACACGGCCCTCTACGACACGTCGCTCGGGGCGGGCAAGCTCATGGCGATGGCGTTCCCGGTGGTCATGCTCATCATGAACCTGTCGAGCGTGGCCGTGCTCTGGTTCGGCGCCGGGCGCATCGACTCGGGCGAGATGCAGGTCGGGGCGCTGACGGCGTTTCTCGCGTACCTGATGTTCATCCTCATGGCCGTGATGATGTCGACGATGATGGTCATGATGGTGCCGCGCGCCGCCGTCGCCGCCGACCGCATCCTGGAGGTGCTCGGCACGGAGACGTCGGTGGTGGAGCCGTCCGTCCCGGCTCCGCTGAGCAGCCTGTCCGGCGGCGCCGGCCCGCGCGGGCTCGTCACGTTCGACGACGTCACCTACGGGTACCCGGGAGCCGAGGAGCCGGTGCTGCACGGGCTGAGCTTCACGGCCCGCCCGGGCGAGACGACGGCGATCATCGGGTCCACCGGTTCCGGCAAGACCACGCTGCTCAACCTGGTGCCGCGGCTGTTCGACGTCACGGGCGGCCGCGTGCTGGTCGACGGCGTGGACGTGCGGGACCTGAGCACCGACGACCTCGGCTCGCTGCTCGGCGTGGTGCCGCAGAAGGCGTTCCTGTTCAGCGGGACGGTCGCCACCAACCTGCGGTACGGCAAGCCGGACGCGAGCGAGGACGACATGTGGCAGGCGCTCGAGGTCGCGCAGGCGCGCGGCTTCGTCGAGGCGCTGCCCGAAGGGCTCGAGGCCCCGGTGGGCCAGGGCGGCAGCACGTTCTCCGGCGGGCAGCGGCAGCGCCTGGCGATGGCGCGCGCCGTGGTGCGCGACCCGCTGGTGTACCTGTTCGACGACTCGTTCTCCGCGCTGGACTACGCCACCGACGCCCGGCTGCGGGCGGCCCTCGCGCCACGCACCGGGGACGCCACCGTGATCGTCGTCGCGCAGCGCGTGGCGACCATCCGGGACGCCGACCAGATCCTCGTGCTGGAGCACGGGCGGATCGTCGGCCGCGGGCGGCACCACGAACTGCTGATGCGGGACCACCCGGACTACAGCGAGACATACGAGGAGATCGTGACCAGCCAGATGACCCTGGAGGAGGCGGCATGAGCGCGCAGAGCGACCAGGAGACGACGCGCGAGGCGGCGCGCAGCGGTGCGCGCCGCGGGCCGGGCCCGACGGGCAGCATGGGGATGCCGGCCGAGAAGGCCCTCGACTTCTCCGGGTCGCTGAGGCGGTTCGCCGAGGTCATGCGGCCGGAGCGGGCACGCGTCATCATCCTGACGCTGTGCGGCGTCGTCTCGGTCGCGCTCACCGTCGCCGGCCCGAAGCTCCTGGGCGAGGCGACGAACATCATCTTCGACGGCGTGATCGGCAGGATGCTCGCCGGCCAGGTGCCGGCGGGCACGCCGGCCGACGAGGTCGTGGCGGGGCTGCGGGCCCGGGGCGACGACCAGCTGGCGGACCTGCTCTCGGGCATGCCCGAGGTGGTGGTCGGCCAGGGGGTCGACACGGGCCGGCTGGTCATGGTGCTGGCGTGGGCGGTGAGCGTGTACGTGGCCGCGTTCGTGTTCGGCTGGGTGCAGGCGCGGATCACGGCGGTCGCCGTGCAGAACACCATGCGCCGGCTGCGGGACGACGTCGAGGCCAAGCTGCACCGGATCCCGCTGTCGTACGTCGACAGGCAGCGGCGCGGCGAGATCCTGTCCCGCGTCACCAACGACATCGACAACGCGTCCCAGACGGCCACCCAGACCCTGGCGCAGCTGGTCACGTCCCTGCTGACGGTGGTGGGCGTGCTGGCGATGATGTTCTGGATCTCGTGGATCCTGGCGCTGGTGGCGCTCGTGACGGTGCCGCTGTCGGTGCTGGTCACGATGCAGATCGCCAAGCGCAGCCAGCCGCAGTTCATCAAGCAGTGGAGCAGCACCGGGAAGCTGAACGCGCACATCGAGGAGATGTTCACCGGCCACGCGCTCGTCAAGGTGTACGGGCGGCAGCGGGCGGCGTCGGCCACGTTCGCCGAGGAGAACGAGCGGCTGCACGATGCGACGCGCAAGGCGCAGTTCATCTCGGGCACCATGCAGCCGTCGATGGGCTTCATCGGGAACCTCAACTACGTGGTGATCGCCGTGGTAGGTGGCCTGAGGGTGGCGTCGGGCCAGCTGAGCATCGGTGACGTGCAGGCGTTCATCCAGTACTCGCGCCAGTTCACGCAGCCGCTGACGCAGATCGCCGCGATGATGAACCTGCTGCAGTCCGGCGTGGCGTCGATCGAGCGGGTCTTCGACCTGCTCGACGCCCCGGAGCAGGAGCCGGACCCGGCGGACCCGGTCACGCCGGGTGACGGCGGCCCGGTGCGGGGCCGTGTGGAGTTCGAGGACGTCGAGTTCGCGTACAGCCCGGACGAGCCGCTGATCACGGGCCTGGACCTGACGGCGGAGCCGGGGCAGACGATCGCGATCGTCGGGCCGACGGGTGCGGGCAAGACGACGCTCGTGAACCTCCTGATGCGGTTCTACGAGGTGAACGCCGGGCGCATCCTGCTCGACGGCGTCGACGTGCGCACCATGACCCGCGACACCCTGCGCGGCAGCATCGGGATGGTGCTGCAGGACACGTGGCTGTTCCAGGGGACCATCGAGGAGAACCTGCGCTATGGCGTGCGGCGCGAGATCACCCACGAGGAGTTTCTCCGGTCCGTGCGTGCCACGCACGTGGACCCGTTCGTGCGGACGCTCCCGGACGGCTACGACACCCAGCTCGACGACGAGGGCTCGAGCCTCTCGGCGGGGGAGAAACAGCTCCTGACGATCGCCCGGGCGTTCCTCGCCGACCCGGAGATCCTCGTGCTCGACGAGGCGACGAGCTCCGTCGACACCCGCACCGAGGTGCTGGTCCAGGAGGCGATGCACCGCTTGCGGCAGGGCCGTACGGCGTTCGTCATCGCCCACCGGCTGTCCACCATCCGTGACGCGGACGTGATCCTCGTGATGGAGCACGGTGACATCGTGGAGCAGGGCTCCCACGCGCAGCTCCTGGCGGCGGGCGGCCCGTACGCACGGCTCTACGACAGCCAGTTCGCGGCCCCGCTCGCGCACGACGAGGAAGAGGAGGCCCCGGCTCCCGCCTGACGGCTCCGCCCGGCCTTCCGTGCCGGGGCGTGGAACTGGCGCACTTGTGTTGTCTGTCCTAGTTTGGCTCTGTTCCACTGTCCTGACCCCGTCACGGAAGGCACGCATGAGCCACGTGCACGAGCCGGAGCCCGCCGGGCAGCAGCCCGCGCAGGAGCCCGCGGTCCTCGCGCAGTCCGCCCCCGCGGAGTCGCAGTCCTACCGCCGCCGCGAGCCGCGGGGCCGGCACATCCCCGCCGTGCCCGGGCAGGACGTCCTGGAGTTGCGCATCCACGGCGTGGCGAACACGCCGCCGCACGGCATCCTCGACCTGGCCGCCGACGAGGTGGTGCAGACCGACGGCGACGGCCTCGGCAGCTTCTGGGTGCCGACCCCGGAGGCCGACGCCCGCGACCGCGCGCCGGCCCCGGGCGACGTGCGGGACCGCGAGGTCCCGCCGGGCGACCCGCACGAGATCCCGAACGACGTGCGCCGGGAGGCCTACTCGTGGGGCGCGATGTCGCGCCTGGGCCGCCTGCCGTTCGGCGGGCTGCTCGGGCTGGTCGGCACGCTGGCCACGCGGGTGATGTGGGTGGCGATGGTGCCGTTCGGCCTGGCGAACGCGGCGTACTGGGCCCGCCGCATCCCCGAGGCACCGGCGGCGACCCCGGCGGGCGCGCGGCTCCTGCCCGACGCGTCCGCAGCGCTGACCAGGGTCTTCGCCCTGTTCCTCACGCTCCTGTTCACGACGACGACGGCCACCGTCGCGTTGTCCACCATCGGCACCCGGTGCATGGGACTGATCACGGACGGCACCGTCCCGGTCTGCGCACGCGTCCCGGACGGGCTGTACTGGCTGGCCCGCACGGACCACGGCGACCGGCTCGGCTGGCTGTCGCTCGTACCCGTGGTCGCCGTCGTCGTCCTCGTGCTCATCGCGCACGGCGGCAGCGTGAAGTTCGAGTCCCGCGTGTCCTCGCTGCGCGCCGGGGAGACGGTCGCGCCGAGCGGCGGGCCGGCGCTGCGCCGCGCGGGCTTCTGGTCCCGCCGCACCGGCACCGGGGCGCTGTACAACCACCTCGCGGCCGCGCTCGGGCTGCTCTCGGCGCTCCTGCTGTGGACCTCGGAGCGCACGGCCTGGGCCGCCGCGCCCGGCTTCGCCGTGACCCTGGCCGCGACATGGCTCGTCACCCTGCGCACCGACGACGACGGCGTGCAGGAGGGCGTGCCGCGCTGGAAGCCGCGCGCCGCGTTCGCCCTGCTCCTGGCCGGCCTGGCGGCCTGGGCCGGGGCATGGGTCACGCTGGCCCGCTCCGGGACGCCGACGGCCCTGCCCTGGATGATCGGCATCGAGGCGGCGCCGGGCCTGCTCGTGGTCGCGCTCACGGGCATCGCGTCCACGGCGCTCGTGTGGCGCCGTGCCCGGCGTACCGGGCCGGCGCAGGCCCTGCTCTGGTCCCTCGTGCCGCTCACCGCGACGGCCTGCACCGCCGTGGCCACGCTCGCCGCGCCGCAGGGCCGTCCGCTCCCGCTCACCGTCCGCGTGGTGCTCCTCGGGCTCGCGGTCGTGGTGCTGGCGGTCCCGGCGTGCTGGGCGGTGGCGCGCCGCCGGGCCGGCGGCTCCCGGGCCGAGGGCTGGGGAGGGGCCGGGCCCGGGGTCTTCCTGCTGCTGTCCACGGCCGCCGCGGCCGTGTTCTCGAGCCTCGTCGTGGTGGGCGTCCAGTGGTACCTGCGCTCCGCGCCGCCGCCCGTCGTCGCCCCGGGGGCCGGCGGCGGGCTGTTCGTCGAGGTCGTGGCGAACGTCCCGCCCCGCGAGATCGTGCCCGTCCCGCCCGTCTACACCGAGTTCGGCGCGAGCGTCGCGGTGATCGTCGTGATGTTCCTGCTCCTCCTGGGGACCCTGGTGGCGCCGTCGGTGGTGGACGCCGTGCGCCGGGGCACGCTCTGGATCCCGCCCGCGCCCGACACCTCGGGCCCTCGCCGCGGCCCCGGGGCGCTCGCCGCGCGCGCCGCCGGCCGGAGCCTGCCCGGGGCGCGCACCGGCGACCTCGTCGACCCCGACACGCTTCCCCAGGCCGCCCGCCGCGCGCTCGGGGCACGCCAGCTCGCCGCGATGAGCCACCGCTCCGAGCTCGTGGTCTCGGCGCTGGCCGTCGCGTCCTGGATCGCGCTGGTCGCCACGATCCCGCTCGCGGTGCCGTCGGACGACTCCGACGCCCCCGGCACCGTCGGGCTGCCGACGTTCCTCGGCGACCCGTCGGGACTGTTCGCCGTGCCCGCCTGGCTCACCGACCTCGCGGTGCCGATGCTCGGCACGCTGGCCGTCGCGCTGGTCGTCAGCGCGCTGACCGGGACTGTCGACAACGCCACCCGGCCGTGGGGTCTGCTGTGGGACGTCATGTGCTTCCTGCCCCGCAGCGCCCACCCGTTCGGCCCGCCGAGCTACGCCGAGCGTGCCGTCCCGGAGGTGCGCAGCCGCGTGGACTCGTGGCTCCAGGCACTGGACGTCGACGACGAGGCGTACCGCGCCGCCGTCGCCCGGCGCCGGCGCGTCGTGCTGTCCGCGCACTCGATCGGTGGGGTCATCGCCGCCGCGGTGGTGCTCATCAGGTCCGGCAACCCGGTGGTGCGGCAGGTCCCCGTGGCGGGCCGGGTCGGCCTGCTCACCTACGGCGTGCAGCTGCGCCCCTACTTCGGACGGTTCTTCCCGGAGCTGTTCGGTCCGCGCGCGCTGGGCGTCCCGCCGGTCGGCCCGCCGTCGTGGACGGGCGACCCGTGGAGCGGGGGCGACGTCGAGCGGCCGCCCGTCCGCGCGCACGACAAGAGCCTGCGCGACCTGCTCGTGGCAGAACGGGACGGCGCGGGGCAGGACGACGACGTGCCGGCGTGGATCAACCTGTGGCGGCGCACGGACTTCCTGGGGTTCCCGGTGCTGGGGTACGGGCCGAACGAGATCGACCGCGGCGCCGAGGAGGTCGACCGCTCGGCCTACCTGTTCCAGCTGGGCCTGCACGGGGGATACCCGCGCACGACGGCCTACCAGGAGGCGTTCGACGAGGTCCTGCGTCGGCTGGACCGCGAGTAGCCCGGCCGGGGCAGAGGGTCACGGATCCTCGCGGGCCGGCGGCGCGACCCCGTTGTCGGGTCGCCGGCCCGCGAGGGTTCGCGCACCGGAGTGCGCCCTCGGGGGAGTCTGGGATCTTGCGGGGCGGTCGCGGCCGCCGTTCAGGCCACGGCCGGCAGGGGCGCCACGACGCCGCGGAGGTGGAGCAGGGCCTCGTTGAGGATCTGCTGCACGCGCTCCCGGGTCACGCCGAGCCGGCGGCTGATCTCGTCGAGCGTCCTGCTGGTGCCGTCCACGAGCCCGAACCGCATCTCGAGGACCTTGGTCTCGACGGCGTCCAGGTGGGCGAGCGCCTGGCGGACACGGCGGCGCAGGAGGGACTGCTCGGCGCTGGGCGTGCCCGGGCCGGACGACCCGCTGTCCTGCCCCTCGGACCGTGCCCCGGCGGCGATCGCCCGGACCACGGAGCGACGCACCCAGCGCGCGGCGAAGGCGGCGAACGTGCCGTGGGCCGGGTCGTAGTTCTCTGCGGCGCGCACGAGGCCGACGTTGCCCTCCTGCACGAGGTCCATGAACGGCAGGCGCCCGGTGTACGCCGTCACGACGTCGGGCACGATGCGGAGGTGGGCGAGGACGAGCCGCTCCTTCGCGTATTGCCCGGCCTTGACCCGGCTTTCGAGCTCGGTGCGCAGCGTGGGCGAGACCGCAGTCTTCGCGAGGGTGCGTGCGGCGGCCGTTCCGAGGGCCGCGCGCTCCAGGAGCGCTCCTTCCTCTGCCGGCTCGAGCAACGGCGTACGCTCGATGATCTCCTGGTAGGAGGGCGGGAGCGCGGGATGCGCGCCGGAACTCCGGGAACGACGGGTCCGAGACGGTCTGGCGGTTCTCATCACTGATCTCCTTCGTCGTGTACGAAGTTGCCTTGGTGGGGACATTAGCGAACCATTGGTCTCCATGGGAAGACCCAGACGTTCGCTGTGAGTGATCACGGCGAGATCACGCGCTCGGGCCCCGGGGCGGGCGGGAGAGAATCGGAGACGTGATCACCTCCGACGTCGTCCACCTCGACGACCCGGCCGACGAACGGCTCGCCGACTACACGCGCCTGACCGAGGTCGCCCTGCGCAGCAAGCACGAACCGGCCAAGGGCCTCTACATCGCCGAGAGCACCCAGGTGATCCACCGGGCGCTCGAGGCCGGCCACCGCCCCCGGTCCTTCCTCATGGCGCCCAGGTGGCTCGACACGATGGCGGACGCGCTCGCGGCCTGCCCCGGCGTGCCCGTCTACGTGGCCGACGAGCCCGTGCTCCAGGAGATCACCGGCTTCCACCTGCACCGGGGCGCCCTCGCCGCGATGCACCGCCCGCCGCTCGCCCCGGCGGCCGAGGTCCTGGCCGCCGCGCGCGGGGGCGCGAGGGACCGGCGGTCGCGGGTCGCGGTGTTCGAGGACCTGGTCGACCACACCAATCTCGGAGCCGCCTTCCGCAGCGCCGCGGCGCTCGGTGTCGACGCCGTGCTGGTGACGCCGCGCTGCGCGGACCCGCTGTACCGGCGGTCGGTGCGGGTGTCGATGGGGACGGTGTTCCAGGTGCCGTGGACGCGCGCCGAGTCGTGGCCCGGTGATATCGAGGTGCTGCGGGAGGCGGGCTATGTCGTGGCGGGCATGACGCTGGGGGAGGGGGCGATCACGCTGGACGAGCTGGTCGCCCGCGACCATCAGGACCTGGCGCTGGTCTTCGGGACCGAGGGGCACGGGCTGAGGGCGGCGACCGACCGGCTGCTCGACGCGCGGGTCACGATCCCCATGCTGAACGGCGTCGACTCGCTCAACGTCGCGATGTCCGCGGCGGTGGCGTTCTACGCGACGCGGTAGTCGGCCGACGCCCCCGGCCCCTCAGCGTGCCGGTGGCATCGGTGGCATCGGTGGCGGCATCAGCGGAACGGGGCGCGCCGGCCCTCTCCCCGTTCCGGCTGCTGAGGCTGTCCCTTGACCTGCTGCCGCTCGGTCCAGGCGTGGAACTCGGCCTGGACCACCATCTCCGAGGCGCTCGGCCAGGCGGCCGCCACGATCAGCAGCGCCAGCGTGCTGGCCACGATCCCGGTCACCAGCGGGACCAGGAGCTGCGTGGCGGGCATCCCGATCGCGGGGGTCTCGATCGACATGCCCGGGCCGCCCGGGACCACGCTCATCGCGGCCATGCCCGTGTAGTGCATGCCGGACACGGCGATGCCCATCACGATCGTCGCCGCCGTGCTCGCGCCGATGCCGTGCACCCGGGTGGAGAGCCAGAGCGCCGCGGTGCCGGCCACCACGGCGATGATCACGGAGGTGATGACGAGCAGCGGGTTGTAGGCGAAGTCGACGCCGGCGTGCATGGCCGCCATGCCCATGTAGTGCATGGCGGCGACGCCGAGGCCGGCGATGGCCCCGCCGGTCAGGAGCGTGCGGTAGCCACCCTGCCTGCGGTGCACGAGGAAGATGCCGATCGAGACGACGACCACGGCCAGGAGCATGGACGCGATCGTGGTGAGCATGTCGTAGTGGATCTCGGCGCCCGTGACGGAGAAGCCGAGCATCGCGACGAAGTGCATGACCCAGATCCCGGTGCCGCCGATGGCGACGGACCCGAGCAGCAGCCAGATCGTGCGGGCGAGCCCGGAGGCCACGCGGGCGCGCGCGGTACAGGACAGGCCCACGCCGCAGCCGGCGCAGGACAGGATGAAGGACAGCACCGGCGTCAGGGCGCCGTAGGTGAAGTGGTCGATCATGGCGTTGCCTTACCTCTGCCGCTCCGGGTCTCGGCCTCTGGGTGGCCGATCTGGGGTGCCCCGGAAGGGTATTCACTCAGAGGTTAGGGGTGCTGCGTGAACAAAGCAGGGTAAAAAGTTCGCTACGTCTGATATGCGCCCCAGAGTTCACCCAGGATCAGGGGCAGATTCATCCATTTCATCCACGGCGCTCTACCAAGGGCGTGACCGGGGGAGGTCCTGCCGTCCCCCGCTTCCCGCCTGCCGGTCCCGCAGCTCCCGCTGCCGCTCGGCCCAGGCGTCGAACTCCGCCTGGACCTCCATCTCCGAGGCGCTCGGCCACGCGCCGGCCACGATGACGAGCGCGACCGTGCTCGCGACGATCCCGATCACCAGGGGGACCAGGAGCTGCGTGGCGGGCATCCCGATCGCGGGGGTCTCGATCGGGTTTCCCGCCTGGTACGCGGTCACGCTCATCGCGGCCATGCCCGTGTAGTGCATGCCCGACACGGCGATGCCCATCACGGCCGTCGCCACCGCCCCGGCGCCGAGGCCTCGCACCCGCGCGGCGAGCCAGAGGCCCGTCGTCGCGGCGACCACCGCGACCGCGACGGACATCCCGACCAGCACCGGGTCGTAGGCGATGTCGACGCCCACGTGCATGGCGGCCATGCCCATGTAGTGCATGGCGGCGATGCCCAGGCCCGCGATGACCCCGCCGGTCAGGAGGGCGCCGGTACCGTCCTTCCTGCTGTGCACGAGGAAGAGCCCGACGGCGACCACGGCCACCGCGAGGATCATGGAGGACACCGTGGTGAACACGTCGTAGTGGATCTGCGCGCCGGCGATCGAGAAGCCGAGCATCGCGACGAAGTGCATGACCCAGACGCCGGTGCCGCCGATGGCGACGGCCCCGAGGAGCATCCAGATCGTGCGCGCGACACCGGTGGCCACGCGGGCGCGCGCCGTGCAGGACAGGCCCACCGCGCACCCGGCGCAGGACAGGACGATGGACAGCAGCGGCGTCAGGGCACCGTAGGCGAAGTGATCGATCATGAAATTGTTGAACCCCCCGGCCTGTTGTGGCCCTCGGCCCTGGGTGGCCGAGTTGGTCGGTCGTCCATAACAGGCGCTCTCGCGAAGGAAAGGCTAGAGGCCATGAGGGGTTCTTGCCCGATGAATGGAGATTTGTGCGACACATGTCCCAAATTTTGAGACGCCAGATGTGCCATGTCCCACAACGGGCGGTGGCGAGAAGCCTTCGAAGTTAGGCTAGGCTCACCAACGTGACGACCCAGAACGTTCCGACGGCACGGCAGCGCGAGCGCGAGAGCACGTCGACGACCCCGTGGCGGATGTTCGACGTCGAGGTGTCCCGGGTGACGCGGCTGTGTCCCTCCTTCGTGCGGGTGACCTTCACCGGCGCCGAGCTCGACCGGTTCGCGGACAACGGGCACGACCAGCGCATCAAGCTGCTGCTCCCGGCCCCCACGGGCGGCTGGGACCACCTGCTGCGGGACGACCCGGACTGGTTCACCGCCTGGCGCGAGCTCCCGCCCGAGCGGCGCAACCCGCTGCGCACCTACACGGTCCGCGCGGTGCGGCAGGACCTGCGCGAGGTCGACGTCGACATGGTGCTCCACGGCGACTCCGGGCCGGCGTCGCGCTGGGCCACCGCGGCCCGCAAGGGCGAGCCCCTGGTGATCATGGGGCCGGACGCGCGCCACGACGGGCCGCACGGCGGGCGCGAGTTCACGCCGCCGTCGCGCAGCCACGCCCTGCTGCTGGCGGGCGACGAGACCGCCGTGCCGGCGATCGCGTCCATCTGCGAGGCGCTGCCCGCGGACGCGGTCGGCGAGGTCTTCCTCGAGGTGCCGCACCCCGAGGACGGCTGGGTGATCGCCGCGCCGCAGGGCGTGCGCGTGCACTGGCTCGCGCGGGACGGTGCCGAGCACGGCGACCTGCTGGTCCCCGAGGTGCGGGCCGCCGCGGACCGGATGCTCGCGATGGGCGTGCGCCCCTCGTCGGAGCCCGGGCACGTCCCGGCCGAGCCGGCGGACGTCGACGTGGACTCCGAGATCCTCTGGGAGGTCCCCGTCGACGCCGCCGGCAACCCCCTGACGCAGGAGACCGTGCTGTACGCGTGGCTCGCGGGCGAGGCCGGCGTCATCAAGACGCTGCGGCGCTACCTGGTGGGCGAGCGCGGGGTGGACCGCAAGGCGGTCGCGTTCATGGGGTACTGGCGCAAGGGCCGCAGCGAGATCTGAGCCCGGCCCGGGCGTGCCCCGGCCCCGTCACCTGCTGTAGGTGGCCGTGAGGGTCGCCCGGCCCAGCAGGTGGAAGTAGACGGTGAAGTGCACCTGCGCGTTCGTGCTGTCGGGGCCGAGGCCGAGCTCGCCCGGGGCGGCGTCCAGCGCGTGCACCGCGAAGACGTAGCGGTGGTCGTGGTCGCCGGGCGGCGGGCCCGCGCCCTCGAAGCCCGGCTCGCCGCCGTCGCTGCGGACCTGGAACGCGCCGGCGGGCACGCCCGAGCCGCCGGCGCCGCGCGACAGGGAGGTGACCTCGGCGGGGACGTCCACCAGGTTCCAGTGCCAGTAGCCCGACGGCGTCGGCGCGTCCGGGTCGTAGCAGCTGACGACGAACGAGCGGGTGCCCTCCGGGGCGCCCGACCAGGCGAGGGCGGGGGAGACGTTCTCGCCGTCGGCGGCGTGCGTGGCGGGGAGCCGCTCGCCGTCGGTGACGTCGGCGCTGGCCAGAGTGAAGGTCGCGGGGGCCGGGAGCAGGGAGTACGGGTCCGCGGGGACCGGTCGGGTGAAGTCCATGGGCCCACTCTGCCGAATCGTCCCGGCAGGTGCCAGAGCCGCCCGCGCGCGTCTTTGACATCGCCTCGCGCGTCGGCGAATCTTGGGGCGCACGTCGTGAATACCGCCACATGTCCGGCCGGATGATCCTGCCTGGGGTCGCGACGGAGGGAGTCCTGGAGGACATCATGGAGCTGCTCGCGCCGGCGGACCCGCGGGTCGTCGGTCCTTATCGTCCCCGCGCCGTGCTCGGCGAAGGCGGCATGGGCAGGGTCTATCTCGCGACGGGGCCGTCCGGCGAGCGCGTCGCCGTCAAGCTGGTCCGGGACACGTACTCCGTGCACGACGCCGGGTTCCGCAGCCGGCTGCGCCGCGAGGCCGACGCCGCGCGCCGGGTGCGCAGCCCCCGCACCGCCCAGGTGGTCGCCGCGGACACCGAGGCACCCATCCCCTGGCTGGCCTACGAGTTCCACCACGGGCCCGCGCTGTCCCAGGCCCTGCGGTCCACCGGCCCGCTGCCCGAGGACGCCGTGCTGTACCTGGCCCGCGGGCTCGCCGAGGCCCTGCGCGACATCCACGCCGCCGAGCTCGTGCACCGCGACCTGTCGACGGGGAACATCCTGCTCGGCCCGGACGGCCCCGTGGTGATCGACTTCGGGATCGTCCGCAACGCCGCGACCGGCGGCGACGCCGGCGAGATCACGACGGTGACCCGCCCGGGCACGCTCGTGGGCGCCCCCGGCTTCATGTCGCCCGAGCAGGCGGCGGGCATGGACCTGACGCCGGTGAGCGACGTCTTCTCGCTCGGCACGATCCTCCTGACCGCCGCCACCGGCCAGAACCCGTTCCGCGACTCGTCGCCGAGCGAGACCCGCCGGCGCGTCATCGAGACGACGCCGCGGCTGCCCCTGCACGACGAGCGCCTGCGGTCGGTCGTCGGGGCCTGCCTCGCCAAGGACCCGGCGGCCCGGCCCACCGCCGACACGCTGCTCGCCTCGCTCGCGGACGTCCCGGCCGGGGCGGCGCCGCCCCCGTGGCCCGAGGCGGTCCGCCGGATCGCCACCGAGCAGCAGGAGCAGGTCTACTGGCTCACCCACGGCGACCCGAACGCGCCGCTGCCGGGCCCGCAGGAGCTGGACCCGGCGGCGGTCTTCGGGCAGCCGGCACCGCCCGCGACCGGCGCCACGCCCGCGGTGATCGACGCCGTGCCCCCGGCGGGCCCGGCCTTCGAGCCCGTCCCTCCGGGCGGCCCGGCGGCGGACGCCCGCCACGCCGAGGGCCGCGTGGACATCACGCCCGTCGCGGACGACGGGCGGCGGCGCCGGATCGGGCTGTGGGTCGGTGCCGGGGCGGCCGTCGTCCTGGCCGTGGTCGTCGCGCTGGGCCTGACCGTGTTCCGTGGTCTGCTCCCGGCCCCGCCGCCGGCGACGCCCGTCGCGGCGCCCTCGTCGTCGGCGGCACCGGCGTCGGCGGCACCGGCGTCCGGCACGCCGTCGCCCTCGGGGAGCGTGGGCGGGAACCCGATGTCGGACCAGCCGGCGTTCGTGGCGCAGAAGGGCGAGTGCGTCGACGGCGACCCGCAGGAGGAGGCGGTCTGGAACCTCGCCGACGACTGCGGCGCCGGGTCCTTCGAGGTCGGGGCGCGGGCCGAGGGGGAGGATGCCGCGGACGCGTGCCCCGGCAGGTACCACTACGAGCGCTACTTCGGGCCCGCGGACGACCCGGCCCACGACGTGCGCCTGTGCCTGACGATGAACTTCCCGGGCGACGCGTGGGAGGCGTCCAAGGGTGACTGCGTGTACCGGCCGGGCCCCGTCGACTCGACGACGTTCACGATCGTCGGCTGCGGACAGAAGCGCGCGAACGGGCGCGTCACGAAGCTCATCCACGAGTTCGACGTCCCGGAGGACTGCCCGCCGGGCGGCTTCTACACGACGTGGCGCCCCTTCGGCTTCGACGAGCTGGCGTACACGATGTGCTACCGGAAGGCCTGACGGCACCCTCTCCTGCCTCCACGGGGCCCCTGGCCAGCGCGGTTGACAGGGGGGTCCGCGGGGCGCTGTACTGAAACAGTGATCGAACACGTGTTCGACACGTGTCACCGTCTTCGCCCGGCCCGTTCCGGCAGGCACCATCGCTGGAGGGCAGATGACCGCCATCCCCGAGACCGCCCACGAGCGGGCGCTCAGCGCCCTGCGGGCCGTCGAGACCCGTACCGGCGTCGGCTCGCGGGGTCCCGTCGCACCGGGGACGGGACAGGGCGTCGCGGTCCGCCCGGTGCGGCCCGAGGTGGCCGGCCTGCTGCCCGACGGCGGCCTCGCCGCCGGCACCACGGTGGTGGTCGCCGGGTCGACCACGCTGCTGCTGGCCCTGCTCGCCGCGCCGTCGCGCGCCGGGGCGTGGACCGTGTTCGTGGGGCATCCCGAGGTGGGGCTGGCCGCCGCCGTGGACGCGGGCTGCGACCTGGGCCGCACGGTGTGCGTCCCGGACCCCGGCCCGGACGCCCCCGCCGTGCTCGCGGCGCTGCTGGACGGGATGGACCTCGTGGTCGCCGGGCCCCGCGCCGCGCTCCTGGACGCGGACCGTCGCCGGCTCACCGCGCGCGCCCGGGAACGGGGCGCGGTGCTCGTCGTCGCGCAGGAGAGCACCGTGCGGCAGGAGAGCACCGTGCGCGCGGTCCCGGCCTGGCCCGGTGCCCAGGTGGTGCTCACCGCGGGCCCGGGTGGCTGGGAGGGTCTCGACCACGGTGCCGGCCGGCTGCGCCGTCGCACCCTCACGGTGCGCCGTACCGGCCGGGGGAAGGCCGCACGGCAGGCCGACCTGCGGTGCGTGGTGGCGGCATGAGGACCGCCGCCACCCGCACCGCCGTTCTCTGGGTCCCGGACTGGCCGGTCGTCGCGGCGATGGCGGCGTCGGGCACGGACGCCCACGCGCCCGCGGCCGTGCTGCGCGGCTCGTCGGTCGTCGCGGTCAGCGCGCCGGCCCGCGCGGCCGGGGTGCGGCGCGGCATGCGGCGCCGCACGGCGCAGCAGCACTGCGCCGGTCTCGTGCTCCTGCCCGCCGACGACGCCCGCGACGCCGCGCTGTTCGAGCCCGTCGCCGCCGCGGCCGAGACCGTCGTGGCGGGGATCGAGATCGCCCGCCCGGGGCTGCTGCTGCTCGGGGCGGACGGCGCTGCTCGTTACCACGGCTCCGAGCCGGACCTGGCGCGCGAGCTCGCCGAGGCGACGGCGCGCGACTCCGGCCACGAGTGCCAGGTGGGCGTCGCCGACGGCTTCCTCGCGGCGGTGCTCGCCGCGCGGGACGAGACGGTGGTGCCGGCGGGAGCCTCGGCCGCGTACCTCGCGCCCCGGCCCGCGGCGCACCTGCGGCACGCCCGCCCGGACGGTCCGGAGCTGGCCGACCTCCTCGACCTGTGGCACCGCCTCGGCCTGCACACCCTCGGGGACGTGGCACGCCTGCCCGCCGGCAGCGTGCAGGCACGGTTCGGGCCGCTCGGCGTGTGGGCGCGGCGGCTGGCCCGCGCCGACGACGTGCGCCCGCCCGCCCGCCGCCGCGCGGAGCACGACCTCACGGCGACCGCCGAGCTCGACCCGCCCGCCGCACGGGTCGACGTCGCCGCTTTCGCCGCCCGCCGTGTCGCCGAGGACCTGCACGGGCAGCTCACCGCCCGCGGGGTGGCGTGCGGACGCGTCGTGGTGACCGCCGACGCCGTCGACCCCGTCACCGGCGAGCACCGCACGTGCGAGCGGACCTGGCGCACGGACGACGCCGGAGGGATGTCCGCCGCGCGGATCACCGACCGCGTGCGGTGGCAGCTCGCGGGCTGGCTCACGCACGCCCGGCCGGAGCCCGCGCCGATCACCCGGCTGACGCTGCGCGCCGACGAGGTCGCGCCCGCCGGCGCCACCCAGCCCGGCCTGTGGGGCCCCTCGGCGGGCGAGGGGCTGCGCGCCCGCCGCGCCGTCGAGCGCGTGCAGGCCCTGCTCGGCGCCTCGCGGGTGCTGGCGCCACGCCTGCAGGGCGGCCGCGACCCGCGCTCCCGGATACAGCTCGTGCCGTTCGGCGAGGACGTCCCGCTCGAGCGCGACCCGGACCGGCCGTGGCCGGGCGCGCTCCCGCCGCCCGCGCCGTCCGTCGTGCTGGCCGAGCCCGTCCCCGCGCGGGTGCTGGACGCGGCCGGTGCCGACGTCGTCGTCGACGTACGCCTCGCGATGAACGCGCCGCCCGCGCTCGTGCGCAGCGAGCGCGGCACCGTGCGCGTGACCGACTGGGCCGGGCCCTGGCCCGTCGCCGAACGCTGGTGGCGGCCCGACGGCTCCCGCCGCGTCTACCTGCAGGTGCTGACCGACGACGGTGCCGGTCTGCTGCTCGCCCAGACCACGGGCACCTGGCGGCTGGAAGCGCTGTATGACTGACTACGCCGAGCTGCACGCGCACTCCGCCTACAGCTTCCTCGACGGGGCCTCGCACCCCGAGGAGCTGGCGGCCGAGGCGGCACGGCTCGGGCTGGCGGCGCTCGCCCTCACCGACCACGACGGGCTGTACGGCGTGGTGCGGTTCTCCGAGGCCGCCAAGCGGGTGGGGCTGGCGACCGCGTTCGGCGCGGAGCTGCACCTGCCGGCCCCCGGGGCCGCCGGCCCGGTGCTCGACCCGCCCACCGGCGTCCCCGACCCGCGGGCCACGCACCTGCTCGTCCTGGCCCGGGGAGCCGGCGGCTACCGGCGCCTGTCCTCCGCCATCGGCACCGCCCACCTGGACGCGGGCACCAAGGGCGCCGCGCACTACACCCTCGGCGACCTCGGGGAGCGGGCGGGCGGCGAGTGGCTCGTGCTCACCGGCTGCCGCAAGGGGGCGACCCGCCGCGCGCTCGCCGGGCCCGGCACGCGCGCCGCCCGCCTGGACGCCGCCCGCCGCGAGCTCGGCGCGCTGACCGACGCGTTCGGCCACGACAACGTCGCCGTCGAGGTCACCGCCACCGGCGACCCCCGCGACGCCGGCCTGCACGACGCGCTGGCCCTGCTCGCCGCCGAGGCCCGGCTGCCCCTGGTCGCGACCACCGCCGCGCACTACGCCCGCCCGTCGGACGCCGACCTCGCCGGGGCGCTCGCGGCGGTGCGGGCCCGCTCGTCGCTCGACGACCTGGACGGCTTCCTGCCGGGCGCGCCCGTGGCCCACCTGCGCTCGGGTGCCGAGATGACGCGCCTGCACGCCCGCCACCCCGAGGCCGTGGCGCACGCCGCTCGTCTCGGCGCCGAGTGCGCGTTCGACCTGGACCTCATCGCCCCGGACCTGCCGCCCCACCCCGTCCCCGACGGCCACGACGAGGCGAGCTGGCTGCGCGAGCTCACCTACCGCGGGGCCGAGGAACGCTACGGCGGGCGGCCGGGGACGGCGGCGGGCGACGACCTCGTCACGCGCGCCTGGGACAAGATCGACCACGAGCTGAGGATCATCACCGCGCTGCACTTCCCCGGGTACTTCCTCGTCGTCCACGACCTGGTGGAGTTCTGCCGCCGCCGCGGCATCCTGTGCCAGGGGCGGGGGAGCGCGGCGAACTCGGCGGTCTGCTACGCGCTGGGCATCACCGCCGTCGACGCCGTCCGGCACGGCCTGCTGTTCGAGCGGTTCCTCGCGCCGGAGCGGGACGGCCCGCCGGACATCGACCTGGACATCGAGTCGGTGCGCCGCGAGGAGGTCATCCAGCACGTGTACGAGAAGTTCGGCCGCACGCACGCCGCGCAGGTCGCGAACGTCATCACGTACCGGTCCCGGTCCGCGGTCCGCGACGCGTCCCGTGCGCTCGGGTACGACGCCGGGCAGGCCGACGCCTGGTCCCGGAGCATCGAGCGGTGGGGCAGCCTGAAGCCGCAGGACGCCCCGGCGCCGTCGTCGGGCAGGTTCGTGGACGTCCTCGCGGACGAGCCGCGCGGGCCGGGGCAGCCGCGGTCCGACGACGCGCACGACGTCGTGCCGTTCCGCACGCCGCCCTCGGCCGCCGAGGACGGCGAGATCCCGGCCGACGTGATCGACCTCGCCGACCGCATGGTCCGCCTGCCCCGCCACCTCGGCATCCACTCCGGCGGCATGGTGATGTGCGACCGGCCCGTCATCGAGGTGTGCCCCGTGGAGTGGGCCCGCATGCCCGGGCGCACCGTGCTGCAGTGGGACAAAGAGGACTGCGCCGACGCCGGGCTGGTGAAGTTCGACCTGCTCGGGCTCGGGATGCTCACCGCCATCCGTTACGCGTTCGAGTCGGTCGAGGAGCACGGCGGGCCACGGCTGTCCCTGCACGGGCTGCCCGACGACGACCCGGCCGTCTACGACCTGCTGTGCGCCGCCGACACCGTCGGCGTGTTCCAGGTGGAGTCCCGCGCCCAGATGGCGACCCTGCCGCGGCTGCGGCCCCGGACGTTCTACGACATCGTCGTCGAGGTCGCGCTCATCCGGCCCGGGCCCATCCAGGGCGGGTCCGTGCACCCGTACATCGAGCGGGTGCGCGGCCGGCAGCCGGTCACGTTCCTGCACCCCCTGCTGGAGAAGTCGCTGGGCCGCACCTACGGCGTGCCGCTGTTCCAGGAACAGCTCATGCAGATGGCGATCGACGTCGCGGGCTTCACCCCGCAGGACGCCGACCAGCTCCGCCGCGCCATGGGCTCCAAGCGGTCCGCCGAGCGGATGGCGGCGCTGCGCGAGCGCCTGGACGCCGGGATGACGCGCAACGGCGTCCCGGCGGACGCCCGGCACGAGATCTACGAGAAGCTCAAGGCCTTCGCCGACTTCGGCTTCCCCGAGTCGCACGCCTACTCCTTCGCCTACCTCGTGTACGCCAGCGCCTGGCTCAAGGCGCACCACCCCGCCGCCTTCTACGCCGGGCTGCTCGCCGCCCAGCCGATGGGGTTCTACTCGCCGCAGTCGCTGGTCGCCGACGCCCGCCGGCACGGCGTGCGGGCGCTGCGCCCCGACGTGACCGCGTCGCGGGCGCTCGCCGGCGTGGAGCGGACCCGCGAGGGGGCGCTCGCGGTGCGGATGGGGCTTGCCGAGGTGACGGGGATCGGGAAGGACCTCGCCGCGGAGGTCGTGGCGGCCCGGGGCGCCGGGGGCGCCTTCGGTGACCTGCGGGACCTGGTGCGGCGCGTGGGTCTGACGACCGCCCAGCTCGAGGCGCTGGCGACCGCGGGCGCGCTGGGGTCGCTGGGCGTCACGCGCCGCGAGGCGCTGTGGGCGGCGGGCGCCCTGGGGCAGGAGGGGCCGGGGACGCTGCCGGGAGTGAGCGTGGGAGCGGACGCCCCCGGGCTGCCGGACATGACCGGGACGGAGACGGCCCGGGCGGACGCGTGGGCGACGGGCGTCACGCCCGACTCCTACCCGACGCAGCACGTGCGCGAGGGGCTGCGGGCGGCCGGGGTGCTCACCGTGGCGGAGGTGGTGGCGACGGAGTCGGGGCGGCGGGTCGCCGTCGGCGGCGTGGTGACGCACCGGCAGCGGCCCGGCACCGCGGGCGGCGTGACGTTCCTGTCGCTCGAGGACGAGACGGGGCTGCTCAACGTGATCTGCACGGCCGGGCTGTGGCGGCGGTTCCGGCGGGTGGCGCGGTCGGCGCCGGCGATGGTGGTGCGGGGACGCGTGGAGTCTGCCGACGGCGCGGTGAACCTCCTGGCGGAGCACCTGGCGCCGCTGAGCCTGGCGACCCCGGGACGGTCGCGGGACTTCCGGTGAAGGTCGGACCAGCCCGAACTACCGGATCACGCGTTCATCTCACAGAATGCCGGGTTGACCGCTATTGTGCCCGTCATGGACGAGCAGACAGGGGGCCGGCGTCGTCGCCAGGGACTGGCGATCGCGATCGTGGCGAGCGTGGTGCTGGGGGTCGTCGTCTGCAGCGTCGGCCTCGTGCTCGCGAACCGCGGCGAGGACCCCGAGCGGACCCCGTCCCTCGCGGTCGTCAGCCCGCTGCCGATCCCGATGATCGTCTCCTCCGACGACCTGGACGTGGCGGGCGCCGACCTGCCCGCCCGGGTCGCGAAGGCGGCCGAGCGCCTCGCCGAGACCGTCGAGGCCGGCGAGAAGGTCTACGAGGCGGCCCGCCCGACGGCGCCGCGGCCCGCGCTGCGCCGGCTGCGCACCGCGCTCGACGAGGCGACCGACGCGCTGGGGCACGAGGGCGTCGGGGACACGCCCACGAAGCGGCTGAAGGCGCTGAAGACGCTGCGCACGAACATCCTCGACGCCGCGAGCGAGATCACCGACGTGCGGGACGTCCCGGGCTCCGAGCTCCCGGAGGGGAAGACGACGGCGACCGTCACGCCCGGGGGGACCGGTGCCACCCCGTCGCCGGACGACACGTCCGACAGCACCGGCCCGAGCATCTCGCACGGCGGCACGTCCGGCGGGAGCGGTGACGGGAAGACCGGCGGGACGGGCGACGGCGACGACGATGGCGGGAACGACGACGGCGACGACAACGATGGCGGGAAAGACGGCGGCGAGAACGGCGAGGACGAGCCCCAGCCGACCACGCCGGCGCCCGGACCGACCGTGACCGTCTCGCCGTCGCCGTCCCGCTCCGCGACGTCGGACCCTTCGCCGCCGGCTCCCGCGGCGTCGGTGTCGTCGCCGGGCTCGTCGCTGAACCCCGCGCCGCCCCCGGCGGCGTCGCCCGCGGTCTCCTAGCTAGCCCCCGCCGCCGGCCGGCGTGACCGGGCCGCCGGGCCAGGAGGCGAAGACGAGGTCGGTCTGGACGCGGCCCACCTCGCGCCGGGCGGTCAGGTCGAGCACGAGGTGCTGGAGGTCGTCGGTGTCGGCGCAGGCGACGTGCACCAGGAAGTCGTCGGGCCCGGTGACGTGGTGCACCGCCCGGGTCTGCGGGAGCTGCCGCGCCCACTCGACGAACGGCCCCAGGAGCGGGCGGGAGTGCGCGGCGAGCCGGATCGCCAGCACCGCCTGCAGCCCGCGCCCGACGGCCGCCGGGTCGATCTGGGCGTGGTAGCCGCGGATCACGCCGGCGTCCTGCAGCCGCTGGGTCCGGGCGAGGCAGGTCGACGGCGCGACGCCGACCCGCTGCGCGAGCGCCTTGTTCGCCAGGCGCCCGTCGTTCTGCAGCTCCGTCAGGATCGCCAGGTCCACCGAATCCAGGCGCACGTCTTGGGTCATGGACCGAATCTCTACCAGACGGCGGCCGGGAAGCCCGCATCCTGTGCGGACAGTACGCCATGGATTCGCACACCGGGCCCGCGGCACCCCACGCGCTGAGCACGCGCGCCGTGCACGCCGGCAAGGACGACCTGACCGACCTCGGCCTGCACGCCCCGCCCCTGGACCTGTCCACCACGTACCCGTCCCGGGACGTCGTCGCGGAGGCGGCGCGGCTGGACGCGTACGCGCGCGGCGAGGACGACGGCGGCCCGCCCATCTACGCCCGTGCCGCCAACACGACGGTGCGCCGGTTCGAGCGGGCGCTGGCCGAGCTGGAGGGCGCGGAGGCGTCCGTCGCGTTCGCCAGCGGGATGGCGGCGCTCGCGGCGGTCCTGCTGGCGGGGGTGTCGGCGGGCCGCCCGCACGTCGTCGCCGTGCGTCCGCTGTACGGCACGAGCGACCACCTGCTGAGCTCCGGGCTGCTGGGCAGCACGGTCACGTTCACGTCGGCGGCCGAGGCGCCGTCGGCCGTCACCGCCGACACGGGGCTGGTCGTCGTGGAGACGCCGGCCAACCCGACGCTGTCGGAGGTCGGGATCCGGGAGCTGGCCGAGGCCTGCGCGCCCGTGCCGGTGCTGGTGGACAACACGTTCGCGACGCCGGCGCTGCAGCGGCCGCTCGCGCACGGTGCGGCGCTGACGCTGCACAGCGCCACCAAGTACCTGGGCGGCCACGGCGACGTGATGGGCGGCGTGGTCGCGTGCTCCGAGGAGCTCGCCCGCACGCTGCGCCAGGTGCGGTTCGTCACCGGGGGAGTGCTGGACCCGCACGCCGGCTACCAGCTGCACCGCGGGCTGTCGACGCTGCCGCTGCGGATGGGCGCGCAGTCGGCGAGCGCGGCGGAGCTCGCGCGCCGGCTGGCGCGGCACCCGGGCGTGCCGCGCGTGCACTACCCGGGGCTGCACGGCGCCGCCCGCCCGGCGGACCAGATGACGGGCGGCGGCGCGATGGTGGCGTTCGAGACGGCGGGCGACGCCGCCGGCCTGATCGGGGCGGTGCGGCTGATCACCCCGGCGGTCAGCCTCGGCAGCGTCGACAGCCTCGTCCAGCATCCCGCGTCGATCAGCCACCACATCATGGACCCGGGGTCCCGCGAGGACGCGGGCATTCCGGACAGCCTGGTCCGCCTGTCGGTGGGGCTGGAGGACGTCGAGGACCTGTGGGCGGACCTGGACCAGGCGCTCGGGAAAAGTGTGCCAAGCGCGTAGCGCGACGTCAGCCCGCCGTGCGGTCCTGCCCCCGGCGGGGCTCCCGCGCCGTCCGGCGCCGCTCCCGCTTCCCGCGGGCGAGCTCCGTGGCGAGGGCGTCCAGCGGCTGGGCGAACGTGTCCTCGAAGCGGGCGAGCCAGGCCCGCGCGGCGGCGGTGCCGTCGTCGTCCACCGTGTAGAGGCGGCGCGTGCCCTCGGCGCGGACGCGGACCAGGCCGGCGTCCCGCAGCACGCGGAGGTGCTGCGAGACGGCCGGCTGGGAGATCCGCACGCGCGTCCGCAGCGCGTCGACGAGCGCCCCGGCGGGCTGCTCGCCGTGGGCGAGGAGCTCGAGGAGGCGCCGGCGCACCGGGTCGCCGAGAGCCTCGAAGACGCCCGCGCGGGCGGAGTCGGGGGAGCGCCCCTGGCTCATCAGGCCTCCGGCGGCGCGGCCGGTGTGGTGAAGAAGGCGAAGGCGCCGTCGGAGGCCTGGCGCATCGTGTCCGCGTCGTCGCCGGAGGCGATCGCGGCGTCCGCCCAGCCGTCGGCGGCCGCGCGGAAGAACTCCTTGCCCTCCGGGCCGACGGACCAGGCCTCGAACGCGGCCTGCTCCACGCCGGGGGAGGCGCCCGTGCTCAGGTGGAGCCCCAGTCCCATGAGCGAGGCGTCCCAGCCGAGGCCGACCGCGCCCGGCCCGAACTGTGTCCAGAAGTCCGGGTCGACGCCCGACTCGTGCGTGAGCTCCAGCACGGTGCCGCCGTCGCCGGCCTCGGTGAGGCGGACCGTGACCCAGGACGTCCCGCCGCCGAACTCCCACGTGATCCCGAAGGACTCGGGCGCCGTGCAGCTCTCGACCGTCCCCTCCGCGTTGCCCTCGATCTGGTAGCGCCCGCCGAGGCTGAGCTCGCCGCTGACCGGCGCGAACCAGCGGGGGAGGCGCTCCGCGCTGGTGACGGCGTCCCAGACGTCCGCGCGCGCGGCGTCGTACGTGCGGCGGGCGACGGCGACCTTCGTCGGCGTGCCGCCCCGCTCGCCGTCGCGGACCTCGCGCGTGACGAGCCCCGCGGTCCCGGCGGGGTCGATGATGATGGTCATGGCGCATCCTTCCTGGGGAAATATAAGACGCAGCTTATATTACTCCCCGGGCGCTAAAATGTCGCCCGATGAGCAACTGGGGACCGGTCCGCGAGTGGGCCCATCGACGGGGCTCCGCCGCCGTCGTGGCGGTGGGCGCCTGCGCGCTCGCGGTGACGATGCTGAGCGTCGGCGGGGCGTGGGCCCTGATGTCCGGGGAGCGCCCCGGCGACGAGGTCGTCTCCGAGCCCGACGTCGAGACCGTGACGATCCCCGCCATCCTGACCTCGGACTCCGCCCTCGGCACGCACGACGGGGCGACCGGCTCCATCGACCGGCTGCTCGGCGAGTCACGCACCCGCTCCGTGGAGACCATCGAGGCCGGTGAGGTCGTCTACGCGGCGGCCGGCCCGTCCGCCGACCTGCTCGTGCTGCATCGGCTGCGCGGCGCGATCGACCAGGCGGCGGCCGGGCTGGACGACGACCTGCCCGACCACGCGAGCACTGCCCGGCGCGAGCGGCGCCTCGCGGAGCTCGCGGCGCAGCGCACGTCCATCCTCGACGCCGCGTCCGTGATCACCGAGGTGCGCCGCGTCCCGGCCGAGGAGCTCCCCGCGGGGACGACGACCACCACCGAGCCGGTCGTCGACCCGACCTCCGGCCCCCCGGACGCGCCGACGGCCGACCCGACCACCGACCCGACGCGGGAGCCGACCGACGGCCCCACCCCCGGGCCCTCCGCCGACCCCACCGCGGACCCGGACACGCCGACGTCCGACCCCTCCGGGGAACCCAGCGGCGAGCCGACCGGGACCCCGTCCCCCGAGCCCACCGGGGACCCCACGACCGACCCCACGACCGACCCGACGCAGGACCCGGGGGGCACCCCGACGGACACCCCGGCCGCCAAGGGCTCCGGCGGCCTGCTGCCCGGCGACCCGGTCCTGCCGCCGAGCGACGCCCCGACGGACTGACCGGCCGGCGGGCCGCCCGGCTCACCAGGCCTGCGCCAGCAGGTCCGCGAACAGGACGTCCGGGTCCCGGTCGAGGCCGCGCGAGGCGAACCAGGCGCACATGTTGCGGCAGTCGCGCAGCAGCATCTCGGACGCGAACGGGTTCGACGCCAGGTCCACCACCTGCGGCAGGTCGATGATCACGAGACGCTCACCGTGCGCCAGCACGTTGTACGGCGACAGGTCGCCGTGCGCGTACCCGAGCCGGGCCAGCACCGACATGCCGTCGGCGAGCTGCTCCCAGTACGACTCCAGCAGGGCCGCGGCCGGGCGCTCGCGGGTGAGGCGGGGTGCCGCGACCAGCTCGCCGGTGTCGGGGTCTGCGTCGCCGACGAACTCCATGAGGATCTCGGTGCCGTCGACCTGCGCCGGGTAGGGGACCGGCGCGCCCGCCTCCCAGGCGCGAGTCATGGCGCCGAACTCGGCGTCGGCCCACTGGGTGGCCGCCACGGCGCGGCCCCAGCGGGACTTGCGGTCCTCGACGGCGCGCTGGTCGCGGGTGCGCCGGGAGCGGCGGCCCTCGGTGTAGTCGCCGTCGCGGTGGAACGTGGTGTGCTCGTGGCCGCGGTAGCGCTTGGCGACCAGCAGGCAGGAGCGCGCCGGTCCGGCGTCGTCGGGCAACGGGTCGTCGGGCAGGGCGACGCCGGCCGGGACGGCGCGCTCGATCAGGAACGCGTCCGCCTCCTTGCCGGTCTTCAGGACGCCGAGCTCGGTGTCGAGCGCGGCGTCGGAGGTGACGAGCCAGCCGGGGCGAGGCTCGGGACCGCGCCGGCCCTTGGCGACGGACCGCCAGGTGGACCAGCGCTGGTCGGGACCGGGCTCGACGACGACGGGCGCGTCCACGCCGGACCGCGCACCACGGGTGCGGCGCTCGGTGAGGTAGCGGGACTCGGGTACTGCGGGAAAGCGGGACAAGGGTGCTCCTCGGAAGGACGGAGCACTGCGCCCGGCAGGTCAGCCGATCGGCGCGTGCTCCGGGTGTGCGGTGGCGTCTGCCGCAGCCCCGTCCGGGGACCGTGACGCCTACCCTGGTACCCGCCCCGGGGCGGGCGCCAGCGTTTTTCCGCTCACGTGCTCAGCGTGAGCCACACCGCGAAGGCTGTCACCAGCAGCGCGCCGAGCACGTAGAACCACACGCGCATCCGGTGTCCCGCGGACCGCAGCATGATGGCGACGATCAGCGCGACCACCGCGATCAGCGGCCCGTCGGCGTACGCGACCATCCTGATCGGCAGGTCCGTCACGTAGGCCAGCCAGGGCACGATCCTGGTCGGCCCGACGGAGAACGGCGCCCAGGGCGTCTCGCCGGCCGCGAGGACCACGGCCGCGAGCAGCAGCAGGCGCGGTACCCACCGCAGCAGCGCGCCGACGGCCCCCGGCCGCTGCCGGGGCACGGCGGGAGCGGGCGGAGCCACCTGTCGTGGCGGCGGCGCTGCTTGTCGTGGCGGCGCCGGCTGTGGCGCGGCCGGCTGCACGGGGGGCAGCGGGCGGGTCGAGCCGATGTCGGTCGCCGCGGGTGCGGGTGCGGGTGCCGCCGGCCGCGGCCGGAGCGACGGCGGCTTCGAGCGCGGCGGCGTGACGGCGGTCGGCGCCGGCCCGAGGTGCTGCACCGGGCTGGGGCGCTTCGCCGGGCCGGGGTGCTTCGCCGTGCCGGGGCGCGGCGTCGGCCCGAGGTGCTGCACGGGGCTCTTGCGCGGCGCGTACGACGGCGGGGTGGGCTCGTTCGGCGCCCGCGCCGGGGCCTGCTGCTGGGTGGGCGCGGGATCCGGCTTGCGGAACCTGCGCCAGCCGCGCAGGGTGTCCGCGTGCCCGTCCGGGGGCGTCGCGGCCCGCCACAGCATCGCCTGCCAGATCCAGTCCTTGATCTCGGCGGGGGTGCGGCCCTCGGCGGCGTCGGCGCCGAGCTGCGCGACGTGGTCGGCGATCACCTGGGACGCGGCGCCGTCGAAACCGTCGGCGTGCACCTCGGACAGCACGTTCATGAGCTCCCGGTCGTACACGAGGGCGTGCCACGGCTCCGGGGCGCGCAGCGCGCCGCTGTCGGCGGAGTCGTCGCCGACAGCGTGGCCGAACATCTTCGTCGGCCGTTCGAAGGGCGCTGCCAGCCGCATCGTCGCCGGGAGCACGGCGCGCTCGGCCTCGGTGACGCCGTCGGCGACCACCTGTTCCGCGATCATGAGTGTCGGGTCGGCGTCCTCGCCCCCGAGCCTGGCCCGCACCACGCCCGCGATGTTCGTCAGCGGCGGGCGGTGCGCCGGCTGGTAGCGCGTCATCGCCAGGATCAGGGGGAGCAGGTGGCGGTCGATCTCGGGCGGCTCGTCGCGGCCTGGCGCGGCCTCGACCAGGTCGGCGGCGGTGAGGTCCCGCCCGAGGAAGTTCAGGTCCGGCGGGAGCGTGCCCGTCGTCGCGTACACGAGCAGCAGGCCCAGGCTGTACACGTCCGACCGGGGGTGCACGCGGCGCCCGAACAGCTCCGGCGCCATGTACGACACCGTCCCGGCGGGCTGCGTCGACGTGGCGGCGTCGAAGATCTTGGCGATGCCGAGGTCGATGAGGACGGCGCGGTCGCCGTCGACCATGATGTTCGCCGGCTTGAGGTCGCGGTGCAGGCAGCGCTCGTCCTGGAGCACGAGCAGCGCGTCGACCACCTGCTCGGCGAGACGCAGCGCCTCCCGGCCGGACAGCGGCCCCTCCGCCCGGACCCGCTCCAGCAGGGTGCTGCCCGGCACGAGCTCCATCGCGAACCAGGGCTGCGCCGCTCTCATGTCCGACGCGGCGAAGCGGGGGAAGCCGCGCCCGTCGAGCCGTTCGAGGAGCTGCGCCTCCTGCTCGAATCGCTCCCGGGCGTCGTCGGGCAGGCCGGTCAGGATCTTGACGGCGACCTCGTCGCCGTCGTTCGCCTCCGCCCGGTACACGTGCGCGAACCCGCCGTGGCCGAGCGACTCGCCGAGCGTGTAGCCCCCGACCTGCTCTCCGCTCGCGGGGATGCGCCGCACCGGTCGCACGGGCAGCGGCGGGTGCTCGGGTTCTTCTTCCTGGTCAGGCGGCGGTCCAGCGAAACCCTCAACCACTGGTGGAGAGTCGGTCTCAACCAATGGTCGAGACTTGGCGCCGGGCTCGGCCGGGCCGGGATCCGCACCCTCGACCTGAGGTTCAACGTCTGGAACGTCAGGTTCGACTGGTTCGTCCGTGGCGTCGGGCTTGGCAGGCTCGGGCTCGGGCTCGGGCTCGGGCTCGGGCTCGGGCTCGGCGGGCTCGGCCGCGGGATCCGCGGCGAGACCCGCCTCGGGACCGGCACCCACCTCGGTCTGCGGCCTCTGCACGGCTCGGGGAAGGGTCTCCGCGTCCTCTGCGTCGCCCGGCCGGAGGTCGGCGTCGGGCCGAGCTTCCGCGACTGCTTCCGGCACCGCCTGACCCGCCGTCTCCGCCTCGTCCGCCACCTCGGCCCCGTCCTGCGGTGGATCTACCGCGGGGGGCGGTGGCGGTGGAGGCGGCGGTACCGGCCCGGGGCCGACGGCGGACGCGGGCACGACGGCGTCGACGTCCGGTTCTTGGGGAATCTGATCGGCCCGGGGCATGTGCGCAAGGTACCAAGAGGGCGCACAGGTTTCGGGATAAATCGCTGCGGGGGCCCGATCCGCGACCGTCCGCCCGGCAGGGTCAGAACGGCCAGACCGAGTCGAGGAAGTCCTCACCCGAGTCCTGGATGCTGTCCTGCTGCTCCCGGATAGTCTCGTCGACCTGGTCCTGGAGGTAGCCCTGCTGGTCGTCGATGCCCTGCTCGACGCTCCGGCTGAGGTCCTGCCGGGCGTTCTCCACGCCCTCGTTCACCGCCGCGACGATGCCCTGCACCCCGAGGACGATCACCCAGACGGTGATCGTCAGGAAGTACGGCCACAGGCGCCGGCGGCGCTCCCCGGCCTTGCCCGCGAACCGCGCCACCATGTTCAGGACCCCTGCCAGCACGAGCCCGAGCAGCGGGATCGCGAGGTTCGCCGTCGTGCCGGACCATTCCAGCGGCAGGTTGAGCGTGAGCAGGAGCCAGTCGCCGAGCGCGCGGAAGATCGGCGCCTGCGACATGTCCGGCATGTTGTCGAAGCCGGGGATGAGCCGGATCACCTGGTACACCGCGATCCCCAGCAGGACGGCGGGGATCACTCCCAGCAGCGTGCTGACGATCTTCCAGCCCGCGCCGTCGTCCTGCTCCCGCTCGCTGCGCCGCGACTGCTGAGGCTCGGGGTACGACGACGGTTGCGGGCGGGCCGGCTGCTGCGGCTGCACGGGCTGCTGCGGCGGGAACGGCTGCTGCTGCGCCGGAGGCTGCGGGTACACGGGCCGCTGCGGCTGCGTCGGATAGCCCTGCTGCGTCCCATAGCCCTGCTGGACCGGAGGCTGCTGCTGGGTGGGGGCGTGCTGCTGACCGGGCGGCTGCGGGCGGATGGACGCCGGCGGCGGGCCGGCCGGTGCCGGAGCGGCCGCCTGCTGGGTCGCGCCGAGAACCGCGGTCTGCGCGGCGGCAGGACCCGCCCCGGCCGCGGCTCCTGCGGCGAGGCTGCCCGCCGTGACCATCTCGGTGACCACGTCGCGCTCGGTGCGCGTGGTCTCGGCGGCGTGCAGCAGGCCCGGCTCGGGCGACTGCTGGGCGGCGACCGACATCACCGCGCGGGCGATGTTGTGCAGGGGCGGTCGTTCGGTCGGGTCCTGCCGGGTCATGGCGAGCACGAGCGGCAGGATTGCCGGGTCGACCGGCCCGACGTCCTCGGCGGTGAGGTCGCGGCCCGCGAAGTTCAGGTCCGCCGGGAGCGAGCCGGTGGCACAGAAGATGAGCAGCAGCCCGAGGCTGTACACGTCGGAGCGCGGGTGCGGCTTGCGCACGAAGAGCTCGGGTGCCATGTAGGAGATGGTGCCGGCGGCGTGGGTGGACGTCTGCGAGCCGTGGCCCTTGACGATGCCGAGGTCGATGAGCACGCAGTGCCCGTCGGACACGATGATGTTGGCCGGCTTCACGTCGCGGTGCAGGTAGTGCTCCTCCTGGAGCACCGACAGGGCGCCGGCGACGTCGTCGGCCACGCGGAGCAGGTCCTGGCGGGGGAGGGGGCCGTGCTCGTGCACCACCTGCGCGAGCGTGCGGCCCGGGACGAGCTCCATGGCGAACCACGGCGTGGAGTCCTCGAGCCCCGCGCGGACGAACCGCGGGAACCCGCGGCCCCCGAGCTGCTCCAGGAGGCCGGCCTCGGTGACGAAACGCTCGCGGGAACCCGCCTCGGAGTTCGTCAGGACCTTGAGCGCCACGACGCCCTCGGCTGCGGACTCGGCCCGGTAGACGTGGGCGAACCCGCCGTGCCCGAGCGACTCGTGCAGCACGAACCCGCCGAGCACCTCGCCCGTCGCGGGGACGTGGCCCGAGGTCCGGGAACCGGGGCTCTGGGTCGCCTGGGCCCGAGTCGCCGGAGCCTGGGGTGGGGCCTGCGGGACCGACGGCCGGACCTGCGTGGCGTACGGGTCGCCGGTGGTCGCAGCGGCCGAGGTCTGCGGGAGCACCCGGGTTCCGTACGGGTCCGGCACGGTCCCGGGCGGGGGTGGCGGGACATGCGCGATCGGGGGCTGCACGCGGGTCTCGTCCGGGTCCGGCGGGACCGCGCCATGAGTCGGGCGGTACGGCTCGTCGGACATGAGAACTCCTCGGTGCGGGACAGAAAACGCAGGTCAGCCCATGGAGCAACTTACCAGCGCGGAAAGGCTGCCAGATGGATCATCCGCAAACAACTTCAAGGCTCTCGCGGAACGTTCACCCGCCGGCGCCCTGGCCGTCCTCGACCTTCTCCTTCGCCGCGTCGCTCGCGTCGTCGGTCAGCTGGTCGACCTGCTCGTCGAGGGTCTCGTCGACCTGGTCCTGGATGCTCTGGTTCAGGTTCTCGGTCGTGTCGGAGGCGAACGCCGCGAGGCCCGACGCCGCGAAGACCGCGACCCATGCCCCGATGACGAGCGTGTACGGCCAGGCGCGCAGCCGGCGGTCGCGCCGCAGCGGCGTGATGACGTTGAGGAGCGTCACGAGCACGACGCCGAGCACCGGGATCGTGAGGTTCGCGGCCTGGTCGCTCCAGTCCGGGTCGAGGTTGAGCACCCCCAGCACGGCGTCGCCGATACCGTGGAACGGTCCCCACGCGGCGGCGTCGGGCATCTGCTCGAACCCGGGGATGAGCCGGACCAGCTGGTAGACCGACAGCGCGAGCAGCGCCCGCGGCACCAGCGCCAGGATCCCGCCGAGCACCCGCGCGCCCGAGCCGCCCTCCGGGCCTCGGTCCGCGGGACCGCCGGCCGGGCTCGGAGCGGTCGGCGACGTGCCGGGCTGCGTCGGCGGCTGCGCCGGTGCCTGCGGCCGGTAGCTCTCGGGCGGGTGCATGACCTCGGTGTTCGCGCGCACCGACTGGCGCAGGGAGTGGAGGTCACCGTGCGGTGCGGCGGGCACGCCGGCGTCGCCCCACTGCATCTGCTGCCAGATGTACTCCTTGATCTCGCGCGGCGTGCGCCCGCCCGCGCGATGCCTGCCGACCTTGACCAGGTGCTCCGCGATGACCTGCTCGGCGCGGTTGCTGAACCCGCCCTGCAGCAAGGCCTGGAGCCTGCCGACCAGCTCCTGGTCGAAGACCAGCGTGGTCATCGGCTCACCCGGCTGGACCGGCCGGGGCGGCATCCCCGGGGTGAACTGGACGGTCGGGTCGGACACTGATGACTCCTCGTGCACGGCGCCCGGCGGATGCCGGGTGAGTTGAGGCAAACTACCAGCCGGTCACGACGTCGTTGAAGCGCCGGACGTGGCACGGTGCAGATGCGACACACCGCAGATCCGGTCGCTTTCGGGGCCAAGATGGCGGAGGCTGGGGCACAGCGAGACGAACAGCAGAGCCGAGGAGCACGCGCATGAGCGCTGAGACCGTGCGGAGGTGGCCTCAGATCGAGGCCGTGGTCAGGACTGACGGGTCCGGGGAGGTCAGGATCGACGGTACCGCCTATCCGGTGACCGCCGGCAGCCTCGAAGAGGCGCGGATCGAGGTGCTGCGCCGGGTCACCGAGAACGCGGTCCAGATCGGCCGGCCCGTGCGCGCGAGCGCCGAGGGCCCGGAGGGCATCTGGCGGCTCGTGGTGCATCCGGACGGCACGGTCGTGCCGGAGGACGACGGCCCGGTGCCGACGGGGGCGACGCCGGTCGTCGAGCCGGAGCTGGACATGACGGTGCCGCGCGTCCCGGACCTGGTCGACCACGTCCCGAGCACTCCGGAACCGATCGACACGTCCCCGGCTCCGGTCGCACAAGCGCCAGCCGAACAAGCGCCGCCGGACCGGCCCGCGCCGGCAGAGGCGCCCTCCCGCAACGGCGGACCGGCCGAGCAAGACCTCTCCGAGCAGGCCCCCTACGACGACGTGCCACGCAACGGCGCCCGACACGACAGCGCCTCCCACGACGCGGCTCTGCACGACGCGGCCTCCCACGACGCGGCCCCGCACGACAGGGTCCTGCACGACACGGCGCCCGACGACACGCCTGACGACACCGTCTACGACACGTCCTTCCCCGGCACCGCACCCGCCCGCGCCGACCATCCCGACCATCCCGACCACCCCGACCACCCTGCCCGCCCCGACCACTCCGCCCGCCACAGCAACGCGCCCGTCTCGGCCCCCACCCCGTCGATCCCCGTCTCGCCGGGTCGTGCCGCGCCCGAACCGTCGGGCGTCGCCGACTTCGTCCGCGAGGAGGAGGGCGCGCGCGGTCACGAGCCTTCGGGCGCGGTCACGGCCGACCCCGGCACGCGGCGCGACGCGCGCACGTCGTTCCTCACGCAGGTGTCGGTGGAGGAGCCGGCCGAGCTCGGCTTCCGCGGCGTGCTGACCCGCATGGGGCTGCGGGTGGGGCCGAACGCGGCGGAGCGTGCCGAGCGCTCGGACGAGCGGGCCGTGAGCCAGCACTGGCCTGGCCCGCGCACGATCTCGATAGTGAACGGCAAGGGCGGGGCCGGCAAGACGCCGTCGAGCGTGCTGCTGTCGGCGGTGTTCGCGCAGTTCGGCGGGGCCGGCGTCGTCGCCTGGGACAACAACCAGACGCGCGGCACGCTCGGCTGGCGCACGGAGAAGGGTCCGCACGACGCCACGCTGCTGGACCTGCTGCCCAGGACGGACCACCTGCTCGGGCCGGCGGCCCAGGCGGCCGACCTGGCGCGCTACGTGCACCACCAGACGCGCGACCGGTACGACGTGCTGCGCTCCAAGCCGATGGCGATGGCGAACGAGCAGCGCATCGACCCCTCCGACGTGGACGCGATCCACGCCGTGCTGAGCAAGTACTACCGGCTGATCATCATCGACTCGGGCAACGACGAGTCGGACCCGATGTGGCAGCGGATGATCGACCACACCGACCAGCTCGTGATCGCCACGACCACCCGCGACGACCACGCCGAGGCGGGCGCGCTGCTCCTGGAGGGCCTGGCGGAGCGCGACGGGCGCTCCGCCTACCTGGCGCAGCAGGCCGTGGTCGTGGTGAGCCAGGCGGACCAGAAGGCGCCCGCCGAGGAGACGAGGAAGGTCGCCGGCGGGTACCGGTCCATCGCGCGGGAGGTGGTGACGGTGCCGTTCGACCCGGGCATGGTCGACGGCCACCTGCGCTACGGCGCGCTGCGGGCCGCGACCCGCCGGGCCTGGCTCGCCGCCGGCGCCGCGGTGGCGACGGGGCTCTGAGCCCGGCGGCTCGGGAAGCCGTCAGACCCAGGCCGTGATCTGCTCCCAGAAGGGCATCGTGTCGTAGCCCATCTGGTTCAGCAGCGCCCACACGATGCCGACCACTGCGTACGCCGAGACCGGGACCAGGACGATCCACTCGCGCACCGACCCGGCGTTGCCGAGGATCGGGAGGGCGATGTTGCCGCTGCGCCTCCAGAAGCTGTCGAGCTCGATGCCCCGGCCGTCACGCATCCAGTAGGGGGACTTGAACTTCAGCGGCCACACGAGCGGGACACCGTTCGTGGTGACGAAGTCGCCGACGATGTGCACGATGCAGCCCAGCGCGACGCAGAACGGCATCCAGAACCATTCCTCGGGCGCGAAGATCGCGATGAGCGCGGCGAGCGTCACCGAGGTCGTCCAGGGCAGGACCTTGGTGTCGCGGGTGATCTTGAGGGCCTTCAGGGCGAAGGAGACCAGCAGCACGCACATGATGCCCGGGCCGACCAGCACGGTCCCGACGGCCTCGATGCCCGTGTCCACCGACAGCAGGCTCAGCAGCCAGGCGATCGCGGTGAACACCACCACACCCAGGATCGAGTGCGTGCCCCGGCGGTGCCCGCCGGAGAGCTTCGCGACGACGTGGACCACCCCGTTCGAGACGGGCGAGAGCGAGTTGGCGATCGTGCCGCTGTGGTGGTCGGTGTCGGGCAGCAGCGCGGCGCCCGCGCACACCAGGGCGCCGGCGAGGACGCCGGTATGGGACACCCCCTCGTACCAGCCGAAGGCAAATGGCGCGGTCGAGGTCACGGCGACCCAGGCAGCGGCGCCGGTCGCGGCGTGATGTCCTCCCATCATGGGATGTGGGCTCCTTCCAGCCAACTGTCCGTTCCGACCGGAAACGCCCGGCCAAAGAGCAACCGTAGCCTGAGTCACTGCCAGGCTCCGTGATCAGGGCCGACGTGCGACCGCCCGGCGTGTCGCCCAGCGGAGGGCCCGCGTTTGATGAATTCTTGGGAACAGATTCGCGAAAAGGCATGGACGTGCCAAGCCTGCGTGTGTACCTTTTTTCACGACGGGGTCAACCGGCCGCGTCACCTGGCTGTACGTACACGAGAGGACGAGAGCCCCATGATCCGCTGCGCACGCTCCTCGTCCCGCCCGACCACCGCGCAGCATCTGCTGGACGGCCGCGAGGCCCTCCGAGGCGCGATACGTGGCTGACCCGGCGCTCGCCGGACCAGCACTCGTGTGCCGCCTGGAGGACTTGCGTCCTGGGGCGGCTTTTTCTTTGCACCGAAGTTTCCAAGAACGAACTTTCACCTGAAGGGAGCGGACCCGTGGCCGACGTCCTCGTACTCAATGCCGGCTACGAGCCGCTGCACCGTGTATCGGTCAGGCACGCCATCGGGATGCTCGTACGGGAGGTCGCGGTCGTGGAGGAGGCGGTCGACGGCCGCACCTTCGGACCGTTCCCCTTACCGCGCGTGCTGCGCCTGGTCCGGTACGTCGCGATGCGGTGGCTCTACAAGCGCAACGGTGCCCCCGCCTGCACCAAGCAGGGGGTGCGTCGTCGGGACGGCTCGTGCGCCTACTGCGGCGGCCCCGCGGACACCGTGGACCACGTCGTCCCCCGTTCGCGCGGCGGCCCCTCCACCTGGCTGAACCTCGTCGCCGCCTGCTACGAGTGCAACTCGTTCAAGGCGGACCGGACGCCCGCCGAGGCCGGCATGCTGCTCTACGTCACGCCGTACGTGCCGCGGACCGAGCACGCGCGGTCACGCCTGCACCGCGCCGCCCGCATCGCGTAGCCGCGTGACTCGACGCCGGGCGCCCGGGCTGTACTCTGTGCCACACCGCGGGTGAATTACCTCGCGGTCCGGGCCCGGGGCAGGGCCCGGCGTCCGGTTCGCGAGATGTCGAGGGGGCAGGCGCATGAGCGTCGGCGCGACGCCAGGCTGGGATCGCGTCCAGGCCGTCGTCCGCGAGGACGGCAGCGGCGAGGTGCACATCGGCGGGATCTCGTACCCCGTGTACATGACGACGCTGGGTCAGGCACGGACCGAGGTGATGCGGCGCGTGGTCGAGCACGCGGCCGCCGTCGGGCAGCCCGTGCCCCTGTCCGCCTCGGGCCCCGAGGGCATCTCCGAGCTCGTGGTCCACCCCGACGGCACGGTGCGGCAGGGAGAGGCGCCCGCGTACCAGGAGCCCGTGTACCAGGAGGCACCCGCGAACCCGCACGCGGACGCCTTCCCGGAGCACTCCCTGCAGCACCAGACCGTGCCGGACTTTCCCTTCCCGCCGCGGCCCGAGACCCCGGCCCCGTTCCCGCAGCCGCAGGCCCCCGCCGCGCCGGCCCCCGAGGCCGACTCCCCGTTCCCGCCCAGGACCGACCTGCCCGGCGGGCACCCGCCGTCGCCCCCCGGGGCCGAACGGCGCACGTTCCTCGTCCAGGAGCACAGCGAGGACGCCGCCCGGCGCGGCCTGCGCGGAGCCCTGTCCCGTGTCGGGATGCGCCTCCCGCCGAGCGCCGAGGAGCGTGCGGAGCGCGCCGACGAGGCCGCCGTCGCCCAGCACTGGCCCGGGCCGCGCACCGTCGCCGTCGTCAACGGCAAGGGCGGCGCCGGCAAGACGCCCGGCACCGTGCTGCTCAGCTCCGTCTTCGCCGCGCTCGGCGGCTCCGGCGTCGTCGCCTGGGACAACAACCAGACGCGCGGCACCCTCGGCTGGCGCACCGAGCAGGGCATGCACGACGCGACCCTGCACGACCTGCTGCCCCAGATCGACCACTTCCTCGGCCCCACCGCCCAGCTCGCCGACCTGGCCTGGTACGTCCACCACCAGTCCCGCGACCGGTTCGACGTGCTGCGCTCCAAGCCCATGGTGCTCGCCGACGAGCAGCGCATCTCCTCCACCCACGTCGACGCGGTCCACGCCGTGCTGAGCAAGTACTACCGGCTGATCTTTATCGACTCGGGCAACGACGAATCGGACCCGATGTGGCTGCGGATGATCGACCACACCGACCAGATCGTCGTCGCGACCACCACCCGCGACGACCACGCCGAGGCCGGCGCGCTCCTGCTCGAGGCGCTCGCTGCCCGCGACCGGCGCAGCGCCGAGCTGGCGCGCGGCGCCGTGGTGCTCGTGAGCCAGGCCGACCCGAAGGCCACCCCGGCGGAGATCCGCCAGGTGGCGCGCGGGTACCGGAGCCTCGCCCGCGAGGTGGTGACCGTGCCGTTCGACCCGGGCATGGTGGACGGGCAGCTCAGCCTGCGGTCGCTGCGCCAGCAGACGCAGCGCGCGTGGCTGGCCGCGGGCGCGGCGGTGGCGCGGGGCTTCTAGAACCTGTCATGATCGCCCGCGTGTTCATCGACGTGCGTGACGTGACCGATGCCGACCTCGACGCCGTCGCCGGCCTGTTCCGGCAGTACCTGGCCTTCTACGAGCACGAGGCCGACGAGCAGCGGGCCCGGGAGTTCCTCACCGGGCGCTTCGCCTCCGACGACACCGTCCTGCTCGTGGCCCAGGAGCGCGACGACGACGGCACCACCGGCGCGATCGTCGGGTTCGCGCAGGCGTACCGGTCCTGGTCGTCGGTGAGTCTCGGACCCGTGTGGGTGCTCAACGACCTGTTCGTGGACCCGGAGGTCCGCGGGACCGGGGCGGGCCGCGCGCTCGTGCGGGGCATCTGCGAGCGCGCGGCGGAGGCGGGCGCGATCCGCGTCTCCCTGGCCACGGCCTGGGACAACGTCACCGCCCAGGGGCTTTACGAGTCCGAGGGTTTCGCCCGTGACGTCGCCTTTCTGCACTATGTGAAGGTCACGGGCGCCTGAGGTCGATCACCAGCGGCTCGAACCGCGTGCCGGCCGGGTAGTTCCCGCCCCACAGGTTCTCGCCCGTCGTGCTGACCTCGACCCGGGACCAGGTGAGCCGGCTCCCGCCGTCGCTCGGCTCGGGGGCGCCGGCCAGCCGGAACGCGTCCGTCCGGACCCCGGACTCGCGGTCCAGGATCGACATCGTCCAGTCGCTGTGGGGCCCGGTGCCGTCGGCCCGGACCTCGGGGTCGCCGATCTCGCCGACGAAGGAGCCGAAGTGCCCGAAGAAAGCGATCGAGCCGCGGAAGGCGAACGCGCGCGCGTCCGGCGTCGTCCCGCCGTCGTCCAGGGCCGCGGAGCGCTCCTCGTCCAGCCCGAACCGGAACGACGCGCCCTCACCCCCGACCTCGGGGTCGACGGCGAGGCGGCCACCCGGGGCCCCCGCGACGTACATGAGCAGGCTCGGCTTGATCTCCCAGTCCAGATGCACGCGACGACCCTAACGGAGCGTCGTACGACGTCCTGCATGAGACGGTGTCCTGCATGAGACCATCTGCCGCCTACGGTGTGCACTCCGAGGTGGGACGGCTGCGCAAGGTGCTGGTCTGCGCGCCCGGGCAGGCGCACCGCCGGCTCACCCCGTCCAACTCCGACAGCCTCCTGTTCGACGACGTCCTCTGGGTGGAGCGTGCCCAGGCCGACCACGCCGCCTTCGTCGAGGAGCTGACCTCGCGCGGCGTCGAGGTCGTCGAGCTGCACGCCGTCCTGGCCGAGACGCTGCGCGTGCCCGGCGCGCGCGACTGGCTGCTGGACCGCAAGATCGTGCCGCAGAGCGTCGGCGACGGTCTCGTCGACGCCACCCGCGAGTACCTCGAGTCGCTGCCTCCGCACGTCCTCGCCGAGCACCTCGTCGGCGGGCTCGCCGTCTCCGACGTCCCCGAGCTGCCGCCGGGGCACCGGGCGCTCGCGGCGTTCTCGCCGGACGAGCGCGAGTTCCTCATGCCGCCGCTGCCGAACACGCTGTTCACGCGCGACACGACGTGCTGGCTGTACGGCGGGGTCACGCTGAACCCGCTCTACTACCCGGCACGGCGCGACGAGACGCTGCTGATGAAGGCGGTGTACGAGTTCCACCCGGACTTCATCGGGTCGCACGTGTGGTGGGGTGACCCGGAGCAGCGGCACGGCCAGGCCACGTTCGAGGGCGGCGACATCATGCCGGTCGGGAACGGCACGGTGCTCATGGGCATGGGGGAGCGGACCTCGCGGCAGGCGATCACGCAGGTCGCGGCACGGCTGTTCGCGGGTGGCGCGGCGCAGCGGGTGGTCGTGGCCGGGATGCCGCGCCTGCGCGCCGCGATGCACCTGGACACGGTCATGACGTTCGTGGACGTGGACACGGTGACCGTGTACCCGCGGATCGTGGACGGCGTGCACCCGTTCGTGCTGCGACCGGGGGACGACGGGGACGTTGTCGTGTCCGACATCGGCGACAAGCCCTTCCTCGACGTCGCCGCGGACGCGATGGGGCTGGACTCGCTGCGCGTGATCGAGACCGGCGGCGACAGCTTCGAGTCCGAGCGGCAGCAGTGGGACAGCGGCAACAACGCCGTCGCCGTCGAGCCCGGCGTCGTGTTCACGTACGACCGCAACACCACCACGAACGACCTGCTGCGCAAGGCGGGGATCGAGGTGCTCGAGATCGCGGGGGGCGAGCTGGGCCGGGGCCGGGGCGGTGGGCACTGCATGACCTGCCCGATCATCCGGGACGCGGTGTGACGGCGCTGTGTGTGACGGCGCTGCGCGGCGAGCGGGCCGCGGTCAGTGCTCCGCGCCGAGCCGGCCGGAGAGGCGGTCGAAGCGGTCGGTCGTGTCGGGGTTCATCCCCGTGATCGTGACGTTCTTGCCCTTGCGCTCGTACTTGGTGCGCACGGCGTCCAGCGCGGCGACGCTGGACGCGTCCCACACGTGGGCCTCGGACAGGTCGATGACGATGTTGTTCGGGTCGCCCGAGTAGTCGAACTGGTAGACGAGGTCGTTGGAGGAGGCGAAGAAGAGCTCGCCCTGGACCGCGTAGACGCGCTCGTCGTCGGCGTCGGAGGCGTCGAGGCGCGTGACGGACGTCAGGTGGGCGACGCGGCGCGCGAACATGACCATCGCCACCAGGACGCCGGCGATGACGCCGTAGGCGAGGTTGTGCGTGGCGACGGTGACCACGACGGTGACGACCATGACCGAGGTCTCCGACCGGGGCATGCGGCGCAGCGTGGCGGGGCGGACCGAGTGCCAGTCGAACGTGCCGACCGAGACCATGATCATGACGGCGACGAGCGCCGCCATCGGGATCATCGCCACGACGTCGCCCAGGCCGACGACGAGGACCAGCAGGAACACGCCGGCCAGGAACGTGGAGACGCGGGTACGGGCACCGGACGCCTTCACGTTGATCATCGTCTGGCCGATCATGGCGCAGCCGCCCATGCCGCCGAAGAACCCGGTGACGATGTTCGCCACGCCCTGGCCCCAGGACTCGCGGGATTTGTCGGAGTGGGTGTCGGTGATGTCGTCGACCAGCTTGGCCGTGAGCAGCGACTCCAGGATGCCGACCAGCGCCATCGCGACGGCGTAGGGGGCGATGACGCGCAGGGTGTCGAGCGTGAGCGGCACGTCCGGGAAGGCCAGGGCGGGCAGGGAGTCGGGCAGCGCGCCCTCGTCGCCCACGGTGGGCACGGCGATGCCGGCGGCGATGACGACGACGGTCAGCAGCGCGATGGAGATCAGCGGCGCGGGCACGACCTTGGTCAGCCTCGGGAAGAACACCATGATCGCGATCCCGACCGCCACGAGGGGGTAGACCGCCCACGGCACGCCGGTCAGGTGGGGGACCTGGGACAGGAAGATCAGGATGGCCAGGGCGTTGACGAACCCGACCATCACCGAGCGCGGGATGAACCGCATCAGCTTGGCCACCCCCAGCACGCCGAAGATCACCTGGATGATCCCGGCCAGGATGACGGTGGCGATGAGGTGGTCGAGGCCGTGCTCGCGCGCGACCGGCGCGACGACCAGCGCGATCGCGCCCGTGGCGGCCGAGATCATGGCGGGGCGGCCGCCCACGAACGCGATCGTCACCGCCATGGTGAACGACGCGAACAGGCCGATGCGGGGGTCCACCCCGGCGATGATCGAGAAGGCGATCGCCTCGGGGATCAGCGCCAGCGCGACGACGAGCCCGGCGAGCACCTCGGTGCGCAGCACGCGCGGGGAGCGCAGCGCGGCGAGCGTGCCGCGCAGCGAACCGTCGGCCTCCGGGGCGCCCGTGGGCGGCACCGGGGCGTGCTCGGGGTCGGTGATGTTGGCAGGCTCGGTCGAGGGACCTGTGGTGTTCGGCACGCAGCTCTCCGCGGTGGCTCGATGGTTCTGGGCACGCGGCACTGCGCACGAGGAAGGGTAGGGGCGGCTTCCGCAGCGGCGCCAGGGATGGCGGCGACGTGCGGCCGGCCGGGCCCTACCCTACCTGGGTGGAGCCTGGGAGCGGAAACGGGTCTTGATCACACCCGGTGGCTCAGAAGTCGAACAGCTCGCCGAGCCAGGACTCCTTGCGCTTGCGCTTGTCGTAGCGCGGGTCGTAGGCGTGGTCGCCGTGGTGGCCGTCGTGCCCGTACCGTGCCGGGGCGACGGGTGCTGCCGGGGGAGCGGGAGCTGCTGCCGGGACCGCCGCCGGGGCGAGGGGCCGACGGGTGTTCTCCGCGGCGATCTCGGCGTCGATGGAGCGGTCGATGATCTTGTCGAGCTCGCCGCGGTCGAGCCACACGCCACGGCACTGCGGGCAGTAGTCGATCTCGACCCCCTTGCGCTCGGACATGACGAGGTTCGCCTGATCGATCGGGCACTGCATGCGGACTCCTTCGGTCGCGTACTTGCTTGATCAGGCTCAACGAGCCCGGGGCCGGGGTGGTTCCGGCCGGGACGTCAGGGTGCCGCGCCGGGCTGGGTGAATCCTGGAAGTGGAGAGCAGCGGACCCGGGGATGTCGGTCTCCCCGTCTACCGTGGGGCCGTGGGTAGCGAAGAGGTTTCCGAGGGCACGGCGTTCGTGGTGTTCCCGACGTCGCTGGGGGACTGCGCGATCGTCTGGCGGCCGGACGGTGGCGCCGTCGTCGGCTCGACGCTGCCCCAGGGCGGCGCGGACCAGGTACGGGCGGCCGTACGGCGCTGGTACCCGGGTGCCCGCGAGACGGAGCCGACGCCGTCCCTGGCGGCGGCGGTCGCGAGCGTGACGCGGCTGCTCGACGACGGCGGCAGCGGTGGCAGCAGCGGCAGCGGTGCCGGAACGGCGCCGGTGGAGGGCATCGCGCTGGACATGGCCGCGGTCCCGGAGTTCGACCGCCGTGTCTACCAGGTCGTGCGCGAGATCCCGCCGGGGGCGACGCTCACGTACGGGGAGGTCGCGGCCCGGGTAGGGGCTCCCGGGTCGGCGCAGGCCGTGGGGCAGGCGCTGGGCCGCAACCCGTTCCCGCCGATCGTCCCGTGCCACCGGGTGCTGGCGGCGGGCGGGAAGATCGGCGGGTTCTCGGCGCGCGGCGGCGTCCGGACGAAGCAGCGCATGCTGGAGCGCGAAGGCGCGATCGCGGAGCAGCCGGCGCTGTTCGACCTCTGATCCGCTGCCGGCCGTCAGCGTGTCGGCGGCGGACCGGGTCTACGACGACGCGTGCGGCGTCCAGTGCCCGAAGGACAGGAATCCGATGTGCTTCACGAGGCCAGCCTGCCTCACAGCGGGACGGTGCTGGTCCTTCGGCGGTCGGGTCAGAACGGCGGGTCGCCGTGCGCGGAGGGCCGCTCGGCGACGTCACCGGTCCGCGGCGTCCGAGGACGCGCCACGGTGAGGTCCGGGACCAGGCCGCCGGTACCGAGCCGTGCGGGGATCTCGCGGATCGCCGGGTAGCGGGCGGCGGGATCGACGGGATCGGGCCGGCAGGCCTCGACGTGGCCCGTCGGGCTGGCCCAGGTCTCCGCGCCCGTGACCGGGTCGCGTTCGACCTGCCATCCGGCCAGGGTCTTGAGGTTGTGGTGCTTCCTGCACAGCGCGTGAAGGTTCGACGCGCGGGTCTGTCCGGGTTCGCCGGGCCGGTAGGTGTGGTCCCCGTCGAAGGGCTCGATGTGGTCCAGGTCGCACCGTTCGGCCGTCCTGTCGCAGTGCGGGTGGGCGCACACGCCGTCGCGGGCCTGGATCGCGGTGCGGAGCCGTGGCGGGGGCTGGTAGGCAGTGGTGGAGTAGTCGGTGAGGATCCCGGTGACCGGATCCGTGACCAGGCGGTACCAGAGGCCTTCGGCGGCGATCTGCCGGGCGGTCTCGGCCGGCACGGGCCCGAGGAGGTCCAGGATGCCCGGGGTGTCGTCGCCCGGGTCTGCCAGCACGGTGGCCGGAACGGTGACGCGCACGGTGGCGGGGGCCTCGATGCCGCGCACGACCACGCCGGCCTCGACCTCCGCACAGGTGGGCGCGGGGACGGTGGACAGCACGCCGTCGTCCTCGGCCGGGACGGGCACGAGGTCGGTGTCGAGGACGGGCGGGACCAGGACGCCCGGTGCGGTGGTGGGGACGGTGACGCCGGTACCGGGCTCGGCCTCCGCGGAGGTCTCGTCGACGGGATGAGGGACCATACGCCCGGTGACCAGGGAGGTCAGAGCGTCGGCGCGGCACTGGCCGCGGCGGCGGGCCCGGCCTGGCCCGCGCAGGAGCTGGTCGGCGCCGACCTGGACGGCGTTGAACACGCGCGCGCCGTCCTTGGCCGGCAGCAGCGCGGTGAGCAGGGCCATGCCGGGGCCGGCGGACTCGAGCCACACGTTCGACCCGGCGGCGGCCTGCGACAGCTCCTCGCCGCCGCCGTGCAGGCGGGCGGCAAGGGCGTTGAGCTGGTCGGACAGCCACTTCCAGGTGCGGGTCGGGGCTTCGGGCAGCAGGGCTTCGATCGCCAGGTCCCGCTCGTCGTCGGTCAGCTCGGCACCGGCACCCAGGAGGGTGTCGGCCTTGCGGACATCGACGTGGCCGGCCTCCAGCGCCGCAAGGACGGCAGGGAAGCGGGTGCAGCGGTCGGCGCGGTTCGTGATGGCGCTGCCCTCGCGGACGGTGACGTGCAGGCGGTCCTTGACCACCGCGGCGGCCTGATCGATCCCCAGGATCCCGCCCTGGGCGGCCACCAGCGCCGCACCCGCACGCGCCTGCAGGCTCTGTGCCCACCCGGCCACCCGCTGCGCGCCCGCCACCACGGCGGCCAGGTCGGCCGGACCCAGCCGGTCGAGGACGGCCGCGTCGGCGTCCGCGGGCGTGGCGCTGGGAGTGGCGCCGGGAGTGGTCAGGGACGACAGCACGCCGGCGAGCCATGGGCCCGGCTCGCTGGAACGTACCTGTGCCATCAGGGTGTCGATCGCCTCGGGGTCGAGGTGCGGACCCACTTCCGTGGCCGGGTCGCCCCACGGGGCCTCCGGCAGTACGACCTCAGGGAACGGCGGCACACCGCCGTGCAGTGCCGACCTCACCATCACGATCGCCTCCCTCCGCGTCCCCGGCTCCTGGTTCCCGGAGTATTCTCTAGGCATTCCTTCTGTGTTCGATCCTATGCCTGACCAAGTCGTACCGCCATCCGAGCCCTGAATCTGTGGACAACCCGGCCTGACGCCGTGGTCACGGCATGATCCGTTCCCCAGGGCTGTCCGCACGCTAGCCGGAGACACCGACACCGTGCGGCTCCGCAGGCCCGGGAGGCGCCCGTACCGGATACGCTTGAGGCGTGACCAGTTCCGGCCGTCCCACTCCTGGCCCGCCGATCATGCTCGAGCTCGTCGACGAGGCCGGGGCGACGATCGGAACCGCGGAGAAGCTGTCCGCGCACCGTGCCCCAGGACGGCTGCACCGAGCCTTCTCGGTGTTCCTGCTCGACGGCGACGGCCAGATGCTGCTCCAGCGCCGGGCCCTGAGCAAGTACCACTCGCCCGGGGTCTGGTCGAACACCTGCTGCGGGCATCCCTACCCTGGCGAGCCGCCCTTCTCGGCGGCCGCTCGGCGCGTGGGGGAGGAGCTCGGCGTCGGCCCCGACCTGATGCGCTCGGCGGGGACGGTCCGGTACAACCATCCGGACCCGGCCTCCGGGCTGGTCGAGCAGGAGTTCAACCACCTGTTCGTCGGGACGGTGCAGGCCCGGCTCCGCCCCGACCCGGACGAGGTCGCCGAGACGTGGTTCGCCGGCCCCGCCGGGCTGGACCGACTCATGGCCGGGCAGCCCTTCTCGGCGTGGTTCCCGACGGTGCTGTCCGCGACCCGCCCCGCCCTGCGCGAGCTCGCACGCGACGCGGGCTGGTAGCGCCCCCTCCCGCTCGCGCCCCTCCTGTGGTACGTTCACTTCCACAAACCGACCAGCCGGTATGGAGGTAGTCCGTTGCAGAGGTTCGAGGGCAGAGTCGCCCTGATCACCGGGGCGAGCCGAGGGATCGGATTCGCCGTCGCCCAGCGGATCGTGGCCGAGGGAGGCTCGGTGGTCATCACCGGGCGCAACGAGGACAGCCTGAAGGACGCGGTGACCCGGCTCGGCGACCGTGCCGCGGGCGTCGCCGGCAAGGCCGACGACGCCGAGCACCGCACCGCCGCGATCGCGCACGCGATCGAGAGGTTCGGAACCCTGGACCACCTCGTCAACAATGCCGGGATCAACCCCGCCTGGGGCCCGCTGACCACACTCGACGCGAGCCTGGCCCGCAAGATCTTCGAGGTCAACGTCGTCTCCGCGCTCGAATGGACGCGCGAGGCGCTCGCGGCGGCGCCCGCCGGCCCGGGCCTCCGCTCGGTCCTGAACATGGCCTCGATCGCCGGGACGTCTCCCGGCCCGAACATCGGCTTCTACGGCGTCTCCAAGGCCGCCCTCATCAACCTGACCGTGCAGCTCGCGCACGAGCTCGCGCCGTACGTGCGCGTGAACGCGCTCGCGCCGGCCGTGGTCAAGACCCGGCTGTCGCGCGCCCTGTACGAAGGTCGCGAGGAGGAGGTCACCGCGCAGTACCCGCTCGGCCGACTCGGCGCGCCCGACGACATCGCCGGCGCGGCCACCTTCTTCCTGTCCGACGACGCCGCCTGGGTGACCGGGCAGACGCTCCTGGTCGACGGCGGCGCGAGCCTCCGCCCGATCGGCTGACGGTCCGCAGCGGGCGAAGCATCCGGGGAAAGGGGCAAGGATGGAGGTCATGCGCACAACGAACGTCGCCGAACAGGTCACCCAGGCCGCCCTGGACCTGTTCTCCACCCAGGGCTACACCAGCACCAGCGTGCAGCAGATCGTGGCCGCCGCCGGCGTCACCAAGGGCGCCATGTACCACTACTTCACGTCGAAGGACGACCTCCTCTTCGCGATCTACGAGCGTCTGCTCTCCCTGCAGAAGGGCCGCCTCGACGAGATCACCGCGAAGGGCGGCCCGGCCGTCGACGTGCTGCGGGAGGTGTGCGAGGACGTCATCGTGACGTCGATCGACTCCCTGCCCGAGGGCACCGTCTTCTTCCGGAGCATGCACATGCTCACGCCCCCGCGGCTCAAGGAGGTCAAGCGCCGGCGGCGCGAGTACCACGACGAGGTCGCGGAGCTGATCGAGCGCGGGCAGGCGGAGGGCTCGTTCCGCACGGACGTCCCCGTCCCGCTGCTCATCGCGCACTTCTACTCCGACGTGCACTACCTGTCGCACTGGTACTCGCCCAGCGGCCCCGAGGACAAGCACGAGGTCGCGAGCCAGCTCACCGCCCTCTTCCTGCGAAGCATCGAGAAGGAGTGATCCATGCGTGACGACGGCGTCACCGCACCGCCCGAGACCATGAAGGCCTGGCAGGTCACCGCCAACGGCGAGCCCGAGGAGGTCATGGAGCTCGCCGACGTGGCGGTCCCCTCGCCGGGGCCCGGCGAGGTCCTGATCCGGGTGCGCACCGTTGCGGTGAACTTCCCCGACGTGCTGCTCGCCCGCGGTGAGTACCAGGTGCGTCCCGACATCCCGTTCACCCCGGGGGTGGAGGCGTGCGGCGAGGTCGTCGCGCTCGGCGAGGACGTGTCGCACCTTCGCCTCGGCACGCGCGTCGTGGGCTCCAAGATCGGCGTGCTCGCCCAGTACGCGACGGCCCCGGCCCGCGACGTGCGCGAGGCGCCCCCGTCGCTCGACGACGCCCAGGCCGCCGGCCTGACGGTCGCCTACCAGACCGCGTGGTTCGCGCTGCACCGGCGCGCCCGCATCGCTGCCGGCGAGACCCTGCTGGTGCACGCCGCCGCCGGTGGCGTCGGCTCAGCCGCCTGCCAGCTCGGCAAGGCGGCCGGTGCGCGCGTGGTCGGCGTCGTCGGCAGCACGGCGAAGGCCGAGGTCGCCCGGGCCGCGGGAGCCGACGTCGTGTACCTGCGCGACCAGGACGACTGGGCCCGCGAGCTCAAGGCCGACGGGGGAGCGGACGTCGTCTTCGACCCCGTCGGCGGTGACGCGTTCGAGGGCTCGACCCGGTGCGTCCGGTTCGAGGGACGCATCGTCGTGGTGGGCTTCGCGAGCGGCCGGATGCCGAAGGTCCGTGCCGACCTGGCGCTGGTGAAGAACTACGGTGTCCTCGGCCTGCACTGGGGCCTCTACGCGACGCAGGATCCGTCGCTCGTCGACGAGGCGCACTCCGAGCTCGTCCGTCTCGCGGCGGAGGGCGTCGTGCGGCCGGTCGTGGACGACGTCCTCGGGTTCGACGACGCGCCGCGCGCCGTGGCGCGGCTCGCCACCGGGTCGACGACGGGCCGCCTGGTGATCCAGGTGGAGGACGGGGCGAGGGCACGATGAACCTCACCGACCTGACCGGCCGCACTGCCGTCGTCACGGGCGGCGCCCGCGGCATCGGCGAGACCTACGTGCGCACGCTGCACGATGCCGGCGCCCACGTCGTGATCACGGACGTGCTGACGGACGAGGGCGCCGCCCTCGCGACGGCGCTCGGGGAGCGCACCCGGTTCCTCGAGCTGGACGTGACCGACGAGGACGCGTGGGCGCGGGTGGTCGCCGAGGCCGCCGGGCGGACCGGTACGGTCGACGTCCTGGTCAACAACGCCGGCATCGCCAACGCGGCTCCGATCGAGCACTTCACGCTCGCCAAGTGGGAGGCCGTGATGGCGGTCAACGTCACCGGGACGTTCCTCGGCTGCCGGTCGGTGGTCCCCGTGATGAAGGCCGCGGGGCGCGGGTCGATCATCAACGTCTCCTCGGTGGAAGGGCTGTACGGCAGCCCGCACCTGCACGGCTACACGGCCTCCAAGTTCGCGGTGCGCGGGCTGACGAAGTCCCTGGCCGTCGAGCTCGGGGCCGCGGGCATCCGGGTGAACTCCATCCATCCGGGCTTCATCGACACCGCGATGACCGTGAAGATCGACCCCGCCCACCTCGACGTCCCGCTCGCGCGGCCGGGGGTCCCCGACGACCTCGCGGGCACGGTGCTGTACCTCGCGAGCGACGCGTCGGCGTACGTGACCGGGGCGGAGCTCGTCGTCGACGGGGGGATGACGACGGGAATCCCGCACAAGTAATGCTGCCCGTGACATTCCGTCCGGTCGGTTTTCCGAGACGGACATCTCACACCTGAGACCCCAGACCACGAAGAGGTGCCGACGATGGCGTCAGCAACGCACTCACCCCCCGAACCCGTGCCGCGGCTCGACGTCGCCGGCCTCACCGTCTCCTTCGGCGGCCTCGTCGCGCTCGACGACGTGTCGTTCACCGTCGGCGACGGCGAGACCGTGGCGCTCATCGGCCCCAACGGCGCGGGCAAGACCACCGCGTTCAACGCGGTCTGCGCGCTGGTCCGGCCCGCGCGGGGGCGGATCACGCTCGGGGGCGCGCGGGCGCCGTCGGCGGCCACGGGGCTGCTCGGCGCCGGGGTCTCCCGGACGCTGCAGGGCCTCGGCCTGTTCGACCGCATGACGGTGGCCGAGAACGTCCTCGCGCCGCTGACCAGCCTCGACGGCGCCCGGGCCGACCGGGCGGCGGACCACGCGGCGGTGGCCGAGACGCTCGCCCGGCTGGACCTGGCCGACGTCGCGCAGCAGCCCGCCGGGACGCTCCCGTACCCGGAGCGCAAACGGGTCGCCCTGGCCCGCGCGCTGGTGACGCGGCCACGCCTGCTGCTGCTCGACGAGCCCGCCGGCGGCCTCGGGTCCACGGACATCGACCTGCTGGCCGGCACCGTCCGGGAGGTCGCGGGCGGCGGCTGCTCGGTGCTGCTCGTGGAGCACCATGTGGACTTCGTCATGCAGGTCGCGGACCGCGTCGTCGTCCTCGACTTCGGCAGGGTCATCGCGTGCGGCACCCCCGACGAGGTGCGGGGCGACCCGGCTGTCGAGGCGGCCTACCTGGGGGTCCCCGCATGAGCGCGCTGAGGGTCGAGAGGCTGGTCGTCGGCCACGGCGACGGCGCCCCCGTGCTGGACGGCCTCGACCTGGAGGTGCCCGACGGCGACGTCGTGGCCCTGCTGGGCGCGAACGGCGCGGGCAAGACGACGCTCCTGCGCACCGTGGCCGGGCTGCTGCCCGCCCGCTCGGGTCGCGTCCTGCTCGGCGGCGCGGACCTGGCCGGCGTCCCGCCGGAGGAACGGGTCCGGCGCGGGCTGGCGCTCGTGCCGGAGGGGCGCAGCGTCGTCGTCGAGCTGACCGTGGACGAGAACCTGCGGCTCGGCGCCCTCTGGAAGCACGCCGGCACCGCCCGGCGGGCCGCCGTCGCCGGCATGTACGACCTGTTCGAGCCGCTCGCACAGCGGCGTGACGCCGCCGGGCACACCCTGTCCGGCGGCGAGCGCCAGATGCTCGCGCTGGCCCGGGCGCTCGTCGCCGAGCCGGACGTGCTGCTGCTGGACGAGCCGTCCCTGGGCCTCGCGCCGCTCGTCACGGCGCAGCTGCTCGCGGTGCTGCGCGACGCCGCGGGACGGACCGGCATGACCGTGCTGCTCGCCGAGCAGAACGTGACGGGCGCGCTCTCGGTCGCGGACCGGGGCGTCGTGCTGAGCCTGGGCGAGGTGGTGGCCGACCGGCCTGCCGCCGAGCTGGCCGCCGACCCCCAGCTCCGGCACGCCTACCTGGGCTTCTGAGGCCCGGACCACCGAGGAGGGAGGAAAGACCGTGGATCAGTTCGTCTTCTTGCTGGCCGCAGGGACCGCCCGCGGCGCCGTGCTGGCGCTCTTCGCGATCTCGCTGGTCATCGTGTGGCGCGCGGCCCGGGTGGTGAACTTCGCGCAGGCCGCGATGGCGATCGTCGGCGTGTACGTCGCGTTCGCGCTCACCGCCGTGAGCGGCTCGTACTGGGCCGGGCTGGCGGGTGCGGTCGCCACGGGCGCCGTCGTCGGCGTGCTCGTGGAGCGCGGGCCGCTGCGGCTCGTGCCGAAGGACGACCCGCTGCCCGGCATGATCGTCGCGATCGGGCTCGTCATGGTGCTCCAGGCGGGGCTCGCGATCGCGTTCGGCGCGGCGCACCGCCCGGTCGAGGCGCCGTTCTCGCAGCGGCCGTTCCTGCTCGGCGGGATCCCGGTGCTCTCGCGGTACGACCTGTTCGTGCTGCTCACCGCGGCCGTGGTGATGGCCGCGCTGGCGTGGGTGTTCAACCGGACGTCGCTCGGGCTGCGGCTGCGCGCGTCGGCGTTCGCGCCGGAGACGTCGCGGCTGCTGGGCGTGCGCGTCGGGCGGATGATCACCATCGGCTGGGCGGTGTCCGTCGCCGTCGCGGCGCTGGCCGGGCTGCTGCTGGTGCCCACCGAGCTGGGCCTGAACCCGCACGCCGCCGACATCCTCTTCGTGCAGGCGTTCGCCGTGGCGGTGATCGGCGGGCTCGACTCGACCGTCGGGGCGATGCTCGCCGGCGTGGCCGTCGGCGTGCTGACCAGCCTGGTGACCGGCTACGTCGCGTCGGCCGCCGCGCCGATCGCGGTGCTCGTCCTGCTCACGGCCGTGCTGCTGGTGCGGCCGGGCGGGATCTTCGCGGCGAGGGAGGCCCGGGCGGCATGAAACGGACGCTCGTCAAGGCCTCGCTCCTGACCGTCGTGGCGCTTGCCGCCACCTTCGGGCTCGACCCGTTCCGCAACTTCCAGCTCGCCACCGCGGCCGGCGTGTTCGCGGCCGTCGCCGGGCTGACCGTGCTGGTCGGGCTCACCGGGCAGCTCTCCCTCGGGCACGCCGTGCTCATGGCGGCCGGCGGGTACGGGTACGCGCTCGCGTCGTCGGCGACGTCCGAGGCGCTGGCGGCGAACGGGTCCGACGGCCCGCTCCTGCCCTTCCTCGCGGGGGTCGCCGGCGCGCTGGCGGCGTCCGGCCTGCTCGGGCTGCTGCTCGGCATGGCGGCCGCGCGGCTGCGCGGTCCCTACCTCGCGGGCCTCACGCTCGCCCTGGTCATCGCCCTGCCGTCGGCGGCCGTGGTGATCGGGCCGCTCGGCGGGGACCAGGGCCGCGGCGCGCCGTTCCTGCCCGTGCCGGAGCCGCTGGCCGCCCTGGTCGCCGTCGAGCAGTGGCACGCCTGGATCGCGATCCTGCTCGCGGCCGTCGCCGTGACGCCGCTGCTGGTCCTGCGCAACGGGCGCGCCGGCCTGCGGATGCGGGCCGTGCACGACGACGAGACCGCCGCCCGGCTGGCCGGGATCGACCCGGGCCGGGTCAAGGCGGGCGCGTTCGTCGCCAGCGCGCTCGCCGCCGGTCTCGGGGGCGCGTCCCTCGCGGTCACCACCCAGAACGTCAGCCCCGGCGCGTACGGGCTCGGGTTCTCGCTGCTGCTGGTCGTGGCCGTCGTCATCGGCGGGCTCGGCAGCATCGGCGGGGCCGCCGTCGGGGCCGGCATCGTCGTCGTCCTGCCCTGGGCCGCCGACACGCTCACCCGCGCCCTGCCCGCCGGCGCGGGCGAGCGCCTCAACGGGAACCTCGCGCTCCTCGTCCTCGGGCTCGTCGTGATCACCGTGACGGTGGTCGCGCCCGGCGGCGTGGCACGGCTGGCGGGACGGTCCCGCACGAAGAGGTCCCGCACGCAGAAGAGCACCACCCCCGTCCCCACCACCCCCGTCTCGAACACAGAGAGGTGATCGACATGAACCATTCCCTGAGGACCCGCCCGGCCCGGAGAGCCCTGACCGCCACCGCGGCGGCCACCGCCGCCGGCCTGACCCTGGCCGCCTGCTCCACACCGAGCGCCGCGGACACGCCCGGCGTCACCGACGACACGGTGACCATCGGCACGCACCAGCCGCTGACCGGCCCGGCCGCCGCCGGCTACGCGCCGATCTCGGCGGCGACGACGGCCTACTTCGAGTACGTCAACGACAACGGCGGCATCCACGGCCGCAGCATCGAGTACGTCGTCAAGGACGACGGCTACAACCCCGCCAACACGCAGACCGTGGTGCGCGAGCTCGTCAGCGAGGAGAACGTGTTCGCCCTCGTCAACGGCCTCGGCACCCCGACCCACACGAACGTGCTGGACTACGTCACCCAGAACGACGTGCCGGACCTCTTCGTCGCGTCCGGCTCCTCGACCTGGAACGACCCCGAGCAGCACCCGAACACGTTCGGCTTCAACGCGGACTACGTCACCGAGGGCGCCTCGCTCGCGCAGTACGCCGCGGACACCGACCCCGACGCGACCGTGTGCGTGCTCGGGCAGGACGACGACTTCGGTGCCGGCATCCTCGAGGGCGTCGTGTCCGTGGTCGGCGACGACGGCGTCGGCGCGGTCGAGTACTACTCGACGTCGAGCGAGGACATCACCGCGCAGATCGGCGCCCTCAAGGCGGCCGGCTGCGACGTCAACGTGCTCGGCACCGTCAACGGGTTCACCGCCCTGGCCATCGGCACCGCCGCACAGCTCGAGTGGTTCCCGCGGTGGTACGTGTCCTCCGCGGGCGGCGACTACGAGACCGTCCTGGAGTACCTCGGTGCGGAGAACGGCCCGCCGCTGCTCGAGGGCCTGGTCAGCGTCAACTACCTGCCGCAGGCCGCCGACGACGAGTGGGTCACCCTCTTCGAGGAGATCAACGAGGAGTACAACGACGGCGCGCTGTTCACCGGCACCACCGTGTACGGCATGAGCGTGGGCTACCTGTTCGCCGAGGCGCTCGCGGCCGCGGGCGAGGAGCCGACCCGGGAGTCGCTGCTGGAGGCCGTCGAGTCCGGCGAGCTGGTCGGCAACGGCGTCGTCCCGCTGTCCCTGGGCGCCGACGACCACGGCGCGTACCACGCGTCGGGCATCACGGTCGTCGAGGATGCCGTGCAGGACTACGTCGGCGCCACGTACGCGTGGGACGGCGGGTCCGTCGAGCCGGTCGAGGCCGAGCCGGTCCCGCTCGAGAACGACGGCATCCCCGGCTCCTGAGCACCGTGTACTGAGAACGCGGTACGGCGGACGCCGTGCCGAGAACGAAGGGGGAGCGATGAACGACGACGCGCAGACGCCCGGCCTCGACGTCGGGGGCCTGGGCCGGTGGCTCCGGCGTGAGCACCCGGACCTGTACGACGGCGGGACGGCGCAGGGCGGGCTGACCGCGAGCCTCGTCACGGGCGGGCGCAGCAACCTCACGTACCGGGTGGACGGTGCGCGCGTGCCGCTCGTGGTGCGGCGCCCGCCGCTCGGGCACGTCCTGGCCACCGCGCACGACATGCGGCGCGAGCACCGGGTGACCACCGCCCTGGCAGGGCGCGTCCCGGTGCCGCCCACCGTCGACGTCGTCGACGACACCCCCGGTGACGACGGGTCCGGCGGGGACGTGACCGGCACCGTGTTCTACGTCATGGAGCACGTGGCGGGCGAGGTGCTGTCCCGGCCCGAGCAGAACGCGGCGTTCACGCCCGCGGGCCTGCGCGGGCTCGGGCTGCACCTCGCCGACGTGCTCGCCGACCTGCACGACACCGACCCGGACGCCGTCGGGCTCGGCGACTTCGGCCGCGCGGCCGGGTACCTGGACCGGCAGATGGCCACGTGGCGGCGGCAGTACGACGCGTCGCGCTCGCGGGAGCTGCCGGACCTGGACCGGCTGCAGGACGTGCTGACCGCCTCGGTGCCCGACGACGGCGGCCGGGCGGGCATCGTGCACGGCGACTACCGGCTGGACAACGTCATCGTGTCCGGCGGTGCCGCGCCCCGCGTCGCCGCGGTCCTCGACTGGGAGATGGCCACGCTCGGGGACCCGCTCGTCGACCTCGGGATGCTCGGCATGTACTGGGGCATCCGTGACCTGGCGGGGGAGGACGTCGTCGCGGGCGCCGTCGTGCCCGGGGTCGGGTACCCGGAGTTCGGTGAGCTCGTGGAGACGTACGCGGCCCGGCGCGGGATCGGGATGCCCGACCTGTCCTGGTACCGCGCGTTCGCCTGCTACAAGCTCGCCGTCATCCTCGAGGGCGTGCACTTCCGCTACCGCGCCGGCCAGACCGTCGGCGGAGGCTTCGACATGATCGGCGAGCTGGTGGGCCCGCTCGCCGACGAAGGGCTGGCGCAGGCCGGTGCCACCACGACCGAGGGAAAGGGACGCTGATGGACTTCGCCCAGGACGAGACCACCGCCGGGATCACGCGGAGGGTCCGCGCGTTCCTCGACGAGCACGCGGTGCCCGCCGAGCCCGTGCTCGCCGAGCAGGTCGCCGCCACGCCGGACGACTGGTCGTTCCGGCCCGTCGTGCGCGAGCTGCAGGCCGCCGCCCGCGAGCAGGGGCTGTGGAACCTGTTCCTGCCGCCCACCGCGCCCTCGGGCGCGCGCGGCGCCGGGCTGACGAACGTGCAGTACGCGGCCGTCGCCGAGCTCACCGGGCGCAGCCCGGCGCTCGCGCCGCCCGCGTTCAACTGTGCCGCCCCCGACACGGGCAACATGGAGGTGATCGACCACTTCGGCACTCCCGACCAGCGGGAGCAGTGGCTCGAGCCGCTGCTGGAGGGCCGGATCCGGTCCGCGTTCTGCATGACCGAGCCGGACGTGCCGTCGTCGGACGCGGCGCAGATCGCCACCCGCATCACGCGGGTGGGCGACACCTACGAGATCACCGGGCGCAAGTGGTTCGCCACCGGCGCGATGAACCCGGACGCGAAGATCTTCGTCGTCATGGGCAAGACCGACCCGGACGGGCCACGGCACCGGCAGCAGTCCATGATCCTCGTGCCCCGCGACACCCCGGGCGTGACCGTGCGGCGCGGGGTCACCGTGCTCGGCTACGACGACCGGGACCACGGCGGGCACGCCGAGGTGACGTTCGATGGCGCCGTGGTGCCGGCGTCGAACATCCTGGCCGGGGAGGGCGAGGGCTTCGCCATCGCCCAGGCCCGGCTCGGGCCCGGCCGCATCCACCACTGCATGCGTGCCGTCGGCACGGCGGAGCGCGCCATGGACCTGGTGCGCGAGCGGGCCCTCGACCGCGCGCCGTTCGGGCGGCCGCTCGGCGAGCAGGGCGTCGTGCGGGAGTGGCTCGCGACCTCCCGCATCGAGATCGAGGCCCTGCGCCTCCTCGTGCTCAAGACCGCCTGGCTCATGGACCGCAGCGGCACCAAGGAGGCCATGACCGAGATCCAGGCCATCAAGATCGCCGTCCCGCGCGCCGTGCAGGCCATCCTGGACCGCGCCATGCAGCTCTTCGGCGCCGCCGGGCTCAGCGGCGACACGCCCCTGGCGGGCATGTTCGCCGGCGCCCGCGCCCTGCGGATCGCCGACGGGCCCGACGAGGTCCACCTCGCCTCGCTCGGCAGGGCCGAGCTGAAGCGCTGAGCCGGCGCCCCCGAGGCGCCGCGCACCCATCGACCGGATCAAGGGAGATCACCATGACAGACCCCGCAATCGACGGGCCCGGGCAGGGGACCCTGTCCATCGCCAGCATCCTCGCCGAGACCGCGACGCGGAAGCCCGCGCGGCCCGCGCTGCACTTCATGGACCGCACCATCACCTACGGCGAGCTCTGGGACCAGACCCGCGCGTACGCCGGTGCGCTCGCCGCCCGCGGGATCGGCCCCGGCTCGCGCGTCGCGATGATCGTGCCGAACGTGCCCGACTTCCCGCGCGTCTACTACGCCACGCTCGCCCTGGGCGCGGTGGTGATCCCCGTGCACCTGCTGTTCAAGGCGGACGAGATCGAGTTCGTGCTGCGCGACGCCGGGGCCGACGTGCTCGTCGTGGCGGCGCCGATGCTGGCCGAGGCCGCCCCCGCGGCCGCCCGGGCCGGGGTGCCGCTGCTGACCGTGCTCGCGCCCGAGGAGGTGGCGCGGGCGAACGGCCTGGCGCGACTCGAGGACGAGGCGGCCGCCGCGGCCCCGATCGAGCGGCACACCCCGGTGAACCCGCTGGCCGCCGCGACCGTGCTGTACACGAGCGGGACCACCGGCACGCCGAAGGGCGCCGTGGGCTCGCACCTGGCGATGGTGGAGCAGGTGCACTGCTCGCTGATCGACTCCATCAAGATGGATCCCGACGCCGTGATCTACGGCGGGCTGCCGCTGTTCCACTCGTTCGGGCAGATGGCCGTGATGAACGTCGGCTTCCGGGTCGGGGCGTCGATCATCCTGCTGCCGAAGTTCGACCCGGACGACGCGCTGGCGCTGCTCGTGAAGTACCGGGCGACGGTGTTCACCGCCGTGCCCACGAACTTCGCGGGCATGGTGGAGGCGGCCCGGCGCTCGTCCGCCCGCCCGCCGCTGGAGTTCGCGGTGTCGGGCGGCGCGGCGCTGCCCGTCGCGCTCCTGGAGGCGTTCGAGGAGGCGTACGGCGCGCAGGTGCACGAGGGGTACGGGCTCACCGAGACGTCGCCGTCGTGCACCTTCAACATCACCTCCGAGCCGATCCGCCCCGGGAGCGTGGGGCAGCCGATGTGGGGGGTCGACGTCGCGGTCGCGGCGTCCGACGTCGAGGAGCGGATCGAGCTGCTGCCGCGGCCCGCACCCGGGGCCACGAGCGGGCTCGGCGAGATCGTGGTGCGCGGGCACAACCTCATGAAGGGCTACCTGGGGCGGCCCGACGCGACCGCCACGGCCGTCGTGGACGGCTGGTTCCGCACCGGTGACCTCGGCACGGTGGACGGGGACGGCGTCGTGACGATCGTGGACCGGAAGAAGGACATGATCATCCGCAACGGCTACAACGTGTACCCCACGGAGGTCGAGGCGGTGCTCGCCCGGTTCCCGGGGGTGTCGCTCGGGGCGGTGTTCGGGCTGCCCGACGACGTGCACGGGCAGGAGGTGCACGCCGCCGTCGTGCCGTCGCAGGACGCGACCGTCCGCGCCGACGACGTCGTCGCCTGGATGCGGGAGAAGGTCGCCGCGTACAAGTACCCGCGCGTCGTGCACGTCGTGGACGACCTCCCCCTGGGGCCGAGCGGGAAGGTGCTGAAGCGGGACCTGGTGCAACGGTTCCGGGACGCCGGGTCCTGACGGTGTCAGCCCGTGACGTCGAGGTGTTCCTCGATCGCCGCCCGGATCCCGGCAGGGACCGGCACCGGGCGGCGGGTCCGCCCGCCGACGAACACGTGCGTGAACGTGCCCAGGGCGAGCGCGTCGCCGCGGCCGGGCGCGCCCGCCGGCAGGATCGCCAGGTCCCAGGTCACCGACGTGTTCCCGAGCCGCGCGACCGCGACGTCGACCTCCAGCTCGTCAGGGAAGGACGCCGGGGCGAGGAACTCGCAGTGCGAGACCCGCACGAGCCCGATGACGTCGCCTGCCGGGTCCAGGCCGCCGTGCCGGATCATCCAGGCGTTCACGCAGGTGTCCATCGCCTCGTAGTAGACGGTGTTGTTCATGTGGCCGTACTGGTCGTTGTCGTTCCAGCGCAGCGGGAACGGGATGCGGGCGGTCATCTACCTCTCCTCGACCCGGAGCAGGTGTCGGAAGGCGGTGCGAGCCCGCTCCGGGCTGGGCTCGTCGCCGGTGATCAGGTCGGCGTAGGTGAACGACTCCGACACCCGCACCACGAGGTAGGCCAGCTCGTCGGGGGTGATGGCGCCGCCGAACGGCGCGTCGCCGAGCTCGCGGCGCACCAGCCACTCGGCGGTGGCGCGGAAGCGGCGCTGGATCGGGCTCCCGGCGGTGGTCAGCAGGCGCAGGGCACGGGCCGGCTCGCGGCGCAGGAACGTGCGGAAGTAGTCCGCCTCGATGAGGTCGGTCGCGAAGCGGGTCAGCAGGCCGGCGACGCGGTCCGCGCCGGACGACGACGCCGTCGCGCGCCACGCCTGGACGAGCGTCGGCTCGGCGAGCGACCACAGGACCTCGCCCAGCAGCGCGTCCCGGTTGCCCACCCAGCGGAACACGGACGTGCGGTCGACGCCGAGGCTCGCCGCGAGCGGGCCCATGTCGAGACGCCGGCCCGCGATGAAGCTCTCCCGGGCGAGCTCCAGGACCCGCCGCGCCTCGGGGTGGGTGGTCAGCCGCGCGGACAGCCGCGAGGGGGCAGCGGCCAGCCCGACCGTCGCGATGCTCGGCGCGGCGGTCTCGGTGCTCGGCGGGATGTCGGTGCTCGGCATGGCGCACACCATAACCCGGCCGACCGGGGGTTGTGCAACATATTCAAGAATGATGCATACTGGACACGATGCAGGTACTGACCCGCGATCAATGACGACCGGAGGACCGATGGCACTCACATCCGACCCCGCGACCGAGCAGGCGACAGCGCTGCTCGACGCCGACTTCTACGCGTTCCAGACGCTCCTGGCCCCGCACGAGCAGGAGATCGCGGCCCGCGTCCGGGAGTTCATGGAGCGCGAGGTGCGCCCCGTCGCGGACGACTACTGGGACCGCGCGGAGTGCCCGGTCCACCTGTTCAAGCCGTTCGCGCAGCTCGGCACGCTCGGCTCGGCGTGGGAGGAGACCCGCACGGCCGAGGTGTCCGCCGTCGCGCGCGGCTGGTTCGGCCTGGAGACCGCCCGGGTCGACTCGTCGTTCTGCACGTTCATCGGCGTCTCCGGCGGGCTGGCGATGAGCTCGATCGGCGTGGGAGGCTCGCCCGAGCAGCGCGCGCAGTGGCTGCCGCCCATGGCGGCCGGCGACGTGATCGGCGCGTTCGGCCTCACCGAGCCGCTCGCCGGCTCCGACACCGCCAAGGGGCTGCGCACCACCGCGACCCGGCACGGCGACACCTGGGTGCTGAACGGCGAGAAGCGCTGGATCGGCAACGCGACGTTCGCCGACGTCGTCGTCATCTGGGCCAAGGACACCGCCGACGACCAGGTCAAGGGCTTCCTCGTGCGCAAGGGCACGCCCGGGTTCGGTGCGACGAAGATCGAGCGCAAGCAGTCGCTGCGCATCGTGCAGAACGCCGACATCGTGCTCACCGACGTCGAGGTGGCCGAGGCCGACCGGCTGCAGGGCATCAGCTCCTTCCGGGACGTGGCGCAGGTGCTGCGCATCACGCGCGACGGCGTCTCCTGGCAGTCTCTCGGCACCGCCTGGGGGGCCTACGACGCCGCCGTGAAGTACGTGGGCGAGCGGGAGCAGTTCGGGCGGACCATCGGCGGCTTCCAGCTCATCCAGGACAAGATGGCCACCGCGCTCGCGAACCTCACCTCCAGCCTGGCGATCTGCGTGCGCGTGGCACAGCTCCAGGACGAGGGCCGGCAGACCGACGCGCACGCGGCCATGGCCAAGTCCTTCGTGACCACGCGCATGCGCGAGACCGTGGCGCTGTGCCGCGAGGCGTGCGGCGGCAACGGGATCACGCTCGACACCGGCGTCGCACGGCCGTTCGCCGACGCCGAGGCCGTGTACACGTTCGAGGGCACCAAGGACATGAACCAGCTCATCGTGGGGCGGGCCATCACCGGGCAGGCGGCGTTCGTCTGAGGCGCGGGCACCCTGCCCGCCGCCGCGCACGCCACCCCGCACGAGCACCACAGACGCAGGAGGAATCATGACCGAGGCCTACATCGTGGCCACCGCGCGCTCGCCGATCGGGCGCGCGTACAAGGGATCGCTCACCGGGATCCGCGCCGACGACCTCGCCACCCTGATGGTGCGGGCGGCCGTCGCGAAGGTGCCGGGCCTGGACCCGGCCCGCATCGACGACCTGCTGCTCGGCTGCGGGCTGCCGGGTGGGGAGCAGGGCATGAACATGGCACGCGTCGTCGCCGTGCTGTCCGGCTGGGACGAGGTGCCCGGCACCACCGTGACGCGGTACTGCAGCTCCAGCCTGCAGACCACGCGGATGGCGTTCCACGCCATCAAGGCGGGCGAGGGCGACGTGTTCGTGTCCGCCGGCGTGGAGTCGGTGAGCCGGATGCAGGTCGGCTCCAGCGACTACATCCCGGGCGCCGAGCTTGAGAACCCCCGGTTCGCCGAGGCCCTCGAGCGGACGGCGGCGCGCGCCGAGGGCGGCGAGCAGGGCTGGACGGACCCCCGCGCGGCCGGGAGCCTGCCCGACCCGTACATCGCGATGGGGCAGACGGCGGAGAACGTCGCCGCGCTGCGCGGCATCACGCGCGCGGAGCAGGACGCGTTCGCCGCCCGCAGCCAGCAGCGCGCCGAGCAGGCGGTCGCCGACGGCTTCTGGGCGAACGACATCACGCCGGTCACGCTCCCGGACGGCACCACGGTGACCGCCGACGACGGCCCCCGGCCGGGCACCACCGTCGAGAAGCTCGCCGCGCTGGAGCCCAGGTTCCGTCCCGACGGAACCGTCACCGCCGGCAACGCCTGCCCGCTGAACGACGGCGCGGCCGCCGTGGTGGTGATGTCCGAGCGGATGGTCGAGGAGCTCGGCGTGCAGCCGGTCGCCCGGATCCTGTCGACCGGGGTGAGCGGGCTGTCGCCCGAGATCATGGGGCTCGGGCCGGTCGAGGCGTCGCGGCAGGCGCTGGGGCGGGCCGGGCTCGCCGCCGGCGACATGGACCTGGTCGAGATCAACGAGGCGTTCGCCGCGCAGGTCATCCCCTCGGCGCGCGAGCTCGGCATCGACGAGGAGCGGCTGAACGTGAAGGGCGGCGCGATCGCCGTCGGGCACCCGTTCGGGATGACGGGCGCGCGCATCACGTCCACCCTCCTGAACGCCCTGGCCGACACCGGCGGGCGGTACGGCCTGGAGACGATGTGCGTGGGCGGCGGGCAGGGGATGGCGATGGTGGTCGAGCGGCTCTGACCGGCACGCACGAGAGGGGCGCCCCGGCGATCGCCGGGGCGCCCCTCTCGTGCGTGCCGGTCAGTCCCGCGGGCCGCCCGCGACGTACAGCACCTGGCCCGAGACGAAGCCCGCGGCCTCCGACGCGAAGTACGCGACCGCGGCCGCGACGTCCTCCGGCAGGCCCACCCGGCCCACGGGGATCTGCTGTGCGGCGCCCTCCAGGAGCTGGTCGAAGGTGATGCCCATGCGCTCGGCCGTGGCTTGCGTCATCGCGGTCCGGATGGTGCCCGGCGCCACCGCGTTCGCGGTGACCCCGAACTTGCCCAGCTCGATCGCGAGGGTCTTGGTGAAGCCCTGCATGCCGGCCTTCGCCGCCGCGTAGTTCACCTGGCCGCGGTTGCCCAGCGCCGACGTCGAGGACAGGTTCACGATGCGGCCGTACCCCGCGGCCACCATGTGCGACTGCACGGCCCGCGTCATGAGGAACGCGCCCCGCAGGTGCACGCCCAGCACGGCGTCCCAGTCGTCGGCGGACATCTTGAACAGCAGGTTGTCCCGCAGGATCCCGGCGTTGTTCACCAGGACCGTCGGCGCCCCGAGCTCGCTCGCGACCCGCTCCACGGCGGTGGCCACGGCGGCCTCGTCGGACACGTCCGCGCCGACGGCGATCGCGGTGCCGCCCGCGTCCACGATCTCCTGGGCGGTCACCTCGGCCTGCTCCTGGAGGAGGTCCAGCACGGCGACCGCGTAGCCCTCCGCGGCGAGGTGCTTGGCGGTCGCGGCGCCGATGCCGCGCGCGGCTCCGGTCACGATGGCGGTACGAGAGGTCATCATCGTCCTTTCGGATCAGGGTGTGTGCTCGGTCTGGCGGGTCAGGGGAAGTCGATGAGCTGGCGCAGGGCGGTGCCGGAGGCGAGGCGGTCCAGGGCCGTGGGCAGATCCTCCAGGGTGATGCGGTCCGAGACCAGCTTCTCCAGGGGGAGCCTGCCCTCGCGCCACAGCCCGACGTAGCGGGGCACGTCCCGGCCCGGCACGGCCGACCCGAGGTAGGAACCGACGACGGTGCGCGCCTCCGCGGTCAGGCTCAGCGGCGAGACGGCGGCGCGGGCGTCCGGGTGGGGGAGCCCGACGGTGACCGTCGTCCCGCCCGGCGCCGTGATCGCGTAGGCGCCCTCGAACGCCCGCGGATGGCCCGCGGCCTCCACGACGACGGGCGCCCGGAACCCGGCCCCGGCCGCCTCCTGCGGCGTGTACGCGGCGACCGCCCCGAGCTCCCGGGCCAGGCGCAGCTTCTCCGGCACGGCGTCGACGCCGACCACCTCGTGCCCCAGCGCGGTGGCGACCAGCAGCGCGGCCATCCCCACCCCGCCCAGCCCGACGACGGCGACCGTGTCGCCCGCGCGCGGCCGGCCCGCGTTGACCACGGCGCCGCCCCCGGTCAGCACGGCGCAGCCCAGCAGGGCCGCGACGTCCGGCGGGACGTCGTCGTCCACCGCGACCACCGACGTCGAGGAGACGACGGCGTGTGTCGCGAACGCGCTCACGCCCAGGTGGTGGTGCACGGGTTGCGGGCCGCCGCCGGCGGTGCGGTGCAGGCGCGTGCCGCCGCCCACGAGCGAGCCCTGCGCGTTCGCCGCGCTGCCGACGGAGCAGGGCAGCCGCCCGTCGGTGCGGCACGCGTCGCAGTCGCCGCAGCGGGGGAGGAACGTCATGACGACGCGCTGCCCGACGTCCGCCGTCGCGCCCGGGCCGGCCTGCTCGACGCGGCCCGCCGCCTCGTGACCGAGCAGCATCGGCACCGGGCGCTCGCGGTTCCCGTCCACGACCGACAGGTCGGAGTGGCACAGCCCGGCCGCCTCGATGCGGACCAGGACCTCGCCCGGGCCGGGCGGGTCGAGCTCGAGCGGGCCGATGGTGAGCGGCTGGGAGTCGGCGTAGGGCGCCGGCGCGCCGCAGCGCTCCAGCACGGCACCGGTGATCTCCACGGTCTGGCCTCCTTGCCATGGGGGATGTGCCGACAGCATACCGACCAAGCGGTATGTTGCCTAGCAGGCCCGCGGCCGCCGTCAGGGAGCGGCGTGGTCCGGCAGGGCGCACACGCCGTCGACGCACGCGGCGCCGTCCACGGCGAGCATGTTCAGGACGGGGGCCGTGGGCGGCGACCCGGTCGTGGTGCCCTCGGCGGTCTCGGTGCCCTCGGCGGTCTCGGCAGCGGGCCGGGCGGCGTCAGGCATCGGCGGGCTCCGTGGTCCGGGCGCCGGAGGCCTCGTCGATCACCTGGACGAGCACCGCGGGGTCCTGCGCGCCCGAGACGCCGTACCGGCCGTCCAGCACGAAGAACGGGACCCCGTTGATGCCGTAGGCGCGGGCCTGGGCGATGTCGGCGGCGACGTCGTCGGTGAACCGGCCGCTCTCGAGCGCCGCGAGCACCTCGTCCCGGTCCAGCCCGACCTCGGCGGCCAGGTCCGCCAGGTCGGAGGCGTGCCCGACGTGGCGCCCGTCCGTGAAGTACGCCTTGAGCAGGCGCTCCTTCATCTCGTACTGCTTGCCGTGCTGCTTGGCCAGGTGCAGCAGCTCGTGGGCCTTGAGCGTCCTGGTGTGCCGCACCTCGTCGGTGCGGAACTCGACGCCCTCCGCGGCCGCGAGCTCGGCCACGTGGTCCTGCATCTGCCGGGCCTGGGCCAGGGGGATGCCCTTGTGCCCGGCCAGGAACTCGGTCGCGGTGCCCTCGAAGTCGACCGGCGTGTCCGGCGACAGCTCGAAGGAGTGGTACTCGACGGTCACGTCCGGGCGCGCGCCGTCACGCTCGGTGATGCGCTCCAGGGCGGACTCGAGCCGGCGCTTGCCGATGTAGCACCAGGGGCAGGCGACGTCGGACCAGATGTCGATCTTGAGGGTTTCGCTCACGTGGGGCGACAACGCCGCGCCCGGGCACTGCATTCCAGCCCTCAGCCCACCGAGCGGCGGTGCAGCTCGGCCAGCTTCCGGTACTCGACCGCGTTCTCCCGCACGCGCTCGCGGGCGGCGTCGTCCAGCTCGCCGCGGACCGTGGCCGGGAGTCCCGCGGCCAGGTGGCCGGCCGGGATCTCCTGGCCCTCGCGCACGAGCGCGCCGGCCGCGACGAACGATCCGGCGCGGACCACGCTGTCGTTCAGGAGCGTCGCGCCCATGCCGATGAGGCAGCCGTCCTCGACCGTGGCGCCGTGGATGACCGCCCCGTGCCCGACGCCGACCCCGGCACCGATGCTCGCCGGGACGCCCGTGTCCGTGTGCACCACGCAGTTGTCCTGGATGTTGCTGCCCGCGCCGAGCGTGATCGCGTCCATGTCGCCGCGCAGCACCGCGCCGTAGAAGACGCTCGCGTGCGGGCCGATCGTCACGCGGCCGACGACGGTCGCGGTCGGCGCGATCCACGCCGTGGGGTCGATCTGCGGTTCGTGTCCGTCGAACGGGAGAACTGTCGCCATGGACCGCACCCTACGTTCCCGGGCGCGTCGCCGGGACGCCCGGGCGCTCGCACCGGGAGACTGTGCGGCATGGAAAGTCAGTACAAGCCTCACGATGTCCGGTTCATGACGTTGAGTGACGTCTGCAAGACCCTCGACGTCTCCAGCGCGATCGTCTACGGCCTGCTCCGCAGCGGCGAGCTGCCCGGCATCCAGGTCGGGCCGAAGAAGGTCTGGCGGATCGAGCGGTCCAGGTTCGAGGAGTACGTCGCCGCCCAGTACGCGCAGGTCAGGGAGCGGATCGAGCGTGGCGACGTCTCGTAGCGCCCGGTCGTCGGGCAGCGCTCAGTCGCCGGCGACCTCCACCACGAGCTTGCCGTGGTTCGCCCCGCTGGCGAGGCGCTCGTAGGCCGCGCGCGCGTCGTCGAGCGGGAACACGCGGTCGATGACCGGGCCGACGGCGCTCGTGGTGACCAGGGCGGTCACCGCGACCAGGGCGTCGCGGCTCTGCGGGACCACGAGCACGCGCACCCGCTTGCGGGTGAGCCACTGGATGCTCGGCCCGGCGACGAGCGTGGCGAGCAGGACCCGGGTGCGCCCGCCCACCATGTAGTACGTCCCGCCGGGCCGCAGCGCCCGCTGCACGCGGTAGGGGGAGCGCCGGGCGACGAGGTCGACGACCAGGTCGTAGCGCTCGCGCTCCTCGGTCCAGTCCTCGGTGTCGAACGCGATCGTCCGGTCGGCGCCGACGGCGCGCAGGTAGTCGGCCTTGTCCCGGTGGTCGACGGCGGTGACCACGGCTCCGGCGTGCTTCGCCAGCCCGACGACGAACGACCCGCCGGCACCACCGGCCCCGTTGACGAGGACCTGGTGACCGGGCCGGACCTTGCCCGCCTCGTGCACGGCGCGCCAGGCGATGCAGCCGGCCTGCGGCACGGCGGCGGCCTCGGCGAACGACAGCTCGGCGGGCTTGCGGGCCAGGAGCCTCGGCGCGGCCGCGACGTACTCGGCGAGGCCGCCGCGGTACCCGGCCAGCTCGCCGAACACCTCGTCGCCGGGGGCGAAGTCGGTGACGTTCCTCCCCACGGCGGCCACGACGCCCGCGATGTCGGACCCGGGCACGGGGTTCCCGGGGCGCAGCAGCCCGTGGATGCGCGCGTAGAAGGGGGTCCCGGCGAGGTTCTCCCGGTCGGAGCCGTTGAGCGAGGTCGCGTGGACGCGCACCAGCACCTGGTCGTCGGTGGGCACGGGCTGGGGGACGTCCTCGAGACGGATGCCGTCGGCGGGTCCGTATCTGTCCTGGATGACCGCTCGCACGGAGCCTCCTCGGGCGTGGAAGTGCTGGTGAGAACGCTATCGGCCGAGGGCGGCCGGCACCAGGTGCGGCTCAGGTGAAAAACTTCGCGGGGTCAGGAGCCGCGGGTGAGGCGACCGTGGTCGTCGAACCGGGCGTCGTCGGACCGCCCTGACCAGAACTCGCGCAGGATCTCCTCGGGGCTGAGCAGGGTGTCCGGCCGGACGGCGGGCTCGGTGCCGCCGGAGAGCTGCTTGACCTCCTCGTGGATCCGCTCCATGGACGTGTCGAGGGACTGGGCGACGTCGGCGGCCAGCTTGAGCGAGTCGATCAGGTGGCGGGGGACCTCGCGGTCGTACTTGTAGTAGATCTTGTGCTCGAGCGAGGCCCAGAAGTCCATGGCGATGGTGCGCAGCTGCACCTCGACGATGACGTCCTCGACGCGGTCCGACAGGAAGACCGGCACCTGGAGGATGAGGTGCATCGACCGGTACCCGTTCGGCTTGGGCGTGGCGATGTAGTCGCGCTCCTCCACGAGCGTGATGTCCGCCTGCTTGGTGAGCATGTCGCGTACGTGGTAGATGTCCGAGACGAAGCTGCAGGTCACGCGGATGCCTGCGATGTCGAACATGTGCTTGCGGATGCCCTCGGGCGTGAACGGGATGCCCTTGCGCCGGCACTTGGCCACTATCGAGTCGAGCGACTTGAGCCGGGAGCCCACGTGCTCGACCGGGTTGTACTGCTGCATGTGACGCAGCTCGTCGCGCAGGATCGAGATCTTCGTCATCACCTCGTCGATGCCGAACTTGTAGGTCAGCGCCATGCGGCGGACCTCGTGCATCACAGTCCTGAGCTCGTGCGGGTCAGGGTCGACCGTGTCCATGGGCAGATCCTAGGCGGAGCGAGGGTTGACGGACGTGCGGCGCGTTCGTAGGCTCATGGGCGCGCAAGAAGTGAACAGTCGGCTGCACAAAGTTGTCAGTCGGTGAGAAACATTCCGATACCGCTCTTCGCCGCCGCCATCGTCGCCGGCCACGATCCCTGGAGATCCGATGAGAAGACGCAAGCGCATCACCACCGTCGCCGCGCTGGCCGGGCTGACCGGCCTGCTGCTGTCGTCCCTGGCCGCCGTCGTGACGCAGTCGGCGTCCGCGGAGCCGCAGGACCTCGCCGCCGGGCGCCCGGTGGTGGCGTCGTCGTCCACGCAGACCTACGTCGCGTCGCACGCCACCGACGGCGACGTCCGGAGCTACTGGGAAGGCGGCGTCGGGCAGTACCCGGCGACCCTCACGGCCGCCCTCGCCGGGCCCGCCGAGCTGGCCTCGGTGACGGTCCGGCTGAACCCCGACCCCGTGTGGGCCGAGCGGTCCCAGGCGTTCGCGGTGCTCGGGCGCACCGGGTCGGGGGAGTTCACCACGCTCGCCCAGCCGGCCGAGCACACGTTCAGCCCGGGCAGCGGGAACGTCGTGACCGTCCCGGTCACCGGCACGGCGCGGGAGGTGCGCCTGGAGTTCACCGCGAACTCCGGCGCGCCGGGCGCCCAGGTGGCCGAGCTCGAGGTGCACGGCACCCCCGTCGTCGACCCGAGCGACCCGCCCACCGACCCGAGCGACCCGCCGACGGACCCGAGCGACCCGCCGGAGCTGCCCGACGGGCGCGGGGCCGACATGCCGTACCGGCTCCTGGAGGCCGAGGACGGCACCGCCGGCGGCGGTGCCGAGCAGCTCGGGCCGAACCGGACCGTGGGCGACCTCGCGGGCGAGGCGTCCGGGCGGCGGGCCGTGCACCTCGCGCAGGACGGGGCGTACGTGGAGTGGACCCTGACCGAGCCGACGAACACCCTCGTGACCAGGTTCTCCATCCCGGACGCCGCCGGGGGCGGCGGCCGGGACGGCAGCGTCGACATCTTCGTGGACGGCGAGTTCCACCGGCGCCTCGACCTGACGTCGCGGTTCGCCTGGGTGTACGGGAACGAGGCGAGTCCCGTCGACCAGCCGTCCGCGGGCGGCCCGCGGCACCTGTACGACGAGGCGAGCACGTTCCTGGACGGGACGGTCCAGGCCGGGTCGACGATCCGGCTGCAGAAGACGGCCGGCAACCCGGTGCCGGTCGCGGTCGACCTGGTGAGCACCGAGCAGGTGAGCCCGCGGGCGAACCCGGACCCGGACCGGTACGTGGAGCCCGCCGGGTTCACGCACCAGGACGTGCAGAACGCGCTCGACACGGCCCGGACGGACACGGGCGGCGAGTACGACGGCGTCTACCTGCCCGAGGGCGACTACTCGACGTCGCACAAGTTCCAGGTGTACGGGGAGGCGGTCGACATCGTCGGCGCCGGTCCCTGGTACACACGGTTCCACGCGCCCGAGGGGCAGCAGAACACCGACGTCGGCTTCCGTGCCGAGGCGAGCGCGAACGGGTCGAAGTTCCGCAGCTTCTCCTACTGGGGCAACTACACGCGGCGCATCGACGGCCCGGGCAAGGTGCTCGACTTCAGCAACGTCGCGGACATGACCGTCGACGACCTGTGGGTGGAGCACATGGTCTGCATGTTCTGGGCGTCGAACATGGACGACTCGACGATCACGAACTCCCGTATCCGCAACACCTGGGCCGACGGCATCAACATGACCAACGGCTCGTCCGGGAACGTCGTGCGGGACATCGAGACCCGCGGCACCGGCGACGACTCCTTCGCTCTGTTCGCGGCGACCGACAGCGGCGGCTCCGGCCAGTCGGGGAACCTCTACGAGAGCCTGACGTCGCTGGTCACGTGGCGCGCGGCGGGCCTGGCCGTGTACGGCGGGCAGGACAACACCTTCCGCGACGTCCTCGTGGCCGACACCCTCGTGTACTCGGGCGTGACGATCAGCTCGCTCGACTTCGGGTACCCGATGGAGGGCTTCGGGCCGAGCGACACGACGTTCGAGGAGATCTCGCTGGTGCGCACCGGCGGGCACTTCTGGGGCGACCAGACCTTCCCGGCGATGTGGCTGTTCTCCGCGTCCGAGGAGTTCCGCGCGATCCGGATCTCCGACGTCGACATCGTCGACCCGACGTACTCCGGGATCATGTTCCAGACGGGCTACGTGGGCGGGCAGCCGCAGCAGGCCGTCGAGGACACGGTGCTCACGCGGGTCTCGATCAGCGGCGCCCGGCGCAGCGGCGACGACTGGGACGCGAAGTCCGGGTTCGGCATCTGGGCGAACGAGCTGCCCGAGCCGGGCCAGGGTCCCGCGGTCGGCTCGGCGAGGTTCGTCGACCTGACCCTGGCGGACAACGCCGTCGACATCCGCAACGAGACGAGCACGTTCACGATCGACCAGGAGTGACCCGGACGTAGAAAGGCGCGCGTTCGGCGCAAGATCTCGCAAGCCGTGCAAGCGGCTTGCGAGATCTTGTGTAAAGTCGCTTCCATGGGACGACGACTTGCCGATGTTGCCGAGAAGGTCGGGGTCAGCGAGGCGACCGTCAGCCGGGTGCTGAACGGGAAGCCGGGGGTGTCGAGCGCGACGCGCGAGGCGGTGCTGACGGCGCTGGACGTGCTGGGGTACGAGCGCCCGGTGAAGCTGCGCGGTGACCGCGCCCGACTGGTGGGGCTGGTGCTGCCCGAGCTGGCGAACCCGATCTTCCCGGCGTTCGCCGAGGTGGTGGGCGGCGCGCTCGCGCAGCAGGGCTTCACGCCGGTGCTGTGCACGCGCAGCGCGGGCGGCATCACCGAGGCCGAGTACATCGACCTGCTGCTCACCCAGCAGGTCTCCGGGGTGATCTTCGCCGGCGGCCTGTACTCCGAGCGGGACGCGGACCACGAGCACTACGAGCGCCTGGAGTCCCTCGGGCTGCCGGTGGTGCTGATCAACGCGTCGATCGACGAGCTCGGGTTCCCGCACGTGTCGTGCGACGACCTGATCGCCACGCACCAGGGCCTGGAGCACCTCGTCTCGATGGGGCACGAGCGGATCGGCCTGCTGCTCGGCACGAGCGACCACGTGCCCTCGGAGCGGAAGCTGGACGCGGCGCGGTCCTTCGCCGAGCGCGCCGGGCTCGACCTGCCGGACGAGCTCGTGGTGCACAGCCGGTTCGGCATCGAGCCCGGCCAGGCGGCCGCGTCGAAGCTGGTGGACCGCGGCGTCACCGCGATCCTGGCGGCGTCGGACCCGCTGGCGCTCGGCGCGATCCGGGCCGTGCGGCGCGCGGGCCTCGACGTGCCGCGCGACGTGTCCGTCGTGGGCTACGACGACTCGGCGCTGATGAACTCCACGGACCCGGCCCTGACCACGGTGCGCCAGCCGATCGACCAGATGGGCCGCGCCGCGGTGGACCTCCTGGCGAGCCTGATCGACGGCGGGACGGTGTCTCGCGACGAGCTGCTGTTCGAGCCGGAGCTCGTGGTCCGCCGGTCGACGGCGGCGGCGCCCCGGAGGTAGCCGGGACGTCTCCGCGCCGGTGCGCGGAGCCCTCGCCGAAATTTCCTGCACCTATTCCTGTCAGGTTCTTGCGCGAATTCTGTCGGGTCGTTACGGTCGTGCCCAGCAGCAGTGCACACGACCCACGACGTGGAGGGCAGCGTGAACGACCCGGACGAGCGCGCATGGTGGCGGGACGCGGTGATCTACCAGGTCTACCCCCGGTCGTTCGCCGACGCCGACGGCGACGGCACCGGCGACCTGGCAGGCATCAGGTCCCGGCTCGGCTACCTGAGAGACCTCGGCGTCGACGCCGTCTGGTACACCCCCTGGTACGCGTCACCGCTGGCCGACGGCGGCTACGACGTCGCGGACTACCGCGCCATCGACCCCGTGTTCGGCGACCTCGCCGAGGCCGAGGCGCTCATCGCGGAGGCCCGCCGGACGGGCATCCGCACCATCATCGACGTCGTCCCCAACCACGTCTCCGACCAGCACGCCTGGTTCCGGGCGGCGCTCGCCGCCCCGCCCGGGTCGCCCGAGCGGGACCGGTTCTGGTTCCGCGACGGCGCCGGCCCCGGCGGCGACGAGATGCCGACCGGCTGGATCTCCAGCTTCCAGGGCACCACCTGGACCCGCACCACCGACCCGGACGGCACGCCCGGGCAGTGGTACCTCCACCTGTTCACCCCCGAGCAGCCCGACCTCAACTGGGCCAACGCCGACGTGCGCACCGAGCACGAGGAGGTCCTGAGGTTCTGGTTCGACCGCGGCGCCGCCGGCATCCGCATCGACTCCGCCGCGCTCCCCGTGAAGGACCCCGCCCTTCCCGAGGTCCCCGAGACCTGGGACGCCGGCGAGCACCCCCACCTGGACCGCGACGAGCTGCACGACGTCTACCGCTCCTGGCGCGCCGTCGCCGACTCCTACGGCGACGAGCGCGTCCTGGTGGGCGAGGTCTGGCTGCCCGACCCCGAGCGCTTCGCCCTCTACCTGCGTCCCGACGAGATGCACACGGCGTTCAACTTCGACTTCATGACCCGCCCCTGGGACGCCAAGGAGCTGCGCGAGTCCATCACGCGCACCCTCGACGCCCACGCCCCCGTCGGCGCGCCCCCCACCTGGGTGCTGTCCAACCACGACGTCACCCGGCCCGTGACCCGCTACGGGCGCGCGGAGACCTCGTTCGACTTCGCCGCCAAGCGCTTCGGCACCCCCACCGACCTCGAGCTCGGCACCCGCCGCGCCCGCGCCGCCGCCCTCCTGACCGGCGCCCTGCCCGGCTGCCTGTACGTGTACCAGGGCGACGAGCTCGGGCTCCCCGAGGCCGAGGTCCCGCGCGCCGCCATCCAGGACCCGATGCACTTCCGGTCCGACGGCGTCGACCCCGGACGCGACGGCTGCCGCGTGCCGCTGCCGTGGACCGCCGAAGGCCCCGGCCACGGCTTCGGGCCCGCCGGCGGCGCCACCCCCTGGCTGCCGCAGCCCGACGGCTGGGGCGAGTACGCCGTGGACACCCAGCTCGGCGACGACGGCTCCATGCTCACCCTCTACCGGACCATGATCGCGTCCCGCCGCAGCGAACCCGGGCTGCGCGACGAGACGTTCGCCTGGCTCGACCTGACCGGCGCCGACGCGGACTCCCGCGTCCTGGCCTTCACCCGCGGTCCCGGCTTCGCCTGCGTCGTGAACCTCGGGCCCGACGCCGTGCCGCTGCCCCCCGGCGCCACGGCCACCCTCACGAGCGCGCCCCTCACCGACGACGGGCGCCTCCCCACCGACACGGCGGTCTGGTGCCGCCTGCGGGACTGACCCACAGGTCCCGTGAACAACCAAGGAGTGATGATGAAGTCACGCACAGCTGCCGTCGCAGCGATCACCGCCATCGGCCTGGCCACCGGCCTCGCCGCCTGCTCGGCCGACGACGACGCGCTCACCCCCGCCGACGCCGAGGCCGCGCTCGCCGACGAGGAGGTCACCCTCCAGGTCGCCATCGACGAGGGCCTCGAGGAGGAGGCCGTCCAGGCCTTCGAGGACCGCGCCGCCGAGTTCACCGAGGCGAACCCGAACATCACCGTCGAGCACCAGGAGTACACCTGGACCGGCACCACGTTCGCCGCCGACCTCGCCGGCGGCACCCTGCCCACCGTGTTCACCCTCCCCTTCACCGACGGGCGCGGCCTCATCGAGCGCGAGCAGATCGCCGACATCTCAGGCCTCGTGGCCGAGCTGCCGTACGCGGACCAGCTCAACGAGACCGTCGCCGTCGCCGGCCGGTCCGCGGACGGCGCGCAGTGGGCCGTCCCGATCGCCGCCTACGGGCAGGGCATCCACTACAACCGGACCCTGTTCGAGGAGGCGGGTCTCGACCCCGACGCCCCGCCCGCCACGTGGGACGAGGTCCGCGAGGCCGCGAAGACCATCAGCGACGAGACCGGGAAGTCCGGGTTCTCGATGATGACGCAGGGCAACACGGGCGGCTGGATCCTCACCACGCTCGTCTACGCGCTGGGCGGCCGCGCCGAGGTGGTCGACGGCGAGGAGGTCACCGCCACCATCGCCACGCCCGAGTACCGGGAGGCCCTGGAGTACCTGCACGCGATGCGGTGGGAGGACGACTCCATGGGCGACGAGTTCCTGTACGACTGGGCCACGAGCCACGCCGACCTCGGCGCCGGGAAGATCGGCATGCTGATCTCCGGCGGCGGCGACTACGGCAACCTCGTCACGCAGAACGCGATGGACCCCGACGACTACGGCGTCACCGTCCTCCCGCTCGAGGGGGACGACGCCGCGGCGCTGGGCGGCGGCACCCTCGCCGCCGTCGACGCGAAGGCGACCCCCGCCGAGCAGGCCGCCGCCGTGAAGTGGATCGACTTCTACTACATGGGCAAGCTCATCACGCGGGAGGGCGCGGTGTCCGACGCCGAGGCCGCCGCCGCGCAGGACCTGCCCGTGGGCGCCCCCATCCTGCCCGTCTTCGACAAGGAGACGTACGACCAGTCGCAGGAGTGGATCGCCGACCTGATCAACGTGCCGCTCGAGCAGTTCGCGCCGTACAGCGACGGGATCTACGACCAGCCGCTGGCCGCGGAGCCGCCGGCCGCCACGCAGGACCTGTACGCGGCCCTCGACCCGGTGGTCCAGGCGGTGCTCACCGACGAGGACGCCGACATCGACACCCTGCTGGCCGACGCCGAGCAGCAGGTCCAGACCCTGATCGAGCGCGGCTGATCCCATGGCCGTCTCCCTCGCGGTCCGCTCGCCGTCCCCTGCTTCCCAGCAGGCGGCGGCGGGCGGGCCCCGCCGCGGACGCGTGGCCGGCTGGGTCCGTCACGGAGGTTTGTCCACGCTGGTCATCGCGCTGCCGATGCTCGTGTGCTTCGGGCTGTTCTCCTGGTTCCCGATCGTCCGCGCCATCGTCATGAGCGTCCAGTACACCAACCTCGTCGCCCCGCCCGACTTCGTCGGGCTGGAGAACTTCGCCTACGTGCTGTCCGACCCGCTGCTGCCCGTCGCCGTGCGCAACACGCTGTACTTCGCCGTGCTCGCGCTCCTGTTCGGGTACCCGCTCCCGCTCCTGGCGGCCGTCGTGATGAGCGAGGTGCGCCGGGCCCGCGGGCTGTTCGCCGCGCTGGCGTACCTGCCCGTCGTCATCCCGCCCGTGGTGGCCGTGCTGCTGTGGAAGACCTTCTACAGCGGGTCCGACACCGGCGTGTTCAACACGATCGCGGCCTGGTTCGGGGCGGGCCCCTTCCCGTGGCTGCAGCACCCCGACTGGGCGATGCCGTCCCTCGTGCTCGAGGCGACGTGGGCGTCGGCCGGCGGCACGGTGATCATCTACCTCGCCGCGCTGACCGGCGTCTCGCCCGAGCTGTACGACGCCGCGGAGGTCGACGGCGCCGGGATCTGGCGCAAGGTCTGGCACGTCACGCTGCCGCAGCTGCGGCCCGTCCTGTTCATCACCCTCATCCTGCAGATCATCGGCACGTCCCAGGTGTTCACCGAGCCCTACCTGTTCACCGGGGGAGGGCCCGCGAACTCCACCACCACGATCCTGCTGATGATCTACAACTACGCCTTCGGCGGGCGCGGCGACTACGGCGCCGCGACGGCACTGAGCCTCCTGCTCGCCGTCGTCCTCGCGCTCCTGTCGGCGATCTACTTCCGGACCACCAGACGCTGGAGCACCTCATGAGTCGGCGTACCACCGTCCCGACGGCCGACCGCGGCATCGTCTCCGACGCCGACCTGCGCCGCCCCGGCGTGCGCCGGGGCCTGCGCGGGGCGCACGGCCTGCTGCTCGCCGCGCTCGTGGTGGCCGGGCTCGGGCCGGTCCTGTGGCTGGCCAAGGCCGCCGTCACCCCGACGCAGGACACGCTGCGCGCCCCGGTCGAGGTCTTCCCGCACGGCACCGACTGGGCGAACCTCACCGAGGCGTGGACCCGGTTCGACATCGACCTGCACTTCTTCAACACGCTCTGGCTCGCGCTCGGGTCCTGGGCCGTGCAGCTTCTCATCGCCGTGACCGGCGGGTACGTGCTGTCCGTGCTGCGCCCGGCGTACTCGCGGGTGCTGGGCGCGCTCGTGCTGTCCACCCTGTTCGTGCCCGCCGTCGTCCTGCTCGTGCCGCTGTACCTCACCGTGCTCGACGTGCCGGTGGTGCACGTGTCGCTCATCAACTCGTTCTGGGCCGTGTGGCTGCCCGCCGGGGCGAACGCGTTCAACGTCCTGCTCGTCTCACGGTTCTTCGACAGCCTGCCGCGGGAGGTGTTCGACGCCGCGAAGGTCGACGGCGCCGGGCCGTTCCGGCTCGGGTGGTCGGTGGTGCTGCCGATGTCCAGGCCGATCGTCGGGGTGGTGTCCGTGTTCGCGTTCATCACGGCGTGGAAGGACTTCCTGTGGCCCCTGCTCGTGCTGCGCGACCCCGCGGTGCAGCCGCTGTCCGTGCGCCTGCCCGCGCTGCAGGACTACGTCGAGCTCGACGTGCTGCTCGCCGCGCTCGCGATCAGCACCATCATCCCCGTCGCGATCTTCCTGGTGTTCCAGCGCCTCTTCCTCGACGGGGCCGGGCTCTCCGGAGCCGTCAAGGGATGACGGGTCCGCCGGGCGCCGGGGGAGCGGGTAGGCTGGTCCTCAGACTTCCGGCGCCGAGGCGCCGGCGGGATCCGACATGAGACAGCGGATCGCGCAGGGCCCCGCAGATTCCACAGCTGCGGGGCCCTGCGTGTGTCCCGGTCCCCCGGCGTCACCACCCGGCCGCCAGGTCGTCCGCCATCTCGACGACCAGCGGGCCGACCCGCTCGGCCCAGGTGCCGGCTGCCGGGCTCCGGGTCCCCGGCGGGGCCGGGGGCACCGGGGGCTCGGCCCGGGCCGAGGGCAGCCGCAGCGCCGGCCGGCGCAGCGCCTCCGTGACGGCGGCCTGCACGATGATCCGGGTCGCCCGGCGGGCCGGGCAGGCCGTCGTCCCGGACCCGAAGGCAAGGTAGGACCGGTTGCCGAGCTCGGCGGATCCCTCCGCGCGCAGCCGGGTCTGGGCCGCGTTCAGGCCGACGACGACGACCTCGCCACGCCGCAGCGCCTGCCCGCCCACCTCGGTGTCCTCGGTGACGAGCCGCCGCGGCAGCGCGAGCAGGGGCGGGTCCGACCACAGGACGGCGTCGAGCACCTCGTCGGCGTACAGGCGTCCGCCCGCCAGACGGGCCGCGACGTCGCCGTCGGTCACGACGCGCCGCAGGGTCAGGGCGGTCCAGACCGCCGTCGGCTCGGCGGCGTGCACGAGGAGGCGCACCACGGCGGCGACCGTCGCGTCGTGGTCCGGGGCGAGCCGGCCGCCGATCCCGGCGGCGAGATCGTGGGACCGGGCGGCAGGGCGCCCGGTCGCGAGATGGACGACGCCGTCGACGACGCGGGCGACGTCGGCCGCACGACCGTCGGCGCGCAGCCCCTCCACGACGCGGCGGCCCGCCGCCGGGCCGATCCGGAGCACCCGGGTGAGCACCAGGCCCGCGACGGGCAGCGCGTAGTCCGTGGTGAGGTCGAAGCGCGGGCGGGTCTCCAGCGCGTCGAGCACCTCGCCGCACACCGCGCGGGCGGTCGAGCCCAGCCACGCCTCGTCCAGGTCCGACAGTGCCTCGGCCACCGCGTCGCGCACGGGGCGCGGGACGTCGTCGACCGGGCGGAACACCCGCTCGTTGCGCAGGATGCCGATGACGGACGGCGGGTCCTCCACGAGCCAGCCCGTGACGCCCGCGGCCAGGACCACCAGGACGGGCGGCTCAGCCATCGAGGCCTCCCTCCGGGACGGGCGACGCGGCGGGCACCGTGGCGGGCGCGGACGCCCGCGTGATCTCGTCGATCAGGCGTCCCGCGGCGGCCACGCCGTCGTCCGCCTCGCGGCCGCCGACCGCGGCGAGACCGCGGTACAGGTGCAGGGCCTCCTCGGCCCGGCCGGCGACGACGTCGGGCCGGCTGAGCCGGAGCAGGCGGCCCGCGACCGCGAGCAGCGTGCCGGCCAGGGCCGCACGGCGGCGCGCGCCGCCCGACGGGCCGTCGGGCGCGGCCCGCCACAGGGCGACCGCCTCCCGGTCGACGGCGACGGCGTCGCGCGGACGGGCCAGCCGGTCGTAGACGTCCGCGAGGTCGGCGAGCAGCCGGCCGTCCTCGTCCGGGTCGCGGACCGTGCCGCCGGCCCGGAACCCGGCCACGCCGGCCTCCAGCAGCCCGAGCGCCGCCGCGAGGTCCCCGCGATCGGCGAGCAGACCACCGTGCACGCCCTGGACGGCGGCCAGCTCGGCGCCGTGCGACGGCTCCGCCGCGGCGACGGGCCGCAGCAGCTCGACCGCCTCCGCCGCGGAGGCCTCGCCCGCCTCGCCCGCACCGAGGGCCCGGCAGGCCGTGGCCAGGTTCGCGAGACAGACCGCCAGGGTGTGGGCCCGCAGGCCGGGGCGCTCGCGGTAGAGCACACGGGTCAGCGCGACGGCCTCGGTCAGGTCCCGGTGCGCCACCTCCGGACGGCCGCGGTGCACCTGTCGCACGCGGGTGGCCAGGGCGCGGACCAGGAGCTCGGTGAACTCGCCGGCGTCGCGGCCCACGCCGTCCCGCAGGATGCTCAGCGCCCGTTCCCCGGCCAGGTCGGCGGCGATCTCCTCGCCCGTGATCGACAGGCAGAGGGCGCGTTCGGTCAGGAGCCTGCCGAGCACCTCGGACGTCCAGCCGGTGCCCGTGCCGCCCGTGCCGTCCACGAGCGGGATCGCCCGCGCGGTCAGCGCCACGGCCTCGTCCGCGCGGCCGGCGATCATCCGCGCCGTGGCGGCGACGCCGAGCGCCCGTGCGGAGAGCTCGGGCGCGCCGGGGACGCCGTCCGCGGCGAGGGCCCGGGCCCGGTCGGCGGCCTCGACGGCCACGAGCGTGGCGACCTCGTGGTCCACGGACAGCAGGCCGGTCGCACGGTCGACGAGCGCGGCGAGGTGCTCCCGGCCGTCCGGGCCGGCGAGGTCGGCCGCCACCCGCGCCACGTCCTGCAGGACGCCGCGCAGCGGCACCTCGAGCCGGCCGGACAGCGAGAGATGGATCCGGTGCACCGCGGCGGGCTCCGGCGGAGCCCCGGCGTCGCGGTGGGCGACCGCGGCCACGGCGGCGGCGTACAGGTCCAGAGCCAGGCGGTCCGTACCGGGCGGCTGCGGGCCGTCGTGGTCCAGCCGGGCGGCGAGCGTGGCCAGCGAGGCGGCCTCGGACGGGCTGAGCGCCGTCGTGCAGGCGGCCGTCATGCCCGGTGAGCCGGTCAGGGTGCGGGCGACGTGCAACTCGGCCAGGCGGTCCGGGAGCCCGGTGGCCAGGGCCTCGGTGGTGAAGGTGGCGGCCGCCGGGTGCGGCGGGCCACCGAGCGCACGCTCGATCTCCCGCTCGGCGACGGGCCGCGTCCCGTCACCGAAGACCATGACGGCGGCCAGGGCGCCGTCGACCTGGCCGGGCGACAGCCCGGCGCCGGCTCCGGCGGCGTGCCAGCCGGTGCGGACGAGGTCGAGCAGCTCCGCCAGGCCGGTGGCGGGGTCCGCGTCGACGGGAAGGCCGCCCGGCGCGGGGGCCAGGACCGTCGCGAGAGCCGCCGCGTGCGCGTCCAGGTGGACGGACCCGGCCGACGGTGGGACGACGACGTGCGGGGTGCGCACGCCCAGCGACCCGGCGAACGCGGCGGCGGCGGAGCGGACCGTGGCGGGGATCCCGCTGGGCGCGGGGGCCGCCAGGCCGGTGCGGTCCGCGGCGGCGCCGTCGGCCCACAGCGGGGACCAGCCCAGACGGTGCCACCAGCCGCGGCCGGTGCGCGCGGTGAGCAGCACGCGCAGGCGCGACGCGGACGCGGCGGCGAGCGACTCGACGAGCGCCAGGACGTCGTCGCGCTCGCCGGCGTCGTCGAGGACGACGAGCAGCGGGCGGCCGCGGCGCAGCGCGGCGTGGCAGGTGCGGTGCGCCGCCTCGGGGCCCGTGTCCCGGGGGACGAAGGCGGTGCGCCACCGGCGGCGGTGCAGCGCCGCCTGGACCTCCACCGCGAGGCGGGTCTTGCCGACCCCGCCGCGCCCGGTCAGGAGGCGCACCCGGAGCGGCAGCGGGTCGGCCGCCCACTCCTCGAGGCCGGCCAGCTCGCCGTCCCGCCCCTGGAGGGGGACCACTCGGGCTGCCGGGTCGAGGAGGTGCAGGGGCGGGAGCCCGGCCGCCGGTCGTGGGGTCCCTTCGCGCAGCGTGCTCATCGCTGACAGTGAACCCCAGTGGCGATTGCGCGATCAAGACAAACAGGTAACAGTTGTGTGTGCTCAGCGTCCGTCGAAGAGCCGGCGGAACACATTGGTGTCGGCGAGGTCCACGAGCTCGTCGCCGCGGCCGGACATGATCGTGCGGATCGCGTACAGCGTGAAGCCCTTGACCTGCTGGGCCGAGACCGCCGGGGGGATGGACAGCTCCTGGCGCGCGGTGACGACGTCGACCAGGGCCGGGCCGTCGTGCTCGAACGCTGTCCGCAGGGCGACCTCCAGGTCGTCCGGCCGCTCGACCCGCTGCCCGTGGATGTCCATCGCGTTCGCGACGTCGGCGAAGCTCGGGTTGTCGAGCTCGGTGCCGAAGTTCACGAAGCCCGCCGCCTTCATCTCCACCTCGACGAAGTTCAGCGACGAGTTGTTGAACACCACGATCTTGACCGGCAGCGCGTGCTGCCGGATGGTCAGCAGCTCGCCGAGCAGCATCCCGAGTCCGCCGTCGCCGGCGAGGGCGACCACCTGACGTGCCGGGAACGCCGACTGGGCGCCGATCGCGTGCGGTACGGCGTTCGCCATCGTCCCGTGGCTGAACGACCCGATCAGCCGCCGCCTGCCGTTCATCCTCAGGTAGCGCGACGCCCAGACCACGGGGGAGCCGACGTCGGGGACGAACACCGCGTCGTCGGCCGCCAGCTCGCTCACCAGCCGTGCGACGTACTGCGGGTGGATCGGTGCGCGGTTGCGGTCGTTGTCGGCGAGGGCGTCGAGGTCCTCGCGCGCCTTCGCGTAGTGCGTGAGCGAGGTGTCGAGGTGCTTGCGGTGGGTGTGGTCGTCGAGCAGGGGCAGCAGGGCGTCGACCGTGTCGCCGACGTCGCCCACCAGGCCCAGGTCGATCGGCGTACGCCGCCCGAGCTGCTCGCCTCGGAGGTCGACCTGCACGATCTTCGCCGTCGACGGGTAGAACTGCTGGTAGGGGAAGTCGGTGCCGAGCATCAGCAGCGCGTCGCAGCTCTCCATGGCGCGGTAGCCGGAGGAGAAGCCCAGCAGGCCGGTCATGCCGACGTCGTAGGGGTTGTCGTACTCGAGGAACTCCTTGCCGCGCAGCGCGTGCACGACCGGCGCCTTGAGCCGTTCGGCGAGGGCGAGCACCTGCTCGTGGGCGCCTTCGGTGCCGGCCCCGCCCAGGATCGTCACCCGCTTCGCCGCGTTCAGGATCTCGGCGGCCCGCCGCAGCTCGCCGTCGCGCGGGCGGACGATGCTCTGCGTCGCCCGGATCGGCGCCGACGGCCTGCGGCCCGCCGCCTCGGCCAGGAACACCTCGCCGGGGACGACGACGACGGCGACGCCGCGCTTCTCCACCGCGGTGCGCAGGGCGATCTCGAGCACGCGCGGCAGCTGCTCGGGATCGCTCACCATCTCCGAGTAGACGCTGCACTCGCGGAACAGCTCCTGCGGGTGGGTCTCCTGGAAGTAGGTGCTGCCGATCTCGCCGGCCGGGATGTGCGCGGCGATCGCCAGCACGGGGACCCGGCTACGGTGCGCGTCGAACAGGCCGTTGATCAGGTGCAGGTTGCCCGGCCCGCAGCTTCCCGCGCAGACGGTGGGCTCGCCGGTCAGGGTGGCCTCGGCGGCGGCCGCGAAGGCCGCGGCCTCCTCGTGGCGCACGTGCTGCCAGGTGATCGTGTCGCTGGTGCGGACGGCGTCGGTGAAGCCGTTCAGCGAGTCGCCGGGCAGGCCGTAGACCCGCTCGACCCCCGCACGCGCGAGAGTCTCGACGACGGTCTCTGCTGCTGTGGTCATGTGTCGGCTCCTTCCTGTCCTGCCTGTCCTGGTGGGAACTCCTGAGAACGTAGACCGTGCGGTCCTGGACCGCACGGCGGGCGGACGTCAGTCCTCGCTGCGTGGCCTGGAGGAGCGCAGCCTCTTGGTCGCGGACCGCTGCTTCTTGGCCGTCAGCCGGCGTTCCTGCGAGCCGCGGGTGGCGCGCGTGGCCCGGCGCGCGGGCGGGCCGGGGGACAGGGCGCCGGCGACGAGGGCCGCCAGCCGCCGGGCGGCGGCGTCGCGGTTGCGCCGCTGCTCCCGGTGCTCGGAGGCGACGACGGTGAGGATCCCCCCGACGAGGCGGTCGCCGAGCCGTTCCAGGAGCCGCTCCCGCCGCGTCCTGTCCAGGACGGTGGACCGGTCGACGTCCCAGGACAGCTCGACGCGGGAGTCCGTCGTGTTCACGCCCTGGCCCCCGGGCCCGGAGGAGCGGGAGAACCGCTCCGTGAGCTCGGCCCGGGGGATGGTCAGCGAGGGAGCGACCCGGAGGCCGGGACGCGCAGGTGCGGGCATGCACCTATCGTGCCGCATCTCCGTGGCCGGACCGGGTCAGCGAGGTTCCCGGGGAGTCACGTAGATCATCCGCTTGCCCCACCACTCGGTCAGCGACCACAGGCCGCTGCGGCCGGGGTCGTCGCCGGGCCAGTAGGACAGGTCCTCGATGCCGATGCCCGCGGGGCGGCCGGCGAGCGAGAACCGGAGCACACCCGTGGTCTCCCCGGTCTCCTGCACGGCCGTCATCAGCACGCTGCGGTTCGTCATGCCGTTGCTCTGGGTGAGGTACCAGCTCCCGTCGTACCGCGTCGCCCCCTGGATGTTGCCGACGCCCGCGGGCAGGGCGAAGGCGTTGTCCGCGCGCCAGCAGGGGATCTGCTCGTGCGGGGGCGTGCGGGACGTGCAGGTGCCGTTGATGTCCGGCCTGCCGGTGCTGCCGTCCAGGGGCCAGGCGGCGACCCGGCCACCCGCCTCGCCGTCCTCGGGCGTCCGGCCCGGGCAGTACTCGCCGGTGATCAGGTGGTCGATGCCGCTGCGGTCGATCGAGACGAACGAGGTGTTCGGCGACCCCGCGTTCGTGCAGCGCTCGGCGGCCGGCGGCCGGGGCACGTTGTTGGTGTAGGCCGCGACCTCGGGCATCACGTAGCGGTAGCCGTGCCCGTAGAAGACCCCGTCCTGCCGGCCGATCTGATGCTTGTCGCTGGTGTCGCCCTTCTCCCCGGCCGCCTCCAGGTCGAAGATGTACCGCATGTCGAAGACGCGGACCCCTCGGGCCGTGTCGGCCACGTACAGGTAGTTCCCGTACCAGGCCACGCCGCCCGCGTGGAGCGATTCCCCGGCCGCGGTCTGCTGGGTGCGCAGGCTCATGTAGGTGGCGTTGCCGGAGTCGTTGATGAACGGGTACGCCAGCAGCACGTGCGCGTACCTGCCGGTGTCCGGGTCGACGAACGTGACACGCACGCCCTTGACGCACTCCTCGTCGTACCGGTCGCACAGCGAGTCGTCGTCGTCCCCGCACAGCTTCTCGCCGTCGACGGTGTGGCACTGGTACCAGGTGACCAGCAGCGGCTGGGTGCCGTTCCACTCCTTGTCCGCCTGGGCGTCCGCGACCGTCGTGATCCCCTGCGGCGTCCACTCGTAGGTGCCGTCGCCGGCCGCGTTGTCGGCCGCGTCCCAGCAGAAGCTGAAGGTGATGTCCGGCTCCAGCGCCCCGACCGCGTCGTCGTTGCACGCCTCGCCGGCCGCGGTGGTGCCCTGGCGCGGGGCCTGGGCCAGGATGTTCCGGACCCCCAGCTTGGGCAGCTGCTCGTCCAGCAGCTCCACCCGCTCCTGGAGCTGGTCCGCGTTGTTGGCGGGACGCATCCGGTAGTCCTCGAGGGACGGGACGGGCGGCTCGTCGGCGCTCGCCGGGATCGCCGGTACGACGACGAGCCCGGCCGCGACGAGCAGGGTTGCCAGGAACCCGCCGACGAGTGACCTCGGTTGCTGCTTCATGCGCTCTCCTCCTGTCGATCTTGGGTGTCGTGACCCGTGGGCGGCCCTGTCCACGGCTCGGTCGGCGTGCGCGGGTCCTCCGGCAGCAGCGTGCCCACCCAGGCGTCGCGGCGTCTCCCGCGCTGCAGGCCGTGCCGCCGGATCGTGCCCTCGACCCGGAACCCGAGGTTCCACGCCACGCGGCGCGACCCCCAGTTCCCGACGTAGGCCACCCAGGTGACCACCGACAGCCCCAGCCCCTCGGGGTCGAAGCCCCAGTCCACGACCAGCCGCGCCGCCTGGGTCGCGAGCCCCTTCCCCCGCACGGCGGGCGCCGTCCAGAACCCGAGCTCCGCCGACCGCTCCTCGTCCGCGGCGCCAGCGCGGCCCTCGAAGTGCAGGCCCACCATGCCGAGCAGGGGCCCGTCGGCGTCGCCCGGCGCACGGACCGCCCAGTTGAACTCGCTGCCGCGGGCCCAGCCGTCCGGCACGAAACGCCCCACGAACAGCTCCGCGTCCCGTCGCGTGTACGGGGACGGCACGACCGTCCAGTCGGCGATCTCCGGGTCCTGGCAGGCGTCCGTGATCGCGGCGACATCGGCCTCGACGGGGAGGGACAACCGGACGGAATCGTTGGCCAGGACAAAGGGTTCCACGCGCATACTCTGTCATAGACAGGCGCACTGACCTGCAAATTTAAGGGTCTTTACCCGCTTCGGCGGGACCCGGTGCCGACGCGTGCGCGACGTCGTTCCCGGAGGCGCCGTCGTCCGCGGACCCCCGGCGCAGCGCGTCGAACACCGCCCACGCGACCGAGACCAGCGGGACCGCCACCACCGCCCCGAGCACGCCCGCCACGAGCGTGCCGCAGGTGACCGCCAGCGCCACCACGACGGGGTGCAGGGAGACCTGCTTGCCCATGATGAGTGGTTGCAGCACGTGCCCCTCGAGCTGGCCGATGGCGGCGATCCCGATGATGACGAAGAGGGCGGCCAGGGGCCCGTCGGCGGCGAGGGCGACGACGGCGGCGATGATCATGGCGAGCGGCGCGCCGATGAGCGGGATGAACGTGCCGATGAAGACGAGCACGCCGAGCGGTGCGGACAGCGGCACGCCGATGATCGCGAGGAAGGTCCCGGCGAGGACGCCGTTGGTGACGGCGACGATGACGATGCCGCGCGTGTACCCGGAGAACGTGTACCAGCCGGCAGCGGCGGCGTGGCGCCAGTGCTCGCGGTGGACGGCGGGGACCTGGTCGAGGAACCACCGCCACATCCCGGATCCCCCGGAGAGGAAGAAGACGGTGCAGAAGATCGCCAGGACGATCGCGGCGAACGCCTCGACGACGGAGCCGGCGCCCTCGGCGGCCCGGCTGACGAGCTCCTCGCTGTTCTCACGGACCCAGCCGGAGACGTCGTCGAGCCACTGGCTGCGCTGGGCGATCTCGACCTCGAAAGGGCCGGGCAGGGCCTCGACGATCTCCACGAGCTGGTCGACGCCGCTGCTGAACTGCTGCGCGAGCCGCTCCCACTGCCCGGCCACGGACGCGACGACGTAGGTGAGCAGGCCACCGACGACGACGATCCCGGTGAGGATCGCGAGCCCCGTGGCCGCAGGGCGGGGCACGACACGCCCGTAGAGCGCGGTCACAGGGTTGAGCACGGCGGTGAACACGAGGGCGAGGAAGACCGCGACGAAGAGCAGCTGCACCTGCCACGTCAGCCAGAACACCGTCGCGACGGCAGCCAGGAGCACGATCAGCCGCCAGGACCAGCCCGCGGACGAACGCAGCCAGCCGGGCGGCACGGGGTCGGTGGCGCTCACCCCGCCAGTCTCCCGCAGAACGGCGGAACCGGCCCGGCCGGCCGCCGGGCGAGGCCCGCTCCCGAGGCACAGGTCACACCGATATCGATGTGAGGTCCGCGCCCGCTTCGTGCTATGTTTTTACCCGCACCGGAACGGAGCCGAGAGGCCCGGGAAGGTCCACCTGTCCGGGTGGCGGAATTGGTAGACGCGCTAGCTTGAGGTGCTAGTGCCCGTATTAGGGCGTAGGGGTTCAAGTCCCCTCTCGGACACATCGATCCTCACGCCCTGCTGTGATCGGCGGGGAAACGCTGAGGATGACTTCACGCTCACGAGCGTCGAAGTCGACCCGAACGCCGAGCGCCTCGTAGAGGTCTCGGCGTTCTTCGTCTGTGGCCTGTCCCAGCACCGCGACGCTGCCGCCGAGGCCGTGGAGTATCTCCGTGACCTGGTCGACGGTGGGGCTCACCGATGACGATGCCGTCGAACCGGCGGTTGCTCCGCTTGACCTCCTCGAGCAGAGCCGCGGCCTGTGGCTGGCGCTTCCACGGTAGGGACTGGCTCTGCCCGATGTCGGCCTGTTCGTCGCCAACGGGCCGTGGACGAACGACGACCTGACGAACCAGGCGATCGGGCGCCCGTGGATGATGGCTTACTGGTTGATCTACTGCGGGTCAGGTGGCCTCGCCTCGGGCGCATTCGGGCTGTCCGCGCTGCGCTCGAGCCGAGCGCTCGGCCTGCGGTATGGCTGGGGGATGGCGGTCGCCGCCGTCGGGGGAGCGGCTGGCCTCGCGCGGGCGGTCGTGTCGCTCGTCAACCATGCATCCAGGGATCCTCAGGCACGGGAATCGGTGTTGGGCATGAGCGCGAGCGCGCTCACGACCATGGCGACGGCGTTCCTGTCCATCGGCGTCGTGGGCCACCTGCTCCTCGCGATGGCGCGCAAGCGACGCCGCCAGGCCCACCTGCAAGTCCTGCACCAGCACCTGACGTCGACAGTCTCCGAGGCCTCGCTGGAATTACCCAGGTCCGAGCTCGCCCAGTTCCACGCCTCCATCGAGATCATGGACGCGCTGGCGGTCCTGTCGCGGTTCTCCGACGTGGACGACGTCGGTCGCGTCCGCGCGGTGGTCGGCGACGCCCCGAGAGAGGTCCATCTCGCCTTCCAGATCGACATCGCGCGGCCCGACGCGGCATGGACGACCCGCCGGACCGCAGCGACGACTGGAGGGCCTGGCTCTCGGACGACGACGCCCTGCGCCGACTCGGTCGAGCGTTTCGGGACGAGACCACCAGCGAGTCCCGCCGTCGCCTGGTCAAGCAGGTGGTCGGCTCCTGACCGCAGGTCCCGACGTCGGCCGACAGCAGTACAGGCCGCGCTGGGCGCACGTGGTCGCGTGGGTCTTTGAGCCGACGCACGTCTTCTCGATCGCCGTCGTGGCGATGGGCCTCGCCACGACCTCGGGTGCACGAGGGTTCATGTTCGCTGCGGCCGCTTTGCTGTTGTGCGTCCTCCTGCCTGCGACGCTCGTGAGGATTCTGGCGCGGGTTGGTGTCCTTGAGTCGAAGTGGGTCCGCCCGCGGGTGCGGCGGGCCGTCGCTCTCGCGGGCGTCGTGGTTGTCGAGCTGGCGGCGATCGCCGTCCTCGCGTGGCTCGGCGCACCTCCGAGACTGCTGACCTTTCTCGGCGCATGGTTGGTCGGGGTCGCCTCCCTCGCGGCGATCACGCCGTGGATTCGCGCGTCGATCCATACCGGCACGATGAGCGTCATCGCGGGTGTCATGACGCAGGTCGATCTGGTGCTGGCGGGCGCTCTGCTCCTGGGGTCGGCCGTCGTCGGCGCGTCGCGGCTCGTCCAGCGGGAGCACACCCCAGTCGAGGTGATCACCGGCTTCGCGTGAGGTTTCGCAGTGGGAGCTGCGGCGTCCTGGGTGGTCGGATAGTGGTTCGGTTGCGCTCCGCTGGGCTCGTTCAGGTGATCAGGTCTCGGCGACCGCGAGCAGCGTGCATTCCCCGTGGGGTTGTCCGTCCGCGGGCGGTTGCTCGTGGCGGTGGGTCTGGCGTAGTCCGGCGTCGGACATCCATCGTGTGACCTGGTCGGGTGTGAAGGGGTGGCGCACGAGTTCGATGTCGTGTCCGTGGCGGCGGTAGGCGGGGGCGACGTCGTGGACGCCCTGGCCGGTCTGGAAGCCGGCGAGGACGTGGCCGCCGTCGCGCACGACGCGGCGGATCTCGGCGAAGATGTCGGGCTGGGTGTGGGCTGGGGTGTGGATGATCGAGTACCAGAGCAGGACGCCGGTGAACGTGCCGTCGTCGTAGGGCAGGTCGGTGAGGGAGCCGACGTCGAACGTGACTCCGGGCTGTGCCAGGCGCGCCTGGGCGATCATGCCGGGGGAGAGGTCGATGCCCTGTACGGCCACTCCGCGGGCCGCGAGGTAGCGGCTCATGCGTCCGGTGCCGCACCCGGCGTCCAGGACGACACCGGGGAGTGGTCCCTCGGCCACGGCGTCGGCGAACTGGTCGACCATGGCGAGGTTGTCCGCGGTCTCGGTGCTGGCGTCGTGGAAGAACGTGGCGTAGTCCTCCGCAACGGTGTCATAGGCACGACGGACGCTCGCGAACTCCGACGTCTCACCCACGAGCCGATCGTATCAGCGACAGAACACGTGGGTCAGGTGGGCGGGAGGTTGGGTGAAGTGAGCTCAGTGCTTGACTCCTGAGTCAAGAGTTCCGTTCAGAAGGTAGTCTTGCCTGATGGGGCAGGTGGGACGGCCGAAGGCGGCGCTGGTGCTGAGCGCGGATGAGCGTGCGGCCCTGGAGGGGTGGGTGCGTAAGCGGTCGACGCCGCAGTCGTGGGCGTTGCGGTGCCGGATCATCCTGGAGTGCGCGACGGGCGCGACGAACATGGCTGTGGCGGAGAAGGTGGGGGCGACGCCGCATGCGGTGGGCCGCTGGCGGGCGCGGTTCGTGGAGCACCGGCTCGCGGGCCTGGGAGACGTGCCGCGCTCGGGTGGCCCGCGGTCGGTGACCGACGAGCAGGTCGCGGCGCTGGTGACCCGGACTTTGGAGACCAGGGCGAAGGACGCCACGCACTGGTCGACCCGGGCGATGGCGGCCGAGATGGGCATGTCGCAGTCCACGGTCTCACGCGTCTGGCGGGCGTTCGGCCTGCAGCCCCACCGCAGCGAGGGGTTCGAGCTGTCGACCGATCCGTTCTTCGTGGACAAGGTCCACGACGTGGTCGGCCTCTACCTGGACCCGCCGGAGCGGGCGCTGGTGTTCTGCGTGGACGAGAAGTCCCAGATCCAGGCCCTGGACCGTTCCCAGCCGGTGCTGCCGATGATGCCCGGGGTGCCCCAGCGAGCAACGCATGACGATGTGCGCGCCGGCACCACCACGTTGTTCGCCACCCTGGGGTCGTCACCGGCAAGGTGATCGGCTCCCTGCACCGGCGCCACCGCGCCGAGGAGTTCAAGAAGTTCCTGATCACGCTCGACAAGCAGACCCCCGCCGACCTGGACGTACATCTCGTGCTGGACAACTACGCCACGCACAAGACCCCGGCGATCAAGACCTGGCTGGTCGCCCACCCCCGCTTCCACCTGCACTTCACACCGACCAGCTCCTCCTGGCTCAACCTCGTGGAGCGATGGTTCGCCGAACTCACGAACAAGCAGATCCGCCGCGGGGTCCACAAATCCGTCCAGGCACTGGAGAAAGGCATCCGCGACTGGATCGCCGGCTGGAACACCAACCCACGCCCCTACGCCTGGACCAGAACCGCCGACGAGATCCTCGAACGACTCGCCACCTACCTGAACAGAATTCCTGACTCAGGGCACTAGTGAGCTCGCGTTCCAGTAATAGTGTGCCAAGCGGGCGGAAGTCGCGCTCTACTGCACCTCGGACCAGCTTCCGCGCGCACCACGTCTCGTCGGCCTGGTGCTCGCGCGAGGGCTGCTGGCGATAGTCGTCACCGCTGACCAAGTTGACCACGTCGATCTCGATGGACTCCGCCTTGAGCCCTGCGAGCCTTCGCTTCAGATCGCCGAGGTGGACCCCCTCGCTCACGAGGGCATCGGTGATCGCCTCTGAGGTGGCGGGTGAAATACGGGCCAAATCATGACAAACCACGGACATCCTGTTTGACTGTCTCGTACGCCTGCTTCAACTGCACCACCCGTCTGGCGTTCTTCACGATCCGATGGGAGGCACCCTTGAACCGCGCCGTCAAGCTTGCGACCACCCTCTTCGCCAGTACCGTCCTCGCCTCGATGGCTGTTGTCGGCGCTGCCGCGCCCGCCACCGCCCGGGCCTACGCCTCCTCCGTACAAGTGGCTCCGGAGAACGCTCCCCTCCTGGAATCCTTCGGGATGGATCAGCGGAACGGCGGCCCGCTCTACCTCCGGGGCACCGGCCTCGCTCCCGATACCGACTACCGCATCAACGCCCGCCACCTCGACAGCGACGCCACGGTGTTTCCGGAGGGCGCGGAACCTGTCGTCACCACCGATGCGGACGGCTACTTCGACGCCCGGCCCGACAGCCCGTTCAGCATGACCACCAGCGGCTTCTACCGCGCGTTCGTCGTCGCCCCGGACGACACCGTGATCGAGGCCGACCGGACTGTCCTGTTCGACGTGTTCGGCATGCCGACGGTGTCGTGGTTCGAGATCGACGGCGGCTGGCTGCCCGACCCCGACACAGTCCTGCGCGGATCCAGCTACGACGTCATCGCCGGCGCGTTCCCGGACGGAGTGCTCGTCGAGTACGAAGTGCGGGATCCATCAGGTCAGGTCGTGGAGAGCGGCACGGAGAACAGCGGCGAGGCGGGCGCCGTCTACCACCAGTTCACGACCGGCCCGAACACCGCGCTCGGGCTCTGGACCTGGGAGTACCGTTACGGCGAACTCGTCGCGACCAGCAAGATCACCGTCGTGTGCGGTTGACCCGTTCGGCAACGCGAAGCGGGTGTCGCGGCTACGCCGTCACCTTTGCCGGCTGCGCCTCGCGCTGCTTCTGCTTGAGCGCCTTCACCTGCCGCTCGGACCTTGAGGGGCGATGACCCGAACCAGCCGAGCGCGCCCGCCCAGGCGGTCAGGGTCTTGAGCAGCCCGTCGGCCCGATCAGGTCCTCCCCGGGGTCGCGCAGCCCGCACAAGCTGTGCGATCGCAGCCCGCTCAGACGCCTTGCCCAGATCTGACGGATGAGGCGTGGGCGGTGGTCGGGCCGTTGCTGCCGGTGGCGGCGCGTGGTCGTCCGGCACGGAATCTGCGGCGGCAGGTCGACGGGATCCGGCACCGGGTACGGCTCTGGCGCACTTCCGGTGGTCAACGGCTCGTCCCGAAAGTTCTTGCTCCGACGGCCCCAGAGTTGGCGCTGTCGTGGTGCTGCCCGCTGACCGCGACCACCGGAAGTGCGCCAGAGTCGAAAGTGCGACAGAGCCGTTAACTCGACAGACCCCTACTCGGGGGAACCCCCGTGGCGAACTGGTGCATGCGTCTGGCGACGATGACGACTCGAGCGCGCGCAAGCCGTGGCAAGAAAAGTATGCCAAGCGGCCGGCTCATCTCCCTCGCTGAAGCTGCGCGAGACCTGAGTGTGTCCGTGAAGACGATCCGGTGGCGGATCGCGGACGGGACCGTGCGTGCGTACCGGGTCGGGCGGCTCATTCGGATCGACGCCGACGAACTGCGGGCGGCGTTGCTGATCCGGATCCCCGGGGCGAGGTGGTGGGCGCATAGGCCTCCGTGTGGCCCGTATCCGACGACGGCCAGTGCGGCGGGCCGTTCGGTGCGGGAACCCATGCGGGCCAGCTGTTCGGCGACCGTCGGCGTGCTTGCTGAGCACCGGCCGGCCGAGAGCCGACGCGTCGCCACGTCGTCAGCCCGTGAAACTGCCGCCGAACTGCTCAGGTACCAGGTCAGCCCGTTCGGCACCTGTCCTGATGAGCTCAAGGATCGTCTCGGCGACCTGTTCTGGGCTCTGCGGGCGTGGTCCGTGGTCGGACTCCAGCTGTGCTGCGGACTCGTGCCCGGCTCGCACCGAGTCCAGGAACTCGGTGGCAGTGATGAACGGGTACACCGTCGAGACCGTGATGCCCGCGCCGGCGAGATCGGCTCGTGCTACTGCGGAGAGCTGGTTGAGGCCCGCCTTGGAACTTGCGTAGGCACCGCTGCCGGGGATGGTGGACAAGGTGATACCCGAACTCACGTTGATGATGCTGCCGGTGCCCTGCTGGCGCATCACCGGAACCACCTCGCGCATGGTGAGCAGCGGCGCGACCAGGTTGAGCTCGAGCACGGCGCGGAAGTCGTCGGGGTCGATCTCATCGACAACAGCTTGCAGGCCCTGCCCGGCGTTGTTCACGAGGACGTCGATCCGACCGAACGTCTCCATCGTCGTCCGCACGGCCGAGGCGACCTGGTCAGGGTCCGTGACGTCACAACGAACGGGTATCGCGCCGCCCAGCTCGTCGGCCAGGGCCCTGAGTCGCGTCTCCCGGCGCGCGGCCAGCACCACTTGTGCGCCGGCGTGGGACGCGGCTCGTGCCGTGGCCGCCCCGATGCCCGACGAAGCACCCGTCACGAGAACTACTGCGCCAGCGATCTTCATGTCTCACTCCACTTCTGCTCTGCGGTCTGGCGTGCCAGGATTCACCGTCCGGTGGCACGCCCCGGGTGCCCGCCGCACCCGGGCGACGGGGGAGTCGGCAGTGGCGTACCGGTGCGCCACTGCCGATTATAGTTAATGGGTAGGCTACTAGTTAACGTTTGGAGTGGCAATGTTCAGGACTCGCGATCTGTGGCGGGAGAACGCTCCCGATGTGGACACCTCACCGATGACCATCGTGGCCTTGGTCAAGGGCGCCTCAGCGATGTTCGAGCGCGCGCTGGAGCCGCTCTTCGACGGGACCTCTGTGAGCCCGCCGGAGCTCGACATGCTTATCGTCCTTCGCCACACTCCCGGGCGAATGATCGCGCGGCACCTGGCGGACGAGATGCGGATCTCACGGCCGGCTGTCGGTAAGACTCTCGCCAAGCTGGAGGGCCGGGGGCTGGTCGAGCGCGCACGCAGCCCTACGGACGGCCGTGCACAGCTGGTGACCGTCACCGACGCGGGCAAACGGATCGTGGACACGCTGTTTCCCCGGCAGCTGGCCATCGAGGCGGACCTCCTCGCCGGGCTCGGCGAGGATCGCGCTCGGGTGATCGACGCTCTGAACACCCTAGTGACGGCGATGGCCAGCCGGTCCGCACATCCCGGAAACCACTGAACCTGCCGCGGGGGTGCGCAGCGAAGCGGGTACGGACCACCGCGTGCGGGTTACCCGGCGGTCTCCGGACCGTCGGGGCGTGCATCGGCGACCTCCACGGGGAACGGATATGTGCGGGCCGCGGTGAACGCGTCGTGGATCGGCAGGATGAGCGAGGCGAGGCGACGAGCGTCGGTGTCACCGGTCGCCGTCCACAGAGCGGCACAGTGCTCGTCGGTCTCGACCTCGAGCTGCTCACGCGCCGCGATGCCGGCGTCGGTCGCCGCACCGCCGGCGTCGAGCCATCCGCGCGCCACGAGACGCGCCGTCGCCGCCGTCACCTCCTCCTCGCTCCACAGCCGGGTCGCACGTGCGAGCGCCTCCGGGAGGTGCCCCGTCGCCGTCTGCAGCACGTTGCAGTCGCAGGGCCCGATACCGTTCGCGGCGAGCACGATGACGTGCGCGTCACCACGCCACTCCCGCAGCACCGTGATCTGCTGCCACAGCGCGAGGAGCGGATCGCCAGGAAGGGGGACCGCGGCGTTGGCGGCGGCCATCGTCTTTCCCGCGTAGTCGGCACCCGCGACGACCGGGTCGATCAGCGAGCGCGCCTCCGCGACCTGATCGTCGCTGAGGTTCGCACCGACGCGCTGGAACGCACGGTGGACCGCCGTGAAGCGAGCTGCCTGCCACTGCTCGGGCGGCGCGACGTCCCACACGCCCGACACGGCCTGGACCGACCGTGGACTGAAGTTGTAGAAGGCCGCGAGCGTGACCTGCCACGGGACCGGCCCCAACGCGGCCGACCGGAACGCGAAGTACGCCCGCCGGCCACCGGTCACACCGAGCCCGGCCGCCTCTTCGCGAACCTCCGGGATGAAGTAGACGAACAGGTGGGCCGCGTTGAGGGCCAGACTGACCTCACGAACGGCGCCCAGGTCCAGGTCCGAGGGACGAGAGGTGGTAGGGAACCGCATCGCGGATCGTCTCCTGACAGAGTGACGGGACAGCTTCGGGCGCGGGCACAGCGCCACCGTACGACCTCTCCCCACGGCGAAGAACAAACAGGAGAGCGTGGGCCCCTCCGGAGCCTCAGGACGACTCCAGGACGACTCCAGGACGACTCCAGGACGACGATCCGCACGAGAACCACGCCGAGCTCACAGGCCTGGCTGACGGTGCCGTCCCCGCCGGCCGCCCTCCCCGCATTGCTGACATGACGCTCGAACGCAGCGAAGTCCCGGACCGCCGGGGGGCGAGTCCCCTCTCGGACACTCGACCACGGACCACCATGGCCTTGCGGCTCATGGTGGTCTGGTCTCGTTCGTTCTTGTGGGGGCGGTGCCCTCACGCCCGCCCCGGGTTCTGTGGAGACTTCAGCTGTTGACGATGACCGGCTCTCCCGCGGCTGAACCGCGCACTGCGCACAGCGGTCACCACCGGTTGATCCCACCCGCAGAATGGGCGTATGCCTCAGCAACCCCACAGGCGCCTGTTCTCCTCGATACACAGGGTGCTGCGCAGCGATCCGCCGGAGGCGATCACCGAACCGATCCCGATCCTCGACGACGCCTGGATGCTTCGGACGCTGGACCTCGCCATGCGGATCGGGGAGTCGATGTTCGCGGTCGGGGCGTCGGCGCACGAGGTGACGCTGGTGATCACGCGCGTGGCAGGTGCGTACGGGCTCGAGGGCGTCCACGTGGACGTGACCTACAGCTCGATCGCCGTGTCGTACCACCGCGGTGGCGAGGGCTGGCCGCACACTCTGTTCCGCGTCGTGCGGGTGGCGGCACCGGACCACACGAAGCTGCAACGTCTGCAGGCGCTGATCGTCGACATCACCGACGGTCAAGATCTCGAGGAGGCCCGCACGAGGTTCCGGGCCATCCGTCGCGTGCCGTTCAGGTACAAGTCGCCGGTCGTCGTGATCGCCCGCGCCCTGCTCGCAGTCGGCGTGAGCATCCTCGCGGGAGGGTCCGCGGTGCTTCTGGGGCTCACCTTCGTCGCCGCGCTGGGAGCCGCGGCGACCCAGGCGGGGCTGGCACGGCTCCGGGTGCCCTCGTTCTTCAGCCAGATCGCCGGGGCGTTCGTGACCACGGCGGTCGCGGTGGCCGTGTCCGCTCTCATCACCGCGGGCTTCGAGCCGTTCACCGGGGTGCGCCCGTCCATCATCGTGGCGTCCGGGATCGTCCTGATGCTCTCCGGCCTCACGGTGGTCGGCGCGGCCCAGGACGCCATCGACGGGTTCGCGCTCACGGCGGCCGGCCGCATCCTCGACCTCACGCTGCAGACCGTGGGCCTGGTCGTCGGAATCCTCATCGGGCTCGAGCTCGGCAGCGTGCTCGGGTTCCGGATGACCTTGCCGGACGCGCCGTCGGCATTCGGTCCGCTGCCGAACCAGCTCGCGGGCGCCGTCATCATCGCGATCGCCGTCGCCCTGTTCAACGGTGCCGGTGCGCGCATCATCGCCGTCAGCGGTGTGCTGGGCACGATCGCGGTACTCGGGCACGCGTTCACGGTGGCGCTGGACCTGCACGAGGCCGCCGCGAGCGGCGTCGCGGCGCTGCTGGCCAGCTTCGTCGGGATCCTGGTCGCGCACCGGCTGCACGTCCCGTCCGTCGCGGTCACGACGGCGGCCATCGTGCCGCTCGTACCTGGCGGTGCCGTGTTCTACGGGCTGCTCGGTGTGGTGCAGGCCGATACACCGGGTGCCGGCGCGAACTCCCTCGTCCTGGCGGCGTCCATCGCCGTCGGTCTGGCCGCGGGCGCCTCGCTGGGGATCTATCTCGGCACACCCGTACGAGCCACGCTGGCCGGTGTGGCTCGCTCCCGCGCCCGCGTCCGCCACTGAGCCGACCACCGCACGACGGCGTGTCCACCCGTCCGGCTCAGCGCAGCAGCACGCCCACCAGCCGCTGTGCGGCGCCCGGTTCGACGGGGGAGCGCTGCAGCACGTGGAGGATCACCGCCCCGACCGCGGCGTCGATCAGCTCCCGCAGGGGCGTGCCTTCGGGGAGGTCTCCGGACTGTGCCGCCGTTGCCAGCCGCGTGGTCAGCAGCGACGAGACGCCGAGCGACGTGTTGAGCTGCCGGCCGACGTCCTCGTTCTCCGCCGCCACCGTGATGAGCGACCTGACCAGCCCGTTGTTCCCCGGGGCGTCGACGAACCGGAACAGCTCGTCCAGCCAGGTGGTCATGTCGGTCCGGATGTCGCCGGTATCGGGTGGCGTGAGCTCGGCGGGCAGCAGGAGGCCCTCGAAGAGGCACTCCGCGACGAGCGCGCTCTTGGACCGCCACCACCGGTAGATGGTCTGCTTGGACACGCCCGCCTCGGCGGCGATGCCCTCGATCGTGAGGTGGTCGTACCCACGCTGCGCGAACAGTTCAGCCGTCGTCCGGAGCACGGCGAGGCGGGCGCTCTCGCTCCGGGCGGCTCCTCGCCGACGCTCTGCCATGTGCAGATCCTACGGATTGATCCACTGGACGCAACGTTGCGTATGATGCTTGCGTCACCACCTGACCGGCGAGGAGTACGACCATGGCGGAACTGCTGTACAGGCTGGGCAAGGGTGCCGCACGGCGCGCGTGGGTGGTGATCGGCTCGTGGGTCCTGGTGCTCGCCCTTGCCGGAGGTGCGTTCGCCACCTGGGCCGGGACGCTCGCAACCAGTTTCGACATCCCGGGGCTGGCTTCCTCCGAGGTGGTCGAGGAGCTCGAGTCCGGCTTGCCGGATCTCGCGGGTGCCTCCGGCACGATCGTGTACCGGACGCAGGATGGTTCACCGCTCACGGACGCTCAGCGGGTGCAGATCGGCGCCCTGGTCGACGATGCCGACGACCTGCCCGACGTCTCGACGGTGACCGACCCGTTCGAGGCCGAGCGGGAACGCGCCGATCAGGCGAAGCAGCTCGAGGACGGCAGGACGCGGCTCGAGGACGCCCGGGCGGAGCTGAGGGCCGGCCAGAGGGAGCTGGACGCGGGCCAGGCCGAGCTGGACGCGGGCCAGGAGCAGCTCGACGCCGGTCAGGAACAGCTCGACGCCGCGCGTGCGCAGGCCGAGGCCGCCGGGTACCCGACCACCGAGCTGGACGCGCGCCAGGCCGAGCTCGACGCGCAGCAGGAGCAGCTCGACGCCGGCCGTGCCGAGGCCGAGCAGGGTCAGGCCGACCTGGACGAGGGACGCGCCACGCTCCGGGAGAACGAGCAGGAGCTCGAGGAGGGATCCGAGCTGCTGGGCTTCGCCGAGAACATCCGTCTGGTCTCCGAGGACGGTTCGACCGCGCAGGTGAACGTCGCGTTCGACGTGCCGCGCCTGGAGCTGCAGGACGAGTCCAAGCAGGCCGTCGTGGAGCACTTCACCGCCGAGCCGATCGACGGGGTGGAGGCTGCCGCGTCGTCGGACATCTCGCAGGGCGTGCCGAGCCTCGTGGGGCCGGGCGAGATCGCAGGGCTCCTGGTCGCGGCCGTGGTGCTGCTGGTCATGCTCGGCACCGTGCTCGGAGCGGGTATCCCTATCGTCACCGCCCTGACCGGTGTGGCGATCGGCGCGCTCGGCGCACTGTCGTTCTCCGGCCTGGTGGAGATGGCGTCGGTGACCCCGGTCCTCGGTCTCATGCTGGGGCTGGCGGTCGGGATCGACTACTCGCTGTTCATCCTCAACCGTCACCGCAAGCAGCTGCTGCACGGCATGGGGGTGCGCGAGTCGATCGGGCTGGCGAACGGCACGTCCGGCACGGCCGTCGTCTTCGCGGGCAGCACCGTGATCGTCGCGCTCCTGGCCCTGAACATCACCGGCGTCCCGTTCCTGGGTCTGATGGGCACTGTCGGCGCTGCCTGCGTGGCCATCGCGGTACTCGTCGCGATCACGCTCGCCCCGGCCCTGCTGGGGCTGCTCGGCGAGCGGATCGTCAGCCGTCGCGCTCGCGCGAAGGTTGCGAGGCAGGACGACGCCGTCGCGCACGTCAAGCCCATGTCCGTCGTTCGTGCCGTGGTGGCGGTGCTGGTCAGCGGCGTCGCCCTGCTCGCGCTGGCGATACCCGCCCAGTCGATGCGGCTCGGCCTGCCGGACGGTTCCTCCGAGCCCTCCGGCTCCCAGGCGGAGCGTGCCTACACGATCTCGGAGGACGCCTTCGGCGCCGGGACCAACGCCCGGCTGCTGGTCGCCGCGAACCTGCCCGAAGGGCTCGGCGAGTCCGAGCAGACCACGGCCCAGCTCGCGGTGGCCCGCGTCCTGTCCGGCGTCGAGGGCGTCACCGCGGTGGCACCGATCGCCGTGTCTGACGACGGCCTCCTGGCTGCGTTCCAGGTGGTGCCCAGCGAGGGGCCGAACAGCGAGTCCACCGAGCGGCTGGTGCGCGACCTGCGGGAGCTTCCGCCCGTCGACGGCGAGCTGGCGCTCGGCGTCGCCGGCCAGGCCGCCATCAACATCGACATCTCGGAGAGCCTCAACGAGGTGCTGCCGCTGTACCTGGTGGTGGTCGTCGGCCTGTCGCTGCTGATCCTCGTTCTCGTCTTCCGCTCCATCCTGGTGCCGGTCATCGCGACCGGCGGGTTCGTGCTGTCGCTGCTGGCGACCTACGGAGCGATCACCGCCGTGTTCCAGCAGGGTTTCGGCGCGGGCCTGATCGGGCTGGACAGCACGGGCCCGATCCTGAGCTTCCTGCCGATCATCCTGGTGGGCATCCTGTTCGGCCTGGCCATGGACTACCAGCTCTTCCTCGCCACCGGCATGCGAGAGGCCTACGTGCACGGCGCGTCGGCGCGGCTCGCCGTCGCGCGCGGCTTCCGCGCCGGCCGATCCGTCGTGATCGCCGCCGGGCTCATCATGGTCTCGGTGTTCGGCGGCTTCGTCTTCGCGGACTCGGCCATGATCCGGTCGGTCGGGTTCGGCCTCGCGTTCGGTGTCCTCGCGGACGCTTTCGTGGTCCGCATGCTGCTCATGCCCGCACTGATGCACCTGCTGGGCAAGAGCGCCTGGTGGCTGCCGAAGTGGCTCGACAAGATCCTGCCCGACGTCGACGTCGAGGGCGCGACCCTGGAGCGACGCCACCGCACGGAGGCCTGAGGGGAGCGTCCACCGGTGTCGTCGGGTCCTTCGGAAGGTTCGTGTGCCGATTCGCTCCCGCGACACCATCAAAGATGGGGCACCGACCACCTCGGCCGCACTCCACGAACCCAGGTGCGAGACACCAGGTGCAGGGAGGCGCTCCTCAGATCTTGACATTAATAATCGTTCTCAAATATGCTCGGACGTGCCCCTTTTGTGGTTGAATGAGTGCTTCATGGACTGTTCATCAGCTTCTATCGCGGAGCGGGGTACCGCGCGGGAACCGGCCGTCATGAGAACGGAGTGATCGTCTGATGAGAGCTCGCAGCGCCTGGGCCGCTGTCGTACCCCTTCTGCTGGTGGTGGCCACGGGGTGTGGCGCCCCGGCCGATACCGCCGCGGGCCGCGGTGACTCGGATGCGGGGCCGGTCAGCATCGACAGCTGTGGCAGGGAGGTCGTCTTCGACTCTCGCCCGGAGCGGGTGCTCGCGGTAGGTTCCGAGGCGCCGTCGCTCCTCGTCGCTGCCGGTGTCGGTGACCAGCTGACGCACTATGCCGGCATCATGGAGGTTCCCTTCGAGCCGGAGACCAAGGCCGTGCTCCACGAGGCCGAGCACGTGACCGACGACTCGTACTCCGTGTCGTTCGAGATGATCGTCAGCGCGGGCGTCGACACCGTCATCGGCACCGACATCGCCTCGGGTGTGGACATCGACCTGCTCGCGGCCCGCCTCGACGAGGCCGGCGTTCAGCTTGTCACCGTGAGTGGTTACTGCGCGGGCGTCGAGGGACGGTCCACGGGTGGTGCGAGCGGCTTCGACCTCATCTACCGGGACGTGGAGAGCTACGGCCGGCTGTTCGGCACCGAGCAGGTGGCAGCATCCGCGGTGCAGGACATGCAGGAACGCGTCGAGGCGGCCACGGGGCTGGTGGGGGACCGGCCGGGTGAGAGTGCGGTCCCGCTCTACGTCTCGTCCGGCGGGCCGTTGGGCTCGTACGGCGGCCTGTCGTTGGTGTCGGAGCAGATGTCGGCGCTGGGCCTGGAGAACGTGTTCGCCGACGTGCCGAAGCGCTACTTCGAGCCGAGCACCGAGGAGGTGGTCGGCCGCGAGCCCGACCTGGTCTTCGCCATGTATCTGCCCATGGGCTCCTCGACCATCGGGTCGGACGAGGCCGTGGTGGAAGAGCTGCGCGGCCGGCCCGAGCTCGCGGGCCTCCCGGCGGTCGACGACGACGCCGCCGTGCTGCCGCTCAACTACTACTACACCTCTCCCGGTCCGCTGGCCGTGGACGGGCTCGAACGGCTCGCCGAGCTGCTGGCCGACGCGTGAGCGGACCGGGAGGGCTGCGTCATGGCTCCCGCGCCTCCGCCGTCCGGCACACGCATCCGCATGTGCGCAGGCGGTCGCTGCGGGCACTGGCGCGGGCCGCCACGGAGGTCGACTTCGTGAAGCTGAGCCCGACGCAGAACATGACCGTGCTGGTGACGAGCACCCATGCCCTCGCCGACTACCGGGCCATCGCGGCGCAGATCCTGTCCGCAGGGCACCTGCAGGCCGAGCAGGTGGGATTCGTCCGTGGTGCGACGACCACCGAGGCTCAGGCGCGCCTGCACATGGCAGGAGACGAGTTCTGCGGCAACGCCTGCATGGCACTGGCGGTGCTGATCGCCGCGGAGCGGGAGCCCGCCGTCGGCGACCGGACCGACGTCGTCCTGGAGGCTTCGGGCGCAGAGGGCCCTCTGACCTGCCGGGTCGAACGTCAGGATGCCTCGTACCGGTGCGAGCTCACGATGCCGCTGCCGGGCCCGATCGAGCCGTACCTCTTCCCGGGGGTGGGCGCCGGCCGGTCCGCCTTGGTCCGCTACCCGGACGTCGTGCACCTCGTGGTCGAGAGCGGGCGGCACGACCAGGCGCTGAGGGAGCGTGCCCAGGAGGTCGCCGTGCGACTCGCGGCGACCGCGGGCGTCCCCGTGGTGGGCGTCATGCTCTACGACCCCCACCGCCAGGAGCTGGCTCCCCTGGTCGCCGTCCCCTCGCTGGACAGCATGGTGTGGGAGCGTAGCTGCGGGTCCGGGACGGCCTCGGTCGGTGCCTACCTCGCTGCGACGTCCCGGGTTCCGGTGCGCACGTGCGTGCACCAGCCCGGTGGCACCATGCACGTCCGGGCCGACCACGGGAGCCGTGGGGTGACCGATCTGCGGATCTGCGGGCAGGTCCAGGTCGTGGCCGAGGGGACGGCGTACGTCCATGGCTGATACCGCTCCCCGCGGGCCCGCCGCAGACCTCACCCCGACGCGCCCCGACCTGCTCCGATCACTGCACGAGTACCGACGCCGATTCGTCGCAGCCGCGGACGGGTACGACGGGTCGACCCGTCGCGCCGCCGACCTCGAGGCGGTGATGGCTGACTACTGCGTGTTCGTGACCGACCAGCGCCACGAAGCACCGTTTCTCTCGCTCGACCAGGAGGGGCCGCCCGGCTCCGCCGAGCTGGTGAGCGACCTGCGAGCGCAGTCCGCGCGGTGTGCCGCGGTCGTGGAGAAGTACCGCGCACTGCGGCTGCTGGACGGCACCGAGGGGGCGGCCGGCTACTTCGCGAACGTGGAGTCGAGCATCGCGGAGGAGTTCGGCGCCCTCGAGCCGACCCCGGACTCCGCGGTGCTCCTCGTCGGCTCGGGCTCGTTCCCGATGACCCTGCTGCACATCGCGGAGCGCACCGGTGCGCCCGTGGCGGGGGTCGACATCGACGGGGAAGCCATCGCCCTCGGGCGTCGCGTGGTGCAGCGGCTGGCGGACTCCTCGGACATCACGCTGGAGCACGAACCGGTCGAGGACCTGCCCTTCACCGGACGCGCCACCCATGTGGTCTTCAGCTCCACGGTCGAGGCCAAGTACGACCTCCTGCACCGGATCCACCCGCTGACCCGCGACGACGTCGTCGTCGTCATGAGATTCGGGGACGGGCTGAAGTCGCTCTTCAACTACCCGATGCAGCCGGTCGACCCGCAGCGATGGCGCCTTGCGGAGACCGTCCGCCGGCCGGGCCAGGTCTTCGACATCGCGGTCTACACGAAGTCACACGTCGGAGGGGCGGGATAGCGCATGGCCGAACTCGGGAAGGTGCTCGTCGCCGGTACGGGACCGACCGCGGTACAGACCGCCGTGCTGATCGGACGAGCCGGAGGGGCTGTCGGGATCGTCGGACGCGAGTCGGTGCGCTCGGAGGCGTTCTTCGCCTCCCTCGCCGAGAGCGGCGGCGTCCTGCGGGTCGCCGTCCAGAACGACCAGCACCAGGCGCTGGCCGGAGAATGCCGGCTCGACCAGTGGTTCCGGGGCTACGAGGCGGTCGCGGGGGAGTGGAACACCCTGGTCCTCACGGTGACCGCCGATGCCTACGTCCCGGTGCTGCGACGGCTGGACCGACGCCTCCTCGCGCAGATCGAGCGCATCGTCCTGCTCTCGCCTACGCTCGGCTCCAGCTCCCTGGTTCGTGGGTATGCCGTGCAGGCGGGCGCGGACCCGGAGGTCATCAGCTTCTCGAGCTACCTGGGTGACACCCGGTGGGCGAACGGTACGCCCGGCGGCACCGTGCTGACCGCCGGGGTCAAACGGAGGATCTACATGGGCTCGACCACCCCGGCCTCGCCGGTGCTGGGACGCCTGCGCGCCCTGCACGGGTCGGTCGGCGTCACCGCCGAGGTCCTCGACCACGCGATCGAGGCCGAGAGCAGGAACATCTCGCTCTACGTGCACCCGGCACTGTTCATGAACGACGTCGCGCTGGGCGCGGTGTTCGCCGAGCCCGGACCCACGACCTACGTCTACAAGCTGTTCCCCGAGGGCCCGGTCACCCCGTCGCTGATCCGCACCGTGGTCGCCATGTGGCGGGAGCTGACGGCCGTCGTCGTCGCGCTGGGAGGCACCGGCGTCAACCTGCTCGCGTTCATGCTCGAGGACAGCTACCCCGTGCGCCCGGAGAGCATCGGCGTGGCCGACGTGGCCGCGTTCGAATCCTTGCCCACCATCCACCAGGAGTACCTCGTCTACGTGCGCTACGCCTCCTTGCTCATCGACCCCTTCTCTGCGCCCGACCGCGACGGAAGATACTTCGACTTCTCAGCCATCCCGATCCGGCCGGTCTTCCGCAACACCGCCGGTGAGTGGGACGTCCCCCGCATGCCGAAGGAGGACTACTACCGCACCAAGGTCATCCAGGGTGTCGCGCGGCACCTCGCCGTGGCGTGTCCGACGATCGACACGCTCCTGACCGCCTACGAGGCGCGACGGGAGCTGGCGGCGGAGGCGCTGGCGGGTGAGCCCCTGTCCGAGGCCTTCACCGTGGAGGACTTCGACACCGACCTGGCCATGATCCGCGCCGGGCTGTCGGAGGCATCGTGAGCGAGACAGGCGTGGTCGAACCCGAGACGCTTCCCGGCGAGCGACGGATCATCGCCGCGGTCTGGCCGACCCTGCTCGCCTCCGCCGTGGGCCTGCTGCCCTTCACCGTGTTCAGCACCTACCTGGTGCAGATCGCCGACGCCGCCGGCGACGGATACGCCGAGATCGGTTCCCTGCGGGGACTCGGCGGCATCGGAGCGGTCCTGACCGGTGTCGCGCTGGCTCCGCTCATCGGCCGGCTGGCGCCCCGGCTGGCGGCCGCCGGGGCGCTGGTCCTGCTCGGGGTGGCCGCTGTGGTCGGCACACTGTCCTGGGTGCCCGCCCTCGCGGCGTTCTGCCTGCTCACCGGTGTGTCGAACGCTCTGCTGTACCCGGCGCTGTCCACGGCGGCGGCGGACCGGTTCGGGTCCGGGCCTGCCGCGAGCCGTGCCGCGACGCTGGTCATGACGTCCCAGACGCTGGCGTCCACGCTGGGGGCGCCCCTGATCGTGCTGCCGACCCTGTGGTGGGGCTGGCAGGGAGACCTGATCGCGATCGCCGTACTGGCCTTCGCTCTGGCCCCGCTGCTGTCCCGCTTCGGCCGCGACGACTCTCCCACCGAGCACCACGGCCCACGGCTCGGCTACCTTGCCGCCTTCCGCGCGCTCGCGGCCGTGCCGGGAGCCCTTGCGCTGCTCCTCGTGGCGTTCGCGCGGGCCGGTGCCTTCATGGGCCACCTGGCCTTCCTGGCCCCCCTGTATGCCGACAGGTTCGATCTGACACCCACGCTGTTCGCCTTCGTCTGGGGGCTCAGCGGAGGGTCGTTCTTCGTCGGCCACCTCCTTGCCGGCCGGCTGCTCAACCTCGACGAGTCCGATCATCGGGCACGTCGCGTCATGGCGACCAGCCTCCTGACCGCACTGGCGGCGCTCGTCGGGGTGTATGTCGCCCCGGTGCCGGCGCTCGCGCTGCTCTGCACGGCGGTGCTGTCGGCCGGCCACGCCGTGGTCGCGGCAGCGGTGGTGACCATGCTGGTGCGGCGCTGCTCAGAGGTTCGCGGGCCCGCGCTGAGCCTCAACGCCGCGGGGATGAGCCTGGGCCTGTTCCTCGGGACGGCGGCCGCGGGGGCCGGGCTGGGAGCGGCCGGCTACGCCGGGGCGGCCGTGGCGCTCGCCGCCCTGACCGTGGTCGCCCTCGGCGCCGTCCTGACGCTCCGGGACCCTGCCCGGTGAGCGCGGCCCGTCCGGACAGCGCGCGCACGGAGCCGGGGAAGGGCCCGGCCGGGAACCAGGGGGCAGGCCTCTACGACGACGACCTGGAGCACGACCGGCGTCGGCGGCACGGCGGGCTCTGGACCGGCGGGCTGCTGGCCGCCCTGCTCGTCACGCTCCCGGTGGCGTTCGGGCTCGGCCCCGTGGCGATCCCGCTGGACACGGTGGCCCAGGTAGTGGGTCGGCATGTCTTCGGCGTGCCGGTCGAGGTCACCTGGACTCCGGCTGAGGAGTCCGTCGTCTGGCTGCTGCGGGTGCCGCGCGTGCTGCTGGGCGCGGCAGTGGGTGCGGGACTCGCGATCGCCGGTGTCGCCCTCCAGGCGCTGACGCGCAACATCCTGGCCGAGCCCTACCTCCTCGGGGTGACCTCCGGGGCGTCGACCCTGGCCGCCGCGTCCATCCTGTTCGGCTTCGGCGCCACCGGTGTCGGCTCGAGCTCGCTCGCGGGAAGTGCCTTCGTGGGCGCCCTCGCGGCAGGAGTCGGGGTCTTCCTGCTCGCCCGGGTCGGTGGGCAGATGACCTCGACCCGACTGGTGCTGGCCGGCGTCTCGGTCGGCTACGTCCTGCATGCGATGACGTCGTTCCTGATCTTCGCCTCCGACGACCCGGACGCCGGACGCTCCGTGCTGTTCTGGACGCTCGGGTCCCTGACGCTCGCGACGGGCCAGTCCGCCCTCCTCACGTGGGCAGCGGTGCTCGCGACCGTGACGCTGCTGATGGCCCGCGCCCGCCACCTGGACGCCCTGGCGATCGGGGACAGCACCGCTCAGGCGCTCGGCATCTCGCCGACCCGTCTGCGCGCGGCCGTCATGGTGGTGGTCGCACTCTGCGTCGGGGCGCTGGTCGCGGCCTCGGGCGGCATCGGGTTCGTCGGCCTGATCATCCCGCACGTCGCGCGCAGGTGCGTCGGGACCGGACACCGGCTGCTGCTCCCGGTGGCTGCGTTGTTCGGGGCGATCTTCTTGGTCTGGGCGGATGTCTTCGCGCGGACCGTCCTCGCGCCGCAGGAGCTGCCCCTGGGAATCCTCACCGCCCTGGCCGGGGCACCTCTGTTGTTCCTGCTCGTCCGCCGCCTCGACCCGACCCGCTGACCCGCGACCACGCAAGGAGCCGGTGACGATGATCTCAGCGAGCGATGTCTCGGTCGACTACGACGGCAGGCTCGTGGTCGACGGCGTCGAGCTGCATGCCGGCCCGGGGGAGACGGTCGGGCTGATCGGACCGAACGGGAGCGGCAAGACCACGTTCCTGCGCACCCTGTACGCCGCCCTGCGCCCGCGGGCAGGCCTCGTCACGGTCGACGACGAGCCGGTCACCGCTCTGCGCGGAAGCGAGCTCGCCCGGCGGATCGCCGTGGTTGCCCAGGAGACCCCTTCGGACCTGCCCGTCACCGTCGCGGACATGGTGCTGCTCGGCCGGGCTCCGCACCGTAGCGCTCTCGCTGCGTTGAGCAGGGAGGACCACCGGGCGGTCGCAGCCGCCCTGACCCAGGTCGGTGCCCGGCAGCTCGCCGACCGTCGCTACGCCACGCTGTCCGGCGGGGAGAAGCAGCGCGTGCTGGTCGCCCGGACGCTGGCCCAGCAGGCCGACCACCTCCTCCTGGACGAGCCGACCAACCACCTCGACATCGGCTACCAGCACGATCTGCTGCGGATGGTCGGCCGGCTCGGGGTCACCACGATCGTCGTCCTGCACGACCTCAACCTGGCCGCCCGCTACTGCACGAAGCTGATCCTGCTCGACGGCGGCCGGGTCGTGGTCGCCGGGGCGGCCGACGAGGTCCTGACCCCGGACACCCTCCATCGGGTCTACGGGGTCCACGTGGAGCGGGTGACCGTGAGCGGCTGCCTGCAGCTGGTGTTCAGCCCCGTCGAGGAGCAGGGGACACCTGTGAGGGGGGCGCGGATGAGCGGGGACACGCGTGCCGCCGGTCCGGCCCAGGGCGAGGCGCTCCGCAGCTGACGTCCCCGAGGCCTGTGACGGCGCCCCGCGTGCCGACGCCTGATGGATGCACAGGGCGCCGGCACGCGGCGGTCAGGCGAGGGGGTAGGTCGCGAACGCGCGCTGGAGGGCGGAACGAGTCACCTTGACGGTGCTCCTGCTGACCCCCGAGCGTCGCCCGACGCGAAGCGCCAGGGGGACCGGGTGCGGCGGGGCCGGGAGGGACCGCTTGCTCGGACGCGGCAGGCCCCAGAGGCGGTCCCCGTTGTCCAGCAGGCACCCGACGCCGATCCCGGTCTTCATCGCGGCCCGGAGACCCGGTAGATCGGATCCCTCGTAGGCGACGTGCCAGGGCACGGACTCCGCGTCGAGCACCCCGATGACCTTCCCCCGCAGCGACGACGGCTCCGTCGGCAGGGTGAGCGGCAGCCGGTCGCCCTCGTCCGCGGACTCGCCGAACCAGCCGAGCCGGACGCTGCCGAGCTCGAGGTCGGACAGGGTCGAGCTGGCGCGGTCGGAGGGGTCGATCAGGACCGCCAGATCGAGCCCGTCGGTGTCCACGGCAGCTTCGAGGCTGGCGCTCGCGGCCGTCCGGAACGAGATCTTGGCGCGTGTCAGGACGGTGGTCAGCTGCGTGAGGACCTCGGGCAGGGCCTCGGCGAGCTGATCTCCGACGCCGATGACGAGGCGTTCGCCGCTCGGCACGGCGGTCAGGAAGCGTTCCACGGTCTCGTCGTTCAGAGCCACGATGCGGCGTGCGTATCCTAGGAGCTCCTCGCCGCGTGGCGTCAGCCTGAGCTCTCGTCCCGTGCTGGCGAACACGGGTCCCTTGATGAATCGGTCGAGGTGGCGGATCTGCTGACTCACGGCCGGCTGGGTGATGCACAGCACGCTTGCCGCGCGGCGGAAACCGCCATGGTCCACGACGGCTGTGAGGGTGCGTAGACGGTTGATCTGAAGGTCCTGAGTCATCGGTGTGCTCCCAAGGCTTCGTCCTGCGCCCGGGTTTCCGGGGGGTTGTACCCACACTTGCGACGACCCCTGTCTGCCACAAGGTAACCAGTTGCCATGGCATCTTCTGCGCGGCGGTGCGGCGCGTCAGCGCGGCGGCAGAGCGGCTCCCTGAGGGTCGCGGACTGCTCCGCGCGCTGTTCTCAACGAGAAGGACCACTGATCGGTGACGGTCTTGTCGGACATGCGTTACTTGCGTCAAGGTTTAGTCGGTAACGGACCCGATGAGGAGGAGTGCCCCATGCAACTCGACGATGTCTGGATCAACGGTCTGGGCAGTTATGTGGGCTCGCGGGCGTTCGTCGACGCGGCGGTCGAGTCCGGTGACTATTCCTCCGAGAAGGCGGCGAGCACGCGGATCAGGTCGGTCGCCGTCACCGACCTGGCCCCGCCTGACATGGCGCTTGCCGCCGCGGCGCCGGCGATCGAGCAGGCGCGCGCGGCCGGGGTGACGGTCGACGCCGCCTCCCAGCTGATCCATGTCCACGTGGGGTTCCAGGGCCTGGACCTGTGGCCCGTCGAGAACTGGCTGGCGAACCAGCTCCTCGGCGAGGAGCTCTCGGAGCGGCCGTTCCGGGTCGACGCCGCGTCGAACGGATCGCTCGCCGGTCTCGAGACGGCGGGTGCGCTGCTCGCGGCCAAGCCCTCCATGCCTTCAGCGCTGGTCACGGTCGCAGACCGGTACGGAAAGCCCCTCGACAGGTGGAACCTGTCGCCCGGCATGGTCTTCGGCGACGGTGCCGCCGCGGCGGTGCTCTCGCGGAGACCGGGCCGCCTGCGCCTGCTGTCCGTGAGCTCCGTCGCCGACACGGCACTCGAAGGACTGTCCCGGGGCGACGCCCCCTTCACCCACGAGCCACGTCCGGTGGACACCGTCGCACGCACCCGCGAGTTCTTCACGTCCGGCAAGGTCTCGCTCAAGCAGATCCGCAACAAGTCGCACGACGGCGTGCGCCGTTGTGTCGCGGGAGCGCTCGCGGACGCCGGTCTCGACGCCTCGGACGTGACGTGGCTGGTGCCGCCGTTCGTCGGGGCGGACCTGCTCAGGGACAGCTTCCTCGGTCCCCTGGACTTCGAGCCCGCGAAAATTCTGTCCGATCCCGGCCTCACCGTGGGCCATCTGGGGCCGGCCGACCAGATCTACGCCCTGGACCACCTCAGCGGGCACGAGTCCCTGCACCCGGGAGACCACCTGCTCCTGATCGGCACGGGGATGGGGTTCACGTTCTCCGCGGCCGTGGTCCGGGTCGAGAACAACCCGACCGAAGGAGCCTGAAGATGTCTGATCTGACCGTCGCCCCCGAGCTCGATGTCCACCTTCCTTCCCCCGGGGAGCTCCGAGAAGCGTTGCCGCTGCACCCTGCGAAGCGCGAGCTCGTGCGGGAGACCCGGAACCAGATTCGCGCGGTCCTGCGCGGCGACGACGACCGGATCCTGGTTTTCGCCGGCCCGTGCTCGCTGCACGACCGGGCTGCGGCCCTGGAGTACGCCGCACGTCTCGCGGAGATCGCCGCCCAGTCGGCGGACGACCTCCTGATCGTCATGCGCGCGTACGTGGAGAAGCCGCGTACCCGCCTCGGCTGGACCGGTTTCCTGAACGACCCGTCCCTGTCCGGCGCGCCCGACCTCGAGGCTGGTGCGACCGCGTCCCGGCAGCTCCTGCTCGACCTTCTGGACCAGGGGATCCCGCTGGCCACCGAGGTCCTCGACCTGGCGCTCCAGCCCTACCTGGAGGATCTGATCTCCTGGTCGTGCATCGGCGCCAGGACGGTCCAGAGCCAGCCCCACCGCCAGGCGGCGAGCGGGTTCGACGTCCCCGTCGGGTTCAAGAACGGCACGGACGGATCCCCTGACGACGCGATCGACGCCCTGGTCGCCGCGTCACGCCCGCACACCGTCACCCGCGTCGGCGCGGACGGTCGCCTGGTGCAGCGCCGCACGAGCGGCAACCGGGACGCCCACCTGATCCTGCGGGGCGGCGTGACCGGTCCGAACTTCGACGCGCTCACCGTTGCCCGCGCCGGGCGCCAGTGCGCCGAGGCCGGGGTCGACACCGGGATCGTCATCGACGCCAGCCACGGGAACTCCGGCAAGTGCCACCTGCGCCAGGCCGAGGTCATCGACGAGCTCGCGGCGAGGCTCGCGACGGGGGAGAACGGGATCAGCGGCCTCATGATCGAGAGCTTCCTCGAGGCCGGACGACAGAACCTGCCCGTCGGACCCGCCGCGCCCGGCGAGCTCGTCTACGGCCTGAGCGTGACCGACGCCTGCATGGGCTGGGACGCGACCGTCGCGGCGATCGAGGGGCTCCGGACCGCCGCCCGCCGGCGTTCCGGCATCCCCGAGGCCGCCGCCGTCGCCTGAGATCCCGCAACCCGCCCACCCGGACCGACCACGGAGGAAGAAACCATGACATCCAGCGATATCCAGCTCCCGCTGACGCGCCCTCGCCCGGCCGATGCCGCCGAGGGGTGCACCACCGCCCCCGTCCCCGTCCCGGCCGGCCTCCCGGCCGAGGAGCGACGCAGCGTCGCACAGGTCGCGCTGGCGACCCTGCTCTACCGGTACGCCGGTACGCCGTCGTTCGCGCTCGACGTCGTCACGCCGACCGGCACCGAGACGGCCGAGTACTGCCTCGACCCCACGGCTTCCTTGGAAGACCTGGAACCGCAGGACGTCGTCCGGCACGCACCCGGCACGTCGGACGCGGTGGCGACCCTGACGGTCGACGCCCCGGCGCCGTCGGCAGTGGCCGACGTGGAGCTCCGCGTCACTCCCGAGGCGTGGACGGTCCGCCTGGGCGCCAGGACGTTCGTCCCCCAGGCCGCGGAGCAGTACGCCCGTCACCTGGGCGCGGTGATCGAGGCAGCGGTCGGTGACGAGAAGACCGCCGTCGCCGACGTCGCGCTGCTGTCTCCCGACGAGAACGACACGATCGTCTTCGACTGGAACCGCACCGAGGAGCCGGTCTCGCCGCTCTACATCCACGAGCTCGTCGCCCGGATCGCCCAGCAGGACCCCGGCCGTCACGCCGTGCGAGACGGGCAGGAGGTGCTCACCTACGGCGAGCTCGAGGACCAGGCGAACGAGCTCGCGGCCACGCTCGAGGCGCGGGGCGTCACGCAGGGCGACCGGATCGGCGTGTGCATGCCGCGTTGTGGGCTGAGCCTGGTCGCGCAGATGGCCTGCTTCAAGCTGTCGGCCGCGGCGATCCTCCTCGACCCCGACTTCCCCGCCGACCGCCTCGAGTTCATGCTGCACGACGCCGGAGCAGTGCTGGCTCTCACGCTCGACGCACATCGCGCGGTCGTGGACGGTGGCGTTCCGGTCCTGGCGCTGGACGCCGACGACTGGAGCAACCCGGGCCGAGCGGCCCACGACGCGCCCCCGGCCGGCGACGACCTCATCCACATCTGCTACACGTCCGGCTCCACCGGCAAGCCGAAGGCGGTCATGGTCCGCTTCGAGGCGGCCCGCAACCTCGTCCACAGCATGCGCGAGGTCTGCGGGATGGACAGCGGTACCCGGGGCGCGTGGATGGCCGCACCCGGCTACGGGATGGTCGAGGTCGAGGTCTTCCCGGTGCTCGCGGCCGGCGGCACGGTGCTCGTCCCGGACGCCGACGTGATCCCCTCGCCGGAGCGGCTGCAGCAGTGGCTGCTCCAGGAGTCGGTCACGCACGCCCTGATGATGAAGGCGATGGCGGAACGCCTGTGGACCCTGCCGTGGCCCCAGGACACGCCGCTGCGCAACATCCGCATCTGTGGCGAACGCGTCCAGGCCTGGCCTCCGGCCGACCTGCCGTTCGCGGTGATGAACCTCTACGGGTCGGCAGAGGCGACGGTCGTCGCGTGCTGCGACCTCACCGAGATGGCCCGGACCGAGGGGGAGGGGCTCGAGCTGCGCATGCCGCCGATCGGCAGGCCCACCGCCAACGTCCGTACCCACGTCCTGGACCCGCGGCTGCGTCCGGTGCCGGTCGGGGTCATCGGCGAGCTGTGCGTCGTCGGCGACAGCCTGTCCGCCGGGTACCTCGGGCTGCCCGAGGCCACGGCGGAGAAGTGGGTCGCCAACCCGATCGACCCCGAGCGCCGGCCGACCCTCTACCGGACCGGTGACATGGCCCGGTACTGGATCGACGGCAGCATCGAGATCGTCGGCCGGACCGACCACCAGGTCAAGATCCGTGGTCACCGTGTCCACCTCGGCGAGATCGAGGTGCTGATCGCCGAGCAGCCGGGGGTGCGGCAGACCGTCGTGCTCGCGAAGCGGGACGCCCAGGGCGACGCCTGGCTCGCCGCCTACGTGGAGCCGCGCCGCGGTGAGGTGCCCGACGTCGTCGCGATCCGCGCGGCGCTCGCCGAGCGCCTGCCGGCCTTCATGGTCCCGACCGCGTACGTCGTCGGTGAGTTCCCGCTCACGACGAACGGCAAGATCGACCGCAAGGCGCTGCCGGAACCGCCACGTGCCCGCCCGGAGCTGTCCACCCCGTACAGCGCTCCTCGCGGTGACGTGGAGGAGCGTCTCGCCGGACTCTGGAGGAGCGTCCTCGAGATCGAGGGGATCGGCCGGGACGACAACTTCTTCGAGCTCGGCGGGACGTCGCTGCGAGCGGCCCGGATCGGGGAGCAGGTGCAGCGCGCGTTCGAGGTGCAGATCCCGGTCGAGGACCTGCTCGAGGGCCCGACGATCGCCGTCATGGCCGAGCTCCTGGCCGCGACGGAGAGCGACGACGGCAGGGCGGTGGCCTGAGATGCGTGTCGTCGTCGCCGGTGGTGGCATCGGTGGACTGGCGACGGCGCTCGCCGTGGCCGCCACCGGTGCCCGTGTCGAGGTCCTGGAGCGTGCGACCGAGCTCAGAGAGCTGGGCGCGGGGATCCAGCTCGCCCCGAACGCCTTCCGGGCGCTGGAGCAGCTCGGCGTGTCGGACGCGGTCGAGGCGGTCACCACGCGCATCGACAGTCTCGATCTCCTGGACGGAGAGAGCGGCGATGCTCTGGTTCGCGTCGACACCGGACCGGACTACGTGTCCGAGTTCGGGCACCCGTACGCCGTGGTCCATCGTGGTCAGCTGCATGCCGCGCTCGTCAGGGCGTGCTCGGCCGACCCGAACATCCAGGTGCACTGCTCCGCACACGTCGTCGGGTACCGGGAACGGCGTGGCACGGTGGCCGTGACGCTCTCGGACGGGCGCACCTTCGTCGGTGACGTGCTGATCGGTGCCGACGGGATCCGGTCCGCCGTACGCCGGCAGCTCCTCGGCGACGGTCCGCCGAGGATCTCCGGGCACACCATCTACCGGACCATGGTGCCCATGGACCGGGTCCCCGCGGAGCTCCGGGCGCCCCGTGTCACCCTGTGGGCGGGGAACAAGTGGCACTTCGTGCACTACCCGGTGGCCGGGGGCGGCATGCTCAACATGGCCATCACCCGCGACGACGACGCACCCGCCGAGAAGAGCGGCGTACCCGTGGACCGGGATCAGGTCCTGCGCGAGTTCGGCGACCTGTGTCCGCGGGCCGCCGGACTGCTCCGGCTCGGCGAGGACTGGAGGTCGTGGGTGCTGTGCGACCGCGACCCGCAGACCCGATGGGCCCGGGGCAGGGTGGCGCTCCTCGGGGACGCCGCCCACCCGATGCTGCAGTACGCCGCCCAGGGAGCGTGCATGGCCCTCGAGGACGCGATCGTGCTGAGCCGCGCGCTGGCCGGGGACGGCTCGGTCCTGCGGGCGCTGCGCACGTACGAGCGGCTGCGCCGGCGACGCGCCGGCGATGTCCAGGTCGTGGCCCGGGACATGGGCAGCTACTTCTACCACCCGAGCGGGGGCGCCGCGGCGGACCGCGACGGGCTGCTCGCGGCCCTGGACCAGACGGCGCTCCGTGCGGAGCTGGCCTGGCTGCACGGCGCGACCACCTTCACCGAGGGGCGTGGCGCGATGCTCGAGCAGCCGCTCGCTGCCTGAGCACCGGTGCCGGGGGTGCCCCGGCGGAGGACCGGTCCGGCGGTGATGGAAAGGAGAACGAGCACTGATGAGGAACCCGTTCACCCCATCGTGTTACCTCCGTAATGTCATAGCCAGTAACAACCTGATCGTGCAGAAAGCGAGCAGCGATGAACACCCGTGAATACATCGTGTCCACCGATCCTCTTCCGGCGACGTTCCGTCCGATGGACCTCATGACGGGCCTGGCGGCGGCGAAGGTCTTCGAGGACTACGTGGTCTTCGAGGGCGAGCGCCGCGAATGGTGCTACGCCGGCGGTGCCGAGGCCGAGGTCCGCCTGACCGCGAACCGGATCACGTTCTCCCGGCGGGGGACCGTGGAGATCGACAGGCCTTGGACCGGTGACCCGCTTCGTGAGATGCAGTCCCTCATCGAGGACGTCGGCGTACCGGCCTGGCGGGCCTACGGATGGGCGGCGTTCGAGCTGTCCTACCTGCTTGCCGGCGACCACGTGGAGGGTGACGAGACCCTCGCCTACCTCGTCGTCCCGAAGGTCGACATCCGCGTCCTGGACGGGCACCTCAGCGTCCGGGCACTCGACGAGATCGACCTGCGCCGCGTGAACCGGGCCATCCTGGAGGCTTCCCGGTACGTCTCCGACGCGGTCCCCACCGAGACCGACGTCCGGGCGTCCGGCGGCGCGGAGTACAAGGAAGCCGTCACGAACGCGGTGGAGGACATCAACGACGGCCGGCTGGCCAAGGTGATCCTCTCGCGGGTCCTGCCCATCGAGCCGGACTTCGACATGGTCGCCTCCTACCGTGCCGGGCGCGCCGGCAACAATCCCGCACGGTCGTTCCTGCTCGATCTGCCGGGCATCGAGGCCATGGGATTCAGCCCGGAGATCGTCGTGAACGTCACGCCCGACGGGAAGGTCACCAGCCAGCCGCTCGCCGGTACGCGCGCGCTGACCGGGAACGCCGTCGTCGACTCGGATCTGCGGGCCGAGCTCGTCGCCTGCCCGAAGGAGGTCTACGAGCACGCCATCTCGGTGAAGGTGGGCACGGACGAGCTGATCGACGCCTGCGAGCCGGACTCGATCGAGGTCCCCGACTTCATGGCTGTCCTGCCCCGCGGCAGCGTGCAGCACCTGGCCTCGCGCGTGACCGGCCGGCTGCGCGACGGGAAGAACCACTGGGACGCGTTCCGGGCCGTCTTTCCCGCCGTCACGGCCTCCGGCGTCCCGAAGAAGGCCGCGTACGAGACCATCCGCCGCTACGAGCACGGCTCCCGCGGTCTGTACAGCGGGACGGTCATGACGCTCGACAGCGACGGGCGGCTCGACGCGGCACTCGTGCTGCGCAGTGCCTACCGCCGGGACGGCAAGGCCTGGCTGCGCGCCGGGGCGGGCATCGTCGGCCAGTCCACGCCGGAGCGGGAGTACGAGGAGACGTGCGAGAAGCTCGAGAGCGTCGCGCGCTTCATCGTGCCGATACCGGAGAGGGCGGCCGCGGCATGACCTCGCTGTACCTCAACGCCATCGGGGCGCACATCGCGGAGAAGGTCGGACTGGACCAGGCGGTCGAGGAAGGCCGGCTGAGCAGTGCTGCCCACGAGCAGATCGGGCTGACGTCCGTCGCGGTCTCCCCGTGGACCTCGGCGCCCGAGATGGCGGTGCACGCGGCACGGGCGGCCGTCGCCGAGGCGGCCGCGACCGCATCGCTCACCGCCGACAGCTTCCGCATGCTGATCCACGCCGTCACCCACCATCAGGGACCCGACGGCTGGTCCGCTCCGCACTACATCCTGAACCAGGCTCTCGCCCGGCCGATCACCGCCTTCGAGCTGCGGCAGGGCTGCCTCGGCATGGTCACGGGGATGGGCCTGGCCGAGAGCCTGCTGGCCGGCGCGGGTCCGGAAGAGCCGGCGGCCGTGCTCCTGACGTCGGCGGACAACTTCTCCGTCCCGCTCGTCGACCGCTGGACGGCCTCGCGCCTGTTCGTCCTCGGCGACGCGGCGTCCGCCGTCGTCCTGTCCAACCGGCCCGGCTTCGCCGAGCTCGTCTCGCACCACAACATGTCCGCGCCCGAGATGGAAGGGATGCACCGCGGAGCCGAGCCGCTCTACCCGCCCGCCGTCACGGTCGGGCGGCCGATGGACTTCGACTCGCGCAGCGCGCACTGGCAGAAGCGCTGGGCCGAGCAGGGGGAGCCGCCACCCGGCGACCTCGCTCTGCTGGTCGAGTCCACGGTCGAGGTCGCGCTCGCCAAGGCCGGTCTGAAACCGGACCAGATCGACGCGGTCGCCCACGTCGGCTACGGGAAGCAGGCGATGCAGGCGCTGGTCCTGGAACCGCTGGGTCTCGGCGACACACCGACGTCCTGGGACCTGCACCGCCAGGTCGGGCACGCCGGGGCCAGCGACCCCTTCCTCGGCCTGCGCCACCTCTGGCGCGGCCGGACCGTCGGGCCGGGCGACCACGTGCTGCTGCTGGCCGCCGGACCCGGCATGGAGGTCGCGTCCGCCGTCGTCCGCATCATCGAAGCAGTTCCCGCGCACAGCGGACCAGACACGAAGGAGGAGGCAGATGTCTGAGGACTTCACGCCCTGGCCCGCCGACGTCGCGGACCGCTACCGGACCGACGGGGTGTGGGAGGGAACCCTGCTGTCCACGCTGCCGGCACGCTGGGCCGAGACCTTCGCGGACCGCACGGCCCTCGTCGACGGCGCACGCCGCATCACCTTCCGCGAGCTCCACGAGCTCGTCCTCGAACGAGCCGCCGGATTCGCCGGCCGCGGGCTGGGCCCCGGCGACCGGGTGCTGCTGCAGCTGCCCAACTGCGCCGAGTTCGTCGTCACCTTCTTCGCGCTGATCCATGCCGGGGCGCAGCCGGTCTTCTCCCTGGCGTCGCACCGCTCCCACGAGCTGGGCCACCTGGCCCGCATCTCCGGCGCGCGGGCGTACATCGCACCCTGGCAGCACCAGGGGTTCGGACATGCCGAGCTCGGCGCCGCCCTCCGTCGCGATCACGGCGTCGAGCTGGAGCTCTACCTGGGCGCGCCGGAGGACCTGACGGAGAGCGACCTCGAGCTGGTCCGGGGCGACACGGCCCGGCGGCCCGCTGCCCTCGCCCCCGGTGAGCCCGCGTTCTTCCTGCTCTCGGGCGGCACGACGGCGCTCCCGAAGCTCATCCCGCGCACCCACGACGACTACCTCTACCAGCTCCGCCGCACCGCCGACGTCTGCGGTGTCACCGGGGACGACGCGTACCTGGTGGTGCTGCCCATCGAGTTCAACTTCGCCTGGGGGTGCCCCGGCGTCCTGGGCGTGCTGAACCAGGGCGGCAAGGCGGTCCTGGCCCCGGGGACGTTCCTCGAGGACTGCCGCGACCTGGCCGCGACGGAGGGCGTGACGTTCACCTCCGTCGTCCCGACGATCGCGCGACTGTGGACGGAACAGGCCGCCGAGGACGGCACCACGTTCCCGGTCCGGTTCATCCAGATCGGCGGGGCGCGTCTCGAACCCGACCTCGCCGCCACGGTGGAGGACACGCTGGACGTGCGCCTGCAGCAGGTCTTCGGCATGGCCGAGGGACTCCTGTGCATGACCGACGGCGACAGCAGCCGGGAGCAGCGCATCCACACGCAGGGCCGGCCGGTCTCGCCGCACGACGACATCCGGATCGAGTCGGCGGACGGCACCGAGGCCGCCCCCGGTGAGTCGGGCGAGCTCCTCACCCGCGGCCCGTACACGCTGCGCGGCTACTTCCGTGCGCGGGAGCACAACGCGCGGGCCTTCACCTCGGACGGCTACTACCGGTCCGGCGACCTGGCACGCCGCCGCACGGACGGCAGCATCGTGGTCACCGGACGGCTCAAGGACGTGATCATCCGCGGCGGGGAGAAGATCTCCGCACCGGAGGTCGAGGCGCATCTGACGGCGCTGCCCCAGGTGCGGCAGGCAGCGGTCCTGCCGATCCCCGACACGATGCTCGGCGAGCGGACGCTCGCCGTCGTCGTCGCTTCCGAACCCGCACCGACCCTGCAGACGGTCCGTCAGCAGCTGATGGCCCGCGAGATCTCGACCACCAAGCTGCCCGACCGCGTCGAGACGGTCGAGGTGCTCCCGCTGACCCCGCTCGGCAAGGTCGACAAGAAAGCCCTTGCCGCGCGATTCGTGCAGACCGCCTGAGGAGGAGCCATGACCGCACTCACCATCGACGAGATCCGCGCGGACGTCGCGGAGATCGTCGCCAAGGACCCGTCCGCGATCGACCCGGGGCAGAACCTCATCGTCCTCGGCCTGGGATCGATCGAGATCATGCGGCTCGCCACCCGCTGGCGCCGCGGCGGGCACGCCGTCGACGTCGGCCGGCTCGCCGCCGACCCGACGATCGACGCGTGGCACGGACTGCTCGCCGGGGAACGGGGCGAGACACCATGAGTACGACAGTCGTGACCGGCGGCTTCGTCTACGACGGCGATCCCGCGAGCGCGCCACGACCCGACACCGACATCCTGCTGCGCGACGGGAGGATCCACTCCATCGGCCCGGCCGCCACACGGGAGGCGCGGCGGCTGAGGCAGCAGCGCCTCACCACCGACCACACCGAGATCGACGCCGCCGGCATGCTGGTGCTCCCCGGGTTCGTCAACGCCCACTGGCACGACATGTTCGCGATGCGGGTCGCGTTCAAGGGGGCGCTGCGGCCCGCGGCCGACCAGGACGACACCGCCGCGTTCATGGCGGCCGGCGGGGACATGTACGCCATCGCGGCCGCGTTCGACAAGCTCGGCGCCGCGGCCCGCGCGCTCACCCCGGACGAGGCCGTCCGCATCGCCCGCTACTCGATCGCGACGCAGCTCCTGTGCGGGTCCACCACGCTCGGCGACGTCGGATCGGTGAACCTGCCGCCGGCGCTGGCGCAGGCCGCCCTCGAGCTCGGGGTCCGCTGCTCCGTGAGCACCTGGGCGGCCGACGGGCTGATCGTGCCGGACAGCGGCGCGTACCAGCAGACGCGCGACCCCGCGGAGATCATCGAGGAGCTCCGGCACCTGGAAGAGCTGACCAGCGCACACCCGGAGCACCTCCGGATGCGTCCCACCGCCGCCTACGGAACGAACATGAGCGACTCCCTCGGTGCGGCGCTCGCGGACCTCTGCCGGGAGTCGGCCCTGCCGTTCGCGACCCATGTCGGAGCGCTCCGCCACGAGGCCGAGGTCGTCCGCCGGCACTTCGGGACGACCCCGGTGCGCCGGTTGCACCGTCTCGGCCTCACCGGGAGCGGGCTGATGGCGGTGCACACCGGGTTCGTCGACGACGGCGAGACCGGGATCCTGCTCGAGACGGGGGCCCATGTCTCGCACTCGCCCGCGAAGTACGGGGCCACGGGTGAGGACACGATCACCGGTACCGGCGCGATGACCGAGTTCCTGCGCCGGGGGATCCCGGTCTCGCTGTCCACCGACGGCGCACCGACCCCGGTGGGCGGCATGGTCGAGTCCATGTCCGCTGCCTGGCGCATGCACAACGAGTACACCGCGGACCCGACGACGGTGCTCCCGTCGCGGGCGCTGGCCATGGCGACGTCGACCGCGGCCGCGGGGCTGGGCTGGTCCGATGTCGGCACCCTCGCTCCGGGCCACGCGGCCGACCTGGTGCTCGTGCCGCGCACCGACTGGAGGTTCACGCTCAGCTCCCGGCCCCTGGAGGCGCTGCTCCAGCTCGGGGGGAGCCGGGACGTCCACACGGTCGTCGCGGGCGGGCGGGTCGTGGTCCGGGACCACGCGCTGGTGGGGGCCGACCTGCGGCAGCTCGAGGCGGACTACCTCGACGCGCTGCGCAGCTTCAGCGCCCGGGTGCTCCACGTGCCGGCCGACGCCCTCGCCTCGGTCCTCGGCGCGACCCGGAACCGGGAGGTGCTGACATGAGTCATGTCGTCGTCACCGGATCGGCCGGAGGGATCGGCAGGGCCGTCGTCGAGACGCTCCTGGCGCGGGGCCACGCGGTCACCGGCTGGGACGCGGACCCGGGAGGCGACGCGGGAACGGTCGCCTGTGACATCACGGACCCCGATGCCGTCGCGCACGCGCTGAAGATCAGCACGGAGGCCGGCGGCACCGTCACCGGGCTCGTCAACGGTGCCGGGATCCTGGAGAGCGGCGAGCTCGTCACGGGAGACGCCGGAGCATGGCACCGCGTCCTCACCGTGAACGTGATCGGTACGTTCCTGGTGACCCGGGCGATCGCCCGGCACATGATCGACGAGGGAACACCGGGCTCGGTCGTCACCATCGCCTCGAACGCCGCCCGCACCCCCCGCTGGGGGATGGGCGCCTACGGGGCCTCCAAGGCCGCGGTCGTCGCGCTGACACGCACGTTCGGACTCGAGCTCGCCGGGTCGGGGATCCGCTGCAACGTGGTCGCTCCCGGGTCGACGCTCACGCCCATGCTGACCGGGATGCATCCCGCCGGCGACGCGGCCGGGCGGTCCGTCGACGGCGATCCCGGCGTCTACCGGCTCGGGATCCCGCTGGGCAGGGTGGCCACGCCGAGAGACATCGCTGCCACCTGCGGCTTCCTGCTCTCGGACGATGCCCGGCACATCACGATGGAGACCATCACCATCGACGGCGGCGCCACGCTCGGCGCGGCCTGACATCGCACTCACCGTCCAAGGAGGAACTGTCATGGCCATACCTGCGATTCCGTCGTACCGACTGCCGGCGGCCGACGAGCTCCCGGCCAACCGGCCGGCCTGGGAGGTCGACCCCGCGCGGGCGCTCCTGCTCGTGCACGACATGCAGGAGTACTTCGTGCGTCCCTTCGGCGACCGGCTGCGGGCCGAGCTGGTGAGCGGCGTGGCCGCGCTCCGGCGCGCCTTCCACGCCGCGGGGGCCCCCGTCGCGTACAGCGCGCAGCCCGGCGCCATGACACCCGAGCAGCGCGGGCTCCTGGCCGACATCTGGGGGCCGGGCATGAGCGGCGACCCGGCGGACACCCAGATCGTCGACGACGTCGCCCCGTCGGGCGGCGACACGGTGCTGACCAAGTGGCGGCCGTCGGCGTTCTTCGGCACCGGGCTGCTCGAGCTGCTGCGGGAGTCCGGACGTGACCAGCTGGTCGTCACCGGCGTGTACGGGCACGTCGGTCTGCTCATGACGGCGCACGAGGCCTTCTCGCACGACATCGAGACCTTCGTCGCCGCCGACGCGATGGCCGACTTCAGCCGCAGGCACCACGTCGAGACCCTCGAGTACCTGGCGGGACGCTGCGCCAAGGTCGCCCTGGCCGCGGACCTCGCCGCGGCCGTGTCCGTCGAGTCCTGGGAGGTGGCGGCATGACGCTCACACCGGAGCGGTTCGTCGCGGCGCTCGACCGTCCCGATCCGCCGCCCTTCGCGGTCCTGCGTCGCGAGTCGGACCCCGGGAAGGTGGACTACTGGATCGGCGCGTGCACGACGGCCGACCGGCTCGCCGACCTCACCGCGGCCCCGGCGACGACTCCGCACCTCGCCCTCGTGCCGTACCGCCAGGTCCACGAGCGGGGGTACGAGGCGCATGACGACGGCACACCGCTGACGCTGGTCACTCCCGTGGAACGGGGCTCCTGCCCCGTGGGCCGCTTCGCCGAGGCGGTCGCGCACGTCCCCGCACCCGAGCGGGTCGGTCCCGGGGTCTTCGACCTGTCCGACGACGAGTACGCGAGGGCGGTCGAGCGGGTGCTCCGGGAGGAGGTCGAGGGCGGCGAGGGCGCGAACTTCGTCCTCAGCCGCGGCCTGCGGTTCGCCGTCGACGGCTGGCGGCCGCAGCAGGCGCTCCCGCTCCTGGTCCGTCTGCTGTCCGGTGCGCCCTCGGCCTACTGGACCTTCGCCGTGCACACGGGCGAGCGCACCCTCGTCGGGGCCTCACCGGAACGGCACATCACGTTGCGTGACGGTACGGCCACCATGAACCCGATCAGCGGAACCTACCGGCACCCCGCCGGCGGGCCGGACCAGGACGAGCTGCTGGCGTTCCTCGCCGACACCAAGGAGGCTCGCGAGCTGGCGATGGTCGTCGACGAGGAGCTCAAGATCATGGGGGACGTCTGCCGGCACGGCGGACGGGTCGCCGGTCCCTTCCTCAAGGAAGCCCCGGGCATCACCCATACGGAGTACTACCTGAGCGGCGAGACGGATCTCGTTCCCGGGGAGCTGCTGCGCCGGAGCATGATGGCGCCCACGGTCGTCGGCGGCCCCCTCGAGAACGCGTGCCGGGTCATCGCCCGGCACGAGACCGGCGGCCGCGGGTACTACGCCGGGATCATGGCGCTCGTCGAGGACGGCGGGCGCCCGTCGCTCGACTCGGCCATCCTGATCCGGACCGCCGACATCGGCAACGACGGCACCGGGACGATCCGGGCGGGCGCGACCCTGGTCGCCGAGTCCGACCCCGCGGCGGAGGCCGCCGAGACCCGTGCCAAGGGGACCGGCCTGCTGCGGCTCCTGAGCGACCCGACGACGCGGGCGGCCGCGGAGGCGACCGACGTCGCCGGGTCGTCGCGGGTGGAACGGGCGCTGCGCCACCGCAACGACGTGCTCGCGCCGCTGTGGTTCGCCGAGCCGGCCCGTCGCCGCCTGGGGCCGGGCCCGCTCGACGGGCTCCGGCTGCTGGTGATCGACGGCGAGGACACGTTCACCGCCATGGCCCGCCACGTCCTGGCCGGCCTCGGGATGGACGTCACGGTGTGCCGCCACGACGACGTGCCGGACCTCGACGGGTACGACGCCGCGGTCCTGGGCCCGGGGCCGGGCAACCCTCTGTCCTTCGACGATCCGAAGATCGTCCGGATGCGCTCGCTGGCCGCCACGCTCCTCGGTTCGGGACGTCCGTTCCTCGCCGTCTGCCTCGGGCACCAGCTCGTGGCGCAGCAGCACGGGCTGGACCTGCACCGGCACGTCCCGGCGACCCAGGGGCGCCAGGAGGTCATCGACCTCTGGGGCCGGTCCGAGCGGGTGGGCTTCTACAACTCGTTCGTCGCCGCAAGCCCGGACGACACCGTCGCCTCACCGCGCGGGGGCACCGCGGTGGTCGACCGGGACCCGGTCTCCGGCGTCGTCCACGGTCTGCGCGGTCCCGGGTACACCACCGTCCAGTTCCACCCGGCGTCGATCCTGACGCCGGCCGGCCAGCAGATCCTCCGCGAGGCGTTCGAGCACGCGCTCGCGACCGCGAGCCGGAGGCCCGACGGGAGGCGCGATGCGCCACGAACCGTCTGAGGACCCCGGGCTCCCCACCATCGGCGGCCGCGAGGTGCAGGTGTGGTGGTCGACCCCCTCCCGGGTCAACTGGCGTCTGACCGACGTCATCAGCCCCGGCGAGCAGGGTCGGCTGGAGCTCCTGGCCCGGGAACCCGACCGGCGCAGGTTCCTCGCCGCCGCGTCGCTGCTCCGGCTCGTGGGCGCCCACCACCTGCGTACGGACCCGTCGCTGGTGGTCGTCGACCGCACGTGCCCGGACTGCGAGCGACCGCACGGCAAGCCGAGCCTGCCCGGGGCGGGGATCGAGGTGTCGCTCAGCCACGCCGATGATCTCGTCGTGCTGGCAGCGACCCGGCTCGGCGAGGTCGGCGTCGACATCGAGAAGGTGGGGCACCTGCCTGACGCCGAGGCGATGGCAGACCTCGTCGTCGGCCCGGACGAGCCGGTGGCTCCTGGCCGCGCCGAGGAACAGCTGCTGCGCTACTGGACCAGGAAGGAGTCGCTGCTCAAGGCGACCGGTGCCGGACTACGGGTGCCGATGCGTGAGCTCACCGTGAGCCCGGCCGACGGGCCGGCGCGCCTGCTCTCGTGGGCCGGTGACGAGGCCCCCGGGACGGTCAGCATGGTCGACCTCGTCACCAGGGACGGCTACTGCGGGGCGCTCACCGTGCTGGCCTCCGGGCCGTTCACCGTCGTCGACCACGACGGGGACCGCCTGACCGCCTGTCCCGCTGAAGCTCTCGCCTGAGACCCGGATGCCTGGTGGTGCGAGATCTGTCTCGCACCACCAGGCATCCGGGTCTCAGGCGAGAGCTCCCGGCAGGATGGGCCGCTCCGGCGGCGACACCGGCCGGGGCCCAGCCTTCACGGCGTCGCCGTCTGCGTCGCCGCGAGGCGTTCGACGTGGCGTGCGATCCGGCGTGCCCGTGTCTCGGGCTTCACCGCCTTCTGGATGTCGAGCAGGATCTGGTAGCGGGCGCTGCGGCTGAGCGCGTCGAAGGCGGTGGTCGCGTCCGGGGACGCGTCGAGGGCCGCCTGCAGGTCGGGTGTCACCTCGGCGGTGCTCTGCGGCGCGTAGGCGGCCTCCCACCGCCCGTCGGCCTTGGCCTGCTCGACCTGTGCGATCCCGGTCGGGCGCATCCGGCCGCCGGCGAGCAGCTCCTCGACCCGGCCGCAGTTGATCTTCGACCACGGGCTGCGCTTCCGGCGCGGGGAGAACCGTTGCGACCACCAGCCGTCGGGGACGTGTCCCGAATAGGCCTTGCCGTCGATCCAGCCGAAGCACAGTGCGACGTCGAGGGCCTCGGACCGCGTGAGCGAGGCGACGTCCGTGCCCTTCTTCGGCAAGGCGACCCAGACCTCGTCCGCGGTCTCGTGATTCTCCTCCATCCACTGCTCGAACTCGTCGATCGTGTCGCAGTGCACGATGCCCTCGCCCATCATCCTCACGGGGATCTCCTCTCGTCGGTTCTCGTTCTCGGTACCACGTCGAGAACCCCCGCCGGGTTCCGGCGGGGGTGTCTCGCGTCGTGCTCACGCCACGGCGTCTTCCCGGGGCGCGTCGTTCTCCGGCGGCGCCACGGACGCCATGGCCAGCGCGGCCGTGGGCATCGCCCGTGCACCGTCACCGGGCGCCGCGGCACGCGCCGGCGCCTCGTCACCCCGGTCCCGGTGCGGCGCGGCGGCCTCGGCCGAGGCTTTCACACGCGCCAGCGTCGCACGCATTCCCGCGCGGAGCTCTGCCGTGTGCGCCGGGAATCCTCCGAGCGCCGAGTTCGCGAAGGACGCCGACAGCCGGTGCTGTCTGTCGCTCTGCCCCGAGACGTCCCACCACTCGGTGATCAGGGTGCCGCCGTCGCGCGGCGTGAGGCGATAGCCCCACCGGACTCCGTTGGTGGTGGTGCGGAACGCGAAGGCTCGGCCCGGCTCCCACTCCTCGACCCGGTTGTTGGTCACCCACACCACCCCCCGGCGGCGGTTCCAGCCGATGAACTGCGCTCCGACGCCGCGCGCGCGGCCCCGCCAGCTGCAGCGGCGGCACTCGGGGCTCCACTCACCCATGCGCGTGACGTCGCTGATCAGCTCCCAGACGGCCCGGGGCTCGGCGTCGATCCACACCGACTCCTCCTGGGGCTCGCGCGCGGGCGGGCGCACGCGCTCGACCAGCCGTGCCCCGGCACGCCGGGCCTTCCGCAGCTCGTCGAGGTACGGGAAGTGGTCCACCTGCATCGTGTGCCGCTTGGACCGCACGTACCGCTTGGCGAGCCGTTCACGGTACCGGCGGATCTCCTTGCCCATGGCCGCGGGCGACGGCAGGGCCGCGGTGCCGGTCAGGAGGTCGGCGATCCACCTGGCCTGGGCCTCGGCCAGCACGGGGGTCGCGCCCAGGGGCTGGAACAGGCCGACGAAGTAGAGGCCGGGGTGTGCCGGGTCGACGACGCGGTGGAACAGCGCGACCTCGTTGTCCGTCGGCGCGGCGACCGACTCGTCGAGGAACGGGAAGCTGATCCGGTACCCGGTGCAGTAGACGACGGCGTCGATGTGCTCGCTGGTGCCGTCGCTGAAGTGCACGGTGTCGCCGTCGTAGCGCACGATGGCCGGCTTGACGCCGATGTCGCCGTGGCCGAGCTTCGGCAGCAGGGTCTCCGAGACGGTCGGGTGGGAGTTGAACAGCTTGTGGTCCGGCTTCGGCAGCCCGAAGTCCGTGACCTTGCCGATCGAGAGACGCAGCAGCGCGGCCATGATCCAGCGCTGCACCTCGCGCGGCAGCATCTTGGTCACGAACGGGTTGATCATGTCGTCGCCCGGCTTGCCGAACATGAACTTGGGGAAGACGTACCCGCCGCGGCGGGTGGACAGGAAGGTGCGCTCGGCCACCGAGGACGTCTCGACCGCGATGTCCGACGCCGAGTTGCCGAAGCCCACGACCAGGACCCGCTTGCCCGTGTACTCGTCGGGCACGCGGTAGTGGTGCGAGTGGGTCACCGTCCCGGTGAAGGTCTCGGCCCCGGGATACTCCGGCTCCGGGTGGCGGGGGTCCCAGTGGTGGCCGTTGGCCACGAGCACCGCCCGGTACCGGCGGACGGTCTCCGCACCGGTGTCGCGGTGGCGGGCCGTGACCGTCCAGCCGCCGCCCTCGGCGGCCTCGACCCGGGTCACCTCGGTCCGGAAGCGGATCGCGTCGCGGAACCCGAAGTGGTCGACGAACCCGTCGAGGTACCGCGACATCTGGAACACGCTGGGGTAGGGCGGGTAGTCCGCCGGCATGGGCAGGCTGCGGTACTCGGAGATCTTCCTGGAGGTGTTGATGTGCAGGGAGCGGTAGGCGGAGGACATGTCGTTGTCGTTGTCGTACCGCCAGTTGCCACCCACCTGCGAGCCGGCCTCGTAGCAGTCGTAGGCGATCCCGCGCTCCTGCAGTACCTGGCACGCGGCGAGCCCGGACCAGCCGGCCCCGATGATGCAGACGTCATCCATGACGGATCCCTCCTGAGGTGGTTGCCCCGGACCGGGGGTGCGGCAGCTCCGGGTCGCGAAGGTGGTGGCCGCCTGCCGTGACCCGCACGGGTCCGGCGACGGCGGTGAGGACGTCGTGGGCGACGCGGACGAGCACCCTCCCGGCGGCGGAGTCGATCGCGCCGGCGAGGTGCGGGACGCTCGTGCCGAAGCTGACGTCGTAGGTGACCTCGCAGCCGTCGGGCCGCTCGGTGCACGTCCAGGACCCGAGCAGGTGCTGGAAGTCTCCCCGGAGCTGGACGAACTCGATGCGGTGCGGCGCGTCGTCGGGCGTCCGGGTGGCCTGGCTCCACGACGCGGTGCCGCCGCGGAAGCGGAGGACCCACTCGCGTGCGCCGTCGCCCGCCTCGGTGACGGAGACCAGGTCGGAGGCGTGGTCGGGGTATGCGGTGTCGTCGGCGAGGTGCCGTAGCACGGTGGCGGGGGGCGCCGGCACGTGTGCCGTCAGTGTGCGGGTCGTCATGACGTGTGCTCCTTGCGGCCGATGCTGACGCCCTGCAGGCGGGTCGTGCGCAGCATGGGGTGGCTCGCTTCGCCGAACGCGCCGCCGGTGAGGCCGGGCCCGCCCTGGTTGGGCAGGAAGGGGACGAAGCCGCTGTGCGAGTCGTTGATCTTCAGGTTGCCACCGTTGGTGACGCCGGTGAGGAACTCCGTGATCGTCGCGGACCCGGAGGACCAGAACGAGTTGCGCAGGCCGTAGGCGTTGGAGTTCACGAACTCCAGCACCTGGGCCAGGAGCTCGTCCTCGCCGGCGCTCCCCGGCACGATGATCGGCAGCAGCGGGAAGAACGTCTCGTCGCGGACGACCGACATGGACCGGGCGTCCTCGAGGCCGTCGATCCGGACGATGGTCGGCTCGACGAAGAAGCCGGTGTCCGACTCGGTCCCGTCCACCTCGAGGCGCCGGCCGCCGTGGAGGAGCTCGGCGCCGTTGCCGAGCGCCTCGCTGAGGCAGCCCTGGAACCAGTCGACGCCGAGCACCGGGGTGAGGACGACGCCGGGCTCGTCCGGGTAGCCGGGCCGGATCTTCGCCGTGGCGTCCACCAGCCGCTCGATGAGCTCGTCGGCGATCGCCGGGTGGGCGATCACCTGGTTCGGCACGTTGCAGATCTGTCCGGAGTTGAGGAAGAACTGGGTGATCGACGCGACGGCGTCGTCGAGATCGGCGTCGTGCCAGACGACGCAGCAGTCGTTGCCGGCGAGCTCCAGGATCGGCTTCTTGCCGGCCGCGACGCACTCCCGCTCGAACTCCAGCCCCTTGCGGCTGCCGCCGAAGTAGAGGATGTCGTCGACGTGCTCGCTGGCGAGCCAGTCCTCGAGCAGGGGCGGGCCGCACAGGGCGTTGAGGGTGCCGGGCGGGGCGCCGGCCTCCTCGAGCACGGGCGCCACGACCTCGCGCATCGTGTACATGCAGCTCAGCGCGACGCCGCGCGGGGCGCGCACCACGACCGTGTTGCCCGAGAGCAGGGCGACGAGCCCGTTGAGCGCGTTGGCCGTGGCGGCGTTCTGCGGCGGGTTGATGCAGACCACGCCGTCAGGGACGCGGCGCAGGATCATCTCCCGCTCGCCGTCGCGGCGCACGACCTCCAGCTGCTCGGCGCACCATTCGAGGGTCTCCCGGCTCCAGCTGGTGTGCGGGATGCCGCCGATCATGCCCCGGGCGGAGTCGTGCGGCATGCCCTCGGCGACGAGGATCTCGGTGATCGGGTCGAGGTGCTCGAGCAGCCGCTCCGCGATGCGCCGGCCGATCTCCAACCGGTCCTCGAGCGGGGTGCGGGCCCACGCGGGCGCGGCCGCCGCGGCCGCCTCGAGCGCCGCCGCCGCCAGGTGCTCGTCCGCGACGGCGCAGGCCCCGGTGACGCGGTCGTCGGCGGATCGCGCGTCGGCGACTCCCCGGTCGAGATCATGCTTGAGCCGCAGGGCAGGAAACGTGTCCTCGATCAGGGCCCGGGCGGACACCGTGTGCACGTACCGCGGGTCGTCGCCGACCACGTCCTGCCCCCCGACGTACGCCTGATACGTTCCGAACTTCATGCCGTCCTCCTTTCGTCGGTCCTACTCCTGTGAGGGTCACCACCAAACTAGGCAGCGCTGCCACGGGGCGGAACGGTCGCGCGATAGGGATCTCTTATGCCGGTGATTCCGCAGGTGGCCGGGCGCGGGTAGCATGTCGGCGTGGTTACGCGACAGCCCGGCGACCGGGTGCCCGCACCCGATCCGGCATGGTTCGTCCAGGACTTCGTCAACAGCGTGAACATCGAGTTCGGGCCGGATCGGTTCGCCGACCTGGCCGGGTTCACCGCATGGGTGCGTGAGCGCTGTCCCGAGGCCGCCCCGGACACCCTGTCCGAGGCGGACCGGGAGCTCGCCGTCTCGGCCCGTGAGCACCTGCGCACGCTGCTGCGGGCGAACGCCGGCCACGGCACGGCGGACTGGGCCGGCATGGCGGCCTACGCCGCCGTGGCCCGGGTCACGCTCGCGCCGCGGGACGGTTCCCTGTCGCTGCTGCCCTCGGGAGCCGGGATCGAGGTGCTCCTGGGCAGGCTCCTGGAGTCGGTCCACCGCTCCCAGGTCCTGGGCCTGTGGCCCCGGTTGAAGGCGTGCGAGGAGGACCGCTGCCGTTGGGCCTTCTACGACCGTTCGCGGAACGGAGCAGGGCGCTGGTGCTCGATGTCCGTGTGCGGCAGCCGGGCGAAGATGGCGGCGTACCGCGGCCGACGCCGGAGCACGGCGTCCGGTGCCCGTCGCTGAGGCGTCACGAGCGTGACGTCGTCACGGCGCGCTCTCCCGGCCGACCAGGGCGCGGGCGACGACCATCTTGGTCGCCGCCGCCGTCCCGTCGGCGAGCTGCATCCCGATCACGTCGCGCAGCCGCTTCGCGACCGGGCCGTCCTCGTCCCACCCGTAGTGGCCCATGGCCAGGAGCGCCTGGTGCGTCGCCTCGACGGCCGCCTTGGGCGCCCACCACTTGACCATGTTCGCCGGGACCCGTGGGTCTTCGCCGCGGTCCGCCGCCTCGAGCGCCTCGTACGCCAGCGAGCGTGCGGCGCGGATCGTCGTCGCGTGCTCGACCAGCGGGAAGATCACCGACTGGTGGCTGCTCAGCGGTGCCCCGAAGGAGTCGCGTGCCGTGACGTGGTCGAACGCCGCGGTCAGCGCGGACTGGGCGACGGCGAGTGCCATGAGGGCGATCAGCGGCCGCGAGATCCCGAACCCGCGCATCACCTCGACGAAGCCGGAACCCGGTGCACCGACCATGTCGTCGTCGGACACGTCGAAGCCGGAGAAGTGCAGGTTCCCGCGCCCGCCGGCACGGCAGCCCAGGTCGCGCAGCCGTTCCCGCCGGAGCGTGGGCCCGTCGGCCAGGGGCGTGAAGAAGGCCGAGACCCCTCGCGCCCCGGGCGGGCCGGTACGGGCGAACACGAGCCCGCTCGTCGCGTAGTGCGTTCCCATGATCGACGCCTTGGTCCCGGTCAGCCGCCAGCCGTGCGGCGACCGTTCCGCGCCCATGGTGATGCCGGCGGCGTCGGTGCCGTGCCCGGGTTCGGTGAGGGCGAGGACGCTGACACCGCCGTCGAGGACGGGGAGCCAGCGTTCCAGCTGGTCCGGTCTGCCGTTGTGCACGAGGACGCCGCCGATCAGGGAGGCGTTCAGGACGGGGAAGCACACGGAGAGGTCCACCGACGCGAGCTCTTCGAGAACCTGGCCGAGCGCGACCGCGCTCAGGCCGCGGCCGCCCTGGTCGACGGGGAGGCGCAGCCGGAACAGGCCGAGGTCGGCCATCTCGGTGATCAGCCCGGGCCGGTAGCCGGCGCTCCGGTCCGACGCGGTGCGGTCGTGCCGCACCACGGTGCGTGCGAACTCGCGGACGGCGGGATCCACCTCACGGGTCCGGGTGCCGTGCATGGCGGCCTCGACAGGGTGCCGCTCGGCGAGGTCCGGCAGGGGCTCCGCGAGACGGCGGGGGGACAGGTCTGTGGGCGTGCTCATCAGGACTCCTGGAGTTGTTCGCGGAGCTCGAACTTGCGGACCTTGCCCGACGGCGTCCGGGGGAGGTGATCGACCAGGTGGATCCGCTCCGGCCAGTAGTGCTTGGCCATGCGGAGGGAATCGAGATGCCGCTGGAGATCGTGGAGCGTCAGCGACTCGCGGCCCTGGATCACGGCGCAGGCACGCTCCCCGAGCCGGTCGTCGGGGTATCCGACGACGGCGACGTCGTGGACGTCGGGGTGCCGGAGCAGGAGTCCTTCGACCTCGACCACCGGGATGTTCTCCGCTCCCCGCGTGATGATGTCCTTCGTGCGTCCGGCGATCCGGATGCCTCCCTCGCCGTCGTCACGGGCCAGGTCGCCGGTGTCGAACCAGCCGTCGGGGTCCACGAGGGACCCGTAGTGCTCGTCGCGCCCGTAGTACCCGCGGCACTGGGAGGCGCCCCGCACCTTGAGGACGCCGGGCTCGCCCGGCGCGGCGAGCCGGCCGGTCTCCCGGTCGAAGACCGCGACCTCCATGCCGTCCACGACGACGCCGTCGCTGCGTGAGGACCGCAGCGGGTCGTGCTCCGGCCGCGTGACCGTGACGCAGCCGTTCTCGGTCATGCCCCACAGGGAGTACACGCGTGCGCCCAGGGCCTCCTCCGCCTGCTCGACCAGGACGGGCGGCACCGGCGCGCTCCCCGTGGCGAACATCCGTAGCGAGCGCAGGTCCCGCGGCGTCCGGCGCTGCGCGGTGATGAGGTCGGACAGGAAGGTCGGCGCACCCATGAAGAACGTGACGCCGTGAGCCTCGATCAGCTCGAGCATCCGGTCCGGGTCCCACCGCGGGACGTGCACCGACGGCGCACCGAGCAGCAGCGGCATGATGAAGTTCCAGGTGAACCCCGCCTGGTGCGCTGTCGGTGCCCCCATGGCGAAGACGTGGGAACCGTCCAGCCCGAGCGCCCGGATCTGCGCGAGGTTGATGGCATGCATCGTGTTGTGGGTGTGCACCACGCCCTTGGGCTCTCCGGTCGTCCCGGACGTGAACGCGATCTGCGCGGGCGAGTCGGGCGTCGCCGCCGGCCACGACTCCGGAAGGAGCCGTGCGGGGGCGAGGAGCTCCGCGTCGAGATCGAGCGCGTCCGGATCGTCGTTCTCGAGGTGGAGGCGGAGCTCGACGGACGGGACGCCGGCGGCCACCGCGCGGCTGAGCGCCGAGTAGGACCTCCCGCCGTGGGACGCGGGACCGATGTAGATCCGGCTCCCGGTCAGCTCCATCATGTAGCCGACCTCACGCTCGCGCATGATCGTGACGACCGGTGCCGGTACGGCGCCGATCCGGTAGCAGGCGAAGCACAGCGCCATCAGCTGCCAGCAGTTGGGCAGCTGCACGGTGACGACGTCGCCGGCCCGGATGCCGAGCCGGGCCAGGTTCGCCGCCATCACCTCGACGCGGTCCGCCACCTGCCCGAAGGTGAGCGTGGTGGTGCCGTCCGAGGAGTCGAGGAGATAGGCGACGGCCCCCGGATCGCGACGGGCGGCCGCGTACAGGTCGTCGAGCAGGGTGGCGTCCGTGCGCCACAGCCCGGACGCGTAGTGGCTGGATTCATCGGGCAGCATGAGCGTCGCTCCGTTCGAGTAGTTCCATGACGCGGGCCGCGACCCGCGTGGCGCTGATCCCGACCCGGTCCAGGAGCGCGGGATGCGAGCCGGGCACCGAGACGAACGTGTCCGGCACGCCGATCCGCGACGCGCGGACCGGCAGGTGTTCCGTCAGGGCCTCGACGACCGCGGATCCCATGCCTCCCGCGCACCAGTGCTCCTCCACGGTGACGACGCGCCGGTGCCCGGCCACGAGCGGGAGGAGGCGCTCGACGTCGAGGGGCTTGACGGTGTGCACGTTGACCACGCCCGCGGACACGCCCCGCTCAGCGAGCCGGCCGGCGGCGTCCAGAGCCGCGTGCACCGGCAGGCCGCCGCACGCGGCGATGAGGACGTCGCCGCCGTCCCGCAGGACCTGGATCTCCCCGATCCGGATCGTGTCGTCCGCCGCGAGATCCGGGGTCGGGTTGCGGCCGAGCCGGAGGTAAGCGGGTCCGGGGAGGTCGGCCGCCTGCCGGGTCAGCGCGGCGGCCTGGCACGCATCCGCGGGCACCAGCACCGCCATGTGCGGGAGCATCCGCATCGCGCCGAGATCCTCCAGCCCGTGATGGGTCGGCCCCAGATGGCCCGCGGACAGGCCCGAGTGGGTGCCGGCGACCAGCACCGGCAGGCCCGGGAGGGCGACGTCGAGCTTGACGGCCTCGATCGCGCGGCTGGCGGCGAACGCGGCCATCGTGTTGATCACCGGCCGGAAGCCCTGTCGCGCGAGCCCGGACGCCGTCCCGACCAGCGTGTGCTCGGCGATACCGACGTTGACGTACCGCTCGGGGTGGTCGCTGAAGGCCGACGCCGGGAACAACCCGGTGTCGGTGTCCAGCACCACGATCTCCGGACGCGCCGAGGTGAGGTCGACCAGCGTGTCACGGTAGGCCTCCCGGGTGGACACGGTCGTCTCCCGGGTGGGCGTCACACGCTGCCGGTCCGGCTGCACGGCCTGCAGGTCCGTCGTCATGCCGCACCTCGCAGGGCAGCGGGTCCGCGCAGGGCCAGCCGCGCACGACGCGCCTGGCGCTCCGACAGCTTGGCGAAGTGGCTCTTGGGGTTGCCCTCGATGAACGGGACACCGTGTCCCTTGACCGTGTCCGCGACGATCACGCGGGGCCGGCCCGACCGGCCCTCCGGGCCGGTCCACTCCAGCAGGGCGTCGACGTCGTGGCCCGGCGTCCGCACGCCGTGCCAGCCGAACGCCTGCCAGCGGTCCACGAGCGGCTCCAGGGCCTGGACCTCCTCGGTGGCGCCGGTGATCTGCAGGCCGTTGCGATCCACGACGGCCGTCAGGTTGTCCAGCCCCAGGGACGCCGCGACGCTCGCGGCCTCCCACACCGAACCTTCCTGCAGCTCCCCGTCACCCAGGATCACGAAGCAGCGCGAGTCGCGGCCGGCGAGCCTGGCACCCAGGGCGACACCGACACCGATCGCCAGGCCGTGCCCGAGGGACCCGGTGGCGACCTCGACCCCCGGCGTCTCCGGATGGGGGTGCGCCAGCAGGTTCGACTCGGCGGTGCCGTACCGGTCCAGCTCGTCGTCGTCCAGGAACCCGCACTCGGCCAAGGTGGCGTACAGGGCCAGGGCACCGTGTCCCTTCGACAGGACGAGCACGTCGCGGTCCGGCAGATCCGGCCTCTCCGGGTCCACGCGCATCTCGACGAGGTAGAGGGCGGCCAGGATCTCCGTCAGCGACATCGCCCCACCGAGGTGTCCGCCGTCGGGCCCCGCGCACAGGTCGATGATCCGTTCCCGGATCCGCAGACGGGCGTCGTCGGTGGCGTCGTGGTGCGACGCCGTCTGCCGGGCATCAAGTGTTCTCATCATTCGTCCCATCAGTTCGGGTGCAGTCCCGGGAACTCGAGGCCGTCGGCCTCGTCCCAGCCACGACGGATGTTCAGGCACTGCACGGCGTTGCCGGCGCCGCCCTTGACCAGGTTGTCGAGCGCCCCGATCACCGTGCCGTTCGCCATGTCCTCCTCGAGGGCGAACCCGACGTCGCAGTAGTTCGACCCGGCGAGGATCTTCGCGTCCGGGAACCGGTGGATCCCTCGGCGGGCCGCGACCACCCGGACGAACGGCTCGTCCCGGTAGGCGTCCCGGTAGGCCGCCCAGACCTCCTTCTCGCTGGTGCCGGGCGCCATCCGCACGCGCGCGACGATCTGCACCCCCCGCACCGCCTCGACCCCCGTCGCCGTCATCCGCACGGGGTGACCGGTCGCCTGGGCGATCTCCGCCTCGTGGCGGTGACGCGTCGGCGCGAACACGCGCAGCGTGCCGCTGCGCTCGGCGTGCAGGTTCTCCGACCCGGCGTTCGCGCCGGCGCCGCTGGAGCCCGTGCGTGCGTCGAGGGTGATCTCGCCGTCGATGAGCCCGCCGCGAGCGAGGGGAGCGAGGGTGAGGACGCCGGCGTTGGCCATGCACCCCGGGACGCTGATCCGGTCGGCGGTCCGGAGGCGCTCGCGGTGATACTCGGGGATCCCCGGGACGAACTCGCCGACCAGCTCCGGCGCCGCGTGCGCGACACCGTAGTAGCGCTCGTACGCCGCCAGGTCGGTGAGCCGGAAGTCGCCCGAGAGATCGATGACGGTCGGAGCCATCGCGAGGAACTCCCGCATCCGTCCCATCGTCTCGCGGTGCGGCATCGCCAGGAACACGACGTCGACCTCGGGCAGGTCCTCCTCGCCGACGAACCGCAGACCGGTTCGCCCGCGCAGGTTCGGGTGCAGGCTGCTGACGGGCTTGTCACGCTGGCTGCGCGACGTGACGGCCACCAGCTCGGCCCGGGGATGTCCGACGAGCAGGCGCACGAGCTCGCCGCCGATGTAGCCGGCGCCGCCGATCACTGCTGCCCTCATGACGTCACCCCCACCTGTACCGGGGCGGCGGGCTCCGGCGGCGTTCCGCGCTCCGCCGTCGACATCGCGAGACGGACGAACGCGTCCGCCAGGTCGATCTGGTCGCCGTGAGCCCGCTGGAACCCCTTGAACTCGACCCTGTCGTTCACCTCGATCACCCACAGCCGTCCGTCGCGGTCCTCGAGCAGGTCCACTCCGGCGATGTCCGCACCGACGCAGGCGGCGGCGCGCACGGCGAGGGCGGCGACGGGCGGTGTCAGGATCTCGGGCCGCGGCTCGGCCCCGAGGGCGACGTTGTTCCTCCAGCCCTCCGCACGGCGGCTGATGACGCCGACGGCTTCGCCGCCGACGACGACCACCCGCAGGTCGCGGGTGACGCCGGTGATCTCGCGCTGCAGGTACACGATGTGCGACTGCGGGGACGGGAGTGCTGCCACGTACTCGAAGATCGAGCGCGCGGTCTCCTTGTCCGGCAGCCGGCTGATCAGCCGCCCCCAGGAGCCCACCAGCGGTTTCACCAGCGCGGTGCCGCCGAGCTCGGTGAATGCCAGCCCGGCTTCCTCGGGAGTGAGCGCGAGCCGGCTCGGGGGAGTGGGCAGCCCGGCCGCGTGCAGCCGGCAGGACGTCAGCCACTTGTCGCCGGCGAGGCGGGTGGCGCGGGCCGTGTTCACGACCCGCGCGCCGTGGTGCTCCAGCAGCTGAGCGCCGTAGTAGGCGCGGGCATGGCCGATCTCGCGGTTGATGACCACGGCGTCGGAACCGAGCGCGTCGTCGACGCCTCCCGAGAGACGCCGCGGATCGATCACCGAGACGTCGGCGCCGCGTGCGGTGAATGCCTCGAGGAGCTGCTTCTCCTCGAGGCGCACACGCGACGCCAGAATGGCGAACGGTGTGATTCTCATGCCGTCACTCGCCCCAGTCCTCTTCGACCTCGGGCGCGAGTGCGACCTCGATCGGAGTGGTCTCCAGCACCTCGAGCTCGACGAGGCACTCGTCGCACTCGAGGATCTCCGAGACGGTCACGGAGCCGGGGATCAGAACCGTTCCCGAGCACTCCGGGCAATCGATGGTCAGCGCGGTGGCGGTCATGGTCGGCACTTCCTCTCGTCAATGAATCGTTGAACGCCACGACCGTAGGGGCCCGCGATCGACGCGGTCCAATTAGTTCTCGTTATTGCGATAAATCCACCAATTCAAGCACCGGCGTCTTTCGCTCGGGTGATTCTCCGGATTGATCGAAGACGCTTCCGGACGTGATCGCATCCGTGGTCAGGAACTCTTCAGAGAACGGTAGTTTCTAGGCGAATCGGAATGCATGGCACGGGAGGAGTCACCAATGACAGCGATAGTTGAGGCACCGCAGCCCTCGGTGGACGTCGCCGCTGGGCCGGCCGACGCCCGGTCTGCCGGCACGACGCCGGAGGCGACCCCCGGCGAGCTCCTGGCCGGGGCCGTCCGGCGGGGGTCCGTCGGCCGCGAACCGGACTCGGGCCGGACCGCCGTCCGGGTGGGCGCACATCTGCCGGCGGCGTTCCCGCTGTTCGCTCATCGGCCGCGGTACGCCGTGCGGCACCTGCTGCGCGTGGCCGACGACGCCCCGGAGACGATCCCGTACGTGTCCGAGGCGCCCCGGGTGGGCGACGTCGACGCCCCGCGGGGCGAGGCCCGCGCCGGGACCCGGTACGCGGCGACGCCGGAGGCCGACGTCAGTCCCGAGCTGCGCACCGCGGAGCTGGCCTTTCCCACCCTCGAGGTGCCGGTGCCCGCCGACCTGTGGGACGCCCCCGCCGACCTGTTCGCACGGTTCGTCGACATGCGGGTTCTCGTGCGGGCGTCGGTGGTCGAGAACCAGACGCTGCTGCACGGGTCGGAGGACGGCAGGATCACCGGCCTGCTGCACCACGAGGCGTCCCGGCGCCTGCACGCCGCCGACGCGGACCTGTCCGAGACGATCCTGCGGACCTGCGCCGACGTCGAGGAGACCGGAGGGTCGTGCGACGGCCTCGTCGTCCACCCCGAGACCTACTGGGCGATGGTCGGCAGCGGGCTGCTCGGCAGGCTGACCGCGCTGAGCATGAAGGTGTCGCGCACCCGGATGTGCCCGCGTGACACGATCCTGTTCGGGGACTTCGGTGCCGCGGCGCAGCTGCACCTCGCCAACCGCTCGGAGCTCGCGCTGGTGCGTGAGCCCGGTCGCGCCGTCATCCGGGCGACCTTCGGCATCGGGCTCACCGTGCCGCTGCCACAGCATCTGGTGATCGTCACGCGCGACCTCGACGGCGGTGGGCCGGCATGAGTATCCCGCTCCTGTACATCACGGGCTGGACGCGCAGCGGCAGCACGCTGCTCGGCAACATCCTCGGGGAGCTGGACGGCGTCGACCACGTCGGTGAGCTGCACTACCTGTGGCAGAACGGCGTGCTGCAGCAGGGCACCAACTCGCTGTGCGGGTGCGGGGTGGCGGTCGCCGACTGCCCTCGCTGGGCACCGGTCGTGCGCGCGAGCGTCACGGCGGGGGACCACGACGTGATGCCCGAGCTTCAGCGGCGCCACCTGCGCACCCGGCACACCCTGCGCCGCCTGCTCGAGCACCGCGGCGTCCTGCACCGGCCGGGCGGTGCCCAGGAGTCGTTGCGGCGCATGGTCGCGCTCTACGGCGAGATGCGGGCGGCGGGATTCGGACGACGGCTGATCGTCGACGGGTCCAAGTTCCCCGCCGAGCCGGCGACCCTGCTCGGGTGCCCGGACATCGACCTCCGAGTCCTGCACGTCGTCCGGGACCCCCGGTCGACCGCCGTCTCCTACCAGAGCGCCAAGGAGTACATCGACCCGATGGGCCCGTGGCGCAGCAGCGGCTACTGGGTGGCCTTCAACGCCGCGTCGGAAGCCGTCGGCAGGGCGGCCGGGGACCGCTACCTGCGGGTCCGCCACGAGGACCTGTGCGCGTCACCGAGGGCGGTGCTGCGGCAGATCTTCGACTTCGCCGGCATCCCGGACGAGATCCCGATGAGCCCCGACGAGGCCGTCGAGCTCGGCGTCAACCACACCGTGACGGGGAACCCGGACCGCCTCACCACCGGCGCCACGACCATCCGCCGCGGGCCCGGGTGGGCCGGCCGGCTCACCCGGGCGCAGGCGACGCACGCCACCGTGCCGGCGCTGCCGCTCCTGGCGCGCTACCACTACGGAATCGCGGGAGGATCCTGATGGACCTACAGCTCGCCGGAAAGCACGCGCTGGTCTCGGCGTCGACCAGCGGCCTGGGCCTGGCGATCGCCGTCGAGCTCGCGCGGGAGGGTGCCGACGTCGCGATCTGCGGCCGGGACCCCGACCGGCTGGACGCGGCGCGGCGTCAGGTCGAACGTGCGGCGACCGGGCGAGTCCTGGCGGACAAGGTCGACCTGCGGGACGACGAGCAGACGCGCGGGTGGATCTCCGCGACGGCCACCGAGCTCGGCGGCCTGGACATCGCCGTCACCAACACCGGCGGTGTCCCGTTCGGACCCGTCGAGACCTTCACTCTCGAGGAGATCCGGTCCGCCTTCGACGGCAACTTCTTCCCCTCGGTGAACGTCGCGGCGACCGCGCTTCCCTGGCTCCGGGAGAGCGGCGGGGGACGGCTGATGTTCGTCACCTCGGAGGCCGTCAGGCAACCGCACCACGGCAGCGGTCTGTCGTCCGTCGCGCGGCTCGGGCTCGTCGGATACGCCAAGGGACTGGCCGAGGCCGCCGGCCCCGACGGCGTCACCGTGAACGTGATCGCCCCCGGGTTCCACCGCACGCCGATCCTCGACGTGCAGTACGGGGACCGTGTCGAGGCCGAGCTGGCGAAGGTCGCCGACAGCCTGCCCGTCCGGCGGGTCGGGGATCCGGCGGACCTCGGGAGGCTCGTCGCCTTCCTCGCCTCCGGGCACGCCGCCTACATCACCGGAACGGTCCATCTCGTCGACGGCGGTAACAGCCGTGGACTCGGTTAGGAGGAGGAGCACCGTGGTCACCAGTCTCGGCGAGGTCGCCGTCACCCACTCCGCCGCGCTGCACGTCGTCAAGGTGGGCAGCGCGAGCCTGGCTCATCCCGGTGTCTACGACGAGCTCGCGGCTCTCTGCGCGCGGGGTGCCCGTGTGCTGCTGGTCGTCGGCGGTGCCACGGGCATCGCCCGGCACTACGAGCGGATCGGTCGCGTCATGGCGACCCGCTCGCTGAGGGACGGCCAGGAGATCCGCTACTGCCCTCCGGAGGAGATGGCGCACGTCGTCGGCGCCTACGAGCGCGAGATCCTGCCGGTGGTCGAGCACGAGCTCCGGGAGCGCGGGCTCCGCGTCCATGCCGAGACCGGGACGAAGGCGGTCACGGCCCGGCTGAACCCGCCGCTGTCGGTCGTGGACGAAGGACGCCGGAAGATCCTCCGCGACCATCGCGCCGGGCGGGTGTCCGGGATCGACGCCGCACGACTGCGGACTCTGCTCGACGGCCATCAGATCGTGTGCCTGAGCCCGCCCGTCGCGGGCGACGACGGCGCCGGGCCGGTGAACGTGGACGCCGACGTGCTGGCCGCCGAGATCGCCGTCGCCCTGGAGGCGCACCACCTGCGTCTCGTCACCGGAACGCCGGGCATCCTGCGCGACGTCGACGACCCGGCCAGCACCGTCCCCGACCTGTACCACGGCGAGGGGCTCCGGTACGCCGGGGGCCGGATGCGCCAGAAGATCCGCGCCGCCGAGATCATGCTCGAGCGCGGCGTCGCCGACGTCGCGATCACTGGCCCGCACACCCTGGACACCGCGCGGGCGACCCGCCTGTGGCCCTGCCGGGCTCCCGACGACGAGCTGGAGCTGTTCTCCCGGGCCGTCGCGATCCCGTCGGTCACCCGGGACGAGGCGGAGCTGGCCACGTACCTGCTCGGGTGGTGCCGTCGACGTGGCCTCGAGTCCTCGATCGACGACGCCGGGAACCTCGTCGCCCGCAAGGGCCGCGGGCCGCGCCACCTCATGATGCTGGGACACCTCGACACCGTGCCGCACGTCTGGCCGGTGCGCTGGGACGGCGACGAGTGCACCGGGCGGGCCAGCGTCGACGCCAAGGGGTCGTTGATCAACTTCCTCGAAGTCCTGGCGGCCACCGACGTGCCGCCGGGCTGCGCCGTGACCGTCGTCGGTGCGGTCGAGGAGGAGCAGACCGCGCGCGGCGCGGACCACGTCCGCCGCACGCACGCTGCCGACGCCGTCGTCGTGGGGGAGCCGTCCGGGGTGGCGGCGCTCACCGTCGGCTACTTCGGCCTGCTGAAGTTCTCGCTCCGTGTCGAGGCGCCCCTGGGGCACACCGCCGGCCAGGAGCACGCCACGGCAGCGGACCGGCTGACGGCGGTCCTGACGGAGCTGCGTGCCGTGCTCGCCGCCTGTGCCGGGGACGCGCTGATGGCGACGCTCGGCATCGACGCCCGGAACACAGGAAGGGCCCAGGTGGGGGAGGCCGTCGTCGACGTCCGCGTGCCGCCCGGGACCGACGTGGTCGAGCTGGCCGTCGCGCTCCGGGAGCCGGCCGAACGGGCCGGCGCGTCCTTCACCGTGCACCGGGCCACGCCCGGGGTGCACACGTCGCGGGCCACGGACGTCGTGCGCAGCTTCGCCCGGACCTTCCGGTCCGACGGCGTCACGCCGCGATACCTGGCCAAGAAGGGAAGCAGCGACATGAACACCCTCGCCCTGTCGTGGGTGGGCGTGCCGATGGTCGCCTACGGGCCGGGTGCCGCGGCGCTCGACCACACCCCCCACGAGCACGTCTCCGGCTCGGAGGTGCTCCGGGCGCGGCGGATCCTGCAGCACGCCGTCGACGACTGGCTCGGCACGCCGACGGCGACCGCCTCTCGGGGCCCCGGGCTCCGGCAACGAGCCCTGGCCGACTCCCGATGAATACAGACACCTCAAGAAAGGACTGACATGTCTACGACGAAAGACACCACCGCGGGGACCACGGCGCGCCCACCGCTGCTCCTGCTGTGCCTGGCGCAGTTCATGCTCGTTCTCGACTTCGCGATCGTGAACGTGGCCATGCCCTCGGTCCAGCGCGACCTCGGGTTCTCGACCGGAGAGCTGCCCTGGATCGTGGGCGCGTACGCGCTGTTCTTCGGCGGCTTCCTCCTCGTCGGCGGCCGCGCGGGCGACCTCGTCGGCCGGCGGAACCTCTTCCTGGGCGGCCTGGCGGTCTTCACCCTGGCCTCCCTCGTCGGTGGCTTCGCGACGACGCCGATCGTGCTGATCGTCGCGCGCGCCGTGCAGGGTCTCTCGGCCGCGGCCGTCTCGCCGGCGGTGCTCGCCCTGATCGCGGAGGGCTTCCCGGAGGGAGGGGCGCGCACCAAGGCGATGGGCATCTTCGGCGCCGTGAGCTCTGCCGGGTTCACCGGCGGCGTCCTCCTCGGCGGCATCCTCACCCAGGTCTTCGGCTGGCAGTCCGTCATGTTCGTGAACGTGCCCGCCGGGATCGCGCTGATCGCCGTCGCCGTGCGCAAGATCGCCCCCGACCACGGTCGCCGCGGCACGCAGCGCATCGACTTCCTGGGCGGGTTCCTGGTCACCGCGAGCATGTGCTCCGCGATCTACGGCTTCACCGTGGCCTCCGAGCAGGGCTGGGACAACTCCACCGTGCAGGTCTCGCTCCCGCTCTCCGTGGTTCTCATGGCGGTGTTCCTGGTCCTCGAGTCGAAGATCGCCAACCCGCTGGTCCCGCTCGGCATCTTCCGCGGGCGCAGCGTCTCCGGGGGAGACGCCATCTCGTTCCTGTCGGGCGGCGTCATGTCGGTCACGACGTTCTTCACGAGCCTCTACATGCAGCAGGTCCTCGACTACTCGGCGATCGGGGCGGGCATCGCGTTCTTCCCGCAGGCCTTCATCGTGGTCGTCGCGAGCCTGCCGGTCGTCAAGCTCACCGCGCGCTACGGCCCGCGTCTCACGCTCCTGGGCGGCGGCGTCCTGCTCGCGATCGGCTCGCTGGTCATGACCAGGATCGTGTCCGACGGGTCCTTCTGGGTGCACATCCTGCCCGGCGGTCTCCTGCTGGGTCTCGGCGTCACGGTCATGATGATCACGACGGCGGTGTCGGCCACCAGCGGCGTGCCGGGCCACCTCATGGGCCTTGCCTCGGGCGTCTACAACTCGTCCCGCCAGATGGGCGTGGCGCTGTGCCTCGCGGTGGCGGTCGCGGCCGCCGGTGTCGGCGGGTATGTCGGTGGCGTCTCGGTGGAGTCGCTGCGGATCGGTTTCTGGATCACGCTCGGGCTCTCGGTCGCGATCGCCGTGATCGCCGTCGTCGTCCTTCCCCGGGACCATGCCGCCGGGGCGGACGCCGCGGCACCGGGTGCGGAGCCGGGTGCGGAGCCGGCGGGTGCCGGGGCGGACGGGACGGCAGTGCCGGAGACGGCCGAGAAGTCGCAGGCGGCCGCCTCCCGATAGCTCGGCCGACAAGAAAGCGATCGCGCCGGACCGGAGGAACCGGTCCGGCGCGATACCTCGGCGTGACCGTGGACTGCCGCGGTCACGCACTTTCGCGCCGTGAAAAGCAGGGTGCCGGGCCGGATGATCCGGCCCGGCACCCTGCCTGCGGCTAGTACGACGCGGCCTGAGGCCTGCGGGGGCTCGATGCTCAGCCCGGCGTCCAGCAGCCGACACAGCTGGCCGTGGAGAAGCCGATGGCGTGCTCGGTGGCGCCGGCGGCCGCCCCCGTGAGGACGGCACCGAGAATGGCGATCACGAGAGTCGTGGAAGCGAGGAAGTGACGAGAGTACATTTCGTTCTCCTTCGTGAATGCCTGCTGAGTACTATTTCCTGATGCATTCACTCTCCCGGCACGCGGCCGGGCGGAGAAGGTAAGGAACTGCCTTGGCAACTTGTACCCGGGGGCGTCACTCCTGGTGGCCGCGCACCCGTGGACGTGCGTCCAGGACACGCGTCCAGGACACGTGTCCAGGACGTGCGTCCAGTCTCCTGAGCCAGGAACTCTGCTCGGCCGTGGTCCGCTGCCGCGGCGCAGGTCGCCGCACTGGTCACCAGGACGCTGGGGCACTCAGGCCCCGGAGAGACCTCCGGGACCTATCTCCGGGTCTTCACCGGTAACACCGAATCCAGGCCGCTCTGCCCGGGCCGAGACCGGCGAGAGGAGCCTCGAACGGCTCCCCGTCCCACCAACGGCACACCTGACCCAGGAGACCTGGGCCTAGCGAGCGCCGGGACGGCCGTCCGCCGTCGCCTCGCGCGTCCCGCCGGTGCCGGCCTCCAGGGGCATGGTCTCGGTGATCCACCCACGCCGGGAGCACTGGATGGCGAGCTCGAAGCGGCTCTGCGCGCCGACCTCGTCACCCACCCGCGAGATCAGGCGGCGGACCGAGCGCAGCGACATGCCCACGCGCCGTGAGATCGCCTCGTCCTTGCCGCCCTGCGCGAGCAGCTCCAGCACCTTGAGAGTCAGCGCGTCGGGTTCCCAGCAGCTGTTGACCGTGCGTCGCCTGAGGTCCGCGGCGTTGTGCCAATACGACTCGAAGGCGTCGAACGCAAGCTGGACGAGCGTGCGGTGGTTCACGATGCTCGCGGCCTGGCGGGGGTCGTCGAGGTCCGCCGGGACCACCGCGATCGCGCGATCAAGGATGACCTGACGTGTCGGCAGGGTCGTCGCGACCCGCACCTCGGCTCCGCGTGAAGAGATGTCGTGCAGGTGGGCCGCATAGTCGGTCGAGCCGCGCACGTGCGCCTGGAGCACCAGCAGGCGAACCCTCACCCCGCGATCGAGGAGCAGCTGGTCCTCCTGCTGGGCGGAACGGATGGATTCGCTGGTGGGCTGCCACGTCAGCATGCTGAGCACCTCCGCGTGGGTGTCGCACATCAGTTCCATGAGCCTGGCGGCGACCGCGGCACCGCCCTCGATCGTCTCGATCCCGGGGACGTTGCGTCGCCGGCGCTGCTCGACGTGCAGTGCGAGCTCGCTCGCGGCCTCGCGGGCCAGCGCCGTCTGGGCGAGGCGCTGGCGTAGCTCCGCGTCCTGCCGCTCCGCCAGCCGTGTCAGTCCGAGCCGTGGGTCGATGGCGACGATGTCGCCACTTCCTGACTGCACGACGAGGCCGAGCGCTGCCAGGGCTCGGGTGTCATTCAGATTGAGTTCGACACGTTGGTCCGGATTGTGATCCGCGGTAAGGAGGCGCAGGTATGCCTGGAGCACGGCAGGCGGAAGCTGAAGGCTCTCAAGTGCCGCGACCATGCTCGCGCTGAGGCCTTCGATCGGTGGATCGTTCGGTCCCTGTGTCACATTCACCACTACAAGCCCGGCCGCGCCGAGCTAACGCTGCAGGTGCATACCTGTTTGTCGCACCCGCAGTAGTGCTCGATGCCCCGTGCAGTTTAGAGGTTCCGGCACTAGATGCTCGGGTGAACTTGTCGGTCTACGGGACCTGGTGAATGCCTCGTGGCGACCGGCCTGACCTCGCCGGGCGTCGGTATCAGCTGCGCAGCGCGCCGAGGACCTCGGAGTAGTGGGCGTTCTCCATGACACCGAGCAGGTTCCCGAAGGGGTCGAGAACGGTTGCGGTGACGAACCCCGGGCCGCGTTCGGTCGGCTTCTCGTGTCCGGTGGCGCCGAGCGAGACCAGCCGGTCATAGGCCGCCACGACGTCGTCGACGGCCCAGTACGTGACCGCACCAGCCGGCTCGTCGGTGGGCGTGACGGGTGCGTACCTCCGGTCGATGATCCCGAGCTCGTGCTCGTAGTCGCCGATCCTGAACTCGGCATAGGCGAGGTCGTCCGCGATCTCGCGCACGAAGTAGGCGTCGACGCCGAGCACCTGTGCGTACCAGTCACGTGCGGCGGCGACGTCGTCGGCGAAGTAGGAGATGGTGGTCAGTCCGCGCAGCATGCGAGCTCCTTCGTCCAGGCGCCCGGGTCGACGCCGTCGGGACCATGCTTCCGTGGTCCGGCGGTCGCGCAACACGGGTCCGTGAACCCAGCCGCACGGAGTCCGGTACGTGAGACGTGCTCGGGCCCGGCTGGACTTCAGCCCGGCCGACGAGCACGGGCCGGGCGACGGGCGCCCGGGTGGGTCCTGCGCCGCGGCACGGGTGGTCCTCCCGGACCGAGGGAGGCCAGGACGCCGGTGGTTCGCCCGGGGCGGCCTAGCGTCCCCGCCATGACCTCGTGGAACGCAGCAGACATCCCTGACCAGACCGGCCGGCTCGCCGTCGTGACCGGGGCGAACTCCGGCCTGGGGCTCGTGACGGCGACCGAGCTCGCCCGGCACGGCGCCGACGTCGTCCTCGCCGTGCGCAACACCGTTGCCGGTGACGAGGCGGCCCGATCCATCGCGGCCGTCGCACCGGGCGCGAAGCTGCGCGTCCGCGAGCTCGACCTGGCCTCGCTGGAGTCCGTACGGGCCTTCGCCGTGGGCGCCCTTGCCGAGCTCCCGAAGATCGACCTGCTGGTCAACAACGCCGGGCTCGTGATCCTCGGGCCGCGCCGGACCACCGCCGACGGCTTCGAGCTGCACCTGGGCACCAACATGCTCGGGCACTTCGCGCTCACCGGGCTGCTGCTCCCGCTGATCGGCCGGGGTGACCGCCCGCGTGTCGTCTCGCTCAGCTCGATCACCCACAAGAGCGCGCGCCTCGACCTCGAGGACCTGATGTCCGAGCAGGACTACCGGGCCGCCCCGGCCTACGGCGCGTCGAAGCTCGCCACGACGGTGTTCGGGATCGAGCTCGACCGTCGGTTGCGCGCCGCCGGCTCGCCCGTCCTCAGCGTCCTTGCCCACCCGGGCATCTCCGGCACCAACCTCACCCCGCGCGCCCTCGAGGACCGTGGGCCGCTCGGCAGGCTGGCGGCGCGGCTCTTCCTGCTGGGCACCCAGCCGGTGCAGCGCGGGGCACTGCCCCAGCTGCACGCCGCCACCGCCCCGGGAGTGCGGGGCGGGCAGTTCTTCGGCCCGGCGGGGTTCCGCGAGATGCGCGGGCGCGTCAACGAGGTGCGCGCCTCCGCCGAGGCTGTCGATCCCGCCGTCGGGCGACGGATCTGGGACGCGGCGCAGGAGCTGACCCGGGTGACCTTCCCGTGACGCGGCAGCCAGGTCCGTCTCCGCGTCGGGCCGCGCACCCCTGCCCGTGCGCACAAACGCGCGGCCCGCTGGCCGACGGCATCGCGCCCGCCGGTTCGTCGCCCTGTCCTCCCTCGGTCCGGGAGGACCACCCGTGGCGCGGCGGGAGGGCGCACACTGGTGGGCATGGCGACGGAACAGGCCTACGCCCGCGAGCTCGGAGACTTCCTGAGGTCCCGGCGCGAGCGCACCACACCGGCGGACCTCGGGCTGGAGCCAGGCCCCCGGCGCAAGGTCGCCGGCCTGCGGCGCGAGGAGATCGCGTTGCTCGCGGGGCTGAGCGCCGACTACTACCAGCGGCTGGAGCAGGGCCGGAACGTGCGCCCGTCGGACACCGTGCTCGACTCGATCGCCGACGCACTGGCGCTGGACGAGGTCGAACGGCGGCACATGCTGATGCTCGCGCGCGCGACCCGTCAGCCTGACGTGCGGGTCCGGAGGCGTCCCGAGCAGGTGCCGGCGAGCACCGCACGGCTCCTGCCGCTGATGGGCGTCCCGGCCGTGGTGCTCGGCCGGCACCTCGACGTGCTCGCGTGGAACGAGCTCGCCGCCGAGCTGATCGGTGACCCGGCGCTCTATCCGCCGCAGCGGCGCAACTTCCTCACGGCGCTGTTCAGCGAGGAGGGTTCCCGGCTGCACTGCGCGGACTGGGAGTCCATGGCACTCGACTACATCGGCATGCTCCGTAGCGCCGTCGCCGCCGATCCGGGCCATCCGCGTGCGGTCGCGGTCGTGGGCGAGCTCAGCATCCGCAGCGCCGAGTTCCGGCGCCTGTGGGCGCGGCACGACGTGCGCGAGAGCGTGCACGGCGCCAAGGTGATCCACCACCCGCGCCTCGGTGACATCCCGATGGAGTGGGACGCCTACCCGCTGCCGGGGAACCCGGGACCGGTCATGCTCGTCTTCACCCCCCGCGGGGGACCTGCCGACGACCAGCTGCGCCTGCTCGGCGCCCTCGCCGGCCCTGGCCTTCGCGCGGCGAGCGACACGGCGCCGTCGGACGGTGGGACGCGGCCCGCCGTCGTCGGGGAGGGCAGCTAGGACCCTGTCCCGGAATCCCTTCACGCCGGGAGAATGGTTCCGCCGGCCTCGCGCTGCTGGTCGTCGCCGGGACCCCAGGGGGCCTCCCGCTTCCGGCGCGGACCGGTGGGACACTGGTGGCATCCGAGGGGGTGAATGCTTGGAGCGGACGAGACTCTTGACCATGCTCGCGCGATCCCTGGCCAAGGTCGATGCCGATCGCCCGTTCGCGATGCGCCTGTGCGTGGCCTGTGTTGACATTCTCCGGGCGCAGGGTGGAGCGCTCACCATCGCGGTCGCTCCGGACGAGCGTGTGTCGGTCAGTACTCCAGGGATGTTCGACCAGCTGGAACCCCTTCAAGAAGTCGTCGGTGAGGGCCCTGTTCGGCAGGCGATGGTTGAGAATCGCCTGGTCAGCCTACGCGTCGGCGGCGGGGTGGAGGACGATCCTGTCTTCTCTCAGCTGGCTGGGCCGCTGAGCAGTGACGTGACGGTCTACGCGGTGCCGATGCGCGGGGGCGGTCGCGTGGTCGGCGTCTTCAGCGTCTATGTGACGACCGAGCCGCAGTTCCGCAGCCCGGAGGATCTGCAGTTCCTGGCAGATGCTGTCGGTGCTTCGCTGCTCGGGGGCACCGAGTCGCTCGACTGGTCGGAGCGTGCGCGGATCCACCAGGCGACGGGGATGGTCGTCGCTCAGCTACGGATCCATCCCGATGACGCACTCGCAGTGATCCGAGCGCATGCTTTCTCACGATCGACGAGCCTCTTGGCCGTCGCGCAGGACGTGCTCGACAGGCAGGTGACGTTCTCTCCGGACGAGGCGAGCGGTGGTACGACCGAACGAACCGAGGAGCCATGACGCGCACACCCGCTGACACGCTTGCGGACGCAGTGTCCGCTCTGGTGCACGAGCACGACACCAGCGACATTCTCGACCGGCTGATCCGAGATGCCGCCCACCTGATCAGCGGATCCGCAGGTTTGCTCGTGCGGCCTGCGGACGGTGCTCCCCTTGAGGTCCTGGCTGTCACCGACCATGCTACGACTCACCTTGAGATCTATCAGAAACAGAAGGGCGAGGGCCCGTGCGTGGAGGTGTGCGCCACCGGGCAGCCAGTTGTCGCGACCGGGGCGGCGGACATTCTCTCGCGGTGGCCGGAGGTGGGGCAGGCGATCCTGAATGCTGGCTTCGAGCAGGTCTATGCCTATCCCCTCGCCTGGCAGGGCAAGGTTCTCGGCGGACTCAACATCTTCGGCCCCGAGGTCCGTGTGCTCGACAGCAAGGGGGTCCGCACGGCCCGGGCTTTCGCTGACATGCTGACGCTGGTGGTTGCTCAACCCGATGTTGTTCCCGACCAAGAGATCTACGAGCGACTGGCCCGGGTGCTGGAAGGCAGGGTCGTCGTCGAGCAGGCCAAGGGTGTGATCGCGCACGGTATGGGCGTCGACATGCCCCAGGCCTACGACAACCTTCTCCGTATGCGTGAAAGCAACGGCGAGACGTTGATGGAGACGGCGCAGCGCGTTGTCGCCGAGGCGTACAGGCGCTGATCACGCGGACCACGATCTCGCCGGTGCGTGGCGAGTCGCGGATGGTGAGTCCCGAGTCCGCCACCGGGTGGTCCGCCCGCCGCGGCGACGCATGCTCGGCCGGGTACTCGTCCCGCCGCGGCGAGCGGCGTCTCCAGTGTCATCACTCGGTGTCATCACTCGCACCTCGGCTCCGGGTCCGCAGCCGGCTCAGGAGGCGGGGGCGCGCCGGTTGCCGGCGGGCGTCCCGGGAAGCGGGACAGGCGAGTGCCGACCGTTCGACCTAGGGTCGAAGAGACGCGCCGGTCGGCAGACGTGGCAAGGAGTTCCATGCGTATCGGATACACCCTGATGACTGAGCAGAGCGGCCCACGAGACCTGCTGCGGTACGCTGCGGCGGCCGAAGAGGTGGGCTTCGACTTCGAGCTGTCGAGCGACCACTTCACTCCATGGCTCACCGAACAGGGGCACGCCCCGAATGCGTGGGTGCTCCTCGGGGCCGTCGCCCAGGCGACGCGCAGTGTCCAGCTGATGAGTTTCGTGACCTGTCCGACGGTGCGGTACCACCCCGCGGTGGTCGCGCAGCAGGCCGCGACGCTGCAGCTCTTGGCAGAGGGCCGGTTCACGCTGGGCCTCGGCAGCGGGGAGAACCTGAACGAGCACGTCGTCGGTGCTGGATGGCCGAGCGTGGAGGTGCGTCAGGACCGCCTCGAGGAGGCGATCCACATCATCCGGGAGCTCCTGACCGGAGAACTCGTGACCTGGGAGGGGGACCACTTCCGCGTGGACTCCGCACGGCTGTGGGACGTCCCCGACGCCGGCGTCGAGCTCGGTGTCGCTCTGTCCGGCGCCGAGGGCGTCGCGCGTTTCGCGCCGTTGGCCGATCACCTGATCCAGGCTGCGCCTGACAGCGAGGTGGTGCGTGGCTGGACGAACGCTCGTCCCGGCTCCTCACGGGTGGTCGGCCAGCTCCCGGTGTGCTGGGATCCGGACGAGGAAGCCGCCGTCGAGCGTGCGCTCTCCGAGTTCAGATGGTTCGCCGGCGGCTGGGCGGTGAACGCCGACCTCCCTACTCCTGCTGGATTCGCGGCTGCGACGCAGTTCGTCCGGCGCGAGGACATGGCCTCGTCCATCGCCTGCGGGCCCGACCTCGACAAGCTGGCCGAGAGCGCTCGTCCCTTCCTGGACTCCGGATTCACCGACCTCGCCATCGTGCAGATCGGTAACCACCAGCAGGACCGCTTCCTGGCCGAGGCGGCTGCGCCGCTGCTCGACCGCCTTCGCTCGCTCTAGCCAGGCCCCCTCGCTCCGCGCAGCGTGCTCGAAGCGTCTCCGGATGCGAGCGGGTGGGGATCTCAGCACAGTGGAAGACGTCGGCGGGGTAACCCGCCGTCCGGCAGGAACGCACGTCGTGAACGAAACGAGAGGAGCATCGGCATGGCGACACAGACGGTTTCCGATTTCATGACCCCTGCGCCGACCACGGTCGACGTGGACGACTCGGTCCAGGTCGCAGCACAGGCGATGTCAGCAGACGACATCGGAGCGGTCCTTGTCGAGGAAGGTGACCGCGTGGCAGGGCTGGTGACCGACCGCGACCTGGCTGTGCGAGGCATCGCGGCGGGAAGGGGCCCCGAAGCGTCGGTGCGCTCGGTCATGAGCGACCGGCTCGTGGCCGTCGGGCCGCACGACACGGTCGATGCTGCCGTGAGGGTCATCAGGGACGCCGCGGTCCGGCGTGTTCCGGTGATGGACGGCGAGAACGCCGTCGGTATCGTCTCGCTCGGCGATCTGGCGATGGCGCTCGACCCCCGCTCCGCACTGTCCGACGTCTCGTCGGCGGAGCCCAACAGGTGACCAGCCTCTGCGGGCGACTCGCCCGTGCCGGTCTTGGCGGCGAGGCGCGTCGGCCCATGTGGGCATGGCCGACGCCCCGGCGAACCTCCTGGCCGGGGTCGTCGCGCTCGGTGTGGCCGGGATCCGCCGCTTCGCGAGCGTGGCGGGGCGCGTGGTAGGTGTGAGCGCCCGTGCCACGCTCGCGGGATCGTGCGAGCCGTGGACGCCTGACCGGGGCGTCAGTGGTTCCGCAAGGCCTGGATGAGTTCGGCCTTTCGCATGGTGGACCGGCCGGAGATGCCGATCTCGGCGGCCCGACGGCGGAGGCTGGCGACGGTCCAGCTGTCGTAGTCGCCGGCCTCGCCGCCCTTGCGTCCCACCTTCGCGCGCGACGACGCGGCGGCGGCGTTGGCGACGCGCGCCGCCTTCTCCTTGGAACTGCCTTCGTCGCGCAGGCTCTCGTAGAGTTCTTTGTCCTTCACGCTGGGTCCTGGGTCTCGCTTCGGCATGGTTCGTCCTCTCATGGCTCGGTCCGTGACTCCACGATGGGGCAACTCCGCGCCACCCGCACGCGTGGACGATTCTCGGGGGGATGCGAGTGCCCGGAGTGCGACTTACCGTCGACGCAGCCCGGACGATCCGTCCCGGGCTGCGTCCACGAGGAGAACGGAGAACGACATGCCGGTCTACACCTTGCCGGATCTGCCCTACGACTACGCGGCGCTCGAGCCGCACATCAGCGGGCGCATCATGGAGCTGCATCACGACAAGCACCACGCCACGTACGTCGCGGGCGCCAACACCGCGCTCGACGCTCTGGCCGAGGCCCGGGAGAGCGGTGACCTCGCCGCCGTCAACCTGCACGAGAAGAACCTCGCGTTCAACCTGGGCGGGCACACCAACCACACGGTGTTCTGGCACAACCTCTCGCCCGACGGCGGCGGCGAGCCGGATGGCGAGCTCGCGGCGGCGATCACCGACCAGTTCGGCAGCTTCGCGGCCTTCCAGGCCCACTTCGCGGCGGTCGCCACCGGGATCCAGGGCTCCGGCTGGGCCGTGCTCGGCTGGGACAGCGTCGGCCAGAGGCTGGCCGTGTTCCAGCTCTTCGACCAGCAGGCGAACGTGCCGCTGGGCATCATGCCCCTGCTGATGCTCGACATGTGGGAGCACGCCTTCTACCTGGACTACCTCAACGTCAAGGCGGACTACGTCCAGGCGTTCTGGAACCTTGCCAACTGGCCCGACGTTGCCGCGCGCCTGGACCGGGCCCGTGCCACGACGAACATCCTGAGCGCCGCGCCCTGAGCGTCGCGCCCCTGGAGAGGGCCGGCGGCTCGGAAAGGGGAGAACATGGAAGACAGGAAACGCCATGATCCGGCGTCGGCCGAGGACAGCGACTCTCCGCCCGACAGGTCGGAGAGGTCGAAGAGCGAGGCCGATCGTCCGAAGTCGCGCACTGAGGACGAGGCCGGCTCCGAGATCCCGGGCGAGGTCCCGGAGGACGACCCGGACCGCGAGGGGGAGGACCGCTTCGACGCCGGATAGGGGACGGTGGCGGTGCCGGGGCCCGAGTGCTGGGACATCAGGGCGGGGGCGGGAGACACGGCGATCGCCGTGTCTCCCGCCCCCGCCCGGAGATCCCGGCGGGAGCCATGGAAGCGCCTGTACGGTGCCAGCCGGGCGACACGGGTGTTGCTCCCCGAGAGACTCCCGGTCTACCGTGTCACGACGGAGTCATGAAGCGGCACCGGACCAGCCGGATCTGGAGGCCAGCATGTCATCGCCGATCATCTTCTCGTCCGAGCGCGACGATGCCGGCCGCGACGCGCCGCGTCCCGACGTCCTGAGCGAGGTGGCGATCGAGCGGGCCAAGAGCGCCGTCGTCGCGCTCCGTGGCGTCGATGACGCTGCTGCCGAGCGGCTGCTCTCCGACGTGGCCGACAGCGCGGGCGTACCGCTGCGCGTGGCGTCCGACCAGGCTCTCGCGAAGCTGGAGTCGCGGGCGGACAGCGAAGGTCTGACCTCGGACGCTCTCGACACGGCGCTCGACGAGGTCGGCCCCCGTGGTGCTTAGGGCGCGGCTCGCGCGTTGGCTGGCTGTCACGTGGCCGGGCGAACATCTCCCTGCGTGATCGGAGGCAGGACATAGCCTCCGTCCAGGACGGCCGGGTGAGGTTCGTACATGCGAAGGACGGGCCGGAACTCGCCGGCCGGGCTGGGGAGCCAGTTCGCGGCGGCCTGCGGATCGCTGGGCCGCTCGTGACCGATGGTGATGGTCAGGGCCCCGTCGTCGTCCAGGACGATGCCGGGGGTGCGGTCGCCGATGGAGTACCGGTCCAGGGGGTTGTCCACCAGGTAGAAGTCGGGCACCGAGTACATGGTCAGCGACCAGAACGCGTCGACCGGTGGGGTGGGGTCCAGGCGCAGCGTGTACACGTGCGCACCGGTGAGCTGTTCACCGTGGTCGTCGACATACGTCATGACGTAGGCGGCCTCGTAGGGATGGTTGCCCCACAGGCCCCCGACCGCGGCGGCGGCGCGCTCGACGATCCGCAGCTTCGGGTCCTGGATCTTGAACTGGTCGTCGTCGATGGTCCCGACCTCGAAGAAGTCGAGGTTGTAGTCGAACGCGTGGAAGACGAGCTTCCAGCCGTTCACCTCCGGCGAGCTGCCCGAGACCAGTGCCTCGTGCAGCGTCGTCCTGGCGTGCTCCAGGCCGGCAGCCAGCGCGGCGGCGTCGGGCCTGGCGAGGTTCGCGTAGGGGGACGGGCCGGCGGCCGTCAGCCCGAGTGGTGCGAAGCTCTCCTGCAGGGGCTCGTCCCGGTGGGCCGGGGGGAGCTGCTGGGACCAGACCCGCAGCTTCTCCAAGAGCGTGAGCTCGTCGGGGACCGACGGGTCGGGCCGCGCGAGACCTGCGGGGACCGCCGTCGTGTCGAGCGGTGCGAGGGTGGTGGCGTCCTGGAGCGCGTGGACGACGGCGAGGTCCTGGTCGGTGCCGACCGCCCACCGGCCCACGATGGACGCGATGCGGGTCGGGAGCCGCACGACGGTGGTGCGCTCGGGTGCCTCGCCGTCCCAGCCGGGCGGCACCAGCAGGAACTCGCCCGCACCCGTGCCGGTCGCGCGGTGGCCGATGTAGGCGAAGTTGTTGGTCCAGGCGTCCACGAACTGCAGCACGTAGTACCGGCCGTGGGCGTCGGGGACACGGAGGGTGACAGGTCCCACGCTCAGGTCGAGCTGTGCGACGGAGTACAGCGTGTCGTTGTTGATCGTCACGAACGTGTCTGCGGGACCTGCCAGCGTGCGGGCGTGGCTGAACCTGTTGAAGGGGGCGGCCGGGATCGCGCCGACCCCCTCCTGGACGAACCGGGTGACCTGGTCCAGATTGAACACCAGGGGGAATCCGTAGAGGTACGCCTGGGTGACGAGCCCGGGGTCGGTGTCGAGGGTGCTCATGATGTCCTTCCGGTCGAGCAGGACGGCCGGCGCCGCAGTTCTCGTCGGCATGAGCTGCACATCCCTGATCTCCACCCGGACGAGTCCGCGGAGCCGTGCCCGACCTGCCGTGCCACCGAACCTAACGCGCGGCCGGCGCAGGGGGCGTCACCCGAACAGGGTGACGCCCGCCGGAGCCGACGAGCCCGAGCGGGAAGGTGCCGTCGGCGGTCAGGCGTCGTCGTCCGGGGCGAGCGCGTCGGTGAGCAGTGCGAGGAGGGCTTCGAGCTGAACGTCCGTGGACGATGCGACGTCCTCGTCGCCTGCCCCGTCCAGCGCCCTGGCGGCCAGCCCTGCCTTGCTGTCGATCAGCCCGGCGATCGTGGAGTCGATGGTCTGGGCGGCGATGATCCGCCAGGCGGTGACGGGCTCGGCCTGGCCGATCCGGTGGATCCGGTCGATGGCCTGGGTCTGCTCGGCGTGGGTCCAGGACAGCTCGGCCAGCACCAGGTTGGAGGCAACCTGCAGGTTCAGCCCCACGCCGGCGGCCGTCAGGGAGCACACCACGATCGAGACGTCGGGATCCTGGGTGAACGCGGCGATGTTCTTCTCGCGCACCTTGGGTGTCTGGTCGCCGCGGATCGAGGCGTAGCCGATGCCGCGGTCGGCGAAGGTCTGCTCCGCCTGGTCCATCACGTCGACGTGCTTGGCGAAGAACACCACCTTGCCGACGTTGCGCGCCAGCTGTGCGGCGTAGTCGGCGGCCAGCCGGGCCTTGGCCCGGCCGATCCCGCGCACCATGGTGAAGACGTTCTCACCGCCGGTCCGTGAGCTCGAGTCCTTCAGCTCCGCCGCCGCCACCCGGCGCGCGAGGTCGAGGTCGATCTCGCCCGCGACGTCGGCGGCGCCGCGTGCCTCGACGGCGGACCGGTAGCGGCTGACCAGGCGGCGGGTGAGCGCGGCCTCCGCGGCGCGGATGGAGCGGCCCGCCGCGCCGTCGAGCTCGACCGGCAGGTCCGCCACCCGGCGGGCGGGGATGTCGGCGACGACGTCGGCCTTGCGGCGGCGCACGATGCCCCGCTCGATCACGCTGGTCCGGGCCGCGGCGTAGAAGCCCGGGTCGGCCGGGGTGAGCCCGGTGTCCTCGAGGGCGGTCAGCAGCGCGGCGAGCGGCTTCGTGTCGTCGATCCAGCCGAGGAACTGCCAGATCGCCCGGAAGTCCTCGATGTCGTTGATCAGCGGGGTGCCGGTGAGCGCCATCAGGAGCGGCCGGGTGCTGCGGGCGCGGATCCGCTCGGCGACGGCGAGCACGTGCTGGGAGCGCTGGGAACCCTTGTTCTTGATGAAGTGCGCCTCGTCGACGATCATGCCGCGGAAGCCGAGCTCACCGAGCCAGCCGACGTGCCGGTCCAGGAGCTCGTAGTTCACGATGACGACGTCCGCGAACCCGTCGACCCGGTCGCCGTCGCCGTGGACGACCGTCGCACGCCGCTGCGGCGTCCACATCCCGACCTCGTGCGCCCAGTTCGTCTTCACCACGTTGGGCGCCACGACCAGCAGCGGGTAGGCGTCGGCCGCCTGGGCGGCGAGCAGCGCCTGGGCGGTCTTGCCGAGCCCGGGCTCGTCGGCGAGCAGGAAGGTGCGATGCCCGCGGGCCGTGGCCTCGACGACCTGGGCCTGGTGCGGCATCAGCCGCTGGCCGGGGGGAGCGGACACCGAGCGGGTCTCGGGCAGCGGCATGCAGGCGGGCGCGCCGGGGCCGGCGTACTCGAAGGACCGGAAGAGCGGCTCGAGCAGCTCCCAGCCGGCCAGGCGGCGGACCTGTGGAGCCAGCCGCTCGGCCGCGGCCTCGAAGTCCGGGGCGAGAAAAGGGTTCGCCAGCTGGCGTGAGATCACCGAGCGGGGCACCACCCGCTTCTGACCACCGGGTGCCGGCGGGGCCGGCGCGGCCGGCGCGGGCTCCTCGGGGGGCTCCAGTCCGCCGGCGCGCATCATGGTGGCCTTGAAGGCGCGCGCCGCGTCGGACACCCGGGCGTCCTCGGCGAGCAGCTCGAGCAGCGACGTGTCCCGGGCTGCGATCTTGGCCAGCAGCGTCGCCACCCCGTCGAGCCGCTTGAGCTGCTGGGTCCGCCGGGACTCGGTCAGGGCGCCGTCGCCCTTGACCCGGGCCCGCTCCTCACGCATGAGCAGCGCGACGACCTGGAACTTCGTGCGTACCGCGGGGCGCGTCGGCGGTCGCTGCACGGCCCCGTCGACCTCGCGGGCGACCTCCGCGAGCACCGGGATGATCCCCTGCTCGGTGCGCTGCGGGGCCCGGCGGCGCTGGGCGCCCGATCCGGTCCGCGCGCGACCGGACCGGCGTTGGCCTGGTCGTGCCACATCTCCTCCTTCAACTGCATCCGTACTGCGACGGCGCGTCGCGCCGTGCCCCGCCCGCGCACCACCCGTCGACCGCGGGACGGCCGGCCCGGGTCAGGGCGCTCCCACCGGTCGCCGGGTCGCGGGGTCCGGCCGACGCCGTCCTGGGCACCGCGCTCACGCCGATCGTGACACGCCGCACGGTGAGCCACCGCGGGGCGCGGCCATGGCGCCGCCTGATCGCCGGAGAACCTGAAGTCTACCGCCGCACACCGCAGCTCGGACCGGGCTCCTTCGTCCTCCGTCCCCGGCGATCCCGGCGCCCGCCGCCGCGTCACCCGCGCGGTGCGGCGAACCTCTCCGCGAGGGCCGTCGAGCCGCGGGCGAGGAGGGTGACGTCGGCGCCGGTGAGGATGAAGGAGGCGCCGGCTGCGAGGTAGTGGTCCGCGACCGCGGGGTCGAAGGCGTTGACGCCGACGGGTGTGCCGGTGGACCGGACCGCTTCGAACGTGCGCAGGACGCCGGCGGTGACGTCGGGGTGGGTCTGCTGTCCGAGCAGGCCCATGGAGGCGGCGAGGTCGCTGGGTCCGACGAAGACCCCGTCGACCCCGTCGACCGCCGCGATCTCGGCGGCGTTCGCGACGCCGGTGGTGGACTCGATCTGGACGGTGAGGGAGACGTGGTGGTCGCCGTCGGCGAGGTAGTCCTCGATGCGGTTCCAGCGGGCGGAGCGGGCCAGGGCGGAGCCGACCCCGCGGGTGCCGTGGGGTGGGTAGCGGACCGCTTGGACGGCGGTCGCGGCTTGTCCGGGGGTGTCGATCATGGGGATGAGGAGGTTCTGTGCGCCCAGGTCGAGAACTTGTTTGATCATGACGGGCAGGAGGGCGGGCAGGCGCACGACGGTGGTGGGCGGGTAGGCGGCGGTCGCCTGGAGCTGGGGGAGCAGCCCTTCGATGCCGTTGGGGCCGTGTTCCATGTCGATCAGGAGCCAGTCCAGGCCGGAGCCGGCGCAGATCTCGGCGACCAGGGGGCTGCCGGTGCTGATCCACATGCCTGCCAGTGGGTGTCCGGCGGCCTGGAGCCTGTCGCGGAGGGTGGGTGTCAGGTGAAGCGGCATGTGAGGGTTCCCATCGGTCCGTAGTCGCACAGCACGGAGTCGCCCGGGCTGACCCACATCGGCCGGGTGAAGGACCCGGCCAGGATGATCTCGCCCGCCTCGAGGCGCGTGCCGTGCGACGCGAGCTTGTTGGCGAGCCAGGCGACGCCCGTGGCGGGGTGGCCCAGGACGGCGGCGGCGACGCCGGTCTCCTCGATGGTCTCGTTGCGGTAGAGCAGTGCGCCGACCCAGCGCAGGTCGATGTCGTGGGGGCGGGTGGGGTTGCCGCCCAGGACCATGGCGCCGTAGGCGGCGTTGTCGGCGATGGTGTCGATGATGGTGCGGCCGGTCAGCTCGATGTGCGAGTTGAGGATCTCCAGGGCCGGGGTGACGTACTCGGTGGCGCGCAGCACGTCGAACACGCTGCAGTGCGGGCCCTGCAGCGGCGCGTCGAGCACGAACGCGAGCTCGACCTCGATGCGCACGTTCGAGAAGTCCGCGGTGGCCAGGGTGGCGCCGCTGTCGTGCACGGTGTCGTCGAACATGACGCCGTAGTCGGGTTCGCTGATGCCGGTGGCGGCCTGCATGGCGCGGGACGTCAGCCCGATCTTGCGACCCACCAGCCGGCGTCCGGCGGCGATCTGGTCGTCGCGCCACACGCCCTGGACGGCGTAGGAGTCCTCGATGGTGGCCGTGGGGTAGCGGCTGGTGATGCGGGGGATCACGGTGCGGCGCCGGCCGGCCTCGGCGAGCTCGCCGGCCAGGGCGGTGATCGTCTCGGGGGGCAGGGTCATGGCGTCTCACCCGCCTCGTATCGGGTGCGCCAGGTGGTGTTCATGGGGAACAGCCCTTCGACCGGGTGCCCCTCGGCGACGCGGGCTGCGATCCAGGCGTCCTCGTCCTCCTTGGCCAGTGCGGCGTCGGTGACCTCCTGGGCGAGTGCGGGAGGGATGACGACCACGCCGTCCGCGTCGCCGACGATGATGTCGCCCGGCTGCACGGTGGTTCCGCCGCACGCGACGGCAAGGTCGGTGTCCCAGGGCACGTGCCGGCGTCCCAGGACCGCGGGGTGCGGCCCGGCGCAGTGCACCGGCAGGCCCACCTCACGCACGGCGGCGAGGTCGCGCACGCCGCCGTCGGTCACCACGCCCGCGGCACCGCGGGAGTGGGCGCGCAGGGCCAGGACGTCACCCAGGGTCGCTGCGCCGGTCTCCCCGCGGGCCTCGATGACGATGACCTCACCCGGCCCGACGGTGTCGAACAGCCGCTTCTGCGCGTTGTGACCGCCACCGAACCTGTCGAACAGGTCCTCACGGTGCGGGACGAACCGCAGCGTCCGGGCGGTCCCGACGAGCTTGGCGTCCGGGTCCAGGGGCGTGAGCCCGTCGATATGGACATCGTTCAGCCCACGGGCACGCAGCTGCGCCGACAGACCCGCCACCGGGGCGCGGGTGAGCCTGTCGCGAAGGTCGTCGGGCAGGGCGGGCAGGTTGCCGCCCGGTGGCGGCGCGGACACCGTCGTACTCGAGGTCATGAGCTTCCTTGCTGTGATGAGTCGGTGGTTACTTCATACACGATGCGACCAGGAGCGCGCTGCGCCGGTGCCGCCGCGACAGGCCGCGCGGTCGCGACCACCGGTCCGCGCCAAAAAACTGTGCCAAGCACTGTCCGATACCCTGACGACGACAGACCGTCTTGCCGAGTTCCGTGATCGCGCCGCTCTCGACGGGGAGCGGGAGAAGATGTTCCCCGGCCGGGGAACTGCCCGGCGCGCCACGCGACGGCCGCCTCCCTGGACCGCGGCCGGCCGATCCGTTGCGACCTGCCGGCCGTACCGCCGCCGGACACCACGATGTCCGACGACGGCGGGCCTGGTCCGCACACCCCGCGAGACGAAGGAGTTCGAGCAACCATGACCGACCCCCGCGAGACCCAGCTCCTGGACGCCGTGCCCGACGGCCTCCACGTCGGCGGCCGCTGGCGCCCCGCCGAGGACGGCGGCACCCTGGCCGTGCGCGACCCGGCCACCGGAGCGGTCATCAAGGAGATCGCCAGCGCCACGGTCGCCGACGGTGCCGCCGCCCTCGACGCGGCGTGCACCGCCGCCGACGACTGGGCCGCCACCCCCGCCCGGCAGCGCGGCGAGATCCTGCGCCGTGCGTTCGACCTGCTCATGCAGCGCAAGGAGGACGTCGCGCTCCTCATGACCCTCGAGATGGGCAAGCCCCTGGCCGAGTCCCGCGGCGAGGTCGCCTACGGCGGCGAGTTCCTCCGCTGGTTCAGCGAGGAGGCCCCCCGCATCCAGGGCCGCTACGGTCCGAACCCCGAGGGCACCGGACGCATGATCGTGTCCCAGCACCCCGTCGGGCCCTGCTTCCTCATCACCCCCTGGAACTTCCCGCTGGCCATGGCCACCCGCAAGATCGCGCCGGCGCTGGCCGCCGGCTGCACCGTGGTCGTCAAGCCGGCGTCGCTCACGCCGCTGACCACTCTCCTCGTCGCGCAGATCCTCGAGGACGCCGGCCTGCCGGCGGGCGTGCTGAACGTGGTGACGACGTCGAACACCGGGCCCGTCTCGGAGCGGATCATCCGCGACCCGCGGCTGCGCAAGCTGTCCTTCACCGGCTCCACGCCCGTGGGGCGCAAGCTGCTCGCGCAGGCCGCACCCGGCGTGCTGCGCACGTCGATGGAGCTGGGCGGCAACGCGCCGTTCGTCGTGTTCGACGACGCCGACCTGGACGCCGCGGTCGACGGGGCGCTCGCGGCCAAGTTCCGCAACATCGGGCAGGCGTGCACGGCGGCCAACCGGTTCATCGTGCACCGGTCGGTCGCCGAGGAGTTCGCGCAGCGGGTGATCCGGCGCGTCGCGGAGTTCCGGATGGGCCGCGGCACCGAGGACGGCGTCACGATCGGGCCGCTCATCGACGACGACGCGGTGACCAAGTCCGCCTCCCTGGTGGCCGACGCCGTGGAGCGGGGCGCGACGCTCCGCCTCGGCGGCGAGCCGGTCGAGGGCACCGGCTCGTTCTTCCCGGCCACGGTCGTCACCGACGTGCGCCCGGGCAGCGACATCCTGCGCGAGGAGATCTTCGGCCCGGTGCTCGCCGTCGTCCCGTTCGAGGACGAGGACGATGCCGTGCGGCTCGCCAACGACACGGAGTTCGGCCTCGTCTCCTACGTCTACACGCAAGACCTCGCCCGTGGCCAGCGGATGATCGATCGCCTCGCGACGGGCATGATGGGCCTCAACATGGGCGTCATCTCCAACGCGGCGGCCCCGTTCGGCGGCTGGAAGCAGTCGGGGCTGGGCCGGGAGGGCGGCGCGGAGGGCATCCACGAGTACCTGCAGACGAAGTACACCCTCACCCCCGACCCGCACCGGAGGTAGTACGGCAGATGCTGGCAGCGCACGAGACGGCACTCCCGGAGGCGGTCCGATGACCCGCCGGGTCCTGGTGGTCGATGACGACGAGGCGATCCGGGAGGTCGTGCAGACCGGGCTGGAGCTCGTCGCCGGCTGGAAGGTGGAGACCGCCTCCACCGGGGCCCAGGCGATCGCCGTGTGCCGCGCGGACCTGCCGGACGCGGTCCTCCTGGACGTCATGATGCCCACGATGGACGGGCCGACGACGTTCGTCCGGCTCCAGGAGGACCCGCGCACCCGGAACGTCCCGGTGATCCTGCTGACCGCCAAGGTGCAGCCGGCGGAGCGGCGCCAGTACGAGGACCTCGGCGTCGCCGGTGTGCTCCCCAAGCCGTTCGACCCGTTGACCCTGCCCGGTCAGGTCGCCGAGCTCCTCGGGTGGCACGAGGGCTGAACTGCGGGGCGGGCGATGGTGTCCTACGCTCGGCGGTATGCGAGCGCAACGCGCTGCAGCGCGGGCAGGGGACAATTTCGTTCGTTGGTGCTGGGTCGCCGGCATCGCCGTGCTGCTGCTCGTCCTCGTGCTCGCCGGCCCGCTCGACCAGGCAGTGCGTGAGCAGGTCTCGATGCTCGCGATCGCCGCCGCCGGCTTCGTCACGGCGGCGAGCTGCGGGCAGCGCTCGCTGCGGTCGACCGGCCGCCGACGCCGGGCGTGGGGCTTCCTCTCCCTGGGCGGGGTCGTCGGGCTGGCAGGCAACGTCTACGCCGGCCTCGTCGGGGACCCGGAGGCGGGGGACGCCGCCTACATCGCCGCCCTCCTGCTCGGCGTCGTCGGGCTCTCGCTGTTCCCGGCGCTGCGCCCGCGTGGGCGGGACGTCGTGCGCATGCTGCTGGACAGCATCGTGGTCGGCGGCTCGGTCCTGTACATCGCGTTCTTCGCCGTCGCCCTCGACCCGCAGCGCTGGGAGACGCAGCCGGCGCTCACGGCCTACGTGCTTCCCGTGGTCGACGCCCTGCTCGCCACCCTCGCCGTCCTGGTCATGACCCGTTCGAGCGCCGCCGAGCGGGTGCCGCTCGTGCTCGTGGGCAGCGGGTTCGTGCTGTACACCGCGTCCGACGTCTCCTTCGCGCTGCTGTCCGCCGCCGGCGGCTTCACCTTCGGCAGCCCCGTCGACCTCGGCTGGGCCGGCGGCTACGTCGCCATCGCGCTCGCCGCCCGCCACCCGGCGGCGTCCGGCAGCTCGCAGGCCGCCCGGCCGGGGGACGGCACGCCGGTGCTCGGCACCGTGGTGACGTTCTGCATCTTCCTCGCGGCGGCCCTGGTGCGCGTCAGCCAGACCGACAAGCAGCTCCCGTGGGTGGCGAACATCCTGTGGGTCGCCGTGCTCGTCGCCGTCGTCGTGCGCCAGATCCTCGTCGTCGCAGACAACGAGTCGCTGCGTCACGGGCTGGAGCGGCGCGTGCAGGAGCGCACCCAGCAGCTGCGCTCGCTGGCGAGCGAGCGCGCGCTGACGCTCGAGTCCGTGGCCGACGGGATCTACGGGGTGGACCTCCAGGGGCGGGTGACCTTCGTCAACGCGGCCGCGGCGGACATGCTCGGCGCGTCCGCCGACGATCTGGTCGGCCACGACGCGCACGCCACGTTCCACGCGCCGGACGAGGACGGCAACCCGTACCCGGTCGAGGACTGCTACGTCACCGACGCCCTGCGCGACGGGCTGACGGCCGCCGCCGAGCAGGACGTCTACCGGCGCCTCGACGGCCAGGACGTGCCCGTGGAGGTCACCGCGAGCCCGCTGCGCGACGACGGCGGGGTCCGCGGCGCGGTCGTCGCCTTCCGCGACGTCACCGAGCGGCGTGCGATGGAGCGCATCAAGGACGAGTTCGTCTCCGTGGTGAGCCACGAGCTGCGCACGCCGCTGACGGCGATGCGCGGCGCGCTCGGGCTCATCGACAGCGGCGCCCTCGACTCCTCGCCCCAGCAGGCCGCCCGCATGGTCCGCATCGCGCTCGCGAGCAGCGAGCGCCTCGGCAGGCTCGTGGACGACATCCTCGACATCGAGCGCCTGGACGCGGGCACGACGCGGCTGGAGCTGGCAGAGCACCGTGTGGACGGGCTCGTGGCCACGGCGGTGGACCAGGTCCTGGTCCTCGCGGACCGCGCCGGGGTCGCCCTGCGGCTGGCGGGCACCGCCGAGGTGGTCCGGGCCGACGGCGAGCGCATCGTGCAGACCCTGACCAACCTGCTGGGCAACGCGGTGCGGTTCTCGCCGCCCGGCAGCACGGTCCGGGTGTCGGCCGTGGCGGCGGGCGAGCTCGTCGAGGTGCACGTCGACGACGAGGGCCGGGGCATCCCGGCGGACAAGCTCGAGACGATCTTCCGCCGGTTCGAGCAGGTCGACGCCTCGGACACCCGCGAGCGGGGCGGTTCCGGGCTGGGGCTGGCGATCGCCCGCACGATCGTGGAGCGGCACGGCGGGCAGCTGTGGGCGCTCAGCGAGGGCGAGGGGCAGGGGTCGAGCTTCCGGTTCACCCTCCCGCGTGCCACCCGGGCCGTGGCCGCCCCCGAGGCGCCGCGGGACGGTGCGTCGGCGCTGCCGCGGGTGATCGTGGTGGACGACGACCGGCAGGTGGTCGAGGTGCTGCGCACGGTGCTGGAGGGGCGGGGGTACGACGTGGTCGGTGTCACGGACGGGGAGGCGGCGCTCGAGCTCGTGGAGGACGAGCACCCGGCCGCGCTCGTGCTCGACCTCGCGATGCCGGGTACTGGCGGTGCGGAGGTGCTGAACCGGCTGCGGTGGTCCGCCGCGACCGCCGGGGTGCCGGTCGTCGTGGTGTCCGGGACGCGTCCCGTGGACGCGCTGGAGACGGCCGCGCTGGCGGACGACTGGCTCGTCAAGCCCGTGGAGCCCGCGCGTCTCGTCGAGACGGTCCGGAGCGTCGTCGGCCGCCGCCCGCACCACAACCGGGTGCTCGTCGTCGAGGACGACGACGACCTGCGGGGCGTGGTGGTGTCGGTGCTGGAGAACGGCGGGCTCGACGTCGCGCAGGCGGGTTCGGTGGCGGAGGCGCGGGACGTGCTCGCCCGCAGCGCCGAGCCCGACCTCCTGGTCCTGGACCTGGTGATGCCCGGCGGCAGCGGGCAGGAGCTCGTCACCGAGCTGCGCCGGGACGGGCGCCTGAGCCGGGTGCCGCTCGTGGTGTACTCGGGTGCCGAGGTGGGCTCTCAGGAGCGCGAGGACCTGCGCCTCGGGCGTACGGTCTTCCTGACCAAGGGTCGTGCGGCGCCCGACGTCGTCCTGCGTTCCGTGCTCGACCTGCTCGATGCCGCGGCTGGCCGCCCGGGGGGTGCCGGCAGACCGGACGAGCTCCATGTCCCGAGGACCTGAAGGACCTGATGACCGATTCCCTGACCGATTCCCTGACCATCCGGATCAGTGCCGGTACCGGTACCGGGCGGACCACGCTCGCCGCGTTCGACGCCGCCCTCGCCGCCGCGGGCGTCAGCGACTACAACCTCGTCCGGCTGAGCTCCATCGTCCCGCCGGGCAGCCGGGTCCTGGAGGTGGACGGCGGCGACCAGCTGCGCGGCGGCCACGGGGACGCCCTGTACTGCGTGTACGCGCGGGCGCACGCGTCCCTGCCGGGGCACGAGGCCTGGGCGGGGCTCGCCTGGTCGCGGCGCGACGACGACAGCGGGGCCGGGCTGTTCGTCGAGCACGACGGACCGTCGCCGGAGCAGGTCACCTCGGACCTGGCGCACAGTCTCGAGGACCTCTCGGTGACGCGCGGCGGCGTGTACCACCCGGAGGGGCGGCGGGTCGCAGGCATCACGTGCGTCGCGCTGCCGGTGTGCGCCGTGGTCGTCGCGACCTACCGGCGCGCGGGCTGGGGGGAGCTCGGCGGTGGCTGACGTCGCCTTCGAGCGGACCGTGGACGCCCGGGACGCAGAGCGCTTCTGGGACCTGTACCTCGAGGCGTTCGCGCCGCTGCGTACGCGTGCCGCCGCCCGGCACGTGCTGCGCCGTGACGAGTTCGACGAGGAGATGGCCGACCCGCGCGTGACCAAGCTGCTGGCCCGGGACGAGCACGGCGACCCGGTCGGGCTCACCACGCTCGCCACCGACCTCGCCGCGGTGCCGTGGGTGAGCCCCGAGTTCTTCGCCGCCCGCTATCCGGGGCACGCGGCGCGCGGGGCCGTCTGGTACATCGGGTTCACGCTCGCGCACCCCGGCCGGCGCGCCACGCGCACCTTCATGGACATGCTCGACGCGCTCGTCGCCCACCTCGCCGAGCACCGCGTCGTGTGCGCGTACGACGTGTCCCGGTTCAACGACGACTCGCTGCGGTTCGCCGAGCACCTGCGCCGCCACCTCGAGCGCACCCGGGACGTGACCGTCGAGACCGTGGACCGGCAGACGTACTACGCGACGACGTTCCACTGACCTGCGCCGTCGTCCCGCCTGCCCGCCGCGCGGCCCGACGACGGGCGGTCCGCCGCGTTCCTGCATACCGTGGGGGCCAGGCGATCGGGGGCGGGCGCTCCCCGAGGGGAGGGTCGATGGCGGACGTCACCGCCGGCACGTCCTCGGACGAACCGTCCGGGGTCTGGTCCGCGCTGGTCGTCGAGGACGACCCGGACGCGGGGGCGTTCACGCGCACCGTCCTCGAGGAGCACGCCGGGCTGCGTGTCGTCCTCGCGGCGGACGCGGACACCGCGCTGGCGGCCCTGCGGGCCGAGAGCTTCGACCTCGTGGTGATCGACGTCGAGCTCCCGGGGCGCTCCGGCCTGCAGATCCTGCCGGAGGCGCACCGGCTGGCCGCCGGCGTCCCGATCATCGTCCTGACCGCGCACAACCGCGTCGACTACGCGGTGAGCGCGCTGCGCGGCGACGCCGCCGACTTCCTGGTCAAGCCCGTCGACGTCGCCCGGCTCACCGAGCGGGCCACGACGCTCGCGGGCCAGGGCCGGGCGCGGCGCGCGGCGAACCGGAAGAAGACCGTGCTGGCGGTCGGCGCCCACCCGGACGACGTCGAGATCGGCGTCGGTGGCACGCTCGCCGCGCACGCGAGCGCCGGGGACCGGCTGGTGATCCTGACGATGTCGGGCGGCTCGGTGGGCGGGCCGGCGGAGACGCGGCAGCTGGAGTCGCAGGCGGCCGCAGGCATCGTGGGTGCGCGGCTGATCCACCTGGGCTTCGAGGACACGCACCTGGACCCGGCATCGGGCGTGATCGCCGCGGTGGAAGAGGCGATCCGGGACGTCCAGCCGGACCAGGTCTACACGCACAGCGAGCACGACCGGCACCAGGACCATCGAGCGGTGCACCAGTCCGTGCAGGTCGCGGCCCGTGCCGTGGCGGACCTGGCCTGCTTCCAGAGTCCGTCGTCGACCATCGCCTACCGGCCGGACCGGTTCGTGGACATCGCCGAGCACCTGGGCACGAAGCTGCGGATGCTGGGCGCGTTCGCCTCGCAGGCGCACCGGGACTACATGGCGGAGGACATCGTGCGGGCCACCGCGCGATACTGGTCGCGCTACACGCGGGGCCGGTACGCGGAACCGCTGGAGACCGTGCGGGCCACGATGCGGCTCCTGCCGTCCGGCCAGGGCCTGTTCGCGGAGGGCCTGGCCGCGGAAGGCTCGGCCGGGGAGCCGGAGCACGGGTGAGGACGCCGGGCGAGGGGTCCGGGGACGACGAGTTCATCGCCACGGTCGGTCACGACCTGCGCTCGCCGCTGACGCCGGTGCTCGGGTACGCCCAGCTCCTGGCCGCGGGCCCGCTGACCGACGAGCAGCGGCGGTACGTGGAGGTCATCGAGCGCAACGGGCGGCGCCTGCTGCGCCTGATCGACGAGCTGGTGGTGAGCATGGAGATCTCGGCGGGGAGGCTGGACGTCGCACGGCGGGACGTGGACCTGGCCCGGGTGGTGCGCACCTGCTGCGTCGGGCTCGATCAGGCGGCCCGGGCGGCGGGGGTGTCGCTCACGGTGACGGCGCCCGGTCCGGCGCCGGTCCAGGGTGACCAGGGCCTCCTGGCGCAGGTGGTCGAGAGCCTGGTGGGCCGGGCGATCAAGCTCACGCCGCGCGGTGGTGCGGTGACGGTCCGGGCCGGGGGGCGGGACGGGGCGCCGGAGGCGGTGCTCGAGGTCGCCGACACCGGTCCCGGCCTGGGCCCCGGCGAGCTGGCGCGGCTCGAGGAGACCTTCGGCCGGACCCGCGACGCCGCGGGCCGGCCGGCCGGTGGCGTCGGGTTCGGGCTGCCGGTCGCGCACGCCGTCGTGGAGGCGCACGGCGGCACCCTGGGCGTCGACAGCGCGCCCGACCAGGGGACGACGGTCACGGTGACGGTGCCGACGGGCTCGTCGTCGCCGACGGGCTCGTCGGCGGGAGCCGGGTCCACACCTCGCTGAGGGCGGTCCAGTGCGCGTCCGTCATCAGGACGTACGGGGTGACGTTGACCGCCGTGACGCCGTGCGTGCGAGCAGCGCGGACCGCGTCGGCCATCTCTCGCGGCGAGATCATCGCCTGTTCGGCGATGGTCGCGGCGGGCTCCAGGTCGGGGTTCTGCTCCCAGAGCCCCACCGAGACGGTGAGCTCGCTGATCGGGATGCCGGAGCGGGCGAGCGCCGCGGTGAGCCGCTCGACGTCGTCGGGCGTCTGGTTCGGGTGGGTCATGCCGACGAAGGCCCACAGCACCAGCCGGTCGGCATGCCGGGCGAGCACCTCGTAGTCCTGGCCGGCGTCGGGCCGTCCCGCGGCCGGGTCGTCCCAGTCGACACGGACGTCCACCGCGAGGGCGGGCCGCTTGCCCGTCTCCGCGGCCACGTCGTCCAGCACGACGGCCGCGCGGTCCAGGAAGCCGGCGATCACCTGTGACCGCCACCGCGCGAGCTCGGGCGCGTCCTCGTCGATGCTCCCGTCCTCGAGCCGCGGCCAGTCCGCCGCGCCCGTCATCTCCCGGTACAGGGCGGCGTCGTCGTCACCGAAGGTCTCGTCGTCGAACTTGAGCTCGGTGAACGTGATCTGGTCGGGCCGGTACCGGCCGGCGAGCTCCCCCAGGAGCTCGAGGTAGCGGTCCCCGACGGGGCCCTCGTGGATTGCCGTGGCCGACGGCTGGTTGACGGCGGGGACCCCGTCGGCGCCGATCCCTCCCACCGTCGGGTCCCGCGCGATCCAGCCAGGTGTCAGGGCGTCGATCAGGAGGTCGACGAACCGCGGCTCGCCCTCGGGGCCGCGTGCCGTCTCGGCGATCGCGTGGGCCAGGTGGTCCCGGCCGGACTCCGCCGCGACGTCGGGGTGGTCGGGCCAGTCGAACGCGGTCCACTCGACGCGGCCGGCCGCGAGGGTCACCGCGTTGGCGTGCACCTCGTCGAGCCGCTGCCGGACACCGTCCCAGTCCTGGTCCGGATCGACCACGTCCTCGATGCCCAGGCTGACCGACTGGAAGTCCGGCGCCTCCAGGAGCGCGCGGCCCACCGTCGGCGCCGTCGGCTCCCCGGAGCAGGCGGCGAGCGGTGCGGCGCACGCGACCGCGAGGACGGCGGCGATGCCGGGCGTCAGGGTGCGGCGTGCACGGTGGTCCATGGTTCCGTCCTCTCGTCTCCGGCGTCCTGTCCGGCGAGCCGCGCCCGGGCCTCTCCCGTGGCGGCGTCCCGGGTCCGCTATCCCGTGTCGACGGAGACGGTCCCGGTCCGGTCGAGCTTGTTCCACCGGTTCTCGGCACCGCGCAGCTCCAGCCAGGTCGCGCGGAGCATGACCAGGCTCATCAGCGCCGAGAAGAACGGCCACAGGGGCAGGGTCCAGGCGTACCGGAGGTCGCCGGGGGACCGGTCCAGGAGGACCGCGAGCAGGAGCAGGGCGAGCGACAGGGGCAGCCCGATGAACAGCAGCACCGCCCAGAACGTGTCCGGCACGGCGCTCGTCTCGCCCAGGAGCCCCAGGGCCAGGAGGATGACGAACGCGGCGACCTGGACCACGGGCACCAGCACCTGTGTGACGACGTTGAACGCCAGGTAGGGGCCGAACACCCCGTAGCGGGGGTTGCCGATCATGCTCCGGTGGATCCGGACGGCCTGCAGCAGGCCGCGCGCCCAGCGCACCCGCTGCTTCCAGAGCCCGCGCAGCGTGGACGGCGACTCCGCGTGGACCAGCGCGCGCGGCGCGAACGCGACCCGGTACCCGGCCCGGTACACCCGCCAGGTGAGCTCGAGGTCCTCACCCACGGTGTCCTCGCGCAGGGGACCGGTGCGTTCCAGGACGTCGCGGCGGAAGGCCCCGGTGTTGCCGGAGACGATCGGCAGGCAGTGCAGCACGTCCAGCGCACGGCGCACCAGCCCGGTGCCGACATGGCTGATCAGGGCCAGGTACCGGGTCTGCACCCGATCGAGGTTCACGGTCCGGTCGTCGCCGCACACGGCGCCGACGCCCTCGTCGGTGAAGGCGCGGACCATCTCGGTGAGCGTGTCGGGACGGAACACGCCGTCGGCGTCGACCAGCACGAGGATCTCGCCGTGCGCGTGCCGGACACCGTGGTTGAGCGCGGCGCCCTTGCCCCCGTTGGGCTGCGTGAACGCGCGGACGCCGGGCAGCTCGGCGGCGAGCGCCCGCAGCTTGGCGTAGGTGTCGTCGGTGGAGCCGTCGTCGACGCACACGACCTCGAAGTCGGGGTAGGTGCTGCGTGCGATGGACCGCACGCAGGCGTCCAGCACGACGCCCTCGTTGTACGCGGGCACGACGACCGAGATCGACGGCGGCGAGCCCGGCGTCGCGTCGTCGAAGAACGTCCCGACGTGCGGCGGGGTGCCGGCCGGCGGGGGCCGGTGGCGCACCTCGAACCACACGGAGCACGGGACGAAGAGCAGCCGCACGAAGCCGACCACGAGGATCGTGACGCCGAGCACGAGGGCGGCTGCCGACAGGGCCTGCGTCACCGGGCGACCTCCTGTGCGGGCGGGCCCGGTGCGGGTCTCGCCGACGCGGCGAGCGCGGCGTCCAGCAGCTCGGGGGCGTGCGCGCAGTTGGCGCCGAACCGCCCGTTGACCTCCAGCACGACGGGTGTGCCGGAGGCGTCGCGCCGGACGTCCAGGTCGACGGGGCCGACCAGCCCCAGGGCGTCGGCTGCCCGCCGGGCGGTCTCCTCGACGTCGGGCTCGGCACGTTCGGCGAGCCGCACCACGGCGGTCGCGTTGCCGACACGCCCCTGCTCGAGGGCGGTCTTCTCCAGGACCACCACGGTGCACGTGCCCGACGGCGTGCGGTACAGCTGCGGGCTGTACTCGGTCCCGCCGGCGAACGACTGCACGATCCAGGAGGCGTCGAGGCCGGCCCAGGCGGGGCCCGGCAGGTCCGCCGGCGACTCGACCAGCCGCACCCCGCGCCCGCCGCGCGAGACGCGGGGCTTGACCACCAGCGGCCCGCCGGCCCAGGCGAGCGCCTCGGGTACGCCCGGGAAGTCCGTGGGCGGCGCGTGGCGGGGGACCGGCACGCCCGCGCGGTCGAGCGCCAGCATGGTCAGCAGCTTGTCGGCGGCGATCGCGGCGGGGCCCGGGGAGGCCGTGAGCACCGTGCCGGCCGGGCCGTGCGCGGACCCCGGGGCGCGGCCGAGCGCCTCGGCGAGCACGGCGACCTGCGCCAGCTCGTCCTGCACGGTGGGGATCACGAGGCCCGGGGCGTGCCTGGCGATCAGGTCCCGCATGCCGGAGGCGTAGTCCCAGGCGTCGGCGCGCGGCGCGTGGTCGGTGACCGGGAAGTGCGGGTCGGTGACCGGGGCGATGTCGACCCCCACCCACGTCAGGTCGGCTCCCGCCGCGGCGCGGGCCGCGAGCTGCGCGCCGAGCGCGCGGCCCGCGGGACCCCCGGCACCGGTCACGAGCAGGGCGGTCATCGGACGGTCCGCATCGGCACGCTCCTTGGTCGGGTCTACGGCGAGTCTCGCGCGCAGCGGCGCGCGACGCACTCCGAACCGGTCAGGGGCGATGCCGGCGTGCGGTGGCCGCCGCGGCCCCGCCGCCCTGCCCGGGGAGCACCGGCCGGGCGGGCCGGCGCGCCGGGCCGGTGTGCTACAAAGGCCACGACAGACAGTGTCCGCCCGGGGCACGCCTCCTCAGAGAGCCCCCAGTGACCGACCATGCCAGGAGCCGCCGCGAGCGCGGCCGCCAGTACCGCCTGGAGGACGCGCTCGTCTCGGCCCGCGGCCTCCTGACGAAGCACGGGGTCGACGGCGTGACGATGACCGCCGTGGCCCGCGAGCTGAGCGTCAGCGGGCCCGCGCTCTACCAGTACTTCGACGGGCGCCCGGGCCTCCTGAGGGCGACGTACGACGACGTCACCGAGGAGCTGCTCGCGCACGTCGGGGTGGCGCTCGGCCGGCAGGACCCGGGAGACCTGGCCGCGCAGGTGCACGCGGGCACCCACGCGATCTTCGTGTGGTGCCGGGAGCACCCGCACGAGTTCGACCTCCTGATGGGCGCGTCGTTCCGCCGGCTCGTGCGCGAGTCCGCGGACGTCCGACAGGCGATCGCGCGGCGGCTCGGCGGCGCCTGGGTCCCGACGTTCGAGCGCATCTGGCGGTCCGGCGTCGAGTTCCGTCCCGACGAGGAGATCCCCGCCGCCCTGCGCGAGCAGCTCGTGGTGTACCGCCGCGTCCTGCTGCACGACCACCCCGAGGTGTCGCCCGGCTTCCCGCTCGGCGCGGTCTACGTGCTCTTCGTGGGCTGGAGGCAGATCTACGGGCTGCTGTGCATGGTGGGGTACGACCAGGTCGGCGACGTGTTCGGCGACTTCGAGGCCGTGTTCGCGGACCTGATGGACACCCTCTTCGACCTGATCGGCATCCCGCCGAGCGAGCACACCCGCCTCGCCTAGCCGTACCGGACCGACCCGCCCTGCCGGGCCGCGGCGGCGGGCGGCTCCCGCCGCGGGACCGCCTACCCGTCCGACCGCAGGATGCCCCGCACCCGCTCCAGCCGCTCGGAGACCTGCCGCTCGAACCCGCGGTCGCTGGGGGAGTAGTACTCCGTGCCCGCCAGCGTGTCCGGGAGGTACTGCTGCGGCGCCACCGCGTGCGGCCAGTCGTGGGCGTACCGGTAGTCGTTCCCGTGCCCGAGTCCCTCGGCCCCCGCGTAGTGCGCGTCGCGCAGGTGGAGCGGGACCGTACCGGCCTTCCCGGCGCGCACGTCGGCCAGCGCCGCGTCGCCCGCGAGGTACGCCGCGTTCGACTTCGGCGCGGTCGCCAGGTGCACCACGGCCTCCGACAGCACGATGCGCCCCTCCGGCATGCCGATCAGCTGCACGGCCTGCGCGGCGGCGACCGCCGTCTGCAGGGCGGACGGGTCGGCCACCCCGACGTCCTCCGCCGCGGAGATGACGAGCCGCCGGGCGATGAACCGCGGGTCCTCCCCGGCGGCGACCATGCGCGCGAGATAGTGCAGCGCGGCGTCGACGTCGGACCCGCGGATCGACTTGATGAACGCGCTGATGACGTCGTAGTGCTGGTCGCCGTCCCGGTCGTAGCGCACCGCGGCGACGTCGACCGCCCGCTCGACGTCGGCCAGCGTGATCTCCGGCGGGACGGTCTCCGGCGCGTCGCCGTCGGACAGCACCGCCCCGGCGGCGGCCTCCAGGACGGTCAGGGCCTTGCGGGCGTCGCCGCCGGCGAGGCGGACGAGGTGCTCGGCCGCCTCGCCCGCCAGCGTCACGGACCCGGCGAGCCCGCGCGGGTCGGCGACGGCGCGGCCCACGAGGTCGTGCACGTGCTCGGACGTGAGCGGCCGCAGGGTGAGCAGCAGCGAGCGCGACAGCAGGGGCGAGTTCACGGAGAACGACGGGTTCTCCGTGGTGGCGGCGACGAGCGTGACCCAGCGGTTCTCGACCGACGGCAGCAGCGCGTCCTGCTGCGTCTTGGAGAAGCGGTGCACCTCGTCCACGAACAGCACGGTCTCCGCCGCGCCCGTGGCCAGGCGCCGCCGCGCGTCCTCCACCACCTGGCGCACGTCCTTGACCCCGGCCGTCACGGCCGACAGCTCCACGAACCGGCGGCCCGACATCGTGGCGATCAGGTAGGCCAGCGTCGTCTTCCCCGTGCCCGGCGGCCCCCAGAGGATGACCGACGACGGCGCCGCGCGGCCGGGCTCCCCGGGCTCGATGAGGCGCCGCAGCGGCGACCCCGGCTCGAGCAGGTGCTCCTGCCCGGCGATCTCCTCCACCGCGGCGGGCCGCATCCGCACGGCGAGCGGCGCGGCGCCGCTCACCTCGGGCGTGCCGCGCTCCGTGGTCGTCGTGGCGGAGAACAGGTCCATGCCGCAAACCCTATGCCGGGAGGCTGACACGGCCGGCGCACGCGACGCCATCAGGCCCTTGATTGCTTTCTGGCCTGCCATTTCGTACTTGACAAAGCGCTGTTCGTTTCGTCGGGCGCACCTCCGGTGCGGAGTCGGACGCCTGTCGCCCGCCTCGGGCAGGTCCCGGGCGCGGGGGTGGCCACGGGCGCGACCGGGGCCGTGCTGTAGTCTGGTGCGGTTGCCCTGCCGGCTCCGGCCGGAACGGCGACTCCCTGGGACCTCGGCCCCGCGACGCGTGTGCGGCTCGCCCGTGCGACACGTCCGTCGGCTGGTCCCGCACCCGGCTGGTACCCCGTCCGTGGACGGCGCCGGCCCCGGGTGTGACCTATCAACCACGAAGGACAGGAATCACGTGACCTCTGTCACCCGTTCGCGGCGCCAGGTTCGCCTGAGCCGTAAGCTCGGCCTCCCGCTCACGCCGAAGGCCGTGAAGCACTTCGAGAAGCGCCCGTACCCGCCCGGTGAGCACGGGCGCGCCCGTCGCCGCACCGAGTCGGACTACGCGGTGCGTCTGCGCGAGAAGCAGCGCCTCCGGGCGCAGTACGCCCTGCGGGAGAAGCAGCTCCTCAAGGTGTACGAGAACTCCCGCAAGCAGCCCGGCCTGACCGGTGAGGTCATGGTCGAGGACCTCGAGACCCGTCTCGACTCCCTCGTGCTGCGCGCCGGGTTCGGCCGCACCATCCTGCAGGCCCGCCAGATCGTGACCCACCGTCACATCCTGGTGGACGGCAAGATCGTGGACCGTCCTTCCTTCCGCGTGAAGGAGGGCCAGACCATCCAGGTGAAGCCGAAGAGCCAGGCGACCACGCCGTTCCAGGTCGCCGCCGCCGGCGCGCACCGCGACGTGCTGCCGAACCTCCCCGGCTACCTCGAGGTGCAGCTGGAGAAGCTGTCCGCGACGCTGACCCGTCACCCGAAGCGCGCCGAGGTCCCCGTGACCTGCGACGTGCAGATGGTCGTCGAGTACTACGCACGCTGACACCTCCAGCGCAAGCCCTGGTCAGAGGCTGAATATCTGATCCGGCCACGGCCCGTGACGGCGTCCCCGGCAAGGGGGCGCCGGCGCGGGCCGTCGTCGTGCCCGGCGTGCTCAGCGGGGGCGGGTGGTGCGCGACGTCGCGGGGGCCGTCCACGGGTCCTCGGGCCAGGGGTGCCTCGGGTAGCGGCCACGCATCTCCTTGCGCACGTCGGCGTAGGGGCCGTTCCAGAACGACGCCAGGTCGGCGGTGACGGCGAGCGGCCGTCGGGCGGGGGACAGCAGGTGGAAGAGCACCGGCACGCGTGCGTCCGCGAGGCGCGGGGTGTCGGCCAGACCGAACAGCTCCTGCAGCTTGACGGCGACGACGGGGCTGCCCGCGGGGTCCGAGGAGTAGTCGATGCGGACCCGGGACCCCGACGGCACGGTGAGCCGCTCCGGCGCGAGCTCGCCGAGCCGGGACGCCTCGGGCCAGGGCAGCAGCGCCCGCAGCGCGGAGGTCAGGTCGAGGCGCGCCAGGTCGCCCGACGGCGGGAGCCACTCGTCGAGCCGGTCGAGCAGCGCCGCGTCGCCCACGTCTGGCCAGGGGCTCCCCAGCGCGCGGTGCAGCAGCGCGAGCCGTGCGCGCAGGCTCGTCGCGGCCTCGGACCACGGGATCGCGTCGAGGCCCTGGGCCCGCAGGAGGTCCGCCGTCGCCCGCGCGCGGTCCGCGGCGTCCGGCGTGACCGGGGTGGACGACAGGACGATCGCCCCGAGCGCCGTCTCCTCGCGCGCCCGCACGCGGCCGCCGGTGACGGTCGCGGCGCGCGCCCGAGAGACGAGCGGGCCGGCGACCCGCAGGGCGTCCCGTTCGTCGAGGTGCGCGGCGAGGCGGATCACGGCACCCGTGCCGGCGGCCGCGTGGCCGTCGGCCCGCTGCACGTCCCACACGGCGAGCCACGGCGAGCCGAGGAGCGCGCTGCCCGCGGGGAGCGCCGCCCGGGTCCCGCTCGCGAGCAGGTAGACGCGCGGGTCGCCGGGCGCGCGGCGCGCGATCCACTCCGGGCGCGCGAGCGCCGTGACGACGCCGGCGGCGTCCGTGCCGCCCTGTGCGCCGTCGTCGGCCGGGCCGGGAGCGGGCCGCCCGGCCGCGGCGAGCCGTTCGAGACGTCGCACGTCCTCGCGCCAGCGGGCAGCCCCCGGCACCCGGTCGCCGCGGAGGTCCCCGAGCAGCCGCGCGAGGTCCGCCCCCGTCGTCCGGTGCCCGCCCGACAGCGCCGCGACCACCTCGGCCGCGGCGCGTGCCGGGACGCCCGCGGCGCGTGCGGCCAGCAGCGCTCGCCCGGCGCGCACGCCGACCGGCATCCGCGCGACCCGCGCGCCCAGCGGCGTCACGCGGCCGGTCGCGTCGGTCACCTCGAGGTCGCGCAGCGTGGCGGTCGCGCGCCGCGTCGCGGCGGACGGCGGCGGGGTGAGCAGGTGCAGCCCCACGCCCCCCGGCGTGCCCCACGCCGCGAGGACGAGGGCCGCGTCGGTGAGGTCCGCGGTCGCGATCTCGGGCGTCGCCGCGGCGGGCATGCGCGCGAGGTCGGTCTCGGAGTAGGCGCGCACGACACGGCCCGGGCCCTGGCGCGCCGCCCGGCCCGCGCGCTGCTCGGCGCTCGCGCGCGACACGCTCACGGTGACGAGGCCCGTCATGTCGCGCGCGGCGTCCCGGCGGGGCTCGCGCGCCAGCCCGGCGTCGATCACCAGGCGCACGCCGGGCACGGTCAGCGAGCTCTCGGCGAGCGCGGTGCTCACCACGATGCGCCGCGGGTCGCATACCGTCGCGCGGCCCGCGGTCGCGCGGTCCTGCGCCGCCGGCGGGAGCCTGCCGTGCAGGGGCAGCACCTCGACGTGCCGGGCCCGCTCGCCGATCTCTCGCACCACCGCGTCGACCTCGCGCGCCCCCGGCAGGAACACGAGCGCGTCGACGTCGTCGGCGGCCTGGGCCTCGACGGCGAGCGAGGCGACGTGGGCGAGGAACTCCCGCGTCACGCCGTGCGGGCCGAGCCGTGGCGCGGTGCCGGGGGAGTGGTCCACCCGCAGCGGGTGCAGGACCGACGGGACGTCGACGACGGGCGCCCCGCCCAGCAGCTCCGCGACCGGCGCCGCGTCGAGGGTCGCCGACATCGCGACCAGGGCGAGGTCGTCGCGCAGCGCGCGGACCTCGGCGAGCATGCCGAGCAGCAGGTCGCCCTCGATCGAGCGCTCGTGCACCTCGTCCAGGACCACGGCGGCGACGCCGTCCAGCCCGGGATCCGCGAGCAGGCGCCGCAGGAGGACGCCCGGGGTGACGAACTCGACGCGCGTGGCGGCGCCGGTGTGCCGCTCGCCGCGCACCGTGTAGCCGACGGAGCCACCGACCGGCTCCCCGGCGAGCCGGGCGAGACGGCGCGCGGCGGCCCGCACCGCGACCCGGCGCGGCTGCGTGACCACGACGCGGCCGGGCACCTCGTTCGCGACGAGCGGCGGCACGAAGGTGGTCTTGCCGGTGCCGGGCGGGGCGGTGACGACGACGGCGCCGCCGCCCACCGCTCGCGCGACCCGGGTGCGGGCGGCCGCGACCGGGAGGCCCGCACCGATCGCCGCGAGGTCGAAGGGGCGGTGTCCGGTCACGGTCACGCATCCTATGCGTGCGCCGCCGCGCCCGTCCCGGCCGGGCGCGGCGCCGTCGTCCCGCGTTAGGGTTGCGGCCATGACTTTCTCCCTCGGTGACGTGGCGGGACTGCTCGCGGCGATCGCGTTCCTGCTGCTCGTGGGTTTCCTGGCCTATCCGCTGATCAAGCTCGGACGGGTGCTGGAAGAGGCGCGGGCCGGCCTGCGCGAGGTGACCGAGCACTCGGTGCCGATCCTGGACGAGACCGCGACGGCCGTCGCGAGCGCCAACACGCAGCTCGAGAAGGTGGACGTCGTGACCACCAGCGCGGCGTCCGTCAGCGAGAACGTGAGCGCTCTGACCGGCCTGTACGCCGCGACGCTCGGCGGGCCGCTCGTCAAGGTGGCCTCGTTCTCCTACGGCGTGCGGCAGGCGTTCGCCAGGGCGACCGGCCGGCACGACGGCAGCCCGGGCCGGCACACGGCGACCGAGGACGGCACCCGGTGAGGGCGCGGCTGTTCTGGATCGGGGTCGGCGTCGTGGCCACCGTGGTGGTGGTCCGGCGCGGGCAGCGGCTGGCCGCGCGGTACACGCCGGCGAACCTGGCCGCCGAGGCCGGTGCGAGGGCGGTGGACGCGGCCGACGCCGGTGCGGTACGGCTGGCGCGGGGCGCCCGTGGCTTCGCGGGCGACTTCCGGACCGCGCGTGCGGCGCGCGAGGCGGAGCTCATGGCCTCCCTCCTGTCCGACGGCGCGGGCGGCACCCACGACCTGGACGACCTGCGGCGCCGGACCGGCCGCTGACCACGGGCCGGCCTCCTGCCGGCCACTATCAGTTTCGTCTTTCCCGCCGGCGCGCGGGAGACTGGACCCACGGAAACCCACTCCGGCGCGCGAGCGCGCGCCGGACCACGAGACAAGGACCGCAACAGATGCGTACCGCCGAGATCCGCAAGCGTTGGCTCGACTTCTTCGAGGCAAGGGGTCACGCGGTGGTGCCGTCGGCGTCGGTGATCAGCCCGGACCCGTCCACGCTGTTCACGATCGCCGGCATGGTGCCGTTCATCCCGTACATGACGGGCCAGCAGACGCCGCCGTGGCAGCGCGCCACGAGCGTGCAGAAGTGCGTGCGCACGCTCGACATCGACGAGGTCGGCAAGACCACCCGGCACGGCACGTTCTTCCAGATGAACGGAAACTTCTCCTTCGGGGACTACTTCAAGGAGGACGCGATCCGGTTCGCCTGGGAGCTCCTCACGGGCTCCCGCGAGGACGGCGGCCTCGGCATCGACCCGGACCGGCTGTGGGCCACCGTCTACCACGAGGACGACGAGGCGCGCGAGCTCTGGAAGAAGGTCACGGACCTCCGGGACGACCGCATCCAGTCGCGTGGCAAGAAGGACAACTTCTGGCACACCGGCCAGCCGGGCCCGGGCGGTCCCTGCTCGGAGATCTTCTACGACCGCGGCCCCGAGTACGGTGCCGAGGGCGGCCCGGAGGCCGACGAGGACCGGTACATCGAGATCTGGAACCTCGTGTTCATGCAGTACGCGCTGGACGACGTGAAGGCGAAGGACGACTTCCGGGTCGTCGGTGACCTCACGGCGAAGAACATCGACACGGGCATGGGCCTGGAGCGGGTCGCCTTCCTGCTCCAGGGCGTGGACAACCTGTACGAGATCGACGAGGTGCGCCCGGTCATCGACGCCGCCGAGCGGCTGTCGGGCCGCACGTACGGCGCGGACCACGAGGACGACGTGCGCATGCGCGTCGTGGCCGACCACGTGCGCAGCGCCCTGATGATCATCGGCGACGGCGTGCGCCCCTCCAACGAGGGCCGCGGCTACGTGCTGCGCCGCCTGCTGCGCCGCTCGGTGCGCGCGATGCGGCTGCTCGGGGTCGACGGCGTCGCCCTGCCGTCGCTGCTGCCCGTGTCCAAGGACGCGATGAAGGCCTCCTACCCGGAGCTGGAGACGGACTTCGAGCGGATCTCCCAGGTCGCCTACGCCGAGGAGGAGGCGTTCCGCCGCACCCTGGAGTCGGGCACGACGATCCTGGAGGAGGCGGTGCAGCAGGTCAAGGCGTCCGCCCCCGAGGGCGCGCCCGGCCTCGTGCTGGGCGGCGACGCCGCGTTCCGCCTGCACGACACGTACGGCTTCCCGATCGACCTGACCCTGGAGATGGCCGCCGAGCAGGGCGTGCAGGTCGACGAGCAGGCCTTCCGCACGCTGATGGCCGAGCAGCGCACCCGCGCCCGCGCGGACGCGATGGCGAAGCGGCACGGCAACGTCGACCTCGGCGCGTACGAGTCGGTCGCCAAGGAGCTGGCCGCACCGGTCGAGTTCCTCGGCTACACCGAGCACGACGCGACGGTCCGGGTCGTGGGCCTGCTGTCCGGCGGCGTCCCGGCGCCGGCCGCCACTGCCCCCGCCGACGTCGAGGTGGTGCTCGACCGCACGCCGTTCTACGCGGAGGCCGGTGGCCAGCTCGCCGACCAGGGCACGATCGTGCTCGACGGCGGCGCCACGATCGAGGTGGACGACGTGCAGCGCCCCGTCAAGGGCCTCAACGTGCACCGCGGCCGCCTGGTCGAGGGCACGGTCACGCTCGGTGACCCGGGCACCGCCGCCATCGACACCACCCGCCGCACGGCGATCAGCAAGGCCCACTCGGCCACGCACATGATCCACAAGGCGCTGCACGAGCTCGTCGGCCCGGACCGGACGCAGGCCGGCTCGGAGAACGCCCCGAGCCGTATCCGGTTCGACTTCCGCTCGCCCCAGGCTGTCCCGTCGTCCTCGCTCGGCGAGATCGAGGAGCGGGTCAACACGCTGCTGACCGAGAACCTGGAGGTCACCGACCAGCAGATGTCCCTGGCCGCGGCCAGGGAGCAGGGCGCCATGGCGCTGTTCGGCGAGAAGTACGGCGACGTCGTGCGCGTCGTGTCGATCGGCGGGGACTGGTCGCGCGAGCTGTGCGGTGGCACGCACGTGCGGCTCACGGGCGAGCTGGGGCGGGTCACGCTGCTCGGGGAGTCGTCGATCGGCTCGGGCGTGCGTCGTGTCGACGCCCTCGTGGGCGACGGCGCGTACGGCTTCCAGGCCACCGAGCACGCCCTGGTGGGGCAGCTGTCCGGGATGCTGAACTCGCGTCCCGACGACCTGGCCGACCGGGTGGGCTCGCTCATGACCCGCCTGAAGGACGCGGAGAAGGAGCTGGCCGGCGTGCGCCAGGAGCGGCTGCTCGCCACCGCGGGCCGGCTGGCCGCCGACGCGCCGCGCGTGGGCGACGTGCGCGTCGTCACGCACGACGCCGGCGCCGCCGCCGCCGACGACCTGCGCGCCCTCGTGCTCGACGTGCGCGCCCGGCTCGGCGCGGCCGAGCCCGTCGTGGTCGCCGTGGGCGGCACGGCCAACGGGCGCCCGGCGATCGTGGTCGCGACCAACGAGGCCGCCCGCGCGGGCGGCCACCAGGCCGGCGCCCTGGTGCGTGCCGCGGCCCGCACGCTCGGCGGCGGGGGCGGCGGCAACCCCGACCTGGCCCAGGGTGGCGGCCAGGACCCGGCGAAGCTCGGCGAGGCGCTCGCCGGCGTCGCCGACGGCGTCCGCCTGGCCGCGGTCGGCGCGTGACCCCCGCGGCCGACGGCGGCGGCCCGGGGCGGGCCGGGAGCCACGAGCCCGGCCTGCCCCGGGGCGCCCGCCTGGCGCTCGACGTCGGCAAGGCTCGCGTCGGCCTCGCCGCGAGCGACCCGGACGGGCTCGTGGCCACGCCGGTCGAGACCGTCGGGCGCGTCCCGGAGACCGCCGCGCTGCGCCGCATCGCGGCCGAGGCGGCCGACCGGTCCGCCGCGGTCGTGTACGTCGGCCTGCCGCGGCACCTGAACGGCACGGAGGGCGCGTCGAGCGCGGACGCGCGCGGGTTCGCCGCCGGGCTCGCGCGCGCCCTGGAGGCCGCCGGGCAGGGCGCGTGCGAGCTCCGGTTCGTCGACGAGCGCATGACGACGGTCACCGCCACGCAGGCGCTCCACGCGGCCGGACGCGGCACCCGGAAGCACCGGTCTGTGATCGACCAGGCCGCAGCCGTTATCATTCTGCAATCCGCACTCGACGCCGAGCGGGCGACAGGAGTCCGCGCCGGTACGGGTGCCGACGCGGGATGAGCGCACCGCCTGTGCGCCCCCGGCACCCAGCCCCCAGAAGTGAAGGATCGACGAGGTGACGGACCTGTTCACTGCGCCCCTTGAAGCTCAGGGGCGCCCGCCGGCCAGCACTCAGCGACCCCGCCGCAGGGGCCGGGACGACCGCCGCCGCAAGCGGCGCCGCCGCCGTCAGGGGCGGTCGTTCGTCGTGCTGCTCGTGTGCCTCGGCCTCGTGGGCGGGGCGGGCTACCTGCTGTGGGGCCAGCGCGACACGCTGCTCTCCTTCGACAACCCGATCGCCGCCAAGGACTACCCCGGCCCGGGCACGGACCCCGTGGAGGTCGAGATCCTCGACGGGTCGACCGGCTTCGACATGGCCGAGGTCCTCCACGAGGCCGGCGTCGTGGCCAGCAAGGACGCCTTCACCAAGGCGTTCGAGGAGAACCCCGACGCCTCCGGGATCCGGCCCGGAACCCGCGACATGCTGACCGAGATGAAGGCGACCGACGCCGTCGCGCTCCTGGCCAAGAACGAGATGGCGCACCTCGAGGTGACCATTCCCGAGGGCTTCACCGTCGCCCAGACGGTCGAGCGACTCGCGTCCGTCTCCGGCATCCCCGTCGCGGACTTCGAGCGGGCGCTGGACCGGCCCCGGTCCATCGGCCTGCCGAAGCAGGCCGGGGGGAGCGCCGAGGGCTGGCTCCGCCCGCACACCTACACGGTCGACCCGGCCGAGGAGACGGCCGCCGAGGTCCTGGAGCGGATGGTGCGGAACACCGTCTCCGAGCTCGACGCCCAGGACGTGCCCGCCGGTCAGCGTCAGGACGTCCTGATCAAGGCCTCCCTCGTCGAGCGCGAGGCGCTGCTGGACGGGGACCGCCCGAAGGTCGCCCGGGCGATCGAGAACCGGCTCGAGGACGACATGCAGCTCCAGATCGACTCCTCCCTCGCGTTCGGCCTGGACAAGCCCGGCACGGCGCTGACGAACGACGACAAGGACGCCGACACGCCGTACAACCTGGAGCGGCACGTCGGCCTGCCCCCCACCCCGATCGCGAGCCCCAGCAGCGCCTCGATCGACGCCGTCCTGCACCCCGAGCCGGGCACCTGGAAGTTCTGGGTCACCGTGAACCTGGACACGGGGGAGACGAAGTTCTCCGAGACGTACGCTCAGCACCAGGAGTACGTGGCCGAGCTCCGTGAGTGGCAGGCCGCCCAGGACTGAGCGTGTCGTGCGCGGCCGGCGGGCCCGGGCCGACGGCCGCTGCGGCGCCGCGGCCTGGGTCTTCGCTGCCTTCCGGCGGTCCGGGGCCGGTTGCGGCCGCGCCCCGCCGACCTGATATAACCGTCTCGCCGCGGCGCGATCCTTGCGCCGCGGCGAGAGAGCACAGCACGAGAGACGGGTGAACCGCGCGCCGATGGCTGACGTGTCGAACGAAGGACCGCCGCGCCACTGGGCCGGGACGGGCAGAGGCCGCAGGAGCGGCGGGGCACGCACGTCGCGGGGCGGCCGCAGCGGCCGGGGCGACCGCCGCGGAGGGCAGAGCGGCGCGATGCGCGCGGTGGTGTTCGCCGTCGTGGGGCTGCTGGTCGTGGTCGCCGGCCTGGGTGCCTGGACCTGGAAGAACGACGGCTACCTGTTCGGCTGGGAGACCCCGCTCGCGGCCGAGGACTACGACGGGCCCGGCGGCGAGGAGCTCCCCGTCGAGATCCCCGAGGGTGCCAACGGCTCGATCATCGGGGAGCTGCTCGTCGCCAACGACGTCGTCGCCTCCTACGACGCCTTCAAGCACGCCTTCGACGAGAACCCGGACGCGCCCTCCATCCAGCCGGGCACCCACACGCTGCGCACGCGGATGGCCGCCGCGGACGCCGTGTCCGCGCTCGCGGCCAACTCGGTCGCCCGCGGCGGGCTCACCGTCCCGGAAGGCCTGACGGCGGCCCAGGTCCGCGACCGGATGATCGAGGCGGGCTGGCCGAAGAAGGCGACCCAGAAGGCGTTCTCGAACCTCGCCTCGCAGCTCCCGGAGCAGGCGGAGGGCAACGGCGAGGGCTGGCTGTTCCCGCAGACGTACGAGGTCGGTCCGGACAAGACGGAGCCGGCCGACGTCGTCGCGACGATGATCCAGATGACGGTCTCCCAGCTCGAGGACGCGGGCGTGCCGCCGGCCCGGTGGGAGGAGATCCTCACGCGGGCGTCCCTCATCGAGCGGGAGGCGCTGCGCCCGGAGGACCGGCCCAAGATGTCGGGCGTCATCCAGCGGCGGCTGGACGAGAACTGGTCGCTCGGCATCGACGCCGCCGTGCTGTACGGGACGGGGCGCACCAGCGGCGCCCTGACCCGCTCCGAGCTCGACGACGCCACCAACCCGTACAACCTGCGCATCCACAAGGGCCTGCCGCCCACCCCCATCTCGAACCCGGGCCGCGCGTCCATCGACGCGGCGCTGCACCCGGCGGACGGCGACGAGATGTACTGGGTCACGGTGGACCACGCCACCGGGCAGACGAAGTTCGCGACCACCGACGCCGAGTTCCAGGAGCTGGTCGCCGAGCTGCGGCAGTGGGAGGCCGAGCACCCGGACTGGAGCGAGTGAGCGGGCCTGCGTTGACGTAGCCTTTCGCCGTGGAACTGATTCGCCAGGGCAAGGTACGCGAGGTGTACGCGGACGGGCAGGACGTGATCCTGGTCGCCTCCGACCGGATGTCGGTGTACGACGTCGTGCTCCCGACGCCGATCCCCGACAAGGGCGCGATCCTCACGCAGCTGTCGCTGTGGTGGTTCCGCCAGCTCGCGGACCTCGTGCCGAACCACGTCGTCAGCGAGGACGTGCCGGCCCGGTGGAAGGGCCGGGCGATCCGCTGCCGGCGGCTCGACATCGTGCCGGTGGAGTGCATCGCGCGCGGCTACCTCGCCGGCCTGGGGCTGCGCTCCTACCAGGAGTCGGGCAGCGTGTCCGGCGTCACGCTCCCGCCCGGCCTCGTGGAGGCGGACCGCCTGCCGCAGCCCGTGTTCACCCCGTCGACCAAGGCCGACGACGGCCACGACGAGTACATCCCGTACGAGACGGTCGTCGAGACCACCGGGGCCGCCACGGCGGAACGGCTGCGCGACCTGACCCTGCGCATCTACGCCCGCGGCTCCGAGATCGCCCGTGAGCGCGGCGTCGTCATCGCCGACACGAAGCTGGAGTTCGGGCACGACGCCGACGGCGTCCTCACCCTGGCCGACGAGGTGCTCACCCCCGACTCCTCGCGCTTCTGGAAGGCCTCCGAGCACGAGCCCGGCCGGGCGCAGTGGTCGTACGACAAGCAGTACGTGCGCGACTGGTCCGGGACCACCGGCTGGGACCGTACCGCGCCGGGCCCCGAGATCCCCGCCGACGTCGTCGACCAGGCCCGTCGGCGGTACGTCGAGATCTACGAGACCCTCACCGGCGAGGCGTGGACGTGAGCGCGCGCCGCGCCGCCGTCCTCGGGCACCCGGTCGCCCACTCCCTGTCCCCGGCCCTGCACACCGCCGCCTACCGAGCCCTCGGCCTCGACGGCTGGGAGTACGGCCGCCACGACGTCACCGAGGACGGCCTCGAGGGCTTCCTGCGCGGCCTCGACCGGAGCTGGGCCGGCCTGTCCCTGACCATGCCCCTCAAGCACCGCGCGCTCGCGCTCGTGGACCATGTCGACCCGCCGGCCGCCGCGGTCGGCGCGGTGAACACGATCCTCGTCTCCCCGGCGGGCCCCGGCGACGCCGTCAGCCTCACCGGCGCCAACACCGACGTCCACGGGCTCGTCCAGGCGCTGCGCGAAGGGCTGCGGGACCGGGAGGCCGCCGAAAAAAGCCGGGGTGGTTCCGCGACGTCCGCCGCCGTGCCGTCCGCGGTCGTGCTCGGCGGGGGAGCGACCGCCGCCTCCGCCCTGGCCGCGCTCGCCGAGCTGGGCTGCACCTCCCCGCGCGTCCTGGTGCGCTCCCTGGGGCGCGTCGAGGAGCTGAACGCCGCGATCGCCCGCACGGGCGTCACCCCCGACCTCGTCGAGGCCGACCTGACCGGCGCCGACGGGGAGGCCGCGCGGATGCTCGCGGCGGCCGACGTCGTCGTCTCCACGCTGCCGCCCCGCGCCGCGGACCCCCTCGCGGCGACCCTGGCCGGCGCCGCCGGCCCGGAGGGCGTCGGCGGTGTCCTCCTCGACGTCGCCTACGACCCCCGCCCCACCGCCCTGCACACCGCCTGGGCCGCCGCCGGCGGCACCCCCGTGCCCGGCGAGCGCATGCTGCTGCACCAGGCCGTCGAGCAGCTGCGCCTCATGACCGGGCACCACGGCTCGACCGCCGGCGTGCTCGCCGCCATGGACGCGGCACTCACGACCGCGCTCGACGTGTCAGGATTGGGCGCATGCTGCGCTGGTTGACCTCGGGAGAGTCGCACGGACCTGCCCTGGTGGGGGTGATGGAAGGCCTGCCGGCCGGTGTCGCTCTCACGGGGGACGACATCCGTGCCGCACTGGCGCGTCGGCGCCTCGGCTACGGGCGCGGGTCCCGGCAGAAGTTCGAGCAGGACGAGCTGCGGATCCTGGGCGGCCTGCGCCACGGGATCACGCAGGGCGGCCCGCTCGCCGTCGAGATCGGCAACTCCGAGTGGCCGCGGTGGACCGAGGTGATGTCCGCCGACCCGGTGCCCCGCGAGGCCCTGCTGAAGGACGCCGGCACGGGTGACGAGAAGGAGATCGCCCGCAACCGGCCCCTGACCCGCCCGCGGCCCGGCCACGCCGACCTCGTCGGCATGCGCAAGTACGCGTTCGACGACGCCCGCCCCGTCCTGGAGCGGGCCAGCGCCCGCGAGACCGCGATGCGCGTCGCGCTCGGCACGGCGGCCGCCCGGTTCCTCGAGCAGGCCCTCGGCGTGCGGCTCGTCTCGCACGTCGTCGCGATCGGGACGGTCGAGGTGCCCGAGGACGCGCCCGTGCCCGGCCCCGACGACGTCGCCGCCCTCGACGCCGACCCGGTGCGCTGCCACCACGCCGCCACCTCCGCGCTCATGGTCGAGGAGATCGACCTGGCCAAGGCCGACGGCGACACCCTCGGTGGCGTCGTCGAGGTCGTCGCGCACGGCGTCCCCTCCGGGCTCGGCACCTACGTGCAGGGCGACCGCCGCCTCGACGCGCGCCTCGCCGCCGCGCTCATGGGCATCCAGGCCATCAAGGGCGTCGAGGTCGGCGACGGCTTCCGCACCGCCCGCCGCCGCGGCACCGCTGCCCACGACGCCATCCTGCCCGGGTCCGGCACCGGGCCGGGCGACGGCCTCGTCCGCGACACGAACCGCGCCGGCGGCGTCGAGGGCGGCATGTCCAACGGCGAGGCCGTGCGGGTGCGCGCCGCCATGAAACCCATCTCCACCGTCCCGCGTGCCCTGCCCACGGTCGACGTCGCCACCGGCGAGCCCGTCACCGCCCACCACCAGCGCTCGGACGTGTGCGCGGTGCCGCCCGCCGCCGTCGTCGCCGAGGCCATGGTCGCCCTCGTCCTCGCGGAGGCCGCGATCGAGAAGTTCGGCGGGGACTCCCTGTCCGAGACCCGGCGCAACGCCGAGGCCTACCTGGCCGCGATCCCGGAGACCCTGCGGTGAGCGGGACCACCACGCCCGGTCCGGTCCTCGTCCTGATCGGCCCGCCCGGCTCCGGCAAGTCCAAGCTCGGCCGCATCCTCGCGCACGGGCTCGGCCTGGACGTGCGCGACACCGACCACGACATCGAGGAGCGGGCGGGCAAGCCCGTCCCCGAGATCTTCGTGGACGACGGCGAGCCCGCGTTCCGCGCCCTGGAGCGCGAGGCCGTCGCCGCCGCGCTCGCGGGCCACGACGGCGTCCTGTCCCTCGGCGGCGGCTCGGTGATGGACGAGGCCACCGAGGAGGCGCTCACCGCGTACGCCGAACGGGGCGGCCGCGTCGTCTTTCTCGACGTGACGCTCGCCGTCGCGGCGCCGCGCGTCGGCATGAACCGTGCCCGGCCGCTGCTGCTCGGCAACCCGCGCCAGCGCTGGCAGGCCCTCATGGACGCGCGGCGCCCCACCTACGAGCGGCTCGCCACCCTGCGGATCGAGTCCACGGAGCGTCCCGCCCCGGAGGCGGCCGCCGACGTCCTGGCCGGTCTCGGGCTGGAGCCCGTCGCCGAGCTGCGGGACCCCAAGCACCTGGAGGACGACGCGCCCGGCGCGTGGACGGAGGACGGACAGCAGTGACCACCACTCGTGTCACGGTCCCGGGGGACCGGCCGTACGACGTCGTCGTCGGGCACCACCTGCTCGGCGAGCTGCCCGCGATGATCGGACGCGACGCCCGCCGCGTCCTGGTGATGCACCCCGCGTCGCTGGAGGCGACGGGCGAGGCGATCCGCGAGGACCTGGCCGCGCAGGGCTACGAGGCGTTCGTCGTCGAGCTGCCGGACGCCGAGGAGCAGAAGACCGCGCAGGTCGCGGCGTTCTGCTGGGGGGTCCTGGGGCAGGCGGACTTCACGCGGTCCGACGCGATCGTGTCCGTGGGCGGCGGCGCGACGACGGACCTGGCCGGGTTCGTCGCCGCGACCTGGCTGCGTGGCATCCGTGTCGTGCACGTGCCGACCACGCTGCTCGCGATGGTCGATGCCGCGGTCGGCGGCAAGACGGGCATCAACACCTCCGAGGGGAAGAACCTGGTCGGGGCGTTCCACCCGCCTGCCGGGGTGCTGTGCGACCTGGCGTCCCTCGCGTCGCTGGACCGGTGGGACCTCGTGGCGGGCCTGGCGGAGGTCGTCAAGACGGGCTTCATCGCCGACGAGGAGATCCTCCGGCTCGTCGAGCGGCACCACGCCGAGCTCAAGGGCTGGCAGGGGGCCGACGCGTCGCAGGAGACCTGGGACGTGCTCGCCGAGCTCGTCACCCGGTCCGTGCGCGTCAAGGCCGACGTCGTGGGCCAGGACCTCAAGGAGGCCGGCCTGCGGGAGATCCTCAACTACGGGCACACGTTCGGCCACGCCGTGGAGCTCGCCGAGCGCTACCAGTGGCGGCACGGTGCCGCGGTGGCCGTGGGCATGGTGTTCGCCGCCGAGCTCGCGCGGCTCGCCGGCAAGCTGGACGACGCCGTCGTGGACCGCCACCGCGAGATCCTCACCGCGCTCGGGCTGCCGACGTCGTACCGCGGGGACCGGTGGGACGACCTGCTCGCCGCCATGCGCCGCGACAAGAAGTCCCGCGGCGACATGCTGCGGTTCGTGGTGCTGCACGACGTCGCCCGGCCGGCACGGCTGGAGGGGCCGGACCCGACCATCCTGGCCGCCGCGCACGCCGAGGTGTCGAAGGAACCGCCGACGGGGCGCGAGACGCAGGTGTCGCTGGGCTGAGCGGGCACGGCGGCACCCGCCGCACACGTCCCTCAGGCCCACAGCCCCCGGGCGGTGAGCACGTCCCTGAGGACGTCGGCGCGGTCGGTGACGATGCCGTCCACGCCGAGGTCGACGAGGCGGTGCATCTCGTCGGCGTCGTCGACCGTCCACACGTGGACCTGCCGCCCGGCGCGGTGGGCGGCGCGCACGGTGGCGGCGTCCACGACCGTGAGCCGTCCCCCGAGCGGGACGCGCTGGGCCACGGGGACCTGGAGCGCGCCGACGTCGCGCAGGGCGCGGCGGGCCAGCGGCGCGAGGCGCGCGCGGGTCGCGGCCAGGAAGCGGGCGACCTCGCCGGTGCCGGCCGACGTCGCCACCGGGCGGGACAGGCGTGCGAGGGTGGCGCGGCGCCGGGCGGGGGAGAAGGAGGTGAGGCAGACGCGGTCGTGGGCGGCGGTGCGCTCGACCGCGTCGGCCACGGCGGCGACGCCGGAGGCGGCCTTGACATCGATGTTCACGCGCAGGCCCGGCCACGTGCCCAGGAGCTCGTCGAGCCGTGGCACGGGCTCGATGCCGCCGATGCGGGCGGTGCGCACGACGCTCCAGGGCAGCTCGGCGACGAGCCCGGCGGCGTCGGTGGTGCGGTCGAGGGACGCGTCGTGCAGGGCGACGGCGACGCCGTCGGAGGTGCCGTGGGCGTCCGTCTCGACGTAGGAGTACCCGAGGTCGACGGCGGCCGCGAACGCGGCCAGGGAGTTCTCGAGCCCGTTGTCGACGCCGCCGGGCCGCGCGAAGCCGCGGTGGGCGAGCGCGGCGAAGCCGTTCGGCGCGTCGAGGTAGCCGCCCGCGGGGGAGCGGCCGTCGTCGGCCTCGTCGTCGGTCACAGGCGTTCCTCGAGCCACGCGAACATCTTGCCGAGGTACTCGGTGCGTGGCCCGTCGGCGGACAGCGCGAGGTCGTGCACGCCGCCGGGCACGACGAGCGGGGTGACGTCGGCACCGAGCCGGCGGGAGCGGCGGGCGATCTGGTCGACGTCGAGCACGGTGTCCTGCGCGTCCAGCAGCGGGTTGTCGGGCCGGTCCGGCCCGGACGAGCCGGAGCGGGCCACGAGCACCGGGACGGAGATCTTGAGCCCGTTGGCGACCTGCATCTGGACCCGCCGCACGGCGCGCATCCACAGGGCGAGCGAGGGCTGCCCCTCGGGTTTCTTGAGCCGGGTGTCGAACTCCCAGCGGCCGCCGTTCGCGGCCAGGAGATGGGCGGCGTACACGCTCGGCCCGTTCGTGACGACCCGGTGCGGGCTCGCGGGTGCGGCGATGCGCAGCAGCCAGGTGCCGACGGTGCGGTCGAGCAGGGAGCTCGGCAGGTCGAGGAACGGGCTGTTCAGCACGAGGAGGTCGGGGCCGAGGTAGGAGCCGTCGGGGAGGGTGGCGCGCCGGGCGTGGGCCCACAGGGCCGCGGTGAGGCCGCCGGTGGAGTGGGCGTGCACCACGAGGGGGAGGCCGGGGCGCAGGCCGCGCACGGCGCGGGCGGCCTCGTCGATGTCGGCCGCCTGCTCGCGCAGGTCGCCGACGAAGTGCGGCACCTGGTCCGGGCGCAGGGACCGGCCGGCGGCGCGCAGGTCGACGGCGTGGAAGGCGTAGCCGGCGCGGGTGAAGGCGCGGGCGAGGTGCTCCTGGAAGAAGTAGTCGTTGTAGCCGTGCACGTGCAGGACGGCGGCGTGCGGCGGGACCGTCGTGTCGTGCGGCACGTGGCGCACGAGGGTCGCCGGGCCGAGCTTGCTCTGCTCGAACGGCTCGCCCAGCAGCGTGTCGGGCTGCCAGCGCAGTGGGACCTGCGACGACGCGGACGGCTGTGGTTCGGGCACGGATGGATGATAGCCCGCCGGGGCCGGGGTGCGGAGGAAAATTGCCGCCGGCGGCGACGTCCCGGAGCGTCTCGCCGCCGACGGCGTCCACCCGGCCCCGGCCGGGCTCCGGCGACCGGGTGCTACGACCGGCTGTCACGACCCGGCCGCGCACCGTTCCAGGGCGTGGTCCGGGTCGCCGGGGCCGACCAGGTCCCGGTCCCGCAGGACCGTCAGCGGGGCGCGGTCCGGGTCGTCGCACAGCGCGTCGAACGGCACGGGCAGGTGGTCGGTGTACTCGACCTGCAGCACGTGGTCGCCGTACGCCTCGCGGTACACGCCGCACTCGCTGTAGTCCGTCCCCGGGTCCTCGTCCCGCGCGTCGGCGCTCACGGCGCCGCACTCCTCGGCCACCGCGAAGTCGAACCCGAGACCGGCCCCGTCGCCCTCCAGCTCGGCCGTGTTCTTCTGCGCGACGGCGAGCCCCGCCTCGTGCGCGACCTCCGCGTAGGCGGCGGCGAGGGCGAGCGCGCCGGCCCGCTCCACGAGCCCGGTGGCCGGGTCGTCGTACCGCGTGAACGTGTCCAGGTTGTCGATCTCCACCGCGTCGAACCCGTCGTCGGCGCACCCGGTGATCACCGGCCCGAGGACCGCGACGATCCCGTCGCGCCGCTGCTGCGTTGACGGGTCGAGCACGAACTCGTCCGGCCAGTCGGGGTCGATCACCAGGCGGCCGTCCGCGTCGTGCAGCAGCAGGTCCTCGTTCCGGCCGGTCCACAGGTCTGCCTCGCCGGGCTGGGTCTGGAACCCGTTGACGTAGCACACGTTGTAGGCACCCGGCAGCGGATCCGCGGTGGCGTCCCGCACCACGACGTCCAGCCCGCCGTCCGGCACGTACGCCGCGCCGAGCTGGTAGTCGAAGCTGCCGCCGGTCGGGGGCAGCGCCGCCGGGGTCCCGGTCTCGACCGGGGTCTCGGCCGTGCTCCGCGCGGCCGTCTCGGCGGTGGTCGCCGCGCCGGCGGGGGAGCACCCGGTGAGCGCGAGGACGGTGATCAGTGCCAGAGAGGTTCGTGACATGCTGCCCACCGTAGAGGGGGATCCACCCGCCGGCCGTGAGGGGAATGCACAGACGTCGCGTGCACGCGACGTCCGCCCGACACCGCCGGCCAGACAATTCACCCCGCCGGGATTGTCGCCGCCGGTGGCTCGTGCCGTAGGTTCTGACGCTGTGACCGAGACGGCCTTCCCACCCCCAGCCGCCGCCCCGACGCCCTTCCCGGAGCCGGCGTCCGCGAAGAAGCCCAGGAGACGACGGGGCCGCACCAACTTCGTGATCGTCTCGCTGCTCGCGTTCCTGCTGGCCGTGACCTTCGGGGGCGCCTACTGGTACCTGGAGCGGGAGGCCGCAGACCTCGTCACGCAGGCGGAGTCCGCCCGCACCCTGCTGGACCAGTCCGAGGGCCGCGTCGCCGAGCCCGCCACCCGCGACGCCCTCGCGCAGCAGCTCGCCACCGCCGACGACGTCCTGGCCGGCGTACCGTTCCTGGGCCGACTCCCCGGCCAGGCCTCGGAGGCCACCGACGCGCTGATCGCCGGCTCGGACGTCGTGTGGTCCTCGATGGTGCAGCGTGCCCGGAGCGACGTCGCCGCCGGCCGCGAACGGCTCGGCGCCAGCCTCACCCGCGCCGGGAAGGTCTACACCGCCACCGACGGGCTCGGCGCCGACGAGCTGACCCGCTCCGCCCTCCAGGGCACCGTGGACTCCGCCGAGGTCACCCAGACCCGCACCGGCGACGACCGCCTCGCCGACGCCGGCCTGGCCGAGCTCGAGCAGGCCGTCGACGACCTCGGCTCCCGTCAGGCCGAGCTGACCTCCGCCACCGACACCATGCTCGCCGCCCAGGACGAGATCTCCTGCCCCGCCGCCGACCAGCTGTGGACCCCCGAGAGCGGCCGCCTCCCCGACCAGCGGCTCGCCCCCATCCCCTGGGACACCGGATACCGGGTCCGCGCCGACGTCCTCGACTCCCTCGTCGCGCTCAACACCGCCTACCGCACCGCGTTCGGCACCGACCTCACCATCAACTCCGCCTACCGCACCCTCGACGACCAGACCGGGCTCTACGACCCGAGCTCACCCATCGCCGCCGCCCCCGGCTGCTCCACCCACGGCCTCGGCGTCGCCGTCGACCTCGGCGGCGGCATCCAGACCTTCGGCAGCGCCCAGTACACGTGGATGAAGGCCAACGCCGCCGCCCACGGCTGGGTCCACCCCCGCTGGGCCGAACCCAACGGCCGCGTCCCCGAGGCCTGGCACTGGCAGTCCGAGAAGTCCCCCCAGGAAACCCTCTGAGCGAGGAAGCCCGCACATGAAGAACATCGGCCGGACAGTGCAGTCCGGCATCTACCGCGCAGGCGCCTACGGCCACCGCCCCGTCGTGCCCACCTCACCCGACCGGCTCGAGGCCGCCGCCCGCCAGGCCATGACCCGCCGCGGCGCCGCCTACATCGCCGACGGCGCCGGCGACCAGCGCACCGCCGCCGCCAACCGCGCCGCCTTCACCCGGCACCGCATCCTGCCCCGCCAGCTCACCGGCACCGCCGAGCGCGACCTCACCACCACCCTCCTCGGCCGCGACCTGCCCGCACCCCTGCTCTACGCCCCCGTCGGCGCCCTCGAGCTCGCCGTCCAGCACCGCCACGGCCGAGCAGGCACCCCCGCCGGCGCCGAACCCGAGCTCGCCCGCGCCGCCGCCCGCACCGGTCTGCCCGTCATCATCTCCACCCAGGCCTCCACCCCCATGGAGAGCACCGCCGCCACCCTCGGCGACACCCCCCGCTGGTACCAGCTCTACTGGCCCCGCTCCGCCGCCCTCGCCGAGTCCCTCGTCCGCCGCGCCGAGCACATCGGCGCCGAAGCCATCGTCCTGACCACCGACACCAGCACCCTCGGCTGGCGCACCCGCGACCTCGACCTCGGCAACCTCCCCTTCGCCCGCGGCGAAGGCCTCGCCCAGTACCTCACCGACCCCGCGTTCCAGGAGCTCGCCACCGCACGCGCGGCACACCCGCCACCGCCGCCCTCCGCCACCGACGGCACCCCCGGCCCACGCCCCACCCTCCGCGCCCTGGCCACCCTCCTGGCCCTGCGCCGCCACCACGCCACCCGCACCCACGTCGACACCTTCCTCGACACCTTCTCCGACCCCACCCTCACCTGGACCGACCTCGCCCGCCTCCGCGACCTCACCGACCTGCCCATCCTCGTCAAAGGCATCCAGACCCCCGACGACGCCACCGCCGCCCTCGACCACGGCGCAGCAGGCATCATCGTCTCCAACCACGGCGGACGACAGCTCGACAACGCCGTCGCCTCCCTCGACACCCTCCCCGCCATCGCCCACGCCACCCGCACCCACACCCCCGGCACCCCCGTCCTGTTCGACTCCGGCATCCGCACCGGCGCCGACGCCTTCGTCGCCCTCGCCCTCGGCGCCGACGCCGTCCTCCTCGGCCGCCCCTGGGTCTACGGCCTCGCCCTCGCCGGGGCCGACGGCGTCCACGCCGTCACCCAGCACGTCCTCGCCGAGCTCGAGATCACCATGGCGCTCGCGGGCACCGCACGGACCACCGACATCGGACCGCACCACCTCGCCGGGACGACACCGGCCGCACACCCGCCACCAGACGCCTGACGTGCGTTACCGTCCGTTCATCCGAGACCAGGAGAGTTCCGTCCCATGAGCGAGAACGCCGCCCCCACGACGGGGCTCGAGCGGCAGGCCGACACCGAGATCCCCCGCAAGCGCGTCCTGGCCTGGGCCCTGTGGGACTGGGGGACGCAGCCCTTCAACACGGTGATCCTCACCTTCGTCTTCACCGCCCTCTACCTCACCACCGAGTCCTTCCTCGCCCCCGAGATCATCCAGGCCGGGCAGGGGAGCCCCGCCTACGAGCGCGGCCTCGCCGACCTCACCAGCGGCCTCGGCCTCTGGACCACGCTCGCCGGCGTCCTCATCGCCGTCCTCGCCCCCGTCCTCGGGCAGCGCGCCGACGCCTCCGGCCGCCGCAAGGCATGGCTCGCCGGCGGCACCGTCGGGCTCGTCGCCTGCACGGCCGCCCTCTGGTTCGTCGAGGCCGACCCCCGCTACTTCGTCCTCGGCGCCCTCCTGATCGGGCTCGGCAGCGTCTTCGGCGAGATCGCGGGCGTCAACTACAACGCCATGATCGTCAGCGTCTCCACGCCCCGCACCGTCGGCAAGGTCTCCGGCCTCGGCTGGGGCCTCGGCTACGTCGGCGGCATCCTCGCCCTGGTCCTCGTCGTCGTCGCCGACAGCCTCGACTGGTGGGGGCTGCCCACCGACAACGGCCTGCCGTTCCGCCTCATCGCCCTCGGGTCGGCCGTCTGGGCGCTCGCGTTCGTGTGGCAGCTCTTCGTGTACGTGCCCGAGCCCCCGGCACGCCCGGACCGGCCGCGGGTCGGGTTCCTGGGCAGCTACATGGTGCTGTTCCGGGACGTGGGAGGACTCTGGCGCACGTCCCGGCCGACGTTCTGGTTCCTGCTGGCCAGCGCCGTCTACCGGGACGGGCTGGCGGGCGTCTTCGCGTTCGGGGCCATCATCGGGAAGGTGAGCTTCGGGTTCAGCAGCCAGGAGGTGATCGTGTTCGGGATCGCCGCGAACCTGGTGGCGGGCGTGAGCACGATGCTCGCCGGCCGCGCCGACGACCGGTTCGGCCCGCGCCTGGTGATCCTCTGGGCGCTGGGCGTCATCGTCGGTGCGGGCCTGTTCGTCGTCCTCGCGCGCGACGGCGGCCCGATCGTGTACTGGATCGGTGGGATGGTCCTGTCGGCCTGCGTGGGCCCGGCGCAGGCCGCGTCGCGCTCCTTCCTGGCGCGCGTGACGCCGGCGGGCAAGGAGTCGGAGATCTTCGGCCTGTACGCCACCACGGGGCGGGCGGCGTCCTTCATGGCCCCCGGGCTGTGGACCGTCATGATCGGGCTGACAGGAGCCACGATCTGGGGGACCCTCGGAATCGTGGCGGTCGTGCTCGCCGGGCTGATCCTCATGCTCTTCGTCAAGGCCCCGTCGGATTTCACCGGGCACGCCGCGCACCAGTAGCATCAGCCCCGGTCGAGCGGGCGTCCTGCCTGCTGAGAGCCGCAGGAAAGACCGGAAGAGAGCCGTAGCACGTGCCGTAGCAACCGCCGGCGGCCGCCGCCGAGATCCGCATGTGAGGGGGAATCACAGCGTGTCGACCGCAGCGAGCCCGGACGCGCCCGGAGCCGCGACGTTCACGTCGCTGCGTCCGGACGATCCCCGGCACCTCGGGCCGTACCGGCTGCTCGGCGTACTCGGCTCGGGCGGCATGGGCACGGTGTACCTGGGCCGGACCCCGGACGGGGAGACGGTCGCCGTCAAGGTGGTCCGCCTCGACCTGACCGGCGAGCAGGAGTTCCGTGAGCGGTTCGCGCGCGAGGTCGACGCCGCGCGCCGGGTGGACGGCAGCCACACCGCCGAGCTGGTCTACGCCGACCCGCACGGCCGTCTGCCCTGGATGGCGACGGCGTTCGTGCTGGGGCCGTCGCTGCGTGAGGCCATCAACGAGGGCGGCCCGCTGGACGTCGGCACGCTGCGGGCGCTGGGCCTCGGGCTGGCCGAAGGGCTCACCACGATCCACGCGGCCGGTCTCGTGCACCGCGACCTGAAGCCGGGCAACGTGCTGCTGACCAGCGGCGGCGCGCGCATCATCGACTTCGGTATCGCCCGGGCGCTGGAGGCCACCGCGATCACGTCCGTCAGCCAGGTGCTGGGCACGGCGTCGTACATGTCGCCCGAGCAGGTGCGCGGCTTCGAGGCGGGCCCGGCGTCCGACGTCTTCTCCTTCGGCTGCCTCCTGGTCTACGCCGCGACCGGCGTCGCCCCGTTCGGCACCGGGCACGCGGAGTCCGTCGCGTACCGCGTGGTGCACACCGAGCCCGACCTGGACGGCGTCCCGTCCGAGCTGCTCGTGCTGGTCAAGGACTGCCTCGCGAAGGAGCCGTCCGCGCGGCCCACGCCGCAGGAGATCGTCGCGCGGATCACCAGCCGCACGTCGCGGCCCGTGACCTGGCAGACCACCCCGGCGCTGAACACCATGATCGCGGCACGGGCGAAGGCGGTCCGCTCCCTGGAGGCCCAGGTCGACGCCGAGCCGACGGTACCGATGCGGCCGCTGACCGACGACGCGACGGCGCCGTCGCCGGTCACGTCGTCCCGCACGGCGTCGGGCACGACGTCGGTGCCGGTGCGGCACGGGCCGCTCAAGGTCGTCGCGGCGGCGCTCGCCGGCATCCTGCTCCCGGTGGGCGCGTGGATGCTGTACGACCGCCTCGCCCATCCGGCGGGCACGCCCTTCGTGGCGGACGGCTGGTACACCATGGAGGGCGAGCCGCTGGACGGGGACCCGTCGCCCGCCCACTTCGTCGAGATCGTGATCACCAGCGAGGATCCGGGCGAGCAGGTGCTCGTCGGGTACGCGGCGACGGTGATCACGGGGGAGCCGCCGTCCGGGGCGTCCGACGACGGCGGCCCGCAGAGCGTGGACACGACGCGGGTCGGCAACGAGGAGGGCTTCCTCGTGGAGACGCCGTGGCGCGGCAAGATCCCCATCGACGAGAGCGTGCTCGCGGTCGGCGCGACCGGCAGCGGCGCCGAGGGGGACGTGAGCTGCAGCATCTCGGTCGACGTCGAGACGGTGGTGACGTCCACCTCGCCGGGGACGGCGTCGTGCGTCACGCCGTTCGACGGGGACGGCGCCCTCGGGGAGAACATCAAGGCGTCGGGCCTGACCCCGCCCTCGCCCTCGTCGACGTCTCTGACGGCGTTCCCGACCGACCCGACGACGTCGCACCCCGCGGACGACGACCGGACGGGCGGGGAGGAGGGCACGGTCGGCGAGGACGACGTCTCCGTCGGAGGGACGGGCACCGCCGACGAGGAGGACGGTTCCACCGCGGACGACGGTGCGGCGGACGACCCGGCGGACGACGACGAGACGGACGAGAGCACCGGCGATGACGCCGAGGACCCGGACGACGAGACGGACGACCAGACGGACTCCGGCAGCAACGCGAACGAGAACGCGAACGAGAACGCGGGCAGCGGGAACAACAACAGCGGCGGGAACGGCAACGGCAACAACGGGAACGGGAACAACGGCAACAACGGGAACGGCAAGGGCCGGCGCGGCGACGGGAACGGGAGGCGCCGCGCCGGACGTCCGCCGCGGGAGCGCCCGTCCGTGGTCCAGCCCCGTGCGACGGACCGCCCGCCCGGACCGCGGTGCCGGCCCGGGCACCCTGCCGACGAGGCCGGGACGTCCGTGGCGGCATCCGGCCGAAAAAGTGTGCCTGGCGGGGTGTGACGACCTGGCGGAGGTATCACCCCTGGCCGCGCTCCGCCGCGCGGCGCGCCAGGTGCGCCGCGACGTGCGAGACGACGCCGTCGGCTGCGGCCTCGATCTGGTCGAGGCACTCCTCGAAGTCGGCCGGGCCGCCGTACCAGGGGTCGGCGATGTCGAGCAGCCGGTTGGCCAGGCCGGCCGCGGCGGGGTCGAAGGAGCGGTAGAGGCGCACCTCGGCGCCGGAGTCGAGGGCGCGCAGGCGGCGTGCGTGCTGGCTCGTCATGGCGAGGACCAGGTCGCGGGAGCCGACGTCGTCGCGGGTGACCTGCCGCGCGACGTGCCCGTCGCCGGCCGGGTGGCCGCGCCGGGCGAGCGCCGCGGCGGCCCGCGGGTCGATCGTGTTGCCGTGCTCCTCGTCGCTCACGCCGGTCGAGTCGACGACGGCGTCGAGCCCTGCGGCCGCGAGCCGGTGGCGGAGCACGACCTCGGCCATGGGGGAGCGGCAGATGTTCCCGGTGCAGACTGTCATCACGGAATAGGTCACACGGGTATTGTCGCGGACGGCGTCGCCGCGGAGCGTCTGGTCGCCGCCCGCGGCCGGACCGCGGCGCCCAGCATCCGCACGAGCTGCTCGCCGTCGACGCCCCACTTCTCCTCGGCCAGGTGGCCGCTGAGCCCCAGCCCGGCGATGCCGTGCGCGCTCGCGCCATCCGCCCTGAATAAAAGTGTGCCAAGCAGAGGGAAACACCGCGCTACCCTGGGACGTCACCTACCCTCGAATCCATGACGCGAGCGCTCATCCTCAACGGACCCAACCTCGGCCGGCTCGGCGTGCGGGAGCCGGAGATCTACGGACACGCCACGCTGGCAGACCTCGAGAAGGCGGCGAGGGAGTGGGGCGACGCCCTGGACCTCGACGTCGAGGTGCGCCAGACCGACGACGAGGCGACGATCATCGGGTGGCTGCACGAGGCCGTCGACACCCGCTCCCACGTCGTCCTCAACCCGGCGGCGTTCACGCACTACAGCTATGGCATGCGCGACGCCGCGGCCCAGATCACCGACGCCGGTCTCACCCTGGTGGAGGTCCACCTGTCGAACCCGGCGACCCGGGAGTCGTTCCGTCACCTCTCGGTGGTCGCCGCCGTCGCCACGGGTACGATCGCGGGCTTCGGCTTCCAGGGCTACCGGCTCGCCCTGGAGGCGGTGGCGTCACGCGTCGCCTGAGCGGTGCGGCTCCGCGTCACCCGAGCAGGCTCGCAGCGCTCACGAAGATCCCTGCCGTGGCGGCGGACGCCATCGCCCGACGGACGTTCAGGAACTTACGCACCACGACGTGAGACAGACGCCAGAGCTGATGGCGGGTACGTTCCTGGAGCGGGACGGCCGACCGGTCCAGCGCGGCCTCGATCTCGGGAAGCGTGTCGAACTGCGCTACGTGACCCCAGTACCTGATCCCGTCCGTCACGTCGGACTGGCGATAGCGCGGCCAGACGGCAGATCCGGCGAAGTAGGCGGCGATTGCTCCGGCTCCCATGCCGGCCCACCAGGTGCACCGGGCCCAGAGCGGAAGGTCGGACGGACGCCACGTCCCTTCGACCAGGCCCGAGAGGACGACGCCCAGCCCGATACCGAGAACCGCGAGAATCACGGAGGCCTTCTGGTCGGCGGACACTACTTCGTCGCGAGCCTCCTGCAGCATGATCGCTTCGACATCGACGGATGGTTCGTCGGTTCGGTCGTCATCGTCGACGTTCCGCAGTCTGGTGCGACGGCGTAGTCTCTCGCCGGGGAGCATTCGTCTCCGATCTAGTTCCCAGCCTTGATCTGGCAAACTCCAGGCTCTGTTGCGTATCGGCAACAGTACAGGTGAGACACTGGACGTGTGTACGTCCTGACGGTGGATCAACGGGGGAGCACGCGAGACGGTGACCGCGTGCCCCGGGTGCTGCCGCTCGTCGCGCAGGTCGTCCGAGGTCGCAATGGGGTTGTGCTCGATTTCGCACGCACGGTCGGGGACGAGATCCAGGGGGTTCTGGACGACGCCGCGCTGGTAGTCGACGTCGCGCTCGCACTGCTGCGCGATCAGGGCTGGAGCGTCGGTATCGGGGTGGGCGCCGTCGACGAGCCGCTGCCCGTCGAGTCGCGTGAGGCTTCCGGTGACGCGTTCGTGCGAGCTCGTGCTGCCGTCGAGGGCGCCAAGGCCCGGCCGAAGGGAAGCTCCGTCGCGGTCGACGGCAAGGGGGCTTCTGCCGGCGAGGTGGAAGCGCTGCTGAGGCTTCTCGGCGCGATCCGCTCGAAGAGGACTTCCGCCGGGTGGGAGGTCACCGATACGCTCGCGTCGCTGCTGGCAGAGGGCAAGCCCGCCGCACAGAAGGATGCGGCGGCGGTGCTGGGCATCAGTGAGCAGGCGGTGAGCCAGCGGGTACGCACCGCGCTGTGGCACGAGGAACAGGCTGTGCTGCCGGTCGTGGTGCGCCTGCTGACGGTACTCGACGAAGATGCGACGGAAGGCGACGGGTGACCTGGGAGACAGCGGCCGGGATGGCGCTCTGGCAGTGGTTCGCGGTGGCAGGGGTCTGGTTGGTGGTCCTCGGGCTGAGCACCGTCGTCGGGTCCTGGGTGGTCAACCTGGTGCTGCGCCAGGCTTCGAAGGGCGACCTGCCGTGGTCGAAGCACGATCCCATCCTCATCGCCCAGTCGGTACCGCTCGGCGACCGCAAGGAAGCCTCGAAGCGGTCTGCGGCGACCGGGACGATGGATCCGACCGCGATCAGTGTCCTGCGCGGTGGTGCCTGGATGGGGCTCCTCGAACGGCTCGCCATCACAGGGACGCTCCTCCTTGGCTACCCGACGGGTATCGCGCTGGTCATCGCGATCAAGGGCCTCGGGCGATATGCGGAGCTCCGCGCACAACCTCTCGCGTCCGAGCGGTTCGTGATCGGCACCCTGGCTTCGCTCCTCTGGGCCTCGGCCTGCGGATTTGTCGGCGCCGGTGTGATCGCCGTCGTCCTGGGGCCGCTTGGCTGAGCCCCGTGGGCAAGGGAGCCAGGGCCCTGAGCCCGACGGTGCGGTCAGACGGTCGGCAAGATCCGGTCACGCGCTCGCCCGACGTCGATGTGAGCGCGCTGCCTGGTCGCCGTTAGACTGAGGCGCTGCTCCCCGAACTTCCCGGCCGCGTCGTCCGTCGTCGTGCCCGGCCCATCACCCGAACTACAGGAAGACGAACGTGGCAACCTCGAACGACATCAAGAACGGCACCGTGCTCCGCATCGACGGTCAGCTCTGGACGATCATCGAGTTCCAGCACGTCAAGCCGGGCAAGGGTGGCGCGTTCGTCCGTACCAAGATGAAGAACGTGCTGTCCGGCAAGGTCGTCGACAAGACGTTCAACGCGGGTACCAAGGTCGAGACCGCCAACGTGGATCGTCGCGACTACCAGTACCTGTACATGGACGGTACGGACTACGTGTTCATGGACAACGACACGTACGACCAGATCATGATCACCCCCGCGACGATCGGCGACGCGAAGGACTTCATGCTCGAGGGCATGCAGGTCATGGTCGCCACGAACGAGGGCCAGCCGCTGTACCTCGAGCTGCCGCAGTCGGTGGTCATGGAGATCACCTACACGGAGCCGGGCCTGCAGGGCGACCGCTCCACCGGCGGCACGAAGCCCGCCACGCTGCAGACCGGCGCCGAGATCCAGGTCCCGCTGTTCCTGGAGCAGGGCACGAAGGTCAAGGTCGACACCCGCACCCGCGACTACCTGGGACGCGTCAACGACTGATGGGTGCCCGGACCAAGGCGCGCAAGCGCGCCGCCGACATCCTCTTCGAGGCCGAGCAGCGGGACATCGACCCCGTGAAGCTGGTCGCGGACCGCATCGTCACCCCGCACACCGAGGCTCCCGTGCCGCAGTACACCGTCGAGATCGTCGAGGGCGTGATGGACCACCTCGACCGGATCGACGAGGTGCTCGAGACGTACTCGCACGGCTGGACGCTGGAGCGGATGCCCGCCGTCGACCGCGCACTGCTGCGGATCGGCGTGTGGGAGGTGCTGTTCAACGACGACGTGCCGGACGCCGTGGCCGTGGACGAGGCCGTCGAGCTCGTCGCCAGCCTGTCCACCGACGAGTCGCCCGCGTTCGTGAACGGCCTGCTCGGACGGATCAAGGACATGAAGCCGAGCCTGCTCGCCTGAGCCCACCAGCGCGCCGTCGTCGTAGGGCGGTGTGCCGGGGCCGCGCAGCACGCACAGGAGTGTGAGGAACGCCGCTCGCCGCATCACGGCGGGCGGCGTTCTCGCGTCCGTGTGGCGGGATATGGTGACGATGCCAGACTCCCTTTAAGCCCGTCCCGTGAGGCGGGGAAGGAGGCCGTGCGGATGACACCTCGCGCCGCCGTGCCCGAAAACCCGGGCACCACCGTTCTCGAAGCCCCCGACATCGCCCGCGCACTGACGCGTATCGCGCACGAGATCACCGAGCGCAACAAGGGGGCGGCCGACGTCGTCCTCCTCGGTATCCCGACGCGCGGCGTGCCGCTGGCCCGCCGCCTCGCCGAGCGCCTCGCGGCGGTCGAGCCCACGTACGACGCCGGAGCCGTGGGCGAGCTCGACGTCACCATGTACCGCGACGACCTGCGCCACCACCCCACTCGCGCCGTCGGCGCGACGCTCATCCCGGGCACCGTGGACGGCCGCACCGTGGTGCTGGTCGACGACGTGCTGTTCTCCGGGCGCACCATCCGCGCCGCTCTCGACGCGCTGAACGACGTCGGGCGTCCGCGTGCCGTGCAGCTCGCCGCCCTCGTGGACCGCGGGCACCGCGAGCTGCCGATCCGGGCCGACTTCGTGGGCAAGAACCTGCCCACGTCCCGGTCGGAGCGCGTGAGCGTGCGCCTGACGGAGACGGACGGCGAGGACTCGGTGACGATCAGCGAGCGCCCCTCGTCGGGTGGGGCCGCGGCGTCGGCTGACGGCTCGGGTGCTGGCGTCGTGCCGGACGGTGGCGGGGAGGGTGTGCGATGAGGCATCTTCTGTCCACGGCGGACCTGGTGAAGGACGATGCGGTCCTGTTGCTGGACACGGCCGCGCAGATGGCGGCGACGCAGTCGCGTGAGATGAAGAAGCTGCCCACGCTTCGTGGGCGCACCGTGGTGAACCTGTTCTACGAGGACTCGACGCGGACGCGGATCTCGTTCGAGACGGCGGCGAAGCGGTTGTCGGCGGACGTGATCAACTTCTCGGCGAAGGGGTCGAGCGTGTCGAAGGGGGAGTCCCTCAAGGACACGGCGCTGACGTTGCACGCGATGGGTGCGGACGCGGTGGTGGTGCGGCATCCGGCGTCGGGTGCGCCGCACATGCTGGCGCACGCGGGCTGGCTCGATGCGGCGGTGCTGAATGCCGGGGACGGTATGCACCAGCATCCCACGCAGGCGCTGCTGGACGCGTTCACGATCCGGCGGCACCTGGTCGGTGGGGGGTCGGACGTCGGGACCGAGGGGAAGGACCTGGCCGGTCTGCGGGTGGCGATCGTGGGGGATGTGCTGCACTCGCGGGTGGCGCGTTCGAACGTGCATCTGTTGCACACGCTGGGTGCTGAGGTGACGTTGGTCGCGCCGCCGACGCTGCTGCCGGTCGGGGTGGAGACGTGGCCGTGCCAGGTGTCTTACCACCTCGATGAGACGCTCGCGCGGACGGCGCCCGACGCGGTGATGATGCTCCGTGTGCAGCGGGAGCGGATGAGCGGCGGTGCGGGGGGTGCGTTCTTCCCGAGCGTGCAGGAGTACAGCCGGAAGTTCGGGCTGGGTTCGCAGCGGCTGGCGATGCTTCCGGAGCATGCGCTGATCATGCATCCGGGTCCGATGAACCGTGGTCTGGAGATCAGTGCCGCGGCTGCCGACCATCCGCGGTCCGTGATCGTGGAGCAGGTGGCGAACGGTGTCGCGGTGCGGATGGCGGCTCTGTACCTGCTGCTGGCGGGCAGTGAGAGGACCGGTCGTGACAGCAGCCCCGGCTCTGCCCGCACCATGACCGCCCACGACGAGAGGAGCAGCCTGTGACCACCACGTACATCCTGCGGGGGGTGCGCCCGCTCGGGGACGAGCCGGCGGACGTCGTGCTGTCCGGCGGGCGGATCGTGCACGTCGGTGCGCCGGGTAGCGGGTCGGCGGAGGGCGAGGTCGTCGAGGTCGACGGGGGTGGCCGTCTCGTGCTGCTGCCGGGGCTCGTCGACCTGCACACGCATCTGCGGGAGCCGGGCCGGGAAGATGCCGAGACGGTGCGGTCGGGCACGCGGGCGGCTGCCGCGGGTGGTTTCACCGCGGTGTTCGCGATGGCGAACACGACTCCCACCCAGGACACGGCGGGGGTCGTGGAGCAGGTGTGGCGGCTCGGGCGGGACGCGGGCTGGGTGGACGTGCGGCCCGTGGGTGCGGTGACCGTGGGTCTGCACGGCGAGCGCCTCGCGGAGCTGGGTGCGATGGCGGACTCGGCGGCGGGGGTGCGGGTGTTCTCCGACGACGGGAAGTGCGTCCACGATCCGGTGCTGATGCGGCGGGCGCTGGAGTACGTGAAGGCTTTCGACGGCGTGGTGGCGCAGCATGCGCAGGAGCCGCGGCTGACCGAGGGCGCGCAGATGAACGAGGGTGTGGTGTCGGCGCAGATCGGGCTGGCGGGGTGGCCTGCGGTGGCCGAGGAGTCGATCATCGCGCGGGACGTGCTGCTGGCGGAGCACGTGGGGTCGCGGTTGCACGTGTGTCATCTGTCGACGGCGCGCAGCGTGGAGATCGTGCGGTGGGCCAAGTCGCGGGGGGTGGACGTGACGGCGGAGGTGACGCCGCACCACCTGCTGCTGACGGACGAGCGGGCGCGCTCGTACGATGCGCGGTTCAAGGTGAATCCGCCGTTGCGGACGGAGGCTGACGTGGAGGCGGTGCGTGAGGGGCTGGCGGACGGCACGATCGACATCGTGGCGACCGATCATGCGCCGCACCCGGTGGAGGACAAGGACTGTGAGTGGGCTGCGGCGGCGTTCGGGATGACGGGGCTGGAGACGGCGCTGTCGGTGGTGCAGTCGACGATGGTGGACTCGGGCAGGATGTCGTGGGGGGACGTGGCGCGGGTGCTGTCGCAGGCGCCGGCGCGGATCGGGCGGGTGGACGCGGGTCCGTGGGCGCAGGGGCGGCCGCTGGAGGTGGGGGAGCCGGCGAACGTGACGCTGGTGGATCCTGCCGCGTCGCGGCTGGTGGCGGGCGCTTCGCAGGTGACGGCGTCCCCGAACACTCCGCTGGAGGGGATGGAGCTGCCGGGTGCCGTGGTGGCGACGTTCCTGCGGGGGCGGGCGACGGTGCTGGACGGTGTGCCGGTGGCCGAGGGTCCGGGCCTGGAGGGCCTGGCCGGCCGGGCGAGCGAGACGGAAGGGGCGCGGGCGTGAACATGCCGATGCCACTGGCGGTCGCGATCTGGGTCGTGATCGGTCTGGTGCTGCTGTATCTGGTGCTGACGGGGCGCAGACGGCTCGCGTCGCGCACGAGGACGCTGGTCCCGGCGCCGCCGAAGGTTCCGGCGGAGGTGTCGGCGTCGCTCACCGGTGCGCTGGCGACGGGGCCGGAGCCAGTGTTCGGGCCGGTCGAGGCGACCTACGTGTCGAGCACGCTGCACGGTGACTGGCTGGCGCGGGTGGGGGCGCACCAGCTGGGTGACCGGGCGCTGGCGCGGGTGAGCGTGCTGGACTCGGGGGTCTTCGTGGAGCGGGACGGGACCCGGGACCTGTGGATCCCGCTGGCGTCGATCCGTTCGGCGCAGCTCGCGCCGGGGATGGCCGGGAAGTACGTGGGTCCGGACGGTCTGGTCGTGGTGTCGTGGGCGGTGTCCGACGACGGCGCGGAAGCGGGCTCGACACCGGATGCGGGCCCTGTCCTGCTCGACACGGGGCTGCGTACCCGGCACGCGACGGAACGCGGCGCGCTCGTGGACGCCGTCCGGCACCTGGTCGCGACCGGCCGGTCCGGCACCCGGGAACCCACCGTCTCCGACCCCGCTTCCTCCGACTCCACGACCTCCGACTCGACCACTTCGCACGACCAGGGGAACGCCCGATGACGACCACACCTGATTCCATGCGCGACCAGTCGCGTGCCGCGCTCGTCCTGGAGGACGGCAGCACCTTCACGGGCCGTGCGTACGGCGCCACCGGTGCGACGTTCGGCGAGCTCGTCTTCTCGACCGGGATGACCGGATACCAGGAGACGCTGACGGACCCGTCGTACCACCAGCAGATCGTCGTGATGACGGCCCCGCACGTGGGCAACACGGGCGTGAACGACGACGACCCCGAGTCGGGACGCATCTGGGTCTCGGGCTACGTGGTGCGGGACCCTGCGCGCCGCGTCTCGAGCTGGCGGGCGCGGCGGTCCCTGGACGAGGAGCTCGCCGGGCAGGGCGTGGTCGGGGTCAGCGGCCTCGACACGCGGGCGCTGACCCGGCGGCTGCGCGAGGAGGGCGTCATGCGCGCCGGGATCTTCTCCGGCGACGCCCTGTACGAGACGGGGCCGTCGGGCGAGGCCCGCGAGCGCCCGGCGTCGGACCTGGTGGCGCAGGTGAAGGCGTCGCCGCAGATGGTGGGCGCGCATCTGGCGCCAGAGGTGTCCACCACCGAGCCGTACACGGTCGAGCCGTCGGGCGAGTTCGCCGGGCGGGCGCCGGTGGCGACGGTGGTCGCGCTGGACCTGGGGATCAAGGCGATGACGCCGGTCAGGCTGGCGGAGCGCGGGGTGCGGGTCGTGGTGGTGCCGCAGGCGTCGTCGGCCGACGAGCTGCTGGGGTACCTGCCGGCGGACGGTTCGCCGAGCGGGGTGTTCTTCTCGAACGGTCCGGGGGACCCGGAGTCCGCCGGGCACGAGACCGGGCTGCTGCGCGCGGTGCTGGACCGGCGGGTGCCGTTCTTCGGGATCTGCTTCGGGAACCAGATCCTGGGGCGGGCGCTGGGGTACGGGACGTACAAGCTGGGGTACGGGCACCGGGGCATCAACCAGCCGGTGCAGGACCGCACGACGGGCAAGGTGGAGGTCACGGCGCACAACCACGGGTTCGCGGTGGACGCGCCGGTCTCGGACGCGTCGGGCGCCCCGGTGGTGTCGCCCGCGCCGCACGACGGCGGCCGGTACGGCCGCGTCGTCGTCTCCCACGTCGGGCTGAACGACCAGGTGGTCGAGGGGCTGACGTGCCTGGACCTGCCGGCGTTCTCCGTGCAGTACCACCCCGAGGCGGCGGCCGGCCCGCACGACGCCGCGTACCTGTTCGACCGGTTCGTCGGCCTGATGACGGACCCGGCGGCCTGGCCGCCAGAGATCCCCGAGGCGGACCGTCCGGTCCGGCTCGCCGAGCACGACTCCGAGGAGACTGACTGATGGCCCGCCGGAACGACATCTCCTCGGTCCTGGTGATCGGGTCCGGCCCGATCGTGATCGGGCAGGCGTGCGAGTTCGACTACTCGGGCACCCAGGCGTGCCGGGTGCTGAAGGAGGAGGGCCTGCGGGTCGTCCTGGTGAACTCGAACCCGGCCACGATCATGACGGACCCGGAGTTCGCGGACGCCACGTACGTGGAGCCGATCACGACCGAGGTGCTGACGTCGATCATCGCGAAGGAGCGGCCGGACGCGCTGCTGCCGACCCTCGGTGGTCAGACGGCGCTGAACGCCGCGATCGGGCTGCACGAGGCCGGCGTGCTGGAGGAGTACGGCGTCGAGCTGATCGGCGCGAACATCGAGGCGATCCAGAAGGGTGAGGACCGGGAGCAGTTCAAGCAGGTCGTGGAGGTGTGCGGCGGCGAGTCGGCGCGCAGCGAGATCGTGCACACGGTCGAGGAGGCGCTCGTGGCCGCGGACGTGCTCGGCTACCCGATGGTGGTGCGCCCGTCGTTCACCATGGGCGGCCTCGGGTCGGGCCTCGCGTACGACGAGAGGGACCTGCGCCGCATCGTCGGGCAGGGCCTGCACTACTCGCCCACCACGGAGGTGCTCCTGGAGGAGTCCATCCTGGGGTGGAAGGAGTACGAGCTGGAGCTGATGCGGGACAAGGACGACAACGTCGTGGTCGTCTGCTCGATCGAGAACGTCGACGCCGTGGGCGTGCACACCGGGGACTCGGTGACGGTCGCGCCCGCGATGACGCTCACGGACCGCGAGTACCAGAACCTGCGGGACATCGGCATCGCGGTGATCCGTGAGGTCGGGGTGGACACGGGCGGCTGCAACATCCAGTACGCCGTCGACCCGGCCACCGGGCGCGTCATCGTCATCGAGATGAACCCGCGCGTGTCGCGGTCCTCGGCGCTGGCGTCCAAGGCCACCGGGTTCCCGATCGCGAAGATCGCGGCGAAGCTCGCCGTCGGCTACACGCTGGACGAGATCCCGAACGACATCACCCGCGTCACTCCGGCGTCGTTCGAGCCCACGCTCGACTACGTCGTGGTGAAGGTGCCCCGGTTCGCGTTCGAGAAGTTCCCCGCGGCCGACGACACGCTGACCACCACCATGAAGTCGGTGGGCGAGGCGATGGCACTGGGCCGCAACTTCAGCGAGGCGCTCGGCAAGGCGCTGCGCAGCATCGACAAGAGCGGCGTCACGTTCCACTGGGACGGCGCGCCGCCGTCGGGCGACGAGCTCGCGACCCTCCTGAGGCAGATCGAGCGGCCCACCGAGGGGCGGCTCGTGCAGGTGCAGCAGGTGCTGCGCACCGCCACCCGGCCGGGCGCCGTCGCCGAGGACGTGCTCGCGCAGGTGTACGACGCCACCGGCATCGACCCCTGGTTCCTCGACCAGATCCTGCTCGTCAACGAGCAGGCCGACGCCGTCGCCGCGAGCGCCACCCTGACCGCGGACGTGGTGCGGGAGGCGAAGCGGCACGGGTTGTCGGACGCGCAGATCGCGCGGTTGCGGGGGATGGGTCCGTCGGGTGAGGCGACGGTGCGGGAGGTGCGGCACGCGCTGGGGGTGCGGCCGGTGTACAAGACGGTGGACACGTGCGCGGCGGAGTTCGCGGCGACCACGCCGTACCACTACTCGTCGTACGACCAGGAGTCGGAGGTGGCGCCGCGGGAGCGGGAGGCGGTGATCATCCTGGGGTCGGGGCCGAACCGGATCGGGCAGGGGATCGAGTTCGACTACTCGTGCGTGCACGCGACCCTGGCGCTGGCGGACCGGTACGAGACGGTGATGGTGAACTGCAACCCGGAGACGGTGTCGACGGACTACGACACGTCGGACCGGTTGTACTTCGAGCCGCTGACGTTCGAGGACGTGCTGGAGGTGTATCAGGCGGAGGCTGCTGCGGGGCCGGTCAAGGGCGTGATCGTGCAGCTGGGCGGGCAGACGCCGCTGGGGCTGGCGCAGCGGCTGGCGGATGCGGGGCTGCCGATCCTGGGGACGTCGCCGGAGGCGATCGACGCGGCGGAGGACCGTGGCGTGTTCGGGCAGGTGCTGGGGGATGCGGGGCTGCCGGCGCCGGCGTTCGGTACGGCGCGCACGCTGGGGCAGGCGACGGAGGTGGCCGAACGGATCGGGTATCCGGTGCTGGTGCGTCCGTCGTACGTGCTGGGCGGGCGTGGCATGGAGATCGTGTACTCCGGTGAGCAGCTGACCGAGTACGTGGTGCGGGCCCTGGAGGCGGCTGCCGCGGGTCACACGGGCGCGCCGGGCACGTTGCCCGCGCCGTTGCTGATCGACCGGTTCCTGGACGACGCGATGGAGATCGACGTCGATGCGCTGTACGACGGCGAGGAGCTGTTCCTCGGCGGGGTGATGGAGCACATCGAGGAGGCGGGCATCCATTCGGGGGACTCGGCGTGCGTGCTGCCGCCGGTGTCGCTGTCGGAGGCGGAGATCGAGCGGATCCGGCGGTCCACGGAGGCCATCGCGCGGGGCGTGGGGGTGCGGGGGCTGCTGAACGTGCAGTACGCGCTGGTGTCGGACGTGCTGTACGTGCTGGAGGCGAACCCGCGTGCGTCGCGCACGGTGCCGTTCGTGTCCAAGGCGACGGGGACGCCGCTGGCGAAGGCGGCGGCGCTGGTGATGGTCGGTGAGACGATCGCGGGCCTGCGTGCCGAGGGGCTGCTGCCGGCCGAGGGCGACGGTGGCACGCTGGACCTGGAGGCGCCGCTGGCGGTGAAGGAGGCGGTGCTGCCGTTCAAGCGGTTCCGTACCGGTGACGGTGTCGTGGTGGACACAGTGCTGGGGCCGGAGATGCGGTCCACGGGTGAGGTGATGGGCTTCGACAAGGACTTCCCGCACGCGTTCGCGAAGTCGCAGGCGGCTGCCTACGGGGGGCTGCCGACGTCGGGCACGGTGTTCGTGTCGGTGGCGGACCGGGACAAGCGGCACGTGGTGTTCCCGGTGAAGCGGCTGGCGGAGATCGGGTTCACGGTGCTGGCCACGGCGGGCACGGCGACCGTGCTGCGGCGCAACGGCATCGAGACGCAGGTGGTGCGCAAGTACTCGGCCGGCCGGGGGCCGGCGGGGGAGCCGACGATCGTGGACCTCATCCTGGACGGGCAGGTCGATCTCGTGGTCAACTCCCCCTCGGGGCAGGGTGCTCGCGCGGACGGGTACGAGATCCGTGCGGCGACCACGGCGGCCGACCGGCCCATCGTGACCACGGTGGACCAGCTCGCCGCGGCCGTGCAGGGCATCGAGGCGGTCCGTGGCGGGCCGTTCGCGGTCGCCAGCCTCCAGGAGCACACCGCGGCGACGCTCGCGCGCCGGGCGCGCCGGGCGGGCCGGGACGCGGGCGGGTCCGGGGGTGCGGGTCGCAGGCCGGAGCGGGGGGTGCTCGTATGAGCCTGCCGCCGGCCGGAGCGAGGGTGCCGTTCGGGGCGCGGCTGGCCGCCGCCATGGACGAGCACGGGCCGCTGTGCGTCGGGATCGACCCGCACGCGCGGCTGCTCGACGCGTGGGGGCTGGCGGACACGGCGGCGGGCGTGCGGGAGTTCTCGCTGCGTGTCGTGGAGGCCCTGGGCGGGCGGGTGGCCGCGGTCAAGCCGCAGACCGCGTTCTACGAGCGGCACGGGTCGGCCGGGCTGGCGGCGCTGGAGGACACGCTCGCCGCCGCCCAGGCGGCCGGCACGCTCTCGATCGTGGACGCGAAGCGCGGTGACATCGGCTCCACGATGTCGGCGTACGCCGACGCGTTCCTGCGGGACGGGGCGCCGCTGGCGGGTGACGCGCTGACCGTCTCCCCGTACCTCGGGTTCGGGTCTCTCACCCCGGCGGCCGATCTGGCCGCCGCCACCGGGCGGGGTCTGTTCGTGCTGTGCCTCACGTCCAACAAGGAGGGGCCTCAGGTGCAGCACGCCCGCATCGCCACCGACGCGGGCACCGTGTCGGTGGCGGCCGCCATGGCCGCGCACGCGGCCGTGCTCAACGCGGGGGCGGAGCCCATGGGCTCCGTCGGCCTCGTGGTCGGCGCGACCGTGGGAGACGCCGCCGCGTCCACCGGGACCGACCTGGTGGCCGTGAACGGCCCGCTGCTGGCGCCCGGGGTGGGTGCGCAGGGGGCGGGGGAGCGGGAGCTCGCCGCGGCGTTCGGCGACGCCCGGGACAGGGTGCTGGCGTCGTCGTCCCGCGGCGTGCTGCGGGCGGGCCCCGATGCCGCCGCGCTGCGCGCGGCAGCCCGCGACGCCGCCGCGCAGGCCGGCCGGGCCCTGCGCGGCTGAGCCCGGCCGCCGGCAGCGCCGCCACCGGCCGGGCGGAACCCGCCTGACCGGCAACGTCTCACGTGATGGACATCACAGCCATGGCACCCTCCGAAGGGTTGACAGGACGGCGACCAGGACTTTTTGCGCATTCCGTATACCCTTTACGGCGAAATGCTCTTGATGGGATGTTCGGTGGCCACCAAGGGCCTGCGTGAATGTGCGCCACGCGGCGGTTCTGGATTGCCGACCAGGGAAGTCATGACTACTTTCGAGGCAGCAGTCTCGAAAGACCCACGGACGGGCCAACCGTCCACAACCTGAGTAGGTGACTTGCGTGGCACTCCCTCCCCTCACCCCTGAGCAGCGTGCAGCCGCACTCGAGAAGGCGGCCGAAGCCCGGCGTGTACGCGCCGAGATCAAGAACAAGCTGAAGTACTCGCAGGGCTCCCTCAAGGAGGTCATCGAGAAGGGCCAGAAGGACGACGTCGTCGGCAAGCTGAAGGTCGTCTCCCTGCTGGAGTCCATGCCCGGAGTGGGTAAGGTGAAGGCGAAGGCGATCATGGAGGAGATCGGGATCGCCGAGACGCGCCGCGTGCGCGGCCTGGGGCCGCACCAGTCCGCGGCCCTGATCGAGAGGTTCGGCTGAGATTTCTGAGACAGAACCCGCCCGGCTGACAGTTCTGGCCGGGCCCACGGCAGTCGGCAAGGGCACCGTCTCCGCGGACGTCCGCGCTCGGTACCCGCAGGTGTGGCTCTCGGTGTCGGCGACCACCCGGTCGCCCCGCCCCGGTGAGGTGGACGGCGTCCACTACCGGTTCGTGAGCCACGACGAGTTCGACCGCCTGACCGCGGCCGGCGAGATGCTCGAATGGGCCGTCGTGCACGGCAAGAACCGGTACGGCACCCTGCGCGGTCCCGTCGAGGACAAGCTGAGGTCCGGTGTGCCCGTGCTCCTGGAGATCGACCTCCAGGGCGCGCGGCAGGTGCGCGAGGCCGTCCAGCAGATGGACGGCCTCGACGCATGCTTCGTGTTCCTCGCCCCGCCGAGCTTCGAAGAGCTCGAACGACGGCTCGTCGGGCGAGGCACCGAGAGCGCCGAGGAACGGATGCGCCGCCTGCGCACCGCACGCGTCGAGCTCGCCGCCGAGCGCGAGTTCGACGTCACCATCGTCAACGACGAGGTGCACCGCGCCACGGACGAGCTCATGTCCGTCATGGAGCACTGTCCCCGGCCGGACGTCGCCGCGGCGGCGGACGCCCGCGCCGCGCGTCCCCGCGTCGGCGCCGCCGATCCCGCGGGCGGGCACCGGTAGCGGCCCGCCCGCAATCACCGGACCACCGCGCGGACAGGTAGACTGACCGGCGGACTTTTCCCACGACCCCCAACCTTTCTGGAGCTGCATCATGGCTGGATCCGTCGCACAGCCCGAGGGCATCACCGACCCGCCGATCGACGAGCTGCTCGCTCACACCGAGTCGAAGTACGGCCTGGTCCTGTACGCGTCCATGCGCGCCCGGCAGATCAACGCCTACTACTCCCAGCTCAACGAGGGCCTGCTGGAGAACGTCGGGCCCCTCGTGGAGACCCGCAACCAGGAGAAGCCGCTGTCGATCGCGATGCGCGAGATCAACCAGGGCCTCCTGACCATCGAAGACGTCGACCCCGCCGAGGCGGAGGCACGCAAGCAGGCCGAGACCGAGGCGGCCCAGGCCCTGCCCGAGTTCCCGGGCTGACCCGGACTCCGGCGTGCGGATCCTGCTCGGCGTCAGCGGCGGCATCGCCGCCTACAAGGCGGTCCTGCTGCTGCGCCTCCTGCGGGAGCAGGGGCACGCCGTCCGCGTCGTCCCGACCGAGGCGGCGCTCCGGTTCGTCGGCGCACCCACCTTCGAGGCGCTGTCCGGCGAACCCGTGACCACCGAGGTGTTCGACGACGTCCCCGACGTCCAGCACGTCGCGCTCGGCCAGCACGCCGACCTCGTCGTGGTCGCACCCGCCACCGCCGACCTGCTCTCCCGGGCCGCGACCGGCCGCGCCGACGACCTGCTCACCAGCACCCTGCTCGCGGCTCGCTGCCCCGTGGTCATGGCCCCCGCCATGCACACCGAGATGTGGGAGCACCCGGCCACCCGCGCCAACGTCACCACCCTGCGCGAACGCGGCGTGCACGTCATCGAGCCCGCCAGCGGCCGGCTCACCGGCAAGGACACCGGCCCGGGACGACTGCCCGAACCCGAGGACATCGCCCGCCAGGCCCTGGCCGTGGTCGACCCGGCGCCCGCCACCGGCAGCGAGCCCACCGGCACGGAGCCCACCGGCACGGGCGACCGGAGCCTGGCCGGCCGGCACGTGGTGGTCTCCGCCGGCGGCACACGTGAGCCCCTCGACCCCGTACGGTTCATCGGGAACCGGTCCAGCGGCAAGCAGGGCGTCGCGCTGGCGGCCGCGGCCGCCGACCGCGGGGCACGGGTCACGCTCGTGGCCGCGAACGTCGAGGACTCCGTCCTGGGACCGCTCGCCGGATGGACTCAGGCCCCCGCCGAGGGAACGCGGCACGCGCTCGTGCGCGTCAGCTCCACCGCCGAGCTCGCCGACGCCGTGCACGCGGCCGCCACCACAGCCGACGTCGTCGTCATGGCCGCAGCCGTCGCCGACTTCCGCCCCGTGAGCCCCGGCGACGCCAAGATCAAGAAGGTCGCCGGGCAGACGCCCGAGCCGATCCACCTCGTCGAGAACCCCGACATCCTCGCCGGGCTGGCCCGCGACCGGCGCCGCCCCGGGCAGGTGGTGGTCGGGTTCGCCGCCGAGACCGGTGACGCCGACGCCGGCGTGCTCGACCACGGTCGGGCCAAGGCCCGGCGCAAGGGCGCGGACCTGCTCGTCGTGAACGCCGTGGGCCGCGCCGTCGGGTTCGGCACCGCGTCCAACGACATCACCGTGCTGGACGGCACGGGCGACGTCGTCGCGCGGGCCGCCGGGTCCAAGCGCGAGGTCGCGGACGCCGTGTGGGACGCGGTCCTCACGACGAGGCACTGAGGTGCGCCGCTGGTGAGCGGCGTCTCACCTGTCGGATGTCGGCATTCGCGTGATGAGACCGTACGCTGGTGTCCATGAGTGATCTGCGCCTGTTCACCTCGGAGTCCGTCACCGAGGGACACCCCGACAAGGTGTGTGATCAGATCTCCGACGCCATCCTCGACGCCATGCTCGAGCAGGACCCCTCGTCCCGGGTCGCCGTGGAGACGATGGTCACCACGGGGCTCGTCCACGTCGCCGGCGAGGTCACCACCGAGGCGTACGTCGAGATCCCGCAGATCGTGCGCGACGTGGTGCGCGGGATCGGCTACACCTCGAGCGCCGTCGGGTTCGACGCCGACTCGTGCGGCGTGTCCGTCTCGATCGGGCAGCAGAGCCCCGACATCGCCCAGGGCGTCGACAGGTCGATGGAGGGCCGCGACGAGCCCGCAGGCCCCGGCGAGGACCCGCTGGACACGCAGGGCGCGGGCGACCAGGGCCTCATGTTCGGGTACGCGTCCGACGAGACCGCCTCCCTCATGCCGCTGCCGGTCTGGCTGGCGCACCGCCTCTCCGAGCGGCTCGCGACCGTGCGCAAGTCCGGCGAGCTGCTCGGGCTGCGCCCCGACGGCAAGACGCAGGTGACCGTCGGGTACGACGGCGAGCGTGCCGTCGCCGTCGACACGGTCGTCCTGTCCACCCAGCACGACCCGGACGTCGTCCAGGAGAAGCTCGCCCGCGAGGTCGCCGAGAAGGTCATCGGTCCCGTGCTCGCCGACGCCGCCGCCGAGTCCGGGCTGCTCGTCGCCGACGCGCGGCTCATCGTGAACCCGACGGGCAAGTTCGTCGTCGGCGGCCCGCAGGGCGACGCCGGGCTGACCGGCCGCAAGATCATCGTCGACACGTACGGCGGGATGGCGCGGCACGGCGGCGGCGCGTTCTCCGGGAAGGACCCGTCCAAGGTGGACCGGTCCGCCGCGTACGCGATGCGCTGGGTCGCGAAGAACGTCGTCGCGGCAGGGCTGGCACGCCGGTGCGAGGTCCAGGTCGCCTACGCGATCGGCAAGGCGCACCCGGTGGGCCTGTACGTCGAGACGTTCGGCACCGAGACGGTCCCGACCCCCCGCATCGAGGCCGCGATCCGCGAGGTGTTCGACCTGCGGCCCGCCGCGATCACGCGCGACCTGGACCTGCTGCGGCCCGTCTACCGCAGGACGGCCGCGTACGGACACTTCGGCCGCGAGCTGCCCGGCTTCACCTGGGAGGCCACCGACCGCGTGGACGCGCTGCGCTCCGCCGTCGGCTGACCGCACGGCGCGGGCCGGGCAGAGCGGGGTGTCGGTCACTCGTGGTGGGATAGCACCCGTGGATCAGGACGTGCTGCCCGGGCTCGGCGACTCCGCGATGAACGCGGCGTCGGGTGACGGCGCGCGCTCCGAGGGGAAGGCCGGGAGCAAGAAGGCCGGCGGCGACCGGTCCGCAGGCGGGAAGGCCGCGGGCGGCAAGCCGGGAGCCGAGGCCGCCGGCGTGCCCGTCGCCGCCGAGCTGCCCGTGGCGCGCGTGGCCCTCGACCTGCAGCCCGCCCACCTCGACCAGCCGTACGACTACCTCGTCCCGGAGTCCCTGTCCGCCGAGGCCCGGCCCGGCGTCCGCATCAAGGCACGGTTCGGGAGGCAGGAGGTCTCGGGGTTCGTCGTCGCACGGCTCGCCGAGTCCGACCACGACGGGCGGCTCGTACCCCTCAAGCGCGTGGTGTCGGGCGAGAGAGTCCTGACGCCGCAGGTCCTGGACCTGTGCCGCGCCGTGGCGGCCCGGTACGGCGGGACGCTGGCGGACGTCCTGCGCCTCGCCGTACCGCCCCGGCACGCCCGCGTCGAGCAGGAGACGCCCGCCGCCCTCGCCGACGACGGCCCCGCGGGGGACTGGTCCACCGACCCCGGCGGCACCGGCACCTCCGCCTGGGCGCCCTACCAGGGCGGGGAGGCGTTCCTGCGGCGCGTCCTGGGTGGCGACGGACCCCGCGCCGTGTGGTCCGCCCTCCCCGGCGTCGACGAGACCCGGCCCGATGACGCCCCGGACGGCACGCCCGCCGGCCCCGGCGCCGGTGCCCCCGGGACCGGCGGTGCGCCCGGCGCCGACGGCCCCCGGTCCCGCGAGCCCGGGTCCCGCGAGTCGGCGAGCATCCCCGTGCCGCGCTGGTCGACGGCGGTCGCCGCCGCCGTCACCGCGTGCGTGGCCGGCGGCCGGGGAGCGCTCGTGGTCGTGCCCGACGCACGGGACGTGGCCCGCGTGCGCGCCGCCCTGGACGCCGCGGGGATCCCCGCGGGCCCGGGCGGGCACGTGCGGCTCATCGCCGATGACGGCCCCGCCCCCCGCTACCGCTCCTACCTCACGGCCCTGCGCGGTCAGGTGCCCGTGGTGGTCGGTACCCGGGCGGCCATGTTCGCGCCGGTCCAGGAGCTCGGGCTGGTCGTGCTGTGGGGCGACGGCGAGGAGACGCTCGCCGAGCCGCACGCCCCCTACCCGCACGCCCGCGAGGTCCTCGCGATCCGCGCCGCGCAGTCCGGCGCCGCGTTCCTGCTCGGCGCGCCCGGCCGCACCGCCCAGGCCCAGGCCCTGCTCGCGAGCGGCTGGGCGCGCGAGCTCGCCCCCGCCCGCGACACCCTGCGTGCTCACACGCCCCGGGTACGGGCGCTGACGTCGGTCGAGCTCGCGCGTGAGGGCGCCGCGGCCGCCGCGCGGCTGCCGTCGGTGGCCTGGCGCGTCGCGCGCGACGCGCTGGAGCACGGTCCCGTGCTCGTCCAGGTGCCCCGTGGTGGCTACCTGCCCGTCGTGGCCTGTTCCCGCTGCCGCACGGCCGCTCGCTGCGAGGCGTGCCACGGCCCGCTCGGCCTGCCACGTGCCGACGCGTCCCCGCAGTGCACCTGGTGCGGCCGGATGGCCGGCGGCTGGTCGTGCCCCGAGTGCGGCTGGACCGGGCTGCGGTCGGTGCGTGTCGGGTCCGCCCGAACCGCCGAGGAGCTCGGGCGCGCGTTCCCCGGTGTCCCCGTGCGGCTGTCCGCGGCGTCGGCTCCGGCCGGCGTGCTGGACACGGTGCCCGGCGAATCCTCGCTGGTCGTCGCCACCCCGGGTGCCGAACCTGTCGCCGGCGGCGGCTACCTCGCCGTGCTGCTGCTCGACGCCGCGGTCATGTCCGGTGGTACGCATCTGGCCGCGGGGACCGAGGCGCTGGGCCGCTGGCTCACCGCCGCCGCCCTGACCCGGCCCGAGGGGCAGGTGCTCCTCGTCGGAGACGGCGCACCCGGGCCCAGCCAGGCCCTCGTGCGCTGGGACCCCGGCGGGTTCGCCGCCCGCGAGCTCGATGAGCGCGCCACGCTGGGCCTGCCGCCGGCCGTGCGGGTGGCCGCCGTCACCGGGGACCGGGAGGCCGTGGCCGCCGTCGTCGGGCGCGTCGGGCTGGCGGGAGAGAACGTGCTGGGGCCGGTCGAGGTCGACGACGCCTCGCCCACCTCGGTCCGCCGTGCCGGCACCGGCACCCCGAAGAAGCCGGCCGGGCCGGAGGAGACCCTCGACGTCGCCCGGCCGGTGCGGACCGTGCTGCGCGTACCGCTCGCCCAGGGTGACGAGCTGGCGCGCCGGCTGCGCGCGTCGATGGCCGTACGATCGGCGAGGCGAGAACGCGGCACCGCCCGCACCAGGCTGGACCCCGAGGAGATGCTGTGAGCCGGAACCATCCTGAGCACGACCCCACGACGCCTGGCGGGGTCGCGGGCGGCGCCACGGTCGACACCGTCGTCCTCGACTTCGGCAACGTCCTGGTCGGGTGGGACCCGTACGCCGCCTACACCGATCACACCGACGCGGCCGGCCGTACCTGGGAGGTCGCCGACGTCGACGCGTTCTTCGACGAGATCGGGTTCGCCGAGCGCAACCACGAGGCCGACGCCGGACGGCCGTTCGCGGACATCGTCGCCCAGCTCGAGCAGACCCACCCGCACCGGGCCGCCGACCTGGCCGTGTACGTCGACCGCTACGCCGACACGCTCACCGGGCCGGTCCCCGGGTCCGAGGCGCTCGTCAAGGACCTCGCCCGCCTCGGCCTGCGCCTGTACGGGCTGACGAACTGGTCCGCCGAGACGTTCCGGCACGCCGAGCCCGCCGCCCCCGCGATCGGGCTGCTGCACGACGTGGTCGTGTCCGGGCGGGTCGGGCTCGCCAAGCCGGACGTGCGCATCTACCGTCTGCTCGCGCAGCGGTTCGACGTCGACCCGGCACGCGCCGTGTTCGTCGACGACAAGCAGGAGAACGTGGATGCTGCCCGCAGGTGCGGTTTCCACGCCATCCGGTTCACCGACGTCGCCGCGCTGCGCGGCCGGCTGCGAGCGCTGGGGCTCGACCTCGCCGACTGACGAGACCGAGGTCCCCGAGCGCCCGCCGCACCGTCCGGCGTGCCGTGGGAACGCGGCGTGTCAGACCACGGTCCGGCGGCGCAGGAAGACCGCCACCGCGACAGCCGCCAGGATGCACAGGCCACCGTTGACCCAGATCGCGCTGGTCACCCCGGACAGTACCGCCGCCGGCTCCCCGACACCCGTCGTCGAGAACGCCACCGCGGTGAGGACCGCGCTCATCACGGGCGTGCCCATGGTGATGCCGACCTGCTGGCTCATCGTCGTCAGCCCGGTCGCCAGACCGTGCTCGGACTCGGGCACGTCGCTGGTCGCGGTGACCATGAAGCCGACGATGACCACGAGATTCGCCACACCACCGACGAAGGTGGCCACCAGGATGAGCCAGATCGAGGACCTGGCCTCGGAGATGAGCACGAGGGGGAGCGTCGCCGCCGCCTGGACGAGGAAGCCGGCCACGATCGCCGCCTTGTTGCCGTAACGCCCGATGACCTTCGGCCCCACGAGCCCGCCGATCACCGTGCCCAGACCCAGTACCGCGAAGGACAGGCCGGCGGCCAGCGGCGTGTAGCCCAGCACGTTCTGCAGGTAGATGGTCAGCAAGAACACCAGGGACGTCTCGGTCGCGAAGGCGAGGAAGCCGGCGATGTTGCCCCACGCCACGCTGGTGCGAGTCAGCATCCGCAGCGGGACCAGCGGGTGGGAGACCACCCGCTCCACGCCGACGAACACGGCCAGCAGACAGACCGCCGCCGCCAGCGCGCCGAGGGTCACCGGGTCGGTCCACGAGGACTCCGCGGCGTTGGTCAGCCCGTACACGAGCGAGAGCAGGCCCAGCGTGACGAAGACGGCACCGGGTACGTCGAGCCGGGTGCCGCGGTCGCCACGGCTCTCCTTGAGGACCACGGGGGCCACCACCAGGACGGCGACGGCGATCGGGACGTTGATGAAGAACGCCCACCGCCAGGACAGCAGATCCGTGAGCAGGCCGCCGAGGATCGCACCCGTGGTGAACCCGGCCGCCATGAGGGACCCGTTCAGCCCCAGCGCCTTGTCTCGTGCGCGGCCCTCCGCGAAGGTCCCGATGAGCAGGGCGAGCGCGGCAGGGACCACGATGGCGGTGGCGAAACCCTGCGCCACGCGCGCGACGAGCAGTACCGCGGGGCTCGTGGCCAGCCCGCCGGCGAGGGAGCCCGCGCCGAGGAGCACCATCCCGACCAGGAACATGCGACGGCGCCCGGCGATGTCGGCGACGCGCCCCATGAGCAGGGTGAAGCCCGCGGCGCAGAGGGCGAAGGCGGTGGCGATCCACTGCAGGTTGGCGATGCCGAAGCCGACGTCGGCGCCGATGGTGGGCAGAGCGACGTTGAGGATGGAGAAATCGACGGCGAGCGTGAAGCTCGCGGTGAGCAGTACGACGAGCGCGGTGCGCTGCCGGCCGGTCATCCGCGTGCTTCCGGTCGAGGTGTCCTCGCCGGCGGTCTCGGATGCGGGTGCTTGGTCCGTAGTCACGATGCCTCTTTCGATGCGGTGTATTCGATGCGGTGTACGAGTGGGTTCGTCCGTGGCGGACGGGTGCGGTCTCCACCATGCGGGGGTTCACTATCGACAACCACACCCCCTGGCTCCTGTCACCGGCAGTGACAGGAGCCAGGCAGTCACTGAGGGGGACAGGACGAACGCTGCGATCCGGGTGAGAATGGTCGTATGAGCGGCTCGAACGAACTGGGAGAATTCCTTCGTTCCCGGCGTGCGGTTCTGCGGCCGGAGGACGTGGGTATCCAGGGTTATGGTGTCCGGCGGGTTCCCGGCCTGCGGCGGGAGGAGCTCGCGATGCTGGCCGGCGTGAGCCCCACCTACTACGCCCGGCTGGAACAAGGACTGAGCACGAACGCGTCGGAGGCGGTGATCGCCTCGCTCGCCCAGGCCCTGCAGCTCGGGACCGACGAGCAGGCGCACCTGTTCAACCTCGCCCGGCCGAAGCGGTCGGCACGGCGGCGCGCGCCGATCAAGCACGACCATGCCCGCGAGGGCATGCTGCGGCTGGTCCACTCGATCTCCGACACGCCCGCCGTCATTCTCGGACGGCGCAGCGAGGTGCTCGGGTGGAACGAGCTCGGGCACCGGCTCGTGGCCGGGCACCTCGCCTTCGACGGCCCCGAGCACGTCCCGGACCGCCCGAACATGACCAGGATGCTGTTCCTCGACGAGCACACGAAGGAGCTGTACCGGGAGTGGGACGAGGAGGCGGAGCGTGCCGTCGCCTCGCTGCGGGTCCTGAGCGGCAGGAACCAGGACGACCCGGAGCTCGCCGCACTCGTCGGTGAGCTGACCGTGAAGAGTCCCGAGTTCTGCCGGCTGTGGGCCCGCCACCCGGTGGACCGCTGCGTGTCGGGCATGAAGCTCTTCCAGCATCCCGAGGTGGGGGAGCTCGACCTCGGTTTCGAGGTGCTCACGCCGCCGGACGACTCCGGCCACCGGATCCTCATGTACACGGCCGTGTCGGCCGTGGCCGCGAGCGCCCTCGAGCTGTTGGCCCGCGAGGGGGCGCAGCGGTCGGTGCGGTCCGCGGCCGGGGCGTCGCACGGGATCCGCCGGTTCCGCTCGTGATCCGCTGATCCGCGCTCGGGCGGGTGGCCCCCACGGGGTGCGTGGGAGCCATCCGCCCGAGCGTGGTACCGGCACGGGGGTCAGACGAGCTGTCCGGCGCGGTCGCCGGGCCGGAGGGTGGGCTTGCGCCGCGGTCTGGCGAACCGGTCCATCATGGGCTTCTCGACCAGCGTGTACAGCGCCCATCCGCCGCCCAGGGTCAGCAGGAGGTGCCCTGCGATGACGAGCAGTGCGACCGGGGTGGAGAAGGTCGCGTTGTCCATCATCTGGCGCATCCAGAAGATCGTCACGCCCTGGCACAGGTAGAACCCGAACGACGTGTCACCCAGCCACTGCATCGGGCGGGACCGCAGGAAGGTGTGCTCTCCGGCGTGGTCGGCGGCTGCGACCGCGGTGACGAGCATCGCGATCGGGATGATCGTGGCCACGTTGAACGTCCACACGAACGGCACCACGTTCGCCAGTGCGTAGCCGGCGACGCAGGCGACCAGGGCGTGCCAGATCCGGATGGCCGGCCACCGTCCTTCGAGGACGATGCGGGCCATGATCGACCCGAGCACGAACTCGAACAGCCGCGAGGGCGGGAAGATGTAGCCGAACCAGAACTGGTACGAGGACACGGGCGTGAGCGCGGACCGTGGCGTGTCGGGGATGACGGTGAGGACTGCCACCTGCACCAGGACCATCCCGGCCAGCATGAGTCCTGCCCAGAGCCAGAGGCTGCGCACCGGGATGCGCCGGATGCCGGCGATCAGGAACGGGAACAGCATGTAGAACAGCAGCTCCACGCTCAGGGTCCAGGACGGGGGGTTGACCGCGACGTTGACCGCGCCGTCGGGGGAGTAGGCGCTCAGCAGGAAGAAGTTCAGCGCCCACGCGTGTGCGGGGGTGATCGCGGCGGCGAACAGCACCATCGCCAGCACCCACATCACCAGGTGGTTCGGGAAGATCTTCACGATGCGACGGCGCCAGAAGGACACCAGGCCGTCGCCCGGCTTGGACGCCCAGGCGAGGAGGAACCCGCTGAGGACGAAGAAGAAGGAGACTCCGATGTATCCGGTGGTCAGGAAGATCTTCTCGGAGGCCGCGGCGACCGACTCGTGCGCGAACGGGTTGATCGGGTCGTTCGGCGGGATCGGTGAGGCCGAGAGGGTGATGTGGAACCCGAAGACCAGCAGCGCGGCGAAGAAGCGCAGTCCGGTCAGTGAGGGCAGGCGGGACGGTGCGCCGGGTGGGGGGACGGGGGTGCTGGTCATCGTCGCGCCTCCTCGGGCAGTTCGACGCCGAGGCTGTGCGTGAAGAAGTTCCTGGGGTCCCACTGCTGCTTGGCGCGCTGCAGCCGCGGGTAGTTGTCCTTGTAGTAGAGCGTCGACCACGGGACGCCGGAGCGGTTGCGTTCCGGGTCGGCCATGTCGGTGTCGGGGTAGTTGATGTAGCAGCCGTCCACGGTGTCGTCCGGGACGGGCACGCCGCCGGAGTGGGCGAACATGGCCTCGAACGTCTCGCGCTCCCATCCCAGGTAGAACTCGTCGTCCGACCGGTCCTGCCAGAAGGTCTGCAGGCAGATCTTGAAGATCGAGTCGCGCTGCACGTTCGCCGTCGCGTCGCGGGGCACGGCGTTCACCTGCCCGCCGAACGAGAAGACGACCATCATCGTGTCGGGGTTGGTGAAGTCCGGGCGGGTGAGCTGCTCCCACATCACGTCGAGCTGGCGGGGCGTGAAGCCCTTCCGGAAGTAGGCCGACTTGTGCATGCCGCGGCTGGTCGGGCTGTTGATCGTCGGGTTGTTCGTGGCGACCGTCCGGGTGGCCTGCATCCAGGACAGCTCCTGGGTGTCGTAGAACTCGGGCATCGCGGCGAGCTCGCCGGACGGGGCGGTCATGGGAGCGGTGGCGACCTCGACGCCGTCGGTGATCTTCGCGATGAACCGCCGCAGCACCCCCGTGGCGTCGGGGGCGTCGGCGTCGATCTGGGTGAACATGCCCAGGCTGCCGTGCGCCTTGTGGTTGAGGTTGAACAGGCTGGACAGGTGCGACTCCGGCGTGCCGGGTGAGCGGTGCCGCTCGTGCCACTCGTTCCAGTTCGTCATCAGGCGGTCGAACGCGGTGCGGTCGACCTCGTCCCACGGGAAGCTCAAGGCGCTGACGAGCACCCGTGACGGCGCCTTGACGAGCTGCTCGGCCGCGTCCGTGCCGCGTGCCTGCGGGGAGCGGAACCAGTACTTGGTGACGATCCCGAAGTTGCCGCCGCCGCCGCCGGTGTGCGCCCACCACAGGTCGCCGAGCGCGCCGCGGGAGTCCCGCCGTGCGACGTGGGTCCGTACCCGGCCGCGCGCGTCCACGGTGACGACCTCGACGGCGTACAGGTGGTCCACCACCAGGCCGTGCGAGCGGGACAGCAGGCCGTAGCCTCCGCCGGCGATGTGTCCACCGGCGCCGACGCCGTAGCAGATGCCGCCCGGGATGGTGACTCCCCATCCCTTGAACAGCTTCTCGTACACCTGCAGCAGCCGTGCACCGGGCTCGACGGCGAAGGCACGCATGTCGTCGTCGTAGTAGACGTCCGTCATGGTCGACAGGTCGAGGATGACCTCGACGTCCGGGTTGCAGACGAAGTCGGCGAAGCAGTGCCCGCCGCTGCGGACCGAGACCTTCTTGCCGGCCCGTACGGCCGCGCGGACCGCGTTCTCGGCGTCCCGCGCGTCGCTGATGAGGCGCACGTAGTCGGGCTCGGCGACGAACCGCGCGTTGTTCCCGGTCATCAGGTCGAGGTAGCGGGAGTCCTCGGCGGTCACGATCGGGTCCGAGGGCGGTGCGGCGCGGCCGCCCGTCATCGCGGTGCCGGCCGCGACGGCGGGCAGGGCGGGGTCGAGTGCGACGACGGCACCGGCCGCGACGGTTCCCGCGGCGCCGAGCAGGAAGCTGCGGCGCCCGGCTGTCGGCTGGTCCTGTGCCTCCGGAGGCACGCTGGTGGGGTTGCTGGCCATGTCAGTCGTCCTCCGGGGTGATGAGGTTCGGGTGCAGCGTGATCTCCGCCTTCGGTGCGACGAAGTAGTGCTGCACGGAGTAGGAGATGGTGGCGTAGTCGTCCACGCCCCGGTTGCCGAAGTCGCCCGCGACGATGCGGGCGATCGACTCGCCCGACACCTTCCACTTGACGAACAGGCCCTTCTCGAGGTCGACCACCTTGTAGTAGTAGGCGCCCTGCCACGGCTCGGGGCCACGCAGGCCGATGAGGAACTCGTCGTCCCCGTCACCGTCGAAGTCGCGGCACATCACCGTGTGCCCCGGGCCCTCGCCGTTCTCGTTCGGGTCGCCGTAGACGTCCAGCAGGTGGCGGCGCCAGCCGGGCCCCTCCACGTCGTCGGAGCCGCGTGTGTAGACCGCGACGGTGTTGCCGTGGAACGGCTCGATCGCGGCGACGTAGGCGAGCGGGTCGTCGCCGACCCGACCGCCGTCGATGTCGCCCGAGCCCTTGAAGCCGGTCTGCTCGAACTGCCCGTTCTCGCCGTCGCCGATGTGCTCCCAGGTGAAGGTTCCGGCGGCCTCGTCGTAGTAGAGCCACGTGGCGCCCTCGTCGGACGCCATGAGGATCGAGTCGAGGTCCGAGCCGGCGACGAGACCGGGCTTGCGGGCCACACCGTGGATCATGCGGAAGTCGGTCCGGGAGATCACCTCGGCGTCCCACTCCTGCGTCGGGTCGTCGGGCTGGGTGAACAGCATGACCGGAAGGACGGCGTGCACGTCCTCGACCGCCACGATGGGGAAGCCCATGATCTGGACGCGGTCCGTGCGGGAGAAGTGCCCGACGCGCAGGCGGTGCATCCCGGTGGCACGGCCCACGTAGTGCCGCTTCCAGTTCTCGCCGGAGGTGGCGGGGTCGCCCGGGTTCTCCAGCCAGTCGATCTTGCCGCCCTCGCCGTCGGCGTGGTGGATCGTGCCGCCGGGGCCGTAGAGCTGGTAGCAGACCACGAGGTCGGGCAGGCCGTTGCCGGTGATGTCACCGAAGTCGGCGCCCACCGGCTCCTTGATCTTGTCGAGCACGAGGTGCTTGCGCCAGGTGGGGTTCTGGTACCAGTAGATCTCGCCGACCTTGAGGCCGTAGCCCACCAGGTCGAGGTTGCCGTCCCCGTCGATGTCGCAGGCCTCGAGCCAGTACCCGTCGCGCAGGTGGTCGGTGACGGTCTCCTGGCCGAACGTCGGCTCGGTGACGTCGAGCGTCGGTGCGGGGCGGTGGTGCAGTGCTGGAGTGGTCATGTCAGGTCCCTTCGGTGATCAGACGGTGGTGCCGGTCAGGGAGGTGGGTTCCAGGGATGCCGGGTCGGGTCGCGACCGGCGGTGGGAGAGCGTGGCCGTAGCCATCAGCACGAGGGCCACGAGGGCGAGCGCCGTGCCTACCAGGAGGGGTGAGCGGTATCCGAACCCGGCGGCGATCGTCAGACCGCCGAGCCATGCGCCGATCGCGTTGCCGAGGTTGAAGGCGCTGATGTTCACCCCGGAGGCGAGCGTCGGCGCCGAGGAGGCGAAGCGGAGCACGCGCATCTGCATGCCGGGTACCGAGGCGAAGCCGACCGAGCCGAGCAGGAACAGCGCCCCCGCGGCGGCCCACGGGTGGCCGGCGACCAGGGCGAAGCCACCCAGGACGACGGCGAGCGAGCCGAGCAGCGTCAGCAGCGTCCGGTCGAGGTGCCGGTCCGCCGCCTTGCCACCGGCGAGGTTGCCGGCGAACAGCCCCACCCCGAACACGACCAGCAGCCAGGGCACGGCGCCCGACGGGAAGCCGGCGACGTCGGTCAGGAGTGGTGCGACGTAGGTGAAGGCGCCGAACATCGCGCCGAACCCGAACACCGTGACCAGGATCGACAGCCACACCTGGCCCGAGGCGAAGGCCGCCAGCTCGCGCCGGAGCTGGCCGGGCTGCCGGTCGTGGGCCGCGCGGTCGGGGATGAACAGCAGGAGCCCGGCCAGGGCGGCGACGCCGATGACGGTGATCGTCCAGAACGTCGAGCGCCACCCGAGGTTCTGTCCGAGCAGGGTGCCCAGCGGGACGCCGAGCACGTTCGCGAGCGTGAGTCCGGCGAACATGATCGCGATCGCCTGTGCCGCACGGCGGGGCGGGACCAGGGAGGTGGCGAGCACCGAGCCGATCCCGAAGAACGCCCCGTGGCAGAGAGCGGCCACGACTCGGCCGGCCATCATCACCGCGTAGGTGTCCGCGATCGCCGACAGGAAGTTCCCCGCGATGAAGAACACCATGAGCCAGACCAGGACCCGCTTGGGGCGCATCGCGGCAGTTCCCGCGGTGACCAGCACGCCGCCGACGGCGACGCTCAGCGCGTACCCGGACACGAGGTGCCCCGCCTGGGGGATCGTCACCCGGAAGTCCGTGGCAATCTCCGGGAGGAGGCCCAGGATGACGAACTCGGTCAGCCCGATGCCGAACCCGCCCAGGGCCAGCGCGAGGAGCCCGGCCGGCAGGCCGCGAGCGCTGCTCATGCGACGGACCGCACGGGTTCGGCACCCGGGACGAAGGGCAGGACGGCGGGGCCGAGCCCGAAGAAGTGCGCGATCGCGGCCACGGTCCGGTCGGTGGCGCGCCCGTCGCCGTAGGGGTTGATCGCCCCGGCCATCTCCGCGTAGGCCTCGGGGTCGTTGAGCAGGCGCTGCACCTCGGCCACGATCTGCCCACGGGACCGGCTGACCAGACGCGCGGCACCGGTCAGCACCGATTCGCCGCGCTCGGTGATCTCCCGGAGCACGAGGGTGGGCTTGCCGAGCGCCGGCCCCTCCTCCTCGGCCCCCGAGCTGTCGGACAGGATGAGGTCGCTGCGGCGCAGGAGGCGGCAGAACGACAGGTAGGGCAGGGGCGCGACCAGGTCGACGTTGGCGATGCCCGAGAGCACGGGGCGCATCACGGCCTGGACCTTCGGGTTCAGGTGCAGGGGGACGACGATCCGCACGTCGTCGCGCGTGGCGATGTCGGCCAGGGCGTCGGCGATCTCCTGCATGGGGCGGCCGTGGCTCTCGCGCCGGTGGGTGGTCGACAGGATGACGCGGCGCGGGTCCTCGTCGAGGTCCTCCAGCCGGGGGTCGCCGTAGCCGCCGAGGTTGCGCATCCCCTGGCCGAGGGCGTCGACGATGGTGTTGCCGGTCACGACGATCGAGTGTTCGCGCACTCCCTCGCGGATCAGGTTCGCGTGGTTGCCCGGTGTCGGTGCCAGGTGCAGCGCGGCGATCTGCGCGACGAGCTTGCGGTTCGCCTCCTCCGGGTACGGCGAGTGGTTGCTCCCGCTGCGCAGGCCCGCCTCGACGTGGATGATCGGGACCTGGGCGTGCAGGCCGGCCAGGGCTCCGGCGAGCGTCGTGGCGGTGTCGCCGTGCACGAGCACGGCGTCGAGGCCCTCGAGGTGCCGGCCGGTCGACATCCCTTCCAGGATGCGGTGGGTGACGTCGGCCAGGGTCTGGCCCTCGCGCATGACCCGGAGGTCGACGTCGGGCGCGATCGAGAACTCGCGCAGCGTGCTGTCGAGCATCTCCCGGTGCTGGCCGGTGGAGATCAGGACGGTCTCGAAGCGCGGGTCGTCCTGGAGGGCGTGGATGAGCGGGGCGAACTTGACGGCTTCGGGACGGGTCCCGAAGACGATGCCGATGGTCTTCATGGGGTTTCTCCTGGGCTGCTTGTCGTGGGCATGCCGAGCAACCGGCGTCGCCGGTCGGCGGGTCGGTGGAGAGAGATCGGGTGGAGGGCAGCAGCGGCTCACCCGGTCACGGGACCGGGCCGGTGGCCGTCCGCGGTGTCAGGGGCGCTGGGCCCGGTGGTACTCCACGGCGAGCCAGACGCAGTCGGTGTCGGCGCGGTACTGGTGCCATGGGTAGACCAGCTCGCCGTCCCGTTCGCGACAGAACGGGACCGGGTTGGTCACGCCCGGGCTCAGCTGCTGGTCCTCGTAGAGGGTCGTGAGGTCCTTCGAGGCGAACTTCTGCATGCGGCCGAGCCCGGAGATCTGCGTGTGCACCTCGATGAAGGGGTGCATGTTGTGCAGGCCGCAGTCGGTCCCGGCCGGGCTGTACCAGAGGTTGACCTTGACGTCGTGCGGCTCCGCGCCGGGCGCGAGCTCCTCCTGGTGGAGGACCGCACGGCGGTCGAGCAGGACGGTCCCGGCCGTGTCCTGGGGAGACCTGAGCAGGACCGGACCGTCGCTGCCGTAGAAGTCCTCCCAGCCGTGCTCCCGCGCGAGGGGGCCCGGGTCAGCGGCCTCGTCGGTGGTGATCACCAGCACGAGGGCGCCGGTCACGGTGCCGCCGGTGACGACGGTGGAGCTGAGCGGCGGCAGCGGTGACGGCTGGGTGAGCTCGGTGAAGGCGTCGGTGGTGCCGAGGTTGACGATGACGCTGCGTGTCGTGACGGGCTCGTCCACGGCCTCGTGCAGGACGGTGGCTCCCGCGACGTGGCCGTCGAAGCCTGGTCGGCGGGTGGTGAGGGTGCTCATGGGGTTCCCCAATGCTCGTTCTGGGTCGGGCAGGATCTCAGAGCAGCCACCTCGTTGTGGTCAGGCGAGCAGGTGCCGCCGCCGAGCGCGCACCTCCCCGTTCCTGACCCGTATCTCAGCAGGTTCGGGACGAACCCAGCCACACCCTGACAAGGTGCGGGTGAAACGATGTGAGAACGCTGGAATTTCCTTGACACTCGCCGCGAGAAACCTGTATTTGTCCGAAAGGTCCCCTTCCGTGTGGCATCCCTCCGGTGCCTCACCAGGGTGTCCTCGCCGGTGATAGGCAGCCCAGGGGGATGGCTACCCGCCGGCTCCTGTCCGAGCCTGGGAGTGCCCGCGGGACTCCGTGGGTGCCGACCGGCATGCTGAGGAGCGTCATGGATCTGGACCTTGCGGGGAAGGTCGTCGTCGTCACCGGAGGGACCAGCGGCATCGGGCTCGCCGCCGCCCGGGAGCTGGCGGCCGAGGGAGCCCGGGTCGTCGTCGCCGCCCGGACCGCACCTGCCGAGGGGACCCTTCCCGGCGACTCGGTCCTCGTCGCCGTCGACCTCGCCGACGGCGACGGCGCGGACACGCTCGTCGCGCAGACCCTGGACCGCTACGGGCGCATCGACGGACTCGTCAACAACGCGGCGTACTTCACGACCCGGCCCACCTTCGCCGACCTCGACGACGACGTGTGGCGCGCCACCTTCGAGCTCAACGTGCTCGCGGTCGCACGGCTCTCCCGTGCCGTGATCGCCCCGATGCGGGCGGGCGGCGGGGGGAGCATCGTCCACGTCGCGAGCGAGGCGGCGCGGATGCCCGACCCGACCATGGCGGCGTACGCCGCCTCCAAGGCGGCCGTCCTGTCGATCTCGAAGTCGCTCGCCGCGGACCTCGGTCCCGACGGCGTCCGCTCCAACGTGGTCTCCCCGGGACCGACCCGGACCGCACTGTTCGACGCCCCGGGCGGGTTCGCCGAGCAGCTCGGCGCGCGCTTCGGCACCGACCCCGACACGGCGGTCCACCGCTTCGTCACGGAGGAGCGCCGGCTGCCCACCGGCAGGATCGGCACCCCGCAGGACGTGGCCGGAGTGATCGCCTACCTGCTCTCGCCCCGTGCGGGACAGGTCACCGGCGCCGAGTGGGCGGTCGACGGGGGCGCCCTGCGGCAGCTCTGAGCACTGCGATGACACACGTGGTGAACGACCGGTGGAGCACCGTCCGCGCCGACGACGGCGTCGCGGTACAGGTGCTGACGCACGAGCTGGACGCCCCGCCGCGGGGGCGGCTCGTCTGGGCGCACGGAGGCTCCTGGCAGCGCGGCGGCGCCGCCCAGTGGGCACCGGTGACGCGCAGGCTCGCCGCGGCGAGCGGCTGGGCCGTCAGCTCGGTGGACTACCGGCTCGCCCCGCAGCACCCGTTCCCGGCGGCCGTCCATGACGTGCTCGCCGCCGTGGACCAGGTGGCGGGAGCGGCGCCGGACGCCCCGCTCGCCGTCGGCGGCGACAGCGCCGGCGGCACGATCGCGGCGGCGAGCGCCCTGGTCCGCCGGGACCGCGGGGAACGGGTCCCCGTGCAGCTCCTTGCCTACCCGCCCCTCGACCCCACCTGCTCACGGCCGTCCTACGGGCCGGGCGACTTTCCCCGGCCCGGCGAGCTGCGGCGTGCCTGGCAGCTCTGGCTGCGCCACGCCGACCCGCACACCGCGCTGCGCCCCTCGCCGCTGCAGGTCCCCGACCTGTCGGGCCTGGCGCCGGTGGCCCTGGCGGTCGGCGACCACGACCCCGTGCGTGACGACGTGGCCGAGTACGCCCGCCGTCTCGCCGCCGACGGCGTGCTGGTGACGCACCGCGTGCTGCCGGGCGTCCCGCACGCCGAGCTGCTGCGCTCGTCGAGCCGCGTCCTGGGCGCGCTCGCCGAGGCGCTGAACGAGTACACCGACCACGAGAGGACGACGCCATGACGCAACCACCTCCGATCGACGCGCTGATCCGGCACTTCGCAGACCTTCGCGACGGCAACCACTTCGGGCACGTCACCCGCGGCGCGAAGGAGCAGGCGTTCGGCCGGGCCGTCGGGCTCCTGGACCCGGTCGCCCGGCGGGTCCTGGCCGAGTTCGACCAGGGGCTGCTGCGCGGGACGGGCACGATCGACGTCCAGGACCTCACCCGCGACGAGCACGGCGGGCTCGTCGCGACCTGGCTCCTGACCTGGCCCGAGCAGCGTGCCACCGGTATTCCGCCCATCAGCCTCATCGCCACGTTCGGCGCCGGCTTCCATCACCCGCACCTGCGCGGCGCGACGATCGGCGAGTGGCCCCTGAACGTGGCCACCCCTGAGCATGCCGAGGAGCTCCTGCCGACGCTGCGCGCGGTCGCCGGGTCGGACCTGCACAACCTCGTCTTCTACCGCGACTGGCGGATCGTCCCGGAACTCACCGCGACGAGCGGCCAGGACGCGGGGACCGTCGCGCCGGGGACCCCCGGATGAGGCTCTCGATCCTCGACCAGGTCCCCGTGACCGAGCACACGCCACGATCCTCGGCCGTCACCAGCGGGCTCCGGCTCGCGGCCGAGGCCGAGGAGCTCGGCTACCACCGGATCTGGTTCGCCGAGCACCACCTGTCCTCGGCCTTCGCCGGCACGGCGCCCGAGATCATGACCGCCCTGGCGCTGGAACGGACCCGGACCGTCCGGGTCGGCACCGGCGGCATCCTGCTGCCGCTGTACCCGGTGAGCAAGGTGCGCGAGGTCATGACCCTGCTGGACGAGGCCCACCCCGGACGCGTCGATCTCGGCGTCGGCCGGGCTGCGTTCGACGACCCGCAGTACGGCGAGAAGATCGCCCTCCTGTCCTCGCTGCTGCCGGCGCACGCCACCGCCGGGGACCAGCCCGCAGGACGCGTGTGGGTGCTCGGCGCCGGCGGGACCGCGGCCGGGCTCGCCGGCGCGCTCGGTACCGGCTACGCCCACGGACACTTCTTCGTCCCCGACGGCGGCGAACGGGCCACCGGTGCCTACCACCAGGCCGCGGCACAGGCCGGGCACCGCACCCACACCGTCGTCGCCGTCCGTGCCGTCACCGCACCCAGCGATGCCGGAGCCACCGCCCTCGGCCATGCGATGCTGCTGTGGCGGGCGCGCAAGGACCTCGGCGAGGAGGGCCCGGTCCCGTCCGTCGAGACCGTGCGGCGGCACCGGTGGAGCGAGGCGGAACGCGCCCGGGCCCGGGCCCGCGCCCGCGGCGTCGTCTTCGGTACGCCCCAGGAGGTGGCCACCGAGCTCCGCGCGCTCGCCACGTCGCACGGCGCGGACGAGATCGTGGTCAACACGCTGGTGAGCGACCCTGAGGACCGGCAGCTCTCCTACCGCCTGCTCGCCGAGCAGTTCCGCGGCGATCTCCCTGAGGAGCCCCGGTCCGTCGATGGCTCGTAGAATTGCGCGGTGCGCCTTCTGTTTGCCGGAACCCCCGAACCTGCCGTCGCCTCGCTGGAGGCGCTGATCTCCTCCCGCCACGAGGTGGTCGCCGTGCTCACCCGCGCCGACGCGCCCGCGGGCCGGGGAAGGAGGCTCGCACCGAGCCCCGTGCGGGTCCGGGCCGAGGCGGCAGGCATCCCCGTGATCACCGACCGGCCGCGTGGTGAGGAGTTCCTCGGCAGGCTCGGCGAGCTCGACGTCGACGCCGCACCCGTGGTCGCCTACGGGCACCTCCTGCGTCCCGACGTCCTCGCCGTCCCGCGCCTGGGCTGGATCAACCTGCACTTCTCCGTCCTGCCCGCCTGGCGCGGCGCGGCGCCCGTGCAGCACGCCGTCATGGCGGGGGACGAGGTGACCGGCGCCACCACCTTCCTCCTCGACGAGGGCATGGACACCGGCCCCGTCCTCGGGACCACCACCGAACCGGTCGGGCCCACCGACACCTCGGGCGATCTGCTCGACCGGCTCGCCGTCTCCGGCGCCGAGCTCCTCGTGCGCACGCTCGACGCCCTGGAGGACGGCACCCTGGCCCCGCGGCCCCAGCCCGCCGACGGCGTCTCGACCGCCCCGAAGCTCACCCCCGCGGACGCCGCGATCCGCTGGGACCTGCCCGCCACCGCGATCGACCGCAGGATCCGCGGCTGCACGCCCGCTCCCGGGGCATGGACCAGGCTGCCCGACGCCGCAGGCGGCGACGCCCGTCTGGGGCTGGGCCCGGTCACGCCGGTCCCGGACGTCGTCGACCTGGCACCCGGCCAGGTCCGTGCCGAGAAGAAGCGCATCCTGGCCGGCACCGCCACGCACGCCGTCGCGCTGGGAGACGTCACACCGCCGGGCAGGAAGCCCATGCCGGCTCCCGACTGGGCGCGTGGTGCCGGGCGCCCGCTGATCGAGGCCGGCCTCGTGCTCGGTGGCTCGCAGGTGCGCGCATGAGCGCCCACCACGGCGACGGGCACCGCCGCGACGCCCGCGGCCGCCAGCGGTCGGCCGCCCGTGTGCGGGGAGAACGGCCGACCTCACGGCAGGCGCCCGGGCAGCGTGCCAAGCGTGCCGATCCCGCGCGCACCGCCGCGTTCGACGTGCTGCGCGAGGTCGAGGAGTCGGACGCCTACGCGAACCTCGTCCTGCCCCCGCTGCTCGCCGACCGGCGCATCCGCGGCCGGGACGCCGGGTTCGCGACCGAGCTGACCTACGGCACGCTGCGCATGCGCGGCCGCTACGACGCCGTCCTGGCCGAGTGCGTGGACCGGTCCCTCGACGAGCTCGACGCGGGCGTGCTCGACGTGCTGCGTCTGGGGGCGCACCAGCTCCTGGGGATGCGCGTGCCCGCGCACGCCGCCGTGTCCGAGACGGTGGCGCTCGCCCGGGCCGGCGTGGGTGCCGGCCCGGCGCAGTTCGTCAACGCGGTGCTGCGCCGCGTCTCGGAGGTGGGCCTGGACGAGTGGCTGGAACGGATCAGCGCCGGAGCCCCGGACGAGCTGACCGGTCTGGCCGTCACGCACTCCCATCCGAGGTGGGTCGTGCGGTCGCTGCGTGAGGCGCTGGCCGGCCACGGACGCGACCCGGGCGAGATCGGTGAGGTCCTGGCCGCCGACAACGTGTCGCCACGGGTCACCCTCGTCGCCCGGCCGGGCCTCGTGGACGTCTCCGACGACGACGCCTGGCACGACGCCGACCTGGTCCCCGGCCGCTGGGCTCCGAGCGCGCTGGTGCTCGACGGCAGCGACCCGGGAGCTGTCCCCGCCGTGCGCGACGGACGGGCAGGGGTGCAGGACGAGGGGTCCCAGCTGGTCACGCTCGCGCTGGCGGGCGTGACGCTGGACGATCCGCCGGAGAGGGTGGTGGCGTCCTCCCGCGCGGCGGGTCCCGCCCCGGCGTCCGCCGGGGCCCGGTCCGAGCGCTGGCTCGACCTGTGCGCCGGTCCCGGCGGGAAGGCGGCACTGCTGGCCGCGCTGGCCGCGCAGCAGGGCGCCACCCTGGTCGCGAACGAGGTGCAGCCGCACCGCGCCCGTCTCGTGGAGCGGGCACTGGCGGCGATCCCGGACGGCGTGGTCGAGCAGGTGCGTGTCGGCGACGGCCGCGAGGTGGGCTCCGACGAGCCCGGTGCCTACGACCGGGTGCTCGTCGACGCACCCTGCACCGGTCTGGGCGCGCTGCGCCGCCGGCCCGAGTCCCGCTGGCGCCGCACGCCCGCGGACCTGGCGACCCTGACGGGCCTGCAGCGCGAGCTCCTGGCCTCGGCGCTGGACGCCGTCCGGCCCGGCGGGGTGGTCGCCTACGTCACCTGCTCACCGGTCCTGGCCGAGACGCAGCTCGTGGTGACGGACGTGCTGCGCACGCGGGACGACGTCGAACGTCTCGACGCCCCGCACGCCCTGCGGGCGGTGCTGCGCCGCGCAGCCGACGGCGCGACGCCGGACCCGCTGCTGCCGACAGGCTCCGCCACCCGCGACGACGTCCAGCTGTGGCCGCACGTGCACGGCACGGACGCGATGCACCTGACCCTGCTGCGCAAGGGCTGAGGTCCCGGGACACGCGTTCCGGCGGCGTGCACACGTCCGGCCGCCCCCGGCGCGGACCCCGCGGCCGCTACTCGGGGGGCCGGCGCAGCGCGTCGCGGACCAGCTCTGCGCCGTCCACCCCGTCGAGGAGGAACGGGGAGACCGGCTCGCCGCGCCGGGTGACGCTGATGGTGCCCGACGGTTCCAGCACCGCCATCGCGACCTCCTCGACGCCGCGGATCCCGGCCTGCCGCAGCCTGCCCGCCAGCTCGTGCGGGGCGATGCGGCAGCGCTTCAGGTTGCGCTCGACGACGACCGGCCCCGCCATCAGCACCACGGGACGGGTGGTGATCGCGCGAGCGCCCCAGCCGCCGATGCGGCTGGTCACCACCTGGCACGCGGCCAGGGTCGCCAGGGCGATGATGCCGCCCGCGAGCCGTGGCGCCTCACCGAGAGCGGCGCGGCCCATGATGGAGCCGATGCCGATGATCGCCGCGAGGTCGAAGGCCGACAGCCCGGCGAGCATGCGCTGCCCGAGCAGCCGCACCAGCACGACCAGTGCGGTGTACATGCCCATGGTCGCCAGGACGACGGCGGCCGCCTCCAGCGGCGTGATCCCCAGAAGTTCACTCACGCCGCACGATTGTGCCCTGCCGGAGTCCCGTGCGGGCCCGTCGCTCGCGTGCCGGGCGCCCTAGGCTGGGCCGCATGAGCGCCCTCATCGCACCGAGCATCCTGTCGGCCGACTTCATGAATCTCGAGAGCGAGCTGCGCCGCATCGCCGACGCCGACCTCGCCCACGTGGACGTCATGGACAACCACTTCGTGCCGAACCTGACCCTGGGCCTGCCCGTGTTCGAACGGCTGACCAAGGTGTCTCCCGTGCCGGTGGACGCGCACCTGATGATCGAGGACCCTGACCGGTGGGCGCCCGCCTACGCCGAAGCAGGCGCCGCGTCCGTGACGTTCCACGCGGAGGCCGCCCGGGCGCCCGTCCGCCTGGCGCGCGAGCTGCACCGCCTCGGCGCGCGCGCGGGCGTCGCACTGCGGCCCGCGACGCCGGTCGAGCCGTTCCTCGACCTGCTCGCCGAGGTCGACATGATCCTCGTCATGACGGTCGAGCCCGGGTTCGGCGGCCAGTCCTTCATCGACGGGACGCTCCCCAAGATCCGCCGCGCCCGGCAGGCGATCGGCGAGTCCGGCCTCGACGTGTGGATCCAGGTCGACGGCGGCATCTCCCGCGACACCATCGACCGCGCGGCCGACGCCGGCGCGAACGTGTTCGTCGCCGGCTCGGCCGTCTACGGGGCCGACGACGTCGCCGGCGAGATCGCGACCCTCCGCGACCTCGCGTCCGCGCACACCCACTGAGCGTCCCCCGCCCCGGTCGACCTGGTGCGATTCCGGCGAGACGCATGTCACTCCTCCCGCACGGGCAGGGTGTGGCAGGCTTGGCGCTGCAAGCAGCAACGCACGAACGTGCTCCGGGGTCGGTGTAATTCCGAACCGGCGGTGACAGCCCGCGACCCGCGCCCTGCCTCACGGCAGGCCGGTTGACCTGGTGCAATTCCAGGGCCGACGGTGAAAGTCCGGATGGGAGGAAGCACGTGCGACCGCGGTGTGCGGGCGCACCCTGACGGGTGGGCCCGTGTTCGTGGTCGGCGCCGTCGTCTGCGCCCCGTCCGGGGAGGGCCCCCGGACCGGTGGGCGTGCGACCTCCCGGCGAACCCCCGGAGCACCGACGCTCTGGGAGGAAACCGCAGATGTTCACCGGCATCGTCGAGGAGACCGGCACCGTCCGCTCCCTCGTCCACCCCGACGCGGCAGGCGCCGACGCGGTCCTGACCGTCGTCGCGCCCCTGGCCGCGTCCGACGCCAGCCCCGGCGACTCCATCGCCGTCGACGGCGTCTGCCTCACCGTCACGCACGTGTCCGGCGACCCGGTGCCCGGCCCGCAGCCCGTCGACGCGGGGCCCGAGCGCACCGTCACCTTCGAGGTCATGCCCGAGACGCTGCGACGCAGCACCGTCGGGACCCTCACGCCGGGCGCGCGCGTCAACCTCGAGCGCGCCCTGCCCGCGAACGGGCGCCTCGGCGGGCACGTCGTGCAGGGCCACGTCGACGGCGCCGCCACGCTCACCCGCCGGGATCCCGGCCCGCGCTGGGACGAGCTGACCTTCTCCGCCGGCCCGCGGCTGCTGCGCTACGTCGCCGAGAAGGGCTCGATCGCCCTGAACGGCGTCTCCCTCACGGTCACGCACGTGTCCGACGGCCCCGACGACGGCGCCGGGCCCGGCCCGGGCACCTTCGGCGTCTCCCTCGTCCCCACCACGCTCGCGGCCACGAACCTCGGCGACCTGATGCCCGGCGCCCCGGTGAACGTCGAGGTGGACGTGCTGGCCAAGTACGCCGAACGGCTCCTGACCGCACCGGGAGCAGCGGCGGTGCCGCCGGCGGACCTCGCCGCGTCGACAGGAGCGCACGCATGACCGCCGTCGAGCACGACACCGCGAAGGGTTCCCGCGCCGAGGAGCTCCCGGCCACCGGCGCCGGCCGCACGGTCGCCGACGCCCTCGATGCCCTCCGGGCGGGCCGCCCCGTCCTCGTCGCGGACGACGCGGCGCGCGAGAACGAGGTCGACGTCGTGCTGCCCGCCGCGCTCGCCACCACCGAGTGGCTGGCCTGGACGGTGCGGCACACGTCCGGCTACCTGTGCGCGCCCCTGCCCGCCGAGCGCGCCGACGCGCTCGGCCTGCCCCTGATGTGGGAGAACAGCGAGGACCCGCACCGCACCGCGTACACCGTCTCGGTCGACGCGCGGGGCGTCGGCACCGGCATCAGCGCCGCGGACCGCGCCCTGACGCTGCGCACCCTCGCGGACCCGGCCACCCGGGACACCGACCTGATCCGGCCCGGCCACGTGCTGCCGCTGCGGGCCCGTCCCGGCGGGGTCCTCGAGCGCCGCGGCCACACCGAGGCCGCCGCCGACCTCGTCCGGCTCGCCGGGACGGGCCCCGTCGCCGCCATCGCCGAGCTCGTGGCCGACGACGGAGAGGTGCTCCGGTACGACGGCGCGGCCCGGCTCGCCGACACGCACGGCCTGGTGCTCGTGACGGTGTCGGACGTCGTCGACCACGTGACCGGCGCCGGCACCTCGGCCGAGGCGCCGGCCGCGGCCACCGCCCCCGCGGCCACCGCCCCCGCGGCCGGCGCGCCCCACGCACCACGCGCGACCCGGGTCGCCGAGGCGTCGCTGCCCACGTCCCACGGGACGTTCCACGTCACCTCCTACCGCGACACCGCCACCGGCGCGGAGCACCTCGCGCTCGTCCCGGACCCGGCCGTGCCCGCGAGCGCCGGACGCGGTACCGGGACGGCCCTGTCCGGGGCGCCGGAGACCGCCGTGCCCGAGACCGCGGGCGCCGCCGCAGGCCGGCCGGTGCCGGCCTCGGAGCTGCCGGCGCTGGTGCGCCTGCACTCGGAGTGCCTGACGGGTGACGCGCTGGGTTCGCTGCGCTGCGACTGCGGGCCGCAGCTGACGGCCTCGCTGGAGGCCGTGGCGGCGGCCGCGGCCGAGGGGCGTGCGGGGGCCGTCGTCTACCTGCGGGGGCACGAGGGCCGGGGGATCGGCCTGGCGGACAAGATCGCGGCGTACGCGTTGCAGGACGGCGGGCTGGACACGGTGGATGCGAACGCGTCGCTGGGCCTGCCGGTGGACGCGCGGGAGTACGGCGCGGCGGCTGCGATCCTGCGGGACCTGGGGATCGGCCGGGTGGAGCTGCTGACGAACAACCCGGCGAAGACGTCGGGTCTGCGGGACGCGGGCACGGACGTCGTGGGGCGGCGTCCGCTGCAGGTCGGCGCGGGGCCGCACAACGAGACATATCTGAGTACGAAGCGGGACCGGATGGGACACCTGTTGGAGGTGGCACGATGAGTGGAGCGGGATCGCCGACGTTGACGGTGGACGGCCGGGGCCTGTCCGTGGTGGTGGTCGCGGCGAGCTGGCACACGCGGGTGATGGAGGGGCTGCTGGACGGGGCGCGGCGGGCGTTGCGGGAGTCCGGGGCGGAGTGGAGCGAGGTGCGGGTGCCGGGGTCGTTCGAGCTGCCGGTGGCGGTCTCGCGGGTGGCGACGCCGCCGGCGGGTCGTCCGGACGCGGTCGTGGCGCTCGGTGTCGTGATCCGGGGTGGCACGCCGCACTTCGACTACGTGTGCCAGGCGGCGACGAGCGGTCTGGTGGACGTGAGCGTGCGCACGGGCATCCCCGTGGGGTTCGGGCTGCTGACCTGTGATGACGAGGCGCAGGCGCTGGACCGTGCCGGGCTGGCGGACAGCCGGGAGGACAAGGGGCGGGAGGCTGTCCAGGCTGCGGTCGCGACGGCGGTGACGCTGGGGGACCAACTAGGCTCGGTGTCGTGAAGACCTTCGAGTCCCTGTTCGCCGAGCTCTCCGAGAAGGCCGAGTCCCGTCCCGCGGGCTCGGGCACCGTGGCGCAGCTGGACGCGGGCGTGCATGCCATCGGCAAGAAGGTGGTGGAGGAGGCCGCCGAGGTGTGGATGGCCGCGGAGTACCAGTCGGACGCCGAGACGGCCGAGGAGATCTCCCAGCTCCTGTACCACCTGCAGGTGATCATGCTGGCGAAGGGGCTCACTCTCGAGGACGTGTACGCGCATCTGTAGCGGGCAGCGCGCCGCCGGCGCGCCCCGCTCGCCGTCCCGTCGTACACCTGGAGAGGAAAGACAAGACCATGCTGCGTATCGCCGTCCCCAACAAGGGTTCCCTGTCGGAGCCCGCGTCCGAGATGCTGCGCGAGGCGGGCTACCGGCAGCGCCGGTCCAGCCGTGACCTGGTGCTCGCCGATCCCGACAACTCCTGCGAGTTCTTCTTCCTGCGTCCGCGCGACGTCGCGGTCTACGTCGGTGCCGGCACCGTGCACGCGGGGATCACGGGCCGGGACCTGCTGCTGGACTCGGGCGCGAACGCCGTCGAGCACCTGGGGCTCGGGTTCGCTCGGTCCACGTTCCGGTTCGCCGCGCCCGCCGGCACGGTGGGTGCGGTGAGCGAGATCGCGGGACGGCGGGTGGCGTCGTCGTACACGACGCTCGTGGCGGGCCACCTGGCGAAGCAGGGTGTGGAGCCGTCGGAGCTGGTGCACCTGGACGGCGCGGTGGAGAGCTCGGTGGGGCTCGGGGTCGCGGACCTCATCGCGGACGTCGTGGAGACCGGCAGCACGCTCAGGGCCGCGGGCCTGGAGGTGTTCGGCGACCCGATCCTCACGAGCGAGGCGGTGCTGATCCGGCAGGCCGACGCGGACGTCCCGCCCGGTGTGCGGACGCTGACGCGCCGTCTGGAAGGCGTGCTGACCGCCCGCGCGTACGTCCTGATGGACTACGTGGTGCCGAACGAGCTCTTGGAGCGGGCGGTGGCGATCACGCCGGGCTTCGAGTCGCCGACCGTCTCGCCGCAGCACCACCGTGACGCGTCGGCCGTGCGGGTCATGGTGCCGCGCGGGGACACGAACCGGGTGATGGACGCATTGCACGACGCCGGCGCGCGCGCCATCATCGTCACGTCCATCCACGCCAGCCGTATGTGAGGTGAGGTCGCGGTGAGCACCCCCGCGCACGACGACGGCGGCCGGGGCGACGGCGGCCCGGCCGGGCCGCCCGCCGCCCGCTATCGCACGTTCCGCGGCCGGTTCACCACGCCCACCGCCTGGTCGATGGGCGTGACCCTGGCGGTGGGCTGCGTGTTCATCGCGCTCGTGGCGACCGGGCCGGGCGCGGCCAGCGTCGTGAACCGGGTCTCGATCATCGTGGTCGGGCTGTTCTTCGTGCTGCTCACGCTCCGGTTCGCCGCGGTGCGTGCCGAACCGGACCCGGACGGACTGACGGTCGTGAACTACGCACGGCGACGACGGCTCGACTGGGCCGAGATCGTCGCCGTGCGGTTCGGGTCAGGCGACCCGTGGGTGCACCTGGACCTCGCCGACGGGACCGTGCTCGCCGTCATGGCCGTCCAGCGGGCCGACGGCGAGCACGGGATGGCCGAGGCGCGGCGCCTCGTGACGCTGATCAGCGAGCACGGTGAGGCCGCGGACCCCGATCTCCCCGGCCGCCACCCTCGCGGCGGTTGAAGCTGCCGCTGCGGCGGTCGTCGTCGAACCGCTCGCGGCGGGCGGGGGCGCCCCGGTCCACCTGGATGCGCAGCGGACGGCCCGCGACACGGGCACGGCCGAGCCGGTCCATGGTCGGCTCGTCGAGCGACGCCGAGATGTCGACCAGCGAGAACGACCCGAAGATGTCGATCTTGCCGACGTCGGACCCGGTCAGGCCGCCCTCGTTGGTGAGCGCGCCCACGATGCCGCCCGGGTTGACCCCGTGCGTGTGGCCCACGGCGACGCGGTAGCGGGTGCCCGACCGGCCCTGGTCCCGGCCGCGGCCGCCACCCCGGTGACCGGTGCGGTCCCCGGACCGGTCGTGCCGCTCCCCGTCGCGCGTGGCGCGCCGGTTCGCGGCGGCCTTGGCCTGCGCCTGCTCGCGCTCGTACTCCTCCTGCTCGGCACGCAGCCGGGGGCCGTCGTCGCCGACCGCCATCGCCGCGAGCGCCGCCGCGACCTGGATGAACTCGTCGTCGACGGGCACGGTGCGGGCGGGTGCCGCGTCGGTGGCCGGTGTGTCGTCGGCCGCGGGCTCGTCCGCGCCGTGGACGGCCGGTGCCGCCGCGGGCCCGGTGAGGTGGTCGCGCAGCATGCTCGCGTACAGGTCGAGACGGCCGGCCTCGCGGCGGTCCGGGACCTTCTTCAGGAGAGTGGCGAACTTGTGCGCGGACACGTCGCGGGGGGAGGGGATGTCCGCCTCCTCCAGGCGGGTGCGGACGGTGCGCTCGATGCGGCGCAGCAGGCCGCGCTCCTGCGGGGTGACGAACGTGAGGGCCTCGCCGCTGCGGCCGGCACGGCCGGTGCGGCCGATGCGGTGCACGTAGGCCTCGGGCTCGCGGGGCAGGTCGAAGTTGACGACGAGGCCGATGCGGTCGACGTCCAGGCCTCGGGCGGCGACGTCGGTCGCGACCAGCACGTCCAGGGCGCCGGAGCGGAGCCGCTCGACGATCTTCTCGCGCTCCTTCTGCGCGACGTCGCCGGAGATGGTGGCGGCGGAGATGCCGCGCTCGAGGAGCGCGGAGCCCACGTCCTCGGCGGAACCGCGGGTGCGGGTGAACACGATCGCGGCGTCGGCGTCGGACGTGGCCAGGACGCGCACGAGCGAGCCGGTCTTGTGCCGGAAGGGGACGACGGCGTAGGTCTGGCGCACGGACGTCACGGTGGAGGACTGCCGGGTGACGGCGATCTCGACCGGGTCGTTCAGGTGCTGGTCGGCGACCTTGCGGATCGCGGGCGGCATGGTCGCGGAGAACAGGGCGACCTGACGCTCGCGGGGCGCGGTGGAGAAGATCTTCTCGACGTCCTCGGCGAAGCCCATGCGGAGCATCTCGTCGGCCTCGTCCAGGACGAGGAACTTCACGTCGTCGAGCACGAGCGAGCCGCGCTCCATGTGGTCCATGACGCGGCCGGGGGTGCCGACCACGACGTGCACGCCGTCGCGCAGGGCGCGCTGCTGGGGCATGTAGGGGGCGCCGCCGTACACCGGCAGGACGCGCATGCCGGGCAGGTGGGTGGCGAAGGACTCGATGGCGTCGGCGACCTGCATGGCCAGCTCGCGGGTGGGGGCCAGCACGAGCGCCTGCACGCGCCCGCGGGTGACGTCGGCGTCGGGGGCGACGGCGGCCAGCAGCGGCAGGCCGAACGCGGCGGTCTTGCCGGTGCCGGTCTGTGCGACGCCGGTGATGTCGCGGCCCTCCAGCAGGGGCGGGATGGCGGCGGCCTGGATGTCCGACGGGGTCGTGAAGCCCAGGTCGTGCGTGGCGGCCAGGAGCGCGGCCGGGAGGGGGAGCGTGTCGAACCGCGGCTGCGGCTCGGCGTCGGGGGCGACGGCGGTGCCGTCGGCCGCAGGACTCTCCGTGGCCGGAGCCTCGGTGGCCGGAGCGGGCGCGGCGAGGGCCGCGGGCGGGGTGGTCGTGCCTGTCGGGACCGCGTCGGACGACGGCTCCTCAGGAAGGTCCGCCTCGGAGGCAGGAAGGTTCGCCTCGGAGGACGCAGGCGTGGTCAGGGCAGCAGCGGGCATAGAAAGAGCAACCGTTCGTCGTCGAGAGGGAGTCCGGACCTCTGGGCACCACGGGCGCCCGGCCCCGGTCGCTCGCTCGGCGAACACACACTCGCTCCGGCTCGAAACTGCCGACACGCGCAGAAAGGCGACCAACTCCAGGGGGGATCAGGCACCATCCTACGTGCCGAGCCCCGGGCCAGGCCAGACGGCCGGGGGGTGACGTGCGGCACCACATGCCGGGACGGGACGCGCCCGGAATACCTGTGCGGATCCGCACCACCGGGCCCGTAGTATGACAAGGACTGCAAATTTCTTGCTGATGCTCCTCGGGTTCCGCTCCGGGCGCGTGGCTCGTGCCCGCACCTCGCAGCATCTCGCCGCATCAGAATCGACGGGCGTGAGGCGGTGCAAGTGTCCACGGGACAGGAGATGAGCTCCCGGGTCCTGACGGTCCCCAATGCCATCAGCATGGTACGGCTGGCGCTCGTCCCCGTCTTCGCGGTGCTGATCGGCGCGCACGAGGACATGTGGGCGCTGGCCGTCCTGGCGATATCGGGCTTCACCGACTGGCTCGACGGCGTGCTGGCCAGGTCCCTGCACCAGATCACCCGGCTCGGGCAGATCCTCGACCCGCTTGCCGACCGCCTCTTCATCTTCGTCACCTTGCTCGGCCTCGCGTGGCGCGAGATCGTGCCGCTCTGGCTGGTCGCCGCGATCGTCGCCCGCGACCTCATGCTCGCCCTGACCGTGCCCGTGCTCGCCCGCCTCGGCTACGGCACCCTGAACGTCAGCCAGGTCGGCAAGGTCGCGACCTTCGCCCTCCTGTACGCGTTCCCGCTGCTCCTGCTCGCCGAGGCCGGCGGCGCCCTCGGGACGGTCGCGCACGTCGCCGGCTGGGCGTTCACCGGCTGGGGGGTCGCCCTGTACTGGCTCGCCGGCCTGCAGTACGTGCTGCAGGTGCGCCGGCTGGCGGTGCACGGGTGAACGCGTCGCCCGGGCCCCGTCGTCGTCCCGACGCGTCGATGACCCTCCTCAACGAGGTCATGAGACGCCCCCTCGACCCAGGCTACGCCGCCGCCGCGAAGCGCCGCGCCGAACGCGCCGCGGCGGGGAAGAGCACCGAGCCGCGCATCCCGGGGATCGTCGTGGCCATGCTCGTGGCCGTCGGGCTCGGCCTTGTCGTCGCCGTGTCGGTCACGCACCTGCGTGCGCCCGCACCCGCCGTCGCCCAGGCCCGCACCGTGCTCACCGACCAGCTCACCGAGCGCAGCATGCAGCTCGAAGAGCTCACCGAGCAGTCGGTGGCGCTCGCCGGCCAGGTCGAGGACCTGGAACGGGCCGGCACCCTGCCCAGCTCCCTGCGGGAGGCCAACGACCTCGACAAGCTCGCCAACGGCACCACCGCGGTCACGGGGCCCGGCCTCGCCGTCACCCTGACCGACGGCGGCCTCGCGGGCGACGACCCGGCCGAGGGCAACGAGCAGCGCGTCTACGACCGGGACCTGCAGTTCGTCGTGAACGCGCTGTGGGCCTCGGGAGCGGAGGCGATCGCCATCGACGGGCAGCGGCTCACCGCCGTGAGCGCGATCCGCGACGCCGGGGACGCGGTGCTCGTCGACCTGCAGCCCCTGAACGGGCCGTCCTACCGCGTCGAGGCGATCGGGGACTCCGAGCACCTCGAGGTCGAGTTCGCCCGGACCAGCGGGCCCGCGTTCCTCCAGGTACTCGCCTCCCAGGGGATCGAGTCGTCCGTCGATCCGGCCGACGAGCTGAGGCTGCCCGCCGGCCGGCCGCAGACGCTGCGCTGGGCCGCCACGCCGAAGCAGGAGCAGGAACGGGAGCAGGAGCAGCAGCCGAGCGGGACCCCAGGCACCGAGCAGAACGACAGCACCGAGCAGAACGACACAGCGCAGAACGACACAGCGGAGGACGGAGCATGATCCCAGTCATCGGCCTCGTGGTCGGCGTCATCGCCGGCCTCATCCTGCAGCCCACCGTGCCGGTGGTGCTGCAGCCCTACCTGCCGATCGCCGTCGTCGCCGCGCTCGACGCCCTGGCCGGCGGCCTGCGGGCCGCGCTCGAGGGGATGTTCGACGACAAGGTCTTCCTCACCTCGTTCCTCTTCAACATCCTCATCGCCGCGTTCATCGTGTTCCTCGGCGACCAGCTGGGCGTCGGCTCACAGCTGTCCACCGCCGTCATCGTCGTGCTCGGCATCCGGATCTTCTCCAACGCCGCGTCCATCCGACGCGCGGTGTTCAAGGCATAGGGCATGAACGACCAGCACCACGACCACGACGCGGGCGACGACGCCCGGGACGACCAGCCCGACGAGGCGGCGACGGAGCATGCGGCCGCGGAGGAGACCACAATCCCGGAGGAGACGGTCGCCCCGGAGGAGACGGTCCCCCCGGGAGAGAGGGCCGCCCCGGAGGAGACCGCTGCCGTCCCGGAGGGCGCCGCTGCGGTGCCGTCCGCGGCTTCGGCGGACGCCGCCGCAGCGGGTGAGTCTGAGGGAGGCACCCGGACGGACCGGGCTGCCGAGGACGACGTCCCCGAGTCGCTGCCCGCACCGGCCACGGCCCCGGACCCGTCACCGGACGAGGAGGCCGACCCCGCCCCGGACGACGAGGGGACGGATGCCGACGAGGCCGTGCCGGCGTCCGCGCCCCAGGCGGGTCCCGCCGCCGAGACCATGCTCGCTCCTGCCGCGGACGAACCCGGCACCGGAGACGACGCCGCTGACGACGCCGCTCCTGTCACCGAGGACGAGGCACCGCACGGACCGGCCGATCCGGATCCCGGGACGACGCCGGACGGGAACGAACCGCGGGCCGCCGCCGAGCCCGCCGCCGTCGGCGGACGCCGTCGGCTCTGGCACCTGTTCGCACCCCGCAACCGTCGTGCCGAGTACATCACCGCCGCGCTGTGCGTCGCGTTCGGGTTCGCGCTCGCCGTCCAGGTGGCGCAGTCGACGGGAGACCAGCTCGCCTCCCTGCGACAGGACGAGCTCGTGCGCCTGCTCGACGAGGTCACCCAGCGCGGCGAGCAGCTCGACGACGAGGTGGCGAACCTCACCGAGACGCGTGACGACCTGCTCTCGGCCGACGGTCAGGACCGCGCCGCGCGCGAGGCGGCCGAGCAGCGCGCCGAGTACGAGGGGATCCTGTCGGGCCGTCTGCCCGCCGAGGGCCCTGGCGTCACCGTCGAGATCCAGGCCGAGCCCGGCACCGTCTCCGCGGCCAACATGTTCAACATGCTCGAGGAGCTGCGCAACGCCGGCGTCGAGGCGCAGCAGGTCAACGACGTGCGGGTCGTCACCAGCAGCCACTTCGAGGAGACCGTCGACGACGCCTCACGCATCCTCCTGGACGGCAACCTGCTCGAGGCGCCGTACACGTGGGTCGCCATCGGTGACCCCGAGACGGTCGACCGTGCGCTCGAGATCCCAGGCGGCGCCCTGCCCACGCTGCGCGACGTCGGAGCGACGGTGGAGGTCACCCGACGGGACCACGTCACCATCGACGCGACCCGCACGCCGGACGACCCGGAGCATGCCGACGCGGGCGAAGAGTAGCCGACCCCGGCCGGTGCCATGTAAGTTGGTTCGGACCGGGCTACCCCGTGAACCCGCACGTGACAGCACCCGTGCCGCCGCCCGGCGTCACCTGGCGAGACCTTCGAACCCATCCCACACCGAGGAGACCCGATGACCGACCCCAGCGGCCAGCCTCATCCGGGCCCCGACCCCCTGACCACCACGGCCAACATCGGCCGCGTCGTCTTCCCGACCGGGGACGAGGCCTCGGCGGCGGGACGGACCGCGCTCAGCCCGGAGGAGGCGGCGGCAGTCGCCGCGCTGCCCCGTCAGTCCGCGCTGCTCGTCGTGCAGCGGGGACCGGGCTTCGGTGCCCGCTTCCTCCTGGACACCGACCGCTGCGTGGCCGGGCGCAGCGAACAGGCGGACATCTTCCTCGACGACGTCACGGTCTCCCGCAAGCACGCTGAGTTCGTGCGCCACGGCGAGTCGTTCACCGTGCGCGACATCGGGTCGCTGAACGGGACGTACGTCAACCGGGAACGGATCGACGGCGCCACCCTCTCCACGGGCGACGAGGTGCAGATCGGCAAGTTCCGGCTCACCTTCCACGCCAGCCCGCAGGCGACGCCGCAGGCCGGCCCGGGGGTGCCGCAGCAGTGACCTCCGGGGCCGCCCGCCGGGCCGCGAACGACCCGCGACCTGCCGAGCGAGCCACCTCATCGGGTACCGAGACCGAGCCGTGGCCGCGGGGCATCTCGCGCCAGGCCACGATGCGCATCAGCGACGTGCTGCGCGCGCTCGCGCCCGAGTTCGGCGACGTGTCGCACTCCAAGCTGCGCTTCCTCGAGGAGCAGGGGCTGATCCGGCCGGTGCGCACGCCGTCGGGCTACCGGCAGTACAGCCAGGCCGACATCGAACGGCTGCGCTACGTCCTGACCGAGCAGCGCGACTCCTACCTGCCCCTCAAGGTCATCAAGGAACGCCTCGCCGCGATGGACGCGGGCGACGACGAGGCTCGTCCTGCCCCGCGGCTCGCACCCGAGGAGCCGTCGGCGCGCCGGCGCTGGACGCGCGAGCAGGTCGCCGAGGCGGCCGGCGCGCCGCCCGAGCTCGTCGACGACCTGGTGCAGGTCGGGGCCGTCGAGCAGACGTCCGGAGGGCAGCTGCAGGCCGGGTCGGTCGAGGTCGTCCGCATCGCGGTCGCGCTGGCCGAGCACGGTATCGAGCCGCGCCACCTGCGCGCGCCACGCAGCGCCGCGGACCGGCAGGTGGCCTTGGCCGACCAGGTGGTGGCGCCGTGGCGCGGCCGCCAGGCCTCCAGCGCGCACGGTCACGCCGCCGCGATGGCCGCCGAGATCGGCGAGCTCCTCGCACGACTGCACACGGTCTGGGTGCGCCAGGGTGTGGCGGATCTCTGACGCGCGTCATACCGTGAAACGGTGACGTCCGACGTGCCGATGGTCCCCGTGGAGATCCTCGGTGTCCGCCAGCAGCAGCGCGATCAGGAGATCGTCGTCCTGCTGCTGGACACCGCTGCGGATCTCGCGGTCCCGATCGTCATCGGGCCGCGGGAGGCGAGTGCCATCGCGATGGCGCAGGCCGGGCTGTCCACACCCCGCCCCATGACGCACGACCTGCTCCGCGACGTGCTCGCGGCGGTCGGCGTCGGGCTGGAGCGGGTCGAGATCGTCGCCCTGGAGGGCGGCATCTACTTCGCCGAGCTGATCCTCGACACCGGGGTACGGCTCGACTCGCGCGCGTCCGACGCGATCGCGCTCGCCGTGCGCACCGGCAGCCCCGTGCTGTGCTCCGCCGAGATCGTGGCGCTGGCCGGCGTCGAGATCGTGGACGTGGAGCAGCGCGAGGAGATGGAGAAGTTCCGTGCCTTCCTGGACCACGTCAGCCCGGAGGACTTCTCCGGTCCACCACCGGGCCAGTGAGCCACACCACCGACGACTGGGCGACACGCCGAGCCGCTTGGCGGCCCGAACCGGTCCGGCAGCCCTAGCGTGGTCATGACACTTCCAGGAGGCACAGTGAACACCCATGGTGAGGTCAGAGCTGCCGGCGCACCGATCCCGCACGGCGCTCAGGGTCTCCTCTTCGGCGAGGACCTGACCGAGCGGGACGCGACGACCGGCTACCGCGGCACCACGGCGTGCAGCGTCGCCGGGATCACGTACCGCCAGCTCGACTACTGGGCACGCACCGGCCTGGTCGAGCCGAGCATCAAGCCGGCCACCGGCTCGGGCACGCACCGGTTGTACAGCTTCCGCGACATCCTCGTGCTCAAGGTCGTCAAGCGGCTGCTCGACACGGGGGTCTCCCTCCAGCAGATCCGCACCGCGGTCACCCACCTGCGCGAGCGCGGCGTCGAGGACCTCGCGCAGATCACCCTGATGTCCGACGGCGCGTCCGTGTACGAGTGCATGTCCGCGGACGAGGTCGTGGATCTTGTGCAGGGGGGCCAAGGAGTGTTCGGCATCGCCGTCGGCCGGGTGTGGCGCGAGATCGAGGGGACGCTGTCCGAGCTCCCCACGGAGTCGTTCGGGCCCGTCGCCGGGCAGGGCGACGACGACGGTCTCACCGGCAGCGACGACGAGTTCACGCGCCGCCGCCGCGAGCGCGACAAGACCCGCAACGCGGGCTGAGAGCCAAGCTAGAGCAGGGGTCGCAGCGGGGAGATGAGAGCCTCCCCGACCTTCGCGAGCCGCGAGCGCCGTGACCACTGGTCGAGGGTGAGCTCGCGGGCGTTGGTGAGGTCGAGGCGGAACACGTCCTCCATGCGGGCGGCGAGCGGGGCGTCGACGATCTCGAGGTTGACCTCGTAGTTGCCGGTGAGGCTGAGGCGGTCGATGTTGGCGGTCCCGATGGTGGTCCAGCGGCCGTCGATGGTGGCGGTCTTGGCGTGCACCATGGCGTCCTGGTACAGGAAGATGCGCACGCCGCCGCGCAGCAGCGACGTGTACTGGCCGCGGGCCAGCCAGTCGGCGACGACGTGGTTGGAACGGTGGGGGACCAGGACGCGGACGTCGACGCCGCGGGCGGAGGCGGCCAGCAGGGCGTCGTGGATGTCGTGGTCGGGGATGAAGTAGGCCTGCGTGATGTAGACGTGGTCGGTGGCGCGGTCGATGGCGTCGAGGTAGAGCCCGCGGATGGGGAACACGAGCTCGGACGGCGCGTTGCGGGCAGCCTTGAGGTGGGGCAGCCAGCTCACGGAGCCGACGTCGGTCAGCAGCGGCAGGCGGCCGGTGCGGTGCCGGTTCCAGAAGTCGACGAACGCGTTGCGCAGCTCCCAGACGGCGGGGCCCTCGAGGCGGATGTGGGTGTCGCGCCACTGGGTGGCGTACATGGAGCCGATGTTGTAGCCGCCGACGTACCCGATCCGGTCGTCGACGACGAGGATCTTGCGGTGGTCGCGTCCGGACTTGCGGATGTTGAGGGCGGCCATGCCCGGGCGGAGCACGGGGAAGCTCAGCAGGTGCACGTCGCCCGGGAAGCGGAAGAAGCTCGGGGGCACCACGAGGTTCGCGAAGCCGTCCACGATGACGTAGACCTTGACGCCACGGGCGGAGGCATCGATGAGAGCCTGCTTGAAGTGCTGCCCTACCTGGTCGTTCTTCCAGATGTAGGTCTCGAGCATGACGGTGTGCTCGGCGGCGCGGATGGCTTCCAGCATGGAGTCGTACAGGTCGGCGCCGTACGTGTAGAGGGTGGTGGCGGTCTCGTCGACGTACTCGGTGAGCGGCTTCTCCGTCGGGAAGGTCGCCGTGAGCGGGTGCATGCGGCGGCGGATCGCGTCCGTGACGGTCAGCGCGGCGGCGAGCGTCACGGGTGCGGCGGCGGCGGCGAGCCCGGCACGCAGCGCGAACCTCCGCGCCCGGCGGAGGAGGTCGGGCGCGATGTCGATGGTCAGTCCGGGGATGTTGCGTGACGGCACAGGCTCACGTTACCGGCAGGTGGGGAATGTCGCGGCACAACGGGGCGCGTGGGGACCGTGCAGCCGGGCTCCGGGCGGTGGTCGCAGGGTGCGGGTCAGGGTGAGTCCTGGGTGAGCGGGTGCGCGCGCACCGCGGCGGCGAGCTCGCCGTCGATCCGGTCGAGGTAGACGCCCGTGGTCGCTATCGACGCGTGGCCGAGGAGCTCGGCGACGACCTTGACGTCCCAGCCCTCGGCGACCAGCAGGGTCGCGGTGGTGTGGCGCAGCGCGTGCGGGGTGGCCTCGCGGCGCGTGCGGGAGGGCATGCGGTCGACGGCGCGGCGCAGCAGGCCGCGGATCGCCTGGGTGTCCACGCGCCGGCCGCGCCAGGACAGCAGGAGGGCGCGCTGGGCGTCGGTGTCGTCGGGGCGGCGGGCGGCGAGGCCGGGCCGGAGGGTGGTCAGGTACTCGTCCAGCGCGGCGGCGAGCGGCGGGCTGAGCGCGACGGTGCGGGTGCTGCCGCCCTTGCCGCGGATCCGCCAGACGGTGTGGTCGTCCCCGCGGGTGAGGTCGGTCACGTCGGCGCGCGCCAGCTCGGAGACTCGCGGGCCGACGACCAGCAGGAGCGCGAGGACGAGCCGGTCGCGGGCGGCGAGGTTCTGGTCGGTGCGCGCCGGGGCGGCGGCGTCGGCCGTGAGCAGGGACCGGGCCGCGCCGGCGGACAGCGCGGTGCGGGCGGAGCGCAGCGGTGCGCGGTTCTTGGCCGGGGGAGAGGCCCACTGCATGGGGTCGGCCTGGACCCAGCACTCGCGGGCCGCGTGGGTGAAGAACCGTGAGACGGACTGGCGGAACCGGTTGACGGTCGCGGTGGAGCGGCCGGGGCCGGGCTTGACGCCGGGGTCGGTGAACCGGGCGTCGGGTGCGGACTGGTAGCGCACCAGGAGGGCGTCCACGTCGGAGCCGCTGATGTCGTCGAGCACCGTGGCGGGGCCGGCCAGCCGTGCGAACTCGCGCACGTCGCGCGAGTAGCTGCGGGCGGTGGCGGGGGAGAGGACCTCCCGGACGGCGTCGACCTCGACGACGGCCAGGTATCGGGCCGCCGCTTCCGAGACGGTGATGCGTTCCAGACGTGGTGGTGCAACCATGCAGGTCAGAGTATGTGGAGACACTGACATCCGACGGGCGGGGCAGTGAATCGGGTGCCTGTCGGACCGGGTGCCGGAGATGATGTCCGAGAAGAGTGGCAAGACCGTTGTGTTGCGCTATACACCGTTGTATACCGTCAGAGGCCGGGAGGGGCGGTGCGGGGCGCCGGGCGGGAGCTCGCGAGCGCCGGTGTGAACCCGGCGGCACCGTCGTGCGCCGTCGGCGTGCGTGCGACCTTCCCGCGGCATGCCTGCGGCAGCCGTCCGTGGATCGTCGAGACGATCTGCCGACGCCCGCAGACTGATCCCGGGGCTGCCGACCGGAGCCCGGAGCGACACCGGCGTCCGGACAGTTGACGGCGCGTCGCGCTGCGCTGCGGGTGCGCGACGCGCCGGGGCCGAAGGGGAGGTCGTGGACGATCTCGCCACCCTCCTCGCCGCCGAAATGACATAATGTGCATTATCGGTTCACGTGATCCAGCGAAGCGTGGCCTGGCCGGACGGGCCGCCGGAGCGGCCGGTCGCGCGCCGTTCCGGAGCGGCCGCCACCCTCAGCCCGGGACCGACAGGACGTGCTCCAGGTCGGACTCGTCCACCAGCGGGTCGTCCAGGTCGACGGTGATGCGTGAGTGCGCCATCAGGCGTGCCGAGCCGGTGATCGTGGAGTGCAGCGCCGGGTAGTCGCCGACCCGCGCGTCCTCCAGGACCGTGCCGACGAACCGGCTGCCGCGCGGCGAGATCGTCTCCAGCGAGTCGCCCTCGCCGATCTGACCGTGCCGGGCCATCAGCGCGAGCCGGGCCGACGTCCCGGTCCCGGTCGGGCTGCGGCAGATCACGCCGGGGTGCACGTAGGTGGCCGACGGCGACTCGTACCGCACGTGGCCGTCGTCGGTGCGGCCGGTCTCCTGGACCGGCCCCCGGAAGTGAGCGAACGGCAGCGGGCCGACGTCGCCCAACTCCGGGTGCTCCTGGCGCAGGCCGGGCCGGGCGGCGCGGACGAAGGCGTCACCGAACGCGGCCAGCGCGATCTGCTCCTCGGACCCGAGGGTGAACCCGTGCCGTGCCGCGTCGATCAGCGCGTAGTAGGCGCCGCTCCACACGAGGTCGAACCGCACCTCGCCGTAGTGCGGCACATCGACGCTCAGGTCCTGGTCGGCCACGTACGCGGGCTCGCCCTGCGTGGTGATCGACACGACCCGCCCGTCCGTGACGCGCGCGACGATCCGCGCCAGCCCGGCGGGCGACTCCAGCACCACGTTCTGCAGGCCCTCCCGCATCGGGATCGCGCCGCTCTGCAGGAGCGCCGTGGCGGTGCAGATCGTGTTGGACCCGGAGTACAGCGGGTACCCCATCGCCTCCATGATGATGTAGCCGGCCTGTGCCTCGGGGTGCGACGGCTCCACGATCAGGTCCACCGACATCGCCGGGTCGCCGTACGGCTCGGACAGCAGCAGCCGCCGCAGCCCGTCGCCGTCGTGCTGCAGGTAGCGGGCCTTGGCCAGCACCGTGGCGCCCGGCAGCGGCTCGACGCCCGAGGTCACGATCCGGCTGACGTCTCCCCCGGACTGCGTGTCCAGCAGCTCCAGGGTCCGTTCACGATGCCGCATGCTGCGCTCCCACGGTGTTCCAGTGCCGGTCCGGCACGACGACGAGCTTGCCGATGTAGGTCTTGCTCACGAAGGTGCGCTGCGCCTCGTGGAAGTCCGACAGCCGGAACGTGCGGTCCAGCAGCGGCCGGATCTTCCCGTCCTCGATGTAGCGCACCAGCCGGCGGAACGCGGTGCGCGTCCCCTGCGACGACCCGTGCAGCTCGAGCTGCTTGAGGTACATGGTGCGCAGGTCCAGGTCGACCACCGGCCCTCCGATCGCGCCGGCCGTCGTGTAGCGGCCCTCAGGCCGCAGGATACGGAGCAGGTCGTTGAACATCGGCCCCGCGACCAGGTCGGCGACGACGTCCACGGGGCCGTCCACCATGTCCCCGACCGCGCCGACCAGGTCGGGCGCGTCGCGCCGCACGACGTCCTCGGCACCGATCCTCCGGAGCGCGTCCTCCTTGCCGGCACTGGAGACGGCGTACGGGACCGCACCGCGCACCCGTGCCAGCTGGACGATCGCCGAACCGACGCCGCCCGACGCTCCGGTCACCAGCACCCGCTCCCCCGCGCCCAGCCGCGCCCGGTCGAGCATCTGCTCGGCCGTCAGGTAGGCGCAGCAGAACGTGGCCAGCTCGGCGTCGCCGATATCGGCGGTGATCTCGTAGGCGTTCTCGGCCGGCACGGTGACGTACTCCGCGTAGCCCCCGTCGCGCCCGTGCCCGATGTAGTCGATGTCGGCGAGGCTGTCGTCGCCCTCGGGGCGGTTGTAGATGCTGAAGTCCACCATCACCCGCTCCCCGATCCGTTCCGCCGGGACGCCCGGGCCGACCCCCACGACCTCGCCGACCGTGTCCGTGCCCTGGATGCGCGGGAACGTCAGCGTGGAGCGGCCCCGCCGCCACGTGGAGACCGCCCCGGAGTCGGTCTCGGACCCGTAGGCGCCCTCGCGGACCCACACGTCGGTGTTGTTCATGCCGCAGGCGTGGACGTCGATCAGCACCTCGCCGGGCGCCGGCTCGGGCGTCGGGACGTCGTCACTGTAGACAAGCTGGTCGAGGCCCCCGTGACCGTGGAGCCGCACCGCTTTCATCACCCCTGGGATCGGCGTCATGACGCGAGCATAGGGGCTGATCCTGACACGGGCGCACCGGCGCGGGTCACGTCCCCACGTACTCCGCCAGGTGCTCCCCCGTCAGCGTCGAGCCGTCCCGCACCAGGTCCGCCGGCGTCCCCGAGAACACCACGCGCCCGCCGTCGTGCCCGGCGCCCGGTCCCAGGTCGATGATCCAGTCCGCGTGCGCCATGACCGCCTGGTGGTGCTCGATGACGATCACCGACTTCCCGGAGTCGACCAGCCGGTCCAGCAGCCGCAGCAGGTTCTCGACGTCGGCCAGGTGCAGGCCGGTCGTCGGCTCGTCCAGGACGTAGACGCCACCCTCGTCACCCATGTGCATCGCGAGCTTGAGCCGCTGGCGCTCCCCGCCGGACAGCGTGTTGAGCGGCTGCCCGAGCTTCAGGTAGCCGAGCCCGACGTCCCGCAGGTGCCCGAGGATCTTGCGTGCGGCGGGCACCTTGGACTCGGGCTCCCCGAAGTACTCGTACGCCGTGGCGACCGACAGGTCCAGCACCTCGGCGATGTTCAGCCCGCCCATCCGGTGCTCCAGCACCGCGGCCTGGAACCGCTTGCCGCCGCAGTCCTCGCAGGGCGTGGCCACGGTCTCCATGAAGCCGAGCTCCGTGAAGATCATGCCGTTGCCCTTGCAGGTGGGGCAGGCACCCTCGGAGTTCGCGCTGAACAGCGCCGGCTTGACGCCGTTCGCCTTGGCGAACGCCTTGCGGATCGGCTCCAGCATCCCGGTGTAGGTGGCGGGGTTGGAGCGGCGCGACCCCTTGATCGCGCCCTGGTCGACGACCACGACGCCCTCGCGCCCGCCCAGGTTGCCGTGGATGAGCGAGCTCTTGCCGGAGCCGGCCACCCCCGTGATGACGGCCAGCACGCCGGTCGGCACGTCGACGTCCACGCCACGCAGGTTGTTCTGGTCCGCGCCGCGGATCTCCAGCGCGCCGTCCGGCTCGCGCACGGACTCCTTGAGCTCGGCCCGGTACCCGAGGTGCTGCCCGGTGAGCGTGTCGGCGGCCTTCAGCCCGTCGACGGTCCCCTCGTAGCAGACGGTGCCGCCCTCGGACCCGGCGCGCGGGCCGAGGTCCACGACGTGGTCCGCGATCGCTATCGCCTCCGGCTTGTGCTCGACGACGAGCACCGTGTTGCCCTTGTCCCGCAGGTCCACCAGCAGGTTGTTCATCCGCTGGATGTCGTGCGGGTGCAGGCCGATCGTCGGCTCGTCGAACACGTAGGTGACGTCCGTGAGCGCCGACCCGAGGTGCCGGATCATCTTGGTGCGCTGAGCCTCTCCCCCGGACAGCGTGCCGGCGGGCCGGTCCAGCGACAGGTAGCCCAGCCCGATGTCGGTGAAGGCGTCGAACAGGTGCAGCAGGCCCCCGATCAGCGGCGCGACGCCCGGGTCGGAGACGGTGCGCGCCCACTGCGCGGCGTCCGTGATCTGCAGGGCACAGACCTCGGCGATGTTCCTGCCCTGGATCTTCGCGGACCGGGCGGACTCGTTGAGCCGCGACCCGCCGCACGCCTGGCACGGCCCGAACACGGCCGCGGCCTCGACGAACCGCCGGATGTGCGGCTGCAGCGACTCGACGTCCTTGCTGAACATCGACTCCCGGATCTTGGGGATGAGGCCCTGGTAGGTCATGTTCATCCCGAGGGCCTTGATCTTGGTCTTCTCCTTGTGCAGGAAGTCCGCGCGCTCCTGGGCCGTGTAGTCCTTGATCGCCTTGTCCGGGTCCACGAACCCGGACTCCGCGTATCCCTTCACCATCCACCCGTCCGCGGTGTAGCCGGGCACCAGGATCGCTCCGTCGTTCAGCGACCTGGACTCGTCCACGATCACGGACAGGTCGAGGTCCGAGACGCTGCCCCGTCCCTCGCACTCCGGGCACATGCCGCCCAGGTACACCTGCTTGCGCACGATGGCCTTGGAGACCGTGCCACCGGACTTCTCGGTGCTCATCACCCCGCTCGCCGTCGACGTCGGGATGTTGAAGGAGAACGCCGGCGGCGGCCCCACGTACGGCTCCCCGATCCGGCTGAACAGGCTGCGCAGCATCGCGTTGGCGTCCGTCACCGTCCCCACCGTCGAGCGCACGTTCGCGCCCAGGCGCTCCTGGTCCACCAGGATCGCCGTCGTGATCCCGGCGAGGTGGTCGACGTCGGGCCGCGGCAGGGACGGCATGAACCCCTGCACGAACGTCGAGTACGTCTCGTCGATCAGCCGCCGCGACTCCGCGGCGATCGTGCCGAACACCAGCGAGCTCTTGCCCGAGCCCGACACCCCGGTGAACACCGTGAGCCGGCGCTTCGGGATGTCGACGTCGACGGCCCGCAGGTTGTTCTCCCGCGCGCCCCGGACCCGGATCAGGTCGTGGTCGTCGGCCGGGCGGGGCGACGCCGGAGCGCCGCCCGCGCTCGGCACGGCGGACTCGGTCCTGTTCATGCTGACGTTCATGGTCTCGCTCTCCACGGCGCGGCTCCCGACTCTTGCGATGCTTCCCGCACCGTACTGCCGGACGCTGACACGACCCGCGTCAGGGTCCCGCCGACCACTCCTGGCCTGGTGCGTCGTGCGCTTCTACGCCATTGCCCGGTCGTCTCGTGCGACCGGTCGTGGCGGGTCACCTCACCTCGTTGAAGCGGACGTGGTTGCCCGCCGGGTCGCGGAACGCGCAGTCCCGGATGCCGTACGGCTGGTCGACCGGCTCCTGGACGACCTCGGCGCCCGCCGCCTGGATCCTGTCGAACGTGCCGTCGAGGTCGGTGGTGGCCAGCACGAGCGTCGCGTAGGTGCCCTTGGCCATCATCTCGGCGATGGTCCGGCGCTCGTCGTCGGTGATGCCGGGGTCCGCCGCGGGCGGCGTCAGCACCACGGAGGTGCCGGAACCGGCCGGCGCGACGGTGATCCAGCGCATCGCGCCGCCGCCGACGTCGTTGCGGACCTCGAAGCCCAGGACGTCACGGTAGAACGCGAGCGACGCCTCCGGGTCGGTGTGCGGCAGGAACGAGTGGTGAATCGTGATGGTGTCCATGCCGACGACGCTAGGCGCGGGCGGACGACGGCGCTTCTTGATTCCTGACCGGCTCGCCGGGCTGCCCGCCGGGCCTGCGACCGGCACCGTTCCGCACGGGCCGCGTCACCTGCTTCGCGATGCACGGCGGCATCCCCGCCGTGTCCTGGGCCCCGTCGGTCCGGTACACGCTCGGCGGCACGCCGACCAGCTCCGTGAACCGCGTGCTGAACGTTCCCAGCGACGAGCAGCCCACCGCGAAGCACACCTCCGTCACGCTCAGGTCTCCCCGCCGCAGCAGCGCCATCGCCCGCTCGATCCGCCGCGTCATCAGGTACGAGTACGGCGACTCCCCGTACGCCCGCCGGAACTCCCGGCTGAGGTGGCCCGCTGACAGGTGCGCCCCGCGCGCCAGGGCCTCCACGTCGAGCGGCTCCGCGTACTCCCGGTCGATCCGGTCCCGCACCCGGCGCAGCCGCACGAGGGTCCGCAGACGCTCGGCGTCGGCTTCGGCGTCGGTGGTGGTGGTCATGGTCCGATGGTCGCGGCCCGGGGCCCGGCAGTCCAGCCGGACCGTCCGGGCCCGGCCGTCCCCGTGCCCCGGCCGACGACGGTCGGTGGGAGGACGATGCCGGCGGGTGCGACGCACGATCTCGGGACGCACGATCTTGGCGCGCCGAATGGTCTCAGATGTGTCACGGCGACGTCATGTTGCAGTGTCGTTGCCACCCTTTTACATTCCGCGTGTCAGGCTTGTGTATGGTGACGACCCCAAAAGGGCCGATTGGCGGCATCCTTGTGGAAGGTACGCGTGGACGGACTCAAAAGTTGGTGGGAATACGTCGTCAAGCACGGTGACGACGTCCTGGAAGCCACCCTCGAACATGCTCAGATGACCGTGACCGTCGTGGTCCTCGCGACCGTGTTCTCCGTGGCGCTGGGGATCTACGTACAGTCACGACCTACTCAGAAGGCCATCGCGCTGGCGGTCTCGGGAATCTTCCTGACGATCCCGGCGCTCGCGCTCTTCGCGCTCTTCATCCCGCTGGTCGGGCCGGGAGACAGCCCGGCGATGATGGCACTGTTCCTCTATGCGATTCTGCCGATCCTGCGCAACACCGTCACCGGCCTCGACGAGGTGAGCCCGGCGGTGGTCGAGTCGGCCCGCGGCATGGGGATGAGCCCCGCACAGCAGCTCCTGCGCGTCCGGCTCCCCCTGGCGTGGCCGCTGATCATGACCGGCGTACGGATCTCGACGCTGCTGACCGTGGGCATCGCGGCGATCGCGATCCTCGTGGGCGGCGGCGGTCTCGGGACCTTCATCCAGGGCGGCCTGACGCGGCTCGGGCTTCCGAACAGCGTGGAGTCCGTCTGGGTCGGGACGATTTTCACCGTCGTCCTCGGCCTGGTGCTCGACGTCCTGCTGTCGCTCGTCCAGCGCTTGACCAGCTCCCGCGGCCTGCGGGCCTGAACGCGAAGGTAAGGAACTCTCATGGCAGTCGAACCGAAGATCCGACTCGACCACGTGGGCAAGATCTACCCGGGGACCAGCACCCCGGCGGTCGCGGAGCTCACTCTCGACATCGAACCCGGGGAGATCCTCGTCCTGGTGGGTCCGTCGGGCTGTGGCAAGAGCACCACGCTCCGCCTGATCAACCGGATGATCGAGCCCACGAGCGGCCGCATCTACCTGGACGGCGAGGACGTCACCGACGTGAACCCGGACCAGCTGCGCCGGCAGATCGGGTACGTGATCCAGCAGATCGGGCTGTTCCCGCACCAGACCATCGCGGAGAACGTGGCCACGGTCCCGAAGATGCTCAAGTGGGACAAGAAGAAGATCGCCGCCCGCGTCGACGAGCTGCTCGACATGGTCGGGCTCGACCCCCACGTGTACGGCGGCCGCTACCCCAAGGAGCTGTCGGGCGGGCAGGCGCAGCGGGTGGGCGTCGCCCGGGCCCTCGGCGCGGACCCGTCGATCATGCTGATGGACGAGCCGTTCGGCGCCATCGACCCGATCACTCGCGAGAGCCTGCAGAACGAGTTCCTCCGCCTGCAGGAGGAGCTGAAGAAGACCATCGTCTTCGTCACGCACGACATCGACGAGGCCATCAAGATGGGCGACCGGATCGCGATCCTCGGCAAGGAGAGCGTCGTCCACCAGGCCGACACCCCCGAGCGGATCCTCGCCTACCCGGTCGACGACTTCGTGCGCAGCTTCATCGGCGCCGGCACCGCGATGAAGGGGCTCACGTTCGAGCGCGTCGGCGACCTCGACCTCGCCCCGTTCGACGACGGCAGCACGAACGGCGACGACCTGACGGGCACGATCACCACGGACTCGACCCTCTACGAGGCCCTGGAGGAGATGCTGCGTACGGCCGACGGCAAGGCCCTGGTGGTGGACGGTGCCGGGACGCCGGCGGGCGTGGTGGAACTGAGCCACCTGAGCGACGCCCTGCGCGTCGCCCAGGACGAGGCGAAGAAGCACTACGACGAGCTCGAGGCCGCGTCATGACGGACGTTGCCCCGGCCGTCGCGAAGCTGCCCGACCCGGCCGGCACGCGGCCGGCCCCGATCGTGCGGGACGGTACCCGCGCCACCCGGCTCTGGCACCGGTACTCGCTCACCGTGGCACCTCTGCTCATCGTGGCGCTGGCGACCACCCTCTGGTTCTACTACCAGAGCCTCGGCATCGGCGACACGGCGCTGACGCAGGTCTCCTCCGCGCTGGACTGGGACACGAAGCTGCGGCCGCAGCTGACCCAGCAGCTGGAGATCGCGTTCTGGTCCACCCTGTTCGTGATCGCGACAGCGGTGCCGCTGGGCATCCTCCTGACCCGCCCGGGGGTGCGCCGGATCGGCCCCGCGGTGCTGACGGTCGCGAACGCCGGGCAGGCGCTGCCCGCGTACGGTCTGCTGGTCATCTTCCTGGCGATGATGGGCCAGGGCGGCCGCACCGTGATCGCCGCCCTGGTGGTCTACGCGATCCTGCCGGTGCTGCGGAACACGATGGTGGGCCTCGACAGCGTGGACCGCAACACGCTGGAGGCGGGCCGCGGGATGGGGATGACGCGGCGGCAGACCTTGCTGCGGATCGAGCTGCCGCTCGCGGTGCCGGTGATCGTGGCGGGCATCCGGACCGCGATGATCATCAACATCGGTATGGCCACGCTCGCGTTCCTCATCGGCGGCGGCGGGCTCGGGATCACCATCAACTCCGGGCTGAAGCTCAACCAGGACGACGTGCTGATCGTCGGTGCCGTGCTGGTCGCGCTCGTCGCGCTGACGTTCGACTGGCTCGGCGCGCTGGCCGAGAAGTTCCTTCACCCGCGAGGCCTCTGAGGGCCCGCATTCCCCTGCTCACGAGTCAGGCCCCCGCCCGGACGTTCCGGGCGGGGGCCTGACCGGTCAGGACCTGGGCGCAGCGCCTCAGGCCAGGCCCTGCTCCTCGAGGTACTCGGCCGCGACGTCCTCGACGGTCTCGCCCTCGACGTCGACCAGGCCGTTCAGCTCGGCCATCTTCGCCTCGTCGAGCGGGCTGAAGATGCCGTCGATGAGCTCGTCGTAGACCTCGGCGTTCTCCTCGTACACGTCGTTGTCGAAGGTGTAGGAGGCGTTGTAGAGGATCATGACGCCCGGGTCCTCGACCAGCTCGAGGTTGAGCGCCTCGATGCGGCCGTCGGTGGTGAAGACCTCGCCGAAGTCGCAGTTGTTGTCCGCGGTCTCCGTGTAGATCAGGCCGGTGTCGAGGATCTGGATCTGCGACTGGGGCACCTCGTAGCCGGTGGCCTCCTCGAACAGGACGAGCCCGTCGGGCCGGTCCGGGAACTCGGTCTCCATGCAGACCACGGCGTCCGGGTTGGCCTCGAGGTAGTCGGCCATCGACTGGAAGTCGAAGCCGCCCTCCTCGGCAGCCAGGTCGCCGTTGGCGGCGAAGCCGTAGGTGTCGTTGAACGGCGTGCTGCCGGCCCACAGGATGTTGTTCTTCTCGATGTCCTCGTCAGCGGTCATCTGGAAGAGCTCTTCCGGGTCGCTGCTCGGGTCGTCGTGCCCGAGGTGCACCGTCCAGCCGGTGCCGTTGTACTCGGGGTAGACGTCGATCTCCCCGGCCAGCAGCGCATCGCGCGCGACCGAGGTACCGCCGAGGTTGGTCTGCGGGGTGACGTCGGCACCCTCTGCCTGCAGGGCCTGGACGAACAGCTCCCCGAGCAGGATGTTCTCGGTAAAGTCCTTTGACCCGACCGTGATGCTGACGTCGCTGAGGCGGCCGTCGCCTCCGCCGGACGAGTCGTCACCGCCGCACGCCGTGAGTGTCAGACTGGCCCCGAGGCCGACGACGAGGCCGGCCGCGACGTTGAGCTTTCCGCGGGTTCGCATGGGCTTACTCCCTGGTCGGTTTCAGTGGTGCCTTTTGCGGGGAATTTGCCCCGCTTGAGGCGCGCCAACCGTAACCATGCAATGTTGCGCAGCAGCAACACAGCACGCGGATAGCGGCCCAATCGAGACGACACCGAAACATCAGTGACGCCACCGGCCGCCCGATCGCGCCGCGGCAGGCGTGCAGCGAACCCGCGCCCGTCGCCGTCGAGCCCGTGCACGATCGCCGGAACGGCGCGGTTCCGGGGCCCGCAGCGGGTGTCTGGGCGGCGGATTGCCCCGGGTCCCAAACATTGCCCGATTCGCTCGGCGCATCGTGATGGGACCGTGACCGCGTGACAGCAACGGTCTGCCGGGTCTCGTGCGTCTATGGAAGAGAGGCGTTCGGCAGGGAACGCATCGAGACGCCGTCGTCGGGCAGAGGCGACGGCAGCAAGGGGGTACGAGCCATGAGCAACATCACCATCGGTCGCGGGGACCTCTCCGGCCCAGGGCTCGGGTCGGGGCCCGGACCGGGGGACGACCGCTACACCGCGCCCCGCGAGATCAGCTGGTGGATCCCGCTGCTGACGTCCGCCGCCGCGCTCCTGGCGCTCGTGGTCCTCGGGAGCTGGGTGTTCGGCCGGGTGGTCACGACCGCGATCGGCGCCCTGTGAGGTGTCGCTCCGTGCACCGCGTCGCGTCGCCGGCGCGGTGCACGGACCGGCTCACGGACCAGTCCATGCGGCGTAGTAGTCGGTGCCGACGGTCCATGCCGCGACGGCGAACGCCGCGAGCATCCCGAACGCGACGATCAGGTTGATCACGGGGTAGTGCCGGTCGTCGGCAGCCCGGACCGCGGGCTCGAGGGCGAGCGCGGCGCCTCCGAGGACCAGCACCAGGGCCACGAACCAGATCGGGAACGTGAGCTCCCCGGTGCTCGTGATGTCCGCGACGGCCTCCGACCACCACTCGAGCCAGCTGGGCACGTCGCCGGTGAGGCCCGCACCGGAGGCCTGTGCCTCGGCGAGCCAGAGTGCCGCGTACGGGATCCCCAGACCGAGCGCCGCCAGCGCGCGCCAGTCGATGACCGTCAGCTTCGCCATGCCCGACCTCGCCTTCCGCGTCTCGCTCCCCGACGACGGCGAACCCGTGCGCGCCGTCGGTCGCGATTCCTTGTCCAACTTGTGACAATCCGCAAACCATTGTGCATTCACGCAGGCCAGGGCGCTACCAGTGACCGCGATCCGGGCGTGTCCGGGACACTTCGCCCCCGGGTAGCAGCGCTTTCACCGGCGATTCAACTTTCGGACTATTTGTGCTGGTGGCACGCTATGCCCGACGGCGACGCGCGGGCGGCACCACGCCCCCCTCAGGCGGCCCACGCGGCACGGCCGTCGACCCCAGGCAGCGCGGCAAGGGAGCTACGAGACGATGACACTGGCCAGGTCGGACATCGGCAAGCCCGCGTACGCCGTCCTCGGCATCACCACCACCGGGCTCGACCTGGAACGAGACACCGTCAGCGAGCTGTCCGTGCTCCGGCTCGACGAGCGCGGCGGGCTCGTCGACGAGTGGGACAGCATCCTGGACGACGGCACCTTCGCCGACCAGGGCACCCGCCTGCGCAACCTGCTGAACCAGATGGCCGTCGTCACGCACAACGGGCGCCTCGGCGTCGAGATGCTGCGCCGCATCCTGGGGCGCGCCGGATGGGACGTCCCCGCGATCGCGCAGGTCACCACCCAGGAAGCCAGCTTCACCTACCTGCCCCGGCTGGGCCGCCGCCGGCTCGCGGACTGCTGCACGGCGGCCGGCGTCACCGGCCCGGACGACACCGGACGCGGAGAGGCGCGCGCCACCGCCGAGCTCCTCGTGCGGTTCATCGCCGGTGTCGCCGGCGTCGCCCCCGTCCCCGAGCTCACCAGCGTCACGCTCCGGGCCTGGGTGTACCCGTGGCCCGAGCGACAGACCCGCGCCGCCGCCCAGCGCCAGCGCCGACGGGAGACCCCGCCCGCCGCCCCGGTGATCACCTTCGAGCACCTGAACGCCCGCCAGCTCGCCGACGGCGCCGTCGGCACGTTCGGCCACGAGCACGCCTACCTGTCCCTCCTTGCCGACGCGCTCGGCCACGGGCACATCCCGGAGCCCCCGGGCGGGAGCCGCAACGGGCGGAGGAGCACGAACGGCGCGGGGAGCGCGGCGACCCTCCGGACGCTCGGCGAGGTCGCCGCCCTCCTGCACGTGCCCGACCTCGCGCGGGTGCACCGGCTCTTCATCAACGCCCTGATCGCCCAGGCGATCGGGGAAGACCGCTACGCCCAGGAGGAACGGCGGGAGCTGTTCCGGCTCGCCACGGTGCTCGGGGTGCCGTGGTCGGTGGTGCTGGAACCCATCGTGGAGGCCACGCCGCTCGACTTCCCGAAGGTCGTGGACAACGCCGGCAGCAGCGACCGCCCGGCCGCCGCCACCGGCGCGGGCCCGAAGGCGATCCGCGCCTGGGCGGCGAACAACGGCTACGTCATCGAACCCGAGGAGAAGATCCCCTGGAACGTCGTCCGCGCGTTCGAGGAGGCCCGGGAGGAGCAGAACTGACGGCTCAGGCCCGGGTTCCCTCCCGCGCGGCGCCTCCGCGCAGGCGCGTCAACAGGCCAGGCTCGGCGCGCAGCGCACGAACCAGGGCGTCGAGGGCAGCGTCCAGCGGTACGGATGGTTCCCCAGGGAGCGTCGACAGATCGGCCAACCCCGTCTCCCGCCAGCACGGCGCCCGGCCTGTGGATCCGTCCAACCTGCTGGAGGCAACCCCTTCGCTCGAACCGGGACGAGAAGGGGCCTCCAGATCGAGCGGGGCGAAGTCGATGGTCTGCGTCCACAGGCGCTCCTCCTTGAGTAGCCCGTGGATCATCCCCTTGCGGGAGAAGTCCCGCGACGAGACGGTCAACGCGGACACGCTGAAGAACTCCGGTTTGGCACCACGGTCCAGCCAGCGCCCGTAGCCGATGACGGCCGTGGCCGCGACGGCTGCCCGCGGGATCGTGGTCTCCTCACTCAGCTCACGTTCGGCCCCCTCGCCGACAAACTCCTGCAACGTCGAGCCGGGGGTGAGGTCTCTGGGCTCCAGGGCCCCGGACCCTGACGGCGCGAGCCGACCCGAGCTTGCCTGCGACCTGGTCGATTGCAGCGTGACCACCAGATGGTCGTCCGTGGTGACCGCTAGTGTCGATGTCCCGATCGAGTTGTTGAGGTGGCTCGATTCCAGAGGGCGGAAGTTGCCCCCTTCGTCGAACAGGAACTCCTCGCGAAACCCGAACGGGCCGTCCGGGGAGGTGATGTCCCACTTCGTGAGCTCGTTGGAGCACAGGAGAGAGAAGAAGTCGCTCGCCTGGACGACGGCGGGTCGTTCCCGGTCCAGCCACGTCGCGTCGATGTTGGTGGCGAGACGCACGTTCTGCCCGTTGAACGGCCACTGGCCCTGCCCGCTACGCGCCATCACGTACCGAGAGATCCCCGCGAGACGCTCCGGCAGGTCGAACACGTCGGGAGCCATCTCCGCGCGCACCGGGGTTTCCGGGAGCCGCCGGTCGAGCGCAGGGTCGATGGCGATCGTTCCCTCCCGCGACCGGATGAGTACCGGAAGCCCCGGCACCGACGGATCACCGTCGAACTGCAACGGCAAGGATCGCGGCGCCATCACCCAGCGTGACCAGCGACGCCCCAGGACTGTCGTCTCCCGCAGGACGACCGCGAGGCTGATACCCGCGGTCGCGACAGCGAGAGTGGCATAGAGCCACACCGGCAGGCGCGGCAACGCCACCACCAGCCCGAGCAGGAACCCGAGCAAACCGAGCACGTACTGCAGCTCGGCCTGCAACAGGAACCGAAGACGGTCGGAGATGCTTCGGACTACGGCGCGCACGATGCTCCTGAACGTCGGTGGTGCGGGCGGGGCAGTCCGCCAGGTCGCCCGGTCGGGTCCCCGCTCACTCGCCCGGGTAGCCCTGCGGGTTCGCCGACTGCCAGCGCCACGTGTCCTCGCAGATCTGGTCGATCGTGCGCGTCGCCGTCCAGCCCAGCTCCGTGTTCGCCCGCGCCGGGTCCGACCAGAACGCCGCCAGGTCACCCGCCCGCCGGGGCCCCACCTCGTACGGCAGCACCTTGCCCGACGCCCGCTCGAACGCGTGCAGCATCTCCAGCACCGACGTGCCCTTGCCCGTCCCGAGGTTGTACGCCCGCACCGGCTCCTCGAAGTCCTCCAGGTGCTCCAGCGCCGCGACGTGCCCCTCAGCCAGGTCCATCACGTGGATGTAGTCCCGCTCACAGGTGCCGTCGGCCGTCGGGTAGTCGTCCCCGAACACGGTCAGGCGCTCGCGGCGGCCGACGGCGACCTGCGCGATGAACGGCATGAGGTTGTTCGGGATGCCCTGCGGGTCCTCGCCGATCGTGCCGGACGGGTGCGCCCCGACCGGGTTGAAGTACCGCAGCAGCGCGACCTTCCAGCCGTCGTTGACGGCCGCGACGTCGGCCAGCACCCGCTCGATCACGACCTTCGTCTGCCCGTACGGGGAGGAGGCCGACAGCCTGTCGTAGCCCTCCTGGTAGGGGACGGGCGCCTGCTCGCCGTACACCGTCGCCGAGGAGGAGAAGACGAACTTCGAGACCCCGCTCTTCTGCATCGCCTGCAGGAGCGAGAACGTGGCGTCGAGGTTGTTCCGGTAGTAGGCGAGCGGCTCGGAGACCGACTCCCCCACCGCCTTGAACCCGGCGAAGTGCACGACGGCGTCGAGCTGCTCGTGCAGGAACAGCTGCTCGGTCTTCTCCGTGTTCGTCAGGTCGAACGAGTGGAACGGGACGTGCTTGCCGCTGAGCGCCTCGAGACGGCCCTGGACCGTCGGCTTGCTGTTCGAGAAGTCGTCCACGACGACGACGTCGTGCCCCGCCTCGAGCAGGGCCAGGACAGTGTGGGAGCCTATGTAGCCGGCACCGCCGGAGACGAGAACGCGCATGGCGGTCAATCTACCTGGACACGCCGACGGGCTTCGCGCGACGACCTCGCAGGTGCCATCCTTGGCTCCACAAGCCTCTCTCCGTGCGCCGCCCGCAGACCCGCGACCCACGCCACGGATCTGCCTCTCTGCTCGCTTCATCACACCACGAGTCCCGTTCGTACCGTTTCGACCGCGGTCGTCGCCGACCTGCCGGCCGGCCGGTCTCGCACGCCCCGGGACCACAGGAGGAAGAGACCCTTGGCTCTGCCCAGCCCCAGCTACACCATCACCCTGCGCGTCGAGGTCCCGGCCTCGCAGCGCGCCACCAGCACCGTGGTCGGCGCCGTCGCCGATGCGGGTGCCGCCGTGACCGGCGTCGACATCGCCCACTCCACGAACGAGGGCCTCGTCGTGGACGTGACCTGCGACGCCGTCGACGCCGACCACTCGGACCGCATCGTCGCGACGCTCGACGCGCTGCCGGGCGTGCGCGTGCTCAAGGTCAGCGACTCGACGTTCCTCATGCACCTGGGCGGGAAGATCGAGGTCTCCACGAAGGCGCCGATCAGGAACCGCCGCGACCTGTCGCGCGCGTACACGCCGGGCGTTGCCCGCGTGTGCGAGGCGATCGCACGGCGCCCCGAGGACGCCCGCCACCTGACGATCAAGCGCAACACGGTCGCCGTCGTCACCGACGGCACCGCCGTGCTCGGGCTCGGCGACATCGGCCCGGCGGCGGCCCTGCCCGTCATGGAGGGCAAGGCCGCGCTGTTCAAGCAGTTCGGTGGCGTGGACGCCTGGCCCGTCTGCCTGGACACGACCGACACCGAGGAGATCATCCGCACGGTCAAGGCCCTCGCGCCCGTGTACGGCGGCGTGAACCTCGAGGACATCGCCGCGCCGCGCTGCTTCGAGATCGAGGCGCGCCTGCGCGCCGAGCTCGACATCCCCGTCTTCCACGACGACCAGCACGGCACCGCGATCGTGGTGCTCGCCGCGCTGATCAACGCGCTGAAGGTGGTGGACAAGAAGCTGCCGGAGGTGCGCATCGTCGTGTCCGGCGTCGGGGCCGCCGGGAACGCCATCATCCGTCTCCTGAAGGCGCAGGGCGCGCAGCACGTCGTCGCGTTCGGCCGGTCCGGGGCGCTGCGTGCGGGCAGCCCGAGCGGCGACCCGCACCGCGACTGGATCGCGCAGCACACCAACGCCGAGGACTTCACCGGGACCCTCGCCGAGGGCATGCAGGGCGCGGACGTGTTCATCGGCGTCTCGGCCGGCAACATCCTCACCGGCGCCGACATCGCCACCATGGCCGACGACGCCGTCGTCCTCGCCCTGGCCAACCCCACCCCCGAGGTCGACCCGATCGCGGCGAGCGAGACGGCGGCCGTCGTGGCGACCGGGCGCAGCGACTACCCGAACCAGATCAACAACGTGCTCGCGTTCCCCGGCCTGTTCCGCGGGCTGCTCGACACGGGCGCGAAGGAGATCACCACCGAGATGCTGCGCGTCGCGGCGGTGGCGATCGCGGACGTCGTCGGCGAGGACGAGCTGAACAGCGCGTTCATCATCCCGGGCGTGTTCGACCAGCGTGTCGCGGAGGCCGTGGCGGGCGCCGTGCGGAGCGTGAGCGGCAGCTAGACCGGCTCCCGCGCGCGGCGGCGAGGTCGGTCATGAGGCGCCCGGGCGCCCGTCCGGTCGGTAGTTCCTTGAGTAATCGGTCGTTCAATCTGCCGATCACTCAAGGAACTACCGACCGGACGGGCGACCGGGCGACCGGGCGACCGGGCGACGGACGATTAGTCTTCCCGCATGGCCTATACCGAGAGCCGGACCGACCGTGCCGGGCGCACCGCGCACGTGGGGCGGTACCGCGTGGACGGACGGTTGCGCAGCACCCGGCAGATGGCCTCCAGGCGGGAGGCGCTCGGCACCGCGCGGCGTCTCGAGGAGGCAGGCAAGCGGGGCGAGTGGGTGGACCCGGCAGCCTCCCGCATCACGGTGGCCGCGTGGTTCGACGCGTGGCAGGCAGGCCGCGCCGACCGCGCGCCCCGCACCCTCGAGGCCGAGCGGGAACGGTTCCGCTCCCTGGTCGCTCCCCGCTTCGGTGACGTGCCGCTGCGGCAGGTCGTCCACGAGGACGTCACCGGCTGGTCGGCCACCATGGCCTCCCCCACGACGGGCACGACGGCGTCCCCGGCACGCCGCCGCGACGCCGTGCGCCTTCTCGTCGCCCTCCTGGACGCCGCCGTCGACGCCCGCAGGCTTCCCGCGAACCCGGCCCGGTCGGCGTCGGGCAAGGTCACCGCACTCCCCCGCGCGCCGAAGACCAAGCCGCACCGCTACCTCACGCACGAGCAGCTGCGCCGCGTCGCCGACGCCACGGGCTCCCCGGGCACGCCGTCGCGCACCCTGGTCCTGCTGAGCGCCCTGACCGGCCTGCGCTGGGGCGAGGTGAGCGCCCTGACGGTGTCCGACGTCGACCCGCTGCGCGGCCGCCTCGCCGTCAGCAAGGCCTACACCCGCCTCGACGACGGCACCCTCCTGCTCGGCGACACCAAGACGCACGCACGCCGTGAGGTGCCGCTGCCCGCCGCCGTGGCCGACGACGTCGCCTCCCTCATGACCGGCCGCGCCCCAGACGACCTCCTGTTCCCCGGCAGCACCGGCACCCCGCTGCGCCGCGAGAGCTTCGACCGCTCGGCCTTCCGCCCCGCCGTCCGCGCCGCCGGCGCGGCGGTGTCGATCATCTCGGAGATCGTCGACCGGACCTCGGCCGCACCGTCCGACGCTCCGCCACCCGGCGCCGGGCCCGGCGGCCCCGTCCGCCTGCGCCCGGCAGGCCGCACCGCCTACGACGACGTCCTGGCGGAACGCGTCCGGCGGATCCAGTCAAGGCACGGCATCGAACCGACCGGCACCTGTGGACCGGACACCTGGGCGGCGCTCGCCGACCTCGACCGCGCGCACCGCGAGGGCATGACCCGCGGCCAGAAGGTCAGCCGGACCCGGCTGCTCACGACGCTGGCCCGCACCACCGTCGGCCCGGGCGCCGAGGACTTCGACACGCTCACCCTGCACGACCTGCGACACACCGCCGCGTCCCTCGCCATCGCGGGCGGCGCCAGCGTCAAGGCCGTGCAGCGCCTGCTGGGCCACGAGTCCCCGATGCTCACGCTGTCCACCTACGCGGGCCTCTTCGAGGACGACCTCGACGCGGTGGGCGACCTGATGTCGGCAGGCTTCGCGGCGGGCGCACCCGCTGCCGCACCCGCCGGAGCCCCGGCCCGGCTGCGCGCCGTGACCTCCTGACCGGATGGTGCCGCGCCGCGACGGCCGGCGCGCGGGACCGTTCCCCCGGCACACGCGGCACCACGACGGCCGGACCTGCGCCCTCGCTCGACCGTCCGTGCTCCGGACCGCCTGCGACGAAGAAGGTCGCCTGGTCGTCCCAGTACAGGACGTACCCGTTGTGGTTGCGCGTGCGGGTGGGAACCAGGCTCCCGGTACCGAGCACCACGAGCTCTCCGCGCGACACGCGGCCGTCATCGCACCGGGCCATCTCCCCCACCGCACCATTTGACCTTGCCCGGTCCTCGCGCCACGGCCACGATCCAGACGATGGTCGCCCCAGGAGACCCTGCCCACCGGACCCTGCCCCACCGACCCGGGGCCGCGCCGCCCGGCGCCGCCCCGCGGGTCGCCGGCCGGGGTCCTGGGGCGCTCGCGGTAGGCGCACGGGCCGCCGTCGTGCGCTGATGGGCTCTATCGGGACGTGGATCTCGCGGCGCGCACTGCGGTACTCTCGTGCTCACGCATTCATGACAGCGCTGTCAACAATCCGGAGGCCCTCATGCCGACCCCCCGCACCCGATCGACGAGGGCGCACCCGTTCCGCAGAGCCGTCGCCGGGCTGGCCGCCGCCGGGCTGGCGCTGCCGCTGGCCGCCGTCGCAGCGGCACCGGCCCAGGCGGTCGAAGCCCGGACCGGGGCCGTGGCGTACGCCGCCCCGGACCCGGTCGCCGCCGACTACTACGCCGCCCTCCTGCGGCACACCCGCTGGGTCGAGACCGTCTGGGACGAGTCCGCCGGGACGTACCAGGCCAAGGACATGAACTTCGCCGTCGTGCTGGGCAACGCCGTGCTCCTGACGCACGGCGAGTACGACGAGGAGCTCGCGGGCGTCCCGCAGGACGTGCTGCGGGAGCACACGCTGGCGACGATCGAGCACTACGCCGCCACCAGCCGGCTGGTCGATCCCGACGGCACGTGGGGTCAGCGGCTCTTCTGGGACTCGACGTTCCAGTCCTACTTCCTCGCGGCCGGCACGCTGCTGTGGGACGAGCTCGACGAGACGACGCGGGCCGACCTCACGACCATCGCGACCGGCCAGTCGCGGTACACCGCCGACCTCGACTTCGGGAACGACCCGATGTCGGGCAGCTGGACGGCGGAGTGGCCGGAGGGCAAGTACCAGGGCGACACCGCGCAGGAGGAGGCCGGCGTCTACACGCAGGCGCTCGCTCCCGGATTGGCCTGGGCTCCCGAGGACCCGGACGCGGACCGCTGGGCGGAGCAGCTCGCCGACTGGGGCCGCAACGCGGCGGGCCAGCCGACGGCGGACCGCAACAACCCGGCGGTCGTGGCCGGCCGGCCGGTCTCGGACAACACGATGCAGACCATCCACGACACCTACATCGTGGAGAACCACGGGTCCTTCGGCCCGCACTACCAGTCCGACTCGTGGCGTTCGGGTGCCCGCAACGCGATCCACTTCCTGCTGCACGACGAGCCGCTGCCCGAGATCCTCACCCGGCAGCCGAACTCCGCCGAGCTGTGGGAGTCGATCAAGCTGGTCATGTCGGACCAGGGCGAGCCCTTCATGCCGATGGTTGCCGACCGGGAGTTCCTCTACGGCCGCGACGTGATCCCGATGGCGTTCCTCGGCCAGGTGCTGCGCGACCCCGACGCCGCGCGCGCCGAGGCGAACCTCGCGGCGGCGCTGGCCGACTACCAGGCGTACCCGCCGGCCGACCGGCTCACCAAGTTCTCCGGCGAGCCCAAGTACGAGCCGGAGGCGCGCGCGGAGATCGCCATCTCCTACCTGCTGCACGTGGAGGCCGCCGACTCCCCGGACGGCCCGGTGGAACCGACCGCGCAGGACGTCTTCTTCGACCGGCTCTCCGGCGTGCGGGACTTCGGGGCGGGTCCCGGGCTGACGGTCCAGCAGTCCCGGCACGCCTGGGCGGCGGCCGGGAGCCGCGAGGGTTTCGTCAAGTTCCCCTGGGTGCCCGGCCACGACTCCTGGCTCTTCCACGTCTCGGGCTCGTCGCCCTATCTCTACCCGGACGCCGGCGCCACCGTGGACGCCCGGAACGTGCGCACCTACACGGACCCCCGGGACGGCTTCGAGGGCACCTCCTCGGTGTTCCGGATCGGTGACGGCTACGCGGGGCAGGCCACGCTCCCGACCGGCGCGGCGGTCTACGCGTCCACCGGTGCGGGGCCCGAGGACGCGAGCCTGTCGGTGCGCAACCTCGACATGTCCGGCTACGCCGGGCTCGACGGGTCGCGCACCTACACCACCGCCGAGGGGTCCACGACCGTCACCGCTCCCCCGAAGGACCCGGCGGACGTGAACGTGGCGCGCCTGGACACCGTCGACCTGGTCCCGCCGGGCGCGACGGAGCCGGCCCCGCTCACGGCGCGGTATGTACGGATGCAGGGCGTGCAGGGCCACCCGCAGTACGGCTACTCGCTCTACCACCTGCGCGCCTTCGCCCCGGACGGGACCGACCTGGCCGCGGGGAGGCCCGCGACGGCCTCCAGCGCCGACACGGGCCGCCCTGCGGCTGCCGTCACCGACGGCGGCCCGACGACGCGCTGGGCGGTGTCCCGTGCGGACCGCACCCGCCCGGACTCCTGGGTGCAGGTCGACCTGGGAGAGCCCGCCGAGGTGTCGCGGGTGCAGCTGGGGTGGGAGGCGGCAGCCGGGCAGCGGTACCGGGTGCAGACGTCGGCCGACGGCGTGACGTGGCACGACGCGGCGACCTACGACGCGGACGAGCCGTTGCTGACCAGCTCGGGCTCCTGGCTCGACGTCGAGGGGACGGCAGGGTTCGTGGTCCGGGACGGCGACGCGCCGATCACGGTCTCACGGGCGAGCGAGGAGCGGCACCTGGTCCGGCTCGCGGACGGCGGGACCGGCCCGCGTCTGGTCGAGATGCTGCCGGGTGACGCACGCGCGACGGCCGCCCAGGCCGCACGCCCGACACCGGCCGCGGACGCACCGGGCGTGCTGGTCAGCTCGGTGGACGGCTACCTGGTGGCGTTCAACCTGACGGGGTCGGACGCGGCCACGACCGTCACGGTGCCGCACGAGGGCGGCGCCGTGCCCGTCTTTGCGGGGATTCAGCGGATCGGTGCCCACGCCTCGACGCTCGACGTGGAGGTCCGGGCGGGCGACGCCGTGGTGCTCGCCCCCCGGGCGACCGTCGCGGCCCGGCACGGACGGACGCCGGACGGCGTCACGGTCTCGGTGGACGACGCACGCACGTTCACCGTGTCGGGCGGCCGGGGCCCGGTGACGGTGCGGCACGCGGAGACCGGACGGTCCCGCGGGGCGGCCGCCCCGCCGTCGGGCACGACCGTCCGCTTCCGGCACGGGACGCCGTTCCCCGTGGCCGACCACGCGCTGAGCACGCTGACGTTCCCCGCGTCGGTGCTGCCCGAGGGCATGACGTCACCGTCGTCCGCCGTCGACGGCGACCCGGGCACGGAGTGGGTCCCGGGTCCCGGCGGGCGGATGGTGACCGACCTGGGCGAACCGCGGGAGATCGGCCGGGTGGTGACGTCGTGGTCGCGGGGCCGGACGCCCGGCGCGGTGGTCTCGGTGAGCGACGACGGCATCACCTTCACCGAGGTGGGAAGGATCCGGCGCACGCTCGACGTCGGGCGCACGGCGCGCTACGTCGCCCTGAGCACCTCGTGGCGCACGGGCCAGGCCGGGCTGGCGTCGCTCCAGGTGCTCCCGCCGGAACGGGCTCGCCCCTGAGATCGTCCCCGTGGTCGCCGGCCGGGCGGCGGTGGCGTTCTCGCCGCTGCCCGGCCGGCGCTCCGGCCGATGTCACCGGCGACGTCACGCGGACCGACGCTCACCATGTGCTCTCGAACGGGACCATAAGGCCCATCCACCAGCAATAAAGCCCGGAATCTAGCCGATCTCTCGATTGCTGACACCCGCTCTACGAAAGCGGGTGTCATTGTTGTGAGGTCAGGAGTAGGGGTAGTATTGCACTACTACCGCTACTCCCCGAGCGGCTCGAAAACTGGGTTCGCCACGATCCCGCCGAGCCCCCCACCACACGAGAGGAACCCGCGTGCGCGACAAGGAACGCGTCGTCGAAGCCATCGAGGCGCTCGCCGCCGAAGGAGTCCCGCCCACCGTCACCACCGTGCGCGAGCGCGCCGGCTGCTCGAACGCGACAGCCACCCGCTTCCTGCGCGAGTGGCGCGACGAGCAGGCCGCGCGCGAGGCGCAGGAGTCCGAGGCCGACGCCCTGCCGGACGCCCTCGTGCGTCTCACGCAGCGCGGGACCGCCACGCTGTGGCAGGAGGCGGTCCGCACCGCGCGCGAGCAGCACGACGCCGAGCTGGCGCGCGCCCGTGACGCGCTGGAAGGTGCCGCGCGCGAGGCCGACGAGCTCGCGCGGACCGTCGACGAGCTGACGGCCGGGCTCGCCGAGGCCCGCGGCACGGCGGCGCACCTGGGCGAACGGCTGGAGCGTGCGGAAGAGGCCCGGACCGTCGCGGACGAGGAGCGCACGGCCGCCCGGTCCGCCCGCGCCCGCGCCGAGGGCGAGACCGAAGCCGTCCAGCGCACGCTCGGCGAGGTCCGCGACGAGCTGGCCCGGGCACGGACCGCCATGACCGGCCTCGAGCAGGCGCGACGCGACGCGGAGCAGGCTCGGGCCACCGCGGACGCGGAACGGGCCGCCGCCGAGGCGGCCCACGGTCAGGCCCAGGCGACCATGGGCGCGCTCCGGGAGAACCTCGACCAGGCGCGCGAGGCGGTGGCGACGGCCCGCGACGACATGCGCGCCGCCCGCGAGGAGGCCCGCGCCGCACGCGACGAGGCGGCCGTCGCCCGCGAAGCCCTGGAGACCGCGCGTGACCGGGCGAGCCACGACCTGCGCGCCGCGCACGAGCAGACCGCCGCCGAGCGTGAGGCCCGCGCCGCCGCGGAGGCCGCCCGCGCGGCGGCCGAGTCGGACCGGTCCGCCCAGGCGGCCGAGGCCGCCCGGCTCGAGGGCGAGCTCTACGCGGCCCGCGAGGCCCCGGGCGGACCGGGACAGCCCACCGGGCCGGAAGCCGCAACCGCAGCGGGAAAAGCGACCGAGGCTCGTTCCCGATAAACTCGCACGGTGGCCCACCAGGTAGAACGCCTGCTTCTGGGGATCGAGGAGCAGATCACCCAGCGGTACGTCGAGGTGCCCTTCGACGTGTCGGGCGCGTACGCGATCGAGGTGCGGGTCGCGTACGACCGGCAGGCCGCGTCGATCGACGTCGGGTGCACCGACCCGCTGCGCTGGCGCGGCTGGTCGGGCACCGCCCGCGACAGCATCGTCATCCGCCCCACCCGTGCGACCCCCGGCTACGAGCCGGGGGCGCTGCCCGACGGGGGCTGGGCCGTGGTCCTCGGCGTGCACGCGGTGACCACCGACCGGGTGCCGGTGACCGTCACGATCGCCGTGGACGACGACGCCGCCGACGTCGAGCCCGAGCCGCTCCCGCCGCCGGCGCCCAACAACGCACGTGCCTCGGAGCGCCGCCTGCCCGCACCCGAGGGGCTCACCTGGTACGCCGGCGACTTCCACGCGCACTCCACGCACTCGGACGGCAGCCTCTCGCTGCACGAGCTCACGGCGGCCGCCGCGACGCGCGGCCTGGACTTCCTCGCCGTCACGGACCACAACACGGTCTCCCACCACGCCCACCTGGCCGAGGTCGCGGCGCACTACGACGTGTGCCTCCTGCCCGGCCAGGAGCTCACCACGGAGGACGGTCACGCGAACGCGTTCGGGGACATCGGCTGGATCGACTTCCGCGCCCCGGCCGAGGAGTGGTCGCGGCAGGTGGCCGAGCGGGGTGGCGTCCTGACGGTCAACCATCCCGTGCAGGAGGACTGCGCCTGGCTGCACGACCTGTCCGACACCGCGCGCGCCCGCACCGCCTTCGAGATCTGGCACATCTCCTGGTTCCTCAACCCGGCAGCCAACGCCCCGTGGGCGTACCTCAAGGAGTGGACGCGGGGCCGGGGCGTCCCGGTGCTGCTGGGCGGCTCGGACTTCCACACGCCCGACGCGGGCTTCCCGCCCGGCACGCCGACGACCTGGGTCGCAGCCACGGACCGCACCCCCGAGGCGATCCTCGAGGCGGTGACGGCGGGCCGCACGTCGATCGCGCGGTTCCCCGGGCCGGGCGAGCCGGTCCTGCTGCGCTCGGACGGCGACCTGATCGCGGTCGACGCGCACGGCACGGTCCTGGTCGACGCCGAGGGCCGGCGGCGCCTCGTGCGCGGCGAGCGCACGGTGTTCCGGCCGGGCACCGGACCGCACCGGCTCGAGGCCGCCGACCGCACCCTGCTGGCGGTCAGCCCCTGAGACCCGTGGCCGGTCCTCGTGCGAGGTCAGCCCTCGCGGTCAGCCGCCGCTGCTGAGCGCGTCGCCGTACCCTTCGATGGTCGTGACGAGGTCTCCCGTCGTGGTCTCGTGCGGGATGCGCGGGTCCACCCCGCCGGAGGAGACGAACAGCTCCGCCTTCTCCCCGGTGGGGTTCCACCAGATGCCGGGCCCGACGACGTCGTACGTGCTGTCGCCCGTCCGGTCCAGGACCAGGACGTAGGTGCGGCCGGGTTCCACGACGTCGGGCAGCCCGTCGGCGGGCCGCTCCCGCGTGCCGATCTGGCCGACAAGGATGTTGTCCGACTCCGGATTGCCCAGGACGACGTCGACGACGGAGAACGCGGTGCGCGTGTACGGGACGTCGTCGACCGTCTCCTCGGTGGACGTCTCGGCGGTGCCGCGCACGACCACATCGGCGTCGGCGACCATGTCGCGGAGGTTCTCGTACGACTTCGGGGACGGGGTGCTGCCGGCGTTCGCCGTGCTGGCGCAGGCCGCCAGGGTGGCGGTGGCGGCGGCGACAGCGGTGATGGCAAGCAGCGTGGCAGGTCGTCGTCGACGTGTGTGGCGCATGCGCGTTTCCGATTTCTCTGGGTCGGAGGTCCGCATCTGGGGGGCGGATTTCCCCCGATATTTGCGCGTGGAAGCGCATCCATGCAACGAGCTTCACGGGTGAAATCTGGTCTACGGGACGAAATGACCCTTCATCCACACGCACCGGGCCGCGGCGAACGAGTCCGCGGGCGACCGCTCAGGACTGCTCGCCCAGCAGGTCCAGGAAGTCCGGGGCCGCGGCGAACGGGTCCGCGGGGCCCTCGTTCCGGCGGGCGGCGACACGGTCCGCCAGGGCGCGGCCCGCGCGGTCGATCCGGCCCGCGAGCGGGTTCGCGTCCCGGTCCGTGCCGTGCCCGGCCCCGTCCCTGGCCCAGTCGTCGGTGGCGGCGAACACCGCGGTCGGCACGACGTCGGCCCGCAGGTACGTGAACAGGGGCCGCATCGAGTAGTCGAGCGCCAGGGAGTGGCGCGGCGTGCCGCCCGTCGCCGCGAGGAGCACGGGCATCCCCGTCAGGGCGTCCTTGTCGAGGATGTCGACGAACGACTTGAACAGCCCGGAGTAGGTGGTGGTGAACAGCGGGGTGACGGCGATGACGCCGTCGGCCCGGGTGAGCTCGTCGACCGCGCGCGCCAGGTCGCCCCCGGCGAAGCCGGTGAGCATGGCGTCCATGATCGCGTGCGCGTGCTCGCGCAGCTCGATCACCTCGACGCGTACCCTGTGCCCGTCCCGTTCCAGCTCCTGGGCGGTGGCGGCGGCGAGCCGGTCGGCCAGCAGCCGGGTCTGGGACGGCTGCGACAGGCCGGCGGTCACCACGACGACGGTGCGTGCCTCGCTCACAGCGCTGCCTCCTCGGCGACGGTCCCGGTGACGGGGTCGACGGTGTCGCCCACGGGGGTGGCCGCCGTGCCCCTCGCGGACCGTGCCGCGGCGACGCGCTCGGCGTGGGTGGGCGGGGCCGCCGGGACGTCGTCGGCGGGGCGCTTGGCCTCGGCGATCTTGCGCAGCTCCGGCACGATCTCCCCGGCCAGGAGGTCGATCTGCTCCAGCACGGTCTTCAGGGGCAGGCCCGCGTGGTCGGTCAGGAACATCTGCCGCTGGTAGTAGCCGACCTCGTCGGCGAACGCGCCGTAGCGGTCGATCACCTGCTGGGGCGAGCCCACGGTCAGCGGGGTGTCGCGCGTGAAGTCCTCCATGGACGGGCCGTGCCCGTACACGGGGGCGACGTCGAAGTAGGGGCGGAACTCGTCCCACGCGTCCTGCGAGCGGGGACGGACGAAGACCTGCCCGCCGAGGCCGACGATCGCCTGGTCGGCGCGCCCGTGGCCGTGGTGCTCGTAGCGCTGGCGGTAGAAGCGCACCATCTGCTTGGTGTGGCTCATGGGCCAGAAGATGTTGTTGTGCAGGAACCCGTCGCCGTAGAAGGCGGCCTGCTCGGCGATCTCCGGGGAGCGGATCGAGCCGTGCCAGACGAACGGCGGGACGCCGTCCAGGGGGCGCGGCGTGGAGGTGAAGCCCTGCAGCGGGGTGCGGAACTTTCCCTCCCAGTCGACGACGTCCTCGGTCCACAGGCGGCGCAGCAGCGCGTAGTTCTCGACCGCGAGCGGGATGCCCTGGCGGATGTCCTGCCCGAACCACGGGTAGACGGGGCCGGTGTTGCCGCGTCCCATCATGAGGTCCGTGCGGCCGTCGGCCAGGACCTGGAGCATCGCGTACTCCTCGGCGAGGCGGACCGGGTCGTTCGTCGTGATGAGCGTCGTCGCGGTGGACAGGGTGATGTGCTGCGTGACACCCGCCAGGTAGCCCAGCATGGTCGTGGGCGAGGACGCCACGAACGGCGGGTTGTGGTGCTCGCCCGTGGCGAAGACGTCCAGGCCCGCCTCGTCGGCGTGCTTCGCGATGGTGAGCATGCTGCGGACACGCTCGGTGTCGTCCGGGGTGTGGCCCCCGACCGGGTCACGGGTGACGTCGCTGACGCTGAAGATTCCGAACTGCACGGCCGGCTCCCCTATCGTTCGTTCCTGCATCGGTGCTGCGGACTGCTTCGGAGCGGACCTTCTCCTGCGGCCCGCTTCATGCTTTTGCATACAGTGGCCGGAACGCGGCCGGGGGCGGGTTCATTCCCGTGACATCGCGCACAACCGCCCTCAGTTTGCCGGATCCGGCTTGCACCCACCCGCGCGACGGCTAGCCTTGACAGATCATCGTTTCCGCCGGGCAAGACCTGGAACACGCCAGCGTGTCCGTGCGTTGAAACTTCGGGCGTTCGCAAGACCGTCCACAGTCACCTTTCCCGAGACCCTGGAGGACGACATGGCTGACCGCTCCCTGCGCGGCATGAGCATCGGCTCGAAGAGCATGGAGTCCGACGAGGGCGTGGACTTCGCCCCGCGGTTCCAGGCGTACTACGACTGCCCCAACGGGCATACCATCATCCTCCCGTTCGCGACCGACGCCGACGTGCCGGCCCTGTGGGAGTGCCGCTGCGGTGCCGAGGCGCTGCTGCGGGACGCGGAGCGTCCCGAGGCGAAGCCGGGCAAGCCGCAGCGTACGCACTGGGACATGCTTCTGGAGCGGCGCACCGTCAAGGAGCTGGAAGAGCTTCTCGACGAGCGGCTCGAGCTCCTGCGGGCGGGCAAGCTGCGCCGCTCGGCGTGACGCCCCGCGTCGTCCGGCCGCCTCACCTGACGAGCGCCTCGTGGCCCTGTGCCGCGGGGCGCTCGTCGTGTGTCCGCGTCCGTGCGGTGCGGCGCTCGCGCACGCGGGCCACGACGCCGGCGATCACGAGCAGCCCGGCCAGGCCGCCGGCGATCCAGCCCGGCCAGTAGCCGGCGGCGACGGCGGGCGTGATGCTGTTCCGCAGCGGCAGGGCGGCGGCGAGGGTCTCGTGGGTGAACAGCTCGGTGGTGGCCACGAGCGTGCCGTCGGGGGCGACGATCCCGGAGACGCCGACCGTGGAGACCTGGACGGCGGCCCGGCCGGTGGTGACGGCCTGCATGCGGGTCATCTGGAGCTGCTGGGTGGACTCCGCGGTCCGGCCGAACGCCGCGTTGTTCGTCGGGACGACGAGTACCTGGGCGCCGCGCTGCACGGCGTCGCGCACGATCTCGTCGTAGGCGACCTCGAAGCAGATGATCGTGGCGATGCGTGGGCCGTCGTCCCCGCCGAGCGGGCCGCCGGGCAGGTCCATCACGGCGGGCCCGGTGCCGGGCAGCATGTCGACGGTGACGCGGTCGACCTGGTCGGACAGGAGCCGTACGAGACCACGCAGCGGGATGTACTCGCCGAACGGCGCGGGCCGCTGCTTCGCGTACTCCTGGGTGACGCCTGTCCCTGCCTCCCACAGCAGGGACAGGTTGTAGCGTCCGCCGTCGTCGGGGTACTCCTGGGCGCCCACCAGGACTGGGGCTTCCACGGCGCGGGCGGCGTCGTCGAGCGCGGCCGCGACGCCGCTGTCGGTGCGCGGGTCGGCGCCGGACGAGTCCTCGGGCCAGAGGACGACGTCGAGCTCGCCGGCGAAGTCCTGGGCGAGCTCGTAGGTGCCTTCGAGGTGGTTGCCGAACATCTCGGGGCGCTGGGCGAAGACGCCGAGGTCGGGGTCGCCGACGTTGCCCTGCACGGCGCCGGCCCGCAGGATGCCGTCCTCCGCCTGGTCGCGGCCGGCGTCGTACACCTGGGCGCCGTCGTCGGCGGGGCGGGTGCCGGCGGTCGGTGCGCCGGGCAGGGGCAGGAGCAGGGGGGCGACGACGATCGCCGTCGCGGCCCCGACCGCGCCGGCGGAGCGTCCCCAGGTCGCCGCCGCACGCGGGTGGGCGGCGACCGCGCGGACGGCGGCCGCGAGGCCGAGGCCGGCGAGGCAGACGGCGAAGGTGACGAGCACGGCGCCGCCCAGCCAGGCGGCGCGCCCGAGCGGGGCGTCGGCCATGGCCCAGGCGAGCCGGCCCCACGGGAAGCCGCCGAACGGGACCTCGCTGCGCCACTGCTCGACCGCGGTGAAGACGACGGCGAACGCGACGGCCTGCCAGGCCGCGCCGAGCGGCACGTCCCGGCCGCGCGGGACCGCGCGCACGGCGCGTCGTGCCCACGTCCACAGCGCGCCGAACAGGGCGAGGAACAGGGCCTCCACGGTCGACATCGCGATCCAGGGAGCGACCTCGGTGGCGTTGACCGCCCACCACACGTGCGGGAGGAAGAACGTGATCCCGAACGCGAACCCCCACAGCGTGTTCCACCAGGCGTGGTCCTCGCGCAGCGCCCACCACAGCAGCGCGACGGCGACGAACGCGGCCGGCCACCATCCGGTGCCGGGGAACGCGGCCCACAGCGTCACGCCACCGGTCACGGCGAGGAATAGGTGCAGGAGCCTCTGGGGCGATCGACTGGCCACTCCTCACCCTAAACCGTCGCCGAGGGCGGGCTACGCGAGCGCGTCGTGGATGACGACCCCGTCGCGGACGGTCTGCAGGCACTCGGGCGCGGGGGCGTCGTCGCCGAGGGCGGGCAGGAGGGGCTGCCCGGCGCGCGCCTCCTGGCTCCAGGAGGACAGGCGGCTGAGGCGTTCGGAGCCGGTCTGCACGGTCAGCGCGTCGGCGCGCCAGACGGCGAGGTGGGCGGGCGCGCCGACGCGCAGCTCGCCGGCACCGGTGTGGTCGAGGCCGGCGAGGCGCCAGCCGCCGCGCGTGTGCGCGCGGAACGCGGCGCGGGCGGACATGCGCTGGTCGGGGTCCTCGTGCGCGGTCGCGGCCCGCACGGCGGCCCACGGGCCGAGGGTGGTCACGGGGGTGTCGGAGCCGAACGCGAGGGGCACCCCGGCGCCGACGAGGTCGGCGAACGGTTGCAGCGACCCGGCGCGCACGGGGCCGAGCCGGCCGGCGTACATGCCGGTGGCGCCGCCCCACAGGGCGTCGAACGCGGGCTGCATGGACAGGGAGACGCCGTGCAGCAGCAGGGAGGACAGCGCCTGCGCGTCCACGAACAGGCCGTGCTCGATGCGGTGCCGGCCCGCGCGCAGGCGGGACTCGCCCTCGACCTGCGCGGCGACGTGGAGGCCGAGGAGGACCTCGTCCATCGCGCGGTCCCCGATGACGTGGAACCCGGCCTGCCTGCCGGTGGCGGTCACGGCGCTGAGGTGGTTCGCGATCTCCTCGGCGGACAGGTACAGGTTGCCGTACCAGGCGGACCCGTCGGGGCCGGCGGCCAGGTCGGTGTAGGGGGCGCGCAGGGCGGCGGTGCGCGACCCGATGGACCCGTCGACGGTGAGGTCGCCGGCGATGCCGGTGAGGTAGGGCAGCTCGGCGAGGAGCCCGGTGGCGTCCTCGGCGGTCTCGCACAGCTCGCCCCGGTAGGCGACGACGTGCGGCAGCCCGCTCGCGGCGTCGGCGGTGGCGGTCATGATGTCGGTGAGGCCGTCGCGGGTGTCGAGGTGCGGGGCGCTCATCTCGTGCACGGACACGATGCCGCGGCGGGCCCACCCGGCCAGCGCGGACCGGGACAGGCGGGCGCGGCGCTCGGGCGACATGCGGCGGGACACGTCACGCACGTCGTGGTGCGCCTCGGCGGCCAGGAGACCGTCGGGCGCCGAGCCGGGCAGCCGGTCCACGCCCGCGGCCGACGCCAGGGCACTGGACACGACGGCGGAGTGGCCGTCGACGCGCCCCGCGTAGACGGGCCGCCCGCCGGCGACGTCGTCGAGCTCGGTGCGGGTGAAGGAGCGGCGCTCGGGCCACGCCTGCTCGTCCCAGCCGAACGCGAGGAGGCACTCGGTGCCGCCGGGGTCGGCGGCGTCGAGGCGGCGGGCACCGGCGGCCAGGGCGTCCAGCGCGGCGGCGAGGGTGCGCACCCCGGCGGACTCGGACAGGTCGACGGCCTCCATGGCCAGGCCGGTCTCCAGGACGTGCACGTGCGCGTCGACGAAACCGGGCGTGACCAGGGCGCCGTCGAGCTCGACGACACGGTCGGCGCGGGCTGCGAGCCCGTCGGCGGTGTCGTTCGCGCCGACCCAGGCCACGACGCCGTCGTCGACGAGGACCGCTTCCGCGAACGGGTCGGCGGACGTGTGCACGACGCCCCCGCGATAAAGAATCGAAGTCACGGCCCGAACCTTATGCGATCCGCCGCCTCGGCGACCGTCGGAAGCCGCCGCGGTCAGAGGCTCGAGTACGCGACCACGCCCCGCAGGACGCCGTCGTGCGCGCGGCGGGCGGTGCGGCGCAGCCTGTCCGAGGGGGCGGCGCCGGCGAGCTGGTCCAGGACGTCCAGCACCTGCTTGCACCAGCGCACGAAGTCGCCGGCCGCCAGCTCCGAGGCGGAGTCCAGGGCGACGCTCAGCGGCTTGCCACTGGCCCACCGGTGCACGGGCGCGACGATCCCGAGGTCGAGCCGCCCGGTCGCCTCGATGCCGTGCGCCTCCTCCAGGTCGTCGACCTCGGACCACACCCGCTGCGTGTCGTCCAGGGCGCGCGCCAGGCCCCCGCGGGGGCCGCCGGGCACGAAGGGGTCGCTCTCGCTCTCGCGCCGCCCCTGGTAGACGACGGCCGACACGACGGCGGCCAGACCGGCCGGGTCGAGGTCGTCCCACACGCCGCGGCGCAGGCACTCGGCCAGCAGCAGGTCGTTCTCCGCGTACAGGCGGCGCAGCCACCGGCCGGAGTCGGTCACGCGCAGCCCGGCGGCATGCTCCGGCGCCTCGGCGGCCTCGGCCACGTAGCCGAGCTCGGCCAGCACGTCGAGCGTGCGGTCGAAGATGCGCGCGATGCCACCGGTGCGGCCCTCCACGCGCCGCACGAGCTGGTCGTGCTCCGCCTGCAGCTTGCGCCACCGCTCCGCCCAGCGGGCGTGGTCCTCCCGCTCGGGACAGCCGTGGCACGGGTGCGCCCGGACCGCCGCCCGCAGCCGGGTCAGCTCCTCGTCCGAGGCCGCGTCCCCGCTGCTGCCCGCAGTCCCGCGCGCACCCTTGCCCGGACCGCCCCCACGCGGCGCGTCGGACAGGTCGGCGACCACCGCGCGCATGCGCAGCGCCAGGTCGCGGCGCACGTCCGCCTTGCGCGTGTTGGCGCCCTTGGGGATCTTCACGCGCGCGACCGCGCGCACCCCGCCCGGCACGTCCGCCAGGGTGAGGCGCTTGACCTGCCGTTCCTGGGTCAGCACCGTGGGACGCGGCCCGTCGAACCCGCCCGGCTCCCCCGAGTCCAGCACCAGCACGTAGCCGCGCCGCCGCCCCGTGGGCAGCTGCACCACGTCACCACGTCCCAGCTTCTCCAGCTCCGCGACCACCTCCGCCCGGCGCGCGCTCGTCGCCATCCGCGACAGCTCCTTCTCCCGCCGCGAGATGTCGGTACGCAGCCGCGCGTACTCGGCGAAGTCCCCCCGGTCGCACGTCATCGCCTTCGCGTACCCGTCCAGCGCCTCCGCGTGCGCCCGCGCCTGCTTGGCCAGCCCGACCACACCACGGTCCGCCTGGAACTGCGCGAAGCTCGTCTCCAGCACCTCCCGCGCCCGGTCCCGCCCCACCTGCGCCACCAGGTTCACCGCCATGTTGTACGTGGGCCGGAAGCTCGACCGCAGCGGGTACAGCCGCCGCGACGCCAGACCGGCCAGCGCCTGCGGGTCCAGGCCGTGATGGTCGACGACGACGGCGTGCCCCTCCACGTCGATGCCCCGCCGCCCCGCCCGGCCCGTGAGCTGGGTGAACTCCCCCGGAGTGATCGGCTGGTGCCCCGTCCCGTCCCACTTGACCAGCTTCTCCAGCACGACGGTCTTGGCCGGCATGTTGATACCCAGGGCCAGCGTCTCGGTCGCGAACACGACCTTGACCAGCCCCGCCTCGAACAGCTCCTCGACCGTCTCCTTGAACACCGGCAGCAGCCCCGCATGATGCGCGGCAACACCCCGCTGCAACGCCTGCGACCACGACCAGAAGCCCAGCACCTCCAGGTCCTCCGGCGGGATCGCCGCCGTACGACGCTCCACCACCTCCCGGATCTGCGCCTCCTGCGCCGCGCTCGTCAGCCGCAGTCCCGCCCGCAGGCACTGCTCCACCGCCCCCTCGCACCCCGCACGGGAGAACACGAACCAGATCGCCGGCAGCAGCCCGTCCCGGTGCAGCGCGTCCACCACCGCGAACCGCGGCGGCGTGCGGCGCCGCACCGCACCGCCACCGCCGTCGGACCCCACCTTCCGGCCGCCCCGGCCCCGGTACCCTCGGTCGCCACGCCCCCGGTAACCCCGGTCCCCGCCCCTGCTCCCGCCCCGGCCACCACCGTGGTCACCCGACCGGTTCCCGCGGAACGCCGCCGCCAGGTCCGGGTTGATCGGCGGGTTCGAGCCCGGGTCGAACGGATCCACGTGCCCCGCGTACAGGTCCAGCATCCGCGGGCGCCCCCGCGGCTCCGCCGAGCTCAGCTCCACGTGCTGCCACAACGGCACCGGCCGGCGCTCGCTGACCACGACGGCCGTGTCCCCGCGCACCATCTCCAGCCAGTCGCCGAACTCCTCCGCGTTGGACACGGTCGCGGACAGCGACACCAGCTGCACGTCGTCGGGCAGGTGGATGATCACCTCTTCCCACACCGGCCCGCGGAACCGGTCCGCGAGGTAGTGGACCTCGTCCATGACGACGTAGGCGAGCCCGTCCAGCGCCGCCGAGCCCGCGTACAGCATGTTCCGCAGCACCTCGGTGGTCATCACCACCACGGGCGCGTCGCCGTTGATGGTGGAGTCACCGGTCAGCAGGCCGACGTTGGCCGCGCCGTGCCGGGCGGCCAGGTCGGTGTACTTCTGGTTCGACAGCGCCTTGATCGGTGTCGTGTAGAACGCCTTGCGCCCGCCCGCCAGCGCCAGGTGCACCGCGAACTCCCCGACCACCGTCTTGCCGGCGCCGGTGGGCGCCGCCACGAGCACGCCACGGCCCGCCTCCAGCGCCTGGCACGCGGAGACCTGGAAACCGTCGAGCGTGAAGCCGAGGCGCTCGCGGAACGTGTCGAGCTCGGGGACGTCGGTGGCCCCTGCCACCTGCCTGCGGGACGCGGCGTAACGCTCGGCGGGACTGCGCTCATCGGCACGGCGGCTCATGGGGCACACACTACGTGCCGTGCCCGCCCGCGCGGGTCAGGTTTTCGCGACGCCCCTGCCGGCTCGCCCGCCCCTGCCCGTGCGGGCCGGTGCCGGCCCGGCTACGGCTCGGCGAGCATGCGCTCCTGGCGGCGCTCCTGGCGGCGGTCGTGCAGGTAGGCGAAGCCGAGGGCGACGAAGTAGAGCAGGCAGATCGGCAGGGCGACCAGGATCATCGTCCACGGGTCGGGGGTGGGCGTCATGACGGCGGCGAACGTGAACGCGACGAGCACGGCCCACCGCCAGCCCTTGGCCATGGAGGCGGCCGGCAGGACGCCGGTGAAGTTCAGGCCGGTCAGCACCACCGGGGACAGGAACGCGAGCCCGAACGCGATCAGGAGCCGCATCACCAGGGACAGGTATTCCTGGGCGTTGGTGAACGCGGTGGCGTCATCGGGCAGGAAGCCGGACAGGATCTGGATGGCGTGCGGGAACACGAACCAGGCCATGAGCGCGCCGCCGAGGAACAGCGGGATGGCGGCGCCGACGAACCCGTACGCGTACCGCTTCTCCCGCTTGGTCAGTCCCGGCGTGATGAACGCCCACAGCTGGTACAGCCACCACGGGCAGGTGACGAACACGGCGAGGAACAGCGCGGACTTGATCTTCAGGTCCAGGGCAGCCATCGGCCCGGAGAAGTTCAGCGTCATCTCGTTGCCGCGCATCGCCTCGGCGCTGACCAGCGGCTGCTGCAGGGCCAGGAGCAGCGGGTCGTACAGCAGCCAGCCGGCGACGGCGCCCACGAGGAGGCCGACGGCGATGAGCACGACGCGCTTGCGCAGCTCCCGCAGATGGTCGAGGAGTGGCATCCGGCCGTCGGCCGGACGCGCCTTCGTCCGGGGCACCTGTCAGGCCTTGGGGGCGTCGTCGCCCTTCGGAGCCCGCTGCTGGCCATCGGCCGCGGGCTCGCCCGTCGTGGTGTCCTTCTCCGTCGTGGTGTCCTTCGAGCTGTCCTTGTCGGCGTCCTTGCCGTCCGCGCGCAGCTCGTTGACCTCGGACTTGAAGATCTTCATGGACTGTCCGACGCTCTTGGCGAGCCCGGGCAGCCGGCTGGAGCCGAACAGCAGCAGGATGACGGCGATCAGGACGATCCAGTGCCACGGCTGTAGGGCGCCCATGGTGTCTCCTTGTTCGTAGGACGGCACCGGGGGTGATCGGCCGGCGCCGAACGGACTGATAGGTCGATCCTACGCACGAACGAGCGCCGAGCGGTAACCCTCGGCGGGACACGGGGTGCCCCGTGGCGTCAGTCGTTGAAGTGCTGCCACCGTTCCCACGTCTGCTCGTGGCGGGCGCGGCGCGCGACCTTGCGGTCCGCGCGCGCCTCGCGCACGGCCGCGACGCGCGCGTAGTGGGTGGTCAGGTCGTGCGCGAACATGCTCGCGCGCCGCTCCCCGTCGCTGTCCGACGACGTCCCCGCGCCCTGCGCCTCCAGCGCGGCGTCCAGCCGGACCAGAGCCGGCCCGTGCCGCTCCTCGGCACGCTCGACCTCGGTCGTCAGCGCCTGCAGCGCGCGCCACAACCAGCGTCCCAGCAGCAGCGCGCCGAGGACGGTCGCGACCACCAGGACGCTCCACAGCGTCACCCAGAACCAGACCGGCATGCGTGCCTCCTTCCGTCAGGGGTCTCGTCAGGAGACGAGCTCGTCGTACAGGGCGAGGGTCTCGGCGGCGCTGTCGCGCACCTGCCCGGCCAGGTCGGGCGGCCACACGGACCGCACCTGGGAGGCCATCTCCAGCAGGACGCGACGCAGCCAGTCCGGGTTCGTGACGTGCAGGGTGACCTCGAAGTCCCCGTCGGGCAGGTTCGTGACCGTCTCGACGGGCACCTCCTCGGCGAACCAGCGGGCCGAGGACGCGAGCACCAGCCGCGCCAGCGGCGCCTCCGCGGCCGACACGCCCGACAGGTCCACCTCCCCCACGTCCGGATGCTCGGCGACGGGCTCGTCCAGGAGCGTCGCGGTCAGGATCCGGTCCACCCGGAACGTGCGCGGCCCGCCGGCCCGGTAGCACCACGACGCGAGGTACGAGTGGTCGTCCGTCGTGTGGAGACGGACCGGGTCGACGTCCCGCTCGCTGGCGGCGTCGGACCCGGACACGTACCGGATGCGCAGCCGCCTCCCGGCGCGCAGCGCCGCGGTGAGCCTGGCCACCACCTGCGGGTCCCCGCCCGCGGCGAGCCGCACGTCCAGGGCGTCGGCCGCCTCCCCGGTGGCGTCGGTCAGCTTGGCCAGCGCGGACTCCACCAGGTCCGACTGCGCCGCGTCCGTGGCGACGGCGTCGACCTCCCGCATCGCACGCAACGCCGCCACCAGCGCGACCGCCTCGCTCGGACCGAGCCGCAACGGCCGCGTCATGCCACGCGACTCCGTCAGCCGCACCACGCCCGACTCGATCGAGTCCGCGTCGAAGTCGAGGAGATCGTCCGGCCAGTACCCCGGGGTGCCCGACACCCACAGCGCATCCACGTCCGCGTGGATCTGCGCCGCCGTCACCCCGAACCGGGCGGCGAGCTCCGCCACCGGCACCGGCCCCGCACCATCGAGATACGCGACCAGCCCCAGCAGCCGCACCAGCCGGTCGTCCGCCCGCTCAGCCACGTCCACCACTCCCCTCGACGACCCCCGCAGGCTCCGGCCCGACGACGGTCGCGGCCGCCTCCGACAGCCGCCGCACCACCTCGGACCGCAGCTCGGGAGGATCCAGCACCAGCACCGCCGCACCATACCCGGCCAGGTGCGCACCCATCCCGTACACGCTCCGGAACGGCAGCTCCACCAGGTCCCGCGGCCCGGCCACCCCCGCCGCCGCCAGCACGGCCGAGCCGTCACCCGCCACCTGCTTGCCCCGCGTGCGCAGCTCCGCCGCACGATCCGGAAGGATCGCGAGCAACGCCGTCCGCATCGGCACGTCACGACGCGACTTGCCCAGCATCCGGTCCGTGTCCAGCCCCGGCGGCACCTCGAACGCACCCGGCGGACCCGACAACCTCACCCGCCCCTCGATCCGCGACAACCGGAACACCCGCGGCGAAGAACGCTCCAGGTCATGACACAGCAGATACCAGCCACCACCCCGCGCCGCGATCCGCCACGGCTGCACCTTGCGCACCCGCACCTGCCCGTCCGACGCCGCCCGGTACCGGAACGTCACCACCCGCCGCTCCGACACCGCCTCCAGCAACGGCCCGTACGCGTCCCCCGCCGCACGCACCCGGGGCACCAGCCCCGCCAGCGCATCCCCCGCAGGCCCCGGCGCCCCCGCCGCACGCAGCTTCACCAGCGCCCGCGCCATGTCCGTGCGCAACGCCTTGTCCGCCCAGAACCGCGCCGCCAACGACAGCACCCCCAGCTCCGCCGGCGTCAGATCGATCTGCCCCAGCGCGTACGCGTCCCGATCCACCCGGTACCCCACCTCGTCCGTGTGACCACCCAGCCCCACGGTCGACACCGGGATACCCAGCGCCCGCAACGTGTCCTTGTCCCGCTCGAACATCCTCTCGAACGCCTCGTCGCTCGACGCGTCCGCATACCCCGCCACCGCCGCACGCACCTGCGACCTGGTCATCGCCACATCGGTGTTCACCAAGGCGATGACCAGGTTCAACATTCGCATCGCGGGATTCAGCTGGGGAGTCGTCACGGCACTCACACGGGTCGCAGTCGAAGCGGGCATCGGCACAACGGTAGCCTCGGATCCGTGATCACGTGGCGCATCGGCACCGTTCTGTCCACAGGCAAGCGCTGGCGAGGCGCCACCGAGCTCATCACCGCCCTCGACCGGCCCCTGCCCTCCACCGACCAGGACACCGGCCCCAGCGAGGTCCGCGCCCTGGCCTACACCGACCTCGTCGGCGACCCCCAGCCCGGCGACGCCCTCCTCCTCAACGTCACCGCCCTCGCCCGCGGCCTCGGCACCGGCGGATACGCCCTCGTCGTCGGACCCGCCAGCCGCCACGGCGAACCCCTCGCCGACGTCCCACCCGACCCCCTGCCCGGCCCCGGCCACCTCGTCAAGGCCCGCTACACCCCCCTGCAGACCATGGTCCTCGGCGTCGACGAACAAGAATCACCCCACCACCACACCCTCCGCGACGCCGACGACCTCACCGCCATGCCCGTCGTCACCGCCGACCTCCACTCCGCCCTCCCCGCCGTCATCGCAGGCGCCCGCCACGCCGCCACCCTCGCCGGCCGGCCCCCACCCCGCATCGCCTACGTCATGACCGACGGCGGCGCCCTGCCCGCCGCCTTCTCCCGCACCGTCGCCGCCCTCCGCGCCGCCGAATGGCTCGACACCTGCATCACCACCGGCCAGACCTACGGCGGCGACCTCGAAGCCGTCACCATCCACACCGGCCTCCTCGCCGCCCGCCACATCACCCGCGCCGACCTCGCCGTCGTCGTCCAGGGCCCCGGCAACCTCGGCACCGGAACCACCTGGGGCTACTCCGGCGTCGCCGCCGGCGAAGCCGTCAACGCCACCGCCGCACTCGGCGGACGACCCGTCGCCGCCCTCCGCGCCTCCGGCGCCGACCCCCGCACCCGCCACCACGGCATCTCCCACCACTCCCTGACCGCCTACGGACGCGTGGCGCTCGCGGCCGCCGACATCCCCGTCCCGGTGCCGGCGCCCGACGTGGAGGAGCTGCCCGGGTGGGGCCCCGACCTGACGGACCACATCCGGGCACAGGTCGCCGCGCTGGGCGCGGCCGGACGGCACCGGCTCGTGGACGTGCCGGCCGGCGACGACCTCGTCGCCACCCTGCGGACGTCCCCGGGAGGGCTGCGGACGATGGGCCGAGGGCTCGACGAGGACCCGGCCTCGTTCGTCACCGCGGCCGTCGCCGGCGTGCACGCCCAGCAGCTCCTCGCATGAGGCGGACGGTCGCCGCCACCGTGCTGCTGGTGCTGGTCGTCCTGGCCGCGGCCGCGACCACGCCCTGGGAGCTCAGCGCACCGCACCTGCCCGCGATCCTGCCGTCGAGCCCCACCGACCCGCCCAGCGTGCCGCCCGCACCGACGGGCGCCGCGACCAGCCCGCCGCTGGAGAACGACCTGGACCCCACGGCCCGCGCCGCCCTCCTGGTGGTGCTGTCCGTCCTGCTCCTGGCGTTCCTCGCGTGGCTCGGCACCGTCCTGGGCCGACGGCTGCGCGACCGCTACCTGCCCGAGACCGACGTCCCGCGGCACGCCCCCGCGGGCTCGGCCACCCCCGTCACGGCCACCGAGCTGGCCGCTGCCGTGCAGGACGCCGCCGAGCGTGCCCTGCACACGGTCGACCAGGCGGCCCGGCCGCGGGACGCCGTCGTCGCGGCCTGGGTCGCCCTCGAGGAGGCCGCGGCCGACCACGACGCCGCACGAGACCCCGCCGACACCCCCACCGAGTTCACCGGCACCGTCCTGGCGGCGACCGCCGCACCCGCAGCCGACGTCGCCACCCTGCGCGGCCTCTACCAGCGCGCCCGCTTCACCAGCCGCCCCGTCACCGCCGCCGACGTCGCCACGGCCCGCACCGCCCTCGCGCACATCGCCCGCGCCCTGGACCCCGCACCGCCCGCCCCCACCACGTCCGCCCCCGCGGAGACCCCATGACAAGCCCCGGGACGATCACCGTCGCCGTGCTCCTGCTCCTGACCGCCGGCGCCGTCGCGCTCGCCGGAGCGCTCCCCTGGACCCACGCCCTCGCCGGAGCGCTCGTCGTCGCCGTCCTCGTCGGCGTGCACCGCAGCAACGCGACGCCCGTCGACGACCCCACCTGGCCGCGCCGCGCCGAGGAGCCCCACGCAGGCGGCCGCCACGAGGTCTCCGACCTCGGCTGGTCCCTGCTCGACGGCGACGGCCACGTCAAGGACCACGTCACCCGCCGCGTCCGCACGCTCGCCGCCCGCAGGCTCCACCGCACCGGCCACGACACCCGAGACCTGCCCGCCGCCCTGGCCGACCGGCTCGGCACCGACCTCGGCCCCCGGCCCACCACCCGCACCCTCACCAGCTGGCTCGACGCGATCGACCGCCTCCCCGACGACAAGGATCCCCGCCCGTGAACGAGCACCGCACCGACCCGCTGCCCACCGACGACGTCGCCGCCCTGGCCGCACGCGTGCTGGACGAGGTGCGCACCGCCGTCGTCGGCATGGACCACGCCCTGCCCGTCGCACTCGCCACCATCCTCGCCGGCGGCCACGTCCTGTTCGAAGACGTCCCCGGCCTCGGCAAGACCCTCGCCGCACGCTCCCTCGCCACCGCCCTCGGCCTCGACTTCGCCCGCCTCCAGTGCACCCCCGACCTCCTGCCCAGCGACATCACCGGCTCCGCCGTCTTCGACCCCGCCACCCGCACCTTCGAGTTCCACCCCGGACCCGTCTTCACCGGCCTCTTCCTCGCCGACGAGATCAACCGCACCGCCCCCAAGACCCAGTCCGCACTCCTCGAAGCCATGGCCGAACGACAGGTCTCCGCCGACGGCACCAGCCACCCCCTGCCCCGCCCCTTCCACGTCCTGGCCACCTCCAACCCCGTCGAGTACGAAGGCACCTACCCCCTGCCCGAAGCACAGCTCGACCGCTTCATGGTCCGCCTCGCCGTCGGCTACCCCGACCCCCGCCAGGAGACCGACATCATCACCCGCCGCCTCGCCCGCCGCACCGAGGCCGCACCCGTCACCCCCGTCACCGACCCCGCCACCGTCCGCGCCATGCAGGCCGGCATCGAGACCGTCGAGATCGACCCCGACGTCGTGCGCTACTGCGTCGACCTCGTCCACGCCACCCGCACCCACCCCGCCCTCGAGGTCGGCGCCTCCCCCCGCGGCTCCCAGAACCTCACCCTCGTCGCCCGCGCCCTCGCCGTCACCGACGGCCGCGACCACGTCCTGCCCGAAGACGTCAAGCGCGTCGCCGTCCCCGTCCTCGCCCACCGCCTCACCCTCACACCCGACGCGTGGGCCCGAGCCACCCGCCCCGAAGACATCGTCACCAGCCTCCTTGCCACCGTCCCCACCCCAGCCACCGTCGGGACCAGCCGGTGACCTCCACCACCTCCCGACCCCCCACCTGGACCGCCACCACCAGCCGCCGCGCCGCCATCACCACCGGCCTCGTCCTCCTCGCCACCGCACTCCTCGCCGGCCGCCCCGACCTCGCCCTCCTCGGCACCCCCGTCCTCCTCACCGCCCTCTGGGCCGGCACCGCCCCCACCCGCCCCACCACCGCACGCCTCGACGAACCCCCCGGCGAGACCCGCGCCGGAGAGCTCACCGCGACACTCACCCTCGACGGTGGCGACACCCACCCCCTCGCCCACCTGCGCATCACCGCACCCGGCCACCGCGACACCGAGACCGTCGTCGCCACCGGCCCCGACCCACGCCCCCTCCACCTGCACCTCACCTCCGTACGCACCGGACCCCAGGACACCTTCGACGTCGCCCTGCGCGCCCACCACACCAGCGGCCACTGGGAACAACCCCCCTCCGGCGTCCACGGCGCTCGCCGCCTCGTCCTGCCGGCCACCACCCCGCTGGGCGCCGTCCCCCTCCCCGACACCCTGCGCGGGCTCACCGGCCCGCACACCTCCCGCCGCCTCGGCGACGGCACCGAGCTGCGCGACATCCACCCCTTCCACCCCGGGGACCGGCTGCGCCGCATCGACTGGCGCGCCACCGCCCGCCGCTCCCCGGACCTCGACGAGCTGTACGTCCGGCGCACCATGGCGACCGCCGAGGCCACCGCCCTGCTCGTGCTCGACTCCCGCGACGACGTCGGCCCCGACGTCCGCACCTGGCGCGGCTACGGCACCCGCCGCCCCGACGACCCCACCAGCCTGGACCTCGCCCGCCACGCCGCCGCCTCCGTCGCACGCCGGCTCGTGGAGAACGGCGACCGCGTCGGCATGGAGGACCTCGCCCGGAGACGCCGCCCCGTCCCGCCCGCCTCCGGCCGCCGCCACCTGCGCCGCCTCACCCACGGACTCGCCCTCGCCCACCCCGTGGACCGCGCCACCGGCCACGCGATCCGCGCGCCACGCATCCCCGCCGGCGCCATCGTCTACCTCTTCAGCACCCTGCTCGACGACGAGACCACCGCGCTCGCCCGCGCCTGGCGCGCCCTCGGGCACCGGGTCGTCGTCATCGACACCCTGCCCGGCCTGCGCCCCGTCCACCTGCCGCACCTCCGGCTCGCGTGGCGCATCACCCGCATGGAGCGCGACGACCGGATCGCCGGCCTGCGGCAGTCCGGGACGCCCGTGATCCACTGGGTCGACGCCGCAGCGGCCGGCACGACCGGCACGGGCGGCACCGGTGCACGACGCCGGCTCGAGGCCCTGGCCCGCGCCGGCCGCCGGCACGCGACGACATCACCGGCCGTCCCGGCGCCGCAGACGGTCCCGGCACCGAGGCCCGCGCCATGAGGAACCCCCTCCGGCGGCTCGGCCGGCAGTTCGGGCTCACCGAGGAGAAGCTGCCCCGCGTCGGCGTGCTCACCCGGCCCACCGTCCCGGGCTGGGCACTCCCTGCCACCCAGGCCGCCGCCGCGGCCCTGCTCCTCGCAGGAGCCGCCGGCGGGGCCGGCTGGGCCAGGCACGGCGCTTTCCTCGCGGGTGCCGGCGTACTCACCCTGCTCGTCGTCGTGCGACCCAGCCCCGGCACGGCAGGACTCCTGCTCTGCGCAGCCGGGGCCCTGCTGTGGATCTCCGGCGACGGGCCGTTCGACCCCCGCGTGCTCTGGCTCGCCCCCGTCGGCTACCTGCTGTGGCGCGCGACGTGGTGGGCGGCGCACGTGCCACCGTCCGGCCGCGTGGAGGTGGCCGCGCTGCTCGCCGGACGACGCCGCGCCGCCGCCGCCGTCGTCGCCACCGAGCTGCTGGCGCTGGCGGCCTGGGCGGTCACGACCCTGCCGGGCACCGCACCGGCGATCCTGCTGGGCGCGCTCGCCCTGGCGGCGCTCGCCGTGCTGGCGTTCTCCCGCGAGGGCTGAGACGGCCCCAGACGGCGGCGCGGCCTCGGGGAGGTCGCGCCGCCGTCTCCGGGAGCTGCTGTCTCAGAGCACCTGAGGCACCGGGGTGAAGTCCCGCGCGCCGAGGAACTCCGGGCGCCGGGCCTTGCCGGTGAAGGGCTCCACCGGCTCGTTCTCCACCGAGTTGTACACGAAGTAGAGCGTCGAGCTGGGGTACGGCGAGATGTTGCCGCCGGACCCGTGCATGCTGTTGGAGTCGAACAGCACGGCGCTGCCGGAGTCACCCTCCAGCACCTCGATCCCGTGCCGGTCGGCGAGCTGCGCGAGCGCGGCCGGGCTCGGCGTGCCCGACCCGTGCATGTCCAGCAGCGCCTTCTCCTCCTGGGTGGGCACGATGTCGCCGCACGACACGTAGGTGGTGTGCGAGCCCGGCATGATCATCAGCGGGCTGTTGAACGAGTGGAACTCGCTCAGCGAGATCGTGAAGCTCACCGCACGCATGCGGGGCATCCCGTCCTCGGCGTGCCACGTCTCGAAGTCCGAGTGCCAGTACACGTCGCCGCCGGCCAGGCCGGGCTTGGTGTTGGCACCGCTCTGATGGATGTACACGTCCGTCCCGAGGATCTGGCGAGCGCGCTCGACCAGGCGCGGGTCGTGCGCGACGCTCCGGAACACCTCGCTCGTCTCGTGCACCCCGAAGACGGAGCGCACCTCCTGCGAGGCTTCCTCGATGATCGTGCTGCGCTGGGCCAGGATCTCCGGGTCGGACACCATGCGCTCCAGCTCGGCGCGGAGCTCGGCGACCTCGGACGGCGTGATGAAGCCGTCGAACGTGAGGTAGCCGTTCTCCGCGAAGTCCTCCAGCTCGGAGGCGTCCAGCGGACCGTCGTCGGACGTCCCGTGCACCACGAAGTCTTCCCGCGGCATCAGGAGGAACTCACCCCCCGACCGTCGCGTGGGGTAGGCGTCAGCGACTTCCAGAGACGAGTCGGTCATTGCGGGTTCCTCCTGGACTGGGATCTTGCCAGCTTCGCGGATGAGCCCCGAGAGGCTCGGCACTTTCAGGCGCCGGGGGTCGGCTCGTCCTCCGTGATGAGCGGGTAGACGCCGTTCTCGTCGTGCACCTCGCGGCCCGTGACCGGCGGGTTGAACACGCACGCCATGCGCAGGTCGGTCTTGGCACGGACCGTGTGCTTCTCGTTGCCGTCGAGCAGGTAGCACATGCCGTCGCGGATCGGGTGGACCTCACCGGTCTCCCGGTTCACGAGCTCCCCCTCGCCGCCGACGCAGTACACCGACTCGATGTGGTTCGCGTACCAGAAGTCGCTCTCCGTGCCGGCGTACAGGATCGTCTCGTGGAAGGAGAAGCCGACGCCCTCCTTGGCCAGGACGATGCGGCGGCTGCGCCAGTTGCCGTCCTCGGGTGTGACGTCACGGTCGGTGCCGTCGAGGTCCTCGACGTAGGTGATCTTCACGGCGTGTGCTCTCGTTTCGTTCGGTGGGGTGGCGGGGGCGTCGCAGCACGCGACGACCCCGCCGGTGGGACAGGTGCCTGGGCCGTGCGGTGCCCTCAGGCCGCCGCGGCCTGCGGGGCGCCGAGCACCTCGGCGGCGGCGGTGGCGATGATGCCGAGACCGCGCTGCAGCTCCTCGGAGGTGATGACCAGCGGCGGCATGGTCTTGAGGACCTCGCTGTCGGGGCCGGACGTCTCCACGAGGAGGCCGTGCCGGAACGACGCCGCGGCGATCTTGCCGGCGGTCTCCTTGTCGGGGAACTCGATGCCCGTGAGCATCCCGCGGCCCTTGACGGCGGCGTCCTGGTAGCCGTCGGCGATCTTCTGCAGGCCCTCGCGCAGCTCGCCGGCACGCGCCTGGACCTGCTTCTCGAAGGTGTCGTCGGACCAGAACTTCCGCAGCGCGGCCGCGCCGGTGACGAACGCCGGGTTGTGGCCGCGGAACGTGCCGTTGTGCTCGCCCGGTTCCCACTGGTCCAGGTCGGGCCGGATCAGCGTGAGGGCCATGGGCAGGCCGTAGCCGGACAGCGCCTTGGACATGCAGACGATGTCCGGGACGATGCCCGCCTCCTCGAAGCTGAAGTAGGTGCCGGTCCGCCCGACGCCCGCCTGCACGTCGTCGACGATCAGCAGGATCTCGTGCGCCGCGCACAGGTCGGCCAGCGCACGCAGCCACTCCGGGCGGGCAGCGTTCAGACCGCCCTCGCCCTGCACGGTCTCCACGATGATCGCGGCCGGCAGGTCGACGCCGGACCCGCTGTCCTCGAGCACGCGCTCGAGCCACAGGAAGTCCTCGACGGCGCCCGAGAAGTAGTTGTCGTACGGGATCTTCGAGGTGTTGGTCAGCGGCAGGCCGGCGCCCATCCGCTTCATCGAGTTGCCGGTCACGGACAGCGCGCCGAGCGTCATGCCGTGGAACGCGTTCGTGAACGACAGGATGTGCTGGCGGCCGGTCACCTTGCGGGCGAGCTTCAGCGCCGCCTCGACCGAGTTGGTCCCCGTGGGACCGGGGAACATCACCTTGTAGTCGAGGCCGCGCGGGCGCAGGACGTAGTCCCGGAAGCTCGTGAGGAACTCGCGCTTGGCGACGGTCTGGATGTCGAGCGAGTGCACGATCGCTCCCGAGCGCAGGTACTCGACCAGCGGCTCGGTGAGGTCCGGAGGATTGTGCCCGTAGTTCATCACGCCGGCACCGGCGAAGAAGTCCAGGTACTCCTTCCCGTCTTCGTCCGTGACCGTGGAACCCTCCGCGGTCGCGAGCACGACGGGCCAGTTCCTGCAGTAGCTGCGGACCTGCGATTCGAGCTCGTCGAAGATGGTGGTCTGGGACATGGGGTCTCCGCTCCCGGGCATGGTCGTCGCCGCGGCGCTGCGCGTGGGCACGCCTGCGGTCGGTCTTGTCGTCGGATCGATGATGGTTGTCAGGCCGCCGTGGCGACCGGGCCGATACGGAACAGGTGCTCCGTGTCGTGGCCTCTCCCGAGCATCTCCTCGGTGAAGAGGGGGGTGCGTTCGACAACGGCGCCACGCGCCTGTGCGAACGAGGTGAACAGAGCGATCGACGCCGCGTTGTCCGCGGTGATCGTCGTTTCCAGGTAGGTGCAGCGCGGCACGGAAGAGACCACGTGGTCGAGCATCCTGGCGGCCAGCCGCCGCCCGCGGAACGCGGCGTCGACGGCGACCTGCCACACCATCAGCGTGGTTGGCTCTGCGGGACGGACGTAGCCGGTCAGGAAACCGGCGGGCTGTCCGTCGACCGTCGCGATCACCGACGTGGCGGCGAAGTCGCGGGCCCACAGCACGTAGGCGTAGGACGAGTTGAGATCGAGCGTCCGTGAGTCTCGGGCGATCCGCCACATGGCGGATCCGTCCTCGATCGTGGGCTCCTTCAGGCCCACTTCATCCTGCATAGTCCGTACTTCGTTGAGGTCTTCGTCGGAGGGCTGCATCGCCCATTAACCGTAACGGACTTTATTGACAGTGTCATGTTGCCGTCACAATTCGGCAACAGAGTGTGGGCAATCCCACGGCTCGAATCGATATCGTTCCCCTGTGATCGCCAACCACCGCGACAGCGGATCAACAATCCGGCCCTACCAGGCCAACGACCGGGATGCAGTGACCGAGATCTGCGTCCGGACCGCCGCCGGGGGCCAGGACGCCACGGGCATCTACTCCGACGACCTCCTCATGCCCGACGTGTACTGCCTTCCGTACGTCACCTACGCCCCCGACCTCGCCTGGGTCGTGGAGGCCGCCGACGGTTCTGCCGTCGGCTATGTCATCGCCGTGGCCGACACCCGGGCGTTCGCGACGTGGTGGGCCCGCGAGTGGGCACCCGGGTTCGTGGCACGCCACCCGGCGCCCGGGCCGATGGGCCGCCCGTTCGCGTACAGCGAGGCGGCACTCGTGCGCGACGGCGGCGACGGCGGCCGGATGGTGCGCGGGATCACGGACGAGGAGCTCACCGACTACCCGGCACACCTCCACATCGACCTCCTCCCCGAGGGCCAGCGCCAGGGTCTCGGCCGCCGCCTGCTCGACACCCTGCGCACGGAGCTCGCCGCCCGCGGCGTCCCGGGCGTGCACCTCGGCATGGACCCCGCCAACACGGGCGCCCGCGCCTTCTACGACGCCTACGGCTTCCACGAGCTCCCGTCCCACCGCGCGACAGCACCGCTGCTCGGGATCAGCACCTCCTGACGCCAGGCGGCGACCCGCCTACCGCTCCTGCTCCGCGCCCGTCTCCGTCCAGGCGCGCCGGACCTGCTCGAAGCGGGTGGGCAGCGGTGGGCGGGTCGCGCCGTACTTCGCGTTGGTGCGATGCACGAAGCGCCGCCACGACAGGACCAGGCCCTGGCGCGTGATCGGGAGGCCGCTGGCGACCGTGGTGCCGTTGTCGTGCGTGTGGTGCACCGTGAGCAGCAGCGCCCGCGGGACCGAGCCCTCCAGCTCCACGGCAAGCTCCTCGCGCACCGACATCCAGTGCTTCAGCAGCACCACCAGGTCGGACGGCAGCCGGTGCTTGCGCACCACGCGGTGCTTGCCGTGCCGCACCGTGGCGACCCCCTCTCCGGCGCGGGCCGCGTCCGGCCCCAGGTCGAGGTCCTCCACCCGTATCCGCAGCAGGTCGCCGTACCGCGCGCCGGTGGCGCGGACCAGGCCCGTGATGACAGCGAGCCGGGCGGTCTCCGGCTTCGCGCCCGGGCGCACGGCCTCCGTGGCGAGCTCGCGCCAGACCCACTCGGCCTCGTCGAGCGTGACCGGAGGGCGCGGGTAGCGGGCGTCGTCCGTCGGACCCCCTGGTGTCCTGGACTCTTCTGGTGACGCGCTGTTCTTACTGGCCATGGATGTATTCTACGCTTGGCACACTATTAATTCCAGGACGTCACGACACCTCACGTAGGCTCGGCGCCGTGACCGCGCCCGAACTCCCCAGCACGCTCGCCCGGCCGGTCGACCACGAGCTGGTGATCAAGAAGTCCCGGTTCCTGGCCCACGTCGCTCCCGTCGCCGACGGCACCGGGGCCGACGCCGTCGTCGCCCGGCTGCGCAAGCAGCACTGGGACGCGCGGCACCACTGCCTCGCCATGGTGCTCGGCGTCCGCGCCGACCACGCCCGGTCCTCCGACGACGGCGAGCCGTCCGGCACCGCGGGCGTCCCCATGCTGGAGGTGCTCAAGCACCGGCACCTGACCGACGTCGTCGCCGTGGTGTCCCGGTACTTCGGCGGCGTGAAGCTCGGCGCGGGCGGGCTGGTGCGCGCCTACTCGGGCGCGGTCTCGGAGGCGCTGGACGTCGCGGCCGGTGCCGGGATCGTGCTGCGGCGCGAGATCCTGCACGCGGTCGAGGTCCCGGTCCCCCACGCGGACGCCGGCCGGATCGACAACCTGCTGCGCGACTGGGCGGGGTCGCACGGCGCGGTCGTCGAGGAGCCCGTGTACGACACGGTCGCCAGGCTGCGCCTGCTCGTGCCCGGGGCACGCCTGGCGGCCTTGCGCGGGGACCTCGCCGCCGCGTCGTCGGGCACCCTCTCCCCCGAGGTCGGCGACAGCCGGGTCGTCGACGTGCGCGGTGACGTGCACCGGCGGTGGTGACCGGCTAGACGGCGACCGGCGGGAGCGGGCAGCGGAGCATCCCGCAGACCGTGCGGAGCAGCTCCAGCTCGGGGACGGTGAGCTCCCCGTCGTCGCCGACGACGGTGACCACCGCTTCGACCAGGCGCTGCTTCGCCGCCGGGCCCATCGCGTCGAGCGGGCCCCAGACCTTCTCGAGCGCGGCGACGCCCTCCGCAGGCGGGACGTACGGCGCGCCGGCGCCCCGCCCGTAGAGGCGGCCGAGCCCGGCCGCGAACGCGTGCCCGGCCGTGGACGGGTCCTCGTGCCCGGCGTCGGCGAGGACCGCGAGGAGGGTGACGGTGGCGTGCCGGACCGCCGCGTGCGGGTAGCGGCGGCCCGCCCAGGACGGGCGGTGGTGGCGCGCCTCGTGGAGCTGCTCCTGCAGCAGCCGCGACAGGCAGTACTCGACGACGTCGAGCCTGCCGTCGGCCCGCACCAGGTCGTGCACGGTGGCCATGATCGCGTCCTGCTGCGGGGCGTCGCGCTGCTGCAGCGCGGGGAACGCCAGCTCGGCCAGGGGCAGCCGCAGGTCCGGGGGCAGACCGGACAGGCTCTGCACCGCCCGCCGGACCGTTTCCGCGGCGGGCTCACCGAAGTGTCGCTCCACGGACGTCAGCTGGGCCGCCCGGACGTCCGGGCGGGCCGACAGCAGCAGCCCGAGCACCAGCGACACCGAGCCCTCCGGGCTGCGCGCCTCGGTCCGCAGGTGCTCGGGGATGCGCTCCAGCGTGCTGCCCGCCTGCTGGAGCGCCTCGGGGTCGAGACTCCCGATCGCGGCGACGACGGCGGCCGGGTCCGCACGCACCGTCCCGGGCGGCGCGACGCGCGACGCGGGCTCCGGCGCGGAGCCGCCGGAGCCCGCACTCGTAGGCGCCGACTCCGCCGCGGGGCCCGGTGCCGGCACCCGGGGAGCTTCCTGTCCGTCCCCTCCGTCCCCTGCGTCTCCGGCGCCCCGCGACCCGGAGAGCCCCAGCGCGCGGTCCTCCGCCGCGCCGGACGGCGGGCTCGTCGCCCACTGCCGCCGCAGCCGCTCCAGGTCCTCCGGGCTCGTGCCCGGCTCCAGCACCCGGATGCGGTCGATCAGCGGCGGGTGGGTCGCGAGCAGCTGCCCCTTCAGCCCCCGGGCGGAGCCGAACAGCATGTGGCCGACCTCGTCCGCGCGGGGACTGCGGACCGCCGAGCTCTCCGTCAGCCCCGCGATCTTCTTCAGCGCGCCCGCCAGGCCGGCGGTCTGGCGGGTGTACTGCACCGCGGACGCGTCCGCCAGGTACTCCCGCTGCCGCGACACCCCCGCCTGGATGACCTTGCCGACGCCGTACCCGACCAGCCCGGCCGCGATCATCGCCACGCCGAACAGCGGCACCGGGTTGCGGTTCCCTCCACGCACCATCGTCAGCACCCGGCCGGTGACGAACAGCACCAGCAGCCCGAACAGCAGCCCCATCAGCTTGATGTTGAGCCGCATGTCCCCGTTGACGACGTGGCTGAACTCGTGCGCGATCACGCCCTGCAGCTCGTCGCGGTTCAGCCGGTTCAGGGAGCCCCGCGTCACGGCGACCGCCGCGTCGGACGGCGACCATCCGGCAGCGAACGCGTTGATCCCCCGCTCGTGCTCCAGCACGTACAGGGCGGGCACGGGGGTCCCGGACGCGATCGCGATCTCCTCCACCACGTTGCGCAGCCGCCGGAGGTCCGGGTCCCGCGTGTCGGCGGGGACCGCCGTCCCGCCCAGCGACTCCGCCACCCGCGCACCGCCGCCGTTGCGCAGCGACATCGACTTGAACAGCGACGACAGGCCGATGAGCGCCACCGTGAGCACGCTCGCCACGGTGAGCGACACCGCGACGGTCTCGGCGGGCGACCCGACGCCGATCGCGAACCAGACGGCGAGGTCCACCACCGCCACGGTCCCGGCGACGGCGAGCGCGAAGAGCAGGACGAGGCGCGCGGACATCCGGCGGAGCTGCCGCTGTCGCTCGAAGAAGTTCATCCGGCGCTCAGGCGGGGTAGTCGGGCAGGCCCAGGTCCACCTGCGGCGCCTCGCGCTCGGCCGGGTCCTCGATCTCGAACAGCGCGGCCTCGGTGAAGCCGAAGGGCCCGGCGATCAGGCTGGCCGGGAACACCTCACGCTTGTTGTTGTAGAACATGACGCCGTCGTTGAACGCCTGGCGGGCGAACGCGACCTTGTTCTCCGTGGAGCGCAGGTCTTCCATCGCCTGCAGGAGGGTCTGGTTGGCCTTGAGGTCCGGGTAGCTCTCGGTGAGGGCGATGAACCGGCCCATGGCCTGGGTGAGCATGTTCTCGCCCTCGGCGAGCGCCTGCATCGCCGCAGGGTCGCCGGGGTCGGCGTTGGCGGCGGACTGCGCGTTCACGGCCTGCGACCGGGCCTGGATGACGGCCTCGAGGGTGGAGCGCTCGTGGACGAGGGATCCCTTGGCCATCTCGACGATGTTCGGGATGAGGTCGTGGCGCCGTTTGACCTGGACGTCGACCTGCGCCCACGCGTTCTTGTAGGCGTTGCGAGCGCGGACGAGGCCGTTGTAGATCCCGACCGCCCAGAACGCCAGCACGAGGAGGATGACGACGACGATCGCCAGCACGATGACTGCTCCGATGTCCATGACCGCTCTTTCCGCTCGACCCGCCGCACGTCTCGGGTGCACGTCGCGGGTGCATGTCTCAGGCTCTCGCGGCCAACGTATACCAGGAGGCCGACAGGGTCCCGCAAAGTGCGGCGCCGCCGGGCGGCACCCGCCCGCGACGCCGCCCCCGCGGCGTGGTCAGACGATGCCGTCGGCCCCCACGGTGGCGCCGTCGGGCACGCGGCCGGGCGTCGCCTCGCCGGGCAGGCCGGGCAGCTCGGGCAGGGCTGCCTTGCCGACGGCCGTCACCCCGGAGCCGAAGGTCCAGTTGCCGGCGACCGTGAGGGACTCGGCCGCGGCGAGCGAGGGCGCGCCGGCCTCGAAGCGGGCGCTGAAGTCGTCGATGAGCTTGTAGTAGCGCTTGTCCAGGTCGACGAGCGGGGCGGACTCGCCGGCGCCGGCGTCGAACGTGGCGTTCAGCCGGTAGTCGTCGCCGAGCTCGTACACGTCGGAGCGGAGCAGCAGCAGGTCGTTGGTCGTCTTGACCGGCAGGAAGCGGCTGCGGGGCACGTCGATCGCCGTCGCACCCTCGAAGACGCGCACGGCGGCGCCCATGGCGGACTCGATCTGCACGACGGCGGGCGAGGAGGCGTCCGACGGGTCGACCGTCTTCTCGTTGCGGATGAGCGGGAGCTCCAGGACGCCGCCGGTACGCTCCAGCTCCGCGCCGAGCGCCTCCAGGTCGAACCAGAGGTTGTTGGTGTGGAAGTACGGGTGGCGGGTCGCGTCGAGGGCGTGGGCGAGGTCGTCCGGGTGGGTCTGGGCGGTCTCGCGCTGCACGATGCGGCCGTCGGACCGGCGGCGCACGAGCTGGCCGCCCTTGACGTCGGCGGGGGTCTTGGCGCACATCTCGGCCGCGTACGGGGCGCCGGAGGCGGCGAACCAGCCGGCGATGTCGGCGTCGGGGGCGGCGCCGAGGTTGTCGGAGTTGGAGACCGAGAGGTAGCGGAAGCCGGCGTCCAGGAGCGCGGTGACGATCCCGTTCGCGTGCAGGGCGGCGTAGAGGTCGCCGTGCCCGGGCGGGCACCACTCGAGGGTCGGGTCGGCGGCCCACTCGACGGGTTCGAGGGTGTCGGCGAGGAGCTTCGGCTCACGGTTCTGGAGGAAGTCCAGGGGCAGGCCGTCGACGGCCAGGTCGGGGTACCCCGCGAGCGCGGCCAGCGTGTCCTCGCTGGTGCGGAAGGAGTCCATGAGGATGAGCGGGAGGCGGGCGCCGGTGGCGCGGCGGGCGGCGCGGATCTGGCCGGCGATGATGTCGAGGAAGCTGAGGGTCCTGCCTCCGGCGTCCCGGACGGGCAGGAGGCTCTTGGCGCGGTCCATGCCCATCGAGGTGCCGAGGCCGCCGTTGAGCTTGCAGACGGCGGTCCTGCCGAGGGCGTCGGCGGCGGCCCGGGGGTCGATGTCGAGGTCGGCGTGGCGCGGGATGCCGGTGAGGGGCTCGACGTCGTCCTCGCGGACGAGGCCGGTCTCGCCGGAGGTGAGGATCCCGTAGAACCGGGTGAAGGTCTCGACGGCGGCGGGCGCGACGCCCGCCTCGGTCATCTTGGCCCGTGCCTGCTGCAGGCCGTGCGGCTGTGCGGTCGCATCGCTCATGCCGCCCAGGTTATGCGACGTGGTGGAGCCGGGTCGCCGGGTGCTCGTCAGGCGAAGCGTTCCGGGTCTCCGGCGCCCTCGCGCACGACGTCGGGGTAGCCGCCGGACCAGTCGACGACGGTGGTGGGCTCGGGTGCGCCGGCCTGGCCGTCGTCGAGCACGACGTCGATGACCTTGCCGAGGGTCTCCGAGACGGTGTAGCCGTCGGTGAGGGGTTCGGTCTCGCCGGGCAGGATGAGGGTGGCCGAGAGCAGGGGCTCGCCGAGCTCGCGCAGGAGGGCGGCCACGACGCGGTGGTCGGGGATGCGGACGCCGACGGTCTTCTTGCGCGGGTGCGCGAGGCGGCGGGGCACCTCGGCGGTCGCGGGGAGGATGAACGTGTACGGGCCTGGCGTGGCGGCCTTGATGGCGCGGAAGGCGTTGTTGTCGAGCTTGACGAGCTGGCCGAGCTGGGCGAAGTCGGCGCACACCAGGGTGTAGTGGTGGTGGGCGTCGAGGCGGCGGATCTCGCGGATGCGGCGCACGGCGTCGTGGTTGCCCATGGTGGCGCCGAGCGCGTAGCCGGAGTCCGTCGGGTAGGCGACGAGGCCGCCGTCGTGCAGGACCGAGACGGTGCGGCTGATGCTGCGCGGCTGCGGGTCGACGGGGTGGACCTCGAGGTATTGGGCCATGGGCCGACGCTACTACTCCCCCGCACCGTTCTGCTGCGCCATGCCGCTCGGCGGCACGAGGGCCCGGCGGAGCTCGGCTGCCGACGCGTTGCCGCCGGTGCAGACGACGCCGACGCGGCGGCCGGCGAAGCGCGCGGGATGCCGCACGACGGCGGCGAGGGCTGCCGCGCCGGCCCCCTCGGCCACGGTGCGCGCCGCGGTGAGGTAGGTGTGCTGGGCGGCGGTGATGTCGTCGTCGGACACGAGCAGGAAGTCGGCGAGGTGCTCGCGCAGGACAGCCTGGGTGAGACTGAAGCCGGCGCCGACGGAGAGCCCTTCGGCGCGGGTGGCGGCGGGGCGCTCGACCAGCTCGCCGGCGGCCCAGGAGTCGTGCGCGGCCCGGGCTGCGGCGGACTGGACGCCGACGATCTCGACGTGCGGCGCGACGGCGGCGGCCACGAGGCAGGCGGCCGCGGCGCCGGAGCCCGCGCCGACGGGCACCACGATCGTGTCGAGGCCGGGATCCTGCTCGAACAGCTCGAGGTAGCAGGTGGCGACGCCCGCGACGAGCGCGGGCTCGTTCGCGGCGGACACGAGCCGGGCGCCGGTCGACGCGGCGAGGCGGGCGGCGTGGCCGGCGGCCTCGATGAGGGACTCGCCCACGAGCTCGACGCGGGCGCCCAGCGCGCGCACGGCGCGCTCCTTGACGGGGTTCGGGGGCGTGGGACCGGCGGGCATGAAGATGGTGGCGGGCGCGCCCGTGTGGCGGGCGGCGTAGGCCTGCGCCTGGGCGTGGTTCCCGGTGGAGTAGGCGACGACGCCGCGCTCGCGCTCCTCGGGCGTCATCGACAGCAGGAGGTTGAGGGCGCCGCGCACCTTGAACGCGCCGGTGTGCTGCAGGTTCTCGTGCTTGACGACGACGCTCGCGCCGGTGGCGTCGTCGAGGCCGGCGTAGGAGGTGGCCGGGGTGCGCACCACGAGGGGCTCGATCCGTGCCCGTGCGGCCAGGACGTCGTGCATCCGGGGCACCGCGGGCACGGCGGACGAGGCGGTCGGGGGCAGGGCGATCGGGGCTGCTGCGGACATGCCCATCACTCTGCCTCGCGCCCGACCCATAGGTCCAATACGAGGTTTCGTCAGAACACATAGCATTCACCGATGCGACAGGCGTAGGCTGGTGCCATGCCCGCAGACCTCGACCTGACCCGGTTGCGCGTGCTCGCGGCCGTCGCACGCACCGGCTCGGTGACGTCGGCCGCCCGCGAGCTCGGCTACGCACAGCCGTCGGTCAGCCACCACCTGTCCCGCCTCGAGTCCGAGGCGGGCATCCCGCTGCTCCAGCGCGCCGGGCGCGGCGTCCGGCTCACGGAGGCCGGCCGGCTCCTGGCCGACCGTGCCGAGGAGATCCTGGCCCGCGTCGACGGCGCCGCCAGGGAGCTGGAGGCCCTCGCCGAGATGCGAGCCGGGCGCGCCCGGCTCGCCGCCTTCCCCTCCGCGCTGGCCACCATCGTCCCGGCCGCCGTCGCGACCCTCCGCACGGACCATCCCGGGCTGGCGGTCAGCCTGCTGGAGGCAGAGCCGCCGGAGGCCGTCGACGCGCTGCGCGCCGGGAAGGTGGACGTCGCGCTCGTGTTCGAGCACACCGACGTCGCGCACACCCGCAGCATCGAGGACCTGTCCCGCTTCGAGGTGACCGACGTGTTCGACGAGCCGGTGCACCTCGTCCAGCCCCTGTCCGACGCCCCCGCCGACGTGCACGACGGCATCTGCCAGGCGCCGTCGCTGGCCACCCTGTCGGACGCCGACTGGATCGCCGGCTGCGAGCGCTGCCGCGCCGACCTCATGGCCCGCTGCGCCCAGGCGGGCTTCGCCCCGCGCATCGCGTTCGAGACGGACGACTACGTCGCCATCCAGGCGCTCGTCGCCTCCGGGGCCGGCGTCAGCACCGTGCCCGCGCTCACGCTCCGGGCCCACCGCGACCCCGGCATCGTCACCGCGCCGCTGGCCGGGGCCGTCCGGCGCATCATGGCCCTCACCATCGGTGCGCCCACGCCGCCCGCCCGCGAGCTCATCTCCCGGCTGGCCGAGGTCGGGCGCCGGTTCGCCGACGAGGACCAGCTCGCCGCGGTGTCGTAGCACCCGCCGCACAGCCACGAGGAGCGCCGCCGTGCCCGACTGGACGACCTGGTGGACCACCACCGACTACGACGTCGCGCGCGAGGTGCTCCAGCGCGGCTTCGGAGCCCTCTACGTCGTCGCGTTCTGGGGCGTGCTGCGCCAGTTCCGCCCCCTGTGCGGCACGCACGGCATCACCCCCGCACCCCGCCGCCTCGCCGCCACCACCTGGCGCGACGGGCCCAGCCTCTTCCGGGTGCGGTACTCCGACCGGCTCCTGGCGGTCGTCGCCTGGTGCGGGACGGTCCTCGGCGCCGCCGTCGCGGCCGGGCTGCCGCGGGCCGGGCCCTGGTGGGTACCGATGCTCTGTCTCGGCGCCCTGTGGGCCGGGTACCTGTCGGTGGTGAACGCCGGCGGACGGTTCTACGGGTTCGGCTGGGAGACGCTGCTGTGCGAGGCCGGGTTCCTCGTCGCGTTCCTGGGCTCGCCGGGGGCGTCCCCGGTCGTGGCGTTCCTCGCCGTGCGCTGGCTCCTGTTCCGCGTCGAGCTCGGCGCCGGCCTCATCAAGTGGCGCGGCGACCCCGCCTGGCGCGACCTGACCGCTCTCGACCACCACCACGAGACCCAGCCGATGCCCGGGCCGTTCTCCTGGCACGCCCACCACCTGCCGCGCTGGTGGCACCGGTTCGAGGTCGTCGGGAACCACGTCACCCAGCTCGGCGTGCCGTGGCTGCTGCTCCTGCCCCAGCCGTTCGCGTCCGCCGCGGGCCTCGTCGTCGTCCTCACGCAGGGCTGGCTCGTGGCCACCGGGAACTTCGCGTGGCTCAACTGGGCCACGATCCTGCTCGGGCTCGGCGTCGTGTCCGACGGGACGTGGGCGTGGCTGCTGGGCCGGACAGGGCTGCTGCCCGCCGCCGGGGACGCACCGGTCACGGCACCGTCGGTGGCGCAGGCGGCCGTGGTCGGCGCGGCGATGCTGCTGCTGGCCGTCCTGTCCGTGCGGCCCGCGCGGAACCTCGCCTCCGCACGCCAGCGCATGAACGCCTCGTTCGAGCCGTTCCGGCTCGTCAACGCCTACGGCGCGTTCGGGTCGATGACGAAGCGCCGGATCGAGATCGTCGTCGAGGGCACCTCCGCCGACGCCCTCGGGGCCGCGGCGGACACCGTGCCCGGCGACCCCGCCGTGTGGCGCGAGTACGAGTTCCGCGGCAAGCCCGGCGACCCGGCCCGCCGCCCGCGACAGTGGGCGCCCTACCACCTGCGGCTCGACTGGCAGATGTGGTTCCTGCCGCTCGGGCACGCGTCGGACTGGTTCACCGTGCTGCTGCGCCGCCTCCTGGAGGCCGACCCGCCCACGCTCCGGCTGCTGCGCACCGACCCGTTCGACGGCGACCGTCCCCGCTGGGTCCGGGCGGTGGCCTGGCACTACCGGTACACCACTCCCGCGGAGCGGCGCGAGACCGGACGGTGGTGGGTGCGCGAGGAGCCGCGCGTCGTCGTACGACCGCTGCGGCTCGATAGCGTGTAACGCTCTCGTAAAACGACTTCACTCAAACGTGATATGTCCGTCCCAGTCCTTTTTTTCAGAGTGTGATCATGGCAACATCAGGGTGTGCACCTGATCCGTGAGTTCAGCCCGGCCGCCTACGACTTCGCCCTGTCGTCCTGGGGCTGGCTGGGCGTCACCGATCAGGTGCCCCGGTTCGCCTCGTGCTTCGGTGACATGTTCCTGGAGTCCCGGACCGGCTGGTGGTTCCTGGACACCGTGGAGGGCACGCTGGAGCTGCGCTGGCGCTCCATGGACGAGATGTTCGCCGAGCTCGAGTCGGCGGACGGGCGCGCCGAGTACCTGCTGGAGGAGACGCTGCACCAGGCCGAGAGCCGCGGCATGTCGATCGCCGACGACGAGGTCTTCGCCTTCCTCCCCCCGCCGGCGGTGACCGGCTCCATGGCCGTGGCGAACCTGGCCCCGCTGCGCTTCGCGATCGCGGCCAGCCTCGCCGGGCGCATCCACCACGAGCTGCGCCTGGCCGCGCGGCCCGCGCTGCCCGCCGCACCGGCGTACACCCAGCAGCCGGCGCAGCACTCCGCCCAGTACCCCACGCAGTACTCGCCCCCGCGCCAGGGCGCGCACGCTGCGCCCGCAGCGCCCGAGCCGTACGAGCCGCGGATCTGGTCCACGCCGACCCCGCGGGCGCCGTACGCACCGTCGGCGCCCTACGCGCCCTCGGCCCTGTCCGCGCCGACACCGCAGGCGCCCGCGCCGCGCAACCCGGCCCCCGCCCCGTACCAGGCACCGGCCGCGTACCAGTCGCCGCCGAGCAACCCCGCGCCCGCTCCACGCGCCGCCCCGCGTGCCGTGCCCGAGCCGCTGCCGGCCTGGGCGCCCCCGTCGCACGTCCCGCCGGAGACCACCCTCACGGGCTCCTACCCGGCGGCGCCGCCGGCGCGGGCACGGCACTTCGCCTGACCGGGCGGGACGCCGGGCCCGTCGTGCGGCGCCCGGGCCCCGCGCGTCAGACCAGCGACTCCTGCCAGGCCGCGTCCAGCGCGGCGAACCGGCCGCCGCGCCGCACCAGCTCGTCGGGGCTGCCGTCCTCCAGCACCTGGCCGTCCTCCAGCACGAGCACCCGGTCGGCGATGTCGACGGTCGACAGCCGGTGGGCGATGATGATCGCGGTGCGGTCCGCCAGCAGCGTCTGCAGACCTCGCTGCACCAGCCGCTCCCCCGGGAGGTCGAGGGACGACGTCGCCTCGTCGAGCACCAGCACCGTCGGGTCCGCCAGGAACGCGCGCGCGAACGACAGCAGCTGCTTCTGCCCCGCCGACACCCGCCCGCCGCGCTTGTTCACCTCGGTGTCGTAGCCGTCCGGCATGGCCGTGACGAACTCGTGCGCGCCGACGGCGCGCGCGGCCGCCTCGATCTGCTCGGGCGTCGCGTCGGGCCGCCCGAGCGCGATGTTCTCGGCGACGGACCCGCTGAACAGGTACGCCTCCTGCGTCACCATGACCACGTTGCGGCGCAGCACCGGTGCGGCGATGTCGCGCACGTCGACGCCGTCGAGCAGCACGCGCCCCGCGGTCGCGTCGTAGAACCGCGTCACCAGCTTCGCGATCGTGGACTTGCCCGCACCGGTGGTGCCGACCAGGGCGACCGTCTGCCCGGCGGGGATCGTCAGGTCGAGGCCCGGCAGGACCACCGGCCCGTCGCCGTAGCCGAAGCGCACGTCGTCGAGCCGCAGCTCGCCGCGCGGCCGCGGCAGGTCGGCCGGCCGCTCCGGCTCGACGACGGTCGGTTCCTCCGCCAGCAGCCCCGACACCTTCTCCAGCGCCGCCGCCGCGGACTGGAACGCGTTGTAGAACATCCCGATCTGCTGGATCGGCGCGAAGAACCGCTTCACGTACAGCAGCACGGCGATCAGCACGCCGACCGCGAGGGACCCGGTCAACGCCCGCCAGCCGCCCACGGCGAGCGCGACGACCACGGTCATGTTGCCGATGAGCAGGAGGCCGGGGGCGAACCGGCCGTTGATGCCGAAGATGCGGAGGTTCGCGTCGCGGTACGCCTCGCCGATGCGGTCGTAGTCGGCCTCGGTGGTGTGCTCGCGGTGGAACGCCTGCACGGCGCGGATGCCCGTCATCGTCTCGACGAACTTCACGATGAGGCGTGCCGACCAGGTGCGCTGCTCGCGGTAGGCGGCCTGGGAGTGCTTCTGGAACCACCGCACGAGGAACCAGGCGGGCACGAGCCCGACCGCGAGGACGAGCCCGGACAGCGGGTCCAGGATCGTGAGCCCGATCGCGGTGAACAGCATGACCAGGAGGGACGAGATGACGCCGACGAGTCCGCCGTCGAGCAGCTCGCGCAGGGCCTCGAGGTCGGAGGTCTGCCGCGCGATGATGCGCCCCGAGGTGTAGGACTCGTGGAACTCGAGGCTGAGGCGCTGGGTCTGGCGGAAGACACGGCGGCGCAGCTCCAGCAGCACGTTCTGGGCGATCCTGGCGGCGACCCGGCGGTAGGCGCCGATCGTGACGCCGGCGATGACGGCGGCGGCCAGGTAGGCGCCGCCGATGACGGCGAGCGGCACGACGTCGTCGGGCAGGGCGGGCAGGGCACGGTCGATGGCGAGCGAGACGAGCCACGGCCCGGCGACCTGGGTCGCCGTGGACGCGGTGACGAGGACGCCGGCCCAGACCAGGGTGCGGGTGTGCGGCCGCAGGAGGTTACCGAGCAGCGCGATGGAACGGCGCCGGACGGTACGGGAGGTGGCGCGGTCGAGCCGGGTCTCGTCGTCGTGGTCCGCGTCCGTGGGACGTCGGCGGTCCGTGGCGGCGGGGGCGCTCATGCGTTCACCGCCTCGTCGTGGGCGGAGCCCTGGGCCGGCCGGCACCCGGGATGGTCGTGCGTCACGTAGTCCTCCTCGAGGCTCGAGATGATGTGCCGGTAGTGGGCGCTCGTGGCGAGCAGCTCGCTGTGCGGGCCGACGGCGGTGATCCGGCCGTCGGCCAGGACGGCGACGCGGTCGGCGAGGGCGACGGTGGAGGGCCGGTGGGCGATGACGAGCGTCGTGGTGCCCTCCAGGACCTGTTCGAGGCGGGTGGTGACGGCCTCCTCGGTGGTCACGTCGAGCGCGGACAGCGGGTCGTCCAGCACGAGCACGCGCGGGCGGGCGGCGATGGCGCGCGCCAGGGCGAGGCGCTGGCGCTGCCCGCCGGACAGGGACAGGCCCTCCTCGCCGATGCGCGTCTCGAGGCCGTCGGGCAGGTCGTGGACGAAGCCGGCCTGGGCGACCTCGACGGCCTCGTGCAGGCGCCGGGTCCGTTCGGCCTCGGGGACGGCGTGCGGACCGTCCTCGGGGACGCCGAGGAGCACGTTCTCCCGCACGGACGCGGAGAACAGCGTGGGGTCCTCGAACGCGACGGCGACGTGGCGGCGCAGGTCGTGGCGCGTCAGGTCGCGCACGTCGACGCCGTCGAGCAGCACCCGGCCGCCGGTGACGTCGTAGATGCGCGGCACGAGCATCGCGAGGGTGGACTTGCCGGAGCCGGTGAGGCCCACCAGGGCCGTCGTCGTACCGGCGGGGAGGTCGAGGTCGACGCCGCGCAGCACGTCGGTGTGCGCGTCGGGGTAGGCGAAGGCGACGTCCCGGAGCGCGACGTCGCCGCGGGCCTCGGCGGCGGGCACGACCGGGTGCTCGGGATCGGTGAGGTCCGGCGCGGTCTCCATCACCTCGAAGTACCGGTCGACGGCGGTGCGGGCGTTGAGCGTCATGGACAGCGTCATGCCGAGGTCGACCACGGGACCGTTGACGACGGCGGTCGTGGCGAAGAACAGCACCAGGTCCCCGACGGTCATCTGCCCGGTGCCGGTCAGCCACACGCCGATCATGAGGCAGACGCCGAGCGTGACCTCGGGGATCAGGGTCAGCGCCGTCATGAGGCCCGCGTCCACGGACGCCTTGTGCATCTCGGTGCGGCGCAGGGTGTCGGCCTGGCCGGTGAAGGAGTGCAGGGCGTCGCGGCCGCGGCCGAAGGCCTTGAGGACGCGGATGCCGTGCACCGACTCCTCGACGGTGTTGGCCAGGTCGCCGGACTGGTCCTGGGAGCGCCGCGAGATGACGCGGTACCGCCGCGAGAAGCGGAACACGATGACCGTGACCGGGACGGCGCCGGCGAGGTAGACGAGCCCGAGCCAGCCGGCTGTGGCGACCAGGATGCCGACGCCGACGGCGATGGTGCAGACGTTCAGCACCACCTGCAGCAGGCCGAAGATCAGCCAGCGGCGCAGCAGGCCGAGGTCCCCCATGATGCGGGACAGGAGCTGGCCGCCGGGCCACTTGTCGTGGAACGCGGCGGGCAGGTCCTGCAGGTGGCGGAGCATCGACATGCGCATCGTGTGCTCGACACGCGTGCCGGGGAACATCACCAGGGTGCGGCGCAGCGCGACGAGACCGGCCTCGGCCAGCCCGAACGCGAGCACCAGCACGACGGACCAGGCCAGGCCCGTCCAGTCGTGCGAGGCCATGCCGCGGGTCAGCGGGCCGTCGACGACGTACTGCAGGACGTACGGGATCGCGAGGGCCGCGAGGCTCGCGCCGAGGGCGGACAGGAGGCCGCCGGCCAGGCGCGGGATGGCGGGCCGGACGTAGGGCAGGAGGCGTCGAAACGATGCGAACGTGGACAGGGTGGAGCCTGCGGGATCAGTGGATGGCATCGCCTCCATGATCCCACCGATGGGCAAGTCATTTGCCCGGGCGTACAGTAAGCGGACGCGCTAGGCACACTTTTTCTGGCGCGTGGCCGGTCAGAGCCCTGCCTTCTCGCGTGTCAGGTACGCCAGCTGTGCGTCCTTCGGGCCGTGCGGGGACTCGAAGCGGACCTGGTCACCGGGTTCGAAGCCGATCGCGATCATGCGGGCGACCGCCGCCGTGTTGCGGGCGTCGGGCTCGGCGACGAGGCGCCGGGTGCCGGGCCCGGCGAAGAGGAAGCCCGCGAGCGCCGGCCCGAGGACCGCCCAGCTCTCGGCCGCTCCCCCGGCGCGGGCCGGGAGCTGCGGGGCGCGGAAGAAGTGCAGGCCCAGATCGCCGTCGGCCACCGGGTAGGCGGTGGCGACCGGGTCGTCCTCGGGGTGGTAGGCCTGCACGAGCGCCACCGGCTCGGTGTCCCAGCGCACGAGGTAGGCGTTGTGGGTCGGCAGGGAGTCGACGAGCTCGTAGGTCTCGCGCAGCTCGTCGCGCGTCAGGTCGCCCAGCCCCCAGAACCGGGCGCGCGGTGTGGTGACCCAGGCGTGCACGACGTCGAGGTCGGCCACCGGGTCCAGCACCCGGGCGGTGATCACGCCGTGGGGCGTGGTGGTGCGCCAGACCTCGGCGCCGCGGGGTCCGTGCAGGAGGCGTGGTCCGCCGCCGGCCGGGGTTCCGGCGGTGGGGTCGGGTGTGGTGGGGTCGGGTGTGGTGGGGGTGTTCATCGGTCGTGCCTTCCGGGTCGTCGGCTCAGGTCCACGTGCTCGAGGCGGTCCCAGTCGGTCTCGACCGGGACGGTGTCGCCGGCGGCCCAGGTCGTGTGCTGGTCGGCCGTGTGCGGCGTGCCCGGGCGGCCGCTCGCGCCGAACGGGACCACCCAGCGGCTGTCGCGGCGGTCCGCGAGGTCCCAGATCCAGCGGGCCACCGATCCGCGGGCGGCCCGCGGGGACACGCCGGGCGTGCCGCCGGTGCAGCGGACGGTGTCGTTGTCGCCGGACACCTGTGCGGCCGGGAACCGCAGCACGGGGCCGCCCGGGAGTCGTACCGGGGCGAGGGTGTGCAGGTCGCCCCAGGTGTCGGGGCCGGGGTGGGCGTCCGGGGCGGGAGCGTGCTCGACCGGGGCGGCCGGGACGCCGAGCGCGTCGAGGATCCGCGGCAGGCCGTGGCCGACCACGGCCCGGACGTCGAACCACGGCGCGAAGATCTCGTCGTACGCGGTGGCGCCGGCGCGCAGGCCGCTCAGCCGCGGGTCCGCCGCGACCCGCCGCACCAGCGCGTCGCGCCACCGGGCGAACGCCGCGGCGTCCGTGCTGTCCGCGTCCATCGGCGCTCCCGCGGCGACCCACGCCCGGAACTGCTCCGGCACGCCGGTGCGCTGCATGAGGACCGGTGCCGCGCCGCTCGCGACGTCGGCGTGGATCCGGCGCTGGGTGGCGGGCGACTCCCCGCCCTCGGGCGGGTCTGCCAGCAGGTGGCGGATCCGGTCCGCGCGGTAGGGCGCGTACGACCAGCCGAGCGCGTGCGCCTCCCGGTCCGTGCGGGTGTCGCGCGGGGAGCCGGTCGGCGCTCCGGCCCGCACCGGCGTGACGGGCCGCTCGTTGGCGTCCACGGCGATGCCCGACGTGACCGGCTCCGGGTCGGGCAGCCTGGTCCAGGGACGCTCGCGGGCCGCGTCCGTCCACGCCGGGACGGGCAGGACGCGCTCGTGCCCGGCGCGCCGGGCGACCCGGCCGGCGGTCAGGCTGAGCACCTCGCCGCCCGAGTCCGCGGTGAGCACGCGGTTCACGGGGTCCACCCAGCCGTCCGCGAACGCGTCCGCGACGTCGCGGGCGGTCCGCGAGCGCAGGAGGCGGCGCCAGGTCGGGACGCCGCTGTCGGCCAGGACACGGACCGGCCAGCGGACGGTGAAGCAGGGCGTGTCCTCGTCGGGGGTGCGCTGGTCGGGGCCGTGCTCCTGGCGGGAGCCGATCCAGACGCCGCGCGGGGTCTCGATCCAGCCGACGGGCTCGTCGTCCGCGATCGTCTCGTGGCCGGACGTGGCGGGTTCCCAGCCGTCCGGGCCGCGGGCCTCCCAGCCGTCGTCGGCCGTCCTGCGGAGGCGTTCCTCGAACACCTCGACGTGGTGGGCCTGGGCGTTCGTGATGCCCCAGGCGACGCCGGTGCCGTCGTCGGACACGGCGTGCCCGAAGTGCTGGATGCCGGGCACGCCGGGGAACGCGAGGCCGAGGACGTCGTACGGGACCTCGTCCGGGCCGCCCCGCGCGGTGCAGGCGAGCCGGATCTGCTGGTACGGGCCGGGCAGCTCGAGGATGCGGTGCGGGTCGCCGGCCAGCAGGGGCTTGCCCGACGCCGTCGCCGCGGGGGTGATCGCCCAGGCGTTGGACCCGGAGCCGGTGTCCGCGCCGGGACCTCCGTCGGCCGCGAACCACTCGCAGAGGGTCTCGGGGGGCACGTGCGGGAACGCCGGTGCGAGCGTGCGGGCGACGTGGTCGCGCCACAGCACGGCGGGGAAGCCGTTGAACAGGACGTGGTCGACGAGGAACACGCCGACCGGGGTCCACGGCCGCCAGGGGCCGTCGGGGGCGGCCCCGGCGGCCTCCGGCCCGCCCGCCACGTGTCCCGCGGCCGTGAGCCCGGCGTTCACGCCGCGGGCGTACGCGGCGAGCCAGGCCCGTTCCGGCGCGTCGAGGGCGTCGGTGACGCGGCGGGCGGTGTCGGCGAGGCGGACGCGCACGGCGAACCGGTCCCAGGCCAGGCCGTCGGACCCGGCCTGGCTGGTCAGGGTCGCCTCGGCGCGGTGCCGGGCGGTCTCGACCTGGTCGGCGCGGTCGAGGGCGGTGACGTAGCCCTGGCCGTGGGCCAGGGCTCGTTCGGTGGCGGCACGCAGGTGGGGGATGCCGTGGGTGTCGCGGTAGAGCTGGAAGGGGGGTGTCCGGGGCAGGTTGTGCGGGTGGTTCACGCGGGCACCGTAGCGCCGATCGGGTTGCGCAGGCGGCCGGCGTAGATGAGGGAGGACGCCTGGTCGGCGAGGTCGACCATCTGGCGGGTGTCGCGCAGCTGGAGCCGGTTGAGGCAGGAGTGCGCGAACGTCTCGGCGCGCAGGTCGACGCCGAGCCCGCGGCCGTGCCGGGCGGCGAGGCCGGGGTGCTCGTCGCGGTGCCGGTCGACGACGTCGCCGACGAGCGCCCAGAAGCGTTCGGTGCCCAGGACGCCGTCGGCGGCGAGGATGCCGGACAGGTGGCGCAGGACGCCGTCGAACACGTCGGTGAACACTGACAGGGCCTTCTCCGCGTCCGGCACCACGGCGCGGACGCGCTCGGCGCCCGCGGGCAGGGCGCGCGGTCCGAGCACGGCGGTCTCCTCCCCGATGTCCTTCATGAACGTCCTGGTCACGACGTGGTCGCGGAGCACGAGGACGAGGTTCTCGCCGTGCGGCATGAACACGAGGTCGTGGGCCAGGAGGCAGTGCACGAGCGGGTACAGGTAGGCGTCGAGGTAGGACCGCACCCACTGCTCCGGGCCGAGGCCGGAGGCGGCCACGAGGGCCGTGGCGAGGGCCTGTCCGCTCGCGTCGCGGTGCAGCAGCCCGGCCATGGTCATGGCCCGCTCCCCCGTTTCGAGCCGTGGCACGGGCGACTCGCGCCAGAGGGCGGCGAGCATCTTGCGGTAGGGGTTGGGGGTGGGCGTGCGGTGGTAGACGTCGCCGGTGTAGCCGATGGCGGCGAGCTCGCGCAGCACGCCGAACCGGGCGCCGCGCAGGGTCTCGTCGCCGGTCACGACGCCGGCGACGAAGTCGTTCACCGCGGGGGTGTCGCGCATGTACCGCGGGGACAGGCCGCGCAGGAAGCCCATGTTCTGGACGGCGGTGGCGACCTTCACGTAGTGCCGCCCGGGCCGGGTGGTGTTGAACAGGGTGCGGATGGACTGCTGCGGGGTGTACTCGTCGGCACCGGGGCCGAGGGGCACGAGGTTCTCCCGGGCGACGTCGGCGGCGAACGTGATCGCGACGCGGTGCTCCCACTGCCACGGGTGGACCGGCAGGTACAGGTAGTCGGCCGGGTCGAGGCCGCGGGCGGCGAGCCGGTCGGCGAAGGCGGCGCGCTCGGCCCCGGACAGCTCGCCCGCGGCCGGCGGTCCGCCCGGTCCCGGCCCGGGCGGCGCCGCCCCGTACAGGCCTGCCTCGGTCTGGTCCGCCGCGAGCGACAGGTGCGTGTGCTCGCGCCGCGCCGCCAGCCACAGGAGCCGCAGGGTGCTGCCGCGCTCGGGGGCGTAGGCGCGGTAGTCGGACAGGGAGAAGCCGATGCGGCCGTTGTTCGCGAGGAAGCCCGGGTGCCCCTCGGTCATGGCGGCCTCGACGGCCTGGAAGGAGGCGGTGACCTCAGGCCCGGACAGCGCGTCGACCAGCCCGGCCGACGACGGCGTCGCGCCGAGCTGCTCCCGCTCCCGCTTGGCCATGGCGCCCGCCAGCGTGGAGGACAGCTCCTCGAGGTACACCGGGAGCAGGTCGTCGGGCACGCCGAGCAGGGGCCGCAGCTCGGTGACCAGCTCGAGCGCGTCCGGCGGTGCCGGTGTCGCGGCGCCGCCGGGAGCCGTGCGGGTGCGGGTGATGCTGGGCTCGTCGATCACCCAGTGCTCCAGCGGGTAGCGGCGCGCGGTGAACCGGTAGGTCACGCGGCCCGGCGCGGCGTCGTCCCCGGCGCCCGGCCCGGGGGCGGGGTCCAGCTCCAGCACGTACTCGCGGGGCTCGTCGTGGCTGTCCGCGGTGTCCGACGGCGTGCGGTCGGCACGCTCCGGGAGGAACAGCCGCTCGTGGGTGAGCTCCGCGAGCGCCTTCGCGACCAGATGGCGGTGTGCGGTCCCGGCGAGCGCGGGGCGCAGGTGCGCGGCGGGTGCCGCGCTGAGCGGGCCGGTGCCGCCGCCGAGCGGGGAGGCCGCGAAGTCGTCGCGGGTGCAGGCGCTGAGGCGGGCGCGCTTGGCGTGGCCGTCTGCGACGAGGTCGACGTCGCGCAGCACGCGGAAGCCGGCGGCGGCGTTCTTGGCGTGGATGGCGGTGTTGCGTGCGTCGGGCTCGACGACGACGCGCAGCGCGCCGCGCCCGGGCCGGGGTGCGAAGCAGAACCGCAGGACGGTGGTCATGACCGCGTCGGTGAGGCCGGAGAGGCGCGGGGTCGCGCCGTCGGCGGGGGGCGGGGGCGCGACCAGGACGTGCATGCCGAGGTCGCCGGGCCGGTGGTCCAGGACGTCGGGCGGGAGGCCGTCGAGGACGACGCGGGACGGGTCGTACGTCTCGGCGTAGGCGACGGGTTCGCCGTCGCGGCGCAGCAGCCAGCCGTGCTGGGTGTCCGCGGCGGTCAGGGACGCGAGGTAGTCGTGCACCTGGCCGTGGGTCAGGTCGCCCATCTCCCAGAAGCGGGAGGCGGGGTGGGAGAGCCAGCCGTGCACGAGCGCGGCGTCGCGGACGGCGTCGACGGGTTCGACGCTCGTGGCCCCCACCCGGGTCGTGGTCCGGAAGGTCGTGGTGCTGCTGGTCACGCCGTCGTTCATCGTGCCCCCTCCTGGCCGGCTGCGGTGCTGTGCGTCCGGTCCCTGGTCTCTCCCGGTGGCTCCGCGTCGCGGAGCCCGAAGGTCTGGAACGCGGTCCTGCGCTCGATCGGGTACGGCTCTCGCCCGGTGACCTGGGCGAGGATGACGGAGGCGCGCCAGGGAGCGAAGCCGAGGTCGGGGGCGGTCACGCCGTGCGTGTGCTCCTCGCCGTTGACGACGAAGACGCGTCGCTCGGCGTCGACGGTGTAGTGCCGGGCGACGACGAACCGGCCGCGCACGTCCAGGTCCAGCCGGTCCAGCACGGGCGCGAGGAACTCGGGGGTCTCCTGCGCGTAGCCGGTGGCGGCCACGACGGCGCGGGTGCGGTGCTCGGCCTCCTGGCCGGTCTGGCCGTGGCGCAGGCGCAGCACGTACTCCCCGGTGCCGTCCGCCCCGTCGGGGTCGAGCCGGGCGGCGGTGACCTCGCAGTCGATCAGCAGCGTCGTCGGCGGCTCGGTCCCGTGCACCGACTTGCGGTACAGCGTCTCGTGGATGTCGTCGACGAGCGCGGCGCTGAGGCCCTTGTACAGGCTGCGCTGCTCGCGGCCGACCCGGTCGCGCAGGTCCTGCGGGAGCGCCACGTAGTGGTCGGTGTACTCGGGCGACGTCATCTCGAGCGTGAGCTTCGTGTACTCCATCGGGAAGAAGCGCGGGCTGCGCGTCACCCAGTCCAGGCGCTCGGGACCGGGACCGTCGCCGACGGCCGCGAGGTCCTCGAGGAGATCGCGGTACACCTCCCCCGCCGACTGCCCGCTGCCCACCACGGTCACGGTGCCCGCCGCCGCGAGCGCCGCGCGGTGCGGCAGGTAGCTCCCGGTGTGCACGACGGGGCCGGCTCCGGCCAGGTCGCGCAGCACGGCGGGCACGCGCGGGGCCGTCCCGGTCCCCAGCACGAGGTGCTTGGCACGGTATTTCTCCTCGGTGACGCCGTCCGGGCCGGCCACCTGGGCGGTCAGGACGTAGACGTCGTCGGCGGGGTCGTGCTCGACGGCGGTCACGCGCCGCCCCCACCGCAGCGTCCCGGGCTCCCGCTCGGCGATGCGCCCGGCCGCCCAGCGGCAGTAGGCGTCGTACTCGGCGCGCAGGGGGTAGAACGACTCGCGGACGTAGAACGGGTAGAGCCTCCCGGTCTCCTTCAGCCAGGCCAGGAACGAGTACGGCGAGGTCGGGTCCGCCATCGTGACGAGGTCCGCGAGGAACGGCACCTGCAGCGTGGTGCCCTCGATGAGCATGCCCGGGTGCCAGGAGAAGCCGTCCCGCTGGTCGAGGAACACGCAGGTGACGTCGTCCAGGGGCTGGGCGAGCGCGGCGAGCCCCAGGTTCATGGGGCCGATGCCGACACCGGCGAGGTCGTAGGTGCGCATCAGCTGCTCTCCTCCTGGGCGTCGTCCCGCAGCAGCCGGGGATGGGCGGACCGGCACGGCGGCACGTCGAGGTCCGCGAGCTCGTCGCCCGCGAGCAGCCCCTGCGCGGCCTGCCGGACCAGGTCCAGGACGCGGCGCGTGTCGTCGAGCGTCACGTCGGGGTTGAGCAGCGTGAGCTTGAGGCAGGGCCGCCCGTCGACCACGGTCTTGGCCACGAGCGCCCGGCCGGAGTCGAACAGGACGCGGCGCACCTGTGACACGAGGCCGTCGGCGCGCTCGGGCGCGAGGCCGTCCGGCTCGTAGCGGAACAGCACGGTGGACAGGTCCGTGGGGGCGAGCAGCCGCAGCTCGGGGTCGCCGTCGAGGTCGGAGTGCACGGCGGCGGCGAGGTCGCACACGGCGTCGACCATCCGGCCGATGCCGTCGGCGCCGAGCGCCCGGAGCGTGACCCACAGCTTGAGGGCGTCGAAGCGGCGCGTGGTCTGCAGGGACTTGTCGACCTGGTTCGGGTCGGGGTTGAGCTCCCCGTTCTCGTGGGCCGGGTTGAGGTAGTCGGCGTACCAGGACCCGCGGACCATGTCGGCCGCCTCGCGCACGATCAGGGCGCTGGCGGACACCGGCTGGAAGAACGCCTTGTGGTAGTCGACGGTGACGCTGCGCGCCCGCTCCAGGCCGGTCAGGAGGTGCCGCCGGGTGGGGCTGACCAGCAGTCCGCCGCCGTAGGCCGCGTCCACGTGCAGCCAGGCGCCGGTCGCGTCGGCGAGGTCGGCGACCGGGACGACCGGGTCGACGCAGCCGCGGTCGGTGGTGCCGGCGGTCGCGACGACGGCCATCACGGTGTCGCCGGTGCGGGCCACGTCGGTCAGGGCGCGGCCGAGGGCGTCGGGGTCCATGCGGCCGTCGTCGTCCGTCGGCACGGCTACGACGGCGTCCTCGGCCATCCCGAGCAGCAGCGCGGACTTGGCCACCGAGAAGTGGCTCGCCGCGGTGGCGAGGATACGCAGCCGGGACTGCGCGACGGCGCGCTCGGTGCCGCTGGTCCCCTCCAGCGCCCGCTGCCGGGCGAGGAACATCGCCTGCAGGTTGGACTGGGTGCCGCCGGAGGTGAAGATGCCGTCGGCACCCGCGGCCTCGCCGCGCTCGTCGCGGCCGACGGGGAAGCCGATGCGGTGCGCCGTCCAGTCGATCAGGCGGCGCTCCATGAGGGTCGCGGCGCCCGACTGGTCGTACGTGTCGACCGAGGTGTTGATGGCGGCGAGCATCGCCTCCGCGGCCACGGCGGGCAGGGCCACCGGGCAGTTCAGGTGCGCGGCGTAGGCAGGGTGGTGGAACCACACCGCGTTGCCCGCGTACAGGTCGGCCGCCTCCGCCAGCGCGCCCTCGGTGCCGATGCCCGGGGCGTCGAGGTCGACGGCGTCCGTCCGCGCACCGAGCTCCGCGCGGCCCGTCCCGGCGAAGGGCTGGGTGACGGTGGCCACGCGGGTGGCGACGTCGTCCACGACGGCACGGGTGATCCGGGCGTACTCGACCGCGGTGGCGCCGCGCAGCAGCGCGGTCGTGTCGTGCGCGGCCGGCGCGGACCGGCTCGTGGTCCGGGACGTGGCGGGCAGGGGTGCGGACATGCGTGAGGCTCCTCGCGTGGGGCCGACAGGACGGGCAGCACACCTGGCTCCACCGCCGGAGAACGGCACCAGGTTAGGCTTGCCTGACCTAAGTTAGCCGACACTTCACCCTTGTCCAACCGGGTGCCGCGGACCGGACACGGGCCGCGCCGCACGTTCCGGGCTGCCGTTCCGCGGCACCGCGCCGAAAATGCCGCGCGCAGCGGGTCCGCGGGGACCCTCGCCCCCCGGAAGTGGGCTTCGCCACGCGGACCAGACCATCCCGGACAGGTGGCCTTCGCGACCGCGACCGGACCAGCAGGTCCGGTACTCACGAACGACCGAACTGCCGCGGAGACCCGGGCCGTTTCCGTACCGCGGCGTAGGTCAGCGCGTCGGAACCGAGCAGCAGCCGCAGCGGCGGCTGCTCCATGCCCCCGACCGTGAGCGGGGCGGCAGCCGCCTTCCCGGGGTCTCCGACCGGCCGCCGAGTGAAGAGATCCGGACGACGTGTCCGACCCCCTGCCTCCCGAGGGTCGGAACTGCCGCCTTGCTCACGTTCACGACTCCGAAGAAGCTGGTGCCCCGGGAAGGGAGACGATGTCGAGCTGCATGAGCATGTGCAGGACGTCCTCGCCGAACCAGCCCTCGACGATCTTGCCGTTCTCGAGCGTGTAGATGGCGATGCCCAGCCACTGAGCCTCTTTCCCGCTGGCTGGGTTGCCCATGAACGGCCCGACGTTGCGTCCGGAGTTCGTGAATCGGACGACGACCTTGTTCCCCTGGGCGATGAGGTCCTCCACGGCGAGGTGCATCCCCTCCCAAGCACCGGTCGAGTTCGCTGCGTTGAACGCGCGGAACTGCTCGATGCCGTGGAAGGTCCCCATGCTTCCTCCGTTCCAGGTCAGGTCGTCGGCCCACAGCTCGCCGAGAACGTCCGCGTTTCCGCCGTTGACGACCTCGTCGAGGAAACGCCGGACGACAGCGATGTTGCGGTCCACTTCGTTCATCTTCTCTTCGTCTCTTTCTTCCGTCGGGGTGGTCGGCGCGGGTCGAGTCAGGCGCCGGCCGGGCCATGGGCGGCCTGGAGATGGGTGCCGATCATGACGATCGACTGCCGGGCGACGTCGACGGGCCGGGAGTGCGTGAACCCGTGGTCGACGCCGTCGAACTCGCGGTGGGTGACGGGCGCGCCCGCCGTCCGCAGCGCGTCGGCGAAGTCGTTCATCTCGTGCTTGAGGGTGTCGAGCTCGGCCGTCATGACCAACGTCGGCGGGAACTCGCCGAGGCGCGAGTACATGGCCGGTGAGACCCGCGGGTCGTGCAGGTCGGTTCCGGCGAAGTAGGTGTCCTTCACCAGCTGCATCATCCACGTCGGAACGACCGGGCGGGCCTTCGGCGACTGCCGCAGCTCATCGGGACGCGAGAGGTCGGCGACCCCGTACTCCGCCGACACGGCCCGCGGGGCGAATGCGCCGGCGTCGATGGCCTGGGTGACGACGCTGAGCGCCATCTTGGCGCCCGAGCTCGGGCCCCCGACCGTGGCGCGGTCACCGTCCCAGCCGTTCTCCGCCCCGTGGGCATGGATCCACTGGAAGATGTCGAAGCTCTGCTCCTCCGAGACGGGGAACCGGACCTTCGGGGCCGTGTCGTAGTCAGGCACGACGACGTAGGCGCCGATCTCGGAGGCCAGGTAGCGGGCGACGTTGTCCTCCTGCTGGGGGCGCCGCACGATGAACGCACCGCCGTGCAGGATGAGGTGGACCGGCGGGCGCTGCCCCTGCGACGCGGCCGTCGCGACGCACTCCGCGGTCGGGGCATAGACGAGCGCTGTGACCTCCCCATGCCGGGTCGGGATGCGCAGCCGCGACGGCTTGCCGATCCGCCGTGTCGCGAACTGCACCTCCGGCGACATCGACTGCAGCCGGAACATGAGAGGGAAGGCTGCCTGCATCAGGCGCGCAGAGCGGGCGGACGACCTTGAGATGGCGGGATCGGTGGACAGCATGGGAAGCCCTCCGTGAGTCAACTAACTGGACAGTTAGAAGATAGACCGCGATGACCCGAGTGTCAACTACCTAGTTAGTTGCTAACATGGGGAACATGATCAGAGACGCGCAAGCCACGCAGCAGCGGCTCCTCGACGCTGCCACCGCCGAGTTCGCCGAGTTCGGGATCGAAGGTGCCCGAGTGGACCGGATCGCGGCGGCCGCGTCATCGAACAAGGCGCAGATCTACCACTACTTCGGCAGCAAGGACCGGTTGTTCGACGCGGTGTGGGCGTCCCTCGTCGAACGTGTCGTCACAGACGTGCCGCTCGACGTCGACGACCTTCCCGCATACGCGGTCCGGCTCGCCGAAGGCTACGCACAGAACCCCGCACTGGCCCGCCTCATCACCTGGCAGCGGCTCGAGCGCTCGACCGATGCGCCACTGCCCGCGTCGGTCACCAGCGTGAAGGACAAGATCGACGCCATCCGCAGCGCTCAAGAGCACGGCTTGGTCTCCACGCGGTTCAGCGCAGACGCTCTGCTCATGCTCATCCTGCACATCGCAGCGATGTGGAGCATGTCGAGCCCCGACGTCCTCGCCGCGATGGGGGCGCGAACCGGTGAAGAGATGCTGCAGACAGTCCGGGTCGCGGTGGAGCGCCTGCTTGCATAGCGCGAGCGGCCTCGCCGCGAGGCGTCGCAGGCCGAGCCGGATCTGACCCTCCGCGGTCACGGACGACGTCATGGACCACGACGTCACGTCCGTCCGCGTGAGATCGGCCGGGCGCGTTCCGCGGCGTCGCGCACCTTCGGCGGGGTCCACTCCCCACGGTCGACGAGGATCCTCTCGGCATCCAGCCAGGCCTCGCCCGCCAGCTTGTCGACGAACGGGCGCTCGTACCCTTCGGTGTTCGGGCCGGTGTGACGGGCACGCCAGCTCGTCACCTCCGGTGGGGGGCCAGATGGCCGCAGGTGGCCATCCACGTCCACCACCGCCCAGCGGCCGAGTACCTCTCGCCGGCGAAACGACGCGCCCTGCCGAGGTAGTCGACGCAGAACCGGCAGAGCAGTACGTTTCCCCCATGAGCGACGAGCGCCAGGTCACATCTGACGACGCCGGGGACGACGGCCGCATCGAGCGCCTGCGCGAGCTCCTGACCGCGCCGATCAAGATCCCCGAGTCCGAGAGCAGCGGCGAGCAGCCCGACGGCGGCGACGGGGCGCAGGACGCCGCCGCCGAGGAGTACCCGGCGCCCTCGGTCGACATCCCGCCGCACGTGCGCGCCGCCGCCGAGGCCGCCGCCCACGCCGGCGAGGACGAGCCGCGCCGGACCCGCACCGGCAAGAAGCGCCGGACCTGGGCCGACGCTTTCCTCGACACGGGCAAGCGGGACCTGCCCGCCGACGGCGGCGACGCCGCCGCCCAGCTCCTGGCCCGGCTCGACGAGCTCGACCGCCGCGTCGGCGAGGAGGTCGCCCGCACGCGGGCGACCGCCGACGACGCGGCGGAGGCCGCCGAGGCCGTGCGCCGGGACCTCGGCACGGCACGCACGGAGGCACAGGAGTCGGCCGAGGCGGCGACGGCGCGGATCGACGCGGCCGATCAGGTGGCGACCGAGACGGCAGGGAACCTCGACGGGCTGCGCGGGAACCTCGACGGGCTGCGCGAGAAGGTCGACGGGCTGCGCGAGAAGGTCGACGGGCTGGACGGGACGGCCAAGGAGCAGCGGGACGAGATCTCCCGGCTCACCTCGTCGCTGGCGACCGCCCGCGACGAGACGTCCGCCGCCGCGCGACGGGCGGGCACGGCGACGGTCGTCGCGGTGGTGGCCGTCGTCCTGGCGCTGGTCGCGGTGGTAGCGGCGTTCCTGGTCTGACGCAAGCGCTGGTACCTTCGTCGCCATGGCGCCCCTCGACGACTCCCCCCGGCACGCGACGCCGAAGTCCCAGCGTTCCGGCTGGGATCCCCGGCCGCTCCTGGCGGACCTGAAAGCCGGGGTGCAGGCGCAGCTGTCCAGGACGGACATGCCCGCGCCCTGGTTCGAGGACGAGGCGACGGTCTCCCAGCCCACGGTCGACGCCGGCCTGAGCGATCCCGCCGGGGCCGACGACGCCCGCGTGGGTGGCTCCGCGATGGTGCGGGCACCCGCGCCGGCGGGATCCGCCGAGGCGAAGGACAGGCGGCACGTGCGCCGTGCCGCCGACGCGGCCGAGGCCGCCGCCGCGCAGGCCGCGGGCGCGGCGTCGCAGGCCGCCATCACGGCCGAGCGGGCCCGGTCCGACGCGCAGGCCGCCCGCGCCGAGGCCGCCGCCGCGAAGGCGTCCGCCGGCTCCGCGCTCGGCGAGCTGCAGGCCGCGCGCGAGGAGGTCACGGTGCTGCACGAGGCGCTGGAGACCGTCCGCGCCCGCGCCGGGCGCGACGTGCTGATCGCCTGGAGCGGCGCGGGCGTCGCGCTCGTGGTCGCGGTGGTCGGGCTGTTCGCCGGGTAGCGGCCGGCGCCGTCGGCCTCCTCCCTCAGGCCTCCAGCGCCCGCGCTCGCACGCCGGCGGCGTCCCAGAGCATGCCGAGGTGGTCCACCGGGCCGTGCCCGCCCCGCAGCCCCACCTGAAGGCTCTCGCCGCGGGCGATCGCCGCGCGCAGCCACGTCGTCGCCCGGCGCAGGGCCTCCGGCCACGAACCCGTCGAGACCCGCAGCGTCGCGAGCGCCGAGGAGAGCGAGCAGCCGGTGCCGTGCGTGCTGGTGGAGACCAGGCGCGGGCCGCTGACGCTCGCGATCTCGCCGTGGGCGGAGACCAGGGAGTCCGGCGTGTCGGAGGCCATCAGGTGGCCGCCCTTGGCCAGGACGAGCGCGTCGTGCACGGCGGCGACCTCGCGGGCCTGGGCGAGGGCCATCTCCCAGGTGAGCGCCTCGGGCTCGCCGGTGAGCACGGCGAGCTCGGGGAGGTTCGGGGTGACGACGTCGGCCAGGGACAGCAGGTCGCGCAGCGCCGCTTCCGCGGCGGGATCCAGGAGCCGGTCGCCGCTGGTGGCGATCATGACGGGGTCGAGCACGACGACGGGCGGGCGGACGCGCTCCAGCCAGACGCCGACGACGTCGGCCACGCGCGCCGTGCCCAGCATGCCGACCTTGACGGCGTCCACCTCGATGTCGTCGCTGATGGCGTCCAGCTGCTGTGCGACGAAGGCCGCCGGCGGGGCGTGCACGGCGCGCACGCCCTGGGTGTTCTGTGCGGTCAGAGCCGTGATGACGGCCATCCCGTAACCGCCGTGGGCGGCGATGGACTTGAGGTCCGCCTGGATCCCGGCCCCTCCCGAGGGGTCGGACCCGGCGATGGACAGCACCCGGGGGACGCTCATGCCCGCGCCCCTGCTTCCCGGGGCAGGACGTGGTCTCCGGCGGTACGCGGTGCGACGGCGGTGCGCATATCGACGATCCCTTCGCCAGGACGAGCCAGATCAGGTTCGACGGGTGTGTTCTCGGCTGCCACGATTGCAGCACTCTGTGTCGATTTCTTTCCCAGTTTAGGTCGCCAGCGACGGCTTTGTCGAGAAAAGTCCGGCTCCGCCGTGCTGTCGAATGGGTCACATCCCCCGGGTCAGGGCACCGCTCGGGCCAGCACCGCGCGGGCATGGCGCAGGACCGGTTCGTCCACCATGACGCCGTCCAGGGCGAAGACCCCCGCGCCTCCCCCGGCCCCGCGGTCCGCGCCCACCTCCTGGTCCGCCGCGGCCGCCAGGATCTCACGGGCCCGGGCGACCTCGTCCGCCGTCGGCGCGTACGCCTCGCGGATGACCGGGACGTGCGTGGGGTGGATGCAGGCGGTGGCCGCGAAGCCGGAGGCGACGGCGTCGGTGGCCTCCGCGCGCAGTCCGCCGAGGTCGGCGATGTCCAGGTGGACCGCGTCGATCGCCTGCTTCCCGGCGGCGCCCGCGGCCAGCAGGACCGCCGACCGGGCATGCCGTGCGACGTCGCGGTACTCCCCCGGGGCACCGCGCTCGCCCGGTCCGAACCTGCTCGACGTGCCGCCCAGGGAGGCCACCAGGTCCTCCGCCCCCCACATCAGCGCCACGACGTCGTCCCGCCGGGCGAGCACGGTCGCGTCCACGACGCCCGGCGCCGTCTCGCACAGCGCCACGACGTCCAGCCCGCCGAGCACGGGCAGGCTCGCGTCCGCCTTGGCGACCATGACGGTACGGAACGACGTGGCGCGCACGGCCGCGAGGTCGGCCTCGTGGTCCGGCGTGCCGGGCGGGTTGACGCGCACGATCGTGCGCGCCGGGTCCAGGGAGGCGGCGGCCAGCGCCTCCCGAGCGGCGGGGCGCGCCCCGGGCGCGACGGCGTCCTCGAGATCGAGGATCACGCCGTCGGCCCGGGACGCCGCCTTGGCGAACCGGTCCGGCCGGTCCGCCGGGCAGAACAGGAGCGCGGGTCCGGGGATCACGCGCCGGACTCCTCGTGCGCGACGCGGAGCCAGAACAGGCCGTTGCGCACCGCGCGCGCCACGACGACGTCGTCCTGGTTGCGGCCCACGTGCTCCAGCGTGACGACCCCCTGGCCCGGCCGGGAGGCGGACTCCCGCTTGGCCAGCACGTTCGTCTCGGCGTACACCGTGTCGCCGTGGAACACCGGGGCCGGGAACCCGACCTCCTCGAACCCGAGGTTCGCCACGAGCGTGCCGAGCGTGACCTGCCACGTGGACAGGCCCACCAGGGTGGACAGCGTCCACATCGAGTTCATCAGGCGCTGGCCGTACGGCTGGGTCGCGGCCCACGCCGCGTCCAGGTGCAGCGGCTGGCCGTTCATGGTCAGCGTCGTGAACTGCACGTCGTCGGCCTCGGTGGCGGTGCGGCCGGGGCGGTGCAGGTACCGGTCGCCGAGCTCCATCTCGTCGTAGTACCTGCCCCGCTGCAGGATCTCCCGGCCGGGCCCGCCGTCCGCCGTCGTCGGCTCCGTCACTGCAACCCCATCTCCCGGGCCAGCACCATCAGCTGCACCTCCGTGGTCCCCTCGCCGACCTCCAGGACCTTCGAGTCGCGATAGTGCCTGGCCACGGCGTTCTCGTTGAGGAAACCGTACCCGCCCCAGATCTGCGACGCGTCGCGGGCGTTCGCCATCGCCGCCTCCGACCCGATGAGCTTCGCGAGCGACGCCTCCTGCTTGAACGGCACGCCCTCCACGAGCTTGCGCGCGGCGTCCATCCACGCCAGCCGCGCCGAGTGCGCACGGGACTGCATCCGCCCCAGCATGAACGCGACGTGCTGGTTCGACCCGATCGACCGGGAGAACACCTCGCGCTCCTTCGCCCGCTCCAGCGCCAGCTCGAAGCAGCCGACGGCCGCGCCCGCGCACAGCGCGGCGAACGCGACCCGGCCCTCGTCCAGGGCACGCAGGAAGTTCGCGTAGCCGCGCCCCTGCTCGCCCAGCATCGCCGAGTGCGGCACCCGCACGTCGGTGAACGTCAGCGGGTGCGTGTCCGACGTGTGCCAGCCGACCTTGTCGTAGGGCGGGTGCACCTCGAAACCCGGCGTGCCGGTCGGCACGACGAAGCACGTCAGCTCCGGGCCGCCGTCCGGCCGGCGTCCCGTCACCGCCGTGACCGTGACCAGCGACGTGATCGGCGTGCCCGAGTTCGTGATGAACTGCTTGGAGCCGTTGATGACCCACTCGTCGCCCTCGCGCACGGCGGTGGTCCGCGTGGCGCCCGCGTCGGACCCCGCCTTGTCCTCGGTCAGCCCGAAGCCCGCCAGCGCGCGGCCCGAGAGCAGGTCCGGGAGCCAGCGCTGCTTCTGCTCCGCGCTGCCGTGGCGGAAGATCGGCACGATCCCCAGCCCGACGCCCGCCTCCAGCGTGACACCGAGCGACTGGTCCACCCGGCCGATCGCCTCCACGGCCAGGCACAGCGACACGTAGTCCTTGCCCTGCCCGCCGAGCTCGACGGGGAACGGCAGGCCGAACAGCCCCATGTCGCCCATCGCCGCGATGATGTCGAGCGGCAGCTCGCGCTTCGTGTCGTAGTCGTAGGCGCGGGGCGCGACGACCTCGTCGGCGAACCGGCACACCTCGTCGTACAGCTTGGTCTGCTCGTCGGTGAGCAAGTACTTCATGGTTCCTCCCGGGGTGTTGGGAACGACCGGGACCGCGGGGGTCGTGCGGGCCCGGGGGTCTTCTCAGGCCGTACCGGCGGTCACCGTGGCGAGCACCTGGTCACGACGCACCTGGTCGCCGACGGCGACCCGCACCGCCGCGGCGCCGTCGTGCGGCGCGACGAGGGGGTGCTCCATCTTCATCGCCTCGACCACGACGACCGTCTCGCCGGCGGCGACAGGTCCTTCGTCCGCGACCCAGGCGACGGTGCCGGGCATCGCGGCGCGCAGGTCGGGGCCGGCACCCGCCGCACCCGCCGCCTCCACCGCGGCGGCCGCTCGCCGCTGCGCGAACGCCTGCTCCCGCGTGGGCGCGGCCAGGGCGAGGGTCCGACCGGCCCGGTGCAGCCAGACGGTACGCACGGCACGTCCGGACTCCTGCACGACGGCGACGTCGCCCGGCCCCGTGCCCGGCCCGGGCGCCGCTCCGGCAGGGTCTGCCGCCGTGACCGTGCGGCCCGCGATCAGGTGGCGCACCGGTTCGGGCGGGGCGCCCGGGCGAAAGCCGTCCAGGGCCCACGGACCACCGGAGACCCCGGCACGCTCGCCCCGCACCGCCGAGGCGCCCGGCTCCGGCGCCCACGTGCTGTCATGGCGAGGGCCGCGAGAGCCGGCGGCCCGGCCGGCGGAGGTCGCGAGCGCGCGGGCCGCCGCCGCCAGGTCCGCGTCGGCCGGCACCGGGTCCGTCGGCGGGTCGAGGCGTTCGACGAGGCCCGTGTGGATGTCGCCGGCGCGCACGTCGTCCCGGGCAAGGAGCTCGCGGAGCCAGACGAGGTTCGTGTCCAGGCCCAGCACCACCGTGTCCGCGAGCGCCCGCCCGAGCCGGTCGAGGGCCTGGGTGCGGTCGGTGCCGTGGGCGATGACCTTGGCGAGCATGGGGTCGTATTCGCCGCCGACGACGTCCCCGGCGGCGATGCCGGAGTCGACCCGGACGCCGGGCCCGGCCGGTTCGGTGTAGGCCAGGACGGTGCCGGTGTCGGGCAGGAAGCCGCGGGCGGGGGCCTCGGCGTAGGCGCGGGCCTCGACGGCGTGGCCGGTGAGGGTGACGTCGCCCTGGGCGAGGGGCAGCTTCTCGCCGGCGGCGACGCGGAGCTGGAGCTCGACGAGGTCGAGGCCGGTGACGGCCTCGGTGACGGGGTGCTCGACCTGGAGGCGGGTGTTCATCTCGAGGAACCAGAAGTCGAGGGCGCCCGGGTCCTCGGCGGTCGCGTCGCCCGGGACCAGCATCTCGACCGTGCCCGCGCCGACGTAGCCGCAGGCGCGCGCGACCTCGCAGGCGGCCTCGCCCATGCGGGCGCGGACGGCGGCGGCGACCGGGCCGGGCCGGCCGGCGAGGAGCGCGGAGGGGGCCTCCTCGACGACCTTCTGGTGGCGGCGCTGCAGGGAGCACTCGCGCTCGCCGAGGTGGATGACGTCGCCGTGGGTGTCGGCGAGGACCTGTACCTCGATGTGCCGGGGGTCGGGTACGTAGCGTTCGAGCAGGAGGGTGTCGTCGCCGAACGCCGCGGCCGCGACGCGGCGGGCGGACGTGAGGGCGGCGGGGAGGGCGGCGGCGTCGTCGGCGACCTGCATGCCCTTGCCGCCGCCGCCGGCGGCCGGCTTGACGATGAGCGGGAAGCCGACGTCGCCGGCGGCGGCGATCAGCTCCTCGTCGGTGAGGGTGCCGGTGGTGCCGGGCAGGACGGGGACGCCGCGGGCGGCGACGAGGTCGCGGGCGGCGATCTTGTCGGCCATGGCCTCCATGGCGGCGGGCGGCGGGCCGACGAGGACGACGCCGGCGGCGGCGCACGCGCGGGCGAAGGCGGGGTTCTCGGACAGGAAGCCGTAGCCGGGGTGGATGGCGTCGGCGCCGGTGGCGCGGGCGGCGCCGATCACCGCGTCGATGTCGAGGTAGGACTGCGTGGCGGGGGCGGGGCCGATGCGGACGGCCGTGTCGGCGGCCCGGACGTGGGGCGCGGCGGCGTCGGCGTCGGAGTGGACGGCGACCGAGCGGATGCCGAGCCGGCGCAGGGTGCGCACGACGCGGACGGCGATCTCGCCGCGGTTGGCGACCAGGACGGTGCCGAACGGCCGGTGTCCGGGCTGGCCGTCGCCGCCACGGGAGGCCTCGGGCAGGATGTCGGGGCTGCTGAGGGGTGCGCCGAGGTGCCGGCTGGTCATGGTCTCCTCCCTCTCACATCCGGAACAGGCCGAAGCGCGGGGTCGCGCCGGCGTCGTCGAACGGCACCCGGGAGCAGACGTCGAGGGCCATGCCCAGGACGCGGCGGGTGTCGCGAGGGTCGAGGATGCCGTCGTCCCAGCCGCGCGCGGTGGCGTGGTAAGGGCTGCCGGCGCGCTCGTAGGAGTCGCGCACGGGGGCCTCGAAGGCGGCCTGCTCGTCGTCGGACCAGGTGCCTCCGGCGCCCTCGATCTGGTCGCGCTTGACGGTGGACAGCACGGACGCGGCCTGCGGGCCGCCCATCACGGAGATGCGGGAGCCGGGCCAGGACCACAGGAAGCGCGGGGAGTAGGCGCGCCCGCACATGGAGTAGTTGCCGGCGCCGAACGAGCCGCCGACCATCACGGTCAGCTTCGGCACGCGGGTGGAGGCGACGGCGGTGACCATCTTGGCGCCGTCCTTCGCGATGCCGCCGGCCTCGGCGTCCTTGCCGACCATGAAGCCGGTGATGTTCTGCAGGAACAGCAGCGGAATGCCGCGCTGGTCGGCGAGCTCGATGAAGTGGGCGCCCTTGAGGGCGGACTCGCCGAACAGGACGCCGTTGTTCGCGAGGATGCCGACCGGGTGGCCGTGCAGGCGCGCGAACCCGGTCACGAGGGTGGTGCCGTAGCCGGGCTTGAACTCGTGCCAGCCCGGGACGGGGCCGCCGGGGCCGGGCTCGGGGGCGGCGTCGACGAGGCGGAAGATCACCTCGTGGGCGTCGTAGGGCGCGTTGACGTCCACGGGGACGACGTCGTACAGGCCGTCGGGGTCCGACGACGGCGGCAGCGGGCGGGGGTGCACGTCCCAGACGGGGGCGGGATCGGGGGGCAGGGTGCGCACGATGTCGCGGACGATCTCGAGGGCGTGCTCGTCGTCGTCGGCGAGGTGGTCGGCGACGCCGGAGCGGTGGGCGTGCAGCTCTCCCCCGCCGAGCTCCTCCGGGCTGACGACCTCACCGATCGCGGCCTTCACCAACGGCGGGCCGCCGAGGAAGATCGTGCCCTGGTTCCGCACGATGACGGTCTCGTCGCTCATCGCGGGCACGTACGCGCCGCCCGCCGTGCAGGAGCCGAGGACGGCCGCGATCTGCGGGACCCGTTCCGCGGACAGGCGGGCCTGGTTGTAGAAGATGCGGCCGAAGTGGTCCCGGTCGGGGAACACGTCGTCCTGCAGCGGGAGGAACGCGCCGCCGGAGTCCACCAGGTAGACGCAGGGCAGACGGTTCTCGCGAGCGATCTCCTGGGCGCGCAGGTGCTTCTTCACTCCTGCCGGGTAGTAGGTGCCGCCCTTGACCGTGGCGTCGTTGCACACCACCATCACGTGGCGGCCGGACACGATCCCGACGCCGGCGATGACGCCGGCGCCCGGGACGGCGTACTCGTCGGTGTCCGGGGTGCCAGGGGTGCTGCCGTCGCCGTCGCCGGAGGTGCTGCCCCGGCTGCCGCCGCCCTGGCCGCTGCCGGTGCCGTACATGCCGTAGGCCGCCAGCGGGGAGAGCTCGAGGAACGGGCTGCCCTCGTCCAGCAGCCGCCGCACCCGCTCGCGGGGCAGCAGCTTGCCGCGCGCCAGGTGCTTCTCGCGGGATCGGGCGGGGCCGCCCTGCGCTGCGCGGGCGATCCGCTCGCGCAGCGTGGCGGCGAGGTCGCGCTGCGTCGTCGGTGACGCGGCAGTGGTGGTCGCCATGGAGGCAGCATATCCCCTGGAGGTTAATGGTCGTTAACCCGACACGCGGGTGCGGCGGGGCGTGATCGGCTCGCTCGCCACCGGACACGGCGCGACCTGCCCGGTCCCGACGCGGTACGCCCCGCCGCATCCCGGCGTCCACCGAGGCGCCGCCCGGCCGCTGTCTAGACTGCGACGCGTGACACCCCGGCGCCAGCAGATCCTCGACACCGCGGCCGGCCTGTTCGCCGACCGCGGGTTCCACGGCGTGAGCGTGGGTGACATCGGGGCCGCCGTCGGCATCTCCGGGCCCGCGCTGTACAAGCACTTCGCCGGCAAGGAGGACATCCTCGGGCAGTGCCTGCTGCGCGCCTCCGAGCGGCTCCTGGAGGGCGCGCGGGCGCTGACCGCGGACCGGCCAGAAGGTGGGGCGGCGTCAGGGGCAGGGGCGGCATCGGCATCGGCATCGGCATCGGCATCGGCATCGGCATCGGACGACGGTGGCGGGGTCGCCCCGGGAGGCGGCGCAGGAACGGTCGACGACCGCGCGGCGAGGGTGGACGGCGGCGCGGATACCGCTCACGAGCGCCAGTCCCGCGAGGACGACGTTCCCGGCGACACGCTGTCCCGGCTGATCGCGTTCCACACCGACTTCGCCCTGTCCCAGCCGTCCCTGATCGTGGTGCAGGAACGCGAGTGGGGCGCCCTCGGCCGGGCCGCCCGCGCCCAGGTCCGCGAACGCCAGCTCGCCTACATCGACGTGTGGACCCGCGCCCTGCAGCCGCACCGCCCGGACCTCACCCCGCCCGAGGCGCGGGCCGCGGTCCAGGCGGCGTTCGGCCTGCTCAACTCGACGCCCCACTCGGCCCGCATCAGCCGCGCGGCGATGCGCGCCCTCCTGACCCGCATGGCCCGTGCAGCGCTGGTGGCCTGACGCGCCAGGAGTCACCACACCGCCGCGGCCGAGCACCTACCACGCACCACGGCGGCGGCCACCGACCGGCCACGACATCGTGGCGGCAGGCGCTCTTGTGCCGTGGGACGGCGACCACCACGCAGACGACGTGGTCGCCCAGGGCAGCGGGGGCACGGCAGGTCGTGCGGCCACGCAGGATGGCGTGGGCGCCGCAGATGACATGGCCACCCAGGACGGCGTCGCCACGATGTGGCCGGGTGGCCGCTACAGGAAGAAGGCGCCCAGGACGCCGGCCGCGATGACCACCGCCCAGGGCGGAACCTTCCACATGGTCAGGGCCACGTAGGCCGCGACCACGACGGCGAGGGCCGACGACGGCGACGGCGCCGCCAGGACACCCTGAGTGACGACAGGGTCGTAGAAGGCGGCCGCCAGCAGGCCGACCACGCCCGCGTTCACCCCGGCCAGCGCCCGCTGCGCGCCGGCCGCACGGCGCAGCCGGTCCCAGTACGGCAGCGTGCCCACCACGAGCAGGGCCGACGGCGTGAACACCGCCACCAGCGCGATCGCCGCGCCGAGCGCGCCGCCCGGCCCCGACGTCGAGACCGCACCCAGGTATCCGGCGAACGTGAACAGCGGGCCCGGGACGGCCTGGGCCGCGCCGTAGCCGGCGAGGAACTCGTCGTGGGTGACCGCGCCGGCCGTCTCGGCCTGCAGCAGCGGCAGCACGACGTGCCCGCCACCGAACACGAGCGACCCGGTCCGGTAGAACACGTCGACGAGCATCGCGATCCCGCCCGGGCCGGAGAGCGCGGCGAGCAGCGGCAGCACGGCGAGACCGAGGCCGAAGACCACCAGGCACGCGACGGCGACACCGGGCCGGGCGACACCGGCGAGCCGCTCGCCGTCGGCAGCCCCGTCACCCTCGGAGCGCCTGCCGTCGGCGGAGCGCCTGCTGCTGTCGGGCGCCGCAGCCGCTTCGGAGGCTGCCCGTGCAGACGGCGACGACGGCGCTGCCCACCACAGTCCGGCCAGCCCTGCCGCGACGATCACGCCGATCTGGACCAGCGCGAGCGGTGCGCCGGTAGCCGGTAGGAGGAGCAGGACGATCACGGTGCCGCCGGCGATCGTGGCGGTGCGCGGCCCGGAGGCGAGGCTGCGAGCCATGCCGAGCACGGCCTGCGCGACGACGGCGACGGCGGCCGCCTTGAGCCCGGTGATCCAGCCCGCACCCTCCAGGTCCCCCACCGCATCGACCCCGTACGCGAACCCGAGCAGCAGCAGCGCGGACGGCAGGGTGAACCCGGCCCAGGCGGCGAGCAGGCCCGGGATCCCGGCCCGGCGCCAGCCGATCGCCATCCCCACCTGGCTGGAGCCGGGCCCGGGCAGGAACTGGCAGAACGCGACGAGGTCGGCGTACGCGCGCTCGGAGATCCAGCCCCGCCGGGTCACGAACTCCTCGCGGAAGTACCCCAGGTGCGCGACGGGCCCGCCGAACGAGGTGACCCCGAGCCGCGAGAACACCGCGAGCACCTCACGGACGGAGCCAGGACGGCGAGCGGTCGACATGGTGCTTATCGTGCCCGAACATCGCCGGCCCCCGGCGCTCAGGGCCCGGTTTCCCTGACCGGCAGGAGCCCCCTGCCGGACCACAGTTCCAACGACCGGCAGGAGCCCCTGTCCGGTCGGCCGTTCCGTGAGCGGTCGGTCTGACTGTGAGTGATCGGCAGTTTGAACTGCCGATCACTCACAGACCGACCGATCACGTTCCCAGCCGGACGCGATACCGGCCGGAATCTGCGTCGGCCGGACGCCATGACCGATCACGCTGCCGACCGGTCGTGCGATGACCGGTCGCGGGATGACCGGTCGCGGGATGACCGGTCGCGAGAGCGTGCCGGTCCGGGTCTCAGCGGTAGCCGTTGCTGACGTACGCGCGGGAGAAGTCGCCCGGGATGGTGAAGTACTCGGCCATGAGACGTGCCGGGTCGGTGGCGAGCTGGCCGCGGCCGGGGACGTCGTCGCCGTCGTCCCAGCCCCAGGGTGCGTTGGCGGAGTTCGTCGAGCAGCCGATGGCGCCGCTGCCGCAGCCGCCGGAGGTGTTGCCGGCGAACGAGCCGTAGCTCGCGAACGTCGCGGCGTCGTCCCGGCGCTCCCAGAGGCCGCCCGGCGCGAAGATGTCGATCAGGCCGTAGCGCACGTCGCGGTCGTCGGCGTGCTCGGGCGTCTCGCCCGTCCCGGCCGGGAGGTAGACGACGCCGTCGCCGACGATGTCGTACCCGCCGCGCGCCTTGAGGCCGTGCCCCTTGGCTTCCTGCGCCGTCACCGGGTGCACGGCACCGTCGTGCGGGTTCGTCTCCATCGGCAGGGTGCCGTCCACGGTCTCGCCGCCGCCCGACCAGGTGCTGCCGTCCGGCAGGTAGGAGTAGAAGTCCGTGTGCGCCACGGTGACGGCCGCACGCAGCGTGCCGTGCTGCGACCCGTCCTTCTCGACGGCGAGGAGGACACCCTCGGCGTCGTTCTCGTGCTCCGTGTCGAAGAAGGAGTCCGTCCAGTCGCGCGGGTGGAAGAACATGTAGGTGAGGAACCAGTGGGTGCCGGTCTCCACGGCGGACCAGTAGGCGTACGCGTCCAGCGACCCGGAGCCGGTGTTGTCCCAGTTGTTGGTGGCGTTCCAGTCCCCGTCGAAGTCGACGCGCGTGATGTAGTCGGACCGACCGCCCAGTGCGTGGGAGCCGGTCTGGTCGACGTCCTGGTAGTGGATCGGCGCCCAGCGGCGGGCGAGGTCGGCGCTGTCCGTGGAGACGGGTGCGCCGCTCGCGTCCGACGGCGCGGCGGCCGCGGGCACGAGCACGGCGGCCGGCAGGAGAAGTGCACCGGCGGCGAGGGTGGCGGTCAGGGCACGGTTCATGGAGGTCCCCCATGGATCGGGTCGTGGAAAGCCGGCAACGCGCCGGCCAGGGCCGATGGTCCAGGCCACCGGTAGCGATCCCCCGGCGACGAAGAAACCACCGGGTGAATATTCCACCCGGTCCCCGCCCCGGCCAGGGCCCGAGGACCTACCCGGCGCCACTGCCCGGCGCGACTGCCCGACCTCCCAGCCCGGCCGACCCGGCCGACTCGGCCGACCCGGCCAGCCCGGCCGACCCGGCCAGCCCCGCCGGCCGGGTGGCGCCGGGGGTTCCGGCGTGGGTCAGGATTCCGCGACCAGGGAGAAGAGGTCCTTCGGGTCCTCCGGCTCGGCGATGAGGTCCAGGTGCTGCAGGAGCTCCGGGGCGGTGGCCGCCACGTCCGCGGCGACGAACTTCAGGGTGGTCCAGTCCTCGACCGCGAACCCGACCGAGTCCCACACCACCAGGTCCGCGTCGCTCTCGCGGCCCGGCTTCCTGCCCGTGACGACCTCCCACAGCTCCGTGACAGGGAAGTCCGCCGCCTGCTTCTGGATCTCGCCCTCGATGCGGGTCTGCTCCGTGTGCTCCACGAAGACGCGCGCCCGCGCGGTCGTCGCCGGCTCCAGCTCGGTCTTGCCCGGGCAGTCGCCGCCGATCGCGTTGACGAACGCGCCCGCCGGGATGTCGGCGTCGTGCAGCACGACCGCGTTGCGCTTGTCGGCCGTGCACGTGGTGACGACGTCGGCCCCGCGGGCGGCCTCCGCGGCGTCGGACGCGATCACCACCTCGAAGCCCAGCGCCTTCGCGTGCCGGGCCAGCTTCTCGGAGGCGGCGGGGTCGACGTCGAACACGCGCAGCGACTCGATGCCGAGCTCCGCCCGCATGCCCAGCGCCTGGAACTCGGCCTGCGAGCCCGCGCCGATCAGCGCCAGGGTGCGCGAGTCCTTCCGCGCCAGGTACCGCGCCGCGAGCGCCGACGCCGCCGCCGTGCGCAGCCCGGTGAGCAGCGTCATCTCGGCGAGGAACGACGGGTAGCCGTTGTCGACGCGCGCCAGCATGCCGACGGCCGTGACCGTCTGGAAGCCGCGAGCCGGGTTGGACGGGTGGCCGTTCACGAGCTTGAAGCCGTACGTCTCGGCGTCGGCTGTGGGCATGAGCTCGATGACGCCCTCGGCCGAGTGCGTGGCGATGCGGGGCCGCTTGTCGAGGCCGGGCCACTGCGCGAAGTCGCGGTCCATGGCGTCGGTGAGGCCTGCGATGACGGCCTCCGGGCCGCGGCGGGCGGCCCAGCGGGCGGCGCCGGCGACATCGAGGAAGGGGACGGATGTCATGCGGGGACCTCCCGGACGGTGGCGGGGCGCAGCTCGAGCGTGCAGCACTTGACGGAGCCGCCGCCCTTGAAGAGCTCGGACAGGTCGACGGGGACGACGTCGAACCCGGCGGCCGCGACGTCGTCGGCGAGGCGGCCGGCGCGGTCCGTGAGGAAGACGGTCTTCCCGTCGGAGACGACGTTGAGGCCGAGCACGGCCGCGTCCTCGGCGGAGGCGATGACGGCGTCGGGGTACAGGCGCTCGAGGGTGGCCCGCGACTCCGCGGTGAACGCACCCGGCAGGTAGGCGATCAGGGGCGGGTTCCCGCTCGCGCCGGTGTCGAGCACGGCGAGCGCGGTGTCGAGGTGGTAGTAGCGCTCGTCGACGAGCTCGAGCGGGACGACGTCGATCCCCTGCTCGGCGAGCCCGAGCCTGCGTGCGGCCTCGTCGTGGGCGGCGCGCGTGGTGCGGAACCCGTGGCCGGCCAGCAGCCGGTCGCCGACCAGCAGCAGGTCGCCCTCCCCCTCCTGGGTCTCCCCGGACTGGCCGAGCGCGGTGATGCCGCGCTCGCGGGCGGCGGGGCCTGTGAACCAGGCGTCGTAGGCGGGGCCTTCCTTGGCCCGCTCGGGGTAGGTGAAGCGTGCCGCGAGCGCCTGCCCGCCGACGACGACGCCACCGTTCGCGGCGTACACCATGTCGGGCAGGCCCGGCTCCGGGTCGATGACGTCGACCGTGTGGCCGTGCGCCTCGTACGCCCGCCGGAGGGTCTCCCACTGGGCGAGGGCCCGGCCGGTGTCGACCGGGACGCTGGTGTCCATCCACGGGTTGATGGCGTAGACGACGTCGAAGTGCTCGGGTGGGCACATCAGGAAGTGTCGCGTCGTGGCACGGCGCGAGGTGGGTTGCGTCATGCTGCGACGCTATCCGGCGCGATGTTGCACGGCGGCGGCGTTCCGTTGCGTTCTCACCACGGGTTTCTTGGTGGATCTGGCCTGGGGCTGAACGGATCGCCGCTCCGGGGTCGGCGACCGGGGGGTTCGCCGCTGCACGGCAGGGTGCGCTGCCCGGGTCCTCGTCGGTGGCCCGGAGACCGTCCTGCGGCCGGCCGGCCGGAACGGGCCGGAACCACCGAGGCAGCCGGCGGCGGGTGCCGCCGGCGGCCTCGGTGGTGCGTGTCCCCCGGCGGGGCGGTACGTCACGGCTGTGACGCGCCGCCCCGCCGGGGTGGTGGGGTCACTTCACGTCGAAGCGGTCCAGCTCCATGACCTTCTGCCAGGCCGCGGCGAAGTCGCGGGCGAACTTCTCCCCGGCGTCGTCCGAGGCGTAGACCTCGGCGAGCGCGCGCAGCTCGGAGTTCGAGCCGAACACGAGGTCGGTGCGCGAGGCCGTCCACTTCCCGTCGCCGGAGGTGAACGTCTGCTCGTCCTCGGACGGCTTCCACTCGATACCGAGCTCGAGCAGGGTGGTGAAGAAGTCGTTCGTCAGCGTGCCGGGACGCTCGGTGAGCACCCCGAGGTTCGAGCCGTCCCAGGTGTTGCCGAGCACTCGCAGGCCGCCGACCAGCACCGTCATCTCCGGGGCGGTGAGGCCCAGGAGGTTGGCGCGGTCGATGAGCAGGAACTCGCTCGGCAGCTTGAGGAAGCGGCTGTCGTAGTTGCGGAACCCGTCGGCGACCGGCTCCAGCCAGTCGAAGTTCTCGGCGTCGGTCTGCTCCTGGGTCGCGTCCACGCGCCCGGGGGTGAAGCCCACCTCGACGTCGACCCCGCCGGCCCGCGCGGCCTGCTCGACGCCGACGCCGCCGGCGAGGACCAGCACGTCCGCGAACGACACCTGGACGTCGTGGGAGGCGTTGAACGCGGCGGTGATCTCCTCGAGCCGCGCCACGACCGGCGCCAGCTCCTCGGGCCGGTTGACCTTCCAGTCCTTCTGCGGCGCCAGGCGGATGCGGCCGCCGTTCGCGCCGCCGCGCTTGTCCGACGTGCGGTGGCTGGCCGCCGCCTTCCACGCGGTGGACACGAGCTGCGCGACGCTCAGGCCGGAGTCCGCGAGCTGCTGCTTGAGCTCGGCGATCTCGGCGTCGCCGACCGTCCGCTCCGGCGCGGCGGGCAACGGGTCCTGCCAGGGCAGGTCCTCGGCGGGCACCTCGGTGCCGAGGTAGCGCGCCTTCGGGCCCATGTCGCGGTGCGTCAGCTTGAACCAGGCACGGGCGAACGCGTCGGCGAACGCGTCCTGGTCGGCCAGGAACCGGCGGGAGATCGCCTCGTAGGCCGGGTCGACCCGCAGCGACAGGTCGGTGGTGAGCATGGTCGGCAGCCGCTTCGCGCCACCCTCGTCCGGGGCGGGGATGACCGCCTCGGCATCCTTCGCGACCCACTGGATCGCGCCGGCGGGCGACTCGCTCCTCTCCCACTCGTAGCCGAAGAGGTTCTCGAAGAAGAAGTTGCTCCACTGCGCCGGAGTCTGCGTCCAGGTGACCTCCAGGCCAGAGGTCAGCGCGTCCTGCAGGACGCCGCTGCCGTGACCGTTGCGCCAGCCGAAGCCCTGCTCGTGCAGCGGCCCGGCCTCCGGGTCCGGCCCCTGCCGGTCGTCCGGGTGGGCGCCGTGGGTCTTGCCGAACGAGTGGCCGCCCGCGATCAGCGCGACCGTCTCCTCGTCGTTCATGCCCATGCGGCGGAACGTCTCGCGGATGTCGCGGGCCGCCGAGGCCGGGTCCCCGTTGCCGTTGGGGCCCTCCGGGTTGACGTAGATCAGCCCCATCTGGACCGCGGCGAGCGGTGCCTCGAGGTCACGGTCACCCGTGTAGCGCTCGTCGTCCAGCCAGACCTTCTCCGGGCCCCAGTAGACGTCGTCGTCGGCCTCCCACACGTCCGGGCGGCCGCCCGCGTAGCCGAAGGTCTTGAAGCCCATGGACTCCAGTGCCACGTTGCCGGCGAGGATCATCAGGTCGGCCCAGGAGATCGCCTGGCCGTACTTCTTCTTGACCGGCCACAGCAGACGGCGCGCCTTGTCCAGGTTGCCGTTGTCGGGCCAGGAGTTCAGCGGGGCGAACCGCTGCTGGCCGGCGCCACCACCGCCACGGCCGTCGTGCGACCGGTACGTGCCCGCGGAGTGCCAGGCCATCCGGATCATCAGGCCGCCGTAGTGCCCGTGGTCCGCCGGCCACCAGTCCTTGGAGTCCGTCATGACGGCCCTCAGGTCCGCCTTGACCGCGTCCAGGTCGAGCGTCTCGAAGGCGGCCCGGTAGTCGAAGCCCTCGTCGAGGGGGTCGCGCGCGGCGGTGTGCTTGGCCAGGATCTTCAGGTTCAGCCGGTTCGGCCACCACTCCGCGTTGGCATCGCCGCGCGTCGGGTGCACGCGGCCGGCGCCGTGCGCCACCGGGCACCCGCCCACGGTGTCCTCGGTCGGGGCCACGGTCTTGGTCTCAGCCGTGCTGTCAGACATGGGGGACTTCCTTCCAGGTACAAGGAACGCTCATTCGGTCGTGGCACGACACCCGGGGCACAGCCCCCAGTAGACGATCTCCGCCTCGTCCACCGCGAAGCCGTGGTCGTCCGGAGGCGCGAGGCACGGCGCCTCACCGACCTCGCAGTCGACGTCGACGATCGCGCCGCAGCCGCGGCACACCAGGTGGTGATGGTTGTCCCCGACCCGCGTCTCGTACCTGGCAGTGGCCCCCGACGGCTGGATGCAACGCACCAGCCCGGCGGCGGTCAGGGTGTGCAGCGAGTCGTAGACGGCCTGGTGGGACACCTCGGGCAGGTCCTCGCGCGCCGCGGCGAGCAGCTCGCCCGCATCGGCGTGCGGGCGACCCGCCACGGCGGCCAGCACCGCCACGCGGGGGCGGGTCACGCGCAGACCCGCCTCCCGCAGACGCTGCTGGATCCCGTCGGTCGTGCTCACGGGTGAAAGTCTCCCTCCTTTTCTTGAATCAGTCAAAAGAACACCGGATGGACGACGTCTTGCGGACTTTGCTCGTTCATGTCGGACATTCCCGCTACGGTGGCGGCCCATGACCGCCAGCCCTCTCACCGAGACCGAGGACGACGCCACGAGCGCCGCCGCGCACGAGACCGAGCCGGCCACGACCGGCGCCGCACCGCAGGACGCCGAGGACGCCCGGACCACCGAGCCTGCCGGGGCCGACGACGACCCGCCGCGCGGGTCGTCCGGGTCGAAGCACCCGCCGCGGTGGCTGCCGCGGGCGTTCGCCCTGGGGATCGTCGCGGTCTTCGTGGGGATCTTCTCGTGGCACGCGCTCGGAGCGCTGCAGAGCCTGTGGGTGGCACTGCTCATCGCGTTCTTCCTGTCGCTCGCCCTGGAGCCCGCGACCGTGTGGCTCGTGCGGCGCGGGTGGAAGCGGCCCGCCGCGGCCGGGGTCACGCTGCTCGGGTCGCTCCTGGCGATCCTCGGGATCATGGCGCTGTTCGGGAACCTGTTCGTGCAGCAGGTGGTCGAGCTCGGCCGGACCCTGCCGGAGTACTACGGCGAGCTGCGGGCGCTGATCCTCGGGTTCGTCGACGTCCCCCTGCCCGCGCAGGACGAGCTGGTCGGACAGGGCCTCGACCAGTTCGGGAACGACCTCGCGGCGAGCGCGCTCGTCGTCGGCAGCGCCCTGCTCAGCGGGCTCTTCTGGGGCATCACCATCCTGCTGGTGGCGTTCTACCTGCTCGCGGCCGGCCCCCGGTTCCGGCGCGCGGTGTGCCGCTGGGTGCCCACCGACTACCAGGACGAGGTGCTGCACCTGTGGGAGGTGGTTCAGCGCAAGGTGTCCGACTACATCGACACCCGGCTCGTGCTCGCCCTCATCTCGACCGTCGTGACCTGCGTCTTCCTGCTGATCCTGCGCACGCCGTACGCGATCCCGCTGGCCGTGTTCGTCGGCGTGGTCTCCCAGTTCGTGCCGACGATCGGCGCCTACCTCGGTGGCGCGCTGCCCATCATGGTGGCGCTGACCGGGCAGGGGCTGTGGCAGGCAGGGGCCGTGCTCGTGTTCGTCGTGGCCTACCAGCAGGTGGAGAACCTGTGGCTGGCGCCGATGCTGTCCGAGCGGGCGCTGGAGATGAACGCCGCCGTGAGCCTGCTGGTGGTGCTGGCGTTCGGAGCCGTGTTCGGGGCGCTCGGCGCGTTCCTGGCCCTGCCGGTCGCCGCGACCATCCAGGCCATGGCGACCACCTACCTGCAGCGGCACGAGCTCATCGAGTCGCACATGTTCACCGACCCGGAGGACAAGTGGGTGGCGGCGGGGTGACCTCCGCGCGGGGTTCGTGGCGGGGCCGGGCCCGGCCCCGCCACGAACCCGCGGGCCTCAGTGGACGAGCTCCTTCTCGGACTCGTCCGAGGACTCCGCGGACGGGCGCGGCGCCGGCACGGCACCGGCGTCGGCGCGCCGGCCGTGCGCGAGGTACAGCGTCAGGCCGACGAACGTGAAGCCGCCCACCAGGTTGCCCACCACCGTGGGGATCTCGTTCCACAGCAGGTAGTCGCCGACGGTGAAGTCGGCACCGAGCATCAGGCCGGACGGGAACAGGAACATGTTCACGATCGAGTGCTCGAAGCCCATGTAGAAGAACAGCATGATGGGCATCCACATCGTGATGACCTTGCCCATGACGCTCTTGCTGATCATGGCCGCGACCACGCCGGTCGAGACCATCCAGTTGCACAGCACGCCGCGCACGAACAGCGTGAGCATCCCGGCGGCGCCGTGGTCGGCGTAGCCCACGGTCCGGCCCTCGCCGATGGTGCCGATCGCCTGGCCGACCTCGTCCGGCTCCACCGAGAAGCCGTACGTGAAGTAGATCGCCATGAGCACCGCGACGAGGAACGCCCCGGCGAAGTTGCCGACGAACACCAGACCCCAGTTGCGCAGCATCCCGGGCCACGAGACCCCGGGCGCCCGCGCCAGCCACGCCAGCGGCACCAGCGTGAACACGCCGGTCAGCAGGTCGAAGCCCATCAGGTAGAGCAGGATGAAGCCGACCGGGAACAGGATCGCCCCGGCCAGCGGGTTCTCGGCACGGACGGACACCGTGACGGCGAACGCGGCGGCGAGCGCGAGGATCGCGCCGCCCATGACGGCGCGCACGAGGGTCTCACGGGTGGACAGGAAGACCTTCGACCGGCCCGCGGCGATCAGCTCGGTGACGAGGTCCGGTGGCTTGACGTAGGACATGGTGGTCTCCCAGGAGGGTCAGGACCCGCTCGCGCGGGTCGGGTTTCGGGCCTGCCCCGAGGCTGCCGCGTGGGCCGTTTCCCGCGAAACCCGCGAGCGTAACCTCTCTGGCACGGAGATCTCACAGTCCGGACGAGGCGGCGGTGAGTTCCGGTGCCGGACCGCACGGCCGGCAGGAGCGGCTCAGTCCGCCTCGCGTGCCTCGTCCCCGCTCTGCGCGCCGGGCTCGCCCTGCGCGCCGGACAGGCGCTCCGCGTACTGCGCTCCCCAGGCGTCCAGGTCCCGGACCAGGTCGGCGAGGGACTCGCCCAGCGGGGTCAGGGAGTACTCGACGCGCGGCGGCACCTCGGGGTAGATCTCGCGGTGGACGACGCCGTCCGCCTCAAGGTCACGCAGCTGGCGGGTGAGGACGCGCGGCGTCACCGGGCCGACGGCGCGGTGCAGCGCGCCGAAGCGCACGGGGCCGTCGAGCAGGTTCTTGACGACGGTCATCTTCCATGCCCCGCCGACGACGGCGATCGCCACCTCCACCGGGCACGCCCGCGTCGCACGGCGCACGGGCTCGCGCGGCGACGGACCCGTCCCGAGGCCCTCCCCGGTCCCCGCTACGGTCTCGACCTCCATGGCTCCCGCTCCCCTCCTGCTCCTGCTCCTGCTGAGCACTCTGACCTGCACACTATCCATATTGTCACTACTGGACGAGATAGTGCGTACTTGCCTGGACGGTACCGCAGTACGAGCCTGGAGGCATCATCCGGCAACAGCGTGAAGGAGAACCGCCGTGCGCATCCTCTGGGTCCTCGCCCATCCCGAGCCCGCATCGCTCAACGCCCGTCTGCGCGACGCCGTCGTCCCGCGGCTGCGCGAGCTGGGACACACCCTCGTGGAGTCAGACCTGTACCGGATGGCGTTCGACCCGGTGCTGACCACGGCCGACGTCGTCGGTGAGCCGCCCGCGCCCGGCACCCCGGTCTCGGACTGGCAGCGCACCGCGTACGACGAGGGCCGGCTGTCCGCCGACCTCCGCGCCGAGCAGGCCAAGCTGCGCGACGCCGACCTGATCGTGCTGCAGTTCCCGCTGTGGTGGTACGGCGTCCCGGCGATACTCAAGGGCTGGATCGACCGGACGATGGTCAACGGGTTCGCCTTCGGGCTGGTGGACCCGGGCACGGGGCACGTGCGCAAGTACGGCGACGGCGGCCTGGCCGGGCGCCGCGGGCTCGCGGTGGTCTCCGCCGGCGACCGCGCCGGGGCGCTCGGACCGCGCGGCGTCAGCGGGCACGTCGACGACGTCCTCTGGCCGCTGCTGCACGGCACCTTCCACTACACGGGGACGGCACCGTTGGCGGCCCACCTGCTCAGCAGCGTGCACCACTGGCCGGAGGGCCAGTTCCGGCGCGAGGTGGAGCGACTGGTGGACCGGGTCCACCACGCCGAGACCGAGAGCCCGATCCCCTACCGGACCCTTGCGGGCGGCGACTACGGCCCGGACCACGCCCTCCGCCCCGCCGTCTCCCCCCACCTCACGAGCAACGACGCCCACCTCCGGTGACCTGTCTCCCGCCCGGACGACCCCGTGGCGGAAGACGCCCGGACGGCCGGGCGACGGAGCCCCTTGCCCTCTCTGGCTAATAGGCGTAGCTTTAGGGCTATGAACACTCCGCAGACCATCGACACCCTGCGGCGCCCCGAGGGCGCCATCGCCTACACCGACGCCGGTTCGGGCCCGCTCGTCGTGGCCGTCCCGGGCATGGGCGACCTCCGCTCCACCTACGACGACGTCGCCCCCGCGCTGGTCGAGGCCGGCTACCGCGTCGTCGTCACCGACCTGCGCGGCCACGGCGACTCCGACACCACGTTCCGCGCCCACGGCGACGACGTGACCGGCGCGGACCTGCTCGCGCTCGTCGAGCACCTCGGCGCCGGGCCGGCCGTGCTGGTCGGCAGCTCCATGGGCGCGTCGTCCGCCGCGTGGGCCGCCGCCGAGCGCCCCGACCTGGTCCGCGGCCTGGTCCTGATCAGCCCGTTCCTGCGCGACCCGGTGTCACCCGCCGCGCAGCGGCTCCTGCGCGTGCTGTACCGCGTGCTGTTCGTCGGGCCGTGGGGCGCGGCCGTGTGGGCGTCCTACTACTCCTCGCTGTCGAAGGGACGCCGCTCGCCGCGGCACGCCGAGCACGTGGCCGCCGTGCGCTCGACCATGCGGGAGCCGGGGCACCTGCGCTCGTTCCGGCACCTGGCCGTCGCGCTGGACCACTCGGTCGTCGAGGAGCGGCTGCACGAGATCAGCGCCCCGGTGCTCACCGTCGTCGGCGAGCACGACCCCGACTACCCGGACCCCGCGGCCGAGCTCGACCGGGCGGCCGACGCGCTCGGCGCGACCAGCCTCCTCGTCCCCGAGACCGGCCACTACCCGCAGCACCAGGCGCCGGACGTCGTCGTGCCCGCCGTGCTCCGGTTCCTCGCCGGGCTTCCCGGCGCCGTGACCCGGCCGGCGGCCGACGGCGGGCACCGTGCCTAGGGCCGGCCTCTCCCACGCCGCCGTCGTCCGGCTGGCGTGCGACGTCGTCGACACGGCCGGCCCGCGCGGGTTCGCCGACCTCACGCTCGCGAAGGTCGCCGCCGAGGCCGGCGTGGCGCCCCCCAGCCTCTACAAGCACGTGGGCTCGCTGGCCGCCCTGCGGCGCGAGATCGCCGTGCTCGCCGTGCGGGAGCTCACGTCCGCGGGAGCGTCCGCGACGGTCGGGCTCGCCGGACCCGACGCGCTCCGCGCGCTCGCCGGCGCCTGGCGCCGCTACGCCGCCGACCGCCCCGGACGCTACGGCGCCACCCAGGTCGGCGCCGACCCGGACGACCCTGCCGACGCCGCGCTCCAGGCGGCCGGCACCGAGAGCGTGCGGGTCGTGACCGCCGTGCTGCAGGGCTTCGGGCTCCCCGGCGACCGGCAGGTCGACGCCGTCCGCGCCGTCCGCTCCGGCGTGCACGGCTTCATCATGCTGGAGCTCGGCGGCGGCTTCCGCATGCGGGAGGACGTCGACCGCAGCTTCGACGTCCTGCTCACCATGCTCGTCGCGGGTGTCGAGGCGCTCGCCCGGGACGACCGGGAACGGCACTGACCGGCTCCGGGGGGCGGAGCCGACACCGGTCCCCCGCCGCCCGGCGGCCGGGCTCCCGGTGACGGTCGGCCTACGACGGTCGTGCCGTCGGCGCCGGGCCTGTCGCCGTCACCGGGCCCGCAGCCGGCGCCGGGCGCAGGAGCCGGGACACCGTGGCCGCGCCCAGGAGGCACGCCAGCGCGGCCACGCCCAGGACGACGTGGAACCCGGTGTCGTAGGCGGAGCGTGCCGCGGCCAGGACCGCGTCGTCGGACCCGGCGACGGCGATCGCGCCGGTCATGCTCTCGTACGCCTCCGGCGGGACGCCGGCGGGCAGGGTGACGATCAGTCCGTAGACGAGCACGAGGCCGGAGCCGAGGATCGCCGTGGCCAGGACGTTCCCCATCTCGTAGGCGACCTCCTCCACGGAGGACGCCATGCCGGCCCGGTGCGGCGGGACGCTGGTCACGATGGCGGTGGACGCCACGGCCACCGGGGCGCCGACGCCGAACCCGGCCACGACCAGCCCGGTGACGAACACGGGCATGCTGCCGGTGCCCAGCAGGGCGACCACCGTGCCGACCGAGCCCAGGAGGAGCCCGCCCGCCATGGGGAGGCGTTCCCCGGTGCGGTGCGCCAGGACCCCGCCCAGGAGGCTGGAGGGCAGCGCGCCGAGCGCGATCGTGGCGATCAACAGGCCGGCCTCCTGCGGCCCGTACCCGGCGACCAGCTGGAAGCGCTGGGCGACCACCAGGGCGATCCCGCCGATCGCGAACATGGCGGTCACCGCCGCCACCACGCCAGCCAGGAACCGCGGGACCCGGAACACGTCGAACTCCAGCAGCGGGTCGGTGAGCCGCTGCTGCCGGGCCACGAACGCCCAGCCGGCCAGGACTGCCACCCCCACCCCCGTCGCGGCCAGGGGCAGGGAGGGGGGCACGTGCGCGAGCTCCTTGATCGCCAGCACCGCCCCCACGAGGGTGGCGGTGGACAGCAGGCTGGACGGGAGGTCCCAGCGGCGTGCGGGGTCGGGCCGGTCGCGCCGCACCACCAACGGGGTCACCACGAACACGACCACCCCCACGGGCACGTTGATCAGGAAGACGGCTCCCCACGGGAAGTGCTCCAGGAGGAACCCGCCGAGCACGGGCCCGGCCACGCCGCCCACGACGCTGACCGCCGCCCACACGGCGATCGCGGTGGCGCGTTCCCGGTCGTCGTGGAAGGTGAGGCGGATGATGGCCAGGGTGGCCGGCATCATCGCGGCCGCGCCCACGGCCAGCAACGCGCGGGCGGCGATCAGCGCGGTCACCGAGGGCGCCAGCCCGGCCAGCAGCGACGCGGCCGTGAAGACGACCAGCCCGCCCAGGAACATCCGGCGGTGTCCGGCGCGGTCCCCGAGGGTCCCGGCCCCCAGCAGCAGCCCGGCCATCACGACCGGGTAGGCGTTGAGGATCCACAGCTGCTGCGCGGAGGTGGCGCCCAGCTCCTCGGACAGCACCGGCAGCGCCGTGAACAGCACCGACGCATCGACCACGACCAGCATCAACGCGATGCTGATAGTGATCAGGGCGACCCACCGCCGCCGGCGCGAGGCCGTCGCCCCGCGATCCTCGTCGACGTGCACGACGACCTCCTCCCCGGTCCTGCAGCGTAACCGGGGCCGCGCCGGCGCCGGTTCAGCGCTGCCGGGTCGGGCGGACGACGATCTCGTTGACGTCGACGTCGGACGGCTGTTCGACGGCGTAGGAGACAGCCCGGGCGATCGCGTCCGGGGCGATGGCGTGCGCGCGGTAGGTGCGCATCGCCTCGGCCGCGCCGGGTTCGGTGATGGAGTCGGCGAGCTCGGAGACGACCACGCCCGGGGAGACGGTGGTGACCCGGATCGAGGGGTCGCACTCCTGGCGCAGACCCTCGGTGATCGCCCAGGCCGCGAACTTGGTGCCGGAGTAGACCGCGCCGGTCGGCACGACCTCGTGGGCGCCGACGCTCGCGATCGTGACGAAGTGGCCGGACCCCTGCGCGGCGAACACGGGCAGGGCGGCGGCGATCCCGTGCAGCAGGCCGCGGACGTTCACGTCGATCATCCGGTCCCACTCCTCGACGAGCAGGGAGTCCAGCCGCGAGAGCGGCATCACCCCGGCGTTGTTCACCAGCACGTCGACGCGGCCGGTGAGGTCGCGCGCCGTCGCGACGAAGGCGGCCATGTCCTCGCGGTCGGTGACGTCGAGCGGTACGGGGTGCAGGTGGCCGTGGGCGCGTTCCGCGAGCGCCCGCAGCCGGTCGGTGCGCCGGGCGCCGGCGACGACGTGATGCCCCGCGGCCGCCGCCCGCGCGGCCACGGCCTCGCCGATCCCGCTGCTCGCGCCGGTCACGAGCACTGTCTTGGGTGTGGTTCGGTTCATGCCCACCACGATGGCCGTGGGCGAGGCGCCGTGACAGGCCGCCGCTCTCGGGGGAGCGGCGCACCCAGGACGGCCGCCCGGGTGCGGCCTACGATGCCGGCATGGCCTCCTCCGAGCTCGGCGAGTACCTCCGCACCCGGCGCGCGCGGGTCGGCCCCGGGGACGTGAACCTCCCGGCGGTGGGCCGGCGTCGGGTGCCGGGCCTGCGGCGCGAGGAGGTCGCGCTGCTGGCGGGGGTGAGCGTCGACTACTACGTGCGGCTCGAGCAGGGCCGCGAGCGCGGGCCGTCGGCGCAGGTGGTCGACGCGCTGTCCGCCGCGCTGCGCCTGGACGACGACGGGCGCGGGCACCTGTCCCGGCTGGCCGGGCTCAGCCCGCGTGCCCGTGTGGCCGGGGTGCGCGACCGGGTCGACCCGAGCCTGCTGCAGCTCATGGACGCGTGGCCGGACAACCCTGCCGTCGTGCACAACCGTGCCTACGACGTGCTGGCGTCCAACACGATCGCCGACGCCCTGTTCCACGACTGGGCCGGCTCCCGCAACCTCCTGCACGTCGTGTTCACGGACCCCGCCGCGCGCAGGTTCTACGTGGACTGGCACGACGTCGCCCGCAACTCCGTGGCGGGGTTCCGGCTCGGCCACGGCGAGGCGCCAGACGACCCGCGGATCCGGCAGGTGCTCACCGAGCTGCTCGACCGGAGCCCGCAGTTCGCGCGCCTGTGGGCGGCTCACGACGCCCGCGGCAAGGCGCTGGAGAGCAAACGCTTCGACCATCCGGCGGTCGGCCCGCTCACCCTGACCATGCAGACGTTCGACGTCCGCTCCACCCCTGGGCAGGCGCTCGTCGTCCACCACGCCGAGCCCGGCTCGCCCAGCAGCGCGGCCCTCGCCCTCCTCGGCTCCCTCGCAGCCATCACGCGGGTGCCCCGGGACGGGCTCTACGACATCTGATCCCCCAGGTCCCGCGCGCTGCTCTCAGCAGAAGCGCGGCGGTCTGCCGCGGGGCCCGTTCTACGCTCAGGTATGACCGACACCGCTCCGCCTCCGCGCCCACCGCGTGACACGACCTCTTCGGGGTCCGGCGCCGCGTCGACGACGAGACGGGAGCCGCTCTGGCGGCACCTGCTCGGCGAACGGCTCCGGCACCTGCGTCATCTGCGAGGCGAGACCCTCGACCAGACAGCCCGCCGCGCCGGGATCTCACCGCAGTACCTCTCGGAGATCGAGCGCGGCGTCAAGGAGCCGTCCAGCGAGATGATCGCGGCGATCACCGGCGCGCTGGACATCACGCTGGTCGACCTGGTGGTCGCCGTCGCCAACCGCCTGGTCGCGGTCGGCGAGACGTTCCCGGCGCGCGGGACGGTGCGGCAGCCGACCTGCCGGGCGGTGTTCGCGCTGGCGGCGTGATCCCCGGGCGGGCCGGCTGCTGCCCGGCGCCTCACCGCCGGTCGATCACGTGGTCCAGGAGTCCGTAGTCGCGTGCTGCGGCGGCGGTGAAGATGCGGTCGCGGTCGGTGTCGGCGCGGAGGGTCCCGACGGTCTGGCCCGTGTGCTCCGAGAGCGCGGTCTCCATGTCCGCGCGGATCCTGACGACCTCGTCGGCCTGCAGGATCAGGTCCGGGATCGCGCCGCGGCCCTGCGTCGCGGGCTGGTGCAGGACGACCCGCGCGTGCGGGAGCGCCGCCCGCTTCCCCTCGGCCCCGGCGGCCAGGAGCACGGCACCGACGGCGACGGCCTGCCCGACGCACGTCGTGGCCACCTGGGGGCGGATGTAGCGCATCGTGTCGTAGACGGCCATCCCGGCGCTCGGGTCTCCGCCCTCGCAGTTGACGTAGAGCTGGATGTCGCTGTCCGGGCTGCTCGACTCCAGGTGGATGAGCTGGGCGATCAGGGCGTTGGCCACGCCGGCGTCGATGGCGGTGCCCAGGTAGATGATCCGCTCGCTGAGCAGCTGGGAGTAGACGTCCATGATCCGCTCGCCCCGCGGGTGCGCCGCGATGACGTTGGGGATGGTGTAGCTGCTCATCGTGCGTCCCCCTCGACGGAGGCGGCGAACCCGGTCTGCTGGCGGTCGTGCGGCCTCATGCCGTCGAAGCTCCGCACGATCGTGTCGACGAACCCGAAGTCGAGCGCCTCCTCGGCCGTGTACCAGTGGTCGTGCAGCGAGTCCTCGAAGATCCGCTCCACCGGCTGCCCGGTGTCCTCGGCGACCAGCCGCAGGATGGTGTCGCGGGTGTGCCGCAGGTCGTCCGCCTGCAGCTCGACGTCGACGGCGGTGCCCCCGATCCCCGCGGAGCCCTGGTGCATCAGGACGCGCGAGCTGGGCAGGGCGCGGCGCTTGCCCCGGGTGCCCGCCGACAGGAGGAACTGTCCCGCGCTGTAGGCGATGCCCAGCACGAGCGTCGAGACGTCGTTGGGGATGATGCGCATGATGTCGCGGATGGCCAGCATCGACGGCACCGAACCACCCGGGGAGTGGATCCACAGGTCGATGTCGGTCGACGGGTCCTCGGCGGCCAGCGCGACCAGCTGCGTCATCAGCAGCGCGCCGTTGTCGTCGTCCAGCGGGCCGTCGAGGACCAGGACCCGCCGCTCGTACAGCTCGCGTCGTGACTGTGCGCCGAACAGCGGCGGCTTCGGTGAATCGGTCATGACCTCACCGTGCCCTGCGGCACGAGGCCCGGGAAGGCGGATCTGCCCAGAGCAGGGCTGCCCAGAGCAGGGCCGCCGGGGCAGCGGGCGCGACCGGGCGCACCGATGCCGCCCAGAGGTCAGGACCCGCCCGAGACGATCTCCCGCACGCGGGCGTGCTCCGCAGCCATGCCGGGGTTGCGCAGGCGCGGGTCGTCGGGGTCGCGCCCCGCCAGCACGGCGTCGAGGTAGCGCCGGTCCGCGTCGAGCCGTTCGGCCGGCGCGCACGACGGCGTGCCGTGGCCCGGGACGAGCACGGACGCGGCACGCACGTAGGGGGCCAGCCGGTCGAGGCCGGCGACGTACGCCCCGACGTCGTCCGGGTCGAACGGGAGCGGGATCTCGACATCGCTGAGCATGTCGCCCGCCACGAGGACCCCGGCCTCGGGCAGCCACAGGGCGCTGTGGCCGGGCGCGTGGGCGTCGTGGATCACGACCTCGTGGCGCGGCAGGACGCCCGCGGGGTCGGGGATGCTGGACCGGTGCGGGTATCCGCCGTCGGGCAGCCCGGTGACCTGGCCGAACAGGGCGAGGACGGCGTCCGGGTAGGGGCGGTCGGCGTCGTCGGCGAGCGCCCGGGAGAGCTCGGGCCCGCGCGCGGCGACGGCGGCGGCCGTGCCCGGCGACGCCCAGCGCGGCACGTCCGCGCCGTAGCGCGGGTGCCACAGCAGGTGGTCGTGGTGGGCGTGGGTCGCGAGGCCTGCCGCGACCCGGACGCCCAGGGAGCCGGCGTCGTCGGCGATCGCCTCGAGCTCGTCGGGGTCCCACGAGGGGTCCACCAGGAGCGCGGGACGGGCCAGGGCCGCAGTGCGGGCGGACCCCGCGCGGCCCGCCGCGGCGGAGCCGGCCGGGTCGGGGCGGGGTGGGTCGGGGCGGGGCCCGAGAGCGAGCGTCGTCGTCGTGCTCAGGCGACGGCCGGTGCGCACCAGCACGCCGTCGGCCACCGCGGTGAAGGTCACGCGGTCACCGTAGCCGCCATCCGGACCGCCGTCGCAGGTGCCGTCGTGACACCGTCGCGCGCGGCACCACCGCGGCCGTGCCCGCTCAGCCGCGCAGCCGGACGGAGAGGCAGGTGACGCAGCCCTCGAGCTTCTCGAACTCGGTCAGGTCCACCGCGACGACCCGCAGGCCACGCGCCTCGAGCAGCTCCTTGGTGCCCGGCGCGCTCGCCGACATGAGCACCGTCGTCGCGTCCAGGACCACGACGTGCGCCCCCTCCTCCTCCGGCACCGCCAGGAAGGCGGGCCACACGGACAGGTCGTCGACGAGCGGCTCGTAGCCGACGACGGTCCCGTCGGGCAGCGCCGTCACGGCGGACTTGAGGTGGAGCACCTTCGTGAGCGGCACGCCGACCACCGTCGCGCCGAGCGGCTCCAGGTAGGCGGCGAGCTGGTCGACGCCCGCCTGGTTCGTCCGGCCACCGAGGCCGACCCAGACCGTGCCGTCGTGCTTGAGCACGTCCCCGCCGTCCAGCGTGCCCGGGGCCGTGATGTGCGCGATGCGGTAGCCGAGGTCGTGGAGCGCCTGCTCGGTGCCCGACGTCTCCGGCTTGCGCTCGTCGGCGCCCGGCCGGGAGATCACGGCGAAGTCGCCGTACACGACCACGGTGTCCTCGACGAACACCGAGTCGGGGCAGTCCTCGGCCGGCGGCACGTCGACGGTCTCCCAGCCCGCGTCGTGCAGGGCCGCGACGTACGCCTCCCACTGGCGGCCCGCCAGGGCGACGTCGACGGGCCTCCGGTCGATGTGCGTCACGAGGCCTTCGGCGAGACGAGGGCTGGGACGGCGGACGAGCGCTCTGCGGGTCATGCCGCGATCCTCCCAGAGAGCGGCCGTGTCCGGTCCGCGACGAGGATCGCGCCGATCGAGGGGCGGTCCATCGTCGAAGTCATCACACCGTCAGGCGCCGTCGGAGCTCCGGTACGCCGGCGCCGTCGAGGCCCTCGAGGAAGGAGGGGCGCCCGGCCATCACCATGACCAGCCCCAGGAGCGGGCCCTCCACCAGGGGCAGCGTGGGGTCGTCGTTCGCGGCGAACGCCGCGTCCGTGGCCCGCAGGCGCAGCCCCTTGATCTGGGACCTGCTGTTGACGGCGTAGTCGCGACCCGCGAAGAACTCCGCCACCCGGACCAGGCCCGCCTCCGGGTAGGTGTGCTCGATGCCCAGGGGACGGCGGACGTCCTCGCCGTGCACGATCACCTCGCCGAGCCAGGGCACCGGGTCCTTGGTCGGCATGCGCACGGGTTCGCCGCCCGCGGTCCCGAGGGCGGCGAACCGGCGCAGGGTGTCCTGGGGCGTGGGCCCGCGGAACCGTTCCAGCTGGCGGCGGTTGTGCACGTCGGGCCGCAGACCGGACCGGACGATGCTGACCATCCAGCCGAGGGTGCCGATGGTCATCGCGGCGCCCAGGTGCGCCACGACGTCGTCGACCGACCATCCGGCACACAGCGACTCACGGCTCCGGTCCTCGTCGGTCAGTCGGCTCAGGTCCTGGGCGATCGCCTGACGTTCCGACGCGATGACAGCTTCGAGCGCGCCTCGTTCCATGGCGGTCACCGTACCGTCGTGGCCGGCCCCCGAGTACCGGTCAGCCGCGGGCGAGCAGCTCCAGCGTGTCGATCACCCGGTTCGAGAAGCCCCACTCGTTGTCGTACCAGGCCACGACCTTGACGTGCGTACCCTCGACGCGCACCAGGCCGGCGTCGAAGATCGCCGATGCCGGATGGCCGGTGATGTCGCTGGAGACGAGCGGATCCTCCGTGCAGGCGAGGATGCCGCGGAGCGCGCCGTCCGCCGCGGCGCGGTAGGCGGCGAGCACGTCGTCGCGGGTGACCTCACGGGACACCGTCGTGTTGAGCTCCACGAGGGAGCCGACCGGGACGGGCACGCGGAGGGAGTCGCCCGACAGCCTGCCGTCGAGGCCCGGCAGCACCAGCCCGATCGCCTTCGCCGCGCCCGTGGTGGTGGGCGCGATGTTGACGGCCGCGGCCCGCGCGCGCCGCAGGTCGCGGTGCGGGCCGTCCTGGAGGTTCTGCTCCTGGGTGTAGGCGTGCACGGTGGTCATGAAGCCGTGCTCGATGCCCGCGAGGTCGTCCAGCACGGACGCCAGGGGGGCCAGCGCGTTCGTGGTGCACGACGCGCTGGAGACGATCACGTGCCGTGCCGGGTCGTACGCGTCCGTGTTCACGCCGTAGGCGAGCGTGACGTCGGCGCCGGCGGAGGGGGCGCTGACCAGCACCCGGCGCGCGCCGGCGACGAGGTGCGCGCGGGCGGCGTCGGCCGAGGTGAACCGGCCGGTGGACTCCAGCACGACATCGACGCCGAGCTCCGCCCACGGGAGCTTGCCGGGCTCGCGCTCCCCGAGCACGCGGATACGGCGGCCGTCGACCACGAGGTCGGTGCCGTCGATCTCGACCGGCCGTCCGAGACGGCCGAGCGCGCTGTCATACCTGAGCAGGTGCGCGAGGGTCTCCGGGGAGGTGAGGTCGTTGATCGCGACGAGCTCGAGGGCGCTGTCCCGCTCCAGCAGGGCACGGACGGTGTTGCGGCCGATGCGGCCGAAGCCGTTGATGGCGATACGGGTCATGGGTTTCCTTTCGTCACCTCCATGCTCAGCGGCCGGACGCGGGACCGACAGTGGCCGGAACGCCATGGTGCGCAAGGATCCCGCCCGACGCTTCGCCACCGTGCGCAAGGATCCCGCCACCGCCGGGTGGCAGCGGCGGGCCCGGGCGGCGGCACCGGGCGACAGCGACGGATGACAGCGGCAGCGCCGGGGCGCGGAGCCGGGCGGCGGCGCCGAGCAAGGATCGGAGTGCCGGGGCGCGGATCAGCGCGCGAAGGTGTGGCGGTACTCCGTGGGGGACGTGCCGAGGATGCGCTGGAAGTGCAGGCGCAGGTTCGCGGCGGTGCCGAGCCCCACCCGGTGCGCGATCTGCTCGACCCCCAGGTCGCTGCGTTCCAGCAGCTCGCGGGCCAGGTCGACGCGTGCGCGCAGCACCCACTGCATCGGCGTGTAGCCGGTGTCCTCCACGAAGCGCCGCGAGAAGGTCCGCGCGGAGACCCGCGCGTTGCTGGCGAGCGACTCGAGGGTCAGCGGCTCGGCGAGGTGCTCCAGGACCCATTCCCGGGTCCCGGCGAACAGGTCGCCGAGCGGCTCGGGCACGCTGCGCGGCACGTACTGCGCCTGCCCCCGCTGCGGTAGGGCGCCGCCACGAGCCGCCGGGCGACGACGTTGGAGAGCCCGACGCCGTGGTCGCGCCGCACCAGGTGCAGGCAGAGGTCGATGCCGGACGCCGCCCCGGCCGAGGTGAGCACGCCGCCCTCGTCCACGAACAGGACGTTCCCGTCCACCTGCACCCGCGGGTGTCGCCTGCTCAGCGCGCGCGTGTAGTGCCAGTGGGTGGTCGCCCGCCTGCCGTCGAGCAGGCCCGTCGCCGCCAGTGCGAACGCGCCCGTCGAGATGGCCGCGAGCCGCGCGCCGCGCGCGTGGGCGGCCCGGAGCGCATCGACGACCACCGCCGGCGGGTCGGCGTCGGCGGGCGTGCGGTAGCCGGGCACGAAGACGGTGTCGGCGCGCCCGAGAGCGTCCAGCCCTTCGGCCACGTGGTACGAGAGTCCGTCGCCGCCGGTCACCAGCCCGGGCGCCGCGCCGCACACCCGCACCTCGTACGGCATGCTCGGCCGGTTGGAGAACACCTGCGCCGGGATGCCGACGTCGAGCGGCTTCGCGCCCTCCAGCACGAGCACGGCGATCTGGTGGTTCTTCCGGCCCGGAACGCTCACCCCACGGATCCTAGGACGTGCGCGACCGATGAGTCCCGCCGTCCGCCCTCGTCGACCGTTCATGGACACGCACGACCTCGCCACCCTGCACGACGCGCCCGAGATGGACTGGCAGGTCGTCCGGACGCAGGTCCGCGCCGCGTCGGCGCCCGGTGCCGGCGGGCCCGACCGGTACACCTGGTGGCTCACCACGCTCAACGCGGACGGCAGCCCGCACACGAACGCGCTCGGCGCGCTCTGGCACGACGACGCGGTCTGGTTCGTCACCGGCCGCGGCACCCGGCGCGGCCGCAACCTCGCACGCGACCCCCGCGTGACGGCGTCGACCTCCGTCCCGGAGTTCGACCTCGTCATCGAGGGGCGCGCCCAGGAGATCACGGACCCGGCCACGGTCGCGGCCATGTCGGCACGCTGGAACGAGGCCGGCGGCTGGCCGTGCGAGCCCGACGCGTCCGGTACCGCGCTCACCGCCCCGTACAGCGCACCGTCGGCCGGGGCGCCGCCGTGGCACCTGTACCGCGTCGCGACCACGTCGGCCCACACGGTCGCGACCGTGGAGCCCGGCGGCGCGACGCGCTGGCGCTTCTGACCTCCGGCCGCCTCCGGCGACGGCGACGGCGACGGCGACGGCGACGGCGACGGCGACGGCGACGGCGACCCCCGATGATGGAGCACATGGAACCAGATGCGATGCGCGAGGACGTTACGGCCACGACCGCCGGCGCCGGACCCACCTCTCCCCTGACCGTCGCCGACTGGCGGCGGCGCGTCTTCGCCCTGTACGACGACGTGCGCACACGGTCCGACGTCGACCCCGCCGACGCCCACGCGCTGTGGGCCGCCCGGCGCGACGAGCTGTTCGCCACCCACCCGGCCTCGCCCCTCCTGGCCGCGGACCGCGCCGGGTTCGACGGGTTGCGCGTGGCGCCCTACGACCCGGCATGGCGGTTCGAGGCGCGGATCGTCCCCGCGCCGGAGGCGCTGCGCATGGAGGTCCCCACCGGGACGGACGGCGTCGTCCCGTTCGAGCTGCTCGGCACGGCCGAGCTCCCGGGTGTCGGATCGCTCGACGTGTGGCGCCTCGCCTCGTACGGCGGCGGGCTGTTCGTCCCCGTGAAGGACGCCCTCGCGGGACGGCCGGGCGGGACCTACGGCGGCGGGCGGTACCTCGTGGACACGATCAAGGGCGCCTGGCTCGGCGGTGGCGGCGACCACATGGTCCTCGACCTCAACTTCGCGTACAACCCCTCGTGCGCGTACGACCCCGCCTGGGCGTGCCCGCTGGCCCAGGCCGGCAACACGCTCGCAGTGCCGGTCCCGGTCGGCGAGCTCACCCCCTGACCTGACGCCCCGGCCACGGAGCGTCAGGCCCGGGCGTCACCGGCCGCCGCGAACTGGGTCCGGTACAGCTCCGCGTACAGCCCGCCCGACGCCAGGAGCTCCGCGTGCGTACCCCGCTCGGCCACGCGGCCGTCGTCGAGCACGACCACGAGGTCCGCGCCGCGGACGGTGGAGAGCCGGTGCGCGATGACAAGCGACGTGCGGCCCGCGAGCGCCTCGTCGAGCGCGGCCTGCACGGCGGCCTCGGACTCGGAGTCGAGGTGAGCCGTGGCCTCGTCGAGGATGACGACGTCGGGTGCCTTGAGCAGGAGCCGCGCGATGGCGAGCCGCTGGCGCTCGCCGCCGGACAGGCGGTACCCGCGGTCACCGACGACGGTGTCGGTGCCCTGCGGAAGGCGGGAGACGAGCTCCCAGATGCGGGCGCGGCGCATCGCCTGCTCGAGCTCGGCGTCGGTGGCGCCGTCGCGGGCGTAGCGGAGGTTGGCGGCGACGGTGTCGTGGAAGAGGTGGGCCTCCTGGGAGACGACGCCGACGGTGCCGCGCAGGGAGGCGAGGGTGACGCCGCGCAGGTCCTGGCCGGCGATGGCCACGCTGCCGGACGTCGGGTCGTACATGCGTGTGACCAGGTGTCCGATGGTGGTCTTGCCCGCGCCGGAGCGGCCGACGAGGGCCACCATGGCGCCGGCGGGGACGGTGAAGGTGAGGTCGTGCAGGGTGTCGGACGTCGGCTCCTGGGCCGGGGCGGCGACGGCCTCGAGGGAGGCCAGCCCGACGTCCCCGGCCGCCGGGTAGCGGAAGGTGACGCCGTCGAGGGAGATGCTCGCGCCGTGGCGGGCGACGGCGTCGCGCAGGTCGGTGGCGTCGTCGGCGTCGGTGACGGTGGGCCGGAGGTCGAGGACCTCCAGGACGCGTTCGAAGCTGACGAGGGCGGTCATGATGTCGACCTGGACGTTCGCCATGGCGGTGAGGGGCCCGTAGAGGCGGTTGAGGTAGGCGGCCATGGCGACGACGACGCCGACGGTGAGCGTGCCGGCGATGGCCTGGAGGCCGCCGATCCCGTACACGACGGCGATCGCGAGGGACGCCATGGTGGTGAGGCCGACGCGGAACCAGGTGCTCAGGAGCGCACGCCGGACGCCGATGGCGCGGAGCTCCTCGACCGGGCGGACGTACTCGGCGGACTCGCGGGCCGGGTCGCCGAACACCTTGGCGAGGTGGGCGCCCGCGACGTTGAAGCGCTCGTTCATGAGCTGGCCGGCATCGGCGCTGAGCTCGTAGGTGCGGTGGGTGAGGTCCGCCAGGCGGCGTCCGAACCAGCGGGCGGGCAGCACGAACAGCGGGGTGACGACGAGGGCGAGCAGGGTGAGGCGCCAGGACATGGCGAACATGGCGGCGAGCGTGAACACGACGGTCAGCGCGTTGGACACGACGGTCTGCAGGGTGGAGGTGAACGCCTGCTGCGCACCGAGCACGTCGCCGTTGAGGCGCTGGACGAGGGCGCCGGTGCGGGTGCGGGCGAAGAAGGCGAGCGGCATGCGCTGCACGTGGTCGAAGACGGCGGTGCGCAGGTCGACGATCAGGCCCTCCCCGATGCGGGAGGAGACCCAGCGTTCCGCGACGGCGAGCCCGGCGCTCAGGAGCGCGAGCCCGCCGGCGGCACCGGCGAGGGCGACGACGAGGCCGTCGTCGCCGGCGGCGATGCCGTCGTCGATGAGGTAGCGGAACAGCAGCGGGACGGCGGTGCCGGCTGCGGCGTCGAGCAGGAGGAGCCCCGCGAAGACGGCGAGCTGTGTGCGGTAGGGGCGGGCGAACGCGAGGATGCGCCGGACGGTGTCGCGCGCGAGCCTGTGCCGCGCGACCGCCGGGTCCTGCATGAAGCCGCGCATCGTCCTGCCCTGTCCCAGGCCTCGCGTCGAGTTGTTCATGGTCACGCGGCAACGCTACGCGGAGAGACCGACACGGCCGGACCCCGGACCCCGGGACCTCTCGCTCGGGTCGCCGGCCCCCGGTTCCCGCACCCGGACCGCGGCCACGACGTCCCGGACCCCAACGTTCCGGTGGTCCCGCACGTGTAGTGACACGTGGGTGCGGCGGCCGACCCCCTTGTTCCGCCGCACCCACCTCCGGACCGTCCCCCGGCGCGAGCGCCCCGCGGTGGCGCGGACGCCGGCCGCGCGGTGTGCGCGCGCTGTGTCGGACACTCCGCATAGCCTTCGAGTCATGTCCTCTCCCACGGTCCTGACCCCTGACGCCGCCCGGCGGCTGCGGCTCCGCGCGCAGGAGCTGGTGCCGCGCGGGGACCTGTCGCCCGCCGCCGTGGTGCGTCGCATGGTCGCGCTGCAGGGCCAGGACCTCCCCGCCGTGCTGCGGGCCGTCGCGGTCCGGTCCCGCCCCGGCACGACGCTCGACGACGTCCGCGCCGCCTTCGACTCCGGCCAGCTCGTCCGCGGCTGGACCCAGCGCGGCACGCTCTTCGCGACGACGCCCCGGGATCTCGCGGCGCTCCTGTCGCTCACGGCCGAGCGGACGAAGCACCAGATGCGCAAGAATCGCGCGGACGAAGGGCTCGACGACGACGTCGCCCGGCGCGCGGCGGCGGTGGCCCGGGAGGCCCTGGCCGACGGCGCCGTGTCCCGCGCCACCCTGCTGGACCTGTGGCGGCAGGACGGGGTGAGCACCGAGGGGCAGCGCGGCTACCACCTCATCGCGCTCCTCGCGCTCGACGGGGTGCTGCACTGGGGACCGTTCGCGGGGACGCAACAGCTCATGGTCGCCCCGCGCACCGCGGCGACCGCGGTCGCCACGCAGGCCGCCGGCAGTCCGGGCGCGGAGCTGCGCCGCATCGCCCGCGCCTACCTCGCCACCCGTGGCCCGGCCACGGCGGACGACCTGGCCTGGTGGCTGGGGCTGCCGAAGACGCCGGTCCGCGCGGCGGTCGCGGAGATCTCGGCAGAGCTCCGCCACGTCGAGGTGGACGGCAGGCCGATGCTCGTCGCCGGCGACGAGGACCTGGCGGCGCCCGGTCCGTCCGGCGTCACCCTCGTACCCGGGTTCGACGAGATCGTGCTCGGGTACCAGGACCGCGGCCTCGTCGCGTCACCGGAGGCGATGAAGGCGGTGGTCCCGTTCGCCAACGGCGTCTTCCGCCCGGCGGTGCTCCTGGACGGGCGCCTGATCGGCAGCTGGCGCCGCGCGCCGAAGAAGGACGAGCCGCCGTTCGAGCTGATGGACGGCGTCCGCGCCCGTGACCGCAGGGCCGTCGAGGCTGCGGTCGCCGCCTGGGAGCACGGCTGAGCGATCGCGCGGGTAGGGGACGACGGCGAGGTAGGGGCGAGTGCTCACGTAGGGGCGTGGGGAGCGCCCACTGGCGCCTACCTGAGCACTCGCCCCTACCTCGCGCTCGTGCCTACCCGCGTGATCTCCCAGGACCGGAGAGGAGCGCGCCACCGGCAGGCTCGGGGCCGCGCCGATCGCGCGGGTCTTGCGCGACCGCACCCGGACCACGGCACCGCTTCCGCCTCAGCCGACCACGGCGCCCGCCCGGCGAAACGCGTCCAGCACCGTGCGGACCGCCAGCCGCTCCGCCCGGTCGGGGCGCGTCATCGCCACGATGTGCCGACCGGCCGCGATCCCGGCGACGGGCCGCAGGACGATCCGCGGGTCCGACGTCGTGTACCGCGGCAGCACCGCCACCCGGTCGCTCGTGGCGACCATCGCCTCGATGAGACGGTTGTCGCGCAGCCGCTGCACGACGGTCTGCGGCACGCCCGCCGCCGTCTCGACGGCGAGCCGCAGGCTGTCGAACGGATACCCGGCCGGTACGCCGTACCACTCGCAGCCCGCCAGGTCCGCGGGCGTGACCTCGGGACGCTTCGCCAGCGGATGCCCCGCGCGCATCGCGATGTCCAGCGGCTCGCGCAGCAGGTGAACCGTGGTGAGGTGCGCGGCGCCGTCGGGCACGGGCGAGGTGAAGCTGTGCCCGACGACGACGTCGTGGTCCCCCACCAGCTCCGCGTACGCCGTCTCCACCACGTCCACGTCGGTGCACTCCAGCCCGACGTCGGTCCCCGCCAGCCGCTCCAGCACATCCGGCAGCAGGATCGTCGCGGCACTCGGCAGCGTCGCCACGGTCACCGTGCCCGACGGCGCCCCCAGGTACGCGTCCCACCGCGCCTGCACCCCGGCCACGGCCCGGGCGACGTCGCGGCCGCCGTCGGCGAGGAGCCGGCCCGCCTCGGTGAGCCGCACTCCCCTGCCCGCCGCCTCGACGAGCGGCAGGCCGCCCAGCTCCCGCTGCACCGTGCGCAGCTGCTGCGACACCGCCGACGGCGTGCGGAACGTCGCCGTCGCGACGGCCGTCACCGAGCCACGGTCGGCGAGCTCGCGCAGCAGCTCCAGGTGACGCGGATCGACACGGCTCGGGCGCGCACGGTCGCCGCCGTCACGGCTGCCGTCGTCGCGGCCGTCGCCGCTGGCCCCGTCGCTCCGCTCGTCCATGAAGGCAGCCTACAGAGACGTGTAGCAACATTCACTTGTCCTACAGAGCAATCCTGCGCAGACTCAGGTCATGCCGCTCAAGCACCGCCTGCTCGCCTTCTCCGTGGCCCTGATGTGGGGTCTCAACTTCATCGCGATCAACGCCTCCCTGCAGCAGTTCCCCCCGTTCTTCCTCGTGGCGCTGCGCTTCGCGATCATCGCGGTCCCGACGATCCTCCTCGTGCCCCGGCCGCAGGTGCCGGCGAGGTGGCTGATCGGCTACGGCCTCGGGTTCGGCACGCTCCAGTTCCTGTTCCTGTACTGGGGCATGGCGGCCGGCTTCCCGACCGGGCTCGCATCGCTCGTGCTGCAGTCGTCTGCGCCGTTCACGGTGCTGCTCGGCGCGACAGTGTTCCGCGAGCGCGTGTCGGGCCGCCAGCTCACCGGGCTCGGCGTGGCCACGGCGGGGCTCGCCGTCGTCGGCTGGCAGCAGGCGCACGCCGCGTCGTTCCTGCCGTTCCTCCTCGTGCTCGCCGGCGGGTTCGGCTGGGCGATCGGCAACATCTCCAACGCCCGGGCGATGGCCGGGGCGGGGCGGCGGCCGAACCCCCTGCACGTCACGCTGTGGATGTCCGTGGTGCCGCCGGTGCCGATGGCGCTGCTGTCGCTGGCCGTCGAGGGGCCGACGGCGATCGCGCGGTCCTTCGCGCCAGGGCCCGAGCTGCTTCCGGCCCTCGCCGGGCTCGCCTACACGGTGGTGGTCGGGACGCTCGTCGGGTCGGGGATCTGGACGTGGCTCATGGCCCGGCACCCGGCGGGGATGGTGGCGCCCTTCTCGATGCTCGTGCCGGTGGTGGGGCTCACCGCGGCCGCGGTGCTGCTGGGCGAGGAGCTCGGCGCCCTGCAGCTGGTGGGTGCGGCGCTCGTCATCACCGGGGTCCTGTGGGGCTCGCGGCCACGGCGGGGAACGCCACGCCGCCCCGCTCCCCCGGCGACGGACGAACCCGCGCCCCGCGCGACCGCGGCTCGATGACGGCCCGCAGGCGGTCAGGCGGGCACCGGCTCCGCGGCCCGGCGACGACCGGGCAGGACCGCCGCGACCGTGAGCACCGCCGCCAGCCCGAACCCGGCGACACGCAGGAGGTTCAGCGCGGCGAGGAGCCGTAGCCCGGCGATGCCCAGCAGGTCGCCCACGCCGAGCACCGCGAGCCCGGCAAGCAGCACCGCCGCCGCGACGTCCCAGCTGTCGTCGTAGTACGCCTGCGTGAAGAGACCGGACGGCAGCAGGCACAGGCCCGCGGCGGCCAGGAGCAGCGCAGTGATCAGCGAGGCGGCGTCGGTGCTACCGCGTGCGGCGTCCTGCGTCTCGGCTGTGGGCTCAGGCATGGCCGATACCATGACAGACGCCCGGCATACCAGGAGACCTTTCTTCCCCTCCCCCCCGGTCTTTCCCTCCCCCCCCCGGCCGAACCACCACCAACCCACCGCCCGAACCACGCCCCGGCACCTGAACACCAGCTCGGTCGGTCTTCCTGTGAGAGATCGGCACATCGAATGACCGATCTCTCACAGAAGGACCGACCGCACGCCCGGCTCGCCACCGGATCACCGCACCGACGGTGCGCGGGCGCGCCCTTTTCGCCGGCAGCGGGTTCGCGTGGCATCGTGGCCGGTGACAAGCGGCAGTGCAGGCAGTCGGCGGCGCCCCCGGCGGCGCCCCCGGCGACGCCCCGGCGGCGCATCCCGGATCGCATCCCGGCGGCGCTCCCCGGCGTCCCGGGCGTCCCCGACGGCGCATCCCGGCTCGTTCCTCGGAGCGGCGCCCGCCTGCACGGCCCGAGCTGCGACGGGGCCCGGAGGGCGATCAACATGAATGGTGCGGACCTGCTCGTGGACGCGTTCGGCAGGATCCTTCAGGAGGTGCACGCCGCCGTCCGCGGGCTGAGCGCGGAGGAGCTCGCGTGGCGCGCCGACGCCGAGGCGAACTCCGTCGGCTGGCTCGTCTGGCACCTCACGCGGGTCCAGGACGACCACGTCGCCGATGCCGCCGGCCGCACCCAGGTCTGGACCGACGCCGGCTGGGCGGACCGGTTCGGCCTGCCGCTCCCGCCCGGGGACACGGGGTTCGGACACTCCCCCGACGACGTCGCGGCCGTCCGCGTCACGTCTCCCGACCTGCTCACCGGCTACCACGACGCCGTCCACGAGCGCACGATCGAGTACGTCTCCGCCCTCACGGACGCGGACCTCGACCGCATCGTCGACAGCTCCTGGGACCCGCCGGTCTCGCTCGGCGTCCGCCTGATCAGCGTGTTCGACGACGACGCCCAGCACGCCGGCCAGGCCGCACTCGTCCGCGGCCTCCTGCTGCGCCGCCGGGGCTGACGACGATGGAGACGACGCCCGCACCCGCACCCGCACCGACGAACACCCTCACCTGGAACGGCCGCACCGTCGCATGGGAACGACTCGGCGACGGCCCGCCGCTCGTCATGCTGCACGGCACACCGTGGTCGTCCTGGCTGTGGCGGCCGTACGCCGAGGTGCTTGCCTCCCGGTTCACCGTGTACCTGTGGGACATGCCGGGGTACGGGGCCTCGTCGAAGCGGCCGGAGCACGATGTCGACCTCGGGGTGCAGGGCGAGCTGTTCGCCCACCTGCTCGCGGAGTGGGGCCTGGAGCGCCCGCACGTCGTCGCGCACGACTTCGGCGGAGCCGTCGCCCTGCGCGCCCACCTGCTGCACGAGGCCCGCTACGCGTCGCTCTGCCTGGTCGACGTCGTCGCGCTGCGCCCCTGGGGCTCGCCGTTCTTCCGGCTCGTGAACGACCATCCCGACGTCTTCGCCTCGATCCCCCCGGTGATGCACCGCGGCCTCCTGGAGGCCTATGTCGGCACCGCGGCCCACCGTCCTCTGCGCGACGACGACCTGGCCCGTCTCGTGGAGCCGTGGACGGGCGAGGCGGGACAGCCCGCGTTCTACCGGCAGATCGCCCAGGCCGACGAGCGGTTCACCCGTGAGGTCGAGCCGCACTACCCGGAGATCACCGTTCCCACCCACGTCGTCTGGGGCGCCGAGGACGCCTGGATCCCGCCGGACCGGGCGGAACGCCTCGCCGGGGCGATCCCCGGGGCGACGCTCACGCTCGTGCCCGGCGCCGGCCACCTGGTCCAGCTCGACGCCCCCGTGGCGCTGGCCGCCGAGCTGGAACGCTGGCTCGGGACAGTCACTCCTGCGCCAGGCGCACCTTGAGGCGCTCCACCGCCCCGCCGTACACGGTCGGGTCGATCGGGAGGAGCCACTGCTTCACCTTGACGCTCTGCGACACGTTGAGGCCGATGTCGTCGAGGGTCTCGTCGACGTTGTGCATCGAGAACGGGATGACGCACGTCCCGCGCGCGTGACGGCCCTGGGTGCGTGCCTCGGTCCAGCGCAGCCGCTCCAGCACGAGGCGGCGCCGCGTCTCCAGGGGCGGCATGGGCACCGCCCGGGCCAGGTGGGCGCCGATCCAGAGGGCCCCGGCCTCGGCGCTCAGCGGGCTGAAGTAGGACGAGTTGTAGCCGTTGAACGTCAGGTTCGGCACGTCGTGCGGGAGGATCTGCCGCCACAGGTGGAAGTTGCCCTCGTCGTCGTGCAGCCGCTGCTGGATCTTCCGGTCGAGGAACGGCACCCGCTGGTGCCACCCCGTCCCGCACACGACCAGGTCCGCCGCGACGACGCGCCCGTCGGACAGCTTCGCGCAGGGACGCCCGTCCACGGCGAGGAACCGCTCGATCGACGTGTCCCGGTGCACGACGATCCGCCCGCTGGCGATCTGCTCGAAGAACTGGTCGCTGACCAGCGAGACCGTGTGCCGCGCGATGTCGGTGAACTGGCCGTGCGGCAGCAGCCCGAGCTTGCGCAGCCGCAGCTGCCGGGTCGTGATCCCGGCGATCGACCCGATCATCGCGCGGGTGACGCCGCGCCCGGGTCCGTGCAGGAACTTCTCGATCCCGACGGGCTGGAGGTAGCGGAACAGCCCTTCGCCGAGCCGGGTGAGCAGCAGGCACTTGAAGTTGAGGACGCGCCCGATCTTCTTCGGCATCTTCCACAGGAGCTGGCGGGCGATCACCCGGGTGCTCGCCGCGACCGGCCCGAGCGACGTCGCGATGTCGCAGGCCGACTTCCCGTAGCCGACGACGAGGACGTGCTTGCCCACGCCCTCGGCGATGTCGTTGAGCTGGGACGGCGCGAGCAGCCGCCCTCCGTTGCGCACCAGGTCGGAATAGCCCTCGAACCGCGGCAGCACCGGGTCCGAGAAGATCCCGTTGGCGATCACGAGATGGTCGAACTGCTCCGGTGCCAGCAGCGACGCTCCTGCCGGGCGCGCGGTGACGAGCCAGCCGTCCTCGGCGTCGGTCAGCTCGGCCCGCACCACCTCCGTCGACAGCCGCAGGCCCGACCTGAGGCCGAACTTGCGCACGTAGGCCTCGAGATAGGACTGCACCTGGGCACCCGACGGCCACTCCGGGAACTCCGCGGGCATCGGATGGTCCGAGAACGTGTAGGTGTCCTTGTTGTTCTGCGTGGTCAGCCCCGAGTAGCGGCGCGTGCTGCTCCACACGCCGCCCACGTCCGGGGCCTTCTCGAAGACGACGACGTCGTGCCCCAGCTCCCGCAGGATCTTGAGAACCGCCAGCCCTGCGAACCCTGCTCCTACGACCGCGACCCGCACGCCCGCTCACCCCATCTCGTCGACGCTGCCGGATGTAGGAGTCGAAAGGTAGTGACTGTCCAGGAGTCGGGCGACCACGACGGTGATTGACATGCGCGGACGGCGGACCGCGCGCGGGCCGCCGACGTGCGTGGACGCAGGGCCGGCGCGGCCCGGACGGCCGGCGCCCCAGGCGCCCTCGGCAGCCGTCAGGTGCCGAGGACCACCGGGTCGTCCGCACGGCGGGGGCGCAGCGCCGCCGGGGCGGGCCAGGGCAGCACGATGCGCTCGACGACGGCGTCCACGGCGCCGAAGTCGTCGGTCTGCACCACGACGCGGCCCGGCCGGACGTCCGCGATCCGCACCCGGAGCGGCACGTCGCCGGGACGCTCCAGGGTCCAGATCTCCGCCAGCCAGCGCAGCCCGAGGACCTCGAGGACCTCCTCGGCCGCCAGCCAGTCGACGGGGCCGGACGCGTCCCTCCCCAGCAGCGACACCGCCGCCCAGTCGCCGTCCGCCGGCCGGATCCAGCCCAGCAGCTCGCCGTCCTCCCGCCGGTGCGGGACCCACCCCTCGGGAACCCGCTCCACCGTGCCCCCGTCCACCATGCCGACGACGCTAGCGGCCGCCGGGACGCCGCGGCGAACGCTTTTCCCGGCACCTGTCACGTCTCCCGCCGCCGTCCTGTCGGTGGGGCACGACGACGAACCGCTCGCCGACGAGAGGATGGCCCCATGTCTGACGACGACCACCCGGCGACCACCACCATCGACGACGACGCGCTCAGCCGGCTCCGGCCGCTGTCGTTCGCGGTGGCGTACCGGATGCTCGGGAGCGTGGCCGAGGCCGAGGACGTGGTGCAGGAGGCGCTCCTCAAGGTCTCGCAGCAGGCCGGTACCCCTGACGGCGTCCGCAACCCCGACGGCTTCGTCACCACCGTCACCACCCGGCTCGCGATCAACGTGCTGCGCTCGGCACGGGCCCGGCGCGAGACGTACGTGGGGCCGTGGCTGCCCGAGCCGCTCGTGTCGGGGACGGCGGGCTGGTCGGGCGAGACGTCCCCCGTCGCGCACGCCACCGCCCCGCCCGACGCCGCCGAGCACGCCGAGCTCGCCGACGACCTCTCCACCGCCTTCCTCGTCGTGCTCGAGACGCTCAGCCCGACCGAGCGCGCCGCCTTCCTGCTGCACGACGTGCTCGGCTACCCCCACGGCGAGGCCGCCGAGATCATCGGCACGAGCGTGGTCTCCGCCCGCCAGCTCGCCTCGCGGGCACGGCGGCGGATCGAGCAGGAGCGGGCCGACGCGCTGGAGCACCACCGGCCCGCCCGGCACGACCGGCAGGAGGCGGACCGGCTGGTCGGCGGGTTCCTCGCCGCGATCGAGGACGGCAAGATCGAGGCCTTCGTGGACATCCTCGCCGAGGACGTCGTCTTCACCGGCGACGGCGGCGGCAACGTCCCGCCCGGCTTCGCCGTGACGAAGCCGCTCGCCGGCCGCGTGCAGGTCGCCCGCGCGCTGTCCGGCTTCAGCCGGCGCGGCGCGGCGGGGCTCGCGCGCTACGAGCCGCGTGACGTCAACGGCACCCCGGGCCTCGTCGTCGTGGCCGACGACAGCCTGGGTGGCGGCGTGCTCGGCACCCTGGCCTTCGAGCTCGGGCGGGCCGACGACGGCGCCACCCGGATCGTCGCCTGCCACGGCGTGGTGAACCCGGCGAAGCTCGGCCACCTGGGACGGCTGGCGGACCTGGACCGGATCGCGGCGCACCTGCGCGCGACGCGGGACGCCGTGCGCAGGGCCCGCACGCGGGAGTGACCGGCCGGCTCGGCACCGCCGAGGCGCCTCCCGAGACACCCCGTCCCGGTGCCCGGCTCGGCACCCGTCGGGGTACCTGTTCACCGCACCGTCGCGGCACCCGTCAACCGTTTCCGACATAGTGGAGTACTGGGGTAGCGTGCCCCCGTGATCCGCGCCCGCCTGCCCTGGACACGGCTCGGCTTCGTCGGCCTCGTCGCTGCCTCCCTCGCGCTCGGGGCCTGGGGCTTCGCGCTCGACACGTCCGACGTCCCCGGCCGCACCTGGTTCGACGTCGTCTACCACGACCTCCAGCTCTTCGTGCTGGGCGCCGACCCCGCGAGCGACGGCGGCGACCTGTCGTGGCAGCTCCAGCTGGCGCGCTTCGTCGCCCCGGCCGCGGCGGTCTGGGCGATCATCGAGGCCGTCCGCGCGCTGTTCGCCGAGCGGCTGCGGCGCATGCGGGACCGCCGCACGAAGGGTCACGCGATCGTCGTCGGCCACACCGACGCGGCGCACGCCGTCGCCGACGCGCTGCGGGCCGCCGGGCACACCGTCCTGCGCGCGTCCGAGGGCGAGGACCTGGACGACGCCGGGCTGCGGGGCGCGGCCGTCCTGTACGCGTGCGCGGACGAGTCGCGCAACGCGTCGGTCAACGTGCTGGCGGTGGCCCGCGTCGCCGGCACCGTGCGCGAGCGCGGCGGCCGGGGACCGGAGCGGCTGTACGCGCACGTCGGCGACCCGGACCTGGCCCTCGCGCTGCAGGCCCGCCACCTCGCGGGCGCGGAGACGGGCGTCGACTTCTTCACGCTCGACGTGCTCGCCGCCCAGAGCCTCGCCGCGCGCGAGGCGGAGGCGCTCGTCGCGGCGCAGTCGGTGGCGGTGATCGGCTCGGGCGACCTGGCCCGCGCGCTCGTCGTCGCGCTGGCTCGCGAGTGGGAGCTCGAGGCCGGCGTGCGCAGCCGCCTCACCCTCACGCTCGTGGCCGACGACGCCGCCACCGTCGCCGCAGAGCTGAACACCCGCTGGGGCGCCGTCACCGCCGCCTGCAACCTGGAAGCCGTGACCACGCTTCCCGACGCGGAGAGGTTCGACCGGATCTACGTCTGCCCCGACGACGAGGACGCGGCCCTGCGCACCGTCCTGACCGACCCGGGGCTCTGGCGCGGCGCGCCGGGTTCGCTCGTGCTGGTGCTGGACCGCCTGTCGGGCCTCGCGGGCGTGTTCGACGGCGACGGCACGCGCGTCCTGGACGACCTGGACGGGAGGCTGCGGACCGTCGTCGTGCACGACCTGCTCGCCCACACCCCGCACCCGGAGCCGCGCATCCACGAGGACGTGTACGAACGCCTCGCGCGCTCGGTGCACCACGTCTACCTGCGCAACCAGCTCGAGCGCGGCGTCGTGTGGGCGAGCGCGCCCGCGATGCAGCGCTGGGAGGACCTGACGGAGGACCTGCGCGAGTCGAACCGTGGCTGGGTAGAAGGGCTCCCGGACCGGCTCGCCCGCGTGGGCGGCACGATCGCCCCGCGCAACGGGAGCACCGGGCTGACGATCGCCGGGCCGATGCTCGACACGCTCGCCCAGGCCGAGCACAGCCTGTGGGAGTCGGTGCGCGTCGAGCTCGGCTGGCGGCACGGCCCGGTCCGGGACGACGCCCAGCGGGTGCACCCGATGATCGGGGTGTCGTGGGAGGACCTCCCGGACGCCGAGAAGGAGAAGGACCGGGACGTGATCCGCAACCTCCCGGAGATCCTCGCCGAGTTCGGCCTGGAGCTCGCGTTCTACGACGCCGCGACGGCCCAGGCCTCCCTGGACGGCTGGACGCCGCGCGACGGCGCGGGCCCCGGGCTGCGCGGAAGCCGGCCGGCGCGAACGTGAGCGGCCGCGGCGCGGCCACCGCACGAGCTGCGCCGGCGTCCCGTCTCAGGCGTCGATCCCCAGGTGCCGCAGCACCGCCAGCACCCGGCGGTGCGCCGCCGAGTCCTGCGGGAGGTCCAGCTTCGTGAAGATCGCCGCCACGTTCTTCTCCACCGCCCCGTACGACAGCACGAGCTGCTCCGCGATCGCGCCGTTCGACCGGCCCTGCGCCATCAGCGCCAGCACCTCGCGCTCGCGGGGCGTCAGCCGCTCCATCCCGGGGTCCGCACCGGCCCGCGCCGCACCGAGGAGCTGTGCCACCACCTCCGGGTCGAGCACCGTCTCCCCCGCCGCGACGCGCCGCAGCGCCGAGGTGAAGTCCCGCACGTCCGCCACCCGGTCCTTCAGCAGGTAGCCCACTCCCCGCGCGTCAGCCTCCAGCAGCCGCGACGCGTACGTCGTCTCGATCCACTGCGAGAACAGCAGCACGGGCAGCCCCGGCAGCCGCTCGCGCAGCGCGAGCACCGCGCGCAGCCCTTCGTCGGTGTGCGACGGCGGCATCCGCACGTCCGCGACCACCACGTCCGGTGGCGCCCCGGCGGCGGCGAGCTCACCCACCGCGGCGACGAGGGCGTCGCCGTCCCCCACGGCCGTGACCACCTGGTGGCCGCGGCGCTGCAGGAGCGCGGCGAGGCCGTCGCGGAGGATCGCGGAGTCCTCGGCGATGGCCACCCGCAGGCCGTCGGTGCCGGGCCTGGCACCGGGTGCCGGGCGGGGCGTCGTCGGCCCGGCCGTCACGGGCGGGTGGTGGTCGGGAGCGTCACGGTCACCACCGTAGGCCCTCCGGCAGGACTGACCAGGTCGAACGCGCCGTCCACGGCGCGCACCCGTTCGGCGAGGCCGACGAGCCCGGTCCGCTCCCCGGACTCGTCGCCCACGACGACGACGGCCCCGCCGCCGCCGTCGTCCCGCACGCGGACCCGCAGGTGGCCGTCCAGCCTGTCGACCCGCACGTCGACGCCGCTCGCGGCGGCGTGCTTGGCGGCGTTGGTGACGAGCTCGGCCACGCCGTAGTAAGCGATGGACTCGACGGCGGGCGCGAGGCGGGGCTCCTCGACGTCGGGGGCGACGTCGACCCGGACGGGCAGGGGCGCCCGGGCACCGAGCGTCCGGAGGGCGACGGCGAGCCCGCTGTCGAGGGCGGCGGGGTGGATGCCGCGGGCGATCTCCCGCAGCTCGGCGAGGGTCTCGAGCGCGGAGGCGTGCGCGGTGTCCAGGAGGCCGGAGGCGAGCCGGGTGTCGCCGCCGTCGGCCAGCTGCTCGCGGGCCTCGTCGACCTGCATGGCGACGGCGACGAGGCGGGCCTGCGTGCCGTCGTGGAGGTCGCGCTCGATGCGGCGCAGACGGGCGTCGGCGCCCTCGACGGCACCGGCACGGGAGGCGCGCAGCTCGGCGACGCGCAGCGCGCCGCGCGTCGGGCCGAGCAGGGCCTGGGCCAGGACCCGCAGCAGCGTCGTGAACAGGCGCATCGTCCAGGGCCACAGGCACAGCACCAGGACCCCGGCGGCGACGGCCAGCGCGAGGCGGGGCGGCTCGTCGACGTACCACTCGTCGGCGAACCCGGCGCCACGGTGCCAGGTGCCGTCGGCCGCCTGCTCGAGGGGGAGCCAGCGGTACCAGACCGGGTAGGTGACGGCACCGAGCCCCAGGCAGACGAAGGTGGTGCTCACGATGAACCCGGCCACCGTCACCGGGAAGGACGCCACGAGGTACAGCAGCGCGCGCCAGCCGGTGCTGTCGCCGAGCAGGGCACCGATGCCGCGCCAGAAACCGCGCCCGTGCCGGAACGGCGGCGGCTCGGCGATCCGGATGCCGAGCGACTGCCGCAGGAGACCACGGTGCAGGGCGCCCCAGCCGCGCGACCCGACGACCATCCCGCCACCCACCCACAGGCCGCCCACGGTGACGGCGAGCACGACGACCAGCACCGCCGACACGACCGCGTAGGCGAAGCCGAACGGGGCCAGGAGCAGCGCGACCCAGAGGTACCCGTACTCGCTCCAGGTCCGCAGGCGGAACGGCGCGGTGACGAGACCGGGCCGACGGGCGGGGAGCGGCGCGGGCGTGCGTGCGGGCGGTGCGCCGCCGGGCGGGGTCATGGTGTCCATGTTCCCAGCCTGCTGTCAGGGAGTGCCGCGGACCATGGTGCTCTCCGGCCGACCGGGGTGGGGTTGTCCCCCGCGAGCGGTGCGACGGGCGGCGCACGACCGGGCCGGCCGAGACGGGCCGGCGACTGCCCGGGCGGGTGAAGACCGGTGATCTTGCCGATGTGCGCCCGCCCGGTGAGGGTGAATCTGTTTCTGCGGGCCGGGGCCCGGCATCGGGCCTCGGCCGCAGCCAGGGGAAGTCAACGGGAAAGTCAAGGAGGACGAACCGTGCAGCACTCACACGCCATCACCCGGCGCCCGCACCGCATCGCCGGAACCGTCATGGCCGCGCTGGCCGCGACGGCGCTCGGGATCGCCGGGCTCACCTCGGCGGGGGCTCCCGCCGCAGCGGCGGAGAACCCGTACGAGCGGGGCCCGGACCCCACCGAGTCCAGCATCGAGGCCACGCGCGGCCACTACTCGACATCCTCGACGAACGTCTCGTCGTTCGCGCCGGGCTTCGGTGGCGGCACCATCTACTACCCGCGCACGACCACGGACGGCACGTTCGGCGCCGTCGCGATCTCGCCCGGGTACACCGGTACGGAGTCGACGATCCAGTGGCTGGGCGCCCGCCTGGCCTCGCAGGGTTTCGTGGTGATCACCATCGCCACGAACACGCTGTACGACCAGCCGGCCTCGCGCGGCCGTCAGCTGCTGGCGGCGCTGGACTACGCGGTGGACCACAACACCGTCGGTGACCGGATCGACGAGGACCGCCTCGCCGTGATGGGCCACTCGATGGGTGGCGGCGGCACGCTCGAGGCGGCCAAGGACCGCCCGTCGCTGAAGGCGATCGTGCCGATGACCCCGTGGAACCTGGACAAGACCTGGAACGACGTCGACACCCCGGCGCTGATCTTCGGCGCCGAGCGGGACAGCATCGCCTCGGTCAGCTCGCACGCCAAGCCGTTCTACAACACGCACGGCGGCGAGAAGATGTACATCGAGCTGAACAACGCGACGCACTTCGCGCCCATCAGCTCGGACGTGACGATCGCGAAGTACAGCATCTCGTGGCTGAAGCGCTTCGTGGACGACGACACCCGCTACGACCAGTTCCTCTGCCCGGTCCCGACCTCCCCGACCTACATCGAGGAGTCGGCGGGCACCTGCCCGCTGGGCTGATCCGCACGACCTCCGGAGCCGGCCGTGCCGGTCACCGGTAGCCGTGGAGACGGACCGGGCGACGGTCCGGCCGCAGTGCGGCCGCCCGTCGCCCGGTCCGTCTCGTCTCCCGTGCACCGCGGGCCCGGCGCGAGCGGTCCCCGGCACCAGCGATCCGGGGCCGGACAGGCAGTGAGCTCGCCTTTTTCACCCCCTCGCGGGGTACCAACCGACCGGACGGTATCGTATCTTCGGGAGATGGCTCGCCGGACGACGACGTCCCCTTCCGGTACGGCCGCCCTCCTGCGCGGGCGGGCCGCGCTCGGCTCCGGGCCCGTGTCCGACGCGTACGCGTCCTTCCGGCTCGCGCGGGACCTCCTGGACGACGACCCGCACCTCACCCTCGCAGCCACCCTCGGCGCGGCCGACGCCGCCTGGGCGGCCGGCGACCGCGGCGCCTGCCTCGCCGAGCTGGACTCGGCGGCGCGGTACACGGCGGCCCACGGTCCCGCGGCATCACGCCCGACGCCGGAGGCCGATCTGCTCACCGACCACCTCGCCGGCATGCGCGCCCTGCTCACCGAGCGGATGGCGGAGGCGGTCGGCCCGCTCCGGAGGGTCGTCGCACGCGGGTCGGCCGGCGACGACCCCGAGCACCTGTTCCGTGCCACGGTCGCCGCACTGCTGCTCGGCGAGGTGCGGCTCGCGGCCCGCACCGGTGCCCGGGCGCTCGCCGCGGCACGCGCCCACGAGCACGACGAGCTCGTGGCCCGGACCCTCGAACACCTCGCCTACGCCGAGATGCGCGCCGGCCACCACGCCCGTGCCCGCGCGCACGCGGACGAGGGCCTGCGCTCAGCCGTCATCACCGAGCAGCACAACACCGCCGCCCACCACCGGGCCGTCCTGGCGCTGACGGCGGCCGTCGAGGGCGACGTGGACGAGGTCGCCGCCCGGGCCACCGAGGCCCTGACGACGTCGCGCCGGCACTGCCTGGCGCAGACCCGCACCCTGGCGGAGTGGGCGCTGGCCCGCGCGGACCTCGGCGCGGGCCGGGCGGGGGACGCGGCCGGGCGGCTCGCGATGCTCGTGTCGGCGGGCCCGGGTGGCGGGCACTTCGCGATCAGGGCGCTGCTGCTGCCGAGCTTCGTGGAGGCCGCCGTGGCCGCCGGACAGGCCGACGCCGCCCGACCCGTCATGGCCGAGCTCGCCCTGTGGGCCGGGTTCGGCGCCGACTCCCTCGCACCCGCGCTGCTGGCCCGCAGCCGGGCGCTCCTGGCCGGGCACGTCGGCGACGACGGCGCGACGGAACGGCACTGGCTCCAGGCCCTGGGCCTGCACGGCGCCGACCCCGGCGACTTCGAGCAGGCCAGCACGCGGCTGCTGTACGGCAAGTGGCTGCGACGCCGCCGGCGTCCGTCCGACGCGCGGGGCCAGCTCCGTGAGGCGTTGCACGCCTTCGAGCGCAACGGCGCGAGCGCGTGGGCCGCGCAGGCCCGGGAGGAGCTGCGCGCGACGGGAGAGACCACCGGCCCGTCGTCGGCGTGGGCACGGAACGGGGCCGGTGACGGTCCGCTGGCCCGCCTCACCCCGCACCAGCAGCGGATCGCCCGCTACGTCGCCGACGGCGCCACGAACCGCGAGGTGGCGAGCAGACTGTCGGTCAGCGTCCGCACGGTGGACCACCACCTGCGCAACATCTTCGCGACCCTGGGCGTGCGCTCCCGCGTGGAGCTGGCCCGGCTCGTGGCGGGCTGAGGCGCCGGCGCGAAACAGTAGGGTCATCCCCACCACAGGTTCAGGGGCATCCCCCTGTCCGGGCGGGCGGGGCGCGACCTAGGCTCGACGTCATGACCTTCCCGGAGAGCCGACAGCCCACCCCGCCCGTCACGAGCGGGCACGCGGACCCGGTCCCTCCCGGCGGCCCGGGGCAGGTGCCCGGGGCCTACCCGCCGCCGGGGCCCGCGCCGAGCTCCGGGCGGGGCATCGCCCTGTTCGGCGGTATCGGGGCGCTGGTCCTGGCCGCGGTCGGCGGAGTGTTCCTCGTCGACTGGCGGAGCGCCACGACCACGAGCACGCTCGAGTCGTACGAGCCGGTCGGGACGGTGGAGCTCGTGGCCGACGGCGACATCTCCGTCCGCGCGGCCGACGACGACGTCGTCCAGGTCGAGGCCGTCGCACGCGGCGGCCTCTCGCACCCCGACTACACGGCCCGCGAGGAGGGCGACCAGCTCGTCGTGACGCACGAGTGCGCCTGGTTCCCGCAGTTCCCGCAGTGCCGGGGCGGTCTCGACGTGGCGCTGCCCGCCGGGACCGACGTGGTGGTGCGCTCGTCCGACGGCGAGGTCCTCGCCACCGGGCTCGCCGGGTCCCTCGAGGTGGGCACCAGCAACGGCAACGTGGGGTCCTCCGACGTCACGGGGCCGCAGCGGCTCTCGTCGAGCAACGGGGACCTCACGGTGCGGGACGCCGGGGACGACGTCACGCTGGAGACGTCGAACGGGGACGTCCTCACGGAACGGGTCGCCGGGACGGTCGGCACCTCCGCGAGCAACGGCCGGATCACGGTCGTGGACGCGGAGGACACCGTCACCGCCGAGTCCAGCAACGGCGACGTCCGGATCGAGGGCTTCGGCGGCGACGTGCTGGCCGAGACGAGCAACGGCGACGTCACCGTCGTCGGGGACGGCGAGCCCGTACGGCTCGTGATCACCACCGGAAACGGCTCCGAGACCGTCGAGGGCCCGACCGACCCCGACGCCGACCGGACCGTCGAGATCGAGACGGGCAACGGCGACAGCAGCTACCTGGCGCGATAGTGCGACGTGGCCTGGACGGGGAGCTCAGCCCTGTCACTAGTTCGCTGTTATCCCGCTTAATCGACATATGATGCGGCCATGCTGATTGCTGAAGACCTGCTGCTGCTTGCCGTCGACGACGAGACCGGCAAGACCGCCAACGTTGACAACCTGAGCGCCCGCCTCGCGGGGGCCCTGCTGGCCGACCTCGCCGACGCGAACCGGATCCTCACCCAGGGCGGGCCCGAGGCCGGCGCGTCCAAGGAGGAGCGCAAGGAGGCCGCGGACGCCAAGATCCTCATCACCAACAACGACCCCGTCGGCCACGTCGCTCTGGACGCCGCCCTCGAAGCCGCTCAGGGTGAGGAGCGCCGCGCGTCGAAGGTCGTCGAGCGCATCGCCGAGGACGCCGAGGACAACCTGCTCGCGGGCCTCGCCGAGCGTGGCATCCTGGAGAAGGAGGAGACCAAGCTCTTCCGCATGCTCCCGCAGACGCGCTGGCCCGCGGCCGACTCGAGCCACGAGGACGCCCTGCGCTCGACCCTCACGAAGGTCCTCGTCGAGGGCGCCGAGCCCGACGAGCGCACCGCGACCCTGGTCTCCCTGCTGCACGGCACGGGCCTGGTCGGCAACGTCGTGGGCAAGGAGAACCGGAAGGCCGCCGAGGAGCGCGCCGAGGAGATCGCGGGCAGCGAGTGGGGCGCCGCGAACGTCGCCGCGCAGGTCGCGATCGCCGCTTCCGCCGTCGCCGTCGTCGCCGCCGCCGGTGTCGCCGCCGCGCTCATCCTCGCCGCCACCAAGGAGGACGAGGAGTCGGCCGAGCCGGCCGAGGCCACCTCGCAGGCCTGACCCGCGCCCCCGCCGGCCCGCGGCCGGCACGGCACGACCTCCCACGATGCCGGGGTCGTGCGCTGGCGATCCCGGTGCACGGCCCCGGCATCGCGCGTCCGGCCGGAGCTCTCGGCCGGACCTGTCACCCGGACCCCTCGGCCAGCACCAGGGCGGCGAGCGCCCGCCCGTGGCGCACGGCGTCGGCCAGGCCCCCCGCGGTGCTCTGCACGATCACGCCCTCGTGCACGATCGCCAGTGCCGTCCCACGCTCCTGCGGCCGGTCCTTTCCCGCCTCGGCGACGAGCCTGACGTAGGTCTCGCGCATCATCGTCTTCTCCTGCGTGATGACGGCGAGCCCGGCGTGCCCGGTGCCCGCCAGCTCGGCGTAGGCGTTGACGAAACCGCAGCCCCGGTCGTGGTCGCGCATCCACTCCGCCAGGGCGTCCAGCGGGACGAGGACCCGGCCGGCCCCCGTGGCCGGCGACGCGTCGAGATACTCCGCGAGGTAGGCCTGCCAGGCGGCGCACCGGTTCCGCAGGTACGCGGTGGCCAGCCCCTCCTTCGAGCCGAAGCGGTCGTAGAGCGTCTTCTTGGTGACGCCCGCCTCGAGCGCGATCGCCTCCACCCCGACCGCGCCGATGCCGCGCGCGTAGAACAGGTCGCTCGCCGTGGCGAGGATGCGCCGCCCCGCCGGGGGCAGCCGGTCGATGTCGATGTCGGCGCTGCGCGCCGGACCGCCCGGGCGGTCTGTCGTCTGAGCCATACTGCAAGTATACCGACCGGTATGGTTACCTGCCGGCATGAGCACCGCACCCGCCCTGTCACGCTCCCCCGGGACCGTCGTGACCGCCCTGTCCGGCTTCGCGCTCGTCGTGCTCTGGAGCTCCGGCTTCGTCGGCGCCGAGCTCGGCCGCGTCGTCCACGCCCCCGCCCTCACGCTCCTGACCTGGCGCTACCTGATCAGCACCGCGATCCTGGTCGCCGCCTGCGCGCACCTTCGCCGGCACGTCTCGTGGCAGACCGTGCGGCGGCAGGCGCCCCTGGGCCTCCTGCTGCAGGCGGGGTACGTCGCACCGGTGTACCTCGGCGTGGCGTACGGCGTCCCGGGCGGCACGGCCTCCCTGATCACGTCGCTCCAGCCGGTCCTCGTCGCCGTCGCGGCCGCCGCCGTGCTGCACGAGCGCACGACGGCGGCGCAGCGGGCGGGCCTCGTCGTCGGCCTCCTGGGCGTCACGCTCGCCGTCGCGGGCGACCTGAACGGCGGCGGGGCGCCATGGTGGGCCTACCTCCTGCCGGCCGCGGCGACGCTGAGCCTCGGCGCCGGGACGCTGCTGGGCGGCCGGGCGCACGACGGGATCCTCGCGTCGCTCACGGTGCAGTCCGCGGCGACGGCCGTCTGCCTCCTCGTGATGAGCGCCGCCACCGGGCAGGCCGCACCGCTGCCCGACCCCGGGTTCTGGGCTGCCGTGGGCTGGACGGTCGCGCTCGCCGGGTTCGGCGGGTACGGCGCCTACCTGCTCGTGCTGCGGACCCAGGGAGCGACGGCGACCAGCGCCTGGGTCTACCTCGTCCCGGGGACGACGACGGTGTGGGCGTGGCTCATGTTCGGCACGCCGATCGGTGTCGTCGGCGTCGCCGGGCTCCTCGTCGCCACGCTCGGCGTCGGGCTCACGCTCCGCCGGCCGGGGCGGGGGGCCCGCACCCGTCCTACCGCGCCCGGAGGAACTCGTCCGCCGTCGCCACGAGGAGCGGCTTCTCCCTGGCCGCCGTGAACCCCGGCTCCACCGCCACCCGCTCCAGGAAGCCGTCCGTCAGCAGCATCTGCCGACCCCGGCGATACGATCGTGAACCATGACGGGTCGGCAGCAGGCGGTCGTGGCGGGCTGGAACGGTTTCATCGGGCAGGCTCTGGTGCGGGACCTCATCGGGCGGGGGTACGACGTCGTGCGGGTGGGTCGCAGCGGTCCCGACGTCCGGTGGGCCGACGGCGAGGCCGCGCTGGCGCGGGTGGTCGACGGCGCCGACCTGCTGGTCAATCTCGCGGGCAAGAACGTCGGCTGCCGGTACACCGAGGCGAACCGCGACGAGATCCTGCGATCCCGGATCGCCACGACGCGCGCCCTGCGCCGGGCGGTCACCGTCGCGTCGGCGCCGCCGCGGCTGTGGCTCAACGCCAGCACCGCGACCATCTACCGCTACGCGACGGACCGGCCGCAGACGGAGTCCGACGGCGAGCTCGGCACCGGGTTCTCCGTGGACGTGGCCCGCGGCTGGGAGCGCGAGCTCTTCGCGGACGACCTTCCGGGTACGCGGCGGGTCGCCCTGCGGATGGCGATCGTGCTCGGCGGACCGGCGTCGGACATGCTGGCGAGGATCGCCCGGCTCGGGGTCGGCGGGCCACAGCTCGACGGCTGGTGGTTCCAGCACCGGCGCTATCGCGGCATCGGACCCGAACCGACCGGTGGCCCGGTGCCCGTGCACCGGTCGCACGGCCGGCAGAGGTTCTCCTGGATCCACCTCGACGACGTGCTCGGCGCCGTCCGGTTCATCGACGAGACGGACTCCCTCTCCGGGCCGGTCAACCTCACGTCGCCGAACCCGAGCGACAACCGCACTCTGATGGCTGAGCTGCGCCGGGCGGTGGGGGTGCCGGTCGGCCTGCCGGCGCCACGCTGGCTGCTGGAGCCCGCCCTGTGGGCGCTGCGCAACGAGGCCGAGCTCGTGCTCAAGAGCCGGTGGGTGCTTCCCGGACGGCTCACCGCCGCCGGCTACGTGTTCCGCCGGCCGGACCTGGCACCCGCGATCGACGACGCGGTACGCCGCCGGCACAGGTCGACCGCGGCTTCCCCACCGCCGTCCGACGCGCACTGAACAGCGGCAGCCTCCTCACCCGAACCCGCAGGTGCCCTGCACCGGGGGTTCTGGTCAGCGGCCGTCCTCCCGCGCCTGCGTCAGGAGCCGGACCGCCCTGGGGCCCACGCCGTGCAGCGACAGCAGCTCGCCGAGGTCGTCCGGCAGATCCGGGAGACCCCGGTAGCCGGCGCGCAGCAGGGCACGGTTCGCGGGGCGTCCGACGCGCACACCGTCGAAGACCGGGCCGGAGTCCGGGACCTCGTCCATCAGGGTCGACATAGGCACATCCTGGCACCGGACGACGCCGGGCACCTCACCGCGCGCGTGCCGCCGGCCGACGCCCGGCGGCCCGGCGTCACCACACGTGCCACCAGGGCTTCCTGCGGCGGGCGGCCTTCCGGTCGCGGCCGTCCGGGGACGACGTCGCGGCGCCGTCCGGCGCCGACCCCGGACGGGCGGCACGGCGGGCCTCGCGGCGGGCGCGCCACTGCGCCACCTCCGCGTCGACGTCGCGGGTGGGGGTCACCACCGGCGGGCCGCCCGTGAGCTGGCGGCGCGCGTCGATCACGCGGGCGTTGAACTCCGCGACGATCTCGCGGACCCGGTCCTCGGCGGCCTCGCGGTCGAGGTCGTCCGCGAGGCGGGCGTCGTCGTTCCGTAGCTGCGCCGACGGCAGGACGCCGGTGATCCGCTCGCGCTCGACCAGGTTCTTGAGCCACCAGTCCGGGTCGTGCGTGCCCTTCACCCCCGGGATGGGCTTGCCCTCCAGCGGCAGGTTGTCGAACTCGCCGCGGCGCATCGCCTGGTCGATCACCGTGTCCACGAACCGGGACCGCTCCAGCTCGCTCATCGCGCCGATGCGAGGCGCCTCGCCGGAGTCGTCGCCGCCGTCGTCGGCTGCGCTGCCGCTCGCCGGACCGTCCCCGGCGACGGTCTCCGCCTCGGCGCGCTCCCGGGCTGTCTCGCGGTCCACCCGGTACTGCGCGGCCCGCCGCACCGGGTCGCCGTCGCTCCCGCCGGCCGGCATCCCACCTGATCTCGACACCATGAAAAGCACGGTACCGGCTCTCGCCAGGAGGTCCCACGACGGACCGGAGCCGGTGGGCACCTCCGTGACGCCCGCACCGCCTCGTCGATGTCACTGTCCGGTGGCACGATCGAGGCCATGAGCACACTCACCGGACAGCAGATCGCCAGCCAGGGCCTCACCGGCTGGGTATTCCTCGGGGACGCCCTCTACACGCGGGTCGCGACGGGCAGCTTCGCGGCGGGCCTCGCCCTGGTCGAGGCCGTGGGCGCAGCCGCCGAGGAAGCGAACCACCATCCCGACGTCGACCTGCGCTTCCCGCACGTGGACATCCGCCTCACCAGCCACGACGCGGGTGGCGTGACCGATCGGGACCTCGCCATGGCTCGCACGGTCACGGAGCTGGCCGTCGCGCAGGAGCTGAGCCTGGACGGCTCGGCCCTGTCCCGCGTGGAGCTGGCCCTCGACACGCCCGCCCGGGGCGACGTCCTGCCGTTCTGGCGCGGGTTCCTCGCCTACCGGAGCACCGACGGGGACGACGCGCACCCCTGGGCGGCGGACGAGATCCGCGACCCGGCGGAGAGGCAGCCCGTCGTCTGGTTCCAGGAGTCGGGCAGCGAGGAGCCGCGCCAGCGCTGGCACCTCGACGTCTGGATCGACCCCTCGCAGGTCCAGGGCCGCATCGACGAGGCGCTGGCCGGCGGCGGGACCGTCGTCGACGACACGCACGCCCCCGCGTTCTGGGTCCTCGCGGACGCCGAGGGCAACCGCTCCTGCCTGTGCACGTGGCAGGACCGGGACGGCGCCTGACCGGCGCCGGAGCCGGGACGCGGCCCCGGCGGCCTCAGGCCCGGCGGGGCAGAGGCTTGAGGCTGCCGTCCTCCGTGCGTGCCTGCACCATCGACTCGGGGGCCGGGGCCGGCGAGCTCATCAGCTCCGAGGCGTCGGCCGTGGCGCGGCAGTAGACGCCACCCCCGCCCTCGCGGCACAGCGTGTGCAGGCCGGCGGCGAAGCCGTACAGGTCCTCGTCGGCCGTCCCGCGGCGGAAGCGGCGCGACAACGACCACTGGTCCACCAGGAGCTTCACCGTGTCCGGCTGCACGCGCGCGTACAGGGACAGGATGTGCGCGGACAGCCGGATCACCAGCCGCGCACCGTCCTCGCTCTCGGCGATCATCTGCGCGCTCAGGAGACCGTCGTCGTCACGTCGTGCGCCGAGCAGCCGCTCGAGCTGGCCGAGCACCGACGCCGGGTCGACGACGTGCGACGGCACGGTCGGACCGAGCGGCCGTCCGTCGATGGTGGCGGCTGCGGTCTCGTCGTCTGGGGAGGCGAAGTACTCGAACAGCATGCGGAGCATCATCCCCTATGTCATACCCTGCTCCCAAACGCCGGGCACAGGACGGACACCTCGCTCCGGATCACGACAGCACTGCGACACGCCGCGGACCCGACCGGGACACGCACCCGGGACCGTCGTGGCCATGACGCAAGCCCAGCCCACGACGACGCGTCCGGCCGACGCCAGCCCCCCTCGCCACCTCCCCGCCCTCGACGGCCTGCGCGGTGTCGCCGTCCTCGGCGTGCTCGCGTTCCACACCGGCCTGCTGCCCGGTGGCTTCCTCGGGGTCGACCTCTTCTTCACCCTGTCCGGCTTCCTCATCACCGGGCTCCTCCTGCGCGAGGTCGGGACCACCGGAACGGTGGCGCTCCGCCGCTTCTGGGCCCGGCGGCTGCGCCGGCTGCTGCCCGCGTGCGCGGTCGTGCTCGCGGTCGTGACCGGCGCCGTCGTCACCCTGGAGAGCAGGGGGGCCGCGTCCGCCGACCTGGTGCGGACGACGCTCGTCGACGGACCGTGGGTACAGCTGAACCTCGCCAACTGGCACTTCCTCGCCGAGCAGGCCGGCTACTGGGACCGCTTCGGGCAGCAGCGGGTGTTCGCGCACCTGTGGAGCATCGCGGTCGAGGAGCAGTTCTACCTCGTGTGGCCGCTCGTGGTCCTGGCCGTCGCCCGGCTCTCCCGGAGGCTGCCGCGCGGCCGACCTCGCCCGGCCCGTCCCGGGGCGCGACCCGACCTCCCCGGCCTCTCGATCCTCCCCGGCCGCCTCGCCCGTGCGGTCGCGGTGACCGCCGCAGCGGTCTCGCTCGCCTCGCTGGCCCTGATGGTGGCCCTGCTCGACCCCGCCGACCCCACCCGTGTCTACACCGGGACGGACACCCGCGCCTTCTCGCTCCTGCTCGGCGCCGCGGTCGCCGCGCCGCCGGCACGCGCCGGGCTGCTGCGCGCCGCCGGCCGGTGGTCCGGCACCGCGGCCGCACTCCTCGTGGCCGGGACCGCCGCGCTGTGGCTGCTGGCCGACGGCACCGCGTCCCCCTGGCTGTTCACCGGCGGCCTGTTCGCCCACTCGCTGGCCTCCGCCCTCCTGGTCGCGCTGTGCGCCGAGGCGCCCCGGACGGCCGCCGCCCGCGCCCTGGCGTGGCGTCCGCTGCGGTGGCTGGGCGGGATCTCGTACAGCCTGTACCTGTGGCACTGGCCGGTGGTCGTCCTCCTCTCCCCGGAGGCGACGGGCCTGGAGGGCGGGCCGTGGGCGACCACGGTGTGGACGACGACGGTGTGGGCGGTCTCCCTGGCCCTGGCGGCCGCGTCGAAGTACCTGGTCGAGGACCCGGTCCGGTTCCGCGCCACCTGGGCGCGGGGACGGCGGGGCGCGCTCGTGCTCGGTGCGGTCACGCTGGGCCTGGCCCTCCTGTGGCTGCTGCCGGCCCCGGCCCCGGCCGAGATCGACGTCTCCGAGCTGGGCTGACGGCCGGGACCGAGCCGCTGACGGGTCCCTGGCCGGCGCTCCGGCCCGGGGCCCGCCGGCGGCAGCCCGGAGCCCGGAGCCCGTGGCCGACGCGCCCGCTCACCCGAGCGCCGGGCAGCCCCGCGGCTCCCCCGCCTCCGACCCGGGCTCGGTCACGGTGAGCACCACGCGCACCGTGACGTCGCGTGCCCCGCCGGCCTGGACGTGGGAGGCGAGCGCCGTGCACGCGATCTGGTCGAGGCCGCGCGGCGTCACGTCGGACTCGGCGACCGGCATGCGCAGCTCGATGGTGCCACCGGCGTCCGTCACGCCGACCCGCGTCACCCCGCCGGGCGCGATCTCGGTGTGCAGCGCGGGATCCTCCGTCCCGGCCAGCAGCAGCGCCAGCGCGTCCGAGACCGTCCCGAGCCGGCCCGTGTCCCGGGTCTGCGGGACGAGCTCGCCGTCGTCGTCCACGAAGTACAGCGTCGTGCCGGGCGCGACACCGGTCGGCGCGCGCCCGCCGTCCGCCACGCCCGACGGCTGCACCCCGCAGCCCGCCGCCGGCCCCGCCAGCAGCAGCACGAGGACGGCCGTCGCCCACCGGCCGCGCCGAGCGGAGGCCGCGTCCCGGCCGGGCCACGCGGCCCTCGCGCCCCGGCCACGCCGCACCCCCGCCGTCCGGTACCCCGTCATGCCCTGTCCCCCTCCCGTGCCGGTTCGCGCGGGTCCGCCGGCTCCTGCACCGGGGACCAGGGCAGCTCCAGCACGAACCGCGCCCCGCCGCCGACGCCCGCGCGCGCGGTGAGGTCGCCGCCGTGCAGGCGGGCGTTCTCGCGGGCGATGGCGAGGCCGAGGCCGCTCCCGCCCGAGCGGGTGCGGGCGGCGTCGGCCTTGTAGAACCGGTCGAAGACGTGTTCCACGACGTCGTCGGACAGGCCGGGTCCGTCGTCGGACACCTCGATCCGGATCCCCCCGGCGCCGCCGGAGACCCGCACGACCACGGGCGGCCCGCCGTGCCGGAGAGCGTTGCCGACGAGGTTCGCGACGACGACGTCGACCCGGCGCGGGTCGAACCGCCCGGGGACCGGGCCTGCGGCGAGGAGGGCCACCCGCCCGGTCCAGCCGCGCGTCCGGAGCGTCTCGCGGACGACGGCCCTCGCGTCGGTGTCCTGCACCTGGAGGCGGGCGGTGCCGGCGTCGAACCGGGAGACCTCCATGAGGTCCTCGACGAGCCGGACGAGGCGGTGGGTCTCGGTGACGGCGAGCCCGGCGGCCTCGCGGGCGTCGGGGGCGAGGGTGTCGGTGACGCCGTCGAGGACCTCCATGACGGCGGTGAGGGTGGCGAGGGGGGTGCGGAGCTCGTGGGAGACGTCGGCGGCGAAGCGGCGGGCGTCGGCCTCCAGGCGGGTCGTGGCGGTCATCGAGGTCTGCAGGGACTCGGCCATCTCGTTGAGGGTGTCGGTGAGCTCCGCGAGCTCGTCGGTGCCGCGGGGCGGGGTGCGGGCGGCCAGGTCGCCGGCTGCCAGGCGGCGGGCGGTGTCGCGCAGGTCCCGCACGGGACGCAGCACGCTGCGTGCGGCGAGCAGCGCGAGCAGGACCGCGAGCGGCAGGACGAGCGCGGCGGTGGCCAGCGCACGCACGGTGAGGCCGTCGATCCGCTCCTGGACGCCGGTGAGGTCGCGTGCGGCGTAGACCTCGATGCCGGACGGCGACCGGGTGCCGTCGGGGGCGGTCGCGACGACCGGGGTCCCGACGAGCAGCCAGGGCGTACCGTCGGCGACGACGCGCTGGGTCACGAGCCGGTCCCCGCCGGCCACGGCCGCACGCAGCTCGCCGGGGACGATGCCGGCCTCCAGGCCGTCCGCGGACCGCCGGTCGCCGTGCACGACGAGGACCGGCTCGCCGACGGCGTCACGCAGCCGGTCGAGCGTCACCCGGCCGGGCGGGAGGTCGAGGGTGGGCGCGATCGTGGCGACCCTGCCCGTGACCGCCGCCGCGGTCTCCCGCCGGTCCTGCTCCAGCAGGGCGTCCCGCGCGGAGACCGCGCTCGCCCACGCGGCGACGCCTGCCCCGAGCACGCCCACCACCACGAACGCCACGACCAGGCGCCCCCGCAGCCCGCGCACGGGTCTCGGGGCCGGGGCCGGGGCGGCGGGTGTCATACGGGGCCGAAGCGGTAGCCGAAGCCGCGGACGGTCTGGACGTACTCCGGGGCCGCGGGGTTCGCCTCGATCTTGGCGCGCAGGCGCTGGACCCCGTTGTCGACGAGCCGGGAGTCACCGAGGTAGCCGTGCTCCCACACCTCCTCCAGGAGCTGCTGGCGGGACAGCACCCGGCCGGGGCCGCGGGACAGCGTGAGCAGGAGCCTCAGCTCGGTCGGGGTGAGCGCGACGGGCTCGCCGGAGAGCGTGACGGTGAGCGCGGTCGTGTCGATGCGCAGGTCGCGATGCACCCGCACGCCGTCGGGCAGAGTGCTGCTGCGGCGCAGGACGGCACGGATCCGCGCGTCCAGGACGGAGGGCCGGGCGGGCTTGACGACGTAGTCGTCCGCCCCCGCCTCCAGCCCGCCGACGACGTCGAAGTCGTCCCCGCGCGCCGTGAGCATGATGACGGGCACCTCGCTGCCGGCCCGCAGCCGGCGGCAGACGGCGAAGCCGTCCATGCCGGGCAGCATCAGGTCGAGCACGACGAGGTCCGGCGCCGACGCCCGGAACTCCGCCAGGCCGTCCTCGCCGGTGCCGGCGGTGCGCACGTCGTGCCCGTGCCGGGTCAGAGCGAGCTGGAGGCCGCGGCGGACCGCCGGGTCGTCCTCGACGATCAGTACGGAAGCCACGCCCGACAGTATGCGGGCCGGGACGCGGCGGGACACCGGCACCGGCGCGCCTGCGACACGATCGCGACACGGCGGCGGCGTGGCCGGGACACCGGGCCGCGAGCGTGAAGGCATGAACACGACGAACCCAGCACTGCACCCCGCTCGCCGCACGACCCACGCACCGGCCGGTCCGCTCGCCCTCGGCGCGGGCGCGCTCCTGCTCGCACTCACCGCCGCCTGCACCGGCCAGTCCGACGTCGCCGGGGCGGACGGGCCCGGCGGTGGCTCGGGCAGCCGGGCCGCAGGGCTCGACGCGCCCGCGCCGGGACTGTCCCGGGTGGTCCTCCTCGGCGACTCGGTCGCCGCCGGTCAGTCCGTCCCGCTGGCCGCGGCGTTCGGCGCCGCCGGCGTCGAGTTCAGCTCGCAGGCGTCCGAGGGCGGCGGGAACGTCGTCGGCCCCAACTCCGAGAACATCGCGCCCGAGGTCGCCGACCTCATCGGGTCCGCCCGGCCGAGCACCGTGATCTACCAGGTCACCACCTACGACTGGGGGACCGCCGACGAGCAGCGCGACGCCTACGAAGGGCTCCTGGACGCCACCACCGCGGCGGGCGGGAAGCTGGTGCTCGTGACGATGCCGCCGATCGAGGCGGACGAGTTCTACGAGCCCCACCTGGCCGAGCTCGCGAGCGCGTCCGAGGCCGCCGCGCACGTCGCGGACGGCTCCGACGACGCGGTCCTGCTCGACGCGGGCGAGGTGTGGGGCGACGCGTACCAGCGGGAGCTGGACGGCACGGCGGACCGCAGCTCCGACGGCATCCACACCTGCCCGCAGGGCGCCGCCCGGTGGACGTCCTGGCTGCTGGACGAGCTCGCGCAGGCGTACCCGGACTTCACGCCGCCCGCGCCGGAGGACTGGGCGAACACCGGCTGGTCCGACGACGACGCGTTCGTGGGCTGCTGATCACCAGCCGGTGACGGCGACGCGGCGGCCGGCGGCGAGGTCGGCCGTGACGGTCCGCGTGCCCCAGCGCACCCGGTGGGGTCCCGCGGCGCGGTCGTGCATCGCGCGGAGCGTCACGGCCCGCAGGCCCGCCACGCCGTGCGCGTCGCGGTCCCACGCGACGTCGACCTCCACGCCCGGCCGCGCCACGAGACCCCGGACGCTGCCCGCGGGCAGCGCGGCCGGGAGCGCGGGCAGGAGCTCGATCTCGCCGCGGTGGGACTGCAGCAGCGCCTCCGCGAGGCCGGCGGTGAACCCGAGGTTCCCGTCGATCTGGAACGGCGGGTGCGCGGCCAGGAGGTTCGGGTACAGGCCGCCGCTGTGGGCGCCGCGGTCGGTCTCCATGTCGCGGAACACCAGCCGCAGCAGGGCGTCCACCGCCTCCGGCTGCCGGAGGCGTGCCCGCAGCCCGAGCTTCCACGCCAGCGACCAGCCCGTCGACTCGTCTCCGCGCTCGTCGAGGAACCGGACCGCGGCGTCGAGCCACTCCGGGTCCGGCTCGGCGGTACCCGGGTACAGGCGAACCAGCGGCGACAGGTGCCGGTGGTGCGGGTCGACCTGCTCGAGGTCGCCGTCCCACTCCGCGAGCGCCCCGGACCGTCCCGCGCGCGGGCGCCGCAGGTCCGGCAGGACGGCGCGGGCCCGCTCCACGACGGGGTCCTCGGCGCCGCGCCGCTCGCCCTCGGCGACGACGAGGGCGAGGTGGTCGCGCACCAGGTCGAGGTCGCAGGCCGACGACGCCGCCACGCTCGCCACCCGCCCGTCGGGCGTGCGGAACTCGTTCTCGGGCGAGGTGGACGGGCTGGTCCCCCACAGCCCGTCGGCGTCCCGGACGAGCCAGTCGAGCGCGAAGGCGGCCGCGTCGCGGAGCACGTCCGCCAGGTCGTCCGGGAGGGTGTCGTCGGGGGCGAACGCGGCGTGGTCGGCGACGTGCCGCGCCAGCCACAGCCCGGCCATCGGCCAGAAGGCCCACTGGGGGTCGTCGCTCCCGTGGCCGACCGGGAGGCTGTAGGCCCAGGCGTCGGTGTTGTGGTGAGCGGTCCAGCCGCGAGCGCCGTACAGCCGCCGGGCGGTGCGGCGGCCCGTGACGGCGAGGGCGCGGACGAGGTCGAGCAGGGGTTCCTCGGTCTCGGCCAGGTGTGTGGTGCTCGCCGGCCAGTAGTTCATCTCGAGGTTGATGTTGGTGGTGTAGTTCGAGCTCCACGGCGGTCGCAGCTCGCGGTTCCAGATGCCCTGGAGGTTCGCGGGGAGGCTGCCGGGCCGCGAGGAGCAGACGAGCAGGTAGCGCCCGTAGTGGAACAGCGTGGCGACGAGGTCCGGGTCGCGCTCGGGGTGGGCGACGGTGCCGTCGTTGATCGCACGCAGGCGCCGCGCGGTGTCGCCGGCGAGCGGCCTGTCGAAGGTGAGCTCCGTGCGCTCGTAGAGCCGCCGGTGGTCCTCGACCTGGGCCCGGCGCACGGCCTCCGGCCCGGCCTCGGTCGCGCGGTCCACCCGCGCCGCGGCGTCGCGGGCGGCGTCCCGCTCGTCACCGCGCAGCGCCGCGGTCGGCCCGCGGTACGTGGTGGCCGTCGCCAGGACGACCGTGAGCCGGGTCGCTCCGGTCACGACGAGGCGGCCGTCCTGCGCGCCGGCCGTCCCGTCGTGCAGCACCCGGGCCACGAGCGCGCCGCGCTGGGACGCCCCGGGCCGGTCGTCGTACCGGACGGGCGGGTCCACGGGTGCGTGACCGGGTGCGACGTCGGACGGCATCTGCAGGTGCACGACGACGCGAGCGGCACCCGCGAGAGGGGCGGTGCCCGCGACCGGGTCCAGGCCGGGCACGTCGGCGTCGGCGTCGGCGTCGGCGTCGGCGTCGGCGTCGGCGTCGGCGTCGATCATGGTGCGCAGCACGCGGAGCCGGCTCTCGGTCGTGATCGTGAGGTCGCGCGGCCGTGCGGCCGTCACCTCGTGCACGAGCACGTGGTGCGGCCGACTGACCCAGGTGCGCCGGGACACCTGGTCGGGGCCGTCCCCGCCGGTGGTGGTCTGGGTCGCGGTGCGGAAGTCGAGCACGCGGCGCAGGCCGCCCATCCCGCCGTCGTCGGCGACCGCGACCTCCAGCTCCGCGAACGGCAGGTACGACTGGCTGTGCCGGTGCTGGAACCGTCGCACCACGTTCCCGGCGCCGACGTGGTCACCCTCGGCGACCAGCGCGCGGGCGAGCTCCAGCAGCTCCCGGGCCTGCTCCGGGTCGATCAGGCCGGGCTCGTGCGCCGACGCCGGGCTGCCCGACCAGGCGGTGTCGTCGTTGACGACCAGCCGTGCGGTGCGCGCGTCCCCGAGCACCATCGCGCCGAGGCTGCCGTTGCCGAGCGGGAAGCCGTCCTCCGTGCAGGTGGCCGGCACCGAGGCGACGAGCCCGTGCGCTCCCGGGCCGTCGGGCACCGGCGGGAGTGGCTCGGCGGCCGGAAGCTCGCTCACGGGCAGGCCCTTCGGGTTCGACGACGGGGGACGACGCCGAACCTAGCGCCCGACGCCGGCCCGCCGCGCGAAGGGCTCGCCGCCGGGCCGCCGAGCGCGCGGACCACGCCGCCCGGGCCTGGGCGCCGCTCGGCGCCACGGTGGACGCACTCTCCGGCCCCCGGTAGTACGCCTGACCCCTCGTGATGTATGACACGATCCGATACGTGTCTCTCGATCGCATCGCACTGATCTCGGACGTGCACGGAAACCTGACGGCCCTGGAAGCGGTCCTGCGCGACATCGACGCGCGAGGCGTCCGGCGGATCATCAACCTCGGTGACTTCGTGGGCAAGGGCCCGCGGGGCGCGGAGACGGTCGACCGGTGCGAGCAGGTGTGCGACGTCAACATCCGCGGCAACTGGGACGACTTCATCCACACCATCGGCGACGACGACGTCCCCGAGATGATCTGGTGGCGCGACGAGCTCCGTGACGACCAGCTCGACTGGCTCCGCACCCTGCCGCTCAGCCACGACCTCGTCCTGAGCGGGCGCCGGGTCCGGCTGTTCCACGCGTCCGCCGCCAGCCCGCACCACCGGGTGCGCGAGACGCACACGCGCGAGGAGTTCGAGGGCATGTTCGCGACGACGGCGATGACCGGACCGGGCCCGGCACCCGCCGTCGTCGGGTACGGCGACATCCACCTGACGTACGTGAAGGCCCGGCCGGGCCGGACGCTGTTCAACGTCGGGAGCGTGGGCAACCCGCTCGACGAGCCGGTTCCGAGCTACGCGATCCTCGAGGGTGTGCTCGGCGAGGAGGAGGCCGCGCCGTTCGGGCTCCAGATCATCCGCGTGCCGTACGACGTCGAGGCGGAGATCACCGCGGCCGCGGACCTGCACATGCCCGCGCTGCGGGCGTACGCGACGGAGCTGCGCACGGCCGTCTACCGCGGGCTCCAGTAGCACTGGACTCTGGTAGCGCGGGAGCCGCGGGCCCGTCGGCGTGCCCGGACACGTCCGCCCGCGGCGCCGCCGTGACGAACGAGACGCTCCTTCGACGTCGTCCGCGCCGGTCCGGCAGCGACGCGCGGCATATCCTCGACCCTCGTGCCACGCCTTCTCGCCGACCTCACTCCCCTGCGGGTCTCGCCGGCGTACCGGCGCCTCTGGTGGGGCCTGGGGGTGTCGAACCTGGGCACGCAGCTCACCGTCGTCGCCATCGGGCTCCAGGTCTACGGCCTGACCGGGTCCACCCTCGCCGTCGGGACGGTCGGGCTGTTCGCCCTCGTCCCCCTGGTCGCGCTCGGCCTCTACGGCGGCGCGCTCGTGGACCACTACGACCGCCGCAAGGTCGCCCTCGCGGCGTCGGTGGTGCTGTGGCTCGTGATCATGGCGATCGCCGCGCAGGCGTGGCTCGGCCTCGACTCCGTCCACCTGCTCTACGGGCTCGTCGCCGTGCAGTCGGCCGCGTTCGCGATCAACAACCCGGCGCGCACCGCGATCCTGCCGCGCCTGCTGGACCGAGAGCTGATGCCCGCGGCGAACGCGCTGCAGACGCTGTCGATGAACGTCGCGCTCACGGGCGGGCCGGTGCTGGGCGCCCTCCTCGTGGCGCAGGCCGGGTACGGCATCGCCTACACGGTCGACGCGGTCCTGTTCACCGCCGCCCTGTGGGCCGTGTGGCGGCTCCCGGACATCCCGCCGGAGCCCGCGGCGGGGACCTCGGCGGACGAGACCCCCGCACCGAAGATCCCGGCACCGGGCCCGTCGGCCGACGGAGCCCCTGCGGCCGACGGGCCGCCCGCACGACCTGTCCGGCGTCGCCCGGTCGGTCTCCGCTCCGTCGCCGACGGCCTGCGCTACCTGGCCACGCAGCCGAACGTGCGCACCACGTTCGTCGTGGACCTGGCGGCGATGGTGCTGGCGTTCCCGCGCGTGCTGCTGCCCGCGGCCGGCGTCTGGTACATCGGTGGCGGCGAGACGACCACCGGGCTGCTCTCGGCCGCGTTCGCCGTCGGCGGGATCGCCGCCAGCCTGCTGTCGGGCGGCCTGACGCGGCGACGCCGGCAGGGCCGCATCATCGTCTGGGCGATCACGTCCTGGGGGCTGTCCATCGCCGCGTTCGGCGCGGTCCTCCTGCTCGCCGGCGAGACGCGGCCCGACGGCGTGCTGCCGCTCGCGCTCCTCGCCGGCGGGCTGACGCTCGCGGCGGCCGGAGCGTCCGACGCGATCTCCAGCGTGTTCCGCCAGACGATCCTGCAGACCGCCACCCCCGACCACATGCGCGGACGCCTGCAGGGCGTGTTCATCGTGGTCGTCGCGGGCGGGCCACGGCTCGGCGAGATGGTGCTCGGCACCGAGGCGACCTGGTGGGGCGAGGGCTGGGCAGCCGTGGTCGGCGGGCTCGCGTGCCTCGTCGTGCTGTGGGCCGTGGTGTGGCGTCAGCCGCGCTTCTGGCAGTACGACGCCCGGCACCCGGAGCCGTAGCCGAGCACCGGGAGCCGCGGCCGGCGCACGCCGGGGCCCGTGCCACCGGCGGTGAGGGACGACGTGCCTGCCGTGGGCCGCCCGTCAGTGGTGGTGCCCCTGTCGTCCGAGCGTCTCCTGCGGGGTGGCGCCCGGCCGGGTCCACTGCGGTGCCGGGCGGCCCGTCCCGCCCCAGGTGGGGTTGCCGTCCACGTCGTTGCGCCAGTACCAGCAGGGCTCGTCGCCCTCGGGCCAGCCGTCGGGGGTGTCCTGCCAGGCCTCCCCGCGGCCGTACGGGGTCATGTCGAGCAGGGCGAGCGCCCCCTCGGCGGGCTCGATGCCACGGCCGGTCGTCTCGTAGGTGAGGAAGGCCCGGTCCCCGTCGCGCAGGTAGGACGTGAGGTAGCCCATCGGCCCGCCGACCGGCCAGTCGAGGCCCCGTACCGAATACCACGGCTCGGTGTACCCCATGAACTCGAGGTAGGGCGGGACCTCCTCCCACGGGCCCTCGGTGAACATCGCGAAGGACACGCCGCGCGCGTTGAGGTAGGGCTCGACGGACCGCAGGTGCCAGGCGGCGACCGTGCAGCCCTCGCACTGGCCCTGGTAGGGCGCGCCGTCGTGCCACATGTGCTTGTACAGGACCAGCTCGTCGCGGCCCTGGAACAGGTCGATGAACGGGACCGGGCCGTCGGGGCCGGTCACCTCGGTGGCCGGGTCGAGCTCGACCATCGGCAGCCGCCGCCGGGCCGCCGCGATCGCGTCGCCCTCGCGCGTGTGCGCCTTCTCCCGCAGCAGAAGCTCGTCCCGTGCAGCCCTCCAGGTGTCCAGGCCGACGACGGGCGGCCGCCCGGGCAGGCTGGTGGTCGCGGCGTCAGGGGTGGTGGTCATGCTGTCCTCCGTGAGGTCTCGTACCGGACACCGTCGAGCGCGGTACGACGACGGCCACTGGTACGGACGAACCCGGCGACCTGAACTCATCGGTCGGGCGGGGCCGGGCGCCCGGCACGGCCGGGTTACCGTGACGCCGTGCTCGCCGTCCCGGAATCGTTCCAGGCCTTCGCCGCTCGAGGCCCCGCATGGGCCGACTGGCTCGACCGCCTTCCCCGCCTGCTGCGCGAGCTGCTGGACGAGTGGGCCTTGGAGCCCGACGGCGCCGTCGGGCACGGGAACACCGCCGCCGTCCTGCCCGTCCGGTCCGACGACGGCGTGGCGTGCGTCCTCAAGGTCGGGTGGCCCCACCGGGAGGCCGAGCACGAGGCGCTCGCCCTGCAGACGTGGCACGGGAACGGCGCGGTCCGTCTGCTGCGCGCCGACCCGCGCCGCTGGGCGCTGCTGCTGGAGCGGCTGCACACCCGCGACCTGACCGGCGAGCGGGACGTGCACGCCTGCGAGGTGGTCGGCGGGCTGTACGAGCGCCTGCACGTGCCCGCGCCACCGCAGCTCAGTCGTCTGTCCGACCAGGCGGGACGCTGGGCGCACGAGCTGTCGGGCCTGTCCCGCGGCGCGCCGCTGCCGCGCCGGCTGGTGGAACGAGCCGCGGCGATCTGCCAGGACTTCGCGACCGACCCGGACACCGACGGCCGCCTGCTGCACACCGACCTGCACTACGAGAACGTGCTCGCCGCCGACCGCGATGACTGGCTGGTCATCGACCCGAAGCCGCTCTCCGGTGACCCGCACTTCGAGCTCGCTCCCCTGCTCTGGAACCAGTACTCGCTCTACGAGGGACGTCTGCGCGAGGGCGTCCGCCAGCGGTTCCAGACCCTCGTGGAGACCGCCGGCCTCGACGAGCGCCGGGCACGCGACTGGGTGATCGTCCGGATGCTGGTCAACGTCAAGGGAGAGCTGCTGGAGAACGCCACGGCGGACAAGGACTTCGTGACGGCGTGCCTCGCCGTCGCGAAGGCGGTGCAGGACTGATGGCCACGAGGCGGGCGGCACCACCACGCCTCCGAGTGCGGAACACACCCCGAGGTGGGGTAGTATTTCGGTCGGCCCTGCGGGGCCGAACAAGGTAGTCTCGGGCATGCTCGGGAACATCGACGGGCTGTGGCGCAGCTTGGTAGCGCACTTGACTGGGGGTCAAGGGGTCGCAGGTTCAAATCCTGTCAGCCCGACCGATCGCCCCTCACCTGATACACCAGGTGAGGGGCGTTTTTCATGTCCTCCGGCGGTGCCGTCGTCACTGTAGAACCGTCCCCTCCTTGGCCGCGGTGGGCGTGCCGGGTGTCGCGTCAGGCCGTCTGGCCTGGTCGGGATTCGGTGCGGGACACCGGCGCTCACCCGACAGAGGCTCGCCGTGCTCACCCGCCGAGGCTGACGAGCCCGGTCTCGTACCCGATGATCACGAGCTGCGCGCGGTCGCGCGCGTTCAGTTTGCCGAGGATGCGGCTGACGTGCGTCTTCGCCGTGAGCGGCGACATGTGGAGCGACTCGCCGATCTCGGAGTTGGTCTTGCCGCGTGCGACCTCGGCGAGCACTTCGCGCTCCCGCTCGCTCAGGACGTCGAGGGGCCCCGGGTCCCCCGGACGGGTGATCGGTCGGCGCACGAGGTCGGTGACCAACCGCTTGGTCATCGCCGGCGAGATGAGGACGTCACCGTCGGCGGCGGCGGCGATCGCCTCGAGCAGGAGCCGCGGCGGGGTGTCCTTGAGCAGGAAACCGGAGGCACCGACCCGGAGCGCCTCGTAGACGTACTCGTCGAGCGCGAAGGTGGTCAGCACGAGCACCTTGGTGGCGCTGAGCCGTTGGTCGCCGCAGATCGCTCGCGTCGCGTCGAGCCCGTCCATGCGAGGCATGCGGATGTCCATCAGCACGACGTCGGGGCGGGTCCGCCAGGTCTCGGCGATGGCCTGCGCGCCGTCCCCGGCCTCACCGACGACCTCGACGCCGGGTTCGTTGGCGAGCAGTGCTGCGAACCCGCGACGCACGAGCTCCTGGTCGTCGGCGAGCAGCACGCGGATTCCGCGTCCCGCCACGGCGGGCGCGTCGGGCCGGGGGTTCACGCGCCCCACCCGCCCGGTATGTGGTACGGCACGAACGCGCGCACCACGAACCCGCCGTCGTCGGTGGGTCCGGCCTGGACGGTGCCACCGAGAAGCTCCGCCCGCTCGCGGATCGCGACCAGACCGATGCCGGTGCCCGGCACCGTCACGCGTGCGGTGGCCGGGGCGTCGTTCGACACGGTGACGTGCACACCGCCGTCCGCGTGCCGGAGCCGGACGGTCGCGGGGACGTCGCCGGCGTGGCGGGTGACGTTGACCAGGCACTCGTGCACGATGCGGTGCACCGTCACCACGGTGCTCTCCGCCACGCCCCCGGGATAGTGACCGTCCTCGACCACCTCGGCTCCGCTGGAGTGCCCGGCGGAGACGACGACGTCGCTGAGGGTGGTGGTGGCCGCCGGCGCCGGGCGAAGCGGGACCGACTCGTCCGACCGGAGGAGGCCGAGGAGGGATCTCAGCTCGTCGAGCGAACGTCGGCCGGTGTCGTTGATCTCGACGAGCGCGGTGTGAGCGGCGGCGGGATCGCGCTCGAACCCGTGGGCGGCGATGCCGGCCCGGACGGTGATCGCCGACAGCGAATGGGCGACGATGTCGTGCAGGTCGTACGCGATGTGCAGGCGCTCCGCCTGGAGCCGCTCGGCGACCTGACGTTCCACGGCGTCGGCTCGACGCCGCAGGTTGGAGCGACGGGCGTCGGCCGCGGCGACCGGGAGCAGGAGGACGGCTGCGTCGGCGGCCCACTCGAACCAGAACTGCTCACCGGCGACCGGGGCCCCGAACCCGGCGACGACGATCGCGATGAACGACCCGAACCAGACCACCGAGCGATCGTCGCTCCGGCGCACGAGACGGAACAGCGCCACGACGAGCAGCGGCCGCAGCGCGAGCGGGCTGGAGGTCCATGCGATGGTGACGACGTCCAGCACACCGATCGCCACGACGGTGGCACGACCGAAGCGACCGGCGACGACGAGCAGCACCGCGGCGACGGCCGCGATGGCGATGCCGGGCAGCTGCCACCCGTCCACGACGTCCGGATCGGTGACCAGCATGCCGACCGACACCGCCAGTGCGACGACGATCGCGACGAGATCGGCGCGAGAGATACGGGGATCGCTGTGCGTCACGGGACCATCATGGACGGGACCGGCGGGACCGCGTGCTCCGCCGGGCGGTCCCTGTACCGGGACCGGCCGTGGGCCGCCCCGGCCCAGGTGCAGCAACCTTCGCATCAGCGGTCCCCGCTCACCAGGCCGAGCACAGGCGCCCGGGAGACCCGGAACGCCGGCCACGCGGCAGCGGCCACGCCCGCTGCGACCGCGACGACGAGCGTCGCTGCCAGACGGGGCCAGGGCATGACGGCGGACGGGATCTCCGCACCTCCCGTGACGTCGATCATCGCCCAGCCGAAGCCGGCCGCGACGACGATACCGATCGATGCCGCGACGAACGACAGGAGCGCCGCCTCGAGCCGCACGATGCGGCGCAGCTCTTGGCGAGTCGCCCCGACCGCTCGCAGCAGCCCGATCTCTCCAGAGCGTTCATTGATCGCGAGCGCCGTGGTGTTGGCGACGCCAAGGAGCGCGATGAAGCTCGCCAGGATGAGCAGCCCGTCGATGAAGTTCCCGAACGCGGCGATCTCGCTCCCGGTGGCGGCGACATGTTCGTCCCGGGTCGCCAGGAAGGACCCGGGCGTGTCTCGGACCAGGGCGCTCACGGCCTCGCCGGCGTCCGCCCCGGCTCCGTCTGCCAGGTCGACGAACACCTGCGCGTCGAGCAGACGGCCGGCCGTGTCGCCGAGCGTCGCGGTGTCGACGAAGTACAGCGGGGCCTCGAAACCGCCGGTGCTCCTCGCGACCACGGCGACGATCGGCGCGTCGATGGTCGATCGTTCGAACTCGATCTCCAGGGTTCCACCGAGCAGCGCCGGGTCGTCGCCGACCACGGCCACGCCTCCCGAGCTCAGGTCGGCGAGGTCGCCGGAGATCGGGTCGAGGTCGAACATGGTGGGCAGGGCCGTCGGGTCGATGCCGCCGATCGCCTCGGCCTTCCCCGCCACGATCCCTTCGGCGCTCGACAGCGCGGTGACCGCGCCGACGTCGGGCAGCGCGGATATCCGGCCGGCCAGGGTGGGGTCGATCGTCGAGAAGTCGGGGGTCGCCGACGTGACCACCAGGTCCGCGCGCAGCCCTTCACGGACGTCGGTCCCGACCCCGCTCGTCAGAGAGCTCGCGAAGATCGCGAACATCGTCACCATCGCGGTGCCGAGCATGAGCGCGAGCGCCGTCGACGCCGATCGGCGTGGGCTCGCAGCCAGGTTGCCCGCCGCGATCGAGCCGAACACGCCGGCGGCGCGGCGGGCCGCCGGCGAGCTCCACCGCGCCGCGGCGGTCACGAGCGCCGGGCCGCACAGCACGAGCGCCGGGACGATGGCAGCGGCGAGCAGGAGCCACACCGGGTTCGAGCTCACCACGGCCACGGCTCCTGCGGCGACGGCCGCCGCGGCGAGCACGAGTCCGCTCGCGGTCCGCGCCCGGCTCACGGCCCGGGGTTCCGCCGCGCTCTCGCGCAGCGCCTCGATCGGTGGTGTCGCCGCCGCGCGGCGGGCCGGGATCCATGCCGAGAGGATCGTCGCGCCGATACCGACGGTCGCGGCGACCGCGACCGAGGTGGGGCTCACGATCGCCGGCCCGGTGAGCAGGCTGACCCCGGTGAGTCCGACGACCCAGCGCAGTGCGCCGACTCCCGCGACCCCGCCGACGAGGCCGACGAGCGTGGCGATCGTCCCGACGAAGGCCGCCTCGATCAGCACTCCGCCGAGCACCTGGCGTCGTTCCGCGCCGATCGCACGCAGCAGCCCCGACTCCCGCCGGCGGCGGGCGACGGTGAGCGCGAACGTGCTGAAGATGATCGTCACGCCGATCAGGACCGCGACCACGGCGAAGGCCAGGAGGAACACTGTCAGGAACTGCAGCGGTGACGTCGCGGCGTCCTGCGCCGTCCGGATGTGGTCGGGCCCGTCGACGACCTCGGCATCGGACAGCGCCGACAGCCGGCCGAGCACCTCGGTGCGGTCGGCACCGTCGGCGACGTCGACGAGCACCTCGGTCGGCGCCGCGGTGCCGAGCCAGGCGGACACCGCTGTGTCGGGCAGCAGGACCGTGCGCTGCAGCGGTGCCGCGTCCGCCGACGCGAACGTCGCGGTACCGGTGACGGTCGCGTCGTGCATGCCCGTCCCGGTCAGGACCTGTACGACGTCCCCCGGAGCCACGCCTGCGTCGTCGGCGAGCGAGCGGTCGATCGCGATCTCTCCGACCTCGGCCGGTGGTCGCCCGCTCGCGAGCCGGAACGGGTTGAGCGCCGGGTCGGCGACCCAGTTGCGACCGACGTCGCTCGCCGTGCCGGTTCCGACCGACGATCCGTCGACGACCAGCTTCGCGAAGCCGGCCCACTGCGAGACGGCCCCGTCGACGCCGTCGACGGCAGCCACGCGCTCGGTCAGATCGGGATCCAGTGCTCGTTGAACCGACCGGGCCGGATCTCCCGGCCCTCCGCCGGGCTCGCCGAGCGAGACGCCCTGCACCACGGCGTCCGTCCCGGCCAGCGCTTCGGCGATGTCGCCGGCCGCTCGGCCGCGCATCGAGTCGGACAGCACCAGCGTCGCGAGGAGGAACGCCACCGCGAGGGCGGTCGCCGTGCCCGTGAGCAGGAACCGGCCCCGGCTCGCGAACACGCTCCGGGCCGCGCTGCGCACCATCTGGCTCATCGCCCCAGGCCCTTCAGCACGTCGAGCACCGAGTCGGCCGAGGGCCGGTCCACCACGTCGTGCACACGGCCGTCGACGACGAACACGACGTGGTCCGCCCAGGCAGCGGCGTTGGCATCGTGGGTGACCATCACGATCGACTGGTGATGCCGGTCGACCGCCGACCGCAGGAATCCGAGGATCTCCTGTCCGGACCGGGTGTCGAGGTTGCCGGTGGGCTCGTCGGCGAACACCACCTGCGGGCGGGCGACCAGCGCGCGGGCGACGGCGACGCGCTGCTGCTGGCCGCCCGAGAGCTCCGCCGGCCGATGGCGCAGGCGATCACCGAGGCGCAGCAGCGACACGACCTCGTCGAGCAGCGCGCCGGTGGGCCGACGGCCGGACAACGTCAACGGCAGGCAGATGTTCTCCTCGGCCGTGAGGGTCGCCACGAGATTGAACGTCTGGAACACGAACCCGATCCGTTCCCGGCGCAGCAGGGTCAGCTCGCGGTCGTCGAGGGTCGACAGATCGGTGCTGCCGACGAACGCGCGGCCCGACGTCAGTCGATCCAGCCCGGCGGCGCAGTGCAGCATCGTCGACTTGCCCGAACCCGACGGGCCCATCACCGCCGTGAACCTCCCCGCCGGGAACGCGATGGTGACGTCGTCGAGCGCGGCGACGGCCGATTCCCCGGACCCGTATCGCCTGGCCGCGCCGACGAGCATGGCCGCAGCGTCATCGGCGTCGGACGACAGCGAGCTCCCGGGCTGCGGACCGACGACTGTGGCATCTGGCTGTGGGGACACGTGACCTCCGACGAGTGGTTGGTGTCCACCACGATGGCGGCCGCCGCCGGCGACCACATCCACCCTCAGGAGGTGCCGCGTACTCGCACGGGAGTACAGGAGCGACCGAGCGGCCGACCTCGGTGGCCGGCGATGCGGCCGTCGGGATCGCGATCCGCCACGGCCCGGTCACCTCCGCCGCTCCCCCCGGAAGATCACCCACCGCAGCGCGCAGTACATGAAGACCGCCTCGCAGGCGCCCGCGAGGAGGCGCGACAGCCGGTAGTCCACCCCCAGCGCGGTGAGTCCGGCGCCGACGCCGAGCACCAGCGCCACGTAGTTGGTCGCGACGACCACCAGGTAGAGCCCTGCCTGCCGGCCCACCGGCGCGTGCGAACGGAAGTTGAGCACGCGGTTCAGCACGAACGCCAGGCCGAGCGCGCACGCGTACGCGAGCGTGACCGACACCGCGACCGGCAGCCCGAGGCCACCGTGCAGGGCCGTGAGCAGCAGGATGTCGAACGCGAACGTGCTGCCGTTGATCAGCGCGAACCCGAGCAGGGTCGGCGGCACGACGCGCGAGAGCCCCCACGGCAGCCGCAGCACGACGGCGGCGCAGCACCGCGCGAACCCCGCCGCCACAGGCGAGTCCCGCGCGCTCTCCGGCCGCGCGACGCTCCCGGCAGCGTCCACCACCGGCACGTCCACGCCGTCCGGTGCCGCCCGGGACGCTTCAGCGGAGTGAGTTGCCACGACGCGAGCCTGCCAGCAGATCCTGATCGTCCGATGAGAGACATGCCGGTGGCCTCCGGGGCGACGGCGGTGCGCCCGCGCCGGCCCGGACGGGGCGATCTCTCCGGACGCCCCCCGGACCAGCTCTCCGGACACCCTCCGACCAGCCGGTATGTTGGCGCCCGACCGGCGCACCGTTCGATCGGGCGAGGCAGCGCGCCGGCACTCCCCGGAAGGTAGAGATGTTGCGAAACATGATGGTGCTCGTCCTGGCCGTGGCCGCGGGCGGGCTGCTCAGCGCGTGCGCGCCGAGCCCCGAGGCAGGGTCGTGCGTCGCGGAGTCGGCCTCCTCGTTCGAGGTGGTCGACTGCGGCACGGCGAGGCTGAAGGTGCTCGACGTCGTCGACAGCAGCGACGCGAGCGGGTGCCTCGCCGTCGCGGGCGTCACGGCGTCGTACTCCGAGAGCGGGGCCGGCACCCTGTGCGTCGGCCCCGTCGACGCCGACCCCCGGACCGCGGTCAACGTCGCCACGCCCGGCGACTGCGTGGCCGGGATCGAGGACGAGGCGCAGGACGTGCGGCGGGTCGGCTGCGGCAGGCCTGCGGCCGAGGCTGCCGTCCTGAAGGTCCTCGAAGACGCCGCGACCGCCGGCGTCGACGGGTGCGCCGAGGTCCCGGGCACCACGTCGAGCTACGCCTGGAGCCTCGACCCGACCGGGGACAGCACGACGGCCGGCAGCGACGGCCGGACCTCCGACCTGCTCTTCTGCCTGGGGCCCGTCGGGTTCGACCCGAAGACCGCACCGGAGCTGGCGAAGGTCGGCGACTGTCTCCAGGAGCGCGTGGAGGACCCGAGGTACGCGATCGTGGACTGCGGGTCGCCCCGCGCCGCCTACCAGGTGGTCGAGCGCTCGAACAGCTCGGCCCTCCCGATCGGGACGGCGTGCGGCTCCGGCGCGACGTACGGCATCCAGGGCGGCTCGGCCGTGCACGGCTGGACGCTCTGCCTCGCGGCCCCCTGAGCCCGCGCCGGCGGGAGCGGCCCGCCGGCCTCAGCCCTTGCGCCGCGAGATCGTCCGGCCGAGCCAGACCAGCGGGTCGTACCTCCGGTCGACGACCCGCTCCTTCATCGGGATGAGCGCGTTGTCGGTGATCTTGATGCCCTCCGGGCACACGTCCGTGCAGCACTTCGTGATGTTGCACAGGCCCAGCCCGTGCTCCTCCTGCGCCGCGGGCACGCGGTCGGCGACGTCGAGCGGGTGCATCTCGAGCTCGGCGACCCGCATGAGGAACCGGGGACCGGCGAACGACTCCTTGTTCTCCTCGTGGTCGCGCACCACGTGACACGTGTCCTGACACAGGTAGCACTCGATGCACTTGCGGAACTCCTGCGAGCGCTCGACGTCGACCTGCGCCATCCGGTACTCCCCCGGCCCGAGGTCGGCCGGCGGCGTGAACGCGGGGACCTCGCGCGCCTTCGCGTAGTTGAACGACACGTCCGTCACGAGGTCACGGATCACGGGGAAGGTCCGCATCGGCGTGATGGCGAGCACCTCGCCGGGTTCGAACACGGACATCCGCGTCATGCACAGCAGGCGCGGGCGCCCGTTGATCTCTGCCGAGCAGGACCCGCACTTGCCGGCCTTGCAGTTCCACCGCACCGCGAGGTCGGGGGCCTGGGTGGCCTGCAGCCGGTGGAGGACGTCGAGCACGACCTCGCCCTCGTTGGCCTCCACCTCGTAGTCGGTCAGCGCGCCGCCGCCCGCGTCCCCGCGCCACACCTGGAGCCGGACGGTGTCGGTCATGCGGTCCCTCCCTGGGGGTGCGCGGCCAGCTCGGCCGCCGTGTAGTACTTCTCGAGCTCGGCGACATCGAACAGGGCGAGCAGGTCCGCGCGCATCGGGACACGCTCGGCCTGCTCGACGGCGACCCGCGGCACCACTGCACCCTCCCCCGCGTCGTCCCCCGCGACGTCGGGCGCACGGCCGGTGAGCAGCGCCCGGTGCCGCCACTCCGGGTCGAGGCCCGGGTGGTCCGCGCGGGTGTGCCCGCCACGGCTCTCGGTACGCAGCAGGGCCGACGTCGCCACAGCCTCGCTGACCAGGAGCATGTTCCGCAGGTCCAGCGCCAGGTGCCAGCCGGGGTTGTACTGCCGGTGCCCCTCGACGACGACGTTCCGCACCCGCCCGCGCAGCACGCCGAGGCGGCTGAGCGCGTCGGTCATCTCCGCCTCGGTCCGGATGATGCCGACGAGGCCGTTCATCATCTTCTGCAGCTCGGCGTGCAGCGTGTACGGGTTCTCGCCCACGCCGTCCGGCGCCGGGTCGAACGGCGCGAGCGCCAGCCGGGCGGCGGCGTCGACGTCGTCGGCCCGGGCCTGCGGACGGCTCGCGAGGCCGGCGGCGTAGTCGGCCGCGCCGACCCCTGCGCGGCGCCCGAACACCAGGAGGTCCGAGAGCGAGTTGCCGCCGAGCCGGTTCGAGCCGTGCATCCCGCCGGCACACTCCCCCGTCGCGAACAGGCCCGGCACGCGCGACTGCCCGGTGTCCGGGTCGACCTTGATCCCGCCCATCACGTAGTGGCAGGTCGGGCCGACCTCCATGGGCTCGGCCGTGATGTCGACGTCCGCCAGCTCCTTGAACTGGTGGTACATCGAGGGCAGGCGCCGCCGGATCTCGTCGGCCGGCATGCGGCCGGCGATGTCGAGGTAGACGCCGCCGTGCGGGGAGCCGCGGCCTTCCTTCACCTCGGTGTTGATCGCCCGGGCCACCTCGTCACGGGGCAGCAGGTCGGGGGTGCGGCGGTTGTTCTCCTGGTCGTCGTACCAGCGGTCGGCCTCGTCCTCGGTGTCGGCGTACTGGCCCTTGAACACGTCCGGGACGTACCCGAACATGAACCGGTCGCCGTCGGAGTTCTTCAGCACGCCACCGTCGCCGCGCACCCCCTCGGTCACCAGGATGCCCTTGACGCTGGGCGGCCAGACCATGCCGGTCGGGTGGAACTGGACGAACTCCATGTCGACCAGGTGCGCCCCGGCGCGCAGCGCGAGGGCGTGCCCGTCCCCCGTGTACTCCCACGAGTTCGACGTCACCTGGAACGACTTCCCGATGCCGCCCGTGGCCAGGACGACGGCGGGCGCCTCGAACTGGACGAAGCGGCCCGACTCGCGCCAGTAGCCGAACGCCCCGGCGATCGCGCCGTCGTCGTCGGTGAGCAGCTCCGTGACCGTGCACTCGGCGAACACGCGCAAGCGCGCCTCGTAGTCGCCTGTCTCGGCGTGGTCGGCCTGCTGGAGCGCGACGACGCGCTGCTGCATCGTGCGGATGAGCTCGAGCCCGGTGCGGTCGCCGACGTGCGCGAGCCGGGGATACGTGTGGCCGCCGAAGTTGCGCTGGCTGATCCGGCCGTCGGGCGTGCGGTCGAAGAGCGCGCCCCACGTCTCCAGCTCCCAGACGCGGTCGGGCGCCTCCTTCGCGTGCAGCTCCGCCATCCGCCAGTCGTTGAGGAACTTCCCGCCGCGCATCGTGTCGCGGAAGTGCACCTGCCAGGAGTCGTTCTCGTTGGCGTTGCCCATCGCCGCGGCGCACCCGCCCTCGGCCATGACGGTGTGCGCCTTGCCGAACAAGGACTTGCACACGATCGCCGTCCGCAGCCCGCGCTCGCGCGCCGCGATCGCCGCGCGCATGCCGGCTCCGCCCGCACCGATGACGAGGACGTCGTACTCGTGCCGTTCGGTCTCGGTCAAGGAGGGCTCCTGTCGGACGGGGGGCGGTCCGGTGGGACGGGCCGGCCGGTGGGGGGGTCTAGCCGATGAGGCGCAGGTCGGTGATGGTCCCGCTCGCGACGAGCAGCACGTACAGGTCGGTCCCGACGAGCGTGCCGAGCGTGGTCCACGCGAACGTCGCGTGGCGCGTGTTCAGGGCGGACACCCAGGTCCAGACCCGGTAACGCACGGGATGCTTCGAGAAGTGCGTGAGCCGCCCGCCCATCACGTGCCGGCACGAGTGGCACGACAGCGTGTAGCACCACAGCAGGACCACGTTCGTCAGCAGCACGAGGTTGCCGACACCGACGACGAACCCGTCGGTGGGATGCCGGAGGGCGACGATCGCGTCGTAGGTGTTGATCAGCGAGATCACGATCGTCAGGTAGAAGAGGTACCGGTGGGCGTTCTGCAGGACCAGCGGGAAGCGCGTCTCGCCCGAGTACGTGGCGTGCGGCTCCGGCACGGCGCACGCCGCGGGCGCGAGCCAGATCGACCGGTAGTACGCCTTGCGGTAGTAGTAGCAGGTCAGCCGGAAGACCAGCAGGAACGGCAGGCTGAGCGCGGCGTACGGGATCAGCGGGTGGTCCGGGAGGAACATGCCGAAGTGCGCCGCACCCGGCTCCGACGCGCACCCCAGCGAGACGCACGGCGAGTAGAACGGCGTCAGGTACCGCTCGTCGGCGAAGAAGTACTGCTGCTGGAACGCGCGCACCCCGCCGTACACGAGGAAGGTCAGCAGCCCGAGGGTGGTCGCCGCCGGCAGCAGCCACCACCGGTCCGTCCGCAGCGTCCGCGCGCCGACCTCGGCGCGGCCGGGTGCCTCGACCCCTCGCGGCGCGGTGGCCGTCACGACCGGTCGCCGTGGTAGCCGCCGAGTCCTTCTTCGTCGACGTCGTTCCACATGGCGGGGTCCTGCGGGGTGCTGTCCGGGACGTAGATGACGTCCGGGACCTCTGCCGGAGACGCCGGCCGCGCCGAGGCGAGCTCGCCCGCGTCGATCTCCAGCCGTTCCAGGTCGTTCACCAGGCGGCGTACCACGGGGCCGTCGCCGAACGCGTCGCGCACCTCGGTGACGCTGCGGCGCAGCTGCTCGATCGATCGGCGGAGCGTCAAGTACTCGGCGGCTGTCATCGGCACCTCCTCGGGGAGGCACCTCACATCGTCGTGAGGTGCATCACACCTGACTGTGCCGTGAACGCTCCCCGAAGGCAAGAGGGGCGTGCGGTGCGGTTGCCTCGTCGTGCGCCCGGATTCCGTGCGGCACGATTGCCGTCACCGCTTGTCCGTCCGGCCGGTGCGCGATGAGGTAGGCCGACGAAGCGTGCCGCCACCACCGGTCGGCGCGGGTCCGACGGCCCCGCCGACATCACGGTTGGGCACACATCCGGAACAGGGCTTTCCGCTCGGCCGAACTTCTGGAACGGTGAGCGCTTGTGACCGATGCCGAGGAGCGTGATGTCTGCCGAAGTCGCCGTGGCGCCTGAACGAGATCTCATCGGTCTTGCCAGCATTCTCCGGACCAACCATGCCGCCTATACGGATCTCGTGGGCTCGTATCAGAAGACCGCGGGTCCTCGCGCCACGGACGCGCCCAAGCTCCTCGACCCGGTACTGACGGCCGCACGCGAACTGGGCCCCGCCAGGTCCGTGCTCGAGCTCGGCTGCGCCGACGGGGTGTTCACCTCCTGGTTGGCGCGCGAGGGGCTCTCGGTCACGGCGATCGAGTACTCGGAGGGCATGCGCCGCGCCGCCGAGGACCGCCTTCGCGCCGACGGAGCACCCGTGGACCGGGTGACGTTCCTTCCGCACGAGTTCCACAACGGCGACGCACCGCTGGCGTCGCTGGAGGGCAGGCGCTTCGACGTCGTCGTCGCCATGGCGTTCGTGCACCTCTTTCCCGCGCGGATCGACCTGGAGGTGCTCCGGCGGATCAGGGAGCATCTCGCCCCGCACGGCGTGGCGTTTCTGACCACGACGGTCGAGCAGGAGGACCGGCGCGGCTTCGACCTCAAGCGAGGCCCGCACGGGTCCCGCGTCCGTTATCGCAGCCGGTACACGGAGGACACGTTCCTCGGGCTCGTGGCCGCCGCAGGACTCGAGGTCAGGGACAAGCGCTGCCTGGTGGACCCTCGGGCCGTCGGGAAGACCTGGCTGGACGTCGTCGCCGGACACCCGGGAGAGCCGGCTCTGCCCGACGCCGCCGCGGACGGACGCTCGTCGCTCACGTCATGATCTCGCGCTCGTCGCCGTTCCTCAGCGCCGGGGGCCGCCGTGGCGCGACCACGTCGTGGCCGACCGCCAGCGAGAGCGATCCCAGGACGTGCTCCAGCAGCGGCGGGTTCCACTCGTCGTCGTTCTCGTACTGCCGGACGCCGATGCCGATCCGTCCCACGCTCCTGCGGAACAGGTGGAACTCCACGTAGCCCTGCGCCTCGGTCGTGCCCGGGTCCCGCACGGCGCCGCTGTACTGGACGGTGCTGCCGAACACGTGGATCCGCAGCCGGCCGCCGTCGCCGTCGTTGACCTTCACGGCGATCTGCTCGAGCCGCTCGTGCGCCGCGACGACCCGGTCGATGAACCCGGCGTCACGGTCGTAGTAGCGTTCGATGTTGGCCGCGATGGCCGGGTGGTCCACCAGCCACACCGGGTCCACCTTGACGACGTCGATGTCGACGCCTCGTGCGACGGTCCTGGCGATGAGGTCCTCGTCGTGGGCCAGCGCGGTCATCCCGAAGCCGAAGGCGACGACGCTCTGCTTCGCCGACTTCCAGATCTCGAGCGAGGCGCTCTGGTGCTCCCGGTCGGCACTGACCCATGCGATCCCCCGTAGCTTGCGGAGCTCGGCGGCGAGCCGGCCGCGCTCCTCCGCCGCCCGCTCGCGGACGGCCATCGTCTGGTCGTACACGTAGGCGAGCGCGATCACGGCGAGCGCGGCAGACGTGCACCACACGATCGCGATCGAGACGCCCGAGGGAACGACGTTCGGCACGAAGCTGAGCGCCAGGTTCGCCGCGGCGCTGAATGCCACGACGAGAAGGCTCCGCTGAGTCCATCGCATCCGGATCACCTCCGGCCGCCGGCCTGGGTCCTCTTTTATCCAATGTATGGCAATGGATCAGTAACGTCCAGCAAAATCGGGCATGCCGGTTCGCGCCGCGCTCAGCCGGTCGCGGAAACCGCCCACGGCCCCTCAGCGGGAGAAGGTCCGGCGCACGCCCAGGGACCGCAGCTCCAGGTCGGCGAGCCTGCGGATCGCGTCCTGGTCACCGTCGCGCCAGGCGGCCACCGGGTCGGGGGCGATCGCGGTGAGCCTGCCGGCCGGCTGCTCGACGAGCGCGCGGAGCGCGAGGAGCGCCGGGTCTCCGGCGGCCGCACGGCGCGCGGCGGCCGCCCGCCGGACGAACCGGAGCCGCAGCGGCAGGTGGACGACGGCGACCAGCAGCACCGGGATCAGCAGCACCGCCAGCCCGACCGCGAACGCGAGCTGTTCGACCGCCTGGACCATGGCCGCGCCGGCCGCGGAGATGTCGTCGACCTGGCCGGCCATCCCGTTGAACGGCCCGGTGAGGTCGTCGCCCACCAGGGGGACGCCGCCGATCCGGTCCTCCACGTCGCGCAGCTGCCCGGCCACGCCGTCGGCCGCGTTCATCGTCGCCCGGCCGGGCGCCGCGAGCTCGAGCACCGCCTCCTGGGCACGGAGCCCCGCCCAGGCCCACACCCCGATCCACGCGAGGAAGAGGAGATCGCTGAACAGCTGTCGCGTGAAGCGTGCTGGGGTGGCGGCATAGAGCGTCATGGGGGACATAGTTGCAGAATGTCCGGAATCGGCGCGCCCCTTCGTCCGACCGGGCAGATGCCGCCGGGTGTCGCACACGCGCTTGGCACACTTTTCTCGCGAACCGGAGCTCGCCGCCGTCACCGCGCGGCGTCAGCGCATCCGCGAGCCCGGGCGGACCGTGACCGGGGAGCCGTCCGCGACGAACGCCGAGACCGGCGGTGCCAGGAGGGCCTCGGCGAACCGGGTGCCGTAGACGTGCGCGACGTCGCAGTCCAGCTCCGCCGCCCGCGCCTGCCAGACCTTCCACCGCGGGTGCTCCACCCGGTACTCGACGCAGCCGCCGTCGCGCTGGGCCGCGTAGCCCCAGTAGTGCTCGGTGACGAACTCCTCCTGGGAGCCGGGGCCCGGCAGGCGCGGGTCGCCGGCAGTCGTGGCGTGGAGGCGCTGCCAGGACCCGCCGTCGTACCAGGCGTGGCCGACGAGGCCGGCGGGGGTGACGCCGTCGTCGGCCAGGTCGACGCGGTGCCGCATGGGACGGGAGACGTAGCGCTCGCCGTAGGCCAGGCGCGCGACGGCGGCGAGCGCCGGGCGCGGCACGATCTCCTTGACGAAGACGACGCCGCGGCGGGGGCCGTCGTCGGTGTCGCGGCGCACGTAGAAGCGCAGGTTGATCTCGTCGAAGTCGCGGTGGAACGGCACGGGGACGCCGAGCAGGCGGGTGTCGAGGAACTCGAACCCGACCATGCTGACCAGGGTCCGGCCCTGCCACGAGTCGAGCACGACGCCGCGTGGCACGAGCGGTCGCAGCGCCTCGGGATCGGCCTCGTAGTTCAGCATGACGAGCCGCCGCCACTCGGCGGTGAGGAACGCACGAGGGCGCGCGGCGGAGCGGATCACGCCCGCGAACGTAGCAGAACGCACCGGCCGGACCGGACCGACCGGCCCGGCCGGTCCGGCTCAGACGGTCCAGCGCTGGTTGGCGCCGCCCCAGCAGGAGTACTGGTCGAGGCGGGCGTTGTTCTCGGTGGCCTGGTCCAGCACCTCGAGGCACTTGCCGGAGTGGCGGGCGACGAGCTCGACGCCGCCGACGGCGTCGCGCAGCGCCCACTGCTGGTTGGTCCCGCCGTTGCAGGTCCACTGGATGGCCCGCGCCCCGTCGGCGGTCGACGCGCCGTCGACGTCGAGGCACAGCCCCGAGCCCTGGTTGACGACGCGGTGGTACCCGTTGCCGAGGTCGGTCAGGGCCCACCGCTGGTTCGCGCCGCCGTGGCACGTGTACTGGATGATCTCGGCGCCGGGCTCGGTGGACGCGCCGACGACGTCGACGCACCGGCCGGAGCCCTCGTTCACGATCTGGGTGACCGTGCCGCCCGGGCTGCCGCCGTCCGGGTCGACGTCGTCGCCCCACGCCCAGCGCAGCCGGTTCGCGCCGGACTCGTTGCGGATCGTGAGCGACAGGTCGGTGCCGCTGCCCTGGAGCTCGAACATCGAGTAGCCGTCGTACCCGATGTCGCCGGGCTTGCCGCCGATCGCCGGCCAGTACGTGCCGCCCATGGAGTTCTCACGCATGACGTCGGTGACCGCGCGGATGTGGCGCACGAAGTTGTCGCCGCTGTCCGGGTCCCCGTAGTCCCGGCCGTCGTGCATCGCGCCGCCGAACTCGGTCAGGACGGCACGGTCGGCGCAGCCGCCGAGACGCGCGGTGACATGGTCGCGCCACCCCTGGTAGGTGTTCTCCCCGTAGAAGAAGGCGTAGTGGTGGTACGACAGGAGCGTGTCGTCGAAGCGGGCGTCGTCGCACACGTCGCGCAGGTCGGCGCTGTAGCCGACCCCTCCGATCAGGACGCGGCCCGCCGGGGCGGAGTAGTGGTGTTCGAGCCAGTCGGCGGCGACGTCGCGCCACTCGCCCGAGCTGTAGCCGTGCGGCTCGTTCATCGGCTCGAAGTACACCTGGCCGTTGCCGCCGTACTGGTCGGTCACGGTGGACCACATGGCGTTCCAGGCGGCGTAGTCGGTGATCCGGCCGCCGGAGGCGGCGCCGTCCTCCCAGTAGGCGAGGATGACCTTGAAGCCACGGTCGGTGGCGGCGTCGACGGCGCCGCGGTACCGGCTCCACCAGTCCGTGCCGACGGTGTGGGTGTTGACCGGGAGGCGGACGGTGTTGATGCCGAGCTGGGACTCCATGTCGTCGTAGACGGCGTTCGCCTTGGCCTGCACGGTGGCGTAGGAGTCGGAGTCGTCCAGCCCGTCCAGGACGAGCGGGCCGGTGCTGAAGTTGTCGCCCAGCACCGCCCAGTTCACGCCACGGAACTGGGCGGTGTCGGCGGCGGCCGGCTGTGCGGCCGTCAGCGCGGCGACCGGGAGGAGCGCGCACGCGGCGAGCATGCCCAGGAGCCGGCGGTGCAGCGGGTGCCGGGCGGCGGGGCGCCGTCGCGGCGGAGCGGAGCGGTGGTGGCGAGGGGTTCTCATGACGTCGACCGATCTCGTGCGACTCTGCACGGTAGGGGCTCGCGTTCAGGATGCCGACGTCTGATATGTCATGATGTTAACGTCAACATCCGGCTCCAGGATGACGAGTTCGGCGTCGTGAGTCAACAGGCCGACGGCGGTCCGTCGCCGCCGCGCCTCACGGCTCGGCCAGGCCGTGCCGGTAGGCCCACACCACCGTCTGCACCCGGTCGCGGGTGCCGATCTTCGTCATGGCGCGGCCCAGGTGGGACTTGACCGTGCTGGTCTCCACGTGCAGCTCGCCGGCGATCTCCGCGTTCGACATCCCCCGCGCCAGCAGCCGCACGATCTCCGTCTCGCGCTCCGTCAGCGCCCCGGCCACCTCCGGCGGCGGCTCGGCCTTGCGGGTGCGCCGCGCGAACTCGGTGATCACCCGCCGCGTCACGGCCTGGTCCACCATGGCCTCCCCGGCCGCCAGCCGCCGGATCGCCATGACCAGCTCCTCCGGCTCGCAGTCCTTCAGGAGGAACCCGCTCGCCCCGGCCTCGAGCGCCCCGAACACGTAGTCGTCGAGGTCGAAGGTGGTGACCACGAGCACCGCGGGCACGGAGCCGCCGAGCCCGGCACCACCCGGCGCGGGAGCCGCGGCAAGGATCTGCCGGGTCGCCGCGATCCCGTCCCCGCCGGGCATGCGCACGTCCATGCAGACGACGTCCGGGCGCAGCCGGGCCGCCGCCCGGATCGCGGCCGGGCCGTTGGAAGCCTCCCCGACCACCTCGATGTCCCCGGCATCCTCCAGCAGCACCCGGTACCCGGCGCGCACCACCGTCTGGTCGTCCACGAGCAACGTCCTGATCACGCGAGGTCTCCTGTCTCGTCGTGCGCACCGGCCGTCCGGTCGGCGTCCCCGGCCGGCAGGGTCAGCCTCACGCGCCAGCCGCCCTCGTGCGTCGGTCCGGCAGTCAGGTCGGCACCGATCAGGCCCGCGCGCTCCCGCATGCCGACCAGCCCGGACCCGCCGCCGCCCGCCATGTCGCCGGCGACCCCGGTGGCCGGGCCGTTCACGATCTCGAGCGCGACGTTCCGCGGACCGTAGACGAGCCGGACCACCGTCGCCGCACCCGGCGCGTGCTGCCGCACGTTGGTCAGGGACTGCTGGGCGATCCGATAGCAGGAGATGTCCGCGATCGGCGGCAGCCGCAGGGCGTCGCCGGCCCGTTCGAGCGCGACGTCGGTGCCCGTCCGGCGATTCTCCTCCACCAGCGCGGGCAGCGCCTCCAGGCCGGGGACCGGCGCGTTCCGGTCGACGCCGGCGTCGTCCCGGAGCAGGCCCACCACCTGCCGGAGGTTCTCCAGGGTCGCCTTGCCCTGCGAGCGGATCCAGGCCGCCCCGGACCGGGCGGCGTCGTCGTCCCGGCCGATGAGCCGGTCGACGGCGGCCGCCTGGACGACCATCCCCGACAGGTGGTGGGCGGCGACGTCGTGCAGCTCGCGGGCGATCCGCCCGCGCTCCGCGGCCACCGCTGTCTCGGCGCGCTCACGCTGCGCGGCGATCTCCGCCCACGCCCGCTCGCGCTCCAGGGCACGCTCGCGCCGGCGGGTGGCCACGTAGCTGCCGACGAAGGCCGCGCCCCCGTACGCCACCGTCGCCGACGCCGTCTGGCCCAGCAGCATCATCTGCCCGCCGGGCATGCCCCACCCCGCGGCGGCCGCCGTCGCCGACTCCGCCAGCACGGCCGGGACGATGACCCGGAGCGCGGTCGGGACGGACGTGCGCACCCCGACCGAGTAGGCCGCCACGAGCAGCGGCACGCCGTGCCCCATGATCTCCGGCACCAGGCCGACCAGGGCCACCTGGCAGGCCGTGACGGCCACGAGGACCGCCACGGGCCGCACCCGGCGCAGCAGCAGCCACGGCGCCTGGGCGACCGAGAGGGCGAGGAGCGCCCAGGACTGCGGGCCCGTCAGCCGGATCGTGGGATCGGTGGCGATGAACTGGAGCTCGCCCAGCACGACCCCGATCGTCACCATCGTCACGACGGCGGTCAGCAGGACGTCCTGCCGGTGCACCCGGCGTTCGCCGGAACGTGATGTCACGGGACTCATCTTGTCGCACCTCTCACCCGTCGCCGGACGGCTGCCGGTCAGTAGGAGATGTTCGGGGACAGGAGCTGGAACATGATCGCGAAGTTCATGACCGCCGAGAGCGCCAGGAGCGTCACCACCGTCCCCGTGACCGGGCGCCAGCCGACCCGGCGCCGGACCTCGTCGACCAGCCGCAGGATCGCGGGGACGATGCCGAGCGCACCGATCACCTGAAGCGCCTGCACCCCGCGGATCGCCGCCGGCGGGACCTCCGTGAGCCCCATGACGCCCACCACGACCGCCACCCAGCCGACGACGGCGAGCAGCGTGCTCGCCACGCCCACCCGGGTCAGCACCCGCCAGCGGCGTCCGTCGCGCACCGGGGCGGGAAGCCTGCGCAGCCGCCGCCAGATCGCGCCGGCCGGCACGGCCAGCAGACCGAGGACCAGGATCGCGACCGCGACCACGAGGATCGGCAGGCCCGCCGCCCGGTCGCCGTCCAGCGGGCGGATCGACATGGCGGAGTCGTGCGCGATGCCGGTGACCTGACCGTCCTTTGTGCGGACCGCGATGCGGCGGCTGCCGTCCGTCTCCTGCCACACGTGCTCGCCGACCTGCTCGTAGACGTTCGGGCGCTGCGTGCCCGGGTCCGGGTCCATGGCGAGGCGGCCGTCGTCGCGGGCGCTGACCTCGTAGGTCTGGAGCAGGTCGAGCGCGGAGAGGAACGTGCTGTGGAAGCCGCGTGAGGGGATGTACGTACCGGCGACCTGCTCGGCGTTCTCGCGCATCGTCTCCGGGTCGACGGTCGCGCCGTCGCCGGTCGCGCCCTCCGAGCCGGCGGGGAAGAACCGGTCGGCGAACTCCCCGAGCAGCTCCGTGCGCATCGCGTGCGTCTCCACCGGGTCGAACCCGGAGCTGTTGACGGAGACGAAGATCCCGGCGCCGTCGTCGGGGTAGAGCTGGAGGTGGGAGTGGAAGAACTGGGTGTCGCCGCCGTGCCCGACGATCCGGTGGCCGTTCCGGTCCTCCTGGAAGAGTCCGAGGGTCATGCGCTCGCCGTCGGCGAACGCGCCGAGGCTCTCCGCGGTCAGCGCCGGCGAGTACATCTCCTCACGGGTCTGGTCGCTCAGCAGCAGGTCTTGCTCGGGGACCGCGCCGAGCTGCGCCAGCATGAACCGCGCCATGTCGTGGGCGGAGACGGACAGAGACCCGGCGGGCGGCGTGCCGACCACCTCGAACGGCTGCGCCGGGCCGGTGGAGTCCACGTAGCCCTGCGAGACCAGGCCCTGCAGCTTCTCCGGGAGCGGCTGCCGGAACGAGGACGACTTCATCCCGAGCGGCTCGAAGACGTGCCGCTCCAGGTACTCCTCGAACGGCTCGCCGCTGACCCGCTCCACGATGTAGCCGGCCAGCGCGTTGCCGTAGTTGGAGTAGGCGGGCACGGTGCCGGGGGCGTAGACCTGCTCGGGCGGGTCGGTCACGAGGGCGTCCCGCAGGTCGACGGGGCCGGTGCCCTCGCCGATCAGCCCGGCGAGCCGCTCCTCGAAGCCCGGGGTGTGGGTGAGCAGGTGGCGGAGCGTGAGGTCGTCCTCGAAGCTCCGCTCGACGTCGAAGTCGAGGTACTCCGAGACGTCGGTGTCGAGGTCCAGCTCGCCGTGCTCGACGAGCTGCATGACGGCCGTGGCCGTGAAGACCTTCGACACCGATCCGGCCCGGAACAGGGTGCCCGCGTCCACGTCGACCGGGTCGGTGCCGCCCTCGCCGGTGTCGGCCCGGCCGAAGCCGCGCGTGGTGACCACCTTGCCGTCGTGCACGACGGCGACCGTCGCGCCCGCGATCCCGTTGCCCTCCAGGGCGGCGGGCACGGACCCGTCGAGCCACGCGTCCACGTCGCGGGTGGTCGGGGCCGCGGTGACCGCGGGCTCGGTGCTCTCGGCCTCGGGCAGGCCGGCGTCGGACGGGCCGCAGGCGGCGGTCATCGCGACGAGCGCGACGGCGCCGGCCGCAGCTCCGATCCGGGCGATCGGGCGCGGGGTTCTCGCTGCCCGGCCGTGGTCCGTCAGGACGGCGTTCATGTCTCCTCCAGGGAGTGCGCTGGGTCGATGTCCTCGGGAGGAGCGCTTCCCTCCCGAGGGCTCCAGCGTCGCCGTCAGACCAGGCCAGGCACTACGAGCGCAGGTCGGAACCTGTCCTACGACTTTTGGTGGAGGCGCGCAGCCGCGCCGCCTGCTTGAGCAGGTGGGTGCGCTCGGCGCCGTTGTCCGCGGCCTCGGCGGCGGCCGCGTAGCGCCGGGCGGCCTCGGCCCGCTCGCCCGCCAGCTCACAGAGGTAGGCGGTCGCGGCGTCGTACCGCGGGAGGCCGGGGTCGAGCTTCTCGAGCGCGCGCAGGCCGGCGTGCGCGCCATCCACGTGCCCGACGGCGACCGCCCGGTTCAGCTCGGCCACCGGGTTGCGGGGTGTCAGGGTCAGCAGCTCGTCGTACCAGGTCAGGATCTGGGGCCAGTCGGTCTCTGCGGTGGTCGCGGCGTCGTCGTGCAGGGCGGCGATCGCGGCCTGCGCCTGGTACTCCCCGAGCAGGCCGCGCGCGAGCGCGTGCTGCAGGATCTCGACGCCCTCCGCGATCGTCGCCGTGTCCCACCGGGTCCGGTCCTGCTGGTCCAGTGGTACGAGGGCGCCGCCCGCGTCGAACCTCGCGGCCCGGCGCGCGTCGTGCAGCAGCATGAGCGCGAGCAGCCCCGCGGCCTCAGGGTCGTCGGGGACGACGGCGGCCAGCCGGCGGGCCAGCCGGACCGCCTCGGTCGCCAGGTCGACCTCGGTGTGTGTCGCCCGCGTGGCGGGGGCCGTGGCGTCCTCGGTGCCCCGCCTGGCCTCGGGAGCCGGCCCGACCCCTCCGGTGAAGCCCTCGTTGAACATGAGGTACAGGACGCGCAGCACGGCGGTGATGTCGCCGGGGCCGTCGAACCGCTCGCCCGCGACGGTGCGTTTCGCGCGCGAGATCCGCTGCGCCATCGTCGCCTCGGGCACGAGGAACGCCCGGGCGATCTGCGCGGTCGTCAGCCCGCCCACGGCGCGCAGCGTGAGCGCGATCGCCGACGCCGGGGTCAGGCTGCGGTGGCAGCAGCGGCTGAGGACCAGGAGGGTGTCGTCGTCCTGCTCGATCGGTCCCGGTGGTGGCTCCAGGCCGGCCTTCACCTCGCGCAGCGCCCGGGCCGACGACGACCGGCGCGCGTCCAGGAACTTCCGCCAGGCCACGGTGACGAGCCAGGCCTTGAGGTCGTCGGGCGGGCCGTCGTCGTCGGTGACCGTGCCGCCCCAGCGGCGGACCGCCTCGACGAGGGCGTCCTGGACGGCGTCCTCGGCCGCCGCGAAGTCTGCTCCGCGACGGACGAGGACGCCCAGGACCTGCGGGACCAGCTCCCGAATCACTCGACCACCGGCGGGTGGGTGAGGAACGGCCGGACCTCGAGCCACTCGTGCAGCGGCTTGCCGTCCTTGCCGGGTGCCGACGAGAGGTAGGCCGCGGCCTCGTGCGCCCGTTCCTCGGAGTCGACGTCGATCATCATCCAGCCGGCGACGAGGTCCTTCGTCTCGGCGAACGGACCGTCGGTGACGGGCGCGCGCCCCGCGCCGTCGTACCGCACGAACGTGCCCTCCGGGGAGAGGGCCTGGGCGTCGACGAACTCGCCGCGCTCGCGCAGGTCGTCGGCGACCTTGCCCATGAACGCGATGTGGTCCGAGATCTCCTCGGGAGTCCACTCGTCCATCAGCGCGTCGGAGTTCGGGTGGGGCTTCGGACCGCCACGGTAGTGCTTGAGCAACAGGTACTTGGTCATGGTTCCATCCTCCGGTCCTCAGCAGCGCGTGTCGCTGCCGACATCCCAGGGACGGAGCCGGCGATGGTTTCTCGACATCCGCGTCACTCCTTCTCCGGCGCGGGGTCGTCGCCCGCCGGGACCGTCGTCGTCGGCTCCGGGGCGCCGGCCGGCGGCTCGGCCTCCGACGGCCCGGCCGCCCCCTCGCGGCGCCCGGCACGATGCGCGGCGCGGCGTTCCGCCCCGCGGTCCATCAGACCCTTGCGGGCCATCAGGTCGGCGAACTGGGCGTCGAACGCGGCTTCTCGTTCCTGTCCCAGCCCCTTGATCAGGCTGAACATCATCAGGAACACCATGATGAAGATCGGCAGCCCGATCACGGTGATCACCTGCTGCAGCGCCCCGAGCCCGTCCTGACCGGTGGCCCCGCCCAGGATGATGAGCGACGCCGCGAGCGTGCCCTCGCTCACGCCCCAGAAGACGCGCTGGCGCACCGGCCCGGCGTCGGAGCTGCCGACGCAGAGCATGTCGACCACGAGGGAGGCGGAGTCGGACGACGTGGCGAAGAACAGCGCGACGACGACCACGGCGATGCCCTGGACCAGGGTCGCGGCCGGGAACTGCTCGAAGAACGTGAACATGGCGAGGGCGACGTTCTCGGACACGGCCGCGGACAGCTCGCCGCCGGTCCCGTCGATGCCGTCGCTCTCCATGGCGGCCCAGCCGAAGATGGCGAACCACACGACGGTGAACAGGGACGGGGCGAGCAGCACGCCGCCCACGAACTGGCGGACGGTGCGGCCGCGGGAGATACGGGCGAGGAACACGCCCATGAACGGCGCCCACGTGACGGTCCACGCCCAGTAGAAGACCGTCCAGTCGCCCTGCCAGCCCCAGCCGCCGGCCTTCGTGAACTCCGACATGGAGTCGTTCCAGAGCGACAGGCCGACGATGTTCTCCAGGTAGGTGCCGAGGCTCTCGAAGACCTGGCGCAGCAGGAAGACGGTGTCGCCGGCGAGCAGCACGAAGATCAGGAGGCCGATGGCCATGAGGATGTTCAGGTTCGAGAGCCGCTTGACGCCCTTGTCGAGCCCGACGACGATCGAGCTCACGGCCACGATCGTGAGCACCGAGATGACGCCGACCTGGAGCAGCGTGTCGTTCGGGATCGCCGGGAACAGCGCGTTGATGCCGGCGCCCACCTGCGACGTGCCGAGCCCCAGCGAGACCGCGAGCCCGAACAGCGTCCCGAGCACGGCGAAGACGTCGATGGTCTTGCCGATCGGGCCGTGGATCCTGTCCTTGAGGAACGGGTAGAACACGGAGCTCACGCGCAGCGGGAGCTTGTACCGGTAGATGAAGAACCCGAACGCCAGACCGGGCAGCGTGAAGATCGCCCAGGTGTGGAGGCTCAGGTGGTAGAGCGAGATCGACATCGCGTCGCTCGCCGCCTGGGCCGAGTACGGCTCGACGTCCGGGAACGGCGGCGACGAGAAGTGCGACATCGGCTCCGCGACGCCCCAGAACATGAGCACGGTGCCGATACCGCCCGCGAACAACATCGCGAACCAGGAGAGGTTCCCGTACTCCGGGCGCGAGTCGTTCGGGCCGAGGCGCAGGTGCCCGTACCGGCTCAGCGCCACGTACGCGAGAAACACCAGCCACACGGTCACGCCAAGGATGAAGAACCATCCGAGGTTGGTGACGATCCAGTCCCGCGCCGCCCCGAAGCTGCTCCCGATCTGGTTCGGGAAGACGAGCAGCAGGAGCAGGAAGAGCACCATGAGCCCGGCCGAGAAGAAGAAGATGGTCGCGTTGGTCCGTAGCCCCAGCCTCTTCGCGAGGGCGTCCAGTTTCCGCTCGATCATGAAAGGCCTTTCGTCGCTGATCGCACCGGGCCCGCGCCCGCTGCTCCGGCAGCGCACCACATTGACACTCTCCGGGCCGCTTGTCGCGCCTATCCAGCGGAGAGTCCAGGATCGGATAAAGTCGGAGGTGGAAACCGTGCCCCGAAACTCTCTGACACCTCACCATCAGTCGGTGAAACTGTCTGTTTTTCGTGATTTCGTCGCGCACCGTCCGGTTCGTCATGCCACGATCAAGGCATGCGGACAGGGGAGGCCATGGGAGTTGCTTCCGGCACCATCGAGCAGCGTGACCTCGGGCTGACCTGGGAGGTCGGCATCGATGTCGGCGGCACCGGGTCGCGGCTGCGCGGCGCGCCGACCGGACCGGAAGCGGGCTCGGCCGAGCCCGTCGATCTCAGCGGAGAGCCGGTCCGCTTCACGTCGAGGAGGTCCGACGCGCCCGACGTCGTCGCCGACCTGTGCCGTCGTTTCGTCGAGCACGCGGGCCCGGGGACGACGGCGGCCGCCGTGGTCGGCATGCGCGGCCTGCGGTCCATGACGATCTCCCGCACCCTCAACCCCTACGACGTGCACGACGCCCTGGCCACCACGCTCGGCACCCTGCGCACCGCGGTCGCGAGCGACACCATCACCGCCCACCTCGGGGCGCTGCAGGGCCGCAGCGGCGCGACGCTCGCCGTCGGCTCCGGCGCGGTCGCCATCGGCGACGACGACATGGGCCGCCTGCACATCGCCGACGGTCTCGGCCCGCTGATCGGCGACAACGGCGGCGGGTCCTGGATCGGCGAGGAGGGCCTGCGGGCGGCCGGCCGCGCCAGCTACCACGACGCCCGCGGCTCGCACGCGCTGCTGACCGCCGCCGTCGCGACCCTCGGCCCGCCGGAGGTCTGGGAGTCCAGGCTCCGCGACGCCCCCGACCGCGTGCGGGTCCTCGCGGACTTCGCGCGCGTGGTGCTCGAGGCCGCATCCGACGGCGACGTCGTCTCCCAGCACATCCTGCGCGACTCCGCCGAGCTCCTCACCGGCTGCCTCGCCGCCGTCCTCAGCCGGCCCGGCGTGCGGCAGGTCGCCGCCACGACCGGCGGCCTGATGCAGGTCGGGTCACCGTTGCGGGCAGCCGTCCACGGGCTCATGCAGGTCAAGCGCCGCGGCGTGGAGCTGATCGACGCCGCCGGCCAGCCGCTCGACGGAGCGCTGCTCCTGGCCAGGCGACTCGTCGAGGACCCCGAGTTCCCGTCCTACCGGCCGCTGCTCACCGTGCGGGCGGCGCGATAGGGCGACCCGACGCCGCGCGCGAAGCCCCCGACAGCGACTCCCCCTCCTCCTCCGCGAACTCCTCCGCGGAGCGGGACCGCCGTCAGAGCCGACCGCCCCGTCTTGTGGGGTGATCGCGCTCCCGCCACGCGAGATGGCGTGGTCGGCGCCGGGCAGGCAGGCGGGGCAGGCTGTCAGGGTGTCGGGCGGGGCGTGACCCAGAGGTGGATCGTGCCCTCGGCGACGACTGCGCCGTCGTCGCGGCGGGCCGTGACGACCACCGGGAGGTCGGGGTCGTCCCGCAGCCATCGGGCCGGGTCCGACTCTGCCGTGCACGTGATGCTGCTCGTCGACTTCGCCGTGTAGGAGATCTCCATGCCCTTGGGGAGCCAGCGCTTGTGGTCGGGGACGGTGGCCTCGGCCATCGCACCCATCGCGGCCTCGAGCCCGTTGCAGACGGCGATCGCGTGCACGGTCCCGATGTGGTTCAGGACGGCCCTCCGCTTGGGGACGACCAGTTCGCCGTACCCGGGCCGCACCTGGGTGAAGCGAGGGTGGATGCTGCGGAAGTAGGGGACCTTGAGCCCGTATCCCACGCCGAAGAGACGCTTCCCGAACGGCCTGTCCGCCAGCCGTTGCCACAACGCGTAGACCTGAGTCGTCACGAGGTGGACTCTACCGTGCTGTGGGCAGAGTCAGTAGCGGCCCGGCGCCCGCGCCTGCTTTCCTGGACTGTGCCTGGACCCCATGTCAGCCTGCACCTATGGAATCTCCTGCGACGGCGAAGCAGCGCCGCCTCTGGGACCGCACCGCGGGCGAGTACGACCGTGGCATCGCCTGGTTCGAGCGCAACCTCCTGGGCGACGCCCGCGCGTGGCTCGGTGCACGCACCCGCGGCCGCGTCCTGCTCGTCGCGGTCGGCACCGGCCGCGACCTGCCGTTCCTGCACGACGACGTGACCTCCGTGGCCGGCATCGACCTCAGCCCGCCCATGCTGGAGCACGCCCGGCGACGCGCCACCGAGCTCGGCATCGACGCCCGCCTCCGCGCGGGCGACGCCGAGCGGCTCCCCTACGACGACGCCTCGTTCGACACGGTGACCTGCACGCTCGCCCTGTGCAGCATCCCGCGGCCTCGCGTCGCGCTGGCCGAGATGCACCGGGTGCTCGCCCCGGGCGGCCGGCTCCTGCTGGTGGACCATGTCGGCAGCACGTGGCCGCCGATCCGGCTGGGCCAGTGGCTCGTCGAGGCCTTCACCGTCCCGAGCGCGGGCGAGCACTTCACGCGCCGTCAGCTCCCGGCCCTGCGAGACCTCGGCTTCCGCATCCAGGAGAGGGACCGCTACGGGCTGGGCATGGTGGAGCGCGTGCACGCGGTCACGTGACGGCCTCACCGATGCCCCTCACCCGGCGACGATCTCCAGGATCCCCGCGCCGTACCTGGCGAGCTTGCTCTCGCCCACGCCGCTGATCCCGCCGAGCTCGTCCAGGCTCGCGGGCCGGGCGGTGGCCACGGCGCGCAGCGTCGCGTCGTGGAAGACGACGTACGCGGGTACGCCCTGCTCCTTCGCGACGCCGGCCCGCCAGGCGCGGAGCCGCTCGAAGAGCTCGGCGTCGCCGGCGGAGAGGTCGACGTCGGGTGCCGCCTTCTTCTTGGCTCTCGCCGCGGCCCGGCTCCGGGTGCGCTCGGGGTCGCGCCGGAGCCGCACCTCGCGCCGTCGCCCCAGGACGTCCGCACTGGCGTCGGTGAGCAGCAGCGTCCCGTGGTTGCCCTCCACGGTCAGCAGCCCCTGCGCCAGGAGCTGCCGCACGACGGTGCGCCACTCCCCCTCGGCCAGGTCCTCGCCCACGCCGAACACGGTCAGGCTGTCGTGCCCCCACTGGTTCACCTTGGGCGTCGAGCGGCCACGCAGGATGTCGACCACGTGCCCGACCCCGAACCGCTGGTTCCGTTCCTTGTCCAGCCGGTACACCGTCGAGAGCAGCTTCTGCGCGGGGACCGTGCCGTCCCAGGAGTCGGGCGGCATGAGGCAGGTGTCGCAGTTGCCGCACGGCTCGCTCGCCTGCCCGAAGTAGTCCAGGAGCTGCGAGCGCCGGCACTCGACCGTCTCGCACAGGGCGAGCATCGCGTCGAGGTGGGTGCCGAGGCGCCGGCGGTGTACGGCGTCGCCGTCGGAGCCGGCGATCAGCTTGCGCTGCTGGACGACGTCGGACAGCCCGTACGCGAGCCAGGCCGTGGAGGGCCGCCCGTCGCGGCCGGCGCGGCCGGTCTCCTGGTAGTAGCCCTCGACCGACTTGGGCAGGTCGAGGTGGGCGACGAAGCGGACGTCGGGCTTGTCGATGCCCATGCCGAACGCGATGGTGGCGACGATGACGAGGCCGTCCTCACGGAGGAAGGCGGCCTGGTTGCGTGCGCGGACGGCGGCGGGAAGTCCCGCGTGGTACGGGAGGGCGCGGATGCCTTCGTCGGTGAGGAGCCGGGCGGTGTCCTCCACGGACGCGCGCGAGAGGCAGTAGACGATCCCGGCGTCGCCGTCGTGCTCGGCGCGGAGCAGGTCGAGGAGCTGCCGCTTGGCGTTGTCCTTCGGCACGATGCGGTACTGGATGTTGGGCCGGTCGAAGCTGGCGACGAAGTGCCGGGCGTCGGTCAGGTCGAGACGGGTGGCGATCTCCTCGCGCGTGGCCTGGGTGGCCGTCGCGGTGAGGGCGATGCGCGGCACGTCGGGCCAGCGCTCGTGGAGGTGGGAGAGCTCGAGGTAGTCGGGGCGGAAGTCGTGGCCCCACTGGGAGACGCAGTGCGCCTCGTCGATGGCGAACAGCGCGATCTGGCCCTGCTCCAGGAGCCGCACCGTCGCCGGGACACGGAGCCGCTCGGGTGCGAGGTAGAGCAGGTCGAGCTCGCCGTCGAGGTAGGCGCGCTCGACGGCGCGCCGGGCATCGGCGTCCTGGGTGGAGTTGAGGAACCCGGCCCGCACGCCGAGCGCGTCCAGCGCGTCGACCTGGTCCTGCATGAGCGCGATCAGCGGTGAGACGACGACGCCGGTCCCCGGCCGCACGAGCGACGGGATCTGGTAGCACAACGACTTGCCGCCGCCGGTGGGCATGAGCACGAGCGCATCCCCGCCGGCGACCACGGTGTCGACGATCGCCCGTTGCTCCCCGCGGAACTCCTCGTAGCCGAACACCCTGCGCAGGGCGTCGAGGGCGGGGTCCACGGTGGTGTCGGCGAGAGTCACGGCGGCCAGTCTAGGGACGGTGACCGACATCCGTCACCGCGTCCGGGCGACCTGTGGATCGTCTCGTCGGCACGGCTCTCCGGCGGGGCGGCCGGCCACGCCCCTCCTGATCCGGCGGTAGGTTGGGGCCGTGAGCGAGACCAGGACCCAGGACGTGCCCGAGCTTGCCGTGCGGACCGCCACCCCGGCCGACGTCGAGCCGCTGGTGCGGCTCGTGACCTCCGCGTACCGCGGCGAGGCCAGCCGCGCCGGGTGGACCACGGAGGCCGACCTGCTCGACGGCGACCGCATCGACCCCGCCGTCCTGCGCACCGACATCACGCGCCCGCGCAGCAGGGTGCTGCTCGTGGACGACGGCGCGGGCCCGCTGGCCTGCGCACACGTCGCTGTCGAGGACGGTGCCGGCTACTTCGGGATGTTCGCGGTGCGCCCGGACCGGCAGGGGGGCGGCGTCGGCCGGGCGCTCCTCGCGGAGGCCGAGCGGGTGGTCCGGGGCGAGTGGGGCCAGACCACGATGCGCATGACCGTCATCGACGCCCGCGCGGACCTCGTCGCCTGGTACGTGCGCCGCGGCTACACCCGCACGGGCCGTCTCGAGCCGTTCCCCTACGGCGACACCCGGTTCGGCCGCCCCAAGCGCGACGACCTCAGGTTCGAGGTGCTCGAGAAGCACCTCTGACCGCCGCGACGGCGGCCCGGGGGCTCAGCGGCGGCGCTTCTCCCGGACACGGACCGACAGGGTGATCGGGGTGCCCTCGAAGCCGAACGTCTCGCGGAGGCGGCGCTCGATGAAACGGCGGTACTGCGCCTCGATGAAGCCCGTGGCGAAGACCACGAACCGCGGCGGGCGGGTCGAGGCCTGGGTCGCGAAGAGGATGCGCGACTGCTTCCCGCCGCGCAGCGGGTGCGGGTGCGCCGCGACGAGCTCGCCGAGGAACGCGTTCAGCCGGCCCGTCGGGATGCGCATGTCCCACGACCCGAGCGCCGTCTCCAGCGCCGGGACCAACTTCTCCGTGTGCCAGCCGGTCGCCGCCGACACGTTCACGCGCGGCGCCCACGCCACCTGCCCCAGGTCCTTCTCGATCTCCCGCTCCAGGAACGGGCGGCGGTCCTCGTCCATGAGGTCCCACTTGTTGTACGCCAGCACGAGCGCCCGCCCGGAGTCCACCACGTACGAGAGGATCCGCTGGTCCTGCTCCGTCAGCGACTCCGACGCGTCCAGCAGCACGACCGCGACCTCCGCCTTGTCCACCGCGGCCTGCGTGCGCAGCGAGGCGTAGAAGTCGGCGCCCTTGGCCAGGTGCTGCCGCCGGCGGATGCCGGCCGTGTCCACGAACCAGTACGGCACGCCCTTGATCTCGACCAGCTCGTCCACCGGGTCGCGGGTGGTGCCGGCGACGTCGTGCACCACCACGCGGTCCTCGCGCGCGATCTTGTTCAGCAGCGACGACTTGCCCACGTTCGGCCGCCCCACGAGGGCCACGCGCCGCGGCCCCACGGGCCGTGCCTCGCCGTGCTGCGACGCCTCGGGCAGCACGTCCATCGCGGCGTCCAGCAGGTCACCCGTGCCACGTCCGTGCAGGCCGGAGACCGGGAACGGCTCCCCCAGCCCGAGGGACCACAGGTACGCGGCGTCGGCCTCGCCCGCCGCGCCGTCCACCTTGTTGGCGCACAGCACGACCGGCTTGCCCGAGCGCCGCAGCATCTCGACCACGCGCTCGTCCGTCGACGTGGCGCCCACCTGTGCGTCCACCACGAACATCACGGCGTCCGCGAGCGAGACCGCCACCTCGGCCTGCGAGGCGACCTTCTCCTCGATGCCGGCGACGTCGACCTCCCAGCCGCCCGTGTCCACGAGCGTGAAGCGGCGCCCGGCCCAGTCGGCCGGGTACGACACCCGGTCCCGCGTCACGCCCGGCTGGTCCTCCACGACGGCCTCGCGCCGTCCCAGGATCCGGTTCACCAGCGTCGACTTGCCGACGTTCGGCCGCCCGACCACTGCCAGCACCGGCAGGATCTCCTCGGCCTCGGGCTCCTCGTCGATCCACTCGGACTCGAGGAGGGCCTCGTCCTCCTCGTCGAGCTCGAACTCGTCGAGCCCGGCGCGCAGCGCGCGCTCGCGCGCGACGTCGTCCTCGGTCTCGGCGATCTCGGGAGCCCCGTGCGCGGCACCGGTCCCGGTGGCGTCGCCCTGGGGTCCGACGTCCGCCGACGATGTCCGCCGGGTCCCCGTCTCGCCGGGCTCGCCGGACTCGTGCGGGTGTTCGGCCAGGCGCAGGTCGTCGGTCATTCGCTCATTCTCTCAGGCCGTCCGTCAGAGCGACGGCGCGGAAGCCGTCCTCGTACCTGTGACCTTGGCGACCACGGCCAGCACCGCCTCGATCGTCTGGTCGAGGTCCAGGTCCGAGGAGTCGACCGTGACCACGCCGTCGGCCGCGACCACGAACTGCGACACCGTCGAGTCGTCCCGGTCCCGCCGCACCACCTGGTCCCGCGTCGCCGCCACCGCCGACGCGTCCGCCGCCCCGTGCACGTCCAGCGCACGACGCCGCAGCCGCGCCTCCTCGCTCGCGGTGAGCAGGATCCGCACGTCGGCGTCGGGCGCCACGACCGTGGTGATGTCCCGCCCCTCGGCGAGGACCCCACGTCCGTCCGAGAACCCGCCGGCCCGCTCCACGTCGATCACCGCGCGCTGGCGCCGCTTCAGCTCGGCCCGCACGTCGAGGTTGGTCGCGACCTGCGAGACCACCTCCGACACCGCCGTCGACCGGATGAGCTGCGCGACGTCCGCGCCGTCCAGCGTCACGCCCGGCGCGGCCGGGTCCACGCCCATCTCCAGCGGCATCGCGACCACGTCCGTGGCGACCGCCGCGACGTCGGACAGGTCCGTCCCGCGCTGCGTGGACCACACCGTCGCCGCCCGGTACATCGCGCCCGTGTCCAGGTACGCCAGGCCGAGCCGCGCCGCGACGGCCCTCGACACGCTCGACTTGCCCGAGCCGGACGGGCCGTCGACCGCGATGACGACGGGGGTGCGCACAGCATTCACAGGGGTGATCTCCTCGGTCGCTTCAGTCACTCGTCACATCTCCACGTCGGCCATCAGCTGACCGAGCTCGACCCGGCCCAGCACCCGCGTCCGGCCCGGCTTCAGGTCTCCCAGCCGGATCGCCCCGATCCGCGTGCGCACCAGCCGGATCACCGGCCGCTCCACCGCGTCGAACATCCGCCGCACGATCCGGTTGCGGCCCTCGTGCAGCACCACCTCCAGCAGGGTCGCCTCCGCGCCCTCCTGCAGCACCTTCACCGAGTCCATCCGCGCCGGGCCGTCCTCCAGCTCGATCCCCTGCGTCAGCTCCTTGAGGATGCGGGGATAGATCGAGCCCTCGACCGTCACGACGTACGTCTTGGAGATCTCGTAGCTCGGGTGCGACAGCCGGTTCGCCAGCTCGCCGTCGTTCGTCAGCAGCAGCAGACCTTCGCTGTCCGCGTCCAGGCGGCCGACGTGGAACAGGCGCTCGCTGCGGTCCTTGACCATCTCCCCGACCGACGGCCTGCCCTGCGGGTCGTGCATGGTGGAGACGACGCCGTCCGGCTTGTTCAGCGCGAGCGTGATCTTGTCCTGGTCGAGCTGGATGCGCAGCCCGTCCACGTGGATGACGGCCTTGACCGGGTCCACCCGCAGGCCGAGCTCCGTCACCAGGACGCCGTCGACCTCCACGTGGCCGCGGGCGATCAGCTCCTCGCACGCCCGCCGCGAGCCGAGGCCCGCCTGGGCGAGGACCTTCTGCAGCCGCACCCCGTCGGCGACGTGCACGTCGCGGTCGGGCTCGGCGTCCTGCGCACGGCGGCGGGCCGGCCGGTCCGGACGGCCGGGCCGGGGGTTCGGCCCGCGCCCGCCCTGCGAGCGGCCCTGGCCGGCCCGGTTCTGTCCGGCGGGCCCGCGGCCGCTCTGGCCGGTGCGGTTCTGGTTGTTGCGGCGGCTCCCGCCGCGGCTTGACTGGTTCATCGTTCCGTTTCGGTTCGTCTCGTGGTGCTCGGTGACGCCGGGCTCGGTGGCACCGGGCCGTTCAGTCCAGACCGTCGAGCATGTCCAGGTCGGGAAGGTGCGGTGCCAGGGGCGGGAGCTCGTCGAGCGAGTCGTAGCCCATCCGCTCCAGAAAGTATCCCGTGGTTCCGAACAGGACCGCACCCGTGACCGGGTCCTGCTCGATCTCCGCGATGAGCCCGCGCGTGAGCAGCGTCCGCACGACGCCGTCGACGTTCACCCCGCGCACCGCGCTGACCTGGCCGCGCGTGACGGGCTGCCGGTAGGCGACGACAGCCAGCGTCTCCAGCGCGGCCTGGCTGAGCTTCGCCGTCTGCCCGTCGAGCACGAACCGGCCGACGACGTCGCCGTGCGCGGTCGACGAGTAGATGCGCCAGCCGTCCTGGGTGCGCCGCAGCTCGAAACCGCGCGGGCGCCCGCCGAGCTCGCCACGGTACTCGTCGGAGATCTCCTCCAGCAGCTCGCGCACCTCGACCGACGGCAGCGCGAGCGCGACCGCGAGCCGCTCCTCGGCGACGGGCTCGTCGGCGACCATCAGCACCGCCTCCAGCGCGGCGCGCGCCCCGCCGGGCAGCTCCTCGACGTCGACGAGGGGAAGCTCGGCCTCGGGAAGCACGGGCGACGCGGTCGCGGCCCCCTCCCCCGTCGCCGCGGGCGCCGTCCCGGGGACGGCGCCGTTCGCTGCCTCGTCCGTCAGCTCCTGCGTCTCGCTCACTGTGCTTCCTCCACCGCCGGCGCCGCGCCGTGCGCGCTCGCCGGCTCCCCGGTCTCGTCACGTCCGGACGGCTCCGCCGGCAGGGGCGGCGCCGTCAGGTCTTCCTCGTCGAACTCGCTCGGGCCCGCGTCCGGGTCGAGGTACTGGGCGCCGTCGCTCGGGCCGGCCGCCCAGCGGACCGTCAGCTCGCCGAGCGAGGTGACCTGCTCGAACCCGACCAGGCGGTCCCGGAACAGCTCCAGCAGCGCGAGGAAGCGGGCCACGATCACGACGCGGTCCGCCCCGGCGGTCAGCGCGCGGAACGTCAGCACGTGCTCGGCGCGCAGACGCCGCACGATGTTGCCCGCCTCGTCGCGCACGCTCACGGCAGGCGCGTGCAGGTGGGTGAGCGACACCTCGGGCGGCGGCTTGGGCTGCAGCGCCTTCGCGGCCAGCGCGGCGAGCCGGTGCCCGTCCACGGTCCACTTCAGCTCCGGCAGCAGCGCCAGGAGGTGCGGCTCCAGCGGCGTGAGGCGCGGCACCCGGCGCCCGGCGTTCGCCATCCGCTCGGCGAGCACCGCCGAGACCTCCTTGTAGGCACGGTACTGCAGCAGCCGGGCGAACAGCAGGTCGCGCGCCTCCAGCAGCTCCAGGTCCTCGAGGTCGTCCTCGACGACCCCGGGCAGGAGCCGGGCGGCCTTGATGTCCAGCAGCGTCGCCGCGATGACGAGGAACTCCGAGGCGACCCCCAGGTCCCACGACGGGTGGTCGTCGCCGCGGTCGGCAGCCTCCTTCGCCGCCTCCTCGGCAGCGCGGATGTGCGCCACGAACTCGTCCGTCACGGCCGCGAGCGCCACCTCGGTGACGTCCATCTCGTGCTTGGTGATGAGGCTCAGCAGCAGGTCGAACGGGCCGGTGAAGTTGTCGAGGTGCACCTCGAAACCGCCGGCGGTGCGCTGGGGGACGGGGCCGTCGCCGCCCGCCGGCGGTGCTCCGTCCGCGGGGGCCGGGGCCGCGCCCGTTCCGTCGTCGCTGGAGGCCGGGGCGCCGTCGGACAGGATGTCGCCGGGTGCCTCCAGGACCTCAGGCGGCGTGGCCACGGGCCACGAGCTCCCGGGCGAGCTGGCGATACGCGGACGCCCCGGGGTGGCCGGGTGCGTAGGCGGTGATGGGCTCGGCCGCCACGGTCGCGTCCGGGAACTTCACGGTGCGGCCGATCACGGAGTGCAGCAGCGTGTCGCCGAAGGCCTCGTGCACGCGAGCCACCACCTCACGGGAGTGGAGGGTGCGCGAGTCGTACATGGTGGGAAGGATACCGTCGATCTCCAGGGCCGGGTTCAGCCGGTCCCGCACCTTCTCGATGGTCTCGACCAGCAGCGCGACGCCGCGCAGCGCGAAGAACTCGCACTCCAGCGGGATGAGCACACCGTGCGCGGCGGTGAGCGCGTTCACGGTCAGCAGGCCGAGCGACGGCTGGCAGTCGATGAGGATCACGTCGTAGTCGTCGACGATGGGGCGCAGCGCCCGCGACAGCACCGACTCGCGTGCGACCTCGCCCACGAGCTGGACCTCGGCCGCGGACAGGTCGATGTTCGCCGGCAGCACGTCCAGGCCCTCGATGCCGGACGGGATGAGCACGTCCTCCACGCGTACGCCCCGCTCCATGAGCAGGTTGTAGACGGTGATGTCGAGCTCGTGCGGGTTGATGCCGATCCCCACCGACGCGGCGCCCTGCGGGTCGAAGTCGACGAGCAGCACCTTGCGACCGTGCTCGGCCAGACAGGCGCCGAGGTTGATGGTGGTGGTGGTCTTCCCGACGCCACCCTTCTGGTTGCACATCGCGATGATGCGGGCCGGGCCGTGACTCGTCAGGGGCGGCGGCTCGGGAAGCTCCGGCAGGACCCGGCCCACCACGTCCCGCGGGGCGTCATCCGGCTCGGGCCGTTCACCGGGCGTCGGACCGACGTCGACCATCGTGTCCGTCATCTCGCCCGCTCCCTCCGTACGGCTGGGTGCTCGCTCACGCCCGTCACGCTATACCAGGCTCATGCCAGGAACTCGCCGAAACCCCGGCGTGCCCGAGATTCCCCGCCGTCCCGCCACCGGACGACGTCACCCGACAACCCGCGCGGCGGAGCCTTGTCGACGACGACGTCGACGCCCGGCGCGCCACCGGGCATAGCATCGACCCTGTGACCGTGACCGACTCCACAGACCTCACCGCCCGCCGCGCCACCCGCGAGAAGACCCGCGTCGCACCCGACTACGCGCGCTCCTGGCTCCTGCTCTCGGCGATGCGGACCGACGCTTTCGACGACGCCCAGCTCTCCCGCGCCGACCAGATCCTCCTCGACTGCGAGGACGCGATCGACGACAGCCTGAAGGACGAGGCGCGGGGGCGCGTGATCGAGTGGCTGCGCGGGGGCGGCACCGGCTGGGTCCGGATCAACGACCGCACCTCGGAGGCCTGGGCCGACGACGTCGCGCAGCTGCGCGACGTCCCGGGGCTCGCCGGCGTCATGCTCGCCAAGACCGAGTCGGCCGACGACGTCGTCGACACCGCGCAGCGCCTCGGCGGCGAGGTCCCCGTGATCCCGCTCGTGGAGTCCGCCCTCGGCATCGAGGAGTCCGTGAACATCGCCCGCGCGCGCGGCACGTTCCGCCTCGCGTTCGGCTCCGGCGACTACCGCCGCGACACCGGCGCCGCGAACGAGCCCGTCGCCATGGCGTACCCGCGCACCCGCCTCGTGCTCGCGAGCCGCATCGGTGGCCTGCCCGGCCCCGTCGACGGCCCCACCGTCGGGTCCGCGCACGCCCTGCTGCGCGAGCAGTCCGCCGACGCGGTCGCGCTCGGTATGACCGGCAAGCTCTGCCTCGACCTGGAGCAGCCCGCCGTCATCAACGAGTGCTTCAGCCCGACGCCGTCCGACGTCGCCTGGGCCGTCGACTTCCTCGCCGAGTTCGAGGCCGCGGGCAACGTCATCCGCGACGGCTCCGACAAGCCGCGCCTCGCCCGGGCCCAGGTCATCCGTAGCCGCGCGGAGCTCTTCAACATCAACCCGTCGTGACCCGCCGGGCCTCCGGGCCCACCGGCGCGAACGTCCCCGGCGTCGACACGGCCGACGCCGTCGACACCGGGGGCGTCCCCGGCAGCCGCCCGGCGTGTCCGCCTCCGGCGGCGTGCCGCAGGAGGCCCGCGGAGGGTCTGACGGCATCATGGACGCCGTGACCAGCCCGACAGAGGTCGACGACGCCCTCGACGAGCCCCTCCGCGACTACCTCGCCCACCTGGGCGTGGAGCGCGGACTCTCCGCGAACACCGTCGCCGCCTACCGGCGCGACCTCGCGCGGTACGCCACCCACCTGGCCGGGCTCGGACGCACCCGCATGCACGACGTCACCGAGGCCGACGTCCTCGCCTACGTCGACACCATCCGGCAGGGCGCCGACGGGCGCGCCCCGCTGTCGCCGTCGTCCACCGCGCGGGCCCTCGCGGCCGTCCGCGGCTGGCACCGGTTCGCCCGTGCCGAGGGCCTGTCCGGCACCGACCCGACCACGGAGGTGCACGCGCCCACCCGGCTGCGCCGCCTGCCGCACGCGCTCGGCGTGGACGAGGTCGCCCGCCTGCTGGAGGCGGCCGGCACGGGCGACGGACCGGTGCCGCTGCGCGACCGCGCGCTGCTCGAGCTGCTGTACGCGACGGGCGGGCGGATCTCGGAGATCGTCGGCCTGGACGTCGACGACGTCGACGACGCGCCCGTCATCCGGCTGCGCGGCAAGGGGGACAAGGAACGGGTGGTGCCCGTCGGCTCCTTCGCGCGCGAGGCCGTGGAGGCCTACGTCGTGCGGGCCCGGCCGGAGCTGGCCGCCGCGGCGCGCCGGCGCGGCACGCCCGCCGTGTTCCTCAACATGCGCGGGGCACGCATGTCGCGGCAGACGGCGTGGGCGGCGCTGCAGGCCGCGGCCGGGCGCGCGGGGCTGGACGGGGTGTCGCCGCACACGCTGCGGCACTCGTTCGCGACCCACCTGCTCGCGGGGGGTGCGGACGTCCGCGTGGTCCAGGAGCTGCTCGGCCACGCGTCGGTGACGACCACGCAGATCTACACGATGGTCACCCCGGACGCCCTCCGCGAGGTCTACGCGGCGACGCATCCCCGGGCCCGCTGACGCGCGCGGCGCACGGCACCGGTGCCGACGGCTCAGAACGGCAGGAAGACGTCCACCGCGACCGCGAGGAACAGCACGGACAGGTAGCTGATCGACGCGTGGAAGACCTTCATCGCGCCGAGGCGCTTGCCCGCGGCACCCTGCTTGGCCCGGCGCAGCATGAGGATCGTGGAGGTCAGGAACCACACGCCCAGGCCCGCGGCCACGACGGTGTACACCCACGTCATGCCGGCGAGCGGGATGAGCACCAGCGAGCAGGCGATCATCGCGAGCGTGTAGCCGACCATCTCGGCGGCGACGCGGCGGTCGTCCGAGACGACGGGCAGCATCGGCACGTCGGCGGCCGCGTAGTCCCGCTTGAACTTGATCGACAGCGGCCAGTAGTGCGGCGGCGTCCAGAAGAAGATCACGCCGAACAGGGCGAGCGCCGACCAGCTCAGCCCGCCCGTCACGGCGGCCCAGCCGATGAACACCGGCATGCAGCCCGCGATGCCGCCCCACACGATGTTCTGCGGCGTGCGCCGCTTCAGGATCATCGTGTAGCCGACCACGTAGATCGCGATCGCCGCCGCCGTCAGCCACGCCGCCGCGAGGTTCACCACCAGGGCGAACCAGGCCAGCGCCAGACCGCACAGGATCCAGGAGAACACCAGGCCCGCCCGCGGCGAGATCTCGCCCGTCGCCAGCGGCCGCCGCTTCGTGCGGTTCATCAGCCGGTCGATGTCCCGGTCCAGGTACATGTTGAACGCGTTCGCGCTGCCCGCCGCCAGCGACCCGCCGACCAGTGTGGCGAGCATCAGCCAGACCGACGGCCAGCCGCGCTCGGCCAGGACCATCGTGGGGATCGTCGTGACCAGCAGCAGCTCGATCACGCGCGGCTTGGTGAGCGCCACGTACGCGCCCGCCCGGCGCAGGAACCAGCCGCTCGCGCGGCGGTCGTAGTTGGCGAGGCCCTCGCGGACGTCCGCGCTCTCGCCCGTCGGGACGGCGTCGTCCGTCGTCGGCTCCGTGACGCCCGACGGTGCGCTGTCCGAGGACGGCGCCGCGGCCCCGGCGGCAGAATCGCGGGCCATGGACGACGCTGGTGTGCTCACGGTGCGGAGTTTCCGTTCGGACGGCGGATCGGGCCTGCTCATGGTACGACGACGGCACCGTGGTGCGCGCACCCGGCAGGGCGGCCGAACCTGTGACGTTCGCCCCGATCCGGGACCCCTTCTCCGGCTCACCGCCACCAGGACGCCGACCAGGGCCGCGGACCCGTCTGACAGAGTGCGGACACCCCGGGACGGCTGTCAGTCTGCGGCTATAGGGTGAGTCGAGGCATCCGCGGCGGCCCCGCTCCAGGCGGGATCACGCCGCTCACCGTACGACCCGCGCGGCCCCGTCAGCCAGCGGTGAGAAGAGGATTCGAGATGACGTTCGACCCCCGCCTGACCCCGTTCGACTGGTCCGAGCTCGACCAGCGCGCGGTGACGTCGATCAAGGCGCTCGCCGCAGACGCCGTGGAGAAGGTCGGCAGCGGACACCCCGGCACCGCGATCTCCCTGGCCCCCGCGGCCTACCTGCTGTTCCAGAAGACGATGCGCCATGACCCGGCCGATCCGGCGTGGGTGGGTCGCGACCGCTTCGTGCTCAGCGCCGGGCACTCCTCCCTGACCCTCTACCTCCAGCTCTTCCTGGCGGGATACGGCCTGGAGATGGAGGACCTCGCGGCACTGCGCACCTGGGGCTCCAAGACACCCGGCCACCCGGAGTACCGCCACACCGAAGGGGTGGAGATCACCACCGGCCCCCTCGGGCAGGGCCTTGCCTCCGCCGTCGGCATGGCGTTCGCCACGCGTCGCGAGCGGGGCCTGCTCGACCCGGAGGCCGCCCCCGGCACGTCGCCGTTCGACCACCACGTGTACGTCATCGCCTCCGACGGCGACCTCCAGGAGGGCGTCACCAGCGAGGCGTCGTCGCTCGCCGGCCACCAGCAGCTCGGCAACCTCGTCGTGATCTGGGACGACAACAAGATCTCGATCGAGGACGACACCGACATCGCGTTCACGGAGGACGTCCTGGCCCGCTACGAGGCCTACGGCTGGCACACCCAGCGGGTGGACTGGGCCTCGCGCGGCACCGGCTACGCCGAGGACGTCGACGGGCTCGCGGCCGCCCTGGACGCCGCCCGGTCGGAGACCGGCAAGCCGTCGATCATCGCGCTGCGCACCATCATCGGCTGGCCCGCGCCGACCAAGCAGGGGACCGGCGGGATCCACGGTTCCGCGCTCGGCACCGAGGAGGTCGCGGGCCTGAAGCGGGTGCTCGGCGTCGAGCCCGACCTGTCGTTCCACATCGACGACGACGTGCTGGCGCACACCCGCGCCGTCGCGGAGCGCCAGGGCGACGAGCGCCAGGCCTGGGAGAAGGCCTACGCCGCGTGGCGGACGGCCAACCCGGACAACGCCGCGCTGCTGGACCGGCTCACCCGGCGCGAGCTGCCCGCGGGCTGGACCGGCGAGCTGCCCGAGTTCCCGGCCGACACCGAGAAGGGCATGGCGACCCGCGCGGCGTCGGGCAAGGTCCTGAGCGCCCTGAAGGACGTCCTGCCCGAGCTGTGGGGCGGCTCGGCCGACCTCGCGGGCTCGAACAACACGACGATGGACGGCGAGCCGTCGTTCGTCCCGTCCGAGCACGCCACCAAGAAGTTCCCGGGCGACCAGTACGGCCGCACGCTGCACTTCGGGATCCGCGAGCACGGCATGGGCGCGATCCTGAACGGCATCGTGCTGCACGGCCTGACGCGTCCGTACGGCGGCACGTTCCTCCAGTTCGCCGACTACATGCGCGCGTCGGTCCGCATCTCCGCCCTCATGGAGATCCCGACGACGTTCGTGTGGACGCACGACTCGATCGGCCTGGGCGAGGACGGCCCCACCCACCAGCCCGTGGAGCACCTGGCCGCCCTGCGCGCCATCCCGAACCTCGACGTCGTGCGCCCCGCGGACGCCAACGAGACCGCCTGGGCCTGGCGCGGGATCCTGGAGAACACGCAGAACCCGGCCGGCCTCGTGCTCACCCGCCAGGGCGTGCCGACCTTCCCCCGCGGCGCCGACGGCTTCGCCGGCGCCGAGGACACCCTCCGGGGCGGCTACACCCTCCTGGACACGGACGGGACCCCGGACGTGATCCTGGTCGGCACGGGCTCCGAGGTGCAGCTCGCCGTGCGGGCGCGCGAGCTCCTCGCGGCCGACGGCGTGCAGGCCCGTGTCGTGTCGATGCCGTCGGTCGAGTGGTTCGCCAGGCAGGACGCGGACTACCGGGAGCAGGTGCTCCCGGCGGACGTGCGGGCCCGCGTGTCGGTCGAGGCAGGCATCGCGCTGGGCTGGCGCGAGATCGTGGGCGACGCCGGTCGCTCCGTCTCGCTGGAGCACTACGGCGCCTCGGCGGACTACAAGACGCTCTTCACGGAGTACGGCATCACGGCCGAGGCCGTGGCCGGCGCCGCGAAGGACTCGATCGCCGCCGCGGCCTCCTGAGCAGCGTCTCGCCCCCACGAGGGGCCCGAGCGTACGTACGAGAGAGGAGCAGGCACATGAACGAGCAGGCGAACCCCACCAAGCGGCTGTCCGAGGCAGGCGTGTCCATCTGGCTGGACGACCTGTCGCGGGAGCGGCTGGACACGGGCAACCTGGCCGAGCTGATCGAGACGAGGGACGTCGTCGGAGTGACGACGAACCCGACGATCTTCGCCGGCGCCCTGTCCCGCGGTGACGCGTACGCCGGGACCCTCGCCGAGCTGGCCGGGACCGACGTCGAGGCCGCGGTCGAGAGGATCACCACCGACGACGTCCGTGCCGCGGCCGACGTGCTACGCGGCGTGTACGACGCGTCGGGCACGGTCGACGGCCGCGTGTCGATCGAGGTGGACCCGCGCCTGGCGCACGACACCGCAGCCACGATCGAGGTCGCGAAGCGCCTCTGGGCCACCGTCGACCGGCCGAACGTCATGATCAAGATCCCCGCCACGATCGAGGGCCTGCCCGCGATCACCGCGGTGCTGGCCGAGGGCATCAGCGTGAACGTCACGCTGATCTTCTCGATCGAGCGGTACCGGGCGGTCATGGACGCGTTCATGGCCGGCCTGGAGGCCGCCCGGGCGAACGGGCACGAGCTGGGCCCCATCGGCTCGGTCGCCTCGTTCTTCGTCTCCCGGGTCGACTCGGAGGTCGACAAGCAGCTCGAGGACGTCGGCTCCGAGGAGGCGCTCGCCCTGCGCGGCCAGGCCGCCATCGCGAACGCCCGTCTCGCCTACGCGGCCTACGAGGAGTCGTTCGCCGGCGAGCGCTGGTCCGCCCTGGCGGCGGACGGCGGCCACCCGCAGCGCCCGCTGTGGGCGTCCACCGGCGTGAAGAACCCGGAGTACCGCGACACCATGTACGTCGACGAGCTCGTCGTGGACGGCGTGGTGAACACCATGCCGGAGAAGACCCTCGACGCGTTCGCCGACCACGGCATCGTGCTCGCCGACACGGTCACCGGGACCGCCGGCACCGCGGCGGCGACCGTGGCCGCGATCGAGGCCCACGGCGTCTCCATGGACGGGGTCACCCAGCTCCTGGAGGTCGAGGGCGTCGGCAAGTTCGAGAAGAGCTGGGAGGAGCTGCTGGCCACCACCCAGGCCGGCCTCGACGAGGCGGGCTGAGCCCGCGTCGCGCGGACCGGGGCCCTGGCACGGGCCCGGTCCGCGCAACGGCACCGGCCGCAGGGCCGGCGCCGGCACGTACACACAATCCCGGAGGACGTCGTTGCGACCAGCAAGGATCAGTGCCGACCACAACCCGCTCCGTGATCCCCTCGACCTCCGCCTGCCCCGCATCGCGGGGCCCTGCGGCCTGGTCATCTTCGGGGTCACGGGTGACCTGGCGCGCAAGAAGCTCATGCCCGCGGTGTACGACCTGGCCAACCGCGGCCTGCTCCCGCCCGGCTTCGCGCTGACGGGCTTCGCCCGCCGCGAGTGGGAGGACCAGGACTTCGCCAAGATCGTGCACGACGCCGTCAAGGAGCACGCCCGCACCCCGTTCCGTGAGGCCACCTGGCGCCAGCTCGCCGAGGGCATCCGGTTCGTGCAGGGCTCCTTCGACGACGACGACGCGTTCGAGCGCCTGCGCGAGACCGTCGAGACGCTGGACGCCGAGCGCGGCACCGGCGGCAACCACGCCTTCTACCTGTCCGTGCCGCCGAGCGCGTTCCCGCTGGTGTGCAAGCAGCTGTCGAAGCACGGCCTGTCCACCCCGGACACCTACACGGCCGACGGCGAGGCCTGGCGGCGCGTCGTCATCGAGAAGCCGTTCGGCCACGACCTGGCGAGCGCGCGCGAGCTGGAGTCCGTCGTCTCCGAGGTCTTCTCCCCGGACTCGGTGTTCCGCATCGACCACTACCTGGGCAAGGAGACCGTCCAGAACATCCTGGCGCTGCGGTTCGCCAACCAGATGTTCGAGCCGATCTGGAACGCGAACTACGTGGACCACGTGCAGATCACGATGGCCGAGGACATCGGCATCGGCGGACGCGCGGGCTACTACGACGGGATCGGCGCCGCGCGCGACGTCATCCAGAACCACCTGGTACAGCTCCTCGCGCTCGTCGCCATGGAGGAGCCCATCACGTTCGACGCCGCCGAGCTGCGCGCCGAGAAGATCAAGGTGCTGTCCTCGCTGCGGCTCCCCAAGTCGCTGGGCCGGCACACCGCCCGCGGGCAGTACGCCCCGGCCTGGCAGGGCGGCGAGGAGGTCAACGGCTTCCTGCAGGAGGACGGCATCTCGCCGGACTCCACCACCGAGACGTACGCCGCGATCCGCGTGGACGTGGACAACCGCCGCTGGGCGGGCGTCCCGTTCTACCTGCGCAGCGGCAAGCGGCTGGGCCGCCGCGTCACCGAGGTGGCGGTGGTCTTCAAGAAGGCGCCGCACCTGCCGTTCGAGTCGTCGCTGACCTCCGAGCTGGGGAACAACGCCCTGGTGATCCGCGTGCAGCCCGACGAGGGCGTGACGATGCGGTTCGGCGCGAAGGTGCCGGGCACGGCCATGCAGGTGCGCGACGTGACCATGGATTTCGGGTACGGGCACTCGTTCACCGAGTCGTCCCCCGAGGCGTACGAGCGGCTCATCCTCGACGTCCTCCTCGGCGACCCGCCACTCTTCCCCACGCACGAGGAGGTCGAGCTCTCCTGGAAGATGCTCGACCCGATCACCGCCTACTGGGCGAAGCAGGGCCGGCCGGAGCAGTACGCGTCCGGGACGTGGGGGCCGCCGTCGGCGGACGAGATGCTGGCCCGCGACGGCCGGGCCTGGCGGCGACCATGACGTCGCCGGCGCTGCGCAGGAACCACCTCGAAGGGCGGACACAGTGATTATCGACATGCCGGACACCACCGCCAACGACGTCAACCGTCGGCTGGTGTCGCTGCGCGACGAGGGCGGCGCCGTCGCCCTGGGCCGCGTGCTCACCCTCGTGGTCCTCGCGGACGAGCGGGACGTCGAGGAGGCGGTCGCCACCACCAACGACGCCAGCCGCGAGCACCCGTGCCGCGTCATCGTCGTGGCACCCTCCCACGACGGCGCGCCACGCCTCGACGCGCAGATCCGCGTGGGCGGCGACGCCGGCGCCTCGGAGGTCGTGGTGCTGCGGGCGTCGGGTCCGCTGCTCGAACGCTGCGACACCCTGGTGATGCCGCTGCTCCTGCCCGACGCCCCGATCGTCGTCTGGTGGCCGCGCGAGGCGCCCGCCGAGCCCGCGGCGGACCCGGTCGGCGCCATGGCGCACCGCCGCATCACCGACACCACCGCCGTCGAGGACCCGGTCGCCATGCTCCACACCCTCCCCGGGGTGTCCAGGCCCGGCGACACGGACCTGGCGTGGGCCCGCGTGACGCTGTGGCGCGCGCTCATCGCCGCCGCCGTCGAGCAGCCGCCGTTCGGCCCCGTGCAGAACGTGCGCGTCGAGGGCGAGGTGCGGCACACGTCGCTGCACCTGCTGGCCGCCTGGCTCGGCGAGCGGCTGGGGTGCCCCGCCACGGTCGTGCCGGTCGACGGCGCGGAAGCCATCACGAAGGTGGTCCTGGAGCGCAAGGACGGCGACATCGTGCTGGACAGGCCCGACGGCCGCGTCGTCACCATCACCGAGCCGGGCAAGCCGGCGCGACGGATCGCGCTGCCGATCCGCAAGCTCAACGAGGCCCTCATCGAAGAGCTGCGCCGGCTCGACCCGGACGAGGTCTACGAGAAGGCTCTGGCCAAGGGGCTGCCCCTGGTCGAGGTCGAGGGGGCGGCATGAGCGACGTCCCCGGCACGGCGGCGGACCGGCCCGTCGCGGCCGCGGCCGGTCGTCCCGCCACCCGGCTCGTCGTCGTGCATCCCGACGCCGGGGTGCTGGCCGAGGCCACCGCCGCACGGCTGCTCACGCGCGTCCTGGACGTGCAGTCGGTCCGCTCCCCCGTGCACGTCGTCCTCACGGGCGGCACCGTGGGGATCCGTACGCTCGCGAGCGTGGCCGCGTCGCCGCTCGTCACGGCCGTGGACTGGAGCGGCGTGCACCTGTGGTGGGGCGACGAGCGGTTCCTGCCCGACGGCGACCCCGACCGCAACGAGACCCAGGCCCGCGAGGCGCTGGTCGACGCCCTGGTCGCCGAGCACGGTCTGCCGGCCAGGAACGTGCACGCGATGCCGGGGCCCTCCGCCGTCGCCTCACCCGAGGAGGGCGCCGCGGCGTACGCGGCGGAGCTGGCCCGGTTCGCGGCGCACGAGCCCGACGGTGACGGCCCGGCGGACCCCGCGGCCCCGGCCGTGCCGGCCTTCGACGTCCTGCTGCTCGGCATGGGCCCGGACGGGCACGTCGCCTCGCTGTTCCCGGGGCACGCGGCGCTCGGCGCCACGGGCGCCACGGTGGGCGTGCACGGCTCTCCCAAGCCGCCGCCGGAGCGGGTCTCGCTGACCTTCGGCACCCTCCGCGCGGCGCGCGAGGTGTGGATCGTCGCCGCGGGCGCTGAGAAGGCGGCCCAGGCCGCCGCGGCGATGGGTACGACGCCGGACGACGTCCCGGAGGCGGTCGCTCATGTCCCGGCGGTCGGCGCGGTCGGCGCCGTCCGGACCCTCTGGCTCCTGGACGCGGCGGCCGCGGGAAGCACGAGCCCGGCCCCCACCGCCTAGTACCACGGCAGGACGCACCGCCCCCGGGGTGGCGGGGCCTGCACGGTCCCACCACCTCGGTGCCGGGGCGGCTGCGGCGCGGAGCGCTGCGCGGGCCGCGGCTCAGCTCGCGACGCGGCCGCGGCGGATGTGGAGCGCTTCCAGAGCCTCGGCCAGGAGCGCCGCACCGTCCTCTTCCGACCTGCGCTCCTTCACGTAGGCCAGGTGAGTCTTGTACGGCTCGTTCCGGACCGGTGAGGGTGGATTCGCGGGGTCCATCCCCGCCGGGTACCCGCACTGCGGGCAGTCCCAGTGCACCGGGGCCTCCACGTCGGCACCGACCGAGAAGCTCGGTGCCGTCTCGTGCCCGTTGGCGCACCAGTAGGAAACTCTTACGCGCGGAGCAGCCTCGCCTCGCTCGGTCTCGCCCATGGGGCCGGCGCCTACCCGGCTACCCCTGATCGCATGCCCGCCAGATGCCACGTTCCTCGTCCCCTCCGTGAGGTTGGGTGGCCGACCGCCCGCGCGTCGAACCGCTCGGGTCAGCTGACCTTCTGAACCAGGCCGAGCAGCACGATCACCACGGTCCACACGAGCGCGAAGGCGACCGTGATGCGGTTCAGGTTGCGCTCGGCGACGCCGGAGGACCCGGCGCCCATGGAGATACCGCCGCCGAACATGTCGGAGAGCCCGCCACCCTTGCCCTTGTGGAGCAGTACGAGCATGGTCAGGAAGGCGCTGGTGATGACCAGCAGAACCTGCAGGATGATCTGGAGCACGTCCACGAACTTCACGTCCTCATCAACTAGTGTGCCGGAGATCACTCCGACGGCGGATCGGAATCAAGGGTAAGCGAGGGTTTGCCCGATGAACGAACCCCCAGGTCAGAGAACTGAACTGGGGGCTTCGTCCATCGGCACCGAGTCTCTCACACGACGCGGGCACGTCGCGCGCCCGGTCTGCGGAGTGTCGGTTCGGTGACCGCGGGGTGTCGGTTCAGACCGTCACGTGCGACTGGTAGCGCACGATCTTGGCGAACTCCTCCGGGTCCAGGCTGGCACCGCCGACGAGCGCGCCGTCGACGTCGGGCTGCGCCATGATCTGCGCGACGTTGCCCGACTTGACCGAGCCGCCGTACAGGACGCGCACCGCGCCGGCCAGGTCGGCGTCGTACAGCTCGGCGAGGCGGCCGCGGATCGCTCCGCAGACCTCCTGCGCGTCCTCCGGCGTCGCGACCTCGCCCGTGCCGATCGCCCAGACGGGCTCGTACGCGACGACGACCTTCGCGGCCTCCTCGGCCGCCAGGCCGGCCAGCGCCGCGTCCAGCTGCGCGAGCGTGAAGGGCACCTGCTCACCCGCCTGACGCACGTGCAGGCCCTCGCCCACGCACAGGATCGGCGAGAGCCCGTTCTTCAGCGCGGCGGCCACCTTGGCGGCGACCAGCTCGTCGGACTCGGCGTGGTGCTGGCGGCGCTCCGAGTGGCCGACGGCCACGTAGGCGCAGCCGAGCTTGGCCAGCAGCGGTCCGGAGACCTCGCCCGTGAACGCGCCGGACTCGTGCTGCGACAGGTCCTGGCCGCCGTAGCGGATGTCGAGCTTGTCGGCGTCGACCAGGGTCTGCACGGAGCGCAGGTCGGTGAACGGCGGCAGGACCGCCACCTCGACGGCGGCGTAGTCGTGCTTGCCGTCCTTCAGCGTCCAGGCCAGCTTCTGGACCGTGCTGATCGCCTGCTGGTGGTCCAGGTTCATCTTCCAGTTGCCCGCCATGAGCGGCGTGCGTCGGGTGGTCATGGTGTGTCTTCTCTCTGTGTCGATGTCGCGGCGGCCGCGGCGCCTCAGGCGAGGACCGTGAGGCCGGGAAGCTCCTTGCCCTCGAGCAGCTCGAGGCTCGCGCCGCCGCCCGTGGAGATGTGGCTGAAGCCGGCCTCGTCGAAGCCGAGGGCCCGCACGGCCGCGGCGGAGTCGCCGCCGCCCACGATGGAGAACGCGCCGTTCGCCGTCGCGTCCACGATGCCCTGCGCGACGGTCCGTGTCCCGGGCGCGAACGCCTCGAACTCGAACACGCCCATGGGCCCGTTCCAGGCGATCGTCCGCGCGTCGGCCAGCTGGGCGGCGAACAGCGCGCCGGACTCGGGGCCGATGTCCAGGCCCATGGTGCCGTCCGGGATCGCGTCGGCCGCCACCGTGCGGTGCGGCGCGTCGACGGCGAACGAGTCCGCGGCCTCGATGTCGGTGGGCAGCACGATCTCCACGCCGTTGGCCTCGGCCGTGGCGAGGTAGCCCCGGACGGCCTCGATCTGGTCCTTCTCCAGCAGGGAGCTGCCCACCGAGAGGCCCTTGGCCGCCAGGAACGTGAAGACCATGCCGCCGCCGATGAGCAGCCGGTCCGCCTTGGTGAGCAGGTTCGCGATGACGCCGAGCTTGTCGCTCACCTTCGAGCCGCCGAGCACGACGGCGTACGGGCGCTCCGGCTCTCCCGTCGCACGCGTGAGGGACTCGACCTCCTTGAGCACCAGCTCGCCGGCCGCGGCCGGGAGGAGCCGCGCGACGTCGTACACCGAGGCCTGCTTGCGGTGCACGACGCCGAAGCCGTCGGAGACGAACGCGTCCGCGAGCTCGCCGAGCTCGGCGGCGAGCTCGGCACGCTCCGCGTCGTCCTTGGAGGTCTCGCGCGCGTCGAACCGCACGTTCTCCAGGAGCGCGACCTGGCCGTCGGCGAGGTCGCCGACGGTCTTGCGCGCGGACGGGCCGGTCACGTCCTCGGCCAGCGCGACGGGGGCGCCGAGCAGCTCGCCGAGGCGCGCCGCGACCGGCGCGAGGGAGAACTCGGGCTTCGGCTCGCCCTGGGGCCGGCCGAGGTGCGCGGCCACCACGACGCGCGCGCCGGCCTCGGACAGGCGCCGCAGGGTGGGCAGGGCGGCGCGGATACGGCCGTCGTCGGAGATGGCCGGGCTGCCGTCGACCTCGGACAGCGGCACGTTGAAGTCGGAACGGACGAGCACGCGCTTGCCGCGCAGCTCACCGAGGGAGTCGATGGTCTTCACAGGGGAACCCTTCTGGAAGTGCCGGGCACGCGCGCGAGGCAGAGCCGGACGGCGCGAGGCAGAACGTGCGGACAGCACGACGGGACCGCCGAGGGCCCAGGTTCGTGCCGCCGGGCGCTGCCTCGCGGCGTCGGGCTCTACCTCGCGTCGGGACGAAGCGGAGCGCCGGAGCGGTAGGTCAGAGCTTCTCGCCGACGAACGTCGTCAGGGCGACGAGGCTGTTGCTGTAACCCCACTCGTTGTCGTACCAGGAGACGACCTTGACCTGGCCGCCGATCACCTTCGTGAGCTTGGAGTCGAAGATGCTCTGGTGCGGGTCGGTGACGATGTCGCTCGAGACGATCTCGTCGTCGACGTAGGAGAGGATGCCCTTGAGCGTGCCCTCCGCGGCGGCCTTGACCGCGGCGTTGACCTCGTCCACCGTGGTCTCCTTGGAGGCGGTGAAGGTGAGGTCCGTGGCCGACCCGGTGATGGTCGGCACGCGCAGCGCGTAGCCGTCGAGCTTGCCCTTGAGCTCCGGCAGGACGAGCGCCACGGCCTTGGCGGCACCGGTCGAGGTCGGCACGATGTTGGTCGCGGCCGCACGGGCGCGGCGCAGGTCCTTGTGCGGGCCGTCCTGCAGGTTCTGGTCGCCGGTGTAGGCGTGGATGGTGGTCATGAGGCCACGCTCGATGCCCAGCGAGTCGTTCAGGGCCTTGGCCAGCGGGGCGAGGCAGTTCGTGGTGCACGACGCGTTCGAGATGATGTGGTGCGTCGCCGGGTCGTACTGCTCGTTGTTGACGCCCATGACGAAGGTGGCGTCCTCGTTCTTGGCCGGGGCCGAGATGATGACCTTCTTGGCGCCGCCGTCGATGTGCGCCTTGGCCTTCGTGGCGTCGGTGAAGAAGCCCGTGGACTCGATGACGACGTCAGCGCCCAGCTCGCCCCACGGCAGGTTCGCCGGGTCGCGCTCGGCCAGGGCACGGATCTTCTTGCCGTCCACGATGATGTTCTCGTCGTCGAAGTCGACCGACAGCGGGAAACGGCCCAGCACCGTGTCGTACTTGAGCAGGTGCGCAAGCGTCTTGTTGTCCGTCAGGTCGTTGACCCCGACGATCTCGATGTCCGCTCCCGACGCGATGATCGCGCGGTAGAAGTTACGTCCGATGCGGCCGAAGCCGTTGATGCCGACGCGGATGGTCACGATGCCCTCCTCAGAGGCGCGCCAGCGCTCGGCCGACGCACACGGTTCGAATTCCTTGCGGGCGCCGCCACGTCCTGCCCGGTGGGGCGCGACGCACGGTGCCGTTTGTCGAGTGGTCAGCGCGAAGCCGCTGATCAGCGGCGCCCTCCACGAGGGCAGGCGGTGACCTGGCCCGAAACGTGGAGGTCACACCGTCGTCACCTGACGCGACCGAGCCTATACCCGAAGCGGGGACACGCGTGACCCGAGCCGGACTACCTGAGACGCGCTGTTTTGTCCGATCTCACAGAGCAGCAGGTACGACGCCTGCGCAGCGCGCGCGGAAAGCGCTCGCCGTCGCGCTCGTCTCCGGCGACGGGGCTGACGCCGATCGTCGAGCCGACCACATACCCCACGTAGCCGATCGTGACGAGCACCCGCCGCCGACCGGCAGGCCGTCGCCCCGCCGTGGGCGCCTCCCGGATCATGACCCCCTCCCCGGGCATCGAGGCGGTGTCGGACCTGCCGGAGGACAGGCCATCACGATAACATCTAGCCTGACTAGCAACTTGCCTGGCTTCCTGATCTCGGGATGGTGATCCCGACGAAAGGCGGTGCCTCATGCCCCTCGTCCTCGTGACCGGTGCGACCGGCTACATCGGCGGACGGCTGGTCCCCGAGCTCCTTGCCGCCGGGTACACGGTCCGGGTGCTGACCCGCCACGCCGAGCGGATCTCGTCCCGGGACTGGGCCGGCGACGTCGACGTCGTGACGGGCGACGCCACGTCACGGGCCGACCTGCGCCGCGCGCTCGACGGAGTGGACGTCGCCTACTACCTGATCCACGCCCTGGGCGCCGGCAAGGGGTTCGCCGAGCGCGACCGGGGCACGGCACGCGGCTTCGCGGTCGTCGCCCGGGAGGCCGGTGTCGGACGGGTGGTCTATCTCGGCGGCCTGCATCCCGAGGGCGAGCGGCTGTCCGACCACCTCGAGTCCCGCCGCGAGGTGGAGGAGATCCTGCTGGACGGCGGGGCCCCGACGATCGTGCTGCGTGCCGCCGTGATCCTCGGCTCGGGCAGCGCGTCCTTCGAGATGATGCGCTACCTCACCGAGCGGCTCCCGGCCATGGTGGCCCCGCGCTGGATCGACAACCGCATCCAGCCGATCGCCGTGCGTGACGTGCTGCGCTACCTCGTGGCGGTGGCGGACCTCCCGGCGTCGGTCAGCAGGGCCTTCGACATCGGCGGGCCGGACGTGCTCACCTATCGCGAGATGATGCAGCGCTACGCCGCCGCCGCGGGGCTCCACCGCCGGGTCATCCGCGCCGTACCTGTCCTGACGCCGGGGCTGGCGAGTCACTGGGTCGGTCTCGTCACCCCGGTCCCGCCGACTATCGCCCGCCCCCTGGTGGGGTCGCTCGTGCACGAGGTGGTGACCCGTGAGGACGACATCAAGGACCACGTGCCCGACCCGCCCGAGGGTCTGCTGGGCTTCGACGACGCGGTCACGCTCGCCCTGGCGCGGATCCGTGAGCTCGACGTCCGGACGAGCTGGGTGTCCGCGTCCGCCCCCGGGGCGCCGTCGGACCCGCTGCCCGAGGACCCGGACTGGGCCGGAGGGAGTCTCCTGGTCGACGACCGGTCCCGGGAGGTGGACACCACGCCCGAGGCCCTCTGGACGGTGATCGAGGGCATCGGGGGCGCGCACGGCTGGTACTCCTGGCGGCTGGGCTGGGCCGCCCGCGGCATCATGGACCGGCTGTTCGGCGGGCCCGGCCTGCGACGCGGCCGTCGGCACCCGGACCACCTCGCCCCGGGCGACGCCCTGGACTGGTGGCGCGTCGAGGCGATCGAGCCCGGCCGCCTGCTGCGGCTGCGCGCGGAGATGCGCCTGCCGGGCCTGGCCTGGCTGGAGCTGTCCGTCGAGGACGGCGACGGCGCGCGCCCGACCTTCCGGCAGCGCGCGATCTTCTCGCCGCGCGGGCTGCCGGGGCAGCTCTACTGGTGGGCGATCAGCCCGTTCCACACCATCGTGTTCGGGGGCATGCAGCGCAACATCGCCCACGCGGCGGAGGGCCGGCGGTGAGGTTGCCACGCCTCCGCACGGCCTGATCCCGTGCCGATCAGGCTCGGACCGGAGCCGCCTCCGGCGCGTCGTCGGAGGCGCTCCCGAAGTCCGCACCGGGGCAGTCCTGCGCTTCGCGTCTGCCCTCGCCGTGCGCGAACGTGAGCGCGCGCTCCACGTGCGCCTCCGTGGCGCCGGTGCGGTGCCCCTGGTACCGGATCCAGTCCGGCAGGACGGTGAGTACCTTGGGGTACCACTCGTCGTCGAACCAGTCCGTGATCGCCCCGCGGTTCCACACGATGCGGTGCGGCGAGATGACGCCCCAGGTGTCGCGCGGGATCAGATCGCACCAGTACTCCACGAAGGCCTCGGTCACGTCGCGCTCGTCGGCGGTCAGCGGTCTCCCGCGCTCGGCCTCGCACCAGGCGACGAAGTCGACCAGCGCGTCGCGCCAGTCGGCGCGCTCGTCCTCCGGCGAGGTACCGAGCCGGGATCCGACGAGCTGGGCGGCCCGCTGCGTCAGGTGCCAGTTGTCCATGAGCGAGCGGGTCTCGTCCCCGCGCAGGCCCATGAACGACTCGCGGTACAGGTGTCCCCACGGCACGTCGTCGACCCGTTCGGGCCTCGCGTCCCGCGCCACCGGTCCCACCCATGCCTGCCACGCCGCGTGCGCCTGTTCGACGTCGTCGAACACGCCGGCGTTGAGCGGTAGTGGGTGGTCGCAGACGTCGATGTCCCACGCGTAGACGAACGTGTCGCGTGCCCACTCCAGCTCCGCGAACACCACGCGGCGCGCGCCGCCGATCTCGTCCATGGCTCGCCACAGGCGACCCGTCGCGCGCAACTCGGGCTTCGACAGCAGCCACGGCGCCGCGGGAAAGCTCCGGGAGGCACCGACCGCGGCGAGATACCGGGCCCAGATCTCCTCGGCGTCGTCCGGGAGCGCCATCGCGCACAGGCCGTACAGGAGCCGGGCCAGGCGCTCGGGGTCGCCGACACCGTCCTGCAGGTCCGCGGCCGTGCGTTCGATCAGCTCCGCGGAGAACTCCTCGAAGAACATGTCCCGGCCGACCTCGTGCAGCACGTGGTGGTAGACACCGCCGAGCAGCTCGGCGGTCGCGACCATGACGGCACGCGGGCCGTCCAGACCGACCAGCGCGGCGGATCCGGAGCGGATGCTCTCCTGCGCGTCGGCGAACCAGCCCGCAGTGCGCTCTCGCGAGGAGCCGCCCAGCAGCTTCTGGATGGAGTCCAGGGCCGTGGTCGTACGGTCAGGTAGTGCGCCGAGCTGAGCCTCGCCCGGTGGGCCGTCCTGCCCGCGCTCCGCTGCGAGCACCGCTGCCCGCTTCGCGGGGTTGCCGTACTTCTTGGCCTTTGACCTGCGCTGACGCTTCGATCCCACGCGAGAACCATACGGGATCGGACTCCAGGGCGGCACCGGACGCCGGACCGGGACCGAGCACCTCGCACCGCGACGAACGCTCTCCGCTCGCGCTTCGGCCCGTCCCCGTGCAGGGCCCGCCCGCCCCTCGTCAGATGTCCAGCAGGTCCGGGCTCAGGCCCGACTCCGTGTCCGGGATGCCGAGCTCGGCGGCCCGCTTGTCCGCCGTCGACAGCAGGCGGCGGATGCGGCCCGCCACCGCGTCCTTGGAGAGCTGCGGGTCGGCGAGCCGGCCCAGCTCCTCCAGGGACGCCTGCTTGTGCGCGAGCCGGAGCTCGCCGGCCTGGCGCAGGTGGTCCGGCACGTCCTCGGCCAGGATCTCGAACGCCCGCTGCACGCGCGCCCCGGCGGCGACCGCGGCCCGGGCGGAGCGCCGCAGGTTGGCGTCGTCGAAGTTCGCCAGGCGGTTCGCCGTGCCGCGCACCTCGCGCCGCGCGCGGCGCTCCTCCCACACGGCCAGCGTCTCCGGGGCACCGATCCGGCGCAGCATCGTCGCGATGGCGTCGCCGTCCCGGATCACCACGCGGTCGATGCCGCGCACCTCGCGCGACTTCGCGGGCACGCCCAGCCGCCGCGCCGCCCCGACCAGCGCGAGCGCCGCCTCCGGGCCGGGGCTGGTGACCTCCAGCGACATGGACCGGCCCGGCTCCGTCAGCGACCCGTGCGCGAGGAACGCGCCCCGCCACACGGACTCGGCCTCCGCCACGCCCGAGGACACCACCTCCGGCGCCAGCCCGCGCACCGGCCGGCCCCGCGCGTCCAGCAGGCCCGTCTGCCGGGCCAGCGACTCGCCGTCACGCACCACGCGGACCACGAACCGCGACGACTTGCGGATACCGCCCGCCTGGACCACGATCAGCTCGCTGGTGTGCCCGTACAGGTCCTGGATCGTCTGGCGCAGCCTCGTGGCAGCCGACTCGTTGTCCAGCTCGGCCTCGATCACCACGCGGCCCGAGATGATGTGCAGCCCACCGGAGAACCGGAGCGTCGCGGACACCTCGGCCTTGCGGCAGGACGTCTTCGCCACCCGCACGCGTGCGAGCTCCTCCTTGACCTGTCCCGTGAGCGCCATGGCGGCCATCCTGCCACGTACTGCCCGACCTGCCGTGGGGAGAATCGCGGAGGACCGCGTGAAATGTCCCGGCGTGTCGAGGATGCCGTACCGGCGGGGCTCCACGTCCTCGCCTCGTCACACGTCCCCGAAGACGTCCTCGAACACGTCACGGTACGCCGCAGCCAGCCGCAGCGCGTCGTGCCGCGCGGTGCCGTCACCCCGCCGGACCTGCCGCATCAGGAGCCTGGCGCCCATCCGGCCGGCCGCGTCGGTCAGCTCGGACACGTCCTCCACCGCCGACGGGTCCGCCACCACGGCGTCGATCCGCAGGCTCGGGGCGTGCTTGTGCAGGGCCTCCAGGTGGTCGACAGCCGTCAGCCCCGCCGTCTCCCCCCGGTCCGCCGACAGGTTGAGCGTCACGCACCTGCGCGCCGGGGTCTCGTGCAACGCCTGCGCCAGCTCCGGGACCAGCAGGTGCACCAGCACCGACGAGTACCAGGAGCCCGGCCCCAGCACCACCCAGTCCGCCTCCCGCACCGCCTCGACGGCCTCCTGCGGCGCCGGCGGGTCCGACGGCACCAGCCGCAGCTGCTCGATCCGCCCGTCCGTCACCGCCACCCGGCTCTGCCCCACCACCGTCTCCGACACCGGGCGCCCCCGCCCCGCCTCGGACGGGTCCCTGTGCACGTCCGCCTCCACCACCAGCGGCACCGACGCCATCGGCAGCACCCTGCCGCGCGCCCCGAGCAGCCGGCCCACCCAGTCCAGCCCCGCCACCGGATCGTCCAGCAGCTCCCACAGCGCGACGATCAGCAGGTTCCCCACGGCGTGGTTGTCGAGATCACCGTCCGACCGGAACCGGTGCTGGAGCATCGCGCTCCAGGTCCGGCCCCACTCCGAGTCGTCGCACAGCGCGGCGAGCGCCATGCGCAGGTCACCCGGCGGCAGCACCTCCAGCTCGTCGCGCAGGCGCCCCGACGACCCGCCGTCGTCGGCCACCGTGACGACGGCGGTGAGCCGGTCGGACATCAGGCGCAGTGCCGACAGCGTGGCCGACAGGCCATGCCCCCCGCCGAGCGCGACGACCGCCGGGTTCTTGCTCCACTCTGGCCTCATCGGCACCTTCCTGCCCTACTCACGTCCGAGGTCGCGGGCCGTGACCCGCACCCGGTGCCCGGCAGCACGCAGACGTTCGGCGATGGCGTCGGCCATCGCGACCGAGCGGTGCTTCCCGCCCGTGCAGCCCACCGCGATCGTGGCGTAGCGCTTCTCCTCCTCGAGGTAGCCCGCGAGCACGGGCTCGAGGGCCGACGAGTACCGGTCCGCGAACTCGATCGCCCCGGGCCGGGCGAGCACATAGTCCCGCACCGGAGCATCGTGGCCGGTCAGGTGCCGCAGCTCGGTGATCCAGTAGGGGTTGGCCAGGAACCGTACGTCCACCACGTGGTCCGCGTCCAGAGGGATGCCGTACTTGAACCCGAACGAGAGCAAGGTGATACGCAGCGTCTCCGAGGCCGGGTCCGCCAGCGACCGCCGGATCTCCCGCGACAGGTCGTGCACGGACAGGTCGGACGTGTCGATCGCGATGTCCGCCCGCTCCTTGATGGTGGCCAGGAGGGAGCGCTCCGCGCTGATGCCGTCGAGGATCCGCCCGTCGCCCTGCAACGGGTGGGGCCGGCGCACCTGCTCGAACCGGCGCACCAGCGCCTCGTCCGACGCGTCGAGGAACAGGATCCGGTAGGCGACGTCCCGCTCGCTCATGTGCGCGAGCACCTTGTCGAGCTCGCTGAAGAACTCCCGGCCGCGCACGTCGACGACGGCGGCGACGCTGTCGATCGTCGATCCCTTGCTCATCAGGTCCACGAGCGGGACCAGCATCATCGGCGGCAGGTTGTCGACCACGTACCAGTCGAGGTCCTCCAGCACGGCGGCGGCGCGCGAACGCCCGGCGCCGGACATGCCGGTGATGATGAGGACCTCGGGCTGCGGGTCTGCGGGCGCGGGCGGCGCGGCGGCGTCGATCGCCGCGATGCCCGACGGCGCGGTCGTCGGGTGCGGTTCGTTCATGGGTCCCAGCATGCCAGCCACGACGCGCCTACCCCGGCTCCGCCTCGCCGGGGGCCACCTCGCCCGCAGCCGTCCCACCGGAGGCCGGCCTGCCCTCGCCAGCCCTCCCCTGGGCCGCCTCGCCCGGCGCCGGCGCCAGCGCCCGCACGACGGCGAGCGCGGTGGCCTCGCCCATGCCGCGGACGGTCGCGATCTCCTCGGCGCTCGCGGCGCGCAGCTTCCTGACCGAGCCGAAGTGCGCCAGGAGGGCCTTCTTGCGGGCGGGGCCGAGTCCGGGGACGTCGTCCAGCGCGGACGCGACCATGCCCTTGCTGCGCCGCCTGCGGTGCGCCTGGATCGCGAAGCGGTGCGCCTCGTCCCGCACGCGCTGGAGCAGGTAGAGGCCCTCGGAGGAGCGCCGCAGGATGACCGGGTACTCGTCGTCGGGCACCCACACCTCCTCCAGGCGCTTGGCGAGGCCGCACAGGGCGACGTCGGTGACACCGAGCTCCGCCATGGCGCGTGCGGCCGCGGCGACCTGGGGCGGGCCGCCGTCGACCACGACGAGGCTCGGCGGGTAGGCGAAGCGCTTGGTCTCCTCGGGGCGCGCGTCGTCGTCGGGGTCGACCTCGCCGGACTCGAGCTCCACGTCGCCGGCCTTGAGGCGGTCGGCGAGGTAGCGCTTGAACCGCCGGGTGATGACCTCGTGCATGGCGGCCGTGTCGTCGCGCGCGCCGTCACCGTCCGGGCCGCGGACGCTGAACGTGCGGTACTCGCCCTTGCGGGGCAGGCCGTCCTCGAACACGACCATCGACGCCGACTGGTAGGTGCCGCCCGTGTGGGAGACGTCGTAGCACTCGATGCGCAGCGGGGCGCTGTCCAGGTCGAGCGCCTCCTGGATCTCCTGCAGCGCCTGGCCGCGGGTGGTCAGGTCCCCGGCGCGGCGGGTCTTGTGCAGCACGAGCGAGTGCTCGGCGTTCCGCAAGACGGTGGCGGCGAGCTCCTTCTTGTCGCCGCGCTGCGGCACCCGCAGGTCGACGCGCGAGCCGCGCAGGCCGGTCAGCCACGCGATGACCTGGTCGGGGTCCGGCGGAAGGACGGGGACCAGCACCTCGCGCGGCACGGCGTCGCGCATCGCCTCGCGGTCACCGTCCGCGACGGCACCGTAGACCTGCTGCAGCAGGTGCTCGACGAGCTCCGCGTCCGAGACGTCCTCGACCTTCTCCACGACCCAGCCACGCTGGCCGCGGATGCGTCCGCCGCGCACGTGGAACACCTGCACGGCCGCCTCGAGCTCGTCCCCGGCCAGCGCGAACACGTCCGCGTCCGTCCCGTCGCCGAGCACGACGGCGTTCTTCTCGGTGGCACGGCGCAGCGCCCCGATGTCGTCGCGCAGCCTCGCCGCCCGCTCGTACTCCATGGCCTCGGCCGCCGCGGTCATCTCCGCGCCGAGCCGCTTCTCGAACCGCTTCGTCTCGCCGGACATGAAGTCGCAGAAGTCGAGCGCGAGATCGCGGTGCTCCTCCGGGCTGATCCGCCCCACGCACGGCGCCGAGCACTTGTCGATGTAGCCCAGCAGGCAGGGGCGCCCGGACCTCGCGGCACGCCGGTACACGCCCGCCGAGCAGGTCCGGATCGGGAAGACGCGCAGCACCTGGTCCAAGGTCTCGCGGATGGCCCACGCGTGCCCGTACGGGCCGAAGTACCGGGTGCCCTTGCGCTTGGCACCGCGCATCACCTGGGCGCGCGGGACCTCCTCGCCCAGCGTCACCGCCAGGTACGGGTACGACTTGTCGTCCCGGTACTTCACGTTGAACCGCGGGTCGTACTGCTGGATCCACGTGTACTCGAGCGTCAGCGCCTCCACCTCCGTGCCCACGACCGTCCACTCGACCGACGCCGCGGTGGTGACCATGGTGCGTGTGCGGTGGTGCAGGTTCGCGAGGTCCTGGAAGTAGTTGGAGAGCCGCTGACGCAGGTTCTTCGCCTTGCCGACGTAGATCACGCGCCCGTGCTCGTCGCGGAAGCGGTACACGCCCGGCGAGGTCGGGATCTCGCCGGGCCGGGGACGGTAGGTGGCCGGGTCTGCCATGCCCTGAACTGTAGTTCGACTGGCTGACAATGCTTTCCCGCGCCGGCCGGGCCGGCCCGGCCGGTCGAGGAACGGCCGGGCCGCTCAGGCGGTCGTGGCCGCCAGCGGTACCGGCTCCACGAGGACCTGGAAGTTCACCGAGCGGGCGATGAAGCACATCGCGTGCGCCTTGTGGTGCAGGGCGGCGATCTGCTCGTCGGTGGCCAGCTCGCCGTCGTCGGCCAGGATGCGGGGACGGAGCGTGACGTCGGTGAACTGCCCCTCGCCGCGCGACTCGACGCGCATCGTCCCGGTCGCGGAGTCCGAGTACTCACGCACCACCAGCCCGCTGACGCCCGCCAGGTGCAGGAACCACAGCATGTGGCACTGGCTCAGGCTCGCGACGAACAGCTCCTCCGGGCTGTACCGGGCCGGGTCCCCGCGGAACGCGGGGTCGGCGCTGCCGGGGAGCGGGGGCTTGTGCGGTACCAGCACGTCGTGGTCGCGGGAGTACGCGGTGTAGGACGACGTCCCCGCGTCCCCGGCGCCCGTCCAGGTCACCTCGACGGCATAGTCATGGGTGGCTCCACTCATGGGGCTCACCCTAGCGGCGCGGTGTGACGGAGGCCACGCCTCCCCGCGCCTCCGCGCTCGTTGCCAGGATCCTGCTCGTCAGCCACGTCCTCGATCTCGGCCAGAAGGTGTTCACATCGTGGGCTTGTGTCCTTCGTCACAGCAGCGCACACCTCGGGGCCGCGGGAGCCCGACCCTGCCGTCCGTCCGGAGCGCTCCGAGGCGCCGGCCGCCGACGCGGGGCGCTCAGTGATCGAGCGGGTTCCGGGCGTCGGACGCCACCGACGCCCCGACGGCGCTTGGCACATTTTTTCTCGCCGACGGGCAGGTCACGTTACGCCGGCGAAACGCCCGGCGAAGAAGGATTTCACCTGCCGATCGAGTCGGGGGTCTAGGACCCGTTTGCCGGATATGCGAGTCTTAGCAGAAGTTACCAACCCGTTGCTAACCCAGGGGTGATCCACGTGCCCACCAGCACGAACGCCAAGGTTACCTATGAAGAGATCGCGTCGCTCATCTGCGTCACGCGACCGTACTACGCCCTCGAAGGCCTCAGCAGCAACGAGCCCGGGCGCGTCCGCGCCATCGTCCCCGTCCAATCACCCCCCGGACGGCAGAGCCAGATCATCAGCCTCGGTGAGGTCGGACGACACCTCGCCGTGCTCGGACTGTCGGCGGCTGCGACCAGCAGCCCCACCGGCGGCCGCAACTACTACCTCGCGAACCGCGCCGTCGGGCGCATGTACCCGGCCGGAGAGCGGCCCGCTCCCGGGCCGCTCATCGGGACCGCCGTCGTCCAGGGACAGAACCGCCGGCTGGCCCTCGCCCACACCGAGCTGCGGGACTCCGCGGGAACCCTCGTCGCGCGGATGGACGTGCAGTACACGGTCATGCCGGCCGCCGTGTTCCGCCGCCTCGTGGGATCGCCCGCGAGGCCCGACGCAGACTCCCCCGACAACCCCTACGAGCTCGCCATGCCCGTGACCGACGTGTCCGTGCACGAACGGCGCGGCAGCGCGAAGCTCACCGTCGAGCCCGAGATGTGCCGGGGACACTTCGACGGGTTCCCCGCGCTCCCGGTCTCCATGGCGGGATACGCCTCGTTCTCGCTCTTCAACCGCGTGCTCGACCAGATCGCCGGGCCGGACTCCCGGTGGCGGTGCGGGCCGTTCCGACTGAAGACCGAGCACCTCGCCACGGCCGGGCAGACGTGCCTGGTCGAGATCGAGCCCACGAAGCCGCGGACCGCGGAGCAGGCGTTCCTCGGCACGGTCCGCACCGCCGAGCACACTGCCTTCCGCATCTGGGTCGACTACGACGTCGTGTGAGACCCGGCCGGCCCGGCACACCTGACCTCCGAACCTCCGACACCCGACCGGACCACCCGCCGGCAGACCCCCGACACCGGTGAGAGAGCCGGGCGCGCCCCGACGGCGTGCTCAGCCCGCGACCGCGGCCTTGCGCCGCCGCGCCCGGCTCCTCGCCGCGCCCTTGGCGTCCTCGCCCTTGTCGTCGGCGGCCTTCGGCTTCCCCTTCGCCGCCGCGCCCACGGGCACCGTCCCGTCGAGCACCTCGGCGAGGTACGTGCCGGTGTGCGACTCCAGCACCCGCGACACCACCTCCGGCGTCCCCTCCGCCACGACCGTCCCGCCGCCCGAGCCGCCCTCGGGACCCATGTCGACCACCCAGTCGGCGTTCTTGACGACGTCGAGGTTGTGCTCGATGACGATCACCGAGTTGCCCTTGTCCACGAGCGACTGCAGCACGCCGAGCAGCTTGCGGATGTCCTCGAAGTGCAGGCCGGTGGTCGGCTCGTCGAGCACGTAGACCGTGCGGCCCGTGGACCGCTTCTGCAGCTCGGTGGCCAGCTTCACGCGCTGCGCCTCGCCGCCGGACAGGGTCGGCGCCGGCTGCCCGAGCCGCACGTACCCCAGGCCGACGTCGACCAGCGTCTTCATGTAGCGCGAGATCGCGGGGAACGCCTCGAAGAAACCGGCGGCCTCCTCGATCGGCATGTCGAGCACGTCCGCGACGGTCTTGCCCTTGAAGTGCACCTCGAGGGTCTCGCGGTTGTACCGCGCCCCGTGGCACACCTCGCACGGCACGTACACGTCGGGCAGGAAGTTCATCTCGATCTTGATCGTGCCGTCGCCGGTGCACGCCTCGCAGCGCCCGCCCTTCACGTTGAAGGAGAACCGGCCCGGCCCGTAGCCGCGCACCTTCGCCTCGGTGGTCTCCGCGAAGAGCTTGCGCACCCGGTCCCACACACCCGTGTAGGTGGCGGGGTTGGAGCGCGGCGTGCGCCCGATCGGGCCCTGGTCCACGTGCACGACCTTGTCGAGATGGTCCATGCCGGTGACCCGTGTGTGCCGCCCGGCCACCTGCCGGGCGCCGTTCAGCTCGTTCGCCAGCACGGTGTGCAGGATCGAGTTCACCAGCGTCGACTTGCCCGACCCGGACACCCCGGTGACCGCCGTGAAGACCCCCAGCGGGAACGACACGTCGATGTCCCGCAGGTTGTTCTCGCGCGCGCCGACCACGGTGAGCCGACGGTCCCGGTCCACGGGGCGTCGCGCCGCGGGCAGCGGGATCTGCCGCCTGCCCGCCAGGTAGGCGCCAGTCACGGACTCGGCGGACTCGAGGAGCCCGGCCAGGTCGCCCGAGTGGACGACCCGCCCGCCGTGCTCCCCGGCCCCGGGCCCGACGTCGACGATCCAGTCCGCCGAGCGGATGGTGTCCTCGTCGTGCTCGACGACGATCAGCGTGTTGCCCAGGTCCCGCAGCCGCGTCAGCGTCTCGACGAGCCGCCGGTTGTCGCGCTGGTGCAGGCCGATCGACGGCTCGTCCAGCACGTACAGCACGCCCACCAGGCCGGACCCGATCTGCGTCGCCAGGCGGATGCGCTGCGCCTCGCCGCCGGACAACGTGCCCGCGGGACGTTCCAGCGTGAGGTAGTGCAGCCCGACGTCGAGCAGGAAGCCGAGCCGCGCGTGGATCTCCTTGAGCACCTCGGCCGCGATCTGCCGCTCCCGCTCCCCCAGCTCCAGGCCCTTGAGGAACTCCGCGGCCGACGCGATCGGCAGGCGGCACACCTCCGCGATCGAGCGGCCGCCGACCTTCACGGCCAGGACCTCGGGCTTGAGGCGCGCGCCGTCGCACGTGGGGCACGGCACCTCGCGCATGAAGGCCTCGTACTTCTCCTTCGACCAGTCCGAGTCGGTCTCGCGGTGCCGCCGCTCCAGGAACGTGATGACGCCCTCGAAGCCGGTGGAGTACTGCCGCTCCCGGCCCCAGCGGTTGCGGTACCGCACGTGCACCTCGTGGTTGCGCCCGTGCAGCACGGCCTCCCGCGCCCGCTCCGGCAGCGCGCGCCAGGGGGCGTCCATGTCGAACGTCAGCTCCTCCGCGAGCGCCGTGAGCACACGTTCGAAGTACTCGCTGGAGGTCTGCGCCCAGGGCACCACGGCGCCGTCGCGCAGCGACCGCTCCTCGTCCGGGATCACCAGGTCCGGGTCCACCTCGAGGCGGAAGCCGATGCCGGTGCACTCCGGGCACGCGCCGTAGGGGGCGTTGAAGGAGAAGGTGCGCGGCTCGATCTCGTCGAGCGCGAGCGGGTGGTCGTTGGGGCAGGAGCGCTTCTCCGAGAACTTCCGCAGGCGCTCCGGGTCGTCCGCGTCGAGGTCGACCATGTCGATCATCACGAGGCCGCCGGCCAGCCCGAGGGCCGTCTCGACGGAGTCGGTGAGCCGCCGCTGCACGCCCTCGCGGGCGACGAGGCGGTCCACGACGACCTCGATGTCGTGCTTGAGCTTCTTCTCGAGCGACGGCGGCTCGGCGAGCTGCACCACCTCGCCGTCCACGCGGGCGCGGGAGAAGCCCTTGGCGGTGAGCTCCTTGAACAGGTCGGCGTACTCACCCTTGCGCCCCCGCACCACGGGCGCGAGAACCTGGTAGCGGGCCCCCTCGGGGAGCTCCAGCACCCGGTCGACGATCTGCTGCGGCGTCTGGGACCGGATCTCCTCCCCGCACACCGGGCAGTGCGGCGTGCCCGCGCGCGAGTAGAGCAGGCGCAGGTAGTCGTAGACCTCGGTGATGGTCCCGACCGTGGACCGCGGGTTCCGGTTGGTGGACTTCTGGTCGATGGACACCGCGGGGCTCAGCCCCTCGATGAAGTCGACGTCGGGCTTGTCCATCTGGCCGAGGAACTGGCGCGCGTAGGCGCTCAGCGACTCGACGTAGCGGCGCTGGCCCTCGGCGAAGATCGTGTCGAAGGCCAGGGAGGACTTCCCGGACCCGGACAGCCCCGTGAAGACGATGAGCGCGTCCCTGGGAAGGTCCAGGTCTGCGTTCTTGAGGTTGTGCTCACGGGCACCAGAGACGACCAGCCGATTGCTCACGCGAGCATCCTAGGCCCGGAGCCTGACATTCGCACGCGTGTTCTACGCCACACCGTGCGAGAGATCGTTCGCGGTCATCGCGCGAAGCCACCGACCACCACGGTCCACTCGCGCACCGTACGTGCCGTGATCAGGCCCTGCACCCAGAACGGGTCCTCGTCGAGCGTCTCCAGCAGGGCCTGCGGGGAGTCGGACTCCATGGCGAGGAGCGCGCCCGCGGCCGTCGTCGTCCCGTCCGCAGCCACCACCGGGGGCTGCGGACCCGAGGCGTGCACCACCCCGGCGTCGTTGAGACCGTGCAGGAAGGCGCGGTGGGCGGCGCGGTGCTCGTCGAGCCCGGCGGCGTCGTCGGCGTACTCGTAGGTCACGGCGTAGGTCGTCATGACCGCCATTCTGCCTCGTCCGACCGCTCACGGCGGACGACGGCGCTCTGCCGCGCCCGCCCCGAGCACGGAAAGACCGCGGCGCCCGCTCCCGGTTCTCCCCGGGAAGGGACGCCGCGGTCGTCCGGGCCTACGCCGCGGCGCGGCCCGGAGGGGTGAGCGGGTGGCTCACGCGTCGGTGGAGGTCTCGTCGACCTCGGCGTCCGCCAGCGTCACGAGCGCCTGGGCGTGCACGGCGTGCTGCCACTTGCCCAGGTCGCCGACACTCTTGATCTTGAGCGCGGCGAGGGCCTCGTCGTGCTTGGGGCTCAGCCCGAGCAGCGCCGACGGAGGGGCGGCGAGGATCTCGTTGATGCTCTGGCCGCGGTAGCCCTTGTCGACGAGCTTGTCCAGGTTCAGGCTCACGGAGGAGTGCCTTTCGTCGTTGCGGATGAGTGCTTGGCCGGAGGAAGTCCGGCCGGTCGCAGGATGTCGTGGTTCGCCCGGTTTTGCAAGATCCGCGGGATTCCGGGGTGCAGCGGGGGTCCCGCGGCGGGACGCGCGGCCGGACACGCGGGCTCCGGACGACATTTCCCGGCGAAGGGGTCGCCAGCAGGGCCTCCGCCCGGCACACTCGGGGCATGGAGACGAACCAGTACGATCTCGTCGTCATCGGTTCCGGCCCGGGAGGGCAGAAGGCGGCCATCGGCGCGGCCAAGCTCGGCAAGCGCGTGGTCGTCGTCGAGCGGCCCCACATGGTCGGCGGCGTCTGCCTGAAGACCGGCACCATCCCCTCGAAGACCCTGCGCGAGGCCACGCTCTACCTCACCGGCCTGACCATGCGCGACATGTACGGGTCGAGCTACCGGCTCAAGGAGCACATCACCGTCCAGGACCTGCTGGCGCGGCTGCAGCACGTCATCGGCCGCGAGACCGAGGTGGTGCGCCACCAGCTCGCGCGCAACCGCATCGAGACCGTCACCGGCAGCGCGCACTTCGCCGGGCCGCACGAGGTCGAGGTGACCGACGAGGAGAACGAGGTCGTCGCGCGCCTCACGGGCGAGAAGGTCGTCATCGCCGTGGGCACGCGGCCCGCGCGGCCGGCCAACGTCGAGTTCGACCACGAGCGCATCGTCGACTCCGACGGCATCCTCGACGTGCGTGAGGTGCCCCGCACGATGGTGGTGGTCGGGGCCGGCGTGATCGGCATCGAGTACGCGTCGATCTTCGCGGCGCTCGGCACGCGCGTCACCGTCGTCGAGTCCCGGGAGAAGATGCTCGACTTCTGCGACGGCGAGGTGATCGAGGCGCTGAAGTTCCACCTGCGCGACCTGTCGGTCACGTTCCGGCTCGGCGAGAAGGTGGCGTCGGTGTCCGCGACGGGCGACGGGACCGTCACCACCCTCGAGTCCGGCAAACGGATCCCGGCGGACACCGTCCTGTACTCCGCCGGACGCCAGGGCGAGACGGACGGCCTGCGGCTCGAGGCGGCCGGGCTGGAGGCCGACGCGCGCGGGCGCCTGAAGGTCGACAAGCAGTTCCGCACGGACGTCGAGCACATCTTCGCCGTCGGCGACGTCATCGGGTTCCCCGCCCTGGCCGCGACGTCGCAGGAGCAGGGCCGGCTGGCCGCCTACCACGCGTTCGACGAGCCGGTCAGCTCCGTGCTGGACCTGCAGCCCATCGGGATCTACACCATCCCGGAGATCTCCTACTGCGGCGACACGGAGGCCGAGCTCACCCGCGCCGGCGTGCCCTACGAGGTGGGGCTGGCCCGCTACCGCGAGCTGGCGCGCGGCCAGATCGTGGGCGACTCGTACGGGATGCTCAAGCTGCTGGTCTCCACCGAGGACCGGCGGGTGCGCGGCGTCCACCTGTTCGGCACCGGCGCGACCGAGCTCGTGCACATCGGGCAGGCCGTGATGACCGCGGGCGGCACCGTGGACCACCTGGTGGACTCGGTGTTCAACTACCCGACGCTGTCCGAGGCGTACAAGGTGGCGGCGCTCGACGCGACGAACAAGATGCGGGACGTGGAACGCTTCGCGCTCTGACGCCCGGACCTGAGGACGCCGGGGCCGCGGACGGCTGACACACCACTACCAATAGGTGCGCAGAGGACCGTACCCCTGGCACACTCCCTCCATGGCGCCCTACACCGGTGATGTTGTCACGGGCTGCGACCCCGACGTCCGCCTGCTCGACGACGTCGCGATCCACAAGATGTCCGTGGGACCCATGGACAACAACGCCTATCTCCTGACCTGCCACGCCACCGGCATCCAGCTGCTCGTCGACGCGGCCGCCGACCCCCAGTCCCTCATGGACCTGATCGACATGTCCGAGGGCGACGGGCCGGGCAGCGGCCCCCTGGACGCGGGACCGCCGCTCGACGTCGTCGTCACCACCCACCGGCACGCCGACCACCTCGGCGCACTGGCCGACGTCGTCGCCATCACGGGCGCGCGGACCGTGGCCGGGGCCGACGACGCGGACGCCGTCGCCCACGCCTCCGGGACACCGGTCCTGGTCCCCGTGTCCGACGGCGACACCGTCGCGTTCGGCCAGGTCACGATGGAGGTGATCCACCTGCGCGGGCACACCCCGGGATCGATCGCGCTGGCGTACACCGAGCCCGGCGACGTGTCCGCCGCCGGAGCCGTCGCCGGACGCACCCACCTGTTCACCGGCGACTCGCTGTTCCCGGGCGGCCTGGGCAACACGGGCGGCGACCCGCACCGCTTCGAGACGCTCCTGAGCGACGTCACCACGCGGATCTTCGACCGCTTCCGCGACGACACGTGGGTCTACCCGGGCCACGGCGTGGACACCACGCTGGGCGCCGAGCGCCCCAGCCTGGAGTCCTGGCGGGCCAGGGGCTGGTGACCCGCTGACCTGCGGGCGATCAGCCGCAGGTCAGCTCTCGCGGCTCTGCTCGAGGGCCGCGGCCTCCTCCGCGCGGCGGTTGCTGCGGTCCTTGATCAGGGAGGCGACGGTGGTGACCGTCAGGACGACCAGGATGACCATCAGCGAGACCGACGTCGTGATCTCGGGGACCAGGTCGACCTCCTGGCCGCCGTTGATGAACGGCACCTCGTTGAGGTGCAGGGCGTGGTTGACGAGCTTGACGCCGATGAAGCCCAGGATGACCGCGAGGCCGTAGTTCAGGTAGACCAGACGCTCCAGCAGGCCGTCGATGAGGAAGTAGAGCTGGCGCAGCCCGAGCAGCGCGAAGGCGTTGGCCGTGAAGACCAGGTAGGCCTCCTGGGTCAGGCCGAAGATCGCCGGGATGGAGTCGACGGCGAACAGCAGGTCCGCCGAGCCGATCGCGATCATGACAATGAGCATCGGCGTGATCATCCGGCGGCCGTCGACCTTGGCGGTCACCCGGTCCGCGACGTACGACTCGGTGACCGGGAAGACGCGGCGCACCAGGCGCAGCACGGCGTTCTCGTGGTACTCGTCGTCGCCGTCGTCGCCCTTGGCCTGGGTCCACGCCGTCCAGAGCAGGAAGATGCCGAACAGGTAGAACACCCAGCTGAAGTGGGCCACCAGCGTCGCACCGAGCAGGATGAACACGGTGCGCATCACGAGCGCGATCGTGATGCCGATCAGCAGCACCTTCTGCTGGTACTCGCGAGGCACCTTGAAGCTGGCGAGGATGAGCACGAACACGAAGAGGTTGTCCACGCTCAGCGACTTCTCGGTCACCCAGCCGGCGAAGTACTCCCCGCCGTACTGCGCCCCCCACGCCCACCACACGATCCCGCCGAACGCGACCGCGATCAGGACGTAGACGAGGGACCAGCGGCCGGCCTCCGCGACGGACGGGGCGTGCGGCGTGCGCACGTGGCCGACGTAGTCGATGGCGATCATCACGAGGATCGCGAGGACGGTCAGGCCCCAGGCCCAGATCGGCACATTCATGAGAAAAACCCTCCGGTGGACACGTTTGAACACCGGAGGTCTCTCCCAACCCTCCGGACCAGCCCCGCCTCTCGACAGGAACCTGTCCGACGAGCCAGTGCGCCCGGGGCAACATCGTTGTCACCCGTACTGACGAAACGCACCGTGCCGGGATACTCCCCTCCTGCTGGAAAGCATACGCGACCAGAACGTTCGCAGGAAGCGTGAGCCGCCTCTCCCTGCGCGACGCAGCGCGCTCAGGCCGTGGCCGCCTGCATCTGCCGCAGCTCCTTCTTCAGGCCGCCGATCTCGTCCCGCAGGCGCGCGGCGACCTCGAAGTGCAGCTCCGCGGCCGCCCCGTGCATCTGGTCGGTGAGCTCCTGGATGAGCTCGGCCAGCTCGCTCGCCGCCGCGCCGGAGAGCCGGCTGCCGGTGGTGGCGCCCTCCTTCGGGCTGCCGGGGACCGGCGCCCTGCCTCGCGCACCGTCGCCGGGCGCCTTGCGGAAGCCGCCCGCGAGCAGCTCCTGCGTATCGATGTCCTCGCGGGCGAGCATGTCGGTGACGTCGGCGATCTTCTTGCGCAGCGGCGTAGGGTCCACGCCGTTCGCCTCGTTGTAGGCGATCTGCTTCTCCCGGCGGCGGTCCGTCTCGTCCAGCGCCTGCCGCATGGCCGGGGTGATCTTGTCGGCGTACATGTGCACCTGGCCCGACACGTTGCGGGCCGCGCGGCCGATCGTCTGGATGAGGGAGCGGCCGGAGCGCAGGAAGCCCTCCTTGTCGGCGTCGAGGATGGCGACCAGGGACACCTCCGGCAGGTCGAGACCCTCCCGCAGCAGGTTGATGCCGACCAGCACGTCGAACGCACCCATGCGCAGCTCGCGCAGCAGCTCGACGCGGCGCAGCGTGTCCACCTCGGAGTGCAGGTACTGCACGCGGACGCCGCGCTCCAGGAAGTAGTCGGTGAGGTCCTCCGCCATCTTCTTGGTCAGGGTGGTGACCAGCACGCGCTCGTCCTTGTCGACGCGGTCCCGGATCTCCCCGAGCAGGTCGTCGATCTGGCCCGTGGTGGGCTTCACGACCACCTGTGGGTCCACGAGGCCCGTGGGGCGGATGACCTGCTCGACCACGCCGTCGGACAGTGACTGCTCGTAGTCGCCGGGGGTCGCCGACAGGTACACCGTCTGCCCGATGCGCTCGGTGAACTCCTCCCACCGCAGCGGCCGGTTGTCCATGGCGCTGGGCAGGCGGAAGCCGTGGTCCACCAGGGACCGCTTGCGCGACATGTCGCCCTCGAACATCGAGCCGATCTGCGGCACCGTCTGGTGCGACTCGTCGATGACGAGCAGGAAGTCCTCGGGGAAGTAGTCGAGCAGGGTGTTCGGCGCGGTGCCGGGCTCGCGCCCGTCGATGTGCATCGAGTAGTTCTCGATACCGCTGCACGTGCCGATCTGGCGCATCATCTCGATGTCGTACGTGGTGCGCATGCGCAGCCGCTGCGCCTCCAGCAGCTTGTTCTGCCCCTCGAGCTCCGCGAGCCGGCCGGCCAGCTCCGCCTCGATCCCGGTGATCGCGCGCTCCATCCGCTCGGGGCCGGCCACGTAGTGGGTCGCCGGGAACAGGTACACGCTCTGCTCGGTGTGCACGACGTCACCCGTGAGCGGGTGCAGGGTCTGGATCGACTCGATCTCGTCGCCGAACATCTCGATGCGCACGGCCAGCTCCTCGTACACCGGGATGATCTCCACCGTGTCGCCGCGCACACGGAACGTGCCGCGGGTGAACGCCGTGTCGTTGCGGGTGTACTGCATGGTCACGAACCTGCGCAGCAGCTCGTCGCGGTCCACGACGTCGCCGACGTCGAGCCGGACCATCCGGTCCACGTACTCCTGCGGCGTGCCCAGGCCGTAGATGCAGGACACCGATGCCACCACGACCACGTCCCGGCGCGTCAGCAGCGACGACGTCGCGCTGTGCCGCAGCCGCTCCACCTCGTCGTTGATCGACGAGTCCTTCTCGATGTAGGTGTCCGACTGCGCGATGTACGCCTCGGGCTGGTAGTAGTCGTAGTACGAGACGAAGTACTCCACCGCGTTGTTCGGCAGCAGCTCGCGGAACTCGCTCGTGAGCTGCGCGGCCAGCGTCTTGTTCGGCGCCATGATGAGCGTGGGCCGCTGCAGCTTCTCGATGAGCCACGCCGTCGTGGCGCTCTTGCCCGTTCCGGTCGCGCCGAGCAGCACGACGTCCTTCTCCCCCGCCTGGACGCGCTCGGTGAGCTCGGCGATGGCGGTGGGCTGGTCTCCGGCGGGCTGGTACTCGGAGACCACCTCGATGGGGGCGACGGTCCGCTGCAGATCGGTGACGGGGCGCATGTTCCCAAGGTAGCCGGACTGTCTGACAGTGTTCTCCCGCACCGCCCTGCTCCGCCTCGTGGCGGGACGCTCCCGCGGGTCAGCTGTCCGCGCCGGCCGCCAGCGCCGGTTCCGGGACCTCGCCGCGGCGCACCGCCAGGGACGTCGCCAGGACGATCCGCAGCGCCTCGGACAGCACCTCCAGCGGGAGCCCGGGGTCGCCGTCGGCCTCCTCCTCCGCCGTGCGGGGGACGTGCACGAACCCCGTGACGTCGTCGGCGGCGGACGCCTCGCGCAGCGCGTAGAAGAGGGCGTTGCACACGAACGTCCCGGCGGTGTTGGAGACGACGGCCGGGATCCCGGCAGCGCGCAGCGCGGCGAGCGCGCCCTTCACGGGCAGCCCGGTGAAGTGGGCGTCGGGCCCGGCACCGGACAGCGGCTCGTCCGCCGGGGCGTAACCGGCGTTGTCGGCGATGCGCGCGTCGGCCACGTTGATCGCCACGCGCTCCAGCCGCACGCGGTCGGTCTGCGCGGCCAGCCCGACGCCGAGGACGACGTCGTACGGCGCGCCCTGCGCCTCCGCCGCCCGCACGGCCGCCCGCACAGGTGCGAACGCGCCGCCGAACGTGACCGGCAGGAGCAGGGTGTCGAGCGCCGCGCCGTCGGCCGCGGCGTCCCAGGTCTCGGCGAGCCGGGCGACCGCCTCGGCCGACGCGTTGACCCGGTCGCCCCCGAACGGCTCGAACGCCGTGACGAGCGCCCTCATGCGCCCGCCGGCCGGCTGTCGTGCAGGGCGACGTCGTCGGCCTCCGCGTCCGCCTCCTGCGCGACCTCCCGCTGCGCCCGCTCCCACAGCTCGTCGACCTGGGCGTGCAGGTTCTCCTCGGTCCCGGTGCCGTCGAGCACGACGTCGGCCACGGCGAGCCGGTCCTCGTCGCTCGACTGCGCACCGATCCGCCCGCGCGCCTCCGTGGCGTCCATGCCCCGCCCGTCCACGAGCCGCGCCAGACGCTGCTCCGCGGGCGCGTGCACCACGACCACGAGGTGGAAGGCCCCGGCCTGGCCGGTCTCGACCAGCAGCGGGATGTCGTGCACGACGACGGCCCGGGCGTCCCGCGCCGCGGCCTCCGCCTCGTGCTCTGCCGACAGGCGGCGCACCTCGGGGTGCACGATCGCGTTCAGCCGCTCCCGGGCGTCGTCGTCGGCGAAGACGATGCCGCCGAGCACGCCGCGGTCCAGGCCGCCGTCGGCGCCGATCACCTCCGGGCCGAACGCCTCCGCGATCTCCTCGAGCCCGACGGACCCGGGGGCCACGGCGGTGCGCGCGAGCCGGTCGTGGTCGACCAGGACGGCGCCGCGCTCGGCGAGACGACGTGCGGCAACGGACTTGCCTGCGGCGATGCCACCGGTGAGGCCGATACGGAACATGCCCCTATCCTGCCTCACGACCCGGGGGCCGCGCCTCCCCCAGCGTGCCCGGGGACGCGAAAAGGCCCGGGCGCCGTGCGCCCGGGCCCTCTCGCTACCGGATCAGTTGCCGGTCAGCTTCTCGCGGAGCGCGGCGAGCGCCTCGTCCGAAGCCAGCGTGCCGGCACCCTCTTCCTCGACCGGGGCCGAGGAGTAGGAGGACGACGCCGCCGGAGCCGACGAGGAGGACGACGCCGCGGCGACCGGGGCCTCGGCCGGGGTGTCGTTGTCCGCGGAGAGCGCCTCGGCGACCTGCTTGCGGTGCGACTCCCAGCGGGCGTGCGCCTTGGCGTACTCCGCCTCCCAGGCCTCGCGCTGCGTCTCGAAGCCCTCGAGCCACTCGTTGGTCTCCGGGTCGAAGCCCTCGGGGTACTTGTAGTTCCCCTGGTCGTCGTACTCGGCGGCCATGCCGTAGAGCGCGGGGTCGAAGTCCTCGGACTCCGGGTCCACGCCCTCGTTGGCCTGCTTGAGCGACAGCGAGATGCGGCGGCGCTCCAGGTCGATGTCGATGACCTTGACGAACACCTCGGCACCGACCGACACGACCTGCTCGGCGAGCTCCACGTGGCGCACGGCCAGCTCGGAGATGTGCACGAGGCCCTCGATGCCGTCCTCGACGCGCACGAACGCACCGAACGGGACGATCTTGGTGACCTTGCCGGGCACGACCTGGCCGATGGCGTGGGTGCGCGCGAAGGTCTGCCACGGGTCCTCCTGCGTCGCCTTCAGCGACAGGGAGACACGCTCGCGGTCGAAGTCGACGTCGAGCACCTCGACCGTGACCTCCTGGCCGACCTCGACGACCTCGGACGGGTGGTCGATGTGCTTCCAGGAGAGCTCGGAGACGTGCACGAGGCCGTCCACGCCGCCCAGGTCGACGAAGGCACCGAAGTTGACGATCGAGGAGACCGTACCGGGGCGGACCTGGCCCTTCTGCAGGGTCTGCAGGAAGGTGGAGCGCACCTCGGACTGGGTCTGCTCGAGCCAGGCACGGCGCGACAGGACCACGTTGTTGCGGTTCTTGTCGAGCTCGATGATCTTGGCCTCGATCTCCTTGCCGACGTACGGCTGGAGGTCGCGGACACGACGCATCTCCACGAGGGAGGCCGGCAGGAAGCCGCGGAGGCCGATGTCGAGGATGAGGCCGCCCTTGACGACCTCGATGACGGTGCCGGTGACGACGCCGTCCTCCTCCTTGATCTTCTCGATCGTGCCCCAGGCGCGCTCGTACTGGGCGCGCTTCTTGGACAGGATCAGGCGGCCTTCCTTGTCCTCCTTCTGGAGGACGAGGGCCTCGACGTCGTCACCCACGGCGACGACCTCGCCGGGATCGACGTCGTGCTTGATCGAGAGCTCCCGGGACGGGATGACACCCTCGGTCTTGTAACCGATGTCGAGGAGGACCTCGTCACGGTCCACCTTGACGATCGTGCCTTCGACGATGTCACCATCGTTGAAGTACTTGATGGTGGCGTCGATGGCAGCGAGGAAGTCCTCCTCGGTGCCGATGTCGTTGACGGCGACCTGAGGTGCGGACTTCGTGGTGGAGATGGTCATTGAGTTCGATGCTCCGATGCGGACATGGCGTAGTACGGACAGGGTCAGATGGTGGTGGGCGGCGCTCACGAGTGGACGCACGGCACCGCCGATCATCCTAGTCGCGCCGCGCCGGGCAGGTCAACGCGAGGACGGCCGCCACGGCACGGCGGCGGCGTGGCGGCCGGCGCTCAGAGCGCGAGCTCCAGATCCTTGCCCGGGATCGCGTCGAGCAGGGTACGGGTGTACTCCGTGCGCGGCGAGTCGAACACCTCGTCGACGGTGCCCTCCTCGACCAGCCTCCCGCTCTCCATCACGAGCACGCGGTCCGCGATCTGCCGCACCACGGCCAGGTCGTGCGTGATGAACAGGTAGGTCAGCCCCAGGTCCTCCTGCAGCCCGGCGAGCAGCCGCAGGATCTGCGCCTGCACGACGACGTCGAGCGCGGAGACCGCCTCGTCGCACACCACCAGCTCGGGCTTGAGCGCCAGGGCCCGTGCGATGGCCACGCGCTGGCGCTGGCCGCCCGACAGCTCTGACGGGAACCGCCGCAGCAGCCCCTTGCCCAGGGCCACCTGCTCGGCGAGCTCCTCGACGCGCGCCCGGCGCGCTGCCTGGTCGCCGAAACCGTGCGCCCGCAGCGGCTCCTCGATGGCCCGGTACACGGAGTACATCGGGTCGAGCGACGAGTACGGGTCCTGGAACACCGGCTGGACGCGGCGCCGGTAGGCGATCCGCTCCGCCTGCGTCCGCCCTCCGGCGGGCCGCCCGTCGAACTCGACCGTGCCCGCCGTCGGGGTCTCGATGTCGAGGATCATCCGCGCCAGGGTGGACTTGCCCGAGCCGGACTCCCCCACCACGGCGACGGTCGAGCCCCGCGGGACGTCCAGGTCCACGCCGTCCACGGCGGTGAAGTCCTTGCTGCGTCCCAGCAGGCCCTGACCGCGGATCTGGAACACCTTCGTGGCGCCGCGCACGCTCACGAGCGGCCCCTGCGCACCGGTCGCGGCTCCGTCCACGGAGCCTTCCTCGTGCGCCAGCAGCGCCTCCTCCAGGACGTCGTCCCGGCCGCGCTCGCGCGCCATCTCGATGCGCCGCGAGGCCAGCGACGGCGCCGACGCCATGAGCCGGCGGGTGTACTCGTGCCGCGGGTTCATCAGGACGTCGCGCGCCGCCCCCTGCTCCACGATCTCGCCGCGGTACATGACCACGACCTTGTCCGCGCGCTCGGCGGCCAGGCCGAGGTCGTGCGTGATGAGCAGCACGGCGGTACCGAGCTCGTGGGTGAGGTCGGACAGCTGGTCGAGGATGCCCCGCTGCACGGTGACGTCGAGGGCCGACGTCGGCTCGTCCGCGACGAGCAGCGCAGGACGGCCCGACAGCCCCATCGCGATGAGCGCACGCTGCCGCATGCCGCCCGAGAACTCGTGCGGGTACTGCGAGGCGCGGCGTGCGGCGTCGGGCAGCCCCACCTCGTCGAGCAGCTCGACGGTGCGGGCGCGCGCGTCGCGGCGCGTCCGCAGCCCGTTGTCGATCAGGCCCGTGTCGATCTGGCGCCCGATGCGCATCACCGGGTCGAGGTTCGTCATCGGGTCCTGCGGGACGAGCCCGAGCTCGGTGCCCCGCAGGCGCGCCATGCGCTGGGTGCTCACCCGGCCGAGGTCCTCGCCGCGGAACCAGATGTGCCCCTCGGCCACCGAACCGTTGCTCGCGAGCAGCCCGAGGACCGCCATCGCGAGCGTCGTCTTGCCGGAACCGGACTCTCCGACGACGGCGACCGTCTCGCCCCGCCGGATGGTGAGGTTCGCGCCACGCACGGCGCGCGCCGCGCCGCCCTCGGTCCGGAAGTCGACGGCCAGGTCCTCGACGCGCAGCACGACGTCGTCCGGGGCGGGGTCCGCCGGGCCCGTGGCCGTCGTGCCGGTGTCCGTGAGGTCGGTGACGTCCTTGCCGGTGCTCGTGCTCATCGTGGTCTTCTCGTCGCTCATCGCCGGGTCCTGTTCCGCGGGTCGAGGGCCTCGCGCAGGCTCTCGCCCACGAGGGTGAAGCCGAGGGCGGTGATCGCGATGCAGAGGCCGGGCAGGATCGCCAGGCGCGGCGCGACCGCGAGCTCCTGCTGGGCCGCCGTCAGCATGCGGCCCCACTCGGCCGTCGACGGCTCGCCGCCGCCGAGGCCCAGGAAGGACAGCGCCGCGGCCTCGATGACCGCCGTCGCCAGCGTCAGCGTGGCCTGCACGATGACGGGTCCGACGGAGTTCGGCAGCACGTGGCTCATCGTCACCGACCGCCGGGTCAGGCCGAGCGCGGAGGCCGCCAGCACGTAGTCCTGCCCGCGCTGGGCGAGCATCGAGCCGCGCAGCAGCCGGGCGAAGATCGGTACCTGGACCACCCCGATGGCGACGATCACCGACATCTGCGACTGGCCCGCGATCGCGGCGATCGACACGGCGAGCAGCAGCGACGGGACGGACAGCATGAGGTCGACGAGGCGCATCGCGGCGAAGTCGACCCAGCCGCCGAACCAGCCGGCGAGCAGGCCGATCAGCATGCCGCCGGTCAGGCCGAAGAGCGTCGCGACGACGCCGACCAGCAGCGACGCCCGCGCACCCCAGATCAGCTTGGACAGCTCGTCGCCGCCGTAACGGTCGAGCCCGAGCAGGTACTCGGAGGACGGGCCGGGGATGAGCGTCGGGCGCACCTCGGTGCGCCCCGGCAGCTCGTGGGGCCCGTACGGCGCGAGGAACGGCGCGAAGACCGCCACGAGCACGAACAGCGCCACGATGGCGAAGCCCGCGATCGCGACCGGGTTCCGGCGCAGCGTGCGCCACGCACGCGTCCACACGCCCTCGCCGGAGTGGTCGGCACCGCCGGTGCCGCCGTCCCCGTGGATGGACTCCGGCTCGTGCAGGGGCGCGCTCGCCGCGCCGTCCCCGGAGGTGGGGGGAAGCTCGTTGGCACTCACTGCTGCCTCCTCAGACGCGGGTCGATCAGTCCGTAGGACACATCGACCACCAGGTTCACCAGGGCGTACGTCACGGCGATGAGCAGCACGAAGCCCTGCAGCACCGGGTAGTCGGCGTTGAACACCGCCTCGGCCAGGAAGCTGCCGATGCCGCTGAACGCGAAGACGGTCTCCGTCAGCACCGCACCCGACAGCAGCAGCCCGACCTGGAGGCCGATGGTGGTCAGCACCGGCAGCATCGCGTTGCGCAGGATGTGCTCCCCGCGCAGGCGCGAGGGCCTGATGCCCTTGGCCCGGGCCGTGCGGACGTAGTCCGCGTTCTGCACCTCGGACACCGCGGCGCGAGTCATGCGCGCGATGATCGCCAGCGGGATCGTGCCGAGCGCGACACCCGGCAGGATCAGGTGCACCAGCGCGTCCCAGGCGGCGTCCCACTCGGCGGTGAGGATCCCGTCCAGGACGTAGAAGTTCGTGGGGTGCGTCGCCTCCATCGTCGGGGTCATCCGGCCGCTCGTGGGGAACCACCCCAGCTCGACGGCGAAGAGGTACTTGAGGATGAAGGCGAGGAAGAACACCGGCACCGTCACGCCGATCAGCGAGACGACCACGGCGGAGTGGTCGACGAACGAGCCGGCCTTGCGCGCCGCCAGGTAGCCCAGCGGGATGCCGACCCCGATCGCGAAGACGAGCGCGACCGTCGTCAGCTCGATGGTGGCGGGAAAGCGGTTGAGGAACTCCTCCAGCACCGGGCGGCCGCTGCGCAGCGAGGTGCCGAAGTCACCCTGCAGCAGGCGCAGCAGGTACTTGCCGTACTGGACGATCAAGGGCTGGTCGAGCCCCATCTCGGCCTCGATCCGCGCCGCCGCCTCCGGGGTGTAGCGCTCGCCGAGCATGGCCGTGACAGGCCCGCCCGGCAGTGCCCGCACCCAGGCGAACAGCAGCACCGAGAGCCCCAGGAGGAGCGGTATCAGGAGCAGCAGCCGCTGCCCGACGAGTCTGAGCATGTGTCAGTGGTCCTTCGGTCTTGTTCCGTGGCACATGGATGCCCGTGTCCGACGGCGATCGGCCGCGGACACGGGCATCGATGTTACGGCCTCGGCGAGGCTGCCAAGGTCACGCTCACTCGAACGTGATGCTGTTGTACACCTCGTCCTGCACCGGCGAGATCGGGTAGCCGACGACCTCCGGGGCCACGACGAGCGTGGGCACCGGGCTCGCGATCGGCAGGCCCGGCAGCGCGTCCATCACGACCTCGTTCGCCTGCTTGTAGGCGTCCTCCTGCTCCTCCAGCGGCGCGTTGCGCGCGTCGCTGATCGCGTCGAACACCTCCTGGTCGTCGAAGCCCCACTCGAGGGACTCCGAGCCGAAGAACGTCCCGATGAAGTTGTAGGTGTCGTTGTAGTCACCGGTCCAGCCCAACAGGTGCAGCCCGTGCTTCTTGCCGCCCTGGATCGTGTCGATGTACGTGGGGCTCCACGGCTCCGCCGTCGCCGTGACGGTGATGCCGACCTCCTCGAGGTCCGCGGAGATGGCCTCGAAGATCGCCGCGGGGTCCGGCATGTACGGGCGCGACACCTCGGTCGGGTAGTTGAACTCGATCTCGAGGTCCTCCGCGCCGGCCTCGGCGAGGAGGTCCTTCGCGAGGTCCGGGTCGTAGTCGTAGGTGGTCACGTCGTCGGAGTAGCCCATCACCGTGGACGGGATGAACTGCGTCGCCACCTCGGTGCCCTCGGGCAGCGTGGCCTCCGTCATGCCCTCGCGGTCGATCGCGTGGGCGATCGCCTCGCGCACCTTCGGGTCGTCCAGCGGCTTCTGCTGCTGGTTCATGCCGAGGTACAGGATGTTGAACGCGGGACGGTCGAGCAGCGTGAAGCCGGCCTCGCCGAGCGCGCCGATGTCGGCCGGGGCGACCAGGTCGTACCCGTCGATGTCGCCGGCCTCGAGCGCCTGGCGGCGCGCGGTGCCGTCCGCGATCGTGGTGAAGATGATCCGCTTCACGTCCGCGATCTCGTCGCGGTAGTCCTCGTTGGCCTCGAGCGTGACGCTCTCGCCCGACTTCCACTCCACGAACTTGTACGGGCCGGTGCCGACCGGGTGCTCCTTGCCGTACTCGGTCAGCTGCGGCGCGTCCTCGGTGCCCTGGACGTCGTCGGCGCCGTACTCCTCGACCGCCGTCGGCGACTGCATCGACAGCGACGGGAGGGACAGCGCGGCGATCAGCTCGGGGACGGGCGTGTTGAGCGTGACGACGGCCGTGGCCGGGTCGCTCGCCTCGCACGCGTCGTACTTGCTGTCCTCGCCGGTGCCGCCGAACACCGCCTTGTAGTAGTACGACAGGTTCTCGCTCGCGGCGAGGCCGGTCCAGCCGTGCCAGCGGTCGAAGTTCGCGCACACGGCCTCGGCGTCGAAGTCGGTCCCGTCGTGGAACGTGACCCCCTCGACGAGGTGGAAGGTGTACTCCAGACCGTCGTCGCTCACGTCCCAGCTCTCCGCGAGCAGCGGCTGCGGCTCGGCGGTGCCGGGCTCGACACCGACCAGGCCCTCGAAGATCTGGCGTGCGACCCGGAACGTCTCGCCGTCGCTGGCGAACGCGGGGTCGAGCGAGGACGGCTCGGCCGACGCGCCGAACACGAACGTGTCCTTCTCGCTGTCACCGGAACCCTCTTCGCCCCGCTCGCTCGCGACGCAACCGGACAGCGCGACGGCGGCGGCTGCCGCGAGCGCGACAGGCGCGCCCAGCCGGCGCATAGAACCCAGACGCATGGCGTCTCCTTCCATCGGACGCGGCGAGCAGGTTGCGCACGCCGCTGCGTGGTGTGCGCCTGAGCCTAGGTTCCTCCGAGTTGCGCCAGTGTTTCGCCGTGTGTCCGCTGTCCACATCGTGATCGATTCGTGACTCGTCGCGTCGTGCTATGGGAACCCCCGCTCCCCGCGGGCCCAACCGCCGGAGCGGCGGGCCGCGGGGCAGAATGACCCCCGTGCACCACCACGGATTCCGCGACGTCCCCGACTCCGAGGGCGGGGCCGCCTCGCGAGGTTGGTGGGACGCGAACGCGGGCGAGTACCTCGACGACCATGACGCCTTCCTGGCGGACGAGCTCCGCTGGGGACCCGAGGGCCTCACCGAGTCCGAGGCCGGTCTGCTCGGCGACGTCGCCGGCCGGGACGTCCTGGAGATCGGGTCGGGCGGCGCGCAGTGCTCCCGCTGGCTCGCCGGGCGCGGCGCCCGGGCCGTGGCGACGGACGTCTCGTGGGAGATGCTGCACGAGGGCAGGTCGCGCACGCGGGCGGGCGGCGTCCCGAGGCTCGGCGACGGTGGCCGCGGCCGGGCACCGGGCCGGGGTGACGACCCCGAGGTCCCCCTGGTCCAGGCCGACGCCCGGGCGCTGCCGTTCCCGGACGCGGCCTTCGACGTCGCCCTCACCTCGTTCGGGGCGATCCCGTTCGTGCCCGACGCCTGCCGCGTGCACGCCGAGGCCGCCCGTGTCCTGCGACCGGGCGGGCGCTGGGTCTTCTCCGTGACGCACCCGCTGCGCTGGGCGTTCCCCGACGACCCGACGGTGCAGGGCCTCACGGCGACGCGTTCCTACTTCGACCGCCGCCCGTACGTCGAGACGGACGGGGCCGGCCGCGTCGACTACGCCGAGTACCACCGCACGGTGGGTGACCACGTGCGCGACGTCGTCCGCGCCGGCCTGCGCCTCGTCGACCTGGTCGAGCCGGAGTGGCCCGCCTGGAACACCGAGGTCTGGGGCGGCTGGGGCCCGGAACGCGGACACTACCTGCCGGGCACGGCGGTCTTCGTGACGCGGAAGGACTGAGGCACCGCGCGTCAGTGCGCGGCGTCGTGCCAGCTCTGACCGGTGCCGACCGAGACCTCCAGGGGGACGTCCAGCTCGAAGGCCGCGCCCATCTGCGCGCGCAGCAGCGCCTCCGTCACCTCGCGCTCGCCATGGGCGACCTCGACCACCAGCTCGTCGTGCACCTGCAGCAGCACGCGGGACCGCAGGCCCTGGGCGTCGATCTCGCGCCCCACGCCCAGCATGGCGAGCTTGATGATGTCGGCCGCGGACCCCTGGATCGGCGCGTTGAGCGCCATCCGCTCCGCCATCTGGCGGCGCTGCCGGTTGTCGCTCGTGAGGTCCGGCAGGTAGCGGCGCCTGCCGAGCACGGTGGCGGTCCACCCGGTGGCCCGAGCCTCCTCGACGACCCCGGTCAGGTAGTCCCGCACGCCGCCGAACCGTTCGAAGTAGTCGTCCATGAGGCTCTGCGCCTCGCCCGTGGAGATCCCGAGCTGCTGGGACAGCCCGAACGCGCTCAGCCCGTACGCGAGGCCGTAGCTCATCGCCTTGACCTTGGCCCGCATCTCCGCCGTGACGTCCTCGGGCGCCACCTGGAAGACGCGCGAGCCGACGTAGCGGTGCAGGTCCTCCCCGGACCGGAAGGCGGTGATCAGGCCCTCGTCGCCCGACAGGTGCGCCATGATCCGCATCTCGATCTGGCTGTAGTCGGCCGTCAGCAGCGTCTCGTAGCCCTCCCCGACGACGAACGCGCGCCGGATGCGCCGGCCCGCCTCCGTCCGCACGGGGATGTTCTGCAGGTTCGGGTCGACCGAGCTGAGGCGCCCCGTGGCGGCGATGGTCTGCTGGAACGTGGTGTGGATCCGCCCGTCCGGCGCGACCGTCTTGAGCAGGCCCTCGACCGTGGTGCGCAGGCGCGTGACGTCGCGGTGGGTGAGCAGGTGCTCCAGGAACGGGTGCTGCGTCTTGACGAACAGGTCCTGCAGGGCCGCCGCGTCGGTGGTCCAGCCGGTCTTGATCTTCTTCGTCTTCGGCATCGCCAGCTGGTCGAACAGCACCTCCTGCAGCTGCTTCGGGCTGCCGAGGTTCACCTCCCGCCCGATCACGTCGAAGGCGGCGGCCGCGGCGTCGGCCACGCCGGCGGCGAAGTGCTTCTCCAGGTCCGTCAGGTACGCCTCGTCGGCCGCGATGCCGGCGCGCTCCATGGGTCCCAGCACCCGCGACAGGGGCAGCTCGACGTCGGTCAGCAGGTGCGTCGCGCCGCGATCGGCCAGCTCACCCCCGAGCACCTCCGCGAGGTCGCCGACGGCCGCGGCGCGAGCGCACTCCACCGCTCCGGCCGTCCCGCCCTCGAGGTCGAGTTCGAGCGCACCCTGGGCGGCCGGCGCGGCCTCGCTGAGACGGCGGCCCAGGTGCCGCTCGGCGAGGTCGCCGAGGTCATAGCCGCGCTGGTCCGGATGGCACAGGTAGGCGGCGAGCTCGGTGTCGAAGTCGACACCGCGCAGGTCCCAACCCCGGCCCGCGAGGGCGTGCCAGGCGGCCTTCGCCCCGTGCACCACCTTCGGTGCCGCCTCGTCGGCGAGCCAGGCCGCGAGCGCCGCGTCGTCCTCGGACCCGAGCTCGGTGGTGTCGTAGACGACGGCGTGCCCGTCCACGGCGAGGGCCACCTTCCACGCGTCCCCGCCCGCGGGCGACGTCGTGCCCGAGACGTCGATGCCGAGCCGGCCGGTGCGGGCGGCGAGCCAGGCGGCGAGACCGCCGGGGGCGACGTCGTCGACCTCGACCTCGACGACGACGGCGGCGGCCTCCGCCTCGTCCGGCTCCGCGGCCGGGTCGACGGCGAGGATGCGGTCACGCATCTGGCCGAACTGCAGGGCGTCGGAGACGCGGTGGACGGCCTCGCGGTCGAAGGCGGCCAGGGCGAGGTCGTCGAGGCCTGCCTCGAGGGTGACGTCGGTGAGGAGCGCGTTGAGCTCGCGGTTGGTGCGCACCTGCTCGAGGTGGTCGCGGAGCTTCTCCCCCGCCTTGCCCTTGACCTCGCCGGCGCGGGCGAGCAGCTCGTCGAGGCCGCCGAACGAGGTGACCCACTTGGCGGCCGTCTTGGGGCCGACGCCGGGGATACCCGGCAGGTTGTCGCTCTTCTCCCCGACGAGCGCCGCGAGGTCCGGGTACCGCCGAGGCGGCACGCCGTACTTCTCCTCGACCGCGCCGGGCGTCATGCGGGTCAGCTCGGAGACGCCCTTGACCGGGTAGAGCACGGTGACCCGCTCGTCCACGAGCTGGAGGGCGTCGCGGTCGCCGGAGCAGACGAGCACGTCCATGCCGGCAGCGGACGCCTGGCCGGCGAGGGTGGCGAGGATGTCGTCCGCCTCGATGCCCTCGGCGGACAGGTAACGCACGTGCAGGGCATCGAGCACCTCGTGGATGAGGGGGATCTGCGTGCGGAACTCGTCAGGGGTCTTGGCGCGGCCCGCCTTGTACTCGGGGTAACGCTCGGTGCGGAAGGTCACCCGGCCGGCGTCGAACGCGACGGCGACATGGGTGGGCTGCTCGTCCCGGAGCAGGTTGGTGAGCATGGAGGTGAAGCCGAACACCGCGTTCGTGACCTGCCCGGACGTGGTGGCGAGCGTGTCGGGCAGGGCGAAGAACGCCCGGTAGGCCATGGAGTGGCCGTCCACGAGCAGCAGCCGGGGGCGGGGCCCGGCGGAGGTCTGGGCAGGGAGGTCGGTTCGCGCTTCGGTCGTCACGGGTGCCAACCTATCCCTCATGACTGACACTCAGCCCGGCGGCGCCGTGAGCACCCCTCCCGCGGCTCTGGACCTGCGCACGATGTACCCGGACGCCCCTGAGGTGACGTTGATCGACAAGCTCGGCATCGTGTTCACGGAGATCTCCGCGGAGCGCACCGCGGGGCGCATGCCGGTCGAGGGCAACACGCAGCCCGCGGGCCTGCTGCACGGCGGGGCGTCGGCCGCGCTGGCGGAGACGCTGGGGTCCGTGGCGGCGCAGGTGCACGCGGGCGCGGACCGCCGGACGGTCGGGATCGACCTCAACGCGACGCACCACCGCGGTGCCCGCTCGGGCACGGTGACGGCCGTGGCCACGGCCATCCACCTGGGTCGCACCATGGCGGCCTACGAGGTCGTCGTCGAGGACGAGACGAACCGGCGCGTCTGCACGGCCCGCCTCACGTGCCTGATCCTGGACGGTTGAACGAGGGGGCGGTAGCGGGGCGGGGAGACCCGGCGGCGGCCGGGCGGCCCGGCCGCGAGGGCGGGCCTCTCAGCCCGCGATCCGCTCCGAGCGGGGCCGGTGGGCGGCACCCGGGAGCGCGCGGAGGTCCATCGGGCCCGTCCCCGTCGCGCGGGCACGGCGCCGGCTCGCGATCAGGTCCTCGAGGCCGGCCCTGACGGGGCCGCGGCGGCGCGGCCCCGCGTCCTTCGCCAGCGCGCTGTCGTGGGCGAGGCGGCGCAGCAGGGTCGTGGTGGGCACCACGCGGTGGCCGCAGGCCGGCTTGAAGCCGAGCCGGGCCAGGAAGCGCTGCACGCCGCGCGTGCCGGCCACCGGGGCGGCGTAGACCTCGTCGCAGTCGGTGTCGGCCGCGAGCACCGCGACCGCGCGCAGGAGGGCGTGGCCGACGCCACGACGCCGCGCGTCGGGCGCCACGAACACGGTGTCCAGGTAGAGCGCGGGCCGCAGGGCGAACAGGTGTGGGCCGACGACCCGGCCGAGCACGACGCCCACGATCTTCCCGGCCTGCTCCGCGACGAGCACCTGGCCCTCGACCGCCAGCAGCACGCTGAGCTGTTCCCGCAGCCGTTCCGTGTCACCGGCGGTGACCTGCGCCCCGGCGGGTGCCTCGTCCCGCCCGCGCACCGCGAGCTCTGCGACCGCCTCCAGGTCGGCGACGTCGGCCGACCGTACCTCGACTGTTTCTCGCACTGACGCCACCTCCGGGGTACTCACGCTCCCGCGGCACTGGATCTGCGCGGGCACCGGACGCTCTTGGACGATCGTCCGACTCAGCGCACGACACTATGCCCGGGAGCCCTCTGCCTCCAAGTCCCGAGGCCACGCCCCCGCTGCGGGGCGTCAGGTCAGGCGTTCCCGACCTGGTCGATGACGGCGTCCGCGACCTCGCGCATGGTGAGGCGCCGGTCCATCGACGTCTTCTGGATCCAGCGGAACGACTCCGGCTCCGTCAGCCCCATCTTCGTCATGAGCAGGCCCTTGGCGCGGTCGACGCGCTTGCGGGTCTCGAAGCGCTCCTTGAGGTCGGTGACCTCGGCCTCGAGCGCGCCGAGCTGCTGGTAGCGGGAGATGGCGATCTCCACGGACGGCAGCAGGTCGGCCGGGGTGAACGGCTTGACGACGTACGCCATCGCGCCCGCGTCACGCGCCCGCTCGACGAGCTCGGTCTGCGAGAACGCGGTCAGCAGGACCACGGGGGCGGCGTGCGCCTTGCCGATCTTCTCGGCCGCGGAGATGCCGTCGAGCTCGGGCATCTTGACGTCCATGACGACGACGTCCGGCTTGAGCTCCAGCGCCAGGTTCACCGCCGTCGCGCCGTCACCGGCCTCGCCGACGACGTCGAAGCCCGCCTCGCGCAGCGTCTCCACCACGTCCATGCGGATCAGCGCCTCGTCCTCGGCGACGACAGCACGCCGGGAGGTGCGCGCGGGTGCGGCTTCCTCGGCCTGGGCCTCCTCCGTCATGGGGGGAAGGTCCAGCTCCACCTTGGTGGTCTCGCCCTCGGTGGCCTCGGTCGTGGGGGTGGTCTCGTCGCTCACGCGTCACATCCTACTGTCCTGGTACCGCATCGGGCCTGCCGACCTGCGGCGCTGTGGGTTGTTCTTCATCACGTACGGAAGGCATGACGAGACGACATGGTCCACGAGCGTGAACACACCCCACCCACCGTCTCGTGCCCGCCGGGGGACTCGAACCCCCACCTCCGAAGAGACGCGGGTTTGAGCCGCGCGCGTCTGCCAGTTCCGCCAGGCGGGCCGGGCAGGGGTTACCTTACACGGCGAACCCCGCCACGGGCGGCTGCCGCTCACCGGGCTGCCGAGCCTCCGGCGCGGCGACGTGGACGGGCGGCGGCGGCCGGGAGCCAGGCACGGACGGGAGCCGCCCACCGGAAGACCCGGTGGACGGCTCCTGGCGCCGTCGGCGAGCGCTGCCGGCGCCCCGGAGGGTGCCGCGCCCGGCCGGGGTCAGCCCTTGACGGCGCCCTGCATGATGCCCGCGACGAGCTGGCGGCCGACGATCGCGAAGATGATCAGCAGCGGCAGCGTGACCAGGAAGACGCCGGCCATGATCAGCGAGTAGTCGTCGTGGTACCCCGCGGTGAGGTTCTGCACGGCGATGGGTAGCGTCGGATTCTGCGACCCGAGGACGATCGAGGGCCAGAAGAACATCGTCCACTGCATCACGAAGATGAACAGGCCCAGCATCGACGCGGCCGGCAGCGCGGCCGGCATCGCGATGCTCCAGAACGTGCGGATCATGGAGGCGCCGTCCACGCGGGCGGCCTCGATCAGCTCGAACGGCAGCGCCGACTCCAGGTACTGCGTCATCCAGAACACGCCGAACGCGGAGACCAGCGCCGGGACGATGACCGCCTGGATCTTGCCGATCCACGACAGCTCCGACATGAGGATGTACATCGGGATGACGCCGAGCTGGGTCGGCACCGCCATCGTCGCGATCACGAAGATGAGCAGCCCGTTCCGTCCGGGGTAGCGCAGCTTGGCGAACGAGAACCCGGCCAGCGTCGAGGTCAGCACCGTCGCGACCGACACCACCACCGCGATGATGACGGAGTTCGTCAGCGCGAGCCAGAAGTTGATCTGGCTCGAGGACATGACGTCCGCGAACCCGGCGAAGATGCTCGGGTCCGGCAGGAGCTGCGGGACGGCGCTCTGCGAGATCGACACCTGGTCGGACGAGCCCAGCAGCAGGGTGTAGTACAGCGGGAACGCCGAGATCACCAGCACGATCCCGAGCAGCGCGTACGTGACCCAGCCAGGCCGGCGCACCGCGGAGCCGGCCCCGTGGGCCTGCTGCATGCGTGCCCTCTTGCGGGCCGCGGCCTGCGCGGCGCCCTTGCCCGCGCTCTGCGCGGTGGCTGCGACGGAGCTCATGAGTCCCTCCGGTCGGTGGTCGTGGTGGTCTGCGTGCCGCGGTCGGTGCCGCCCGTGGTGCCGGCCCGCGCCGCGGCGCGGGCCTCCGAGCGCAGCTGCCGCGTCACGGACCGCCGCACGCGCGGGGTCTTCGTGCCCGAGGACGCGATCCGCTGGCTGAGCAGGAAGTTGACGAACCCGATCGCCAGGATCAGGACGAACAGCATCCAGGCCACGGCAGCCGCCCGGCCGAAGTCCCGCTGGTTGCCCCAGGCGACGTCGTACATGTACAGCACCGTGGTCATCCACTGCCGGTCCGCGCCTCCCAGGCCGCCGGTGTCGAAGAGCCGGGGCTCGTCGAAGATCTGCAGGCCACCGATGCTGGCGGTGATGACGACGAAGATGACCGTCGAGCGGATCTGCGGGACGGTGACGGAGAAGAACTGCCGCAACGGGCCCGCGCCGTCGATGGTCGCGGCCTCGTAGAGGTCGCGCGGTACAGCCTGCATCGCGGCCAGGAAGATCAGGGCGTTGTAGCCCGTCCAGCGATAGTTCACCATCGTCGCGATGGCGAAGTGGCTGGCCAGGCGGTCCTTGTGCCAGCCGATCGCCTCGATGCCGAAGGCACCCAGGATGTCGTTGATGAGACCGTACTGGTCGGCGAACAGACGCCCGAAGATCAGGGAGACGGCGATCGGCGCGACGACGTAGGGGATCAGGACCCCCATCCGCCAGAAGGTGGCGTTGCGGATGTTCTGGTCCAGGAGCGCCGCCAGCGTGATCGCGATGATCACCTGCGGCACCGCCGAGAGCAGGAAGATCGACAGCGTGTTGACCAGGGACTTCCAGAACGTCGGCTGGCCGAGGACGTCGGAGTAGTTCTGGAACCCGACGAACTCCCCCTGCCCACCGAGCAGGTTCCAGTCGTACACCGACACGACCGCCGTGTACCCGAGCGGGAAGAGCCCCGTCAGCGCGAAGAGGATGAAGAACGGGGAGATGTAGAGGTAGGGCGCGATCTTGACGTCCCAGCGGCCCAGAGTCTGGGAGAACCCCAGCTTGCGCGGCGTCCGGGGCGCCGGCGAGGTGGAGCCCGGTGCGGGCTCCGTCGTGGTGAGTGCGGCCATGTCGTCTTCCTGATCAGCTAGCTGCGCGTCGGGTGAGGGCAGGCACGTGGGTGTGCGTTGCGAGCCGGACGGTTGCCGCCACGTACGACGACGTGGCGGCAACCGTCCGGCTCACGGTGTGGAGCGGACCGAGCCGGTCAGAGACCGAGCTCGTCGTAGGCGCTCAGCGACTTCTCCCACGACTTCTCGGCGTCCTCGCCCGAGGTCTCGACGCGCGTGATGCCGTCCTGGACGGTCTGGTGGATCGCGAAGTAGTTCGGGCCCTTGAACGGGTTGCCCTCGATCGCCTGGGCGCGGTTCGAGAAGATCTGGCCCGCCGGGGCGTCGTTCATGAACTCGTTGACGAACGACTGGACCTGCTCGGACTCCTGCGCCTCGACCTGCGAGGGGAAGGTGCCGGCCGCTTCGAACGCCGTGGTCTGCTGCTCGGGAGCGGTCAGCCACGCCGCGAGCTCCTTGGCCGCCTCGGTGTTCGCACCGGAGGCCGGGACGGTGAGGAACGAGCCGCCCCAGTTGCCACCGCCACCGGGGAAGACGTCAGCGATGTTCCAGCCCTCGACGCCACCGGAGTTGGACTCGATCGGACCGGTCATCCACGCCGGGCACAGCATCGTGGCGAAGGCGTCGTTCTGGAACCCGGAGGTCCAGTCCTCGCCCCACTGCTCGAGGCCCGCCGACAGCCCGGCCTCGTTCTGCTCGACGACGGTGTCGTAGAGGTCCTTGACCTCGGCGTTGTCCGCGAGGGACTTGGGCGTGCCGTCCTCGTTCTCGTACGCGTAGTCGATCTGGTTGATCAGGCCCTGGAAGATGGCCACACCCGAGTCGTACCAGGCGGCGTCCGAGCCCTTGGCGAAGTCCGCCCCCGCGGCGAAGTAGTCGTCCCACGTGGCGTCCTCGCCGCCGAGCAGCTCGGCGACCTCGTCCGGGTCGGACGGGAGACCGGCGTCCTTCAGGAGGTCCTGGCGGTAGCAGATCGCCTCGGGACCGATGTCGGTGCCGTAGCCGATGAGCTTGCCGTCGGGCGTGGTGGCCTGCGCGACCTTCCAGTCCACCCAGCGACCCTCGAGCTCCGGGTCGGCCAGGTCCTCGAACAGGTCGGGGTACTGGGCCAGCTCGCTCATCCAGTCGACCTCGATGGCCTCGATGTCCGCCAGCCCCTCGCCGCCGGCGGCGAGCTTCGTGGTGAGGTTGTTCCGGGCGTCCGGAGCCTCCGCGGCGACCGTCTGCTCGACGGTGACGTTCGGGTGCTCCTCCGTGTACGCCGCGAGGAGCTCGTCGGTGTACCCGAAGTCGTTGAACGTGGCGACGGTGAGCGTGATCGGCTCGTCGGGGTCCGCCGCCGCACCGCCCTCGTCGTTCCCGCCACCGCACGCGGACAGTCCGAGGGCGAGGGTGGCCATTCCAGCGGTGACCGCGAAGCTGCGGCCACCTGATCGAGTGCTGCTGAGCACGTTGACTCCTTTGTCTGTCTTCCTGACGCACCGTCCTGGTGCGCCCCTGGGGACGCCGTCCACGAGAGCGTGGTAGCGCTTCCATCGTGTGATCGCTATGGTGCCGAACCTCCCGTTCACGCGTCAAGTCCCGGTCGGGCCCGAGACTCGCGATGCTCCGCGATCCGGCAGGTCAGCGGCTACTTACCTGCCGGATCGTTACTCATTCGTGCCCGTCTGCAGCTCCTCGACCCGGGCCAGCGCACGCTGCCACGCCTCGTCGGCGGTCACCTCGCCGAGGTCGAGCGCGGTCAGGGCCTCGCCGAACGCCTGCTCCTGGATCTGGGAGTCGAGCGGCCCCTTGAACTGCGCCTGCACGCCCTCCGTACGGCCCGACAGGATCGCGGCGGTCCGCGCCCCGCCGAAGACGGGGTCGCCCTCCTTGGAGCTGGAGAAGACGTGGATCATCTCCTCCGCGCTCGGGAACGTGCCGGCCACCCGGAAGGCTTCCTCCTGCTGCTCCGCCTTGGTGAGCCAGAGCGCGAGCTCGGCCGCCGCACCGGGGTGCTGCGACGTCTCCGGGACGCCGAGGAACGACCCGCCCCAGTTCGCCGCGCCGCCCGGCATCACGTCGGCGAAGTCCCAGCCCGTCTCGGGACCGCCGCCGGCGTTCGCCAGCTGGTCCTTGACGATGCCGAGCATCCAGCCCGGGCACATGAAGGTGGCGAACGACTCGTCGGTGAACGCCTTGCCACCGTCCCAGTCCCAGGCGGCCTCACCCGCCGAGAGCCCGTCGGCCTCGGCCTGCGCGAGCAGCTGGAACTGCGCCTGGAGCGCCTCGTTCTCGGCGACGATGACCTCGCCGTCGATGTTGTAGTAGCCCTCGCCGAGCTGGTTCACCATCGCGTTCCAGACGAACAGCGGCTGGTCGTACCAGGCGTTGCCGGTCTGCGCGCGATACTGGCGCCCGACCTCGAAGTACCGTTCCCAGCCGCCGTCGCCCTGGGCGAACAGCTCGGCGACCTCCTTCCGGCCGCCCGGGAGCCCGGCCGCCTCGAACAGGTCGCGGCGGTAGCACAGGCCCATCGGCCCGATGTCGGTCCCCGCGCCGATCACGCGCCCGGTGGGCGCGGTCCCCTGCTCGTACTTCCACGGCAGCCACTGCCAGCTCGACGTGTCGATGTGGTAGTCGCGCAGGTCGACGAACTCACCGGACACGGCCATGACCTGACCGAGCCAGCCCTCCTCGAGGGCGACGACGTCGGCCGGCTTCTCGCCGTTGTCGAGCTTCTCGAAGAGCGCGACACGGGCCGCCTCGCCGGTCTCGTAGTTCTCCGCCTCGATCGTGACGCCGGGGTGGGTCTTCTCGTACTCCTCGTACAGGTCGTCGTACCCCATGACGCCGAACGTGGTGATCTCGAGCGTGATGTCGCCGGGCTCGCCCTCGTCCCCTGACGCGAGGTCCACTCCGCAGCCGGCGAGCAGTCCGGAGACGACGATGATGCCTGCCGCCGCGGCGGCACGGGTATGACGAATCATGGTTGCGCTTCACCCTCATTGGTCATGCGGCCAGTCGAGCGGACGCCATCGCCCGCTCCCGAATGGCAACGCTTCCACACCCAAAGCCGACCGACAAGGATGAAATCTGCCCACAAGCCACCCGAGCACGGCGACGGCGGCGGGCGACGTCCGCGGCACCGGCCACGCTCCGTCGCCCGCCGCCGCGGACGTGCTCGTCAGGTCAGGCGCTCAGCGAGCGCCCGTCGGCCTGGGTCCCGATCCGGTGCACCAGGATCGAGTTCGTCGTCCCCGGCACGCCCACCGGCGCCCCGGACACCACCACGACGAGGTCGCCCTTCTCGGCGAGACCGTTGGCCTGCAGCGTCGTGTCGACCTGGTCCACCATCGCGTCCACGTTGCCAACCTTCGGCACCAGGTACTGGGTGGTCCCCCAGGTCATCGACAGCGCGTTGCGCACACCCTCCTCGGGCGTGAACGCGAGCAGCGGGATCGAGGACCGCAGGCGCGACATACGCCGCGCCGAGTCGCCGGACTGGGTGAACGTCACCAGGTACTTCACGCCGAGCCGCTCGCCGATCTCGGCGGCGGCGCGCGTGATGGCCCCGCCGCGGGTGTGCGGCGTCGAGCCGAGCGGGGCGATCCGCTCGCGGCCCGCCCCCTCGGTGGCCGTGATGATCTTCGCCATCGTCTGCACGGTGAGGATCGGGTAGTCCCCCACGGACGTCTCGCCCGAGAGCATGACCGCGTCCGCGCCGTCGAGCACGGCGTTCGCGCAGTCCGACGCCTCCGCGCGGGTCGGCGTCGGCGAGTTCGTCATCGACTCCAGGACCTGCGTGGCCACGATCACCGGCTTGGCGTTGCGGCGCGCGAGCTCGACGATCCGCTTCTGCACGAGCGGCACCTGCTCGAGCGGCATCTCCACGGCGAGGTCGCCGCGGGCCACCATGACGCCGTCGAACGCCGCCACGACCTCGGCGAGGTTCTCGACCGCCTGCGGCTTCTCCACCTTGGCGATGACGGGGACGGTGCGGCCCTCCTCCTCCATGATGCGGCGCACGTCCTCGTAGTCCTTGGCGGACCGCACGAACGACAGCGCGATGAAGTCGGCACCCTGCGCGAGGCCCCAGCGCAGGTCGTCGGTGTCCTTCTCGGACAGCGCCGGCACGGAGACGGCCACGCCCGGCAGGTTCAGGCCCTTGTTGTTGGACACCGGGCCGGGCACCTCGACGCGCGTGGTCACGCGCGGGCCGTCGACAGACTCCACCACGACGCGCACCTTGCCGTCGTCGATGAGGATCGGGTCGCCCACGCGGGCGTCCTCGGGGAGGCCCTTGTGCGTGGTGGAGACCAGCTCCCGGGTGCCCTCCACGTCCTCGGTGGTGATGGTGAACGTGTCGCCGGCCTCGAGGAAGTGCTTCTGGTCCCCGGCGAACCGGCCCAGCCGGATCTTCGGGCCCTGCAGGTCCACGAGGACCGCCACGGAGGTACCGGCGTCCTGAGCGGCCTGGCGGACGTTCTTGATGATCTGAGCGTGCTCGGACTGCTCGCCGTGGCTGCGGTTGATCCGCGCCACGTTCATCCCGGCGTCCACCAGCTCCCGCAGCTTCTCGGGCGACGCCGTCGCGGGTCCGATGGTGCACACGATCTTTGCTCTGCGCATGTCTCCAGCCTCGTCGTCTCGCGGTACCCGCGCATCTGTACGTGCGAGGCAGAAGCACGAACACAGGCTCGGGGTCCGCACGGCCCGGTGCGGGCCATGGGTTGTCTCTCGGTCTTCAGGCTATGCCCGTCCACACGCAGGATGCGCTGTGGACGGGCACAACGTCAGGTGAACTTTCCCGGTCACGCCCGCAGCGCGTGGGTCCTGGGACGCACCGGGGCGGGCAGCTCCGTGCCGCCCGACAGGTACTCGTCCACCGCGGCGGCCGCGGCGCGGCCCTCTGCGATGGCCCACACGATGAGGGACTGCCCGCGGCCGGCGTCGCCGGCGACGAACACGCCCGGCAGGCTCGCAGCATAGTCGTCCCCGCGCGCCACGAGACCACGGTCCGTGATCTCGATGCCGGTCTGCTCCTCGAGCGGCTGGGTCTCCGGGCCGGTGAAGCCCATGGCGACCAGCACCAGGTCGGCCGGGATCTCCCGCTCGGTGCCGGCCCGGGGGGCACGGCGGCCGTCGGGCAGGTACTCGGTCTCGGCGACCCGGAGCGCGCGCACCCGGCCCGCGCCGTCGTCGACGAACTCGACCGTCGAGGCGAGGTACGTGCGCTCGCCGCCCTCCTCGTGCGAGGAGGAGACCTCGAAGAGGATCGGGTCGGTGGGCCAGGGCTGCTGCCCGGGGCGCGCCACCGGCGGCTTCTTGCCGATGGCGAGCGTGGTGACGCTCGTCGCGCCCTGCCGGAGCGCGGTGCCGACGCAGTCGGAGCCGGTGTCGCCGCCGCCGATGACGACGACGTGCTTCCCCGCGGCCGACGGCGCGCCCTCGGGCAGGACCGGCGTCTCCCCCTCCGCGGCCGCGCCGTTGGCGTGGTTCTGCGGCGTGAGGAAGTCCATCGCGAAGTGCACGCCGTCCAGCTCGCGGCCGGGCAGCCGCAGGTCGCGCGGCACGGTCGCCCCCGTGGTGACGACGACGGCGTCGAACCGGCGGCGCAGCGCGTCCCACGAGATGTCCTTGCCGATCTCGGTGGACGGGCGGAACCTCGTGCCCTCGGCCTCCATCTGCGCCAGACGGCGGTCGATGTGGTGCTTCTCCAGCTTGAAGTCCGGGATGCCGTACCGCAGCAGGCCGCCGATCGCGTCGTCCCGCTCGTAGACGACGACGGTGTGCCCGGCGCGCGTGAGCTGCTGCGCGGCGGCGAGGCCGGCCGGCCCCGAGCCGACGACGGCGACCGTGGAGTCGGTCAGCCGCTCGGGCACGTGCGGGGTGACGAGCCCGCGCGCGAACGCCTCGTCGACGATCGACACCTCGATGTTCTTGATCGTCACGGCCGGCTGGTTGATGGCCAGCACGCACGACGTCTCGCACGGGGCCGGGCAGACCCGCCCCGTGAACTCGGGGAAGTTGTTGGTCGCGTGCAGCCGGTCGATGGCGTCGCCCCACTGGCCGCGCCACACCAGGTCGTTCCACTCGGGGATGAGGTTGCCCAGCGGGCAGCCCTGGTGGCAGAACGGGACGCCGCAGTCCATGCAGCGCCCGGCCTGCTCGGTGAGCCTGCCGAGGAACGGCTTGCCGGCCTCGCGCACGTCGCGCGTGTCCTTCCAGTCCAGCAGCCGCACCTCGACGGGACGGTTCGGCGGGAGCTCACGCTCGGTCACCTTCATAAAGCCGCGCGGGTCAGCCACGAGCCACCTCCATGATCCGGTCCCACCGCGCGGGGTCCCACTCGTTCTCGTCCAGGTCCACGCCTTCCAGCGCCTCGCGCACGCGCGCCCAGCCGGGCGGCAGCACGCGGGTGAAGCGCTCGCGTGCGCGGTCGTCCTCCAGCAGCTCGGTCGCCACGAGCGAGCCCGTCTCGGCCAGGTGCCGCTCCAGCAGGCCGCGGACGGTCTCCCAGTCGGCGTCGTCGAGCGGGCTCAGGGCCAGCTCGCCCGAGGCCACCGCGGCGGCGTTCGTCGCGCCGTCGCGCAGGTTCAGCACGTACGCGACGCCGCCGGACATGCCGGCGCCGACGTTGCGGCCCGTCGGGCCGAGCACCAGCACGGTGCCGCCCGTCATGTACTCGCAGGCGTGGTCGCCCACGCCCTCGGTCACCAGCGTGGCGCCGGAGTTGCGCACGCCGAAGCGCTCGCCCACGCGGCCGCGCAGGAAGATCTCGCCGGTCGTGGCGCCGTAGCCGATGACGTTGCCCGCGATGACGTTGGCCGCGCCGTCGAGCACCGCCGCCTTGTCCGGGCGCACCACGAGGCGGCCGCCCGACAGGCCCTTGCCCACGTAGTCGTTCGCGTCGCCGAAGAGCCGCAGCGTGATGCCGCGCGGCACGAAGGCGCCGAACGACTGGCCGGCGGACCCGGTGAGGGTCACGTCGATGGTGCCGTCGGGCAGCCCTTCGCCGCGGTAGCGCCTGGTCACCTGGTGGCCGAGCAGCGTGCCGACCGTGCGGTTCACGTTCCGCACCGGCACCTCCACGGTCACCTTCTCGCCACGCTCCAGGGCGGGCGCCGCCGCCGCGATGAGCTGGTTGTCCAGCGCGCGGTCCAGGCCGTGGTCCTGGTCCCTGGTGCGGCGCAGCGCGGAGCCGCCCACCGGCTCGATCCGCTCCAGGACCGGGCCGAGGTCGAGGCCCTGGGCCTTCCAGTGGTCCACGGCCTTGCGCGTGTCGAGCACCTGCACGCGGCCGACCGCCTCGTCGAGCGAGCGGAAGCCGAGCGCCGCGAGGTGCTCGCGGACCTCCTGGGCGATGAACTCCATGAAGTTCACGACGAACTCCGGCTTGCCCGTGAACCGCTTGCGCAGCTCGGGGTTCTGCGTGGCGACGCCCACCGGGCAGGTGTCCAGGTGGCACACGCGCATCATGATGCAGCCCGAGACCACCATCGGCGCCGTCGCGAAGCCGTACTCCTCCGCGCCGAGCAGCGCGGCGACGATCACGTCGCGGCCCGTCTTCATCTGGCCGTCCACCTGGACGGTGATGCGCTCGCGCAGGTCGTTGAGGACGAGCGTCTGCTGGGTCTCGGCGAGGCCGATCTCCCACGGCGTGCCCGCGTGCTTCAGGGACGTGAGCGGGGACGCGCCCGTCCCGCCGTCGTGCCCCGAGATCAGGACGACGTCGGCGTGCGCCTTGGAGACGCCCGTCGCGACCGTCCCGACGCCGAACTCGCTGACCAGCTTCACGTGGACGCGCGCGTCCGGGTTGGCGTTCTTCGCGTCGTGGATGAGCTGGGCGAGGTCCTCGATCGAGTAGATGTCGTGGTGCGGCGGGGGCGAGACGAGGCCGACGCCGGGCGTCGACCAGCGGGCCGACGCGATCCACGGGTACACCTTGTTGCCCGGCAGCTGGCCGCCCTCGCCGGGCTTGGCGCCCTGGGCAAGCTTGAGCTGGATGTCGTCAGCGTTCGTCAGGTACTCCGAGGTCACGCCGAAGCGGCCCGAGGCGATCTGCTTGACGCGGCTGCGGCGCACGGGGTCGTGCAGCCGGTCCGGCGTCTCGCCGCCCTCGCCGGAGTTCGAGCGGCCGCCGAGCCGGTTCATGGCCACGGCGAGCGTCTCGTGCGTCTCCTGGGAGATGGCGCCGTACGACATCGCCCCGGTGTTGAACCGCTTGACGATCTCCGAGACCGGCTCGACCTCGTCGATCGGCACGGGCTCGCGGTCCGGGCTGAAGCGCAGCAGGCCGCGCAGGGTCATGAGGCGCTGGGACTGCTCGTCCACCCGGCGCGTGTACTGGCGGAAGATGTCCATCCGGCCGGTCCGGGTGGAGTGCTGCAGCCGGAACACCGTCTCGGGGTCGAAGAGGTGCTCCTCGCCGTCGCGGCGCCACTGGTACTCGCCGCCGGTGGTGAGCCGGTCGGCCGGGCCGCGGTTGCCCGAGCGGGGGTAGGCCTCGGCGTGCCGGGCGGCGGTCTCCGCCGCGATGACGTCGAGCCCGATGCCGCCCAGGCGCGACGTCGTCCCGGTGAAGTAGTCCTCCACGAGCTCGTGCGAGAGGCCGACGGCCTCGAAGATCTGGGCGCCGCGGTAGGACATGATCGTGGAGATGCCCATCTTGGACATCACCTTGAGCACGCCCTTGCCCAGGGCCTTGATGAGGTTCGCCACCGCCACCTCGGGCGCGACGCCGAGGTAGTCGCGGCGGGCCAGGTCCTCGACCGTCTCCATGGCGAGGTAGGGGTTCACCGCGGCCGCGCCGTACCCGATCAGGAGCGCGACGTGGTGCACCTCGCGGACGTCGCCGGCCTCGACCACGAGCGAGACCTGCGTGCGGGTGTGCTTGCGCACCAGGTGGTGGTGCACGGCGCTGGTCAGCAGGAGCGACGGGATCGGGGCGACCTCGGCGGTGGAGTGCCGGTCGGACAGCACGATGAAGCTGGCGCCGGCCTCCACGTGCGCGTCGACCTCGGCGAAGATCTCCTCGAGGCGGGCGTGCAGCGCCGCTCCCCCGCCGGACACGTCGTACAGGCCGCGCACGACCTCGCTGCGGAACACGCCCTCCAGGTTCCGGTCGCGGTCGACGTGCACGATCTTGGCGAGCCGGTCGTTGTCCAGCACCGGGAAGCCGAGCACGAGCTTGCGCGCATGCTCGGGCAGGTCGGCGAGCAGGTTCGGCTCGGGGCCGATGGCGCTGCCGATCGACGTCACCAGCTCCTCGCGGATGGCGTCCAGCGGCGGGTTGGTGACCTGCGCGAACATCTGGGTGAAGTAGTCGAAGAGGATGCGCGGGCGCTGCGAGAGCACGGCGATCGGGGTGTCGGAGCCCATCGCGCCCAGCGGCTCGGCGCCGCTGGAGGCCATCGGGGTCAGGAGGATCTTCAGCTCCTCCTCCGTGTACCCGAAGGCGCGCTGGCGGCGGCGCACCGACGCCGTGCTGTGCGCGACGTGCTCCCGCTCGGGCAGGTCGTCCAGGTGCACGGAGTGCTGGTCGATCCACTGACGGTACGGGTACCGCGTGGCGAGCCCGGACTTGATCTCGTCGTCCTCGACGATCCGGCCGGAACCGGTGTCGACCAGGAACATCTTGCCGGGCTCGAGGCGGCCCTTGCGCACCACCGAGGCGGGGTCGATGTCGAGCACGCCGGCCTCCGACGCGAGGACCACGAGGCCGGCGTCGGTCACCCAGAACCGGCCCGGCCGCAGGCCGTTGCGGTCCAGGACCGCGCCGATCAGCTCTCCGTCGGTGAAGGTCAGGGCGGCGGGGCCGTCCCACGGCTCGATGAGGTTCGCGTTGTACTCGTAGAAGGCACGCCGGTCGGGGTCCATCTCGGCGTGGTTCTCCCACGCCTCCGGGACCATCATCAGCACGGAGTGCGGCAGCGAGCGGCCCGACAGGTGCAGCAGCTCCAGCACCTCGTCGAAGCTCGCGGAGTCGCTGGAGCCGGGCGAGCACACGGGGCGCAGCTGGTCGAAGTCACCGAGCACGTCCGAGGCCATGGAGCCCTCGCGGGCGGCCACCCAGTTGCGGTTGCCGCGCACCGTGTTGATCTCGCCGTTGTGGGCGATGGTGCGGAACGGCTGGGCCAGCGGCCAGCTCGGGAACGTGTTGGTGGAGAAGCGTGAGTGCACCAGCGCGATCTCGGTCGCGTAGCGCGGGTCCTGGAGGTCGCCGAAGAACGGCTCGAGCTGGGAGGTGGTGAGCATGCCCTTGTACGTGACGGTCCGCGACGAGAGCGACGCGAAGTACAGGTCGAGCTCCTTCTCCGCGCGCTTGCGCAGGCGGTAGCAGCGGCGGTCGAGGTCGATGCCGCCGAGCTCCCGGGACGGGTCGGCCAGCACGAGCTGGCGGAAGACCGGCATGGTGGCGCGGGCCGTCGGACCCACCATCGACGCGTCGACCGGGACGTCCCGCCAGGAGAGCACGTCGAGCTTCTCCTCGGCGGCGAGGGCCTCGACGCGCGCGACGGCCTGGTCCCGCTCCGTCTTGTCGGTGGGCAGGAACGCCGTCCCGATCGCGTACTTCCCGGCGGGCGGCAGCTCGCCGTCGACCACGTCGCGCAGGAACGCGTCGGGGATCTGCGTCAGGATGCCGGCGCCGTCGCCCGTGTCCTCCTCGGCGCCGACGGCGCCGCGGTGGTCCAGGTTCAGCAGCGCGGTCAGGCCGGCGTCCACGATGTCGCGGCCGGGCGTGCCGCGGAGCGTGGCGACGAACGCCACGCCGCAGGCATCGTGCTCCGCGGACGGGTCGTAGAGCCCTCTGGCTTCGTTCCGGTGCAACGGCATGGTCATGGATCCTCACATCGTCCGGGCATGCCGGACGCATCTCTAGCTCGTACCGGGGCGCCGTCGGCCCGGAAATCGGACTGGGGTGCGCGGCCGACGGGTGGTCGGTCGCTCACGCCCGTAGCGTGGTCCCGGGTGCCGGCTCGGTGGTGGCCGAGACCGGTACCCGCACCCAGACATCGAGCCGGAGACCCTGGAGGATCCCCGTCCCGTCGATCCGCGTCATCTCGATCCGGACCCGGGCGAGAGTGTAGAGCACGACGTACGCCCAGAATACCCGGCCATGACCGAACTTGAACCGCTGAATACTCGGTGGCAGGTCAGTTCGCGCCTTGTGGGGCGCGTGCAGACCGTACCCCGGATGCCAGGTCACGGGTGACACCCGCCAGATTCTTGAGACGGTCAGCCCACGGCTCGTCGGTCAGCAGAGGGCGCACGAGGGCGGACCCCACGATCACGCCGTCGGCCCAGCGGCCGATCTCGGCGGCCTGCGCTCCCGACGACACGCCGATGCCGACGCAGACGTGCTGCGCGCCCGCGGCCCGCGTGCGGCTCACGAGCTGCTCGGCCCGCTCGCCCACGCTGGCGCGCACGCCCGTGACGCCCATGAGGGACGCGGCGTAGACGAACCCGCGCGAGGCCCGCGCGGTGAGCGCGAGCCGGTCCGGCGTGGAGGTCGGCGCGACGAGGAACACCCGGTCCAGGCCGCTCTCGCCGCCGTGCCGGTCGCTCGCCTCGATCCAGGCGGCGGCCTCGTCGGGGATGAGGTCGGGCGTGATGAGCCCGGAGCCGCCGGCGGCGGCCAGGTCGCGCGCGAACGCGTCGACGCCGTACCGCAGCACGGGGTTCCAGTACGTCATCGGGAGCACCGCGACGTGCGGGGCGTGCTCCCGGATCCGCCGCATCGCCTCGAAGACGTGCGACACGCGGACCCCGGCGTCCAGCGCGCCCTGCGCCGCCTCCTGGACGACGATGCCGTCCATCACCGGGTCGGAGTACGGGATGCCCAGCTCGATGACGTCCACGCCGTTGTCGGCCAGGGTCAGCAGGGCCTCGATCGACCGCTCCACGTCGGGGAAGCCCACGGGGAGGTAGCCCACCAGCGCGGGACGGTTCTCCTCCTCGCGCAGGCGGGTCAGCAGGTCGCCCGTCGGGACGCCCGCGACCGCGCTCCTCGCCGTGCTCGTCGTCTCGCTCATCCCCGGCCCTCCATCTTCTCCAGCTCCTCGGAGGCCACGCCCTCGTCGAGCAGCCCGAACCAGCGCGCGGCGGTCGCCACGTCCTTGTCACCCCGGCCGGACAGGTTCACGAGGATCGTGTACGGCTCCCCGTCGGGCCCCGTCCGGCCCTGCGCGGCGGCGGTGCGGCCCAGCCGCAGCGCTCCGGCCAGCGCGTGCGCCGACTCGATGGCCGGGATGATCCCCTCCGTGCGGCACAGCAGGCGGAAGGCGTCCATCGCCTCGTCGTCGGTCACGGGCGCGTACGAGGCCCGGCCCAGGTCGTGCAGCCACGAGTGGGCGGGACCGACGCTCGGGTAGTCCAGGCCCGCCGACACCGAGTGGCTGGGGCGGGTCTGGCCGTCGCCGTCCTGCAGCAGGTACGAGCGCGCGCCGTGCAGCACCCCGGGCGAGCCGCCGGAGAACCGCGCGGCGTGGCGGCCGGAGTCGATGCCCTCGCCGCCGGCCTCGAAGCCGTGCAGCGCGACGCCGTCGTCGTCCAGGAACGCGTTGAAGATGCCCAGGGCGTTCGATCCGCCGCCGACGCACGCGGCGACGGCGTCGGGCAGCCGGCCCGTCCGCTCCAGCACCTGCCCGCGCGCCTCCTCGCCGATGATGCGGTGGAACTGGCGCACCATCTCGGGGAACGGGTGCGGCCCGGTGACCGTGCCCAGCACGTAGTGCGTGTGCTCGACGTTCGTCACCCAGTCGCGCAGCGCCTCGTTGATCGCGTCCTTGAGCGTGCGCGTCCCGGCGGTCACGGGGACCACCTCGGCACCGAGCAGCCGCATCCGGGCGACGTTCAGCGCCTGCCGGCGGGTGTCCTCCTCGCCCATGTAGATGACGCACTCGAGATCCATCAGGGCGGCGGCGGTCGCCGTGGCGACGCCGTGCTGTCCGGCGCCCGTCTCGGCGATCACGCGGCTCTTGCCCATGCGCTTGACCAGCAGCGCCTGGCCGAGCACGTTGTTGATCTTGTGCGAGCCGGTGTGGTTCAGGTCCTCGCGCTTGAGCAGGACGCGGACGCTGCCCGGGGACGCGTCGCCGGTGGCGTGGGCGGCGAACCGCTGCACCTCCGTCAGCGGGCTCGGACGCCCCGTGTACTCCCGGTGCAGCCGGGCGAGCTCGTCGCCGAACGCCGGGTCCCCGGCGGCCTTCGCGTACTCGGTCTCGAGCTCGTCGAGGGCGGCGATGAGCGCCTCGGGCACGAACCGGCCGCCGAACTCGCCGAAGTAGGGCCCGGTCGCGTCCGCCAGGCGATCGGCCAGGCTCATCTCGTTCTCCTTCTGCGTGACAGGTCGGTACAAGGGCTCATCGGTACGAGGGCTCAGGAGGGGCGCACCGAGCGCAGCGACGGGTGCGCGCCCGCGGCCACGAGGTCGGCCACCGACGCGCGGGGCGCCTCGCCGGTCACGAGGGCCTCGCCCACGAGCACGGCGTCGGCCCCGGCGCGCGCCATCTCCATGACGTCGCGCGGGCCGCCGATGCCGGACTCGGCGATCCGCACCACGTCGTCCGGGACGTACGGGGCGAGCCGCTGGAACACGGTCATGTCGATCTCGAGGGTCTTGAGGTTGCGGTGGTTGATGCCCACGACCCGCGCGCCGGCGTCCAGCGCCCGGCGCACCTCGTCCAGCTCGTGCGCCTCGACCAGCGCGGTCATGCCGAGCGAGTGCACGCGCTCGATCAGCGACGTCAGCACGGTCTGCTCGAGCGCCGCCACGATGAGGAGAACGATGTCGGCGCCGTGCGCGCGAGCCTCCCACACCTGGTACGGCGTGACGATGAAGTCCTTGCGCAGCACGGGGACGTCGACCCGCCCACGCACGTCGTCCAGGTCCGCGAGGGACCCGGAGAACCGGCGCCGCTCCGTCAGGACCGAGATCGCCGCCGCGCCGCCCTGGGCGTACTCGACGGCGAGCTCCGCGGGATCGGTGATCTCGGCGAGCGCGCCCTTGGACGGGCTCGACCGCTTCACCTCCGCGATGACGGCGACCGCCTCGGGGTCCTTCAGCCGGCCCACGGCATCGAGCGCGCCCGGGACGCGCGACGCCTTCTCCTTGAGGTCGTCGAGCGACGTGCGCGCCTCACGCTCCGCGAGGTCCTCGAGGACCCCCGCGACGATGTCGTCCAGGACCGCCATACGTGTGCCTCCTGTGTCCTTCACTGCGATGCCGTCCTCACCCTGCGTCTCATCGTAGGACGTCGCGCGCGATGTCCGGCCCATCCACCACCTGTCGGACGGCCCGCGGGCCCCCAGCATGACCCATCCTGGTCGCCCGGGCAGCCCGGCCGCGCCCTTCATGGCGCCGTCCGGGCGACGACGGCGGAGGCCCGCGCGATCTCGGCGGTGCCCCCGGCGAGCCGGCAGCCGTCGACCAGCGACGCGTGGTTCCCCGCGTCGGGCACGACGAGGCTGCCGCGCGGGGCGAGCGCGTCGTCGTCAGCAGCCCGGGGGTGGAGCTCGCAGAGCGGGCCCGCCCGGCGCAGGCGGTCGGTCTCGCCGCCGGTCCAGGCGAAGGGGTCGTGTCCGGACCGGCGGTGGCTTTGTAGGTTTCCCATCATCACTCCCGGGGTTGGTGCCGACGGTATCGGCCGCAACCCCTGGTACGAGATGGCGGGTTGCACACAGCCCGGGCGCGATGTTGGCGCTAACTCACAGTTCCTGACGGCGCTGTCGTTCGGTGAGGATCGTGGCGCGGAGAGCCACCCGGACCGGCAGGTCAGAGCCAGGGCGTGAGGTACGGGACGAGGAACGGCACGTTCCGCAGGACGGCGAACGCCGTCAGCACCCCCAGCAGCGACAGCGCCGTCCAGCTCGGCAGGTACGGGCCGGACCGGCCGCGGGCGCGGCGCACCAGCCAGACCGCCCACAGCACGACGAGCGTCGGCGCCAGGACGACCCACAGCGGGTTCGCCGCCCACGCGCCCGCGACGTCGAGGTGGGCCAGGTCGTGCGTGCTCCGCAGCCCGCCGCACAGCGGGCACGCGTAGCCCGCGAACAGGAGCAGCGGGCAGAAACCGTAGCTGTGCTCCACGTGCGGGTCGCGGACGACCACGAGCACCGTGCCCGCACCGACCGCCGCGGCGGTCACCAGCGGCGCCCGCAGGCGCCGCAAGACCGTCGGTCCCGCCACGGCCGCCGTCGCCGCCTCAGCCATTTCCCGCCGCCACCAGGTAGGCGACGACGCCGACGCCGACCAGGGTGGCGGCCACGGACGCCCAGCCCAGCAGGACGCCCGCGAGGGCGACCCGCTCGTTGTCGGCCTGCCCGGCCCGCACGGCGCGCCGGCCGCCGTTGCCGACGAGGATCGCCGGCACGCCGGTCAGCGCACCGAGGAGAAGGAGGAACGACGCGCCGCCGAGCACGAGGGACCAGACGCCCAGCGCGTTCCGGGCCCGGTCCGGCGCCGCCGTGCTCATCTCTGGCCCAGGCCCATCCCCTTGAGCACCCCGCCCAGCACGAGGCTGCCGACGCAGAGCACGAGGCCGGCCCAGAACAGCCAGAAGGCGCCGTCGACGACGACGCCGGCGGCGGACACCAGCGAGCCCAGCATGATGCCGATCATCGTCACCCAGGCGGCCACCGTGTGCCCGTGGTTGTGCGGCGGAACGGCCTCCGGCAGGTACGCGACCTCGGTGGCTGCGGCGTGGTTCTCGGTCATCGTGTCGTGGTGCCTTTCGACGTCAGGGGAACGGGCGGTCCCGCCGCCCGCACCCAGCCTAACGGTCCGTGCGGGTCGGGTCCTCGCCACGGGTGAGCGCGTCCCAGTCGTCGGCGGGATCGGGCTCGCCGGACGACTCCCCGGCACCGTCGGCGGACCCGGGCGGGGCGTCGCGCTCGTGGCGGCGGGACGCCTGGGGCCAGCGCCGGGCCGCGAGCGCCGCCGCGACGGCGACGAGGACCGCGAGCACGCCCGCGGCCGCCGTCGCCCACGGTCCGGCGGTCAGGTCGACGGGGGCGGTCAGGTCGGTGACGCCCGCGGCGTCGGCGGCGGCGGACGTGCCGGCCGTCTCGGGGTCGGTGACGACGGCGAGCGCGGCCGTGGCCACGCCGGCGCCGGCGAGCGCGGCGACGGCGAGGACCACGTACCGCCCGACGCGGCCGGTGAGAGCGAGCGCCGGGCCGCAGGCGAGCAGCACGAGCGCGGCGGCGCCGACGACGGGCGCGGCCTCGTTGCCGGTGGCCTGCACGGCGACGTCGGCCTGGACGGCCGTGGCGACCTCGGTGGTCACCCAGGTGACGGACGCCGTCGCGAGCGCGACGCCGCCGAGCGCGAGGAGCGCCAGCAGGGCGCGGGTGCGGGTGAGCGGGGTGGTGCGGGTCTCGGTCACGGGGCTGCTCATGCCTGGCGGAAGCGGGCGGCGAGCTGGACGGCGCGCACGGCGGCGGCGGCCTTGTTGCGCGACTCCTCGTACTCGAGGCGCGGGACGGAGTCGGCGACGATCCCGGCGCCGGCCTGCACGTGGGCGCGGCCGTCGGCGATCATCGCGGTGCGGATGGCGATGGCCATGTCCATGTCGCCGTCGAAGTCGAAGTAGCCGACGGTGCCGCCGTAGATGCCGCGGGAGGCGGGCTCGAGCTCGTCGATGAGGGCGATGGCGCGGGGCTTCGGGGCACCGGAGAGCGTGCCGGCGGGGAACGTGGCGCGCAGCGCGTCGAGCGCGGTGGCCGCGTCCCGGAGCCGGCCGACGACCGTCGAGCACAGGTGCATGATGTGGCTGAACCGGCGCACCTGCATGAACTCGACGACCTCGACGGAGGTGGGCTCGCACACCTTGACGAGGTCGTTGCGGGACAGGTCGACGAGCATCAGGTGCTCGGCGCGCTCCTTCGGGTCGGCGAGCAGATCCTCGCCCAGGGCCACGTCCTCCTCGGGGTGGGCGCCGCGGGGCCGGGACCCGGCGATCGGGTAGGTGGTGACGTGGCCGTCGCGCACCTTGACCAGTGTCTCGGGGCTGGACCCGACGACGGCGACCGGCCGCCCGGAGGTGTCCTGGAGGCGGAAGTAGTACATGTACGGGCTGGGGTTGATGGTGCGCAGCGCGCGGTACACGTCGAGCGGGTCGGCCGGGCAGTCGAGGTCGAGCCGCTGGGACAGGACGACCTGGAAGACCTCGCCGTCGCGGATCGCCTCCTTGGCGACGCCGACGGCCTCCTCGTACTCCTGCCGGGTGGAGCGGAACTCCAGCGTGGGCACGGGGTCCGGCACGGCGCCCGGCGTCCCGGCGGCCGCGGCGACGACCGTGGTGACCGGCGGCGCACCGGCCGCGAGGCGGGCCTGCATCGCGTCGAGGCGGGCGACGGCGTCGCCGTGCGCCTCGTCGACGCGCTCGGCGGTGTCGTCGGCGTTGATGGCGTTGGCGACCAGCCACACGGTGCCCTCGCGGTGGTCGACCACCGCGAGGTCCGTGGCCAGGCAGAGCGCGAGCTCGGGGGCGTGCAGCTCGTCGGGCGCCCGGGCGGGGAGCGTGGGCTCCCAGTGCCGCACGACGTCCCAGCCCAGCGACCCGGCCAGGCCGCCCGTGAACGGCGGGAGGTTCGCCAGGCGCGGGGTGCGCAGCACTTCGAGCGTCTCCCGGACGACGTCGAGCACGTCGCCCTCGGCGGGGATGCCGACCGGGACGTCGCCCGTCCAGCGGGCGCGGCCGCCCTGCGACGTCAGGACGGCGCGGGAGGCGACGCCGACGAACGACCAGCGCGACCACTCCCCCGTGGCCTCGGCGGACTCCATGACGAACGACCCGGCGCCGGAGGCGAGCGCGCGGTAGAGGCCGACGGGCGTGGTGTCGTCGGCGAGGATCTTGCGGACGACGGGGATGACGCGGCGGTCCGGGGCGAGCGCGCGGAAGTCCGCGAGCCCGGGCCAGGTGTCCCCCCAGGCGAGGGCGGCGGGTGCGCCGGTGGGGGCGGTGGTGGTCTGCGTCGTCACGGGGACTCCTCGCGGGCGGTGGTCGGACGGTCGGCCGGGACGGCCCCGAGGTCGCCGCCGGCCTCGAAGCAGGTGCGGGTCCCGGTGTGGCAGGCGGCGCCGACCTGGTCGACCCGGACCAGCAGGGCGTCGCCGTCGCAGTCGATGCTGACGGAGTGCACGTGCTGGGCGTGGCCCGAGGTGTCGCCCTTGCGCCAGTACTCGCCGCGCGAGCGGGACCAGAAGGTCACCCGCCCGGAGGTGAGGGTGCGGCGAAGCGCCTCGTCGTCCATCCAGCCGAGCATGAGCACCTCGCGGGTGTCGTGCTGCTGGACGACGGCGGCGACGAGGCCGTCGTCGTCCCGCTTGAGCCGGGCGGCGACGGAGGGGTCGAGGACGGGCGGCGGTGCTCCGCCGCCGCGCGTCACGGACTCGTTCTCACCAGTGGAACCTTGCACACGAGAATCCTGCCACCTACGAGGGGGCGAGGCGGTCGCGGCCGGGCGGCGTGCGGGACCTCCGGCGGCGTCGCGGGAGCGTCCGGAGCGCGGTCTGCCGCCCTCCCGACCTCATCCGCGGCTGAGGTCCTCACGTCGGTGAAGCCCTCGGCGAAAAGGTCTCGAATCGTTTCCCGGGCCATGAGAAGATCCATTCATCCCCCGACCGAAACGAGGACCCGCCGTGCCCTCAGCCGCGCCCAGAGCCACGTCCTCGGACGCCGCCGGTGACCCCGGCTCCGTCCACCGGCCCGGACGCCATCCCCGCCCGATGATGCTCTCCGGCTCGCGCACGCGCCGGTCGCTCGTCCTGATGTGGCGGGGCATGCGAGCCCACCCCGGGACCTACGTCCTGGCCGTGGCCGCGTCGGCGCTGTTCGGCGCCATGACCGTGGGCGTGAGCCGCGCCGTGGGCTGGGCCACCGACACCGTCGTCGTGCCCGCGATCGCGGGCGACGAGGACGCCCGGGGCGGCATCTGGGTGGCCGGCACGCTGCTCGGCGTCGTCGCGCTCACGCTCGCGCTGTCCGTCGCCGGGCGCCGCGTGTGGGCCGGCTACGGCTTCGCGAACAACATCGCCGACCACCGCAGCGCCCTGACCACCCAGTACCTGCGCCTGCCGGTCTCCTGGCACCGCGCGCACCCGGCCGGTCAGCTCCTCAACCACACCACCTCCGACGCGGAGGCGGCGAACGGCGTCTTCAACCCGCTGCCGTTCGCGCTCGGCGTGGTCGTCATGATCGCCACCGCCATGGTGATGCTCTTCTCGATCGACACGTGGCTGGCCGTCGCCGCCCTGGTGATCTTCCCGGTCACCGTCGTGGCGAACACGATCTACCAGCGCTACATGTCCCCGGCCGTCACCCGCGCCCAGCGGCTGCGCGGCGACGTCGCCGACGTCGCGCACGAGTCCTTCGAGGCCGCGCTGCTGGTCAAGGCCCTCGGCACGGAGGAGCGCGAGGAGACCCACTTCGGCGCCACGGCCGACGAGCTGCGCGTCGCGAACGTGCGCGTCGGCGTGGTGCGCGCGATCTTCGACCCGGTCATCCAGAACCTCCCGGCCGTCGGCACGCTGGTGGTGCTGGCGGTCGGCACCTGGCGCGCGACGTCCGGCGACGTCGACGCCGGCGACGTCGTCAGCGCCGCCTATCTGCTCACCATGATGACGGTGCCGCTCATGGCGTTCGGCTGGGTGCTCGGCGAGCTGCCGCGCGCGCTCGTCGGGTACGACCGGATCTCGGACGTCGTGGACGCCGCCGGGGAGCTCGCCCACGGCACCGGCCGGATGACCGCGTCCGAGAGCGGCCTGGGCGTACGGTTCGAGCAGGTCGGGGTCGACGTCGGGGCCACGGGCACCGGGACCGGGGTCCGCACGCTGCTGGACGGCGTGGACCTGGAGGTGCCCCCGGGCGCGACCGTCGCCGTCGTCGGGCCCACCGGGGCCGGGAAGACCACGCTCGTCTCGCTGCTCGCGCGGCTGTCCGACCCCACGCGCGGCCGCGTCCTGCTGGACGGCACCGACGCCCGCGACCTCGCCGACGGCGAGATCCCCGCGCGGGTCGCCCTCGTCACGCAGAGCACGTTCGTCTTCGAGGACACCGTGCGCGGCAACGTCACGCTCGCGGACCCGGGCGCGCCCGGCGCGCCGTCGGACGACGAGGTGTGGGACGCCCTGCGTCTCGCCCGGCTCGACGACACGGTCCGTGCCCACCCCGACGGGCTCGACGCCCCGCTCGGCGAGCGCGGCGCCAACCTCTCGGGCGGCCAGCGCCAGCGGCTCGCCATCGCGCGCGCCCTGGTCCGCCGGCCACGGCTGCTCGTGCTCGACGACGCCACGAGCGCCGTCGACCCGCGCGTCGAGCAGGCGATCCTGCGTGGGCTCTCCGAGCAGGGCAGCCGCGCCACCACGGTCCTCATGGTCGCCTACCGGATGAGCTCGGTGGCGCTCGCCGACACGGTGGTGCACCTCGCCGACGGCGGCGTCGCCGCGGTCGGCTCCCACGACGACCTCATGGCCCGGGACCCCGGCTACCGCGAGCTCGCCACTGCCTACCAGGCCGAGGCGGAACGCCGCGAGCAGGCCGCGGACCAGGCCGGCAACGACGACGCGCTGCAGGAGGCTGCCCGATGAGCACCACGACGGCGGAGCCCGGGAAGGTCTCGGAGGACGAGCTCGACGCCAACGGCGCCCGCATCGAGTCGGTGAGCAGCCTCGGGGTGCTCGCGACGCTGCGGCGCGGCATCCAGCTCTCCCCTCAGATGCTGGACGGGGCGTGGATCACGCTCGGCCTGGCGGTGCTCGCGGCGGGCGGCAAGGTCGTGGTGCCGCTCGCGGTGCAGAGCACCATCGACGACGGCATCCTCGCCTCGGGCGGGCCGGACGCGGGACGCGTGGTCACGCTCGCGGTGCTCGCCGCGGTGGGCCTCGTGCTCGCCGGGGTGTGCGCGGCGCTGGTCAACGTGCGCCTGTTCCGCGCCACGGAGGCCGGGCTGGCGACGCTGCGCACCCGCGCGTTCCGGCACGTGCACGACCTGTCGACGCTCACGCAGAACACGGAGCGGCGCGGGGCGCTGGTCGCACGCGTGACGAACGACGTCGACACGATCTCGCTGTTCGTGCAGTGGGGCGGGATCATGCTGCTGGTCAGCATCCTGCAGATCCTCGTCGCCACGGCGCTGATGGCCTGGTACTCGCCCGTGCTGACGGTCGTGGTGTGGGTGTGCTTCGTGCCGATGTTCCTGTTCATGCGGGTGGGGCAGCGCAAGGTGAACGCCGCCTACACCCTGGTGCGCGAGCGGGTGGGCGCGATGCTCGGGGCGATCAGCGAGTCCGTCGTCGGCGCCGAGACGGTCCGCGCGTACGGCGTGTCCGAGCGGACCGGGCGGCGCGTCTCCCAGGCCGTCGAGGCGACCCGGCGGGCGCAGCGGCGCTCGATGGAGCTCGTCGCGCTCGTGTTCTCGTCGGGTGTGCTCGTCGCCAACCTGGTGCTGGCCGTCGTGGTCGTGCTGGGCGCGTGGCTCGGCATCGGCGGCGCGCTCACGGCCGGCGAGGTCGTCGCGTTCCTGTTCCTCGTGCAGCTGTTCACCGGCCCGGTGCAGATGGGCACGGAGATCCTCAACGAGATGCAGAACGCGGTGGCGGGCTGGCGCCGCGTCATCGCCGTCGTCGAGACGCCGGTCGAGGTGACCGAGGCGCCGGACGCCGTGGACCTGCCGCGCGGCCCGGCCCGCGTGACGCTCCGCGACGTGCGGTTCGCCTACCCGGGCGGGCCCGACGTGCTGCACGGCGTGTCGCTCGACCTGCCGCCGCGCACCAAGGTCGCCGTCGTCGGGCAGACCGGCTCCGGGAAGACGACGATCGCCAAGCTGGTGACGCGGCTCATGGACCCGGTCGGCGGGGCGGTCGAGCTCGACGGGACCGACCTGCGGCAGGTGTCGTTCGCGTCGCTGCGCGAACGGGTGGTCCTCGTGCCGCAGGAGGGGTTCCTGTTCGACGGGACGGTGCTGGAGAACGCCGCGTACGGGCTGCGCCCGGCGGCGGGCGTGTCCGGTGACGACCCCGCGGCGGTCCGCGCCGTCGTCACCGAGGCGTTCCAGGAGCTGGGGCTGTCCGACTGGGTCCGGACGCTGCCGGACGGGCTCGACACCCGCACCGGGCAGCGCGGCGAGGCGCTCAGCGCGGGCGAACGGCAGCTCGTCGCGATCGCGCGGGCGTTCCTCGCGGCCCCCGACCTGCTGGTCCTGGACGAGGCGACGTCGGCGGTCGACCCGGCGGCCGAGGTGCGGATCGCCCGCGCCCTCGACTCCCTGACGGCGGGCCGCTCGACCATCACGATCGCACACCGGCTCTCCACGGCCGAGGCGGCGGACCTGGTGGTCGTCGTGGACGACGGCGAGATCGTCGAGACGGGCCCGCACGCCCGGCTGGTCGCGGCGGGCGGCACCTACGCCCGCATGCACGCCAGCTGGGTCTCCCAGACGAGGTGACCGGCGGCGGGCCGGTCCCGTGGACCCCTGCTCGGTGTCAGCGGATCTCCAGGGACGCGGCCCGCATCTCGTCCTTGACCTGGCCGATCGTCAGGTCGCCGAAGTGGAACACGCTCGCCGCCAGGACGGCGTCCGCGCCGCCGCGCGCCGCCGCGACGAAGTCCGCCGGCGTGCCCGCCCCGCCCGAGGCGATCAGCGGGACGCGGACCCGCTCGCGCACGTCGGCCAGCATCTCCAGGTCGAAGCCCGACGCCGTGCCGTCGGCGTCCATCGAGTTCAGCAGGATCTCCCCCGCGCCCAGGGCCGCCGCCCGCTCGGCCCACTCCACGGCGTCGGTCCCGGTGCCCTCGCGCCCGCCGTGCGTGGTGACCTCGTAGCCCGACGGGGTCGTGGTCGCGCCGGTGACGCGGCGTGCGTCCACGCTCAGCACGAGGACCTGCGAGCCGAACCGCTGCGCGATCTCGGAGATCAGCCCGGGCCGCGCGATGGCCGCGGTGTTCACCCCGACCTTGTCCGCCCCGGCTCGCAGGAGCCGGTCGACGTCGTCGGCGGACCGGACGCCACCGCCCACCGTGAGCGGCACGAACACCTGCTCCGCGGTGCGCCGCACCACGTCCAGGGTCGTGTCGCGGCCCGCGGCGGACGCCGAGACGTCGAGGAACGTCAGCTCGTCCGCGCCCTCCGCGTCGTACCGGGCGGCGAGCTCGACCGGGTCGCCGGCGTCGCGCAGGTGCTGGAAGTTGACCCCCTTGACGACGCGTCCGGCGTCGACGTCGAGGCACGGGATCACGCGGATCGCGACAGACATCTTCATTCCCTACTTCTCGTCGGGCTGACCGTCCTGGACGGGCCGGTGCGCGTCCAGGATGTCGATCACGTACACCAGCGTCTCGCCGGCCAGCGGATTCTCCGTGCCCGCGTACGCCATGTCGGGCGGGACCACCAGCATCACCTGCGAGCCGACGGGCTGCTGGACCAGCCCGGCGTCCCAGCCCTCGATCAGCGCCCCGATCCCGACCTGCGCCGAGCGCGGCGGGGCGTCCTCCTCCCAGGTGGACTCCACCACCTTGCCGTCCGACCAGGTCACGGCGTGCAGCTCGACCGTGACGACCTGCCCCTCGCGCACCTGCGGCCCCCTGCCCTGGACGAGCGGCACGACCTCCAGGTCACCCGGCGGGTCCCCCCGCGGGACCTTCACGGTGGGCTCGCCGAGCTCGTCCCGGGTCACCTGCGGCAGGCCCGCGGGCGGGTCCGGCAGCTCGGTACCCTCCGCGTGCGTCGGCAGCACGTCGACCACGAGGAGCACCGGCACCTCCTCGCCGCCGGCCGTGTCCGCCTCCATCAGCATCACCCGGGCGCCGACCCGCTTGCCGCGGAGCGCCTCGAACAGATGGTTGCCGAGCGAGCTCTCCGCCATGCGGTAGGGCGCGGGCGCGCTGCGGAACGTGTTCTGCAGCTCGCTCCCGTCGCGGCCGTCCTCCGCGTAGACGTTCAGCAGCACCGGGCCGTCCCGCTCGAGCCGCTCGCCGGTGCCCGGCCACACGGTCCGCGTGGCCGGGCGCAGCACGCCGAACGGCTTCTCGTACTTCAGCCGCGGCGGCTGCCCCTGCGGTCCGTCGATGTCGAGCGGCGCCTGCGAGGCGGTCCCGGTCGGCGACGGGCCGACCTCGATCGGCAGGGAGGCCGGCGCGCACCCGGCGAGGACGGCGAGCCCGGCGGACGCGAGGACGGCGAGCAGACGGCGGGGCACCCGCCGATGGTATCCGGAAGCTCGGGCTACATGGACTCGATGAGGCGTTCCACCCGCTCGTCGACGTTGCGGAACGGGTCCTTGCACAGCACGGTGCGCTGCGCCTGGTCGTTGAGCTTCAGATGTACCCAGTCGACCGTGTAGTCGCGGCGGGCGTCCTGCGCGGCCCGCACGAAGTCGCCGCGCAGCTTCGCGCGCGTCGTCTGCGGCGGGACCGCCGTCGACTCGAAGATCTCCAGGTCGGTCGTGACGCGCTCCACCATGCCGCGCGCGGCGAGCAGGTTGTACAGGCCCTCGGTCCGGGAGATGTCGTGGTATGCCAGGTCGAGGCGCGCGATCCGCGGGTCGTCCAGCTCCAGGCCGTGCTTGGCCTGGTAGCGCTCGATGAGGCGCAGCTTGATCACCCAGTCCAGCTCGCGGTCCACCAGCGACAGGTCACCGCTCTCCAGCGCCCGCAGGCCCCGCTCCCACAGGTCGAGCACCTGCTTGACCACCGGTGTCGGGTCGGCGTGGCTCTCCACGAAGTCCCGCACCCGCTCGTAGTACTCGGTCTGGATCTCGACGGCGGTCATGGACCGGCCGTTGGCGAGCGTGACCGGGTGCTTGCCGGTGCGGTCGTGGCTGATCTCGCGGATCGCCCGGATCGGGTTCTCCAGGCTGAGGTCCCGCATCGGCAGGCCTGCCTCGACGAGCCGCAGCACCAGGTCGGTGGTCCCGACCTTGAGCATCGTCGTCGGCTCCGCCATCGACGAGTCGCCCACGATGACATGCAGCCGGCGGTAGTGCTCGGCGTCGGCGTGCGGCTCGTCGCGGGTGTTGATGATCGGCCGCGACCGGGTGGTCGCCGACGAGACGGCCTCCCAGATGTGGTCGGCCCGCTGCGACAGGCAGAACACGGCCCCGCGCGGCGTGGCCAGCACCTTGCCCGCGCCCACCAGGACCTGCCGGGTGATCAGGAAGGGCACCAGCACGTCGCTCAGCCGGGCGAAGTCGCCGCCGCGGCGCACGAGGTAGTTCTCGTGGCAGCCGTAGGAGTTGCCGGCCGAGTCCGTGTTGTTCTTGAACAGGTGGATCCGGCCGGGCAGGTCCTCGTGCTCGAGGCGCTGCTGCGCGTCCGCGACCAGCCCTTCCAGGATGCGTTCGCCGCCCCGGTCGTAGGCGACCAGCTGCCGCACGTCGTCGCACTCGGCCGTCGCGTACTCCGGGTGCGACCCGACGTCGAGATACAGCCGCGAGCCGTTGCGCAGGAACACGTTGGAGCTGCGTCCCCACGCCACGACCTTGCGGAACAGGTAGCGGGCGACCTCGTCGGCCGAGAGGCCGCGCCCGTCCTCGGCGGCGCAGGTGACGCCGTACTCGGTCTCCAGTCCGAAGATCCTGCGATCCATGGCGGTCCCTCCCTCATCGGTGCGTGCGGTGGTCGGTGGGTGGCGGCTGGAACGCGATCAGTCCTGGGGCGGCTCCTCGGACGGTCCGTCGCGCGGCGGTTCGGGGGTCCCGTCCTCCGCGTCCGGCTTCCCGGCGGACGGCGGCTGCTCGGACGGCGGCTGCTCGGGCGTCGGCTCGGGCGTCGGCTGCTCGGGCTCCGTCGGTTCGGTGGCCTGCGGTGTCGCGGTCCCGCCCGCGTCCCCGGAGCTGCCGTCCCCCGTGTCGCCGTTCTTCACGTCGCCGTCCGGCGTGCCGTCGCCCTCCGCGTCGTCCTTCGCGCCCTCGCCCTCCGCGTCGTCCTTCGCGCCCTCGTCCTTCGCGTCGTCCGGCGTGCCTCCGTCCGGCGCCTCGGCCAGCAGGTCGGCCAGAGTCTGCTTCGGCAGGCGGCGGAACGCGCGGCGCGGGCGCGCCCGCTCCAGGACCGCCACCTCGAGCTGGCCCGGCTCGATGGTCCGTGCCGTGGCGCCGTCGGACGACCCGAGGACCTTCACCGCGAGCCGCAGCGCCTCCCCGAGCGGCATGTCCGCGCGCCAGCCCTCGCCCACCTTGCGGCCGAGCTGCTCGGCCTGGCCGCCCATGACGACATGGCCGTGCTCGTCCGCGACGGTGCCGTCGTAGGTGAGCCGGTAGATCTGGTCGTCCTCCGCGGTCCGGCCGACCTCGGCGACGACGAGCTCCACCTCCAGCGGCTTGGACTCGGTGATGAACACGTTGCCGAGGATCTGCGCGTACGCGTTCGCCAGCCCGCGGGCCGTGACGTCCGAGCGGTCGTACGTGTAGCCGCGCAGGTCGGCGTACCGCACGCCGGCGACGCGCAGGTTCTCGAACTCGTTGTACTTGCCGACGGCCGCGAACCCGATGCGGTCGTAGATCTCGGAGATCTTGTGCAGCGCGCGGGACGGGTTCTCGGTGGCGAAGGCGATCCCGTCGTCGTACGCGAGGACGACGACGGACCGCCCGCGGGCGATCCCCTTGCGGGCGAAGTCCGCCCGGTCCTTCATGAGCTGCTCGGGCGAGACGTAGAAGGGCATGTTCATGCGAGGTACCCCCGTTCGCGCCGCTGGGCGACGATCTGCTCGGCGACGGCGGCGACGTCGTCGTCGGGCAGCCGCGAGTAGCCGTCCGCGGTGACCGTGGACACGACGGGGAAGATCCTGCGCACCGTGTCGGGGCCGCCCGTGGCGGAGTCGTCGTCGGCCGCGTCGTACAGCGCCTCGACGGCGACGGCGACCGCGCCGGCCGCCCCCAGGTCGGGCCGCCACAGCTTCTTCAGGGCACCGCGGGCGAACAGCGAGCCCGAGCCGATGCCGTGGTGCTCCTGCTCCTCGTAGCAGCCTCCGGTCGGGTCGTACGAGAAGATCCGGCCCTTGCCCCGCTCCAGGTCGTACCCCGCGAACAGCGGCACGACCGTCAGGCCCTGCATCGCCATCGGGAGGTTGCCCCGCAGCATCGTGGCCAGTCGGTTCGCCTTGCCCTCGAGGGACAGGAGAGAGCCCTCGATCTTCTCGTAGTGCTCGAGCTCGAGCTGGTAGAGCTTGACCAGCTCGATGCCGATCCCGGCCGCACCGGCGATCCCCACCGCGGAGTACTCGTCGGCGGGGAACACCTTCTCGATGGACCGGCTGGCGATCATCGGCCCGGACGTCGCACGCCGGTCACCGGCCATGACGACGCCGCCGCCGGCACGCCCGCCGTCACCGGGCGACCCGTCGCCGAACGTCACCGCCACGATCGTGGTGGCGTGCGGCGTCAGGTCGCCCCGGTGCCCGACGCCGTGATCCGGCGCACCGTACGCGCCGGGGCGGCCGACCAGGCTCACGCCCGGCATGCGGTCGGGCGCGTGCTCGGCGAGGAACTCGAAGAACGATGACGATCCCGGGCGCATGAACGCGTCCGGGAGTCCGTGACCGCGGCCGGCCGGGCCGCCTCCGAAGCCGTCCAACTACTGGCCACCCTTCTGCACGAAGCCACGGACGAACGACTCGGCGTTCGTCTCGAGCACGTCGTCGATCTCGTCCAGCAGCTCGTCGACCTCGTCGTCGCGCTGCTGCGACTGCCCCGCGGGGGCCGGGGCGTCTGCGGCGTCGTCGTCGGGGGTGCGGTCCTCGTGTGACGGATTGATACGTTCCTGACCGGCCATGATCGCCTCCTGGTATTACTCACGGCTGCCGCTGCTCTCGCCAGCCTAGGACCTTACGAGCACTTTGCGAATTATCCCTCGCCGGAAAGTCTCCGCAAAAGAGTCATGGCATCGGGACTTGCTTCCAGCAACGGCCCGACGATCGCCTCTGTTCCCCGCGCCGGATCCAGCATCGGGACCCGCTGCAGCGTCTGCCGGCCCCCGACGTCGAAGATCACCGAGTCCCAGCTCGCCGCCGAGACCTGGTCGCCGTAGCGCGCCATCACCTCGCCGCGGAAGTACGCGCGCGTGTCGACGGGCGGGTGGGCGACGGCGCGCGCCACCGAGCGCTCGTCGACGATCCGCTCGACGGCGCCCTTGGCCAGCAGCCGGTGGTAGATCCCGCGCTCCGGCCGCACGTCCGACCACTGCAGGTCCATGGCGTGCAGGCGGGGATGGTCCCAGGCCAGCCCGTCGCGCCGACGCAGGCCCTCCAGCAGCCGCAGCTTCGCGATCCACTCCACCTCGCGCGCGCAGGACGCCCGGTCCGTCGCCAGCCGCTCCAGCAGCGACGTCCAGCGCTCCAGCACCGCGTCGGAGTCCGGGTCGCTGCCCAGTGCCTTGAGCGACCGCGTGACCACGTCGGCGCACTCCCCCTGGATCTCCAGCGCCGTCATGGTCCGGCCGTCGGCCAGGTCCAGCGGCTCCGCCAGGTCCAGGTCGCGCGAGACCTGCTGGACCGCGGCCACCGGGTCCGCCAGCCGGAGGGCGCCGAGCTGCTTGCGGGCGTCCACACCGGCCTCACCGAGCTCGGTCAGGTGCTCCAGCACCCACAGGACCAGCGACGTCGTCCCCGTCTTGAGGTAGGTGGGCACCTCCATGCAGTTCGCGTCGCCGAGGATGAGGTGCAGGCGGCGCCAGCGCTGCCGGTCCGCGTGCGGCTCGTCGCGGGTGTTCACGATCGGCCGGCGCAGCGTCGTCTCCAGGCCGATCTCGGCCTCGATGTAGTCCGCACGCTGGGAGAGCTGGTAGCCGGCCTGCCCGCCCGTCGCGCCGAGGCCCACCCGGCCCGACCCGGTGAACACCTGCCGGGTCACGAGGAACGGCGTGATGAGCTCGGACAGCGTCGCGAACGACAGCGACCGGTCCACCAGGTAGTTCTCGTGGGTGCCGTAGCTGGCGCCCTTGCCGTCCACGTTGTTCTTGTACAGCACCGTCTCGCTGCCCGGGACGCCGGCCAGCGCGCGGACCGCAGCGAGCATGACCCGCTCCCCCGCGACGTCCCACCGCACGAGGTCCACCGGGTTGGTGACCTCGGGCGACGAGTACTCCGGGTGCGCGTGGTCCACGTAGAGCCGCGCCCCGTTGGTGAGGATGACGTTGGCCGCGCTCGGGTCGTCGTACTCCTCGGTGGCCGGGCGCTCCACGTCCTGCGGCGGCGAGCCGTGCCCGCCGCGCACCATCGGGATCTGCCCCGTGCCGGGCCGGCCACCGCCGACGACCGGCACCTGGCCGGTGCTCGGGCCCGACGGCGCCGGGAGCGCCGGGTCGTTCGTGATCATCGACGGGTGGGCGGAGGCCTGCTCGAGCCGGAACCCGCGGGCGTCCTGCAGCGGGTCCTCGTCGTCGTAGTCCCAGCGCGCCCTGCTGTGGGCGGCGGCGTCCCGGTCCGCGAGGGCCCGGTACGTCGTCACCACCTGGCTCGACAGCAGCATCGGGTTCGCCAGCGGACGACCCGGCTGCAGCACTCCGTACTCGGTCTCGATTCCCATCACGCGACGCACGCTCACATCACCCACACTATGTTGTCCGGAGCCGCCGGGTTCAGCCCTGCGGGCGCTCGCACCTCGCGTCCTCGGTCCTCGCCACGGGCCCGGGGGCCCGGGACCGGTCGGGTCGTTCTCCGACCGGCCCGGTCCCGGGTCACCGCGAACCTCACCACCGAGCCTCGTATCCCCAGGTCAGAGATATTGGCCGGTGTTCTGGACCGTGTCGATGGTGCGGGGTGCCGCGCCCTCGCCCTTCTTCTGGACGATGGTGCGGATGAAGACGATGCGCTCGCCCTTCTTCCCGCTGATCCGCGCCCAGTCGTCGGGGTTGGTGGTGTTGGGCAGGTCCTCGTTCTCCTGGAACTCGTCGACGCACGCGGACAGCAGGTGGTCGACCCGGATGCCCTTCTGACCGGTGGACAGGAAGTCCTTGATCGCGTTCTTCTTCGCCCGGTCCACGACGTTCTCGATCATGGCGCCGGAGTTGAAGTCCTTGAAGAACAGGGTCTCCTTGTCCCCGGACGCGTACGTGACCTCGAGGAACTGGTTCTCCTCGTCCTCGGAGTACATGCGCTCCACGACCGAGGTGATCATCCCGTCGAGCACCGCGGCCGTGTTGCCCGCGTACTCGGCGACGTCCTCGGCGTGGATGGGCAGGTCCTGGGTGAGGTACTTCGCGAAGATCTCCTTGGCCCCCTCGGCGTCCGGCCGCTCGATCTTGATCTTCACGTCGAGCCGGCCCGGGCGGAGGATCGCCGGGTCGATCATGTCCTCACGGTTGGACGCGCCGATGACGATGACGTTGTCGAGCCGCTCGACGCCGTCGATCTCCGCGAGGAGCTGCGGCACGATCGTGGTCTCGACGTCGGACGACAGCCCCGTGCCACGGGTGCGGAACAGGGACTCCATCTCGTCGAAGAACACGACGACCGGCATACCCTGGGAGGCCTTCTCCCGGGCGCGGGCGAAGATGAGACGGATGTGTCGCTCCGTCTCGCCCACGTACTTGTTGAGCAGCTCCGGGCCCTTGACGTTGAGGAAGAAGCTCTTCGCCGCCGGGTCGCCACCGCTGGCCTTCGCGACCATCCCGGCCAGGGAGTGCGCCACCGCCTTCGCGATGAGGGTCTTGCCGCAGCCGGGCGGGCCGTACAGCAGGACGCCCTTGGGCGGGCGCAGCCCGTGCTCCCGGAACAGGTCCGGGTGCGCGAAGGGCAGCTCCACGGCGTCGCGGATGGCCTCGATCTGCGGGCCGAGCCCGCCGATGTCGGCGTAGTCGATGTCCGGGACCTCCTCGAGGACGAGCTCCTCGACCTCGGACTTGGGCACCACCTCGAAGACGAAGCCGCTGCGGGTGTCCACGGTGAGCGAGTCACCGACCCGGAGCGGCTCGTCGGCGACGGAGCCGGCCAGGCGCACCACGCGCTCCTCGTCGGCACGGCCGACGACGAGCACCCGGTCGGCGCCGAGCAGCTCCTTGACGGTGACGAGCTCGCCGGTGGTCTCGTAGTCCCCGGCGGCCACCACCGTCATCGCCTCGTTGAGCTTGACCTCCTGGCCCGGGCTCAGCCGGGTCACGTCCAGGCTCGGGCTGGCCGCCACGTGCATCTTGCGGCCCGACGAGGAGATGTCCACGGATCCGTCGGAGTGCGCCCCCAGGAAGGTGGCGTACGTGCCCGGCGGCTTGGCCAGGTCGTCCAGCTGCTTCTTCAACTCGACGATCTGGTCGCGAGCGGCTCGGAGCGCCTCGGCAAGGCGCTCGTTCTTTGCGGAGAGGAGGGCAATCTGACGCTCGTAGTCGCGATTCGGCATCGATCCGTTATCGGGAAGGTTGTATCCACCTGAGTTCTCGGTCATGGCTTCCCCTCTCGGTAGGGCCCGGAAGGCGACCCTACGACGCGAACCGCCTCCGAGAACAGCACTGTAGGCGCAGTGTCTGACACTCCGGGAGGTAGAACGCCCGTCCGAGACGGCGCAGGTACCTGATCGTTACGCGCCGTTCACGTGGCGCGTGGTCCCGGGCGTACGTCCGCGAAAGAGGTGTTCGCTCTTGGCGGACCCGGCGCCGTCTCAGCCCGTGGGAAGCCCCTTCACCCTCCACCCCGGCCCGGCCCGGCCCGGCCCGGCGGCGCCGGGTCACTCCTCGGGCTTGCCGACCTCGCGGCGCACGCGCCGGATCTTCTTGGCGGAGACCTCTCGCTCGCCGAGCACGTCGTCGGTCCACTCGTCCGCCCACCCGGCGTCGACGGCCTGGTCCGCGGCCGCGCCGTCCGCCGTCGCGCGCACCGTCTTGGCGCCCTTGGCGGGGCGGCGCCGGCGCTCGGGCGGGGCGACGCCGTCGGCCAGGCGCCGCGCGGTGATGAGGAAGCCGGTGTGACCGACCATCCGGTGCTGCGGGCGCACCGCGAGGCCCTCCAGGTGCCAGCCACGCACGATGGTCTCGAACGCGGACGGCTCCGCGAACCGGCCCCCGGCCCGCAGGTCCTCGGCGGTGCGGGACAGCTGCGTGGCCGTCGCGACGTAGCAGATCAGCACGCCGCCGGGCACGAGCGCGTCGGCGACGACGTCGAGGTTCTCCCACGGGGCGAGCATGTCCAGCACGACCCGGTCCACGGTGCCGGGCCCGGCGACGTCGGGCAGGCGCTCGGCGAGGTCGCCCGTGTGCAGGTGCCACGCCGGGTGCGGACCACCGAAGAACGTCTCGACGTTGCCGCTCGCGATCGCGGCGAAGTCCTCGCGCCGCTCGATCGAGTGCAGCTCGCCCGTGTCGCCGACCGCCCGGAGCAGCGAGAGCGTGAGGCCGCCCGACCCGACGCCCGCCTCCACCACCCGGGCCCCCGGGAAGATGTCCGCCATGGTGACGATCTGGCCCGCGTCCTTCGGGTAGACGACGGCGGCCCCGCGCGGCATCGACAGCACGTAGTCGTTCAGCAGCGGGCGCAGCGCCAGGTACTCGACCTCGGCGGTGTTCGTGACGACCCAGCCCTCGGGCCTGCCGAGGAGCTCCTCGTGCTTGAAGTAGCCCTTGTGGGTGTGGAACGTGGCACCGGGCTTGAGGGTGATGGTGTGCATCCGCCCCTTGGGGTCGGTCAGCTGCACCTTGTCGCCCTCGCGGAACGGGCCACGACGCACGTCGGCGCCGGTCGCCGTGGGGCGGTTCTGGTCGGGGCCGCCGGGCTGCGCGGCACGCTCGTGGGTCGGAGAAGTCACGACGGACCATCCTACGTGCGCGCGGCAGGCAGGGCCCGCGGGCTCGGGCGACAGCAGGCCCGGGTCCGTCGCGATCGACGCCACCGCGGCCCTACGCCTTGCGGACCGCCCTCGCCACCGAGGCCAGGTCGAGGACACCGGTCACCCGGTCACCGTCGACCACCGGGACCAGGCGGGCGCCGCCCGACGACGCGGCCAGGTGCCGCAGCAGGTCCTGGCCGGCGACGTCAGGGCCGACGGAGCTCCTGGGCACGAACGGCACGGCGACGGCGTCGACCTGGGTCCGCTCGCGCGCCTCGGGCGGGACCGACTCCACGGCGTCGTCGTCGAGGACCGCCAGCGGCACGTCGTCGTGGCCCACGACGACGACGCGCGGCGCCACCCGACCCGGCTCGGCGGACGGCCGGACGGCGAGCGCGGCCGCCACGGTGGAGCCGATCGGGACGGTCACGACCTGGGCGGCGAGGCTCCCGGCCCGCAGCGAGGCGACGGCCTCGCGCCGCCGGCCGGCGGCGATGGCGCTGCTCGCACCGGCCCAGAGGAAGGCGGCCACGAGCACCGACCACAGCACCCTGTTGAGGTCCGGCCGCAACCCGTCGAGGAACGGGACGACCAGTGCCCAGACGAGGACGCCGACCGCGATGAGACGTCCGGTCCAGCCGGCGACGATCGTGCCCCGGCTGCGGGACCCGGTGACGGCCCAGACGACGGCCTCGAGGATCTGGCCGCCGTCCAGCGGAAGGCCGGGCAGCAGGTTGAAGACGCCGACGAACGCGTTGGAGAACGCGCCGGCGAACAGGAGGAGGGCGGGGACGTCGAGCCCGTCGGCGGACCGGGCGAGGAACGCGAACCAGAGGCCGCCCGCGAGCACGATGTTGGTCAGCGGCCCGACGACGGCGACCAGGATGCCGTCCAGCGGCCGGGCAAGACCTCCGGAGTAGGCGGTGTGGCCGCCCCAGAGCGTGATGGCGAGCTCGTGGACCTCCTGCCCGCGGGCGCGGGCGACGAGCGCGTGGGCCACCTCGTGCAGGAACACGGACCCGAACAGCATGAGCACGAACGCCGCGGCCACGAGGTAGGCGGTGGCGCCGAGGTCCGGCATCTGGCTCTGGGCGACCGGGGCGAAGACGAGGGTGAGCACCGCCGCGGCGACGAACCAGGAGGGCGTCACGATGACGGGCGCGCCCGCGATGCGCCCGAGCGTCCAGCCACGGGAGCGCGGGGGTGCGGGGCGTGCCGGTGGCGTGGTGTTCACCGGCACAGCGTATCCGCCGGTGCGGGCCGCATCGCGACCGGACGACGCGCCTGTGGACAACCGGTCGTTGTCAGTGTCTCCCCCTAGGGTTGGCGCCATGACCGTGATCGCACCTCCGTCCCGCCCGCCGGCGCTGTCCCCGTCCCGTGCGAGCGACTTCCTGCAGTGCCCGCTGCTGTTCCGGCTACGGACCGTGGACCGGCTGCCGGAACCGGCGTCGTCGGCGGCGACGCGCGGGACGCTGGTGCACTCGGTGCTGGAACGGCTGTACGACGCGCCGCTGGGCGAGCGCACGCCCGCGGCCGCGCAGGCGCTGCTGCCCGTCGAGTGGGAGAAGCTGCGGGAGACCGACCCGCGCGTGAAGGAGCTGTTCGCACCGGGCGGCGACGCCGAGTCGGAGGGCCTGGACAACTGGCTCGACGGCGCGGGCCGTCTGGTGAGCACCTACTTCACGCTGGAGGACCCGAACCGCCTGGAGCCGGCGGAACGGGAGCTGAAGGTGGAGACGCGGCTGCCGGACGGGCCGCTGCTGCGCGGCATCGTGGACCGCCTCGACGTGAGGCCCGACGACGGCGCGCTGCGGGTCGTGGACTACAAGACGGGCCGCTCCCCCAAGCCCCGTTTCGAGGAGAAGGTGCTCTTCCAGCTGCGCTTCTACGGGCTCGTGCTGTGGCGGGAGCGCGGCGTGGTGCCGAAGCTGCTGCAGCTGGTCTACCTGGGCGACGGGCAGATCCTGCGCGCGGAGCCCACGCGGGAACAGCTCGAGGGCGCCGAGCGCAAGGTGCGCTGGGTCTGGTCCGAGATCGAGAAGGCGGCCCGCAGCGAGACGTGGGAGCCCCGGCCCAGCAAGCTGTGCGACTGGTGCGCGCACCGGTCGGTGTGCCCGGCTTTCGGGGGCACCCCGCCGGAGATCCCGGAGGGCGCGGTCGAGCTACGGCTCGGGATCTCGTAGGCCCGCGGGCCGTCCCGCTCTCGCCGGCAGGATCGGGCGCTCCGGTGCGACGGTGACCGTAGGCCGGAAGGTGCGCAGCGTGGCCCACGTCGCGCCGAGCACGCCGCACACGCCCAGGAAGCCCGCCATGGCCGCGAGCGGCACGGGCTCCGCGTAGAGTCCTGGCTCCGCCGGCGTGGTCAGCTCGGCGACGAGCCAGCTGACGAGATCACCCGTCGCGACCGCGGCCCACAGCGGCACGAGCAGCCGTGGCCGCCGCGCGAGCCCGGCGGCCACGCCGAGGAGCACGGGGAGCACGACGGGGAGCAGATATCTCGGGTACATCCCGCCGCCCTCGGCGGCGTACAGCACCTGCGCAGAGGCGGAGACGACGACGGCCGTCCACGGCAGCAGGGCGACCAGCCACCGGTCAGCCGGACGCTCTCGGTCGTCGTGGACCGGCGTGCCCCCACGGCGGCGACGGTGCGTCAGCAGGGCGACGACCAGCGGGGTCCAGACGAGGAGGGTCGCCGTGACCACCAGGGTCGTCGCCGAGTAGGGCGTGGTCGGGGGGACACGGCCTGCCCACCAGAAGAAGTCGGGCAGGCGGGCCCAGGTGACCGGGTCGAGCACGACCTGCCACACGGGCCGCACGACGCGGTCCTGGTTCGCGAGCGCCCAGTCGAAGTGGGACCCCTGGAAGTTCCCGGTGAGGGCCAGGTTGCGTGCGTAGAACCAGCCGGAGGCGGCCAGCGCCGTCGCCGGCCCACCGAGCGCCAGCGCCACGACCGGAGCCCACCCTCCCCGCCGCTGCGCGGCCCGCACGGTCCCGGCCGCCACGACGAACGCCCCCACGACGACGGCGACGAGCGCCGCGGACAGCCGGGACAGCGAGCAGGCCGCCGCCAGCAGGCACAGGACGACGACGAGCCGCGCGGCGAGGCCACGCCGGATCGCCGTCGCGCCCACGCCGAACATCGTGGTCACGCAGAGGGTGGCGACCAGGTCGTTGAAGGCTGTCCCTCCCGCGTGGGCGACGACGGCCGCCAGGCCGGCCAGCAGGGCCACGAGCTGCGGCAGCACGCTCCCCGGGCGGCAGATCCGGCCTGCGCTCCACCAGGCCGCGAGCACGAGCCCGCCGGCCAGCAGGAGGTTCACCGTGCGGGCGGCGTACACCGCGGCCACGGGGTGACCGGCGTCGGCGAGCGGTCCGACGAGCCAGGAGACGAGCAGGTAGAACAACGGCGGGTGCTGGGCGGTCCACTGCACGGGGGCCAGGCGAGCGCCGTCGGGCCGGAGCCGGAGGCCCTCCTCGAAGACGGGGAGCCCGCCGTGCCACACCTGGTAGGCGTAGTCCACGTGCACCGGCTCGTCGCCGGTGGCATAAGGCGGGTCGGTGAGCAGGACGGTCAGCGACAGCAGGACCGCGGACACGACCGCCGCGCCGACCGCCGCGCGGTGCGGGTCCGCCAGGAGCCGGACGAGGGAGCGGGTCACGGGAGCCGGATCAGGTCGGCGTCGGCGATGTTGCGGAGCCGTTCCCGGCCGTGCCGTGTCAGCAGCAGCACCGTCATCAGGATCGCGACGGACATGGCTCCCACCATGATGAACAGGTAGGCACCGTGCAGCGACGAGTCCAGCGGCGCTACCAGGCCGGTGAGCACCACGACCGCGACGACCGCCGTCGTGCCGGCGCGCGACAGCCTGAGCGGCGCCAGGAAGGGGATCAGCCAGAGGAAGTACCACAGGTGCACCACGGGACTGAGCAGCAGCATGGCGCCGACGAGCAGCGCGGCTCCCCGGACCCCGTCCGCCGCGTCCCCGGTCGGCCGGCGCAGGGCGGTCCATCCGGCGAACGCGAGCAGGGCGACCATGGCGAGCTGCCGGAGCAGGTCCCGGAACAGGTCCGGCTCCAACCCGGTCCAGAGCGTCCCGGCCATCCAGTCGAGGGTGCGGCCGACGACGGTCGGCGGCGAGAGCAGGGTGTCGATGCTGGCCGGGACGCCCAGCGCCGAGACCCAGCCGACGCCGAGACCCCACAGGACGCCGCTTCCGACCAGGGTCCCGATCGAGACCGCGGCGACCAGCAGCAGGCGGTGCAACCGGTCGACGAGGAGCGCGCCGGCGCGGAGCGTGACCAGGACGACCACCACGCAGATCAGTCCGCCGGGCAGCTTCACGGCCGCGGCCAGGCCACCGAGCACGGCTCCGGGGACCCAGCCGTGCTCGACGGCGGCCACCAGCGCGGCGGCCATCAGGCCCACCATCAGCAGGTCGTTGTGCAGACCTCCGACGCCGTTGGCCATCATCAGCGGCGAGACGAGCACGAGGGCGGAGGCCAGGGCCGGGTTGACGCCCGTCCAACCGGCCATCCTCGGCACCGCCCAGGCCAGCAGAGCCAGTCCGGCGAGAGCCACGATCCGGTGTCCCACCACGAGCACCCACGGGTTGCCGGTCAGGCCGGCGCCGAGGTCGCCCACGATCAGCGGCAGGGGACCGTACGGCGCGGGCGTCTCCATCCAGCGGGGGTCGACGGCCTCCGCGACCGGTCCGGCGAGCGCCCCCGGGCCGTACTCGTACGGCGACAGCCCGACCTGGACGAGCATCCCCTGCGCGGCATACGACCAGCCGTCGCGGGAGAAGAGCGGCGGGGCCACCAGCAGCGGCAGGGACCACAGCACCGTGGCCCGGCGGACGAGCGCGAGCGCCGCGGCCCGCTGCGCTCCTTCGGCACCGGCGACCGCCCGGCACAACGCCAGCCAAGCGCCGGCGAGCAGGCCCAGTCCGAGCAGCACGACGCCGAGGCCCGCCATCCTGCCCGCGGTGTGCGCGCGCAGGGAGGCCAGCGGCTCGCCCGCCAGGATCGCCGCGGAGTCGGGCAGTGCGGAGACCACCAGCCCTCCGAGCAGGACCAGCACGCTTCCGACGACGCCACGGGTCAGCACGCTCGAAAGATATGGCCGGGCCGGTACGCGGTGCCGACGTGCGCACGAACAGCACGACAATCCTGCGTGTCCGGACCGAGAACACGCTGTGATCCGGGCGGTGACGCCGCCATGCCGTGGCGGTCGGGGCGGACACCGGTCAGGGCCTGCGGGCCGACGTCAGTAGCGGTCGACGACCTCGCCGGCGGCGATGCGGGAGATGAGGTCCAGGCCGACACCGTCGAGCGAGCGGAGACGGCTCAGGCCGGGACGCTCCTCGACCGGGACGACCGCCTCGACGCCGAGCGTGCGGGCGCCGCTCGCGAGCGCGGACCGGATGCCGACGGGCGAGTCCTCGATGGCGACGCAGTCCTCGGGCGCGACGCCGAGCCGCGCGGCGGCGGTACGGTACGGCTCCGGGTGGGGCTTGCCGTGCGTGACCTCGTCGCCGGGGACAATGGTCGCGAACGTGCCGTCCGGCGCGCCGTCGGCGACGCCCTCGGCCAGCTCGCGGTAGGACATCGTCACGATCGCGCAGGGCACGCCCGCCTCGTTCAGGGCGGCGAGCAGCGGCAGCACGCCCGGCCGCCACGGCACCTCCTGCGCGACCCGGGCCCGCACCCGGGCCCCGAGCCAGTCGACGATGTCCGCCGGCGCCATCGGCACGCCCGCGTCCCGCAGGATCCCCGCGCTGACGAGGAGCTGCTGCCCTACGAGCCGCATCGCGTCCTCGTGCGTCCAGGTGACGCCGTGAGCCCGGGTGAGCTCCTGCTCGGCGGCGATCCAGCAGGGCTCGGTGTCCACGAGGGTCCCGTCCATGTCGAACAGGACGGCCTTCGGCAGCGAGAGTGCCGGACGGTCGCGTCGACCTGCGGACTCATGGCCAGTGACGGTGTTCAGGGTGACTCCCACAGCTCGCGTGCGTCGATCGATGTGCGTCAGGAGCGTACTTGACCATCCGGCACCGGCACGTGACGCCCGGGCGACGAGCAGGTGTCCGTGCCGGCGGCCGGCGGACCAGCCGGACCGCCTCCGACGTGCCGCGGCTGCTGGGCGCACGTCGGGCTGGACTCCTTGGACAGCACGGACGGACTGCTGGCACGAGTGGGTGGGGAAGGCACCGACACCCCACGGCACGGTTGAATGGGACCCGACATGACGACCTACTTCACGTCCGACATGCACTTCGGGCACCTCAACATCATCCGCTTCTGCGACCGCCCGTTCGACGGGGTCGGGCAGATGAACGCGCGCCTCGCAGAGCTCTGGAACGACACCGTGTCCGAGCAGGACACGGTCTGGGTGCTCGGCGACGTCGCCCTCGGCGCCCTCGACGACTCCCTGTCCTGGATCGGCCGGCTGGCCGGGCACAAGATCCTGGTGCCGGGCAACCACGACCGCTGTTGGTCCGGCGACCGCAGCCTGCGCAAGGGATCCGACGAGGGCCGCGCCGCCCGCCGCGAGCAGGCCCGCGCCCGCTACCTGGGGGCAGGCTTCGCCGAGATCCTCGACGAGCCCGGCCGCTTCCCGGTCGCCGGCCACGCCGCCGCGGTCTCCCACTTCCCGTTCACCGGTGACTCCCACGGCGCGGACCGCTACGTCGAGCACCGCCCCGCCGACGACGGCGGCTGGGTGCTGCACGGTCACGTGCACGACACGTGGCGGCAGCGGGACCGGCAGCTCAACGTCGGCGTCGACGCGTGGGCCGGGCGCCCGGTCGCGGCCGAGACGCTCGCCGCGATGGTCGACGACGGCCCGCGCGACCTGGAGCCGCTCCCCTGGACGCGCCCCACGGGCCAAGCGATCGCGCGGGTAGGCACGAGCGTGAGGTAGGGGCGAGTGCTCAGGTAGGCGCCAGGGGGCGCTCCCCACGCCCCTACGTGAGCACTCGCCCCTACCTCGCCGTCGTCCCCTACCCGCGGGCTAGGGACGCATCTGCTCGGAGGACGCCTCCGCGCGGGCCGCCTCGAGCGTCCGCAGGAGCTCGTCCGACCGTTCGGAGTGCTCCTGGAAGCGGGTCGGGTTCCCGCGCGCCAGCCGGGAGCGGATCCGGGCCGCGCGCCGCGCCCCGGCGAGCGCCGCCTCGACGTCCCCGGCGCCGGCGCGCGCGACGGCGAGGTTCGTCAGCGCGAGCGCGAGGTCCGGCTCGTACGTCTCGGGCTGCGCCGCGGCGAGGTCGTCGAGCACGTCCGCGGCCTCCTGCGCGGCGGCGGTCGCGGCGTCGTACCGCCCGACGTCCGCGTACGTCCCCGCGAGGTTCGTCAGCGAGACGCCCAGCACCGGCAGGTGCTGGTGCCCCCCGCGTTCGGTCAGCCGCCGGCTGGCGCCCACCGCCTCCTCCGCCGGGTCGACGGCGTCCGGCGTGCGGTCGTTCTCCGCGAGCCGCGAGGAGAGGTTCGACAGCGACTTCACCAGGCCGGGCAGGTGCCGTTCGGGATGGACGGCCGCGAGCTCGCGGAGGATGCCGGTGGCCTCGTCCTCCGCCGCGAGCGCCTCGGAGACGTTCCCGAGGGCCGAGTGCGTGACTCCGAGGTTGGACAGGGAGGCGGCCAGGTCCGGCAGGTGCCGGTCCGGGTTCGACGCCGCGAGCCGGCGGCGGATCGCGACGGCCTCCCGCTCGCGCTCCAGGCCCAGGCGGCGCCGGCCGAGCTGCGCGTTCAGGATGCCGAGGTTCGACAGCGTCTGGGCGACGAACGGCAGGTAGCCGTCGTGCTGGTCGGCGAGGCCGCGGCGCAGCTCGAGCGCCTCGGCGGTGGCGCGGGCGGCCTCCGCGAGCCTGCCCAGCTCGCTCAGGCGCGCCCCGAGGTAGGACAGGGCGCTGGCCAGGTCGGGGGTGTAGCGGTAGGGGTCGTGCCGCACGAGCTCCCGGCAGGTCGCCACCGACTCCAGCGTGCACCGGTGGGCCTCGTCGGCGGCGCCCAGCTCGGCGTGCCGCTTGCCGAGGTTCCACAGCCCCTTGGCGAGCAGCGGGCGGATCTGCGCCGGTTCGTCGTCGGACACGGTGCGGGCCAGCTCGACGCCCTCGTCCGACGCCGCCAGCGCGTCCTGCGCCTGCCCGAGCTCGGAGAGCGTGCTGCCGATGTTCATCGCGGACTGCGCGAGCGCCGGCCGGTACCGGACGGGGTCCGCGGCGGCGAGCCCGCGGTACGCCCCGGCGCCGGCGAGCTCGTCCTCGAGCGCCTCGTCGAGGCGTCCGCGGAACCACAGCAGGGTGCCCCGCAGCGCGCGGGCCGCGGCGACGGCGGGTGCGCGAGCAGGGCTCGGGGCGGTGGCTCCTGGGGCGGCGGGGCCGGGCACGGTGGGGGTCGCGGTAGCGTCCGCCGGGGTGCCGGCGAGGAGCCGCAGGGCCGCGTCCGTGGCGTCGAGGGCCCGGGCGTAGTCGGCGTCGTACTTGAGGGCGTCGGCCATGACGAGGTGGGCCGCGGCCTGCCGGTCCGGGTCGTCGTCGAGCAGCGCGACGGCCCGCTCGGCGAGCGCCACCCGCGCACGCATGAAGGTGCCGGCCAGGTAGTGCGGGTGGCAGGCGAACGTCTCGAGCACGGCGGCCTCGTCGGGGAGCTGCGCGGTCACGCGGGCGTAGGCGTCGGCCACCGCGTCGCCCGACTCGTGCCGCATGCCCGACGACGCGACCTTCGCCAGCAGCCGGGCCGCACGGACCGCCTGCCCCGGGCTCAGGCCGGTCGTGGTCCGCTCGGCGAACCGCGGGGCCTGGGCGAGCGCGCGCTCGACCATCCGCTCGCCGGCCTGCGGGGACGACGCCGGTCCCGGCGCGCCGGTGCCGTCCTCGGTACCCAGGAGCATCGCCGTGACGAGATCGAGGCCGGCCGCGCCGACACCCGTGCCCGCGCCCGGGACGGCGTCGGTCACGGGTCGTTCCGGGGCGTCCGTCGGCTCGTCGACTGGGAGCTCGCGGACCGGCGAGGCGCAGAGCAGGTCGCGCAGGGCGGGCGCGCCGTGCTCCAGGCGGTCCCGCCAGACCGTCGTACCGCGGGCGAGCAGGAGGGCGCGGGTCCGGTCGTGGCCCTGCCGTGCGATGCCGAGGAGGAGCGCGCGCAGTGCGGGGAAGGTGTCGGCGTCGTCGACCACCAGGAGGCGGCGGTCGGCCGGCGCCTCGAGGGCCGCGCGGGCGTCCTCGTCCGTCCGGACGTGCAGCACCGTCCAGCGGCGGCGGGCCAGGCGCCGCCCGAGCTCGTGCGCGAGCCGCGTCTTGCCGACGCCCGCGGGCCCGGTGATCAACCGCACCGCGACAGGGCTCCGCGACCTCGTCCAGCGGAGCAGGTCCCGGAGCTCCGCACGGTGTGCGGCGGACCGGGGTTCCTGCCGGGGGGCCACCCAGGCCGCCCAGAGACGCGGGATCCGTGTGCGCTGCACAAGGGGGCGAAGGTCCACCACGTCAGTGAAGCGGACAATCACGGTCCCTGCCAGAAATGGGGCGATAAGCAGCAGTTGCGCGAAACCGCGTCATCTGGCAGCACGCTCGCCGGCCTGCAGCACGATCTCGGTGACGCCGGGTAGCGTTCTCGTACCGGCGAGGGTTCGGGAGCAGCGAGAAGAGGAGAGACCTGTGTCCGAGATCGACGAAGGACGTGGCGCGGGAGTCCCGCAGAGCGATGCGGCGGGAGTCGACGGAGCCGCGTTCCTGTCCGACCGGCCCGGCAGGTTCGACCTGGACGGCGACGGCGTGCCCGACGTGGAGACCGCCGACACCAACGGCGACGGCGTCGTCGACGCCCAGTTCGAGGACTATGACGGCGACGGCGTGCCGGACCTCGAGATGTACGACACCAGCGGCGACGGCAAGCCGGACTTCGTCCACGACGTGGCGGGCGGCGTCGAGTCGATCTCTCTCGACACGGACGGCGACGGCGAGGAAGACGTGCGCGACACGTTCCCGGCCTGAGGATCTGCCCGCGGGGCCCGTCCGGCTCGAACGCCTCTGCCACGGACTCGGCCGCGGGGGCGTGGACCAAGGAGGGCGCGGGGACGGTCAGGGTGCCGACCCTTCGGCTACCCGACCTCCTCACCGCCCTGCCCCCTACCAGCGAGAACACTCTTCTCCAGCCTCTGCACCAGCTCGCCCAGCGCCTGCCGCTCCCCCGGCACCAGATCGGCCACCAGCTCTTCCTCGTGCGCCAGCAGCCCTCGCACCGCCCGCGCCACCGTCTCGTGCCCGCGCTCCGTCAGCGTCACCGCGACCGCCCGCCGCGACGCCGCCGACGACTCCCGCGTCACCAGCCCCTCCCGCTCCGCCCGGCCCACCCGCTGCGAGATCGCGCCCGCGGTCACCAGGCACCGTTCCGCCAGCTCGCGCGTGGTGAGCGTCCACGGCTCGCCGGACCGGCGCAGGGTGCTGAGCAGGTCGAGCGTCGCCGGGTCGATCCCGAGGCGGTGCAGGGTCCGACGGCGTTCGTCGGCGAGCAGCTTCGCCACCCGCCACAGCGGCGTGATCACACCGATCGAGGACGTCGGCACGCCGGGCAACTCGCGGTCCCAGGCCGCGGCGATGTCCGCGGCGGGCACCGCGCCCGTGCCGTCGAAGGGGTACTCGGCCACGTCGACCTCCTGTACGTTTAGATCTAAATCTACCAGGAGGAGCATCCATGCCCCGTCTTGTCCTCGTCACCGGCGGCTCCGGCGGCATCGGCCGCGCCGTCGCCGCGCGGTTCGTCGCGGGCGGTGACGACGTCGTCATCACCGGACGCGACGCCGGCCGCCTCCGGGCGGCCGCCGAGGCCACCGGCGCCCGGCCGGTCCCGTGCGACGTGTCCCGGCCGGACGACGTCGCCGGCCTGGTCACGACGCTCGGCCCGATCGCCGTCGTCGTCGCCGTGGCCGGCGGCAACACCGACTTCGACGACAGCCCGCGCGACGCGCCCGGCGACACCGCACCGCCCGCACGCCTCGCCCGGACGGCCGCCGCCTGGCGGGCCAACCTCGAGGCGAACCTGATCAGCACGGTGCTCACCGTCGAGGGCGCGCTGCCGGCCATGGTCGACGGCGGCTCGATCGTCACGGTCGGGTCCATCGGCGCCGAGTACGCCGGCGGCTCCTACGGCGTGGCGAAGGCCGCCGTCCAGGCGTGGACGGCCGGGCTGTCCGCCCGGGTCGGCCCGCTGGGCCTGACGGCCAACTGCATCGCGCCGGGCTTCGTCGACCACACCGACTACTTCCGCGGCCACCTCTCCGACGAGCGCCGCGAGCGCCTGGTCGCCGCCACTCACGACGCGCGCGCCGGCGTGCCCGCCGACGTCGCGGGCCTGGCCTGGTTCCTCGCCTCCCCGGACTCCCGCCACGTCACGGGCCAGACTCTCGGTCTCAACGGCGGGGCGCACACGACCCGCTGACCCTCAGTCCGGGTCGGGGCGGCGCGTCCGCGCGCGGCCCCGCGGCTCGCCGTCCCCGCGGGGCTCGCCGTCCCCGCGGACCCCGGCGGGCGGCTCGGCGGCCGACCGGAGGCGGTGCGCCAGCACCTCGCAGCGTTCTGCGAGCCCGGCGGGCTCCAGCACCACGAAGGCGTGCCCCAGCAGCGGGACGTGCAGCAGCAACAGGTCCAGGTCGTGCCACGTCCATCCGCGTCGCGAGCTCGGGCCCGATCCAGGCGGGCTCCGGCGACCACACGATCGACTTCGGGTTCCCGGAGCCGACGCCGGCGCCGCTGACGACGATCGCGTGGCGGCTCGGGCACGTCGTCGTCGGGGTGCTGGCGGTCCGCAACGCGGCGCACTTCGGCGCCCCCGCGGCGTCGTACGAGTCCTGGGACTACGCAGGCGACGCCGCCACCGCGCTCGACCAGCTCGACGTGCAGGTCGACGCGTGGCTGGCAGGGGTCCGTGCGCTCGGCGACGATGGTCTCGCACGCCCGGTGGGCGACGCCGAGCCGTTCCCGGACGCACCGATGACGGAGCTGGTGCTGCACATCGACCGCGAGCTGATCCACCACCTGTCCGAGGTCTGCCTGCTGCGCGACCTCTACCTGCACACCCGCTCGCACCCGGACGGAGCATCACGATGAGCAAGGATTTCCAGGTCACCTTCGACGCGCACGACCCACGGAGCCTGTCGGCCTTCTGGCGGGAAGCGCTCGGCTACGTCCACCCGGGGCCGCCCGGCGTCGAGCTCGCGCCGGGCGACGACCCGCTCGCCGCCTGGGACGACTTCCTGGAGCGCGAGAACGTCCCGCCGGAGCTGCGCAACAGCGCCTCCGCCCTGGAGGACCCCGAGGGAGTCCGCCCGCGGATCTTCTTCCAGCAGGTCCCCGAGGACAAGGTCGCCAAGAACCGTCTCCACCTCGACATACGGACGTCGTCCGACCTCCGGGGCGACGAGCGGATGGCGGCGCTGGAGACCGAGTGCGAGCGCCTGGTCGCCCTGGGCGCCGGCCGCCTGCGCCGCTTCGAGCCGGACCTGCCGACGAGCATCGGGTTCATCGTGATGCAAGATCCGGAGGGGAACGAGTTCTGCCTCGACTGATGCGCCGGGACGCGGCGGGCAGTGGCATGGCCCCTGCCCGCCGCCCCACGCCCGGTCAGGTGGACCCGACCGGGCGGCCGGGTTCAGGATCGCTTGCGCAGCGCCCGGGCGGCCGCGATGACGATGATCGCGCCGAGGATGGCGAAGAGCCAGGTGGACAGCGACCAGAACTCGTTGAAGCCGATGCCGAACAGGACGCCGCCGATCCAGCCGCCGAGCATGGCTCCCAGCACGCCCAGCAGCAGCGTCATGAGGAAGCCACCCGGCTGCTTGCCGGGCAGGATGAAGCGGGCGATCACACCTGCGACCAGACCCAGGATGAGAAAAGCGAGGATGCCCATGGTGTTCCTCCGTCAGTCGTCGGTCGTTGCTCGGGTACACGGAAGCACCGATTCCGCACGACGGACGAAAACGTTACCCGATCGAGTCCGGATTGGGATGTATTCCCTACCACTGATTGACATCAGGAACCACTCGACGGTACTGGCCGCCGTCCGGGCCGGAGCGATCCGCGGGAAGGCCCCGATGTAGACCGGATGTAGGGCCCGCGTAGCCGCTCCGTGCACGCTCGGTCGTGGAAGTCCCACACCGAGCGAAGGAGCAGCGATGGAACGGACGAGGAATCGCGTCGGCACGGTCTTCGCGGCCGTCCTGGCCCTGGTCGGCAGCCTGCTGGTCGGCACGGTCGGCGCTGCGCCGGCACAGGCCGCCGCGGCCCGCAACGGCGTCTGCGAGAGCGGCGAGATCTGCTTCTACTACAACAGCGGCAACGCGGGGTCCATCTCGGACCACGCGGCCAAGGACCTCGGCAACTACGGCACCGACCCCGCCACCTGCTATGTCTTCCGCACGTCGGGCCGGGCCGGGTACAACCAGTGCATCAAGAACAACGTCGCCTCCGTGTGGAACCGCACGGGCAAGAAGGTGCGGGTCCACTACAACTCGTCCTTCGGCGGGACGTACGACGCCGTCGGCGCCGGGGCGAAGCGCAACCTCAAGGCTGCCGTCAAGAACAACAACGCCTCGCACGACGTGGCGCCCTTCCGTTCGTCGGGCGCGTGCAAGAACGTCTTCGGCAACCCCCGGTCCTGCGCCGGGGCGGTCAGCTGGGCCAAGGGCAAGCTCGGCGCCACCGGCTGGGGCGGCTACTGCGACCGGTTCATGGCCAACGCCTACGGGTGGTCCAACAGCGGCTCGCACACCGCCTACATCCACTGGACCCAGGTACCCTCCACGCACAAGCACGGCGGTGACCGGACGGTCCCGGCGGGCGGCCTGGCCTTCTTCAGCGGGGGCAGCAGCGGCGCCGGGCACGTGATGATCTCGATCGGGGGCGGCGAGTTCGCCTCCAACGACATCGACGGCTACAACAAGATCTCCAGGGCGACCATCGCGGAGGTCGAGAACGAGTGGGGACAGCACTACCTCGGCTGGGCCCAGCCCTGGTTCAAGGTGAACCACTGACCCGTGCCGTACCCAGCGCACCGCCCGTACCGACCGTCCCGAGCAGCGCGTGGCAGCGGGCCTCACCGTCCCAGAGGCCGATCCGGTGGAAGATCGCGGCGGCCTCCGTGAGGGCGTCGGTGGCCCGCCCGGTGTCCGCGTCGTCCAGCAGGATGGGACCCCAGCTCAGGAGCGTCGAGGCCGTGCAGTGTTCGTCGTCGAGGCCGCGGAACAGCGCGACGGCGTGCCCGAGGTCCGCCGCCGCCGCGGCGGACCTGCCCAGGCCGTGCTCGAGCAGGCCGAGGTCCCGCAGCGTGACCGCCTCCCGGTGCCGGTCACCGCTCGTCCGCGCGAGCCGGAGCGCCTCGTCGTACCAGGGTCGTGCCTCGGCAGGCCGGCCCTGGGCCACGAGCACCCGCCCGACCGCGCCACGCAGCAGGGCCTCCCGGGGCTCGTCGCCCGCGTCGACGACCGGGCCGAGGGCACGGTGCAGGCATGCGGCCGCCTCCGAGAGCCGGCCGCGGAACCGGTGCACCGTGGCCAGGCCCGCCACGGACATCGCGGCGCCGAGGCGGTGGTCCTGCGACTCGTACGCCCGGAGGGCGGCCCGCAGCTGCTCGGTGGCAGCGTCGAGCTCGTCGGCGTAGATCATCACCTGGCCGAGCCCGCGCAGGAGCGCGCCCCGCGCCGTCGGGCCCACGCCGGGCAGGCTCAGCATGAGCCGGGCACCGGTCCGCCAGTCGTCGTAGAGCGCCTTCTGGTCGTACAGGGGCGCCAGGGAGCCGACGAGCCGGGGGCCGGATCCGGCCAGCTCCCACGTGCGGGCGAGCCGCACGGCGTCGAGCAGCGCGTGCCGCTCGGCGGCGAGCCACGCGGGCGCGTCGCGGACGGCGAGCTCCGCGGGCCCGACGACGGCGCCGACGGCGTCCTGCACGGGCGCGGACGCCGGCGCGGCTGGCTCCCGCCCCAGCGGGTCGAACAGGCTCGGCGGCTGCCCCTCCCGCGCCCGGTCCGCGAGCAGTCCCCAGCCGCGCACCACCCGGTCCGCCGCGGGCCGGCACACCGCCGCGCCACGGCTCGTCGCGCGCTCGCGCGCGTGCACCCGGATCAGGTCGTGCATGCGGTAGCGGGCCTGGCCGACGGCGTCGTACCGGACCAGCTGGACCAGGCCGGCGTCCAGCAGGAGGTCCATGACGGGCTCGTGCTCCGCGGAGTCCACGAGGGCGCCGAGCACCCATCCGGGCTGGTCGTTCGGTCCCAGGAGCCCGAGCAGGTCGAAGGCGAGGGCCGCGTCCGGGGGCAGCGACCGGATCGAGAGGTCGACGCTGGCCCGCACGTCGAGGGCGCCGAGGCTCAGCTCGGCGAGGCGCCGTGACTCGTCCGTCAGCCGGGCGAGCATCTGCCGCAGGGGCCACGACGGCCGGCTGAGCAGCTTCCCGCCGGCGATCCGTACGGACAGGGGCAGGTAGCCGCACAGCCGCACGATCCCGCCGGCCTCCGCCGGCTCCCTCTCCACGCGAGCCCGGCCGACGATCTTCGCCAGGAGCGTCTCGGCGTCCTCGGGCTCCAGCGCGCCGAGCTGCAGGTGCCGGGCGCCGGGCAGGTCGGTGAGCCCGTTCCGGCTCGTGACGACGACGGCCGACTCCCCGTTCGGCGGCAGGAGCGCCTGCACCTGCCCGGCGTGCGCGGCGTCGTCGAGCACGAGCAGCGTGCGCCGCTCGGAGACCATGGACCGGAACAGCGCAGCGCGGGCCTCGACGGAGTCGGGCAGCGGGTGCCCGAACCGGCCGAGGCCGTGCAGCAGGGTGGCGAGCAGCTCGCCCGGCTCCCGCGGGGCGGGCGACGTGCCACCGAGGTCGAGGTGAAGCTGGGCGTCCGGGTACCGGTGCCCGACCAGGCGGGCGAGACGGAGCACGAGCGTCGACTTCCCGGTGCCGGGCGCGCCGCTCACGACGACGACGGCGGGCGCGTCGGCGCAGTCGTGCTCGTCGACGAAGCCCGCCAGGGCGGCGAGCTCGGCCGTCCGCCCGGCGAAGTCCGGGACGCCCGGCGGCAGCTGGCGGACGGGGCTCGCCGCCGCGGGCGCCGGACGGCCGGCGTCGGGCAGGTTCCGGTCCAGGATCTGCTGGTGGACGGCGCGGGTGGCGTGGCTCGGGTCTGCCCCGAGCTCGTCGGCCAGCGTGCGGCGGAGGCGGTCGTACTCGAGCAGCGCCTCCGCCGTGCGGCCGCTGCGGTGCAGCGCGACCAGCAGCTGGCGGCGCAGGTGCTCGCGGAACGGGTTCCGGCGCGCGTGGTCCTGGAGCTCGTCGACGACCGCCTCGTGCTCGCCGCGCTCGATCCGCGCCTGCAGCAGGTGCTCGACGGCCGTCATCCGCAGGTCCTCGAGGCGGACCGCCAGCGCCTGGGCGGCGGCGCCCGGCGACGCGCCGTCGAACGGCTCCCCGCGCCACAGCGCGAGGGCGTCGGTCAGCAGCTCGCGCGCCTCGGCGAGCCGGCCGGTGCGGAAAGTGTCCAGCCCCGAGCGCACCCCCGCCTCGAAGCGCAGGGCGTCGACACCGGCGTCGCCCGCCGAGAGCAGGTAGCCGGCGCCGCGGCGGGGGATGACGTCCGCACCGCCCAGCAGGCGCCGGAGCTTGCTGACATACCCGTAGACCTGGGTCGGCGCCGAGTCCGGCGCGTGGTGGGACCAGACGTCGTCGATGAGCTCGTCCACGGTCACCGGGTGCGGCGCGCGGGCGACGAGGCTGCCCAGGACCGACCGGCTCTTGCCCGTCACCGGGTACCAGGCCTCGCCGTCACTGATCTCCGGCGAACCGAGGATCCTGACCCGCATCGTGAGCATGCAGCACGCCCCCCAGCCGAGGGCCGGACCCCGGCACGACTTGATGGCGGAACTCGACCCTGGTCGGGGTCGAGACACACAGTGGCCAGCGCCGTCCAGGAAGTCAAGGGGAGATCTACCCGGGGTCGTGCGCCGTCACCGCGACGGCCGGCCGCGAGCCGTCGGGCCGCGGCCGGCCGCGCGCCCTCACGCCTCGGCGGGCACCTGCGCGACGCCCCGGGGCAGGACCTTGGCCGAGCCGAGCCGCGCCCACCCGACGAACGCGGCGAGCACGCCGAGGATGAGGACCACGGGGACGGCGGCGCCGTTGCCGACGGACATCTCGGCGACCGCCGCCCCGATCATCGTGGCCATGAGACCGAACGCCGCGACCGGCGTGAGGACCGGCAGGATCCGGGTCGCGGCGGGCAGGATCAGGCCCAGCGCGCCCAGCACCTCGGCCCAGCCCGCGATGTACATCAGTACCCCGGGCACCTCCGACATCTCCCCGAGCGCGGCCGGTGACGACATGGCCTTCGACCCACCGATGAACAGGAACGCGAGCGCCAGCAGTGCCGAGACGATCCACACAGCGATCTTCATGAGAATACCTTCCTGTAGGGCGTGCACACCTGGTGTTCCGCGCACTCCGGTGTGCGGGCACGGTCACCGGACCGCATGGGAGAAGTCAAGCAGTGATTCCGGTGGATTACTCCAGATTAGTACCACTAAGGCCGGAAATCATCGGCGGCCGGCGACCCAGGAGTGCGGCTCAGTCCACGGGCTCCAGCAGGAACAGCGGGATCTGCCGGTCCGTCTTCTTCTGGTACTCGCCGTACGTCGACCAGGTCGCCACGGCGTGCTCCCACCACTCGGCCCGCTCGTCGCCCGACAGCTCGCGCGCCGTGTACTCCTTGCGCACCGGCCCGTCCTGCAGCTCCACCTCCGGGTGCGCCCGGAGGTTGTACACCCAGACCGGGTTCTTCGGCGCGCCGCCCAGCGACCCGACGGCGAGGTACGCGCCGTCCCGCTCCACGCGCATCACGGGCGTCTTGCGGAGCTTGCCGGTCTTCGCGCCGCGGTTCGTGATCACGACGATCGGGTCGCTGCCGCCCCGCAGGGTGTTGGCCTCGGTGCCGTTCGATCCTTCGAAGGCCTCCACCTGGTCACGGACCCACCCCGCCGTGCTCGGAACATATTCGTCCTGTCGTTCGTTCATAACTGTTCCCAACGGCCCGAGACCACCGTTATTCCAGACCTGGCGTGGCCTCCGTGCCCGCCCGGGCCGGCAGGACAGACCCCGCCACGCCACGGGCGAACTCCCGCCGCACCTCCTGACGGAACCCATAAGGTGGTGGAATGACCGACGCGCAGTCCGAGCCGCACGAGCAGGCCCCCACCCCCCCGCGAACGGCCCGCAAGACCGTGCTCCTGGCCGCCTTCGAAGGTTGGAACGACGCGGGCGGAGCCGCCACCAGCGCGCTCACCCACCTGTCCGAGGTCTGGGAGGCGGAAAAGGTCGCCGAGCTCGATCCGGACGAGTTCCACGACTTCCAGGTGAACCGTCCCATGGTCGCGTTCGACGACGACGGCAAGCAGTTCATCACGTGGCCGACGACGTCGGTCTGGGTGGCCCGCCTGCCGGAGCGCACGGTCGTCCTGGTGCACGGCATCGAGCCGTCCATGCGGTGGCGCAAGTACTGCTCGGAGCTGCTCGGCATCGCGGCGGACCTGGGGGTCGAGTCGTTCGTGACGCTGGGCGCGCTGCTGGCGGACGTACCGCACACCCGGCCGATCCCGATGACCGCGACGTCGGACAGCACGGGCGTGCAGGCGGTGCTCGACATCGAGCCCAACACCTACACGGGCCCCACCGGCATCGTCGGCGTGATGCAGCACGAGGCCGCCGAGCGCGGCCTGCAGTCGGTGTCGCTGTGGGCGGCGGTGCCGCACTACGTGGCGAACCCGCCCTCCCCCAAGGCGACGCTCGCGATCCTGACGCGCATCGAGGAGCTGCTCGGCGAGTCCGTCGACATGCGCGACCTGCCCGACGACGCCGCCGCCTGGCAGCAGGGCGTCGACGAGCTCGCCAGCGAGGACACGGAGATCTCCGAGTACGTCGCCCAGCTGGAGGAGGCGAAGGACACCGCGGAGCTGCCCGAGGCGTCCGGCGACGCGATCGCCCGCGAGTTCGAGCGGTACCTGCGCCGCCGCGACATCGGCGGCAAGGACGGCAGGGACCAGGGCGGTCCTGGGGGTCCCGGCGGTCCTGGGGGTCCCGGCGGTCCTGGGGGCCCCGGCGGCCCCGGCGGTCCCGGGCCGGGCTGAGCTGCCCGCTCCGGGCTGCGCGCGCGAGGCGGCTGCGCTACCCGAAGAGCCAGGGCGCCGCGGCCCGCAGGGCGGCGTCCAGGTCGGGCCCCAGCGTCTGGACGTAGGTCCCGGTCATGTGGTCGGCGTCGCGGTAGGCGAGCACGTTGCCGACGACCACGTCGCAAGTCTCCGGCCCGCAGATCGAGTCCGTGAGGTCGACGTGCGTGATGCCCGTCGTGGCGGGCGCGTACCCGGGAGCGTCCGCGGGGAACGCGTCACCGAAGAGGTCGGCCCGCGGCACCGCGCAGGCCGCCGTCGCCTCGTCCCTCGGCCGGCCGTGCTGCTGCGCCAGGCAGCCGGGGACCTCCTGCTCGAAGCGCGGGGTGTCGCGCACGCCGATCACCGGGATCCCGGCGGCCGCCATCTTCTCCCACGCGGCCTCCTGCTCGGGGACGACGAAGTCCGGGCCGTCGGTCGAGGTCCGCGTGCTCTCCACGACGACGGCGTCGGGCCGGTCGGCCAGCACCCGGTCGAGCGCGGCGGCCGACCAGCCGACGCAGTACCGGTGGGAGGCCTCCGGCCCGACCGTGAGGCGACAGCCGTGCTTGAACATCGCCGTCATCTCCCAGCCCGCGCCGTCGGCCACCTGGACCCAGGCGTCGCCCCAGTGCTGGGTGTGGGATCCGCCGACCAGGTAGACGCGCCGGGTGGGCGCGCCCTGCTCGGGCGTGGCCATCACGCAGGTGACGACCTGGATCCCTGTGTTGTCGGAGTTGGCGCAGTCGGTCACGTGGCGCCCGTCCCGGCCCGCGATCCGCGTGGACGGCCGGAACGGGACGTCCGCGGGGCCGGCGGTGTCCGGGGCCGGCGTCGCGGACCGCAGGACGGCCGCGCCGGGATGGTCGGGCGACGGCGCGCGCAGCGCCACCAGCTCGGCGGCCTCCCGCTGCTCGATCCCTTCGGCGCTCGCCCACACGCCGCCGGCGAGCACGAGCGACAGCGCGCCGAGCACGGCACCGGCCGCGAGCCGGCGGTGCGGCACCGGCGGGCGGGCCGGCGGTGCGGGCCGGGCCGCCCAGCGCTCGACCGGCCGCGCGACCCACCGCACCGTCGCCCAGGCGAGCAGGACCGACACGAGCACGACGGCCGCGCCGTCGAGCACGCCCGCGCGGGGCCGGCCGGCGACGGCCAGCCACGCGATCAGCAGCGGCCAGTGCCACAGGTAGAGCGCGTACGAGACGGTCGCCAGCCAGCGCGGCACCGGGTTGTCCAGCACGCGGCTCAGGACGCCGAGCCGGGCGGTGCCCGCCGGACCGTCACCGGCGCCCGCCGAGGCGGCCTCGGCCGCGAGGAGCACCAGCAGCGCGCCCGCGACGGGGAAGAGCGTGGCGGGACCCGGGAAGAGCCGCCCGCCGTCGAACACGAACCCGCAGACGACGACCGCGGTCACGCCCGCCCACCCGGCGGCGGCGCGCAGCGGCGGGGCCATCCAGGCCCGTGCCGTGGCGAGCGCCAGCAGCCCGCCCGCGCCGATCTCCCAGACCCGCGCGAACGTGTGGAAGTAGGCGACCGGCTGGTCGACGGCGGCAAGCCGGACAGCGAAGGCGAACGACGCGGCGGTGACGAGCCCGAGGACCGTGGCGAACAGCCGCTCGGCGGTGATCGCGCGGCCCCGCACCCGGCGCACCCGCGCGGCGAGCGCCGCGCACCCGAGCGCGACCACGGGGAGCGCGGCGAGGTACTGCACCTGGACGGCGAGCGACCAGAAGTGCTGGAGCGGGCTCGCCTCCGGCCCGGCCGCGCCGTAGGCGAGCTCGGCGTCGATGAGCCGCCAGTTCTCCCAGCTTGTCGCCGACGCCGCCGCCTCGCGCAGCATGCTCTCCCAGCGGCCCGGCGGGAGCAGGGCGAGCGTGCCGGCGACCACGGCGAGCAGGACGGCCAGGGCCGTCGGGGCGAGCCGGGTCAGGTCGCGCGACCAGGCGCCGGGCACGGTGAGCCGCCCCGCCGTGGCACGGCGGAGCACGGCGCGCGTGGTGAGGAACCCGGAGATGACGAGGAACACGTCCACCCCGCCGGACACCCGCCCGGCCCCGAACACGTGGAACAGCACGACGAGGGTCAGCGCGACCCCGCGCAGCCCGTCGACCTCCCCGATCCGCCCGTGAGGGCTCGACGACGACGGGAGCGCCGCGCTCTTCGCCACCGCCCGGGTCAGAGACGGACGCCCAGGAGGGCGTTGACCGCACGGGAGAGGACGCCGGGAGCGCCCTCCTCGTCGGCGGTCGTGTCACGGCCCGGGACCAGGGCGTCCCGCGACCACGCGTCCACCGCGGCGAGCGCGGACGGGGCGTCGAGGTCGTCGGCCAGGGCGGCGCGCACGGCGGCCAGGGTGCCGTCGACGGCCGGGCCGCCGTTGCCGGAGACTGCCGAGCGCCACAGCTCCAGGCGCTCGGCGCCCGCGGCCAGGTCGGCGTCCGTCCACTCCCAGGCGGCGCGGTAGTGGTGGGCCAGGAGCGCGAGGCGGACCGCCATCGGGTCGGCGCCCTCCTCGCGGAGCCGGGAGACGAGCACCAGGTTCCCGCGGGACTTGCTCATCTTCTCGCCCTGGTAGGCGACCAGGGCCGCGTGCACGTGGGCACCGGCGACCGGCTCGCCGAGGGCGCGCAGGTGAGAGGTCGACATCTCGTGGTGCGGGAAGACGAGGTCCGCTCCCCCACCCTGGACGTCGAACGTGCCGCCGCCGGGCGGGGCGACGGCGAGGCCGAGCCCGTCGCGGGCGATGACCGTGCACTCGACGTGCCAGCCGGGCCGGCCGGGACCGAGCGGCCCGCCGTCCCAGGCGGGCTCCCCGGGGCGCTCGGCGCGCCACAGCAGCGGGTCGAGCGGGTCGCGCTTGCCAGGGCGGTCCGGGTCGCCGCCACGCTCGGCGAACAGGGTGCTCATCGTCGCGCGGTCGAGGCCGGAGACGTGGCCGAAGCCGGCATCGGCCGAGACGTCGGCGTAGACGTCGTCGCCGGTCACGCCGTCGTCGACGGGCGGGACGCGGTAGGCGGCGCCGGACTCCAGCATCGCGGCCACGGCCACGGCGACGTCGGGGACCGCCTCGACCGCACCCGTGTACACGTCCGGCGGGACGACGCCGAGCGCCGTCATGTCCTCGGCGAACAGAGCCTCCTGGTCGCGAGCGAGGTCCCGCCAGTCCACACCCGTGGCGGCGGCGCGCTCGAGCAGCGGGTCGTCGACGTCGGTCACGTTGGAGACGTACGTGACCCGCTTGCCGGCGTCGCGCCAGGCGCGGACCAGCAGGTCGAAGGCCACGTACGTGTTCGCGTGACCGATGTGCGTCGCGTCGTACGGGGTGATTCCGCAGACGTAGAGCCCGGCAGCTCCTCCGGGCGCGGCCTCGACGAGGGCGCCGGCCGAGGTGTCGTGCACCTGGACCTTGTCGGAGCTGCCGGGGATCTCGGGGATCTGCGGGCGGGGCCAGGAATGCACCCGCACAGCCTAGACGGTGTCAGAGGGTCGGCCTCACGCGGATGATCTTGCGGCGGAGCCACACGCGGCGCTCGCCGCCCATGTAGAGACGGGTCCTGGCGAGCTCCCAGCGGCCGTACTCGGCCTCGTCGGTGAGCAGCTTGCGAGCGTCGGGCACGCTCGTCGATCGGTCGATGGTCACGACCCGGTACTCGTACTGACCGTGCTTGCGCCACGTGGAGCCGTCACTCGCCATGCGTCACCGTCCCCGTCACAGCCGATAATTCGTCCGTCCATTGTGGCCGATCCCGCGCCGGGATCAAGCCCTCCGCCCCCGCGGGTCGCCCGGCCGCAGCAACGATTGCTCCTGACCGATACCGCAGGCCAGCGCACGGCAGTACAGTTCAATGCATGACCGTTGACCCGCGCGCCGCACTCGACCGCCTCGTGGCCGCACTCGAGGCCCACTACAACGCGGTCGCCACGAGACGGAGCGACGACGACCCTGCCGTCGACGACGCCTACGACGTGCTCGCCGACGCCTACGAGGTGTACGAGGACGCCATCGCCACGCAGTTCGGTGAGGTCACGCCCTTCTACCTCGCCGAGGACGTCGACGAGGACGACGACTCCGACGAGGACGAGGACGACGAGGACGACGACCTCGACTTCGACTTCGAGGACGAGCTCGCGGACGTCGACGACCCGGCCCCGGCCGAGCCGGCCCGCTGACACGGGTCCGGCCCGGACGGCTCGGTCACGACCCGGGAAGGGCCCCGGAAGCCGACTCCAGGTGGGCGCGGACGAACCAGTGGAACTGCTCGAGGTCGCGCAGGTGGCCGATGAGCAGGTCGTTGGTGACGTCGTCCAGGCCGGCCGTCTGGTCGGCCGCCTTGCGGTGGAAGGTGATCACCGACTCGTAGACGCCGTCGAGCGCGTCCAGGTGCTCGATCGCCGGGGCGCGCCCCAGCTTGTAGTCCTCCCACGTGCGGGCGGCCACGAGAGCACCCGGCGTGCCGACCGGGGCGACCCCGAGCGTCGCGATGCGCTCGGCGATCTCGTCCACCATCGTGCGCACCGCGTCGACCTGCGGGTCCAGCATCTCGTGGACGCCGATGAAGTGCGGCCCCACCACGTTCCAGTGCACGTGCTTGAGGGTGAGGTGCAGGTCGTTCAGGGCGTGCAGCCGGTCCTGGAGGATCTCGGCGACCTTGGCGCCCTCCTCGGGGGTGAGGGACGGGACGGTGTAACGGGGCAGCTTTGAGGACATCGCAGGTTCTCCCTTCCGATCATCCCGGCGGACCGGCTGGAGCCGGTCCGTGTCGGGTCCCTCCATCCTCACGCGCCGGGCCGCTGATGACCAGCCCGCTCGCCGACGCGGCGCCGATCACCAGCGTTCGGGGTAGCCGATCGGTGGGGCGGAGACGTCGTCCAGGGCGGCCAGCACCTCGGCCGGGAGGGTCAGGTCCGTCGCGGCGAGGCTCGTGCGCAGCTGCGCCGGGGTGCGCGCGCCGACGATCGCCGAGGCGACCTGGTCGCGCTCCAGCAGCCAGGAGAGCGCCACCTGAGCGGGGGCGCGGCCCAGGCCGTCCGCCGCGATGCCGACGGCGTCGACCACCGACGCCGCCTCGCCCTCCAGGTACGGCTGCACGAAGCCCGCGAGATGGTTCGACGCCGCGCGCGAGTCGGCGGGCGTGCCGTGCCGGTACTTGCCGGTGAGCACGCCGCGCCCCAGCGGCGACCAGGCCAGCAGGCCCATGCCGAGCGCGTCGGCGGCGGGCAGCGCCTCGCGCTCCGCGCCCCGCTGCACCAGGGAGTACTCGAGGCAGAGCGCGGGCAGGCCGATGTCGTCGCCGAGCAGCGAGGCAGCCCGCGCGGCCGCCCAGCCCGGGTGGTTGGACAGGCCGGCGTAGCGGGCCCGGCCGGACGTGACGGCCAGCCGGAGCGCCGAGCAGGTCTCGGCCAGCGGGGTGGCGCCGTCCGGGCAGGCCACGAGGAACAGGTCCACGTGGTCGGTGCCCATCCGCCGCAGCGACGCGTCGAGGGAGTCCAGGAGGACGCCCCGCGAGGCGTCGCGCCGCGTGCCGCCCTTCGTCGCGAGCACGACGTCGTCGCGCGCCACCTTCCCGGACAGGAGGGTGCCGATGACGTTCTCGGCGTCGCCCTCGCCGTAGGCGGCCGCGGTGTCGATCAGGGTGCCGCCGGCATCGAGGAAGTCGCGCGCCTGCTCGGCGGCGTCGAGCTCGTCGGTGTCGCGGCCCCAGGTCATCGTGCCCAGGCCGAGCTCGGAGACACGCAGCCCCGAGGCTCCCACCCTGCGGTGTTCCATGCTGGCAGGCTACCCGGCAGCGGGTAGGGTTACCGCCCGTGACGTCGTGGCAAGCCATCTTCCTGGGCCTCATCCAGGGTCTGACCGAGTTCCTCCCGATCTCCTCGAGCGCGCACCTGCGCATCACCAGCGAGCTGATCGGCGCCGGAGACGCCGGAGCGGCGTTCACCGCGATCACGCAGCTCGGCACCGAGACCGCCGTCGTCATCTACTACCGGCGGAAGATCGGGCAGATCCTCGTCGCCTGGTACCGCGCGCTGGCGGGGGCGAACGGGCCGGGCTGGCGGGCCCGCCTGGGGCTCGGCCCGGCGGCCGGGTCGGTCGACGTGCGGCACGCGCGGCCCGGCCTCAGCGTCGGCAACCCGGACGCGGCGATGGGCTGGTACATCATCCTCGGCTCGGTCCCCATCGTGGTGCTCGGCCTGCTGTTCCAGGACCAGATCGAGACGAGCCTGCGCAACCTGTGGCTCACCGTGGCCATGCTCGCCGGGTTCGGCGTGGTCATCCTCTGGGCCGACCGCACGGCCCGCCAGGAGCGCGAGCTCGAGTCGCTCACGCCGCGCAGCGCGATCACCTACGGGATCGCTCAGTCCCTCGCGCTCGTCCCGGGCGTCTCGCGCTCCGGCGGCACGATCGCCGCGGGCCTGTTCATGGGCTTCAAGCGCGGCGCGGCCGCGGACTACTCGTTCCTGCTGGCGCTGCCCGCCGTGTTCGGGTCCGGGTTCTACCAGCTGCTGAAGACCGTGGGCGAGCCGATCCCGGAGGGCGCACCGGGCTGGACGGAGACCATCATCGCGACGATCGTCGCGGGCGTGGTCGGCTACTTCGTCATCGTGGCGTTCCTGAAGATCGTCAAGAAGTATTCGTTCGCACCGTTCGTGTACTACCGCTTCGTGCTGGCCGCGGTGGTCGCGGGCCTGCTCGTCACGGGAACGCTCGACGCGAACGGCGGCGTCGGCGTCTGACCTGCGGCGCCCGCGGGCCCGCTGACGGGCCCGCGGGCGACCGTCAGCAGGTCGCCAGCAGACGGTCCAGGACCCGCGTGCCGAACTCAAGAGCATCCGTGGGGACGCGCTCGTCGACGCCGTGGAACATGCCCGCGAAGTCGAGGTCCGCGGGAAGCCGCAGCGGGGCGAAGCCGTAGCCGGTGATGCCGAGGCGGGACATCCACTTGTTGTCGGTGCCGCCCGAGAGCGTGTACGGCAGGACGGTCGCGCCGGCGTCCTCGGCCGAGATCGCGTCCACCATGGCGTCCACGAGGGACCCCGTGAACGGCACCTCGAGGGACCGGTCCTGGTGGATCGGCTCGACCCGCACGCCCGGCCCGGCCAGCTCCCGCAGCGTCTCGATGCCCTCGGCCTCGTGGCCGGGCAGCAGCCGCACGTCGATCGCCGCCGACGCCGAGCCCGGGATGACGTTCGCCTTGTACCCGGCCTCCAGCTGGGTCGGGTTGGACGTGTTGCGCACGGTGGCACCCACGAACTTGGCCGCCGGACCGAGCGCGGCGACCAGCTCGTCCACCATGGCCGGGTCCTCGGCGAAGCGGGCGACGTCGTACGGCAGGCCGGTGAGGTCCGCGACGCCGCGCAGCAGCGCGTCCACCGTCGGCGTGGGCGTGTAGGGCCAGGAGTACTTCCCGATCCGGGCGACGGCGTCGGCGAGCGCCGTGACCGCGTTGTCGTGGTTGACCTGGGAGCCGTGGCCGGCGCGGCCGTCGGCGAGCAGCCGCATCCAGGACAGGCTCTTCTCGGCGGTCTGCAGCAGGTAGGCACGGTGGCCGCCGACGTCGACGGAGAACCCGCCGACCTCGCTGACCGCCTCGGTCGCGCCCTCGAAGAGCTCGGCGTGCTCGGCGGTCAGGTAGCCGGCGCCGAGCCTGCCGCCGTTCTCCTCGTCGGCGAAGAAGGCGACGACGACGTCGCGGGCGGGCTTACGGCCCTCGCGCGCCATCTGCCGCACGACCGACAGGATCATGGCGTCCATGTCCTTCATGTCGACGGCGCCGCGGCCCCAGATGAGGCTGCCCTCGGGCTCGTGGGTGAGCTCGGCCGCGAACGGGTCGACGCTCCAGTCGGCGGCGGCCGCGGGCACGACGTCGAGGTGGCCGTGCAGCACGAGCGCGGGCCGGGTGCGGTCGGCCCCCTCCAGGCGGACGACGACGGACGCGCGCCCCGGCTCGGACTCGAAGAGCTCCGGCTCCAGGCCCACCTCGGTCAGCAGCTCCATGACGTACTCGGCTGCGGCCCGCTCCCCCGGCCCCTCACCCGTCCCGTAGTTCGACGTGTCGAACCGGATGAGGTCGCGGCAGATGCGGACCACCTCGTCCTGGGCAGCGAGAACGGGAGGGGCGGAGGGGGCGGTGTGCGGGGTCTCGGTCACGTCGCACACGCTACCCGCCGCGTCGACGAGCTCCCCAGCGGCACCCTCCTGCCGGGGGCGGTGCTGCGTCAGGCGTCCAGGCCGAGGCGTGCGAGCAGTGGCGCGATCCGCGGGTCGCGGCCGACCAGGTCGCGGAAGGAACGGCTCGGGTCCTGGGAGCCGCCGCGCGCCAGCAGCCGTCGCCGGAACGTCTCACCGTTCTCGCGGGTCAGGCCGCCCTGCTCGCCATACCACTCGACGGTGTCGGCGTCGAGCACCTGGGACCAGACGTAGGAGTAGTACGCGGCCGAGTAGCCCCCGCCGAAGACGTGGTTGAAGTAGGTGGTGCGGTACCGGGGCGGCACGGGCGCGAAGTCCACGCCGGCCGCCGCGAGCGCGGCGGCCTCGAAGCCGGCGACGTCGTCGGGCGAGGTGGGCACGTCCTCGGGGGCGAGCTGGTGCCACGCCTGGTCGAGCAGGGCGGCGCCGAGGTACTCGGTGGTGGAGAAGCCCTCGCCCCACTGGCGCGACGCGAGCATCGTGTCGATCCAGCGGGCAGGCATCGGCTCGCCGGTCTCGTGGTGCACGGCGAAGCCGGCGAGGATCTCCGGGTCCCACGCCCACATCTCGTTGACCTGGGAGGGGAACTCGACGAAGTCGCGCGGCACGTTCGTGCCGGACTGCGACGGGTAGCGCACGTCGGACAGCAGGCCGTGCAGCGCGTGCCCGAACTCGTGGAACATCGTGGTGACCTCGTCCCAGGAGAGCAGGGTGGGCTCCCCGGCGGGCGCCCGGACGATGTTGAGGTTGTTCACGACGACGGCCCGCTGGCCGAGCAGGTGGTTCTGGTCGACGAGGTTGTTCATCCAGGCGCCGCCGCGCTTGGACGCGCGCGTGAACCAGTCGGCGACGAACAGGCCCAGCCCGTGGTCCCGCTCCCCCGGCTCCGGGTGGTCGAACACCTCGAAGACGCGCACGTCCGGGTGGCAGCCGACGAGGTCGTCGCGCTCCGTGAAGGACAGTCCGAACAGCAGGTTCGCAGCGCGGAACACGCCGTCGTGCGCGACCCGCTCGAGCTCCAGGTACGGGCGCAGGAGCGCGTCGTCGAGCGCGAAGCGGTCCTTGCGCACCGCCTCGGCGTGGTACGACCAGTCCGCGGCCGCGACAGGCCCGCCGGCGAGCGCCTCGAGGTCGGCGTGCTCGGTGCGGGCGTTGGCGACGGCGGGCGGGGCGAGGCGCCCGAGCATGTCGGCGACGTTCCGGGTGGTGCCTGCGGTGGCGTCCGCGGCGACGTAGGCGGCGTGGTGCTCGTAGCCGAGGAGACGGGCGCGCTCGGCGCGGAGGCGGACCGTCTCCAGGAGGGTGGCACGGGTGTCGTGCTCGGTGCCGTCGGCGCCGCGGGCCTCGGCGGCGGCCTGGACGCGGGCGCGCACGTCGGCCCGGGCGAGGGAGGCCAGGACGTGCTGGTGGGTGAACAGCTGCATCTCGAGCAGCCAGCCGTCCTGCCCGCGGGACTCGGCGGCGGCCCTCGCACCGGCCCGGGCGCGCGCGGGCAGGCCGTCGAGCTCGGCCTCGTCGGTGATCAGGACGCTCGCGGCGTTGGCGCCGGCCAGGAGCTTGCGGCCGAACTCGGCCTGGAGGGTGGTGAGGCGGGCGTTGAGGGCGCGCAGGGTGGCCTGGTCGGCCTCGGACAGCTCGATGCCCGAGCGGCGGATGCGGGTGAGCAGCTGCTCCAGGAGGTAGGCGGTGTCGGGTTCGAGGGTGAGGACGCCGGCGTCCGCCTGCTCCTGGATGGCCCTGGCGCGTGCGTAGAGGCGGGCGTCCAGGTAGATGGCGTCCTCGTGCGCGGCGAGCTGCGGGGCGAGGCGTGCCTCGATCTCTTCCAGGCCGGGTGTGGCGTCGGCGGCCAGCTGGTTCCCGAAGACGCGCAGCGCCCTGCCCAGGAGCGCGCCGCTGCGTTCGAGCGCCTCGAGGGTGTTCTCGACGGTGGGTGGTGCGGGGCTGGTGACGATGGCCTCGACCTCGGCCCGCTGGGCGGCCATGCCGTCCACGACCGCAGGCTCGTGGTGCTCCTCGCGGATCGCGGTGTAGTCGGGCAGCTCGTACGGGAGCGTGGACGGTACGGAGTGTGGGTTGGCGAGGGTCGTCATGCGGCCCATTCTCACCCGCGGCGCCGCCCGGGACGCACGACGTCGCCCGGGCGGGACGGCAGTCCCTAGGATGGGTCCGTGGATCCGCTGCGACTCGTCGGCCTCTGGGACTTCCGCCGCGAGGTGCGCGACCATCTCGACGGCGCGGAGTACGTCGCCGTCGGCGAGGCGGCGTTCGACGCCGAGGACGACGACCGGATCCGCTGGGCCGAGCACGGCACGCTGCACGGCGCGGGGCGGACCACCCGGGTGAGCCGCACCCTGTTCCTCGTGCGTGGCACGGCCGGCTGGCGGGTGACCTTCGAGGACGGCCGGGACTTCCATTCCTGGACCGGCGGCGAGGTGGAGCACCCGTGCGGACGTGACCTCTACGACGGCCACATCGACACCCCGGCGGACGCCGACGCCCCCTGGACGGTCCGGTGGCGGGTGACGGGCCCGACCAAGGACTACACGATGACCTCTCGCTACGCCCGCCCTCCGGCCGACCGGTGAGGGCACGCGCCCCACGGTCGGCCGGACCGACGGCGGTCGGTCAGGCGGGTCAGAACCCTGCCGTGATCCTCGTGAACTCGAGGTCCTCCTGGTCGATGCCGCTGCAGTCGGACACGGCGCCACCGCCCGGGCACGGCCGGTCGCGGTTGACCGCCCAGTACGCGAAGCGGGTCACGCCCTGCGCGCTCGCCCAGTCGCGGATCTCGCTCCACTGCGCGGGCGTCGTCGTCTCGCCGACGTCGGACGTCCCGTTCATGCCCGAGATGCCCGCGTGGCTCCACGCCTCCTCGTCGGTCCAGCCGTTCGCGGCCCGGAGCTGGTCCTTGAGGCCCTCGGTCGCGGCCTTCGTGTCGGCCGCCATGTCGGAGCCGCCGAAGTCGAACGGCATGATGGTGTAGTTGTCGATCGGCGTGCCGAGCTCGGCGGCCCGCTCGATGAGGCGGGACCCGGCGCCGCCGGGTCCGGTGGTGGTCGTCGGGATCGTGACGACGGCACCCACGTCCGGGTTGTTCTCCTTGACGATCGAGATGCCCTGCAGGATGCGGTCCTGCACGGCGTAGTCCTCGAGCTCGTCGGTGTTCTCGATGTCGAAGTCGACGACGTCGACCTGGTGCGCGTCGATCACCTGCTGCACGGCGCCGGCGAACTCCTCGGGGCTCGAGCAGTTCGGGCCGAGCTTGTTGCCCTGCCACCCGCCGAACGACACCTGCACCTGGCCGCCCGCGGCGTGGATGGCGTCGATGGTCTGCTCGTCCACGCCGCCGTCGAGGGGGCGCTGGCCGTCCCAGGCGGGGGCGCAGCCGCCCGACGAGAGGATGAACGCCATGGTGAACGCCTCGATGCCGGTCTCGCTCATGACGGAGGTCGCGTCCTGCGGGTTGCCCCAGCCGAGGAACAGGTAGGGCGCGGCCGGCATCTTCTCCGTGACGGCCTGCGTGTCCTCGGCGGCGGCGCCGGCCTCGTCCGCGGTCGCGCCGATGACGCCGCTCGCCGCGATGCCACCGGTCAGGAGGACCGCAGCCGCAGCGCTGGCGACGGCGACCCGTCGTGATCTGATCTTCATGATGAGTTCTCTCCCAGCCCAGACAAGTTCGTAGCGAGAACGTATCCAGCGGGTGAATTCTCACGCATCAGGGGTACCACGTACCCGCAGCACCCGGCACCCGGCACCCGGTCAGCTCTCGCGCAGACCGCCGTCGCGGTCCAGGCGCAGCTCCCGGGTCAGGGCCAGCCGGTCCAGGAACGCGCGGTCGTGACTCACCACCAGCAGCGTCCCCCGGTAGGCGGACAGCGCCTCCACCAGGCGGTCCGTACTGGCGACGTCGAGGTTGTTGGTGGGCTCGTCCAGGACGAGGAGCTGGGCCGGCGGGTCCGCGAGCAGCAGGCGGGCGAGCGCGACCCGGAACCGCTCCCCGCCCGAGAGCGTCGCCACCGTCCGGTGCACCGCGGCGCCCCGGACGAGGAAGCGCGCCAGGCGGTTGCGCAGCTCGCCCGGCGGCACGTCCGGCGCACCCTCGCGGACGGCGTCGAGCACGGTCGCGGCGTCGTCCAGCACGTCGAGCCGCTGCGGCAGGTAGGCGGCCCGGTCGGTCAGGAGCGTGCCGGACGCCGCCGGGAGACCGGCGGGGACGGCACCGTCCGGGGCCGCGTCCGGACCGCGCAGCAGCCGCTCCAGGAGCGTCGTCTTGCCCGCTCCGTTCGGGCCGGTCAGCGCCACGCGCTCCGGGCCCTGGAGCACGTGCTCCCGGCCGTCCGCGCCGGTCAGCACGGCGATCCGGCGCCCGGCCGGAACGCCCGGGTCCGGCAGGTCGACGGCGATCCGGTCGTCGTCCCGCACCGCCCGCTCCGCCGCGTCCACCGCGGCCCGCGCCTCGGCGACGTGCGCGTCCGCCAGGCCGCGCCGCGCGCCCTGCGACCGCTCCGCCGAGTTCTTCCGCTCCCGGACGACCGCCGGGACGTACCGGCGGCTCGCGCGGTCCTTGCGCGCCTGCCGCTCGCTGTGCGCCACCTTCTCCTCCAGCGCGACCCGCTGCCGCTTCTCCCGCCGCAGCGTCTGCTCCGCGGCGCGCAGCGCCTGCTCGGCCGCCTCCTGCTGCACGTCCAGCCAGGCGCGGTACTCGCTGTACGGGCCGCCGAAGGTCGTCAGGGAGCCCGACCGCAGCTCCGCCGTCTCGTCCATCAGCTCCAGCAGCGCCAGGTCGTGCGACACGACCACCAGCGCCCCGCGCCAGCCGCGCACCAGGTCGTAGAGGCGCTCCCGGGCCTCACCGTCGAGGTTGTTGGTGGGTTCGTCGAGCAGCGCGACGTCCGCCCCGCGCAGCCGCAGGCCGGCGACCGCCGTGAGCATCGCCTCCCCGCCGGACAGCGTGCCGACGGTCCGGTCCAGGCCCGTGGGCAGGCCGGACGCCGCCAGCGCGGCGACAGCCCGTTCCTCCACGTCCCAGCCGTCGCCGACGACGTCGAAGAGCTCGGCGCGCACGTCCCCACCGGTGATCGCACGGACGGCGTCCACGGTGGAGCGCACGCCGAGCACGTCGGCGACGGTCGCGCCGACGTCGAGAGTGAGGCGCTGCGGCAGGTAGTCGGCGGTGCCGGCGACGGCGGCAGAGCCGGACACGGGACGCAGCCGCCCGGCGACGAGCCGCAGCAGCGTGGACTTGCCCGCGCCGTTGAGGCCGGTCAGCCCGGTGCGGCCGCGGCCGAAGGCGCCGGACACCCGGTCGAGCGCGACGGCGCCGTCGGGCCAGGCAAAGGTGAGGTCGCGCAGGACGACGGCAGGGTTCGAGACGGAGGAAGGCATGGCGAGGACTCCTGGGTGGCGTGCGGAACGCCGACGCCGGGAGCCCTTCCGTCCCGAGCCGGGCTCGGACGAGGGCAGGCGTCAGCGCGGGTCGGCTGCTACCTGGAGATCCGTCATCGCCATCCTTCACGTCACCCGTCTCACACGCGGACCTGCCCGCCGGGACCGCGGACAGCCTGCCATGCGCTCCGCAGGCCTGCAAGCTCGTTTCCGGGCCGGCGCCCCCGGTCAGACGGTGCCGGACTCCAGCATCGGTCCCGGCGACGACGGGTAGCCGGTCATCCAGAACGCGAAGATCCCGAAGAACATGAGGTACGCGACGAAGGCCAGCGCGACGAGGATCCCGAACGCGATCGACACCCAGCCCAGCACGATGCCCGCCGTCGCCAGCGTGCCGTTGTCCGCCTGCGCCGCGGCCACCGCGCGCCGGGCCTGGTGGCCGAGGATCACGGCGGGAACTCCCGCGAGGGGCCCGAACCCCGCCGCGACGCCGATGCAGCCGAAGATCAGCGAGAGGATCGCCAGGTCGTTCTTCGGCGGCCTCGGGTAGACGTAGACCGGCTGCGGAGGCTGCTCGTACGGTGACGGCTGCTGGTACTGCTGCTGCGGCGGCGGGGTTCCGCCCGGTGCGGGCTCAGGGTCGACCATGGACCCACGGTAGGCACCCCCGGGCCGTTTCGCCGGGCGGCGCGCGCACCCGGCTCTCGGATCAGGCCGCCCAGGCGATGTAGCCGTCGGGGCGCACGAGCATCGTGGTCGCGTCGCCGTCCGTGCGCCGGCCGACGACGGCGGCCTCCGCCCAGCTCGCGTACTGGGAGCCCGCGGGCGGGCCCGCCGGGGCGGCGCCCGCGCCCGGACCGTCGTCCCCCTGGACCAGGACGAAGCCGCCCGACCGGAGCGCCGCGTAGAGGCGCGTCGTGCCGCCGTCCTGCGCGGCGAGGGGGACGTCCGGCGCACGGCCGCCGACCAGCCGGTGCGCCCCGGGCGGGCGCCCGTACCGGATCCCGATGCCCGAGACCATCCCCATCATGCGGTAGCGGGCCGGTGGCACGTTCCCGGCGACACCCACGATGAGCACACCGAGGGTGCGCGCGAGAAGGCCCTTTCCCCGCGCCGCCCGGACCAGCGCGCCGCTGGCGCGCAGGACCATCCTGCCGACGGGGTGTCGCTCGGACTCGTACGAGTCGAGGAGCTTCTCGGCGGCCGGGCCCCGGGTGTGCCCCGACACCACCTGCGCCAGCTTCCAGGACAGGTTCGCCGCGTCCTGGAGGCCCGTGTTCATGCCCTGCCCGCCGGCGGGCGAGTGCACGTGCGCGGCGTCGCCCGCCACGAACACGCGGCCCACTCGGTAGTGCGGCGCCTGCCGCTCGTCCGAGTGGAACCGGGAGGTCCAGCGGGCCTCGATCATGCCGAGGTCGGAGCCGAGGGCCGCGCGCATGATGTCGCGCACCTCCTCCACGTCGAGCGGGGCGTCCTCCGGCACGTCGGTGCCGTAGCGCCAGCCGATGACCCGGTGGTAGCCGTCGCCGAACGGGGCGATGAAGCAGAAGGCGTCGTCCCGCACGGCGACCGTGATGACGTCCGACGGCGGCTCCGCGAGCCGCACGTCCGCCAGGACCATCGACCTGATCACGGCCCGGCCGGGGAACGGGAGACCGACGAGGTCGCGGACCGCCGAGTGGTGCCCGTCGCAGCCGACGACGTAGCGCGCGCGCAGCGACTCCGCGCCGTCGGGGCCGGTGAGCCGCAGGGTGACGCCGTCCTCGTCCTGGTCGAGGCTCTCGAGCTCGGTGCCGTGGGCGAAGGTGACGCCCTCGGCCTCGGCCCGTTCCAGCAGGACGCGCTCCACCTCGTACTGCGGGACCGCCAGGACCTGCGGGTACCGGGTGGGCAGGACGCCCAGGTCCAGCGTGAAGCGGTTGAGCAGCCGCAGGTTCTGGACCGACCGGCCCCCCGCGATGATCTCCTCGGCGACCCCGCGGGCGTCGAGCTGCTCCAGCGCCCGGGCGTGCACCGCGAACGCCCGCGACAGGTTGCTGATCCGCCGGGGGCGCCGCTCGACGAGCGTGGTGCGCACCCCGGCGGCAGCCAGGTCCCCGGCGAGCAGCAGCCCCGTGGGACCGGCACCGACGACCACGATCTCCGCCTCAGTGTCCACCATGGGGCACATGATGCCGGGTCGCAGGGCCGGCCGGAAGAGGACTGCTACGTCAGTACGTCGAGTACGACGCGTCGCCCTGGCTCACGGCAAGAGAGAAGACGACGACGTAGAAGACGATGAGCAGCACGCTCAGGCCGGTGCCGATCCAGCCGGTGATCACGCCGGCGAGTGCCATACCGTCGTTGTCCGCCTCACCCTCGCGCACCGCCCGACGGGCCTTGGCGCCCACCACGACCGCCGGGATACCGGCGAAGAAGCCGCACATGACGATGCTGACGATACCGAGCACCATCGCCCACACGCCGAGGCTGTTCTTGGGGTACGGCTGCCCCATGTACTGCCCCTGGTAGGCCGGAGCCGCCGGGTACGGGCTCGCACCCTGCTGCTGGTACGGCGAGGCCGGCTGCTGAGCCGGGGCACCGCCCGTCTCGTAGGGCGACGGAGGCTGCTGCTCGTTCGGCTGCTGGCCGTACGGGGACTGCGGATCGGGGCCAGGGTGATCTGTCGACATTCTTTTGGTGACCTTTCGCATTGATTGTCGGACCAATCCTACCGAGCCCGATACCTCTCGGCCGAAAACCCCGCCCGCGCAGAAGCACGCCGGGCGCCGGGCGCCGTCAGCTGAACCCTCCGTCGGCGGTCATCAGCGCGATGAAGACGACGAAGATCACGAACGAGGCCACACCGACCCACCCCGTCACCACGCCCGCCGTCCCCAGGTTGGCGTTGTCCGCCTCCCCGTCGAGCTGCGCCTGGCGCGCCCTCATCCCCAGGACGATCGCCGGGATGCCGATGAAACCGCCCAGGCCGCAGCACGCCACCAGCGAGGTCGAGCTGATGATGCCCAGCACCAGGGACCACACGGCCAGGCTGTTCCTCGGGAACGGGTGGACGCCGTACGGGCCCGGCTGGGCCGGGTACGGCTGCTGGTAAGGCTGCTGCTGGTAGGGCGACCCCTGGTAGGGCTGCGGGCCGTAGGGCGACTGCCGCGCGGGCGGGCCGTAGGTGGACGGGCCGTAGGCGGGCCGCCCGTACGGCGAGGCCGGCGGAGCCGGGCTGCCACCGGGCTGGTAGGGCGGCGGGACCTGGGTGTCGCCGGGCCGGTAGGGCGACGCCGGCTCGGGACCGGTCTGCTCAGGACCGGTCTGCTCGGGCGCTCCGGCCGGCGGCATCGGCTGCGTGAGCTCGGCCGGCGGTATCGGCTGCGTGGGCTCGTTCGACGGCGTCGCGTCGTGGCCGGGATCGTTCGTCGCCATGGTGGCAATGACCTCGTTGAATGTCGTTCTGATCCTGCTGGATGGCTGCGCGGCGTCAGTAGTTCGTGTCGGCCGTCTCCCAGACCGCCGGGTCGCCCAGGGTGCCGGCCGCTCCGAGGCCCAGGGCCCCGAGCCCGAAGATCACCGGGAGCACCACCAGGAAGATCAGTGCCAGGAGGCCCAGGCCGATGTTGATCCAGCCCAGAATGAGGCCGGCCGTCGCCGAGCCCGGGTTGTTCGCCTGCCCCTCGAGGACGGCCCGCCTGCTGGCATACCCGGTCCATACGGCGACGACGCCGAGGATCACCGGGCAGACGATCCAGCTGAGGATGCCCGTCACGAGCGACCAGGTGCCCAGGTCGTTCTTGGGCAGCGCCTGGACGTACACGGCGGGAACGGGAACCTGTCCGGGCACCGGTACACCGGGGTACGAGCCCGGCGCGGGCCGGCCTGCGTACGGTCCTGGCGCGGGCTGGCCCGCCCCGCTCGCGGGTCCGCCGGGCAGGGGCCCGCTACCGTACGGGCCCGGCACCTCACCACCCGCAGGAGGCGACGGCAGGTTCGGGTCGTTGCTCGACATGTGAGCCCTTTCTGGGTGCGGATGGCTGCGCCGAGCCTAGCGGTCCCCCGCTCCGGCACGGGCACTCACCCGCGCACCCGTCCCGGGCGCCCGCCGCCGGCCCGCAGGGTCAGTAGTCCGTGTCCATCGTGGCCCACATCGACGGGTCGTTCATGATGTCCTGGAACCCCGGGTTGTTCACCGCGGCGCTCAGCGCGACCGTGACGATGATGATCGCGACCACCGTGAGGACCAGCGACGCCCAGCCGAGGATGATGCCCGCGAGACCCATCCCACCGTTGTCGGCCTGCCCCTCGCGCACCGCACGGCGGGTCATGTGGCCGGTGACGATCGCCCCGATGCTCGCGATGACCGGGCAGATGACAAAGCTCGCGATACCCAGCACGAGCGACCAGACGCCCAGGCCGTTCTTCGGGTACACCTGTGCGTACTGCATTCCCCCGGGAGCACCCGGATAGGGCGAGGCAGGTGGCGGAGGCGTCTGGTACGGGGTGCCCGGCGGCGGGGCCCCGCCCGTCTGGTACGGCGACGGCGGGGGCGCCTGCCCGGGCTGCGGTTCACGGCCCGAGGGCTGCGGCGGCGTGCCGGGCTGCGGCGGGTCCTGGCCCGGTCGGTCACCACCCGTCGGCGGGTCGTACGGATTCGGCGATCCCGGTTCGTTGGTCGACATGCGCGACAGCCTCTCGCTCGCAGGGTTCCGGCAGTTCCGACCTTAACCAGCATCAACGCACTCGGCCCGGCGAATCGCCGCTGTCAGTCCTCCCGCCGCCAGGTCTCCACCTCGTGGATCACCCGGAACCCGGGCACGACCGCACGACCCGCAGGCCGCTGTCCAGCGTCCGCAGGAATGGGTGGCCGAGGCCGGAGGGTGTCCGGCGGGGTCCGTCGCGGGGCTGGCCCGCCGCGGACACCGCCGGACAGCGGCGTCACCGCGCGACGGCCACCGGTTCCGCCGCCGGTGAGGCGCTCTCGCTCGGCTCCGGCGCCGCGTCGACGCCGGCCTCCTCGCGCTGCGCGGGAGTGATCGGCGCGGGCGCGTCCGTGAGCGGGTCGTAGCCGCCGCCGGACTTCGGGAAGGCGATGACGTCGCGGATGGACGGTGCCCCGGCGAGCAGGCCGGCGATGCGGTCCCAGCCGAACGCGATACCGCCGTGCGGCGGGGCGCCGAACTTGAACGCCTCGAGCAGGAAGCCGAACTTCTCCTGCGCCTCCTCGGGGGCGATGCCCATGACGTCGAACACGCGCTCCTGCACGTCCCGGCGGTGGATACGGATCGAGCCGCCGCCGATCTCGTTGCCGTTGCACACGATGTCGTAGGCGTAGGCGAGGGCCGCACCCGGGTCCTGCTCGAAGGAGTCGAGCCACTCGGGCTTCGGCGACGTGAACGCGTGGTGCACGGCGGTCCAGGCCGAGTGGCCGAGGTCGACGTCGTCGTCCTCGCCGGTGGGCTTGAACAGCGGAGCGTCCACGACCCACACGAAGGACCACGTGCTCTCGTCGAGGTCGCCGGTCCGCTGGGCGATCTCCAGGCGCGCCGCGCCGAGCAGGGCGCGCGAGTCAGCGGTCCTGCCCGCCGCGAAGAACACGGCGTCGCCCGGCTGCGCGCCGGTCACCTCGGCGAGGCCCGCGCGCTCGGACTCGGACAGGTTCTTGCCGACGGGTCCGCCGAGCTCACCCTCCGCCGAGAACGTGACGTAGGCGAGGCCCTTGGCGCCCCGCTGCTTGGCCCACTCCTGCCAGGCGTCGAACTGGCGCCGCGGCTGCGCGGCACCGCCCTTCATCACCACGGCGCCGACGTACTCGGACTGGAACACCCGGAACGGCGTGCTCGCGAAGTAGTCGGTGAGCTCGACGATCGGGTTGCCGAACCGCAGGTCCGGCTTGTCCGTGCCGTACAGGCGCATCGCGTCGGCGTAGGTCATGCGCTCGATCGGGCGCGGGATCGCGACGTCGACGAGCTGCCAGATCTCGGCGAGCAGCTCCTCGGTCAGGGCGATGACGTCGTCCTGCTCGACGAAGCTCATCTCCACGTCGAGCTGCGTGAACTCGGGCTGACGGTCCGCGCGGAAGTCCTCGTCGCGGTAGCAGCGCGCGATCTGGTAGTAGCGCTCCAGGCCGCCGACCATGAGCAGCTGCTTGAACAGCTGCGGCGACTGCGGCAGCGCGTACCAGGAGCCTGGCGCGAGGCGCGCAGGGACCAGGAAGTCGCGTGCGCCCTCGGGCGTCGAGCGGGTCAGCGTCGGCGTCTCGACCTCGGTGAAGTCGTGCGCTTCCAGCACGCGCCGCGCGGCCCGGCTGACCTGGGCACGGAGCTTCAGCGCGTGCGCCTGCGACGGGCGGCGCATGTCCAGGTAGCGGTGCTTGAGCCGCGCCTCCTCGCCGATCTGCTCCGTGTCCGCGAGCGCCGTCGAGACCTGGAACGGCAGGGCCGCGGACTCGTTGAGGGTGACGACGGCGGTGGCCACGACCTCGATCTCGCCGGTGGCGAGGTTCGGGTTGGCGTTGCCCTCGGGGCGCTGCCCGACCTGCCCGGTCACCTGCAGCACGAACTCCGACCGCAGCGGGTGGGCGACCTCTTCGTCGCGGATGACGACCTGGGCGATGCCCGACGCGTCGCGCAGGTCGATGAAGGCCACTCCCCCGTGATCACGCCGGCGATCGACCCAGCCCGTGAGGGTGACGGTCTGACCGATGTGCTCGGCCCGCAATGAGCCGGCCGTGTGAGTGCGGAGCACGGAGAGAGTCCTTTCGTACGGAGGTCGGGGTGCCGCCGACCCGTTCTGAACCGTCTCGGACGATGGTTCGGGCGCACTTGCGGCACGTGGGGGCGAGTCTAGTCGCTGCGGCCGACACAGACCTTCCTCTCTCCACAGCCCCCGGTCCCCGGCGCGGACCTCAGGAAAGCACGGCCGGCGTCCACGGCTGCCCGGGCCCGATCACCTCGTGCGGCGACGGCGCCGGCGGAGGTTGCGCCACACCATCACGCCGGCGAGCACCACGGCCAGCAGCCCGAGCGGTGGCGCGGGGACGACCTGCCCGGTGGTCTCGCCCATCACGGTGAACAGGACCGCCACCGTCACGTAGAGCATGAGCGCGACGAGGGGCCAGCCGACGACGGGCAGCACCGCCCGCCCGATGCGCGCGCCGATGCCCGGGCGGCGCCTGCGTACCGGCTGCGGCCGCGGGACCTCGTCCGGGTCGCGGGTGGCCCGGACGACGAGGTGCGGCGGAACCCGGGAGTCGACCTGACGAGCCACGTTCTCGGGCGTCAGCCCGCGGAAGTGCGTGGGCTCCACCGCGACGCGGAACCCGTCCAGGCCGATCAGCCCGCGGCCGCCGTCCGCGTAGGCGATCATCACGGCGGTCTCGGCGAAGCGCACGGTGACGGCGCCGTACGGTGTCACGAGCGACACGCCGTCGGACCCCAGCCGGAGCCTCGCCTCGCTGTCCGACGCGTGGTAGGTGGTGCCCCCGACGGGCGCCGTGGACCACTGTGGCACGGACACCATGCCGGCCCAGTCGGCGTCGCGGCCGGGCACCTGCAGGAGCGCGTCCTCCCAGACCTGGCGGGCCACCCGGCGCACGTCGTCGGCCGTCACCGCCTCGATCTCGGCGAGGTACTGGTCGGGGCGGAGGCTCGGGCGGCCGAGGAGGAGGTCCACGGCCGCGCCGGGCAGCGTCCGCGCGCCGACGTCGGGGCCGTCGCACTGCTTGCGCGCCTGCTCCTTCGCGTTCTCCAGCTCCGCGGGGTCGATGCTCCCGAGCCGGAGCCGGGCGAGGGTGTCGACCATGCCGCCGACGACGGCGCTCTGCTTGTCGGGCAGCGCGTCGGCGGACAGCGTGACGACCGCGGACCGCGCGTCCCGGACCGTGTAGTCGGCGTCGGGCCGGTACGAGTAGCCGCCCTCCTGCCGCAGCTCCCGGAACAGGGCTCGGCCCGCGACGTGCACGAAGAGGCGCGCAGCCGTGGTCCGCGGTACGACGGCGTCCAGCATGACGCCGCCCTCGGCACCGCGGAAGTAGGCCGGTGTCCCGTCGGGGAGCGCGGAGGACGGCGCGGGCACCGGGTGGCGCTGCCCTGCCGGGAGCCGCAGATCGAGCCCGGCCGGGAGGTCGCCGACGGTGAGGAAGACGACCGCGTTGTCGCGGTTGAAGCGGCTGTGCGCCCACCGCCGCACGTCGTCGGTGCTCAGTCGGTCCAGCCCGAGCTCCCGGTACCCGGACAGACCGTAGGTCGAGGCGCCGTACCGCTCGATCCGCATGCGCCCGGCGACGGCGCCGCGGTGGCCCGCCTCCTCGGTGCGGAGGATCTCCTTCTCGGTCTCGATCCGGTGCGACGGGAGGTCCCGCAGGGCCGCGCAGACCCCGTTGAGGTACGCGACCACCTCCTCGAGGGTGCCGGTGGCGTGGAACATGGTGGTGGTGTCGTTGGTGACACCGTTGTGGTGGGTGTCGGTGAGGTTCTGGTCGAACAGGGCGAGGTGCTCCACGAGGTGCGTCAGACCACGTGTCGCGAGGGTCTCGTCCGCCTGCCCGACGCGGAACACCAGCCCGCCGGTCACCTGGTTCTCCCGCCACGGGGCGTACAGCACGGGGACGCCGTCCGCGGCGCCGGTGGAGACGGGGTGCGTGGCGCTCGGCAGCGCGGTCGACGACGGCGCTGTCATGGGGCCGGCGGCCTCCACACGCATCGCTCCGGTCCCAGCGGAAGTGCTCATCCTCGTCCCTCCGCCCGAAACGCCGCGGCGCGGTGCTTCCGGTACTCCAGCGCCGCGTCGCCGGTGTAGCCCCAGCAGCCTTCGGCCGGGCTCTCGCCCAGCGCCCGGAAGTGCGGTGCCGCCAGCGCGGGCATCCCGGCGAGGGCGAACGCCATCGCCAGGTCCGAGTGCACGGTGGCCGTGTAGGGCCCGGGCACGTGGTCCGGGTGCCAGACCGTGAGCGTCGCGATGTTCCTCAGGTCGTCCAGCACCGCCGGCTGGCGCAGATACCGCCTGCCGCCGCGGCGATCGCCCCACACCCAGTGCTCGAGGTGCAGGGTCACGCCCACGGCCGGGCTCAGCGTCCCGGGCGGCGCGCCGTCCCGGCACTCGGCGGCGAACGCGTGGGCGGCGTCCCACGAGCCGCCCCACTTGGGGCAGACCTGCTGCAGGAACTCGGCCTGCGCCGGGTAGCACCACGGGTCCAGCGCGCGGACCCGGTCGTAGCGCCTCCGTGCCTCGGCCGTGCCCAGCTCCAGGCCGCGCGCGATGGTGATCCGGGTCTCCCAGGCGGGAAGGTACTCCGGGTGGCGCGCGCAGGTCTCGATGAGATGCCCCTCGGCGCGGCGCAGCAGCGCGTGGAACTGCGTGAGCTGCCGCTCCGACACGTGCGCCGCGTCGTACGCGGACCGGATCCGCCAGCCCTCGGCGACGTAGCACCTGCCCAGCAGGGCCTGCGGGACCGGCGTGCCGCGCCGGCCCGCCACGTACCGGGCCAGCCGGTCCGCCAGTCCGGTGACGTCGCCGAGGCCCCGCACGGCGAAGAGCAGCTCGTCGCCCCGCAGCGCCTCCAGCGCGGTGGAGAGGCCGGCGAAGTCGTACGACCTGGCCCTCGCCCGGAGGTCTGCCAGCCGGGGCACCAGCGCCCACGGGTCGAACAGTGCGCCGGACAGCGCCGGCGAGCTCATGGGCCACCGCTTCCCTCGACGGCCCGCACCAGGGGCCCCGCCTCCCAGAGACTCATGTTTCCACCATCCGAAGACACCACATCGGCACGACCGGGTGCCGTACCCGAACGCGCAGAACGTAGCAGGGCGGGGAGCCCCGATCTGTCGTCCTGGCGTCCAGGCGAGAGCTTTCACCCGCCACGGACCAAGGTTCACCCGCAGCACCGGGCGGCTCGTGCCCACGGCGTACGCTGCCTCCATGCCTCGCACCATCGCCACGAACACCAAGGTCACCCGCGATGAGCTCGTCGACGTGCTGCGCACCCGGCGCAACGGCGTCCTCGTCACCACCCGCTCCGACGGACGCCCTCAGCTGTCCCCCGTGACGTTCGGGGTCGACGGCGAGGGCCGCGTCGTCGTCTCCACCTACCCCGACCGCGCCAAGGCGGTGAACCTGCGGCGCCGGCCCGAGGTCTCGTTCCTCGCGCTCGGCGACGCGTTCGACGACGCCTGGGTGCAGGTCGACGGCACCGCGGAGGTGCTGGACATCCCGGAGTCCGTCGAGCCGCTCGTCGACTACTTCCGCGCCGCCGCCGGCAAGGAGCACCCCGACTGGGACGAGTACCGCGAGGCCATGGTGCAGCAGAACAAGTCCCTCGTCCGCATCACGATCGACCGCTGGAGCCCGGTCGCCACGGGCGGCTTCCCGGCCCACCTCGCGGAGAGCTGACCCGGGCGGACGAGCCGCAGCGTCCTTGCCACCGCCGCATCCCCCGCCGCATCGCCGAGCCGTAGGAGGCCCGCCTTGGAGCTGTACGCCGACGTCGTCGCCCAGTACACCGAGTTCGCCGAGTACGCCGCCACGGCCGGCTCCCCCTGCTTCGAGCAGTGGGCGCGCGCGGTGGCCGCCGACGAGGAGGTCCTGCGATGGATCTCCGCCCTCCCCGGCATCAAGAAGCAGCCCAACCTCGTGTTCGCCGCCGCCCGGTTCCACGGCGTCGCGGCGCCCGGCCCGTACGAGACGCTGCGCGCGGCGCTGCTGGACGACGACGGGACGGTCCGCGCCACGATCCTGGAGCGCGCCACCCAGACGAACGAGGCCGGGCGCCTCGCGACGCTCGCACCGGTGTTCGTCCGGCTGTCGATCGAGGCCGGGCGCCGTCCCCTCGCGCTCGTCGAGGCCGGAGCGAGCGCGGGGTTGTGCCTCTACCCGGACCGGTGGGGGTACGACTGGACGGCGCCGCGATCCCGCGCGCCACGTCCCGCCGTCGTCGGCCCCGAGCCGCGGCTGACCTGCCCCGTGACCGGGGACCTCACGCTCCCGACCGCCCTGCCCGAGGTCGCCTGGCGCGGCGGCCTCGACCTGAACCCGCTGGACGCGCGCGACAAGGACCAGATGGCCTGGCTCGAGACGCTCGTCTGGCCCGAGCACGACGACCGGCGTGCGATCCTGCGGCACGCCGTCGAGATCGCCCGGACCGACCCGCCGCACCTGGAGCGGGGTGACCTCCTCGCGGACCTGCCGCTCCTGGTGGCCGACGCGTCGCAGCACGGCGAGGTCGTGGTGTTCCACAGCGCCGTCCTCGCGTACCTTCCCGCCGAGGACCGGGAGCGGTTCGCCACGATGATGCGACGCCTGGTGGCCGACGGCGCCTGCCGCTGGGTGAGCAACGAGGGACTGAACGTCGTCCCGAGCGTCCTGGACAGCGCCCCGGAGCCCCCGGACAGCACGACCTTCGCCCTGGCGGTCGACGGCCGTGCGGTGGCCTGGTCCCACCCGCACGGCCGCTCGATGCGCTGGTTCGGCTGACAGGGCCGGCCGGCGCCGCCGGGCCGGGCCCGGCGGCGCGCGGTCACCCCACCACCGTGAAGCCTGCCGTGAGCTGGTCCTCCCGGCGGGACGAGCTGCCCACGCGGAGCTCGAAGTCGCCGGGCTCGACGACGCGGTGGCCGGCCGCGTCCACGATCGTGCAGTCCGCGGCCGGGAGCTCCAGGGCCACGGTCAGCTCCGCACCGGGCGCCACCATGACCTGCCGGAACGTCTTGAGCTCCTGGTCCGCCCAGCTCACCGACGTGACCAGGTCGCTCACGTACGCCTGCACGGTCTCCAGGGCGGGGCGCGCGCCCGTGTTCCGCAACGTCACCTCGGCGCGCACCACGCCGTCCGGCGAGACCAGCGGCTCGGGCACCCGCAGGCCGTCGTACTCGACCGTCGTGTAGCTGAGCCCTTCGCCGAACGCGTGCGCGGGCCGCTGCGTGAGGTCCGCGTACCGGTCGCCGTGCTGGCCCCGCACCTGGTTGTAGTAGGTGGGCTGCTGCCCCACGTGACGGGCGAACGAGATCGGGAGGCGCCCCGACGGCTCGATCTCGCCGAGCAGGAGCTCCGCGAGCGCCCGGCCGCCCTGCATGCCCGGGTTCGCGGCCCACACCAGCGCGGCGGCGTCGTCCACGACCGACGGCAGGACCTGCGGCTTCGACGCCAGGAGCACCACGATCAGCGGTGTCCCGGTCGCGGCGACGGCCTCCAGCAGCGCGGTCTGCCCGCCGAGGAGCTCGAGGGTCGCGGTGGACCTGCCCTCGCCGACGAGCTCGATGCGGTCCCCCACGACGGCCACGACGTAGTCGGCGTCGCGGGCGGCGGCGACGGCCTCGGCGAGCTGCGCCTCGGCGACGGGCGCCGAGGTCACGACCGGCGGGCGCGGCTGCCCGTCGGGGAAGGTGTCGCCCTCGGGGTCGGGGGCGAGCTCCAGGATCTCGGCGCCGCGGGCGTACGTGACCTCCCAGTCGCCGGGCGTCCGCTCGCGCAGGCCGTCCAGGACGGTGGTGATCGTGTCACGGGGGTGCCCGTCGGGGATCCAGCCGGCCTGCCCGGAGTCGCCGGCCCAGTCGCCGAGCTGGGTCTGGGCGTCGTCGGCCAGGGGTCCGACGACGGCGATCCGCCGTGCGGGAGCGGTCCCACCGGCAGGCGCCGGTGCGGGAGCCGCCGGCGTCGTACCCGGGACCGCTGAGCCCGACGGTGCGAGGCCCGACGGCAGCGGCAGCGTGCCGTCGTTCCGGAGCAGCACCAGCGACCGCCGGGTGACCTCCAGGTTCAGCGCGGTGTGCTCGGGGGCGCCGACGACGGCCGCGATGCGCTCCGGCGCGGGCCGCCGCCGGTCCTCGAACAGCCCGAGCTCGAACTTCAGGGTGAGGATGTGCCGGACGGCCGGGTCGAGCTCGTGCTCGTCGAGGCGGCCCTCCGCGATGGCGGCGAGCGCCCCCTCGTAGAAGCCGGGCGTGGTCATCACCATGTCGTTCCCGGCGCGGACCGCCGCGGTGGCCGCGGCCGTGAGGTCGGGCTGGACCTGCTGCTCCCAGACCATGCGGCCCACGTTGTCCCAGTCGGTGACGAGGGTGCCGGTGTAGCCCCACTCGCCGCGCAGCACCTCGGACAGCAGCCAGTCGTTGACGGTGATGGGGACGCCGTCGATGGTCTGGTAGCCGAGCATGAAGGTGCGGCAGCCCTCGCGGGCGACGCGCTCGAACGGCGGCAGGTGCCAGCTGCGCAGCTTCCGGCGGGACAGGTCCGCCTCGGAGGCGTCGCGGCCGCCCTGCGTCTCGGAGTACCCGGCGAAGTGCTTGGCGGCGGCCAGGATGGCGGTGGGGTCGTCGAGGCCGTCGCCCTGGTAGCCGCGCACGGCGGCCGAGGCGAGCTCGCCGATGAGGTACGGGTCCTCGCCGAACGTCTCGTCGATGCGTCCCCAGCGCAGGTCGCGCCCGATACAGAGCACCGGGGAGAACGTCCAGTGGATGCCGGTCGCGCTGACCTCGACGGCGGTGGCACGCGCCATCCGCTCCACCAGCCCGGGGTCCCAGCTCGCGGCCATCCCGAGCTGGGTCGGGAAGATCGTCGCCCCCTCGAAGAAGGAGTGCCCGTGGATGCAGTCCTCCGCGACCAGCAGCGGGATCCGCAGCCGGGTGCGGTCGGTCAGCTCGTGCGCGGCGCGCACCCGTTCGGGCGAGGCGTGCAGGATCGAGCCGGCGTTGCGCCGCAGCACGTGGTCGTCGAGATCGTCCCGCGCGTCGAGCTGCAGCATCTGCCCGGCCTTCTCCTCGGGCGTCATGCGGGCTATCAGGTCCTCGACCCTGTCCGCGACCGGCAGAGCCGTGTCGAGGTAGGGCAGATCGATGACGCTAGTCACGCAGGGCTCCTCTTCGTTCGCTTCTTCAGCCGCTTCCGGAACCGGGCGCGCTCGCCCGCCGATCGCAGGCGTGGGTTGACGTACTCGTCGATGCCGAAGCTGATCAGGCTCAGTGCGGCGCCGAGCACCGCGATCGCGAGACCCGCGGGCACGTACCACCACCAGAACTCCGGGAACGCGCCGTTCTGCTGGGCCCAGTACAAGATTGTCCCCCAGTTCAGGTTGGTGATGGGGATGACGCCGATGAACGCGAGCGTGGTCAGCCCGAGCACCGCGGCGGTGACCGTGCCGACGAAGCTGGACGCGATCACGGCGGTGAGGTTGGGCAGCATCTCGACGGTGATGATCCGCCACAGCGGTTCCCCGTTGGCACGGGCGGCCTGCACGAAGTCCCGGGTCCGCAGCGACATGGTCTGCGCGCGCAGCACGCGCGCCCCCCAGGCCCAGCCGGTGATCGCCAGCACGGCGGAGATGAGGAACAGGCTCGGGTCGTCGTACTGCGAGGCCACGATGATCATCAGCGGCAGCGCGGGCAGCACGAGGAACACGTTGGACAGCGCGGACAGCGACTCGCCGCGCCAGCCGCCGAGGAACCCCGCGCTGACACCGATGATCACCGAGACGATCGTGGCCAGCACGCCCGCCGTGAGGCCCACGAGGAGCACGCCCCGCGTGCCGTAGGCGATCTGGCTGAAGATGTCCTCCCCGAGGTGGGTCGTGCCGAGCCAGTGCACTGCCGACGGCGGCTGCTTGAGCGCCGTGAAGTCCTTCTCCAGCGGGCCGTACGGCGCGATGACGTCGGCGAGCGCGGCGAGCAGCGCGAACAGGCCGAGGATGACGAGGCCCGTCACGGACTTGCGGTTGGTCAGCATGTCAGGACTCCCCCTGCCGGGTTCGCGGGTCGAGCACGGCGTAGGCGACGTCGGCCAGGAGGTTGGCGACGAGCACCGTCAAGGTGATGACCAGGAACAGGCCCTGCATCAGCGGGTAGTCCTTGGCCGTGGTGGCATCGAGCAGCAGCTTGCCGACGCCGGGGTAGGAGAACACGAGCTCCATGACGAGCGTGCCGCCGACGATGAAGCCGAGCGCGAGCGCGAAGCTGGACAGCTGCGGCAGCACCGCGTTGCGGGCCGCGTAGGCGAACACGACGCGGCGCCGGCTCAGGCCCTTGGCCTGCGCGACGGTCACGTAGTCCTCGTCCAGGACGGTGATCATCATGTTCCGCATCCCGAGCACCCAGCCGCCGAGGGAGGCGAGCACCACGGTCAGGGCGGGCAGCGTCCCGTGCACGATGACGTCCCCGACGAACTCGAGGCTCAGGTTCGGTGCCGTGCCCTTGGAGTAGGCGTGCGACGCCGGCAGCCAGCCGAGCCCGGTGGCGAAGATCGCGATGGCGATCAGGCCCATCCAGAAGTACGGGACCGCGGAGAAGAACGTCGCGACGGGGACGACGACGTCGCCGCGCCCGCCACGGAACCAGCCGACGAGCGTGCCCAGCGTCGTGCCGACGAGGAAGCTCAGCACGGTGGCGATGCCCACGAGCCCGACCGTCCAGGGCAGGGCGGAGCCGATCACCTCGGCGACCGGGGCGAGACCGTGGGAGAAGGAGCGGCCCAGGTCCCCGCTGAACAGCAGGACCCAGTAGTCGCCGTACTGCTGGGCGAGCGACCTGTCGGTGTCCAGGCCGAACAGGGTGCTCAGGGCGTCGGCCGCCTCCGGGCTGATCTGTCCCTGGTGCTTGGCCAGGTAGGCCTGGACCGGGTCGCCCTTGAGCATCCGCGGCAGGAAGAAGTTGATGGTGATGGCGGCCCAGGCAGTGAACAGGTAGAACGCCGCGCGGCGCAGGAGGAGTCTCACGAGCGGCTCCCGGTGGTCTGAGGTTCGCGACCGCCGCCGAAGTGCCGGTCGGGATCGGGTGAGGCGTCCCGCAGCGCTCGCGTGTACTCGTGCTGCGGGTCGAGGATGACGTCGTCGGCCGGGCCGCGCTCCACCACCTTGCCGTGGTGCAGCACGAGGATCTCGTCGCTGAAGTGGCGGGCCGTGGCCAGGTCGTGCGTGATGTACAGGACCCCGAGCCCGTCGGCCTCCTGCAGCTCGGCCAGCAGGTTGAGGACGCCGAGCCGGATCGACACGTCGAGCATGGAGACCGGTTCGTCGGCCACGAGCAGCGCCGGCCGGGACGCGAGCGCCCGGGCGATGGCGATGCGCTGGCGCTGCCCGCCGGACAGCTCGTGCGGCCGGCGGGTCGCGAGCTCCGGCTCCAGCCGGACGCGCTCCAGCAGGCGCGTGACCTCCGCGTCGACCTCGTCGCGGGGCACCACGCGGTCCAGCAGCAGCGGCCGCGCGACGTGGTGGTGCACCGTGTGGTACGGGTTGAGAGAGGCGAACGGGTCCTGGAACACCATCCGCACCTGCTGGCGGTAGGAGCGCAGGGCCTTGCCGCGGCGCGGGATCGGGGCGCCGTCGAGCAGCACCCGTCCCGACGTCTCCCGTTCCAGCTGCGTGATGATCTTCGCGATCGTGGACTTGCCGCTGCCGCTCTGCCCGACGAGCGCGACGGTGCGCCCGGACGAGATCGAGACGTCGACGTCGTCGAGGGCGAGCAGGTGGCCGGCGCCGCGTACGCGGTACCGCTTGGTCACCCCGGCCAGCTCGAGCGTGGTCATACCGTCGCCCCCTTCCGGACGAAGTCGCCGCGCGTGCCCGTGAGGCTCGGGAACGAGCCCAGCAGGCGCCGGGTGTACTCGTGCTGCGGACGGTGGTAGAGGTCGGCCGCCTCGCCGACCTCCACCACCTTCCCGGCACGCATGACCGCGATGCGGTCACTGATCTCGAGCAGGAGCGGCAGGTCGTGCGTGATGAAGACGACGGAGAACCCGAGCTCCTCGCGCAGGCGGGAGATCTCCTGCAGGATCTCCCGCTGCACCAGCACGTCCAGGGCGGTGGTCGGCTCGTCCATGACCAGCAGGCGCGGCCGCAGGGCGAGCGCCATCGCGATCATGACGCGCTGGCGCATGCCGCCGGACAGCTCGTGCGGGTAGGACCTCAGCCGGTCCTTGCCCACGCCGACCATGTCCAGCAGCGCCCCGCAGGTCTCGGTGCGCTCCGCCCTGCGCATCCCGGGCCGGTGCCTCGTGAACACGTCGGCGAGCTGGCTGCCGACCGTGAGCACGGGGTTGAGCGAGTTCATCGCGCCCTGGAACACCATGGCGACCTGGTCCCAGCGCAACCGGTCCATCTCCGGGGGCGGCAGGGTGGTCAGGTCGACGTCGGCGCCGTCGACGTCGTGCAGCAGCACCTCCCCCGCGGTGATCACCGCGGGGGGTCTCAGCAGCCGCTGCACGGCGTACGCCAGGGTGGACTTGCCGCAGCCGGACTCTCCGGCGAGGCCGAGCACCTCTCCCTGACCGACCGTCAGGGAGACGTCGCGCACGGCCTCGACCGGGGGGTCGACGTCGTAGGTCACGCTGAGGCCGGACACCGTCAGCACGGGTTCGCTGGTCACGCACACACTCCTGTCGCTCGAGGCCGGCGTTTCCGCGTCAGCCGGCCGGCTGCAGCGAGGTGAGGACCAGCACGGCCGACGGCTGCGTCGGGTCCGGGCTGGTGTACGGGTCCTCCTCGCCGGGCCAGCCGACGTAGCTGCGCGTGTTGTACTCGCCGATGAACGGGCGGTTGCCCACGGGCATGACGGGCACCTCCTCGACGAAGACCTCCTGGACCGCGTTCAGCGCCTCGGCTCGGGCCTCGTCGTCCGTGGCCGTGAGGTACTCGTCGAGCGCGTCGGTGGCCTCCGGGCTGTCGAAGCGGCCGAAGTTGTAGTCCGCGGCCTCGCCGGCCGGCTTGAGCCAGCGAGCGTCCATCGTGTCGCTGTACAGGTCGTACGGCGTGGCACCGGTGTCGGTCCAGTGCAGGATCGCCTGGAAGTCGCCCTCGCCCTTGGCCGCCCACCAGGTGTCGTCGTCCGGGGTGTCGATGGTCGCCTCGACACCGAGCTCCTTGGCGGCGTCCGCGATCAGGCTGATGCCCGTCACGTAGTCGCTCCAGCCCTGCGGCACGCTGAGCTCGAACGTCACGTCCTCGCCGTCGGGGTCGACCAGCGCGTCGCCGACGCCCTCGTAGCCGGCGTCCTCGAGCACCTGCCGGGCGCCCTCGACGTCGACGGCGTACTCCTGGCCGGCGAACTCCTCGGCGATGTACTCGTCACCGACCGGGGTGGGCAGCCCGGTCACCGACGTCAGCGCCGGCACGCCGCCCTCGCGGGCGATCTCGGCGTGCTTGTCGCGGTCGATGACCATGTTCATGGCCTGCCGGAAGGCGACGTCGTCGAACGGCTTCTCCTGCGTGTTGACGAACATGGCGTCGATGCCGAGACCGGCCGCCGCCCAGTAGACGTTGTCCTCGTCCTTGTCGACGTAGGCCGACTGCACGTTCGGGATGAACGCCTGCGCCCAGTCCGCCTCGCCGTTGGCCAGGGCCGTGGTCAGCGCGGTGTTGTCGTTGTACGAGACGTAGTAGAGCGTGGGCGCGGCGAGCTCGCCGCCCCAGTAGTCGTCGCGCGCCGAGAGCTCCACTGACTGCGAGGTGAACTCGGTCAGGGTGTAGGGCCCGGTGCCGACGGGCTCCGGGTTCTCGAACGTGGTCGGGTCCTCGACGTCGGCCCACACGTGCTCGGGGACGATGTGCCGGTGCAGCACCTTGTCCTGCTTGGCGTACATCGACGACTCGAACTCGATCGTCACCTGGTCGCCCTCGGACGTGACGTCGGCGATGCCGAGCGCGCCGGTGTCCAGCGCGGGCGTCTCGCGGAGCAGACCGAAGGTGAACGCGATGTCCTCGGCGCCGAACTCCTCGCCGTCGTTCCAGGTCACGCCGTCACGGGCGGTGACGGTGAGCGAGGTGTAGTCGCCGTTCCACTCGAGCTCGGAGGCGAGCCAGGGAGTGACGTCGTCGGAGGGGTCGACCATGTTGACGAACGCGAGCGGCTCGAGGATCGCGTTGACGTAGCCGAGCGTCAGGGCGGACGAGTCGCCGACCCACGGGTTGTTGGACTCGGTGGTGATCGCACCGTCGGGCTTGGCGATCGTCAGTGATCCGTCGCCGGAGGCTGCGGTGGCGCCGTCGCCGGAGCTACCGCCGGCGCAGGCGCTGAGCAGTAGGGCGGCGGCGAGCGTCGCGGCACCTGCCGCGACGGAGTACGAGGCCTTGCGCCTCGGTCGGGACGTCGGTGTCACGTCAGTACTCCTCGTCATCGAGTGGCTGTTGCGGAGAACTTACTACACTGTAAGTAACTTTGTGAAATACTGAGGGGGTGAAGATCTCCCGAGAGCCGGGGCGTGCCACCGCATACACTCGACGACGTACCACAACGATGCAGGACAGAGGTGTGAACACCCCGCGATGAACTCGACGACGCGACAGCCGCGACGCTCCCGGCCGGAGACCCTGGCCCGGCGTGAACGGATTCTCCAGGCGGCCATGGCGACCTTCGGCGCCCGTGGCTACAACAAGGGACCGCTCACGGAGATCGCGGACCAGGTCGGGATGACCCACGCCGGCGTGCTGCACCACTTCGGGTCCAAGGACCAGCTCCTGCTCGAGGTGCTCCGGTACCGCGACGAGAGCGACGTCAAGGACCTCGCGGGCCAGCACATCCCCGACGGGATCGACCTGTTCCGGCACCTCGTGCGCACGGCGCTGCTCAACGCGCAGCGGGCCGGGCTGGTGCAGGCGTACGTCGTACTCTCCGCGGAGTCCGTCACGGAGGGGCACCCCGCCCGCGACTGGTTCGTCGGACGCTACCGCACGCTGCGGCGCGAGGCCGGCGAGGCGTTCCGCGTGGTCTGCGAGGAGCGCGGCATCGACGAGCCCGACACGGTGAGCCGCGCCGCCACCTCCATCCTCGCCGTGATGGACGGCCTCCAGGTCCAGTGGCTCCTCGACCCGGAGCAGGTCGACCTCGCCGAGGCCAGCGCGTTCGCCATCGAGGCGATCGTCGCCCAGGTCCTCGACCCGCGCGAGGTCCTCTGACCCCGACGTGACGTCCGCCGGGGCGGCGGGCCGGACGACCGGCCCGCCGCCCCGGCGGACGTGCGACACGACGAGAGTCACGGGTCGATCAGGTCGTAGTCCTCGTCCATGACCGCGCCGCGGTGCGGCTTGTACAGGTCGTAGCCGCGCGGGTTGCACTGCAGACCGCCGTTGATGCAGTGCTCCACCAGGCGGCTCAGCACCTCCGGCTCCCAGGCGTTGACGAAGTCGTAGTGCCACGACTGGTCCGGCCCGCTCACCAGCTCGACGTCGGACATGTCACCGCTGGCCGGCCACGCGATCTTGAACTCCAGCATGGGTACCGCCACGGGATGGCTCATCGGGCACTGCCCGGAGACGGGATAGGCCATGTGGTCCGCCTCGGCGGGGGTCAGGTGCACCCCGTCCCAGCAGCTCGGAGCCTGGTACCGGATGTTCAGCTCCGTGCCCGGCGCGCAGTACGCGGGGATCTCCCAGTTGTTGGACAGGTCCCCGCACTCGAAACCTTCCACGGCGCCCGGCGCGTCACGGAACTCGTCGGGTGTGGCCATCATGTCGCCGGCGATGAACTGCAGGCCCTCCGGGAACGGCACGACCTGCGTGTAGTCCTCGATCCCGGACTTGTAGTACACGGTCATCGGGATGTCCGGCACGACGGGCTCGCCGGCCTTCGTCAGCGTCGGGAACCAGTACGCCGACCGGTCGTGCGGCACCGTGCAGGTGGTGTCCGGGTTGGCGTGCAGGCTGTCCGGCGTCGTGAACGCGTCCGTGGACTCGTTCCCGATGAACGTGTGCAGGTGCGAGCGCCCCGGCTCGCCGGGGAACACGATCGGGTCGTCCGGGCCGAGGTGCGAGAACTCGCAGTTCGCCTGGAACTCGTGGTGCGTCACCTCGTCGTCCGGGAACTCGGGCGGGTCCGCGGGCTCGCCCGGCTCGCCGTCGCCGAACACCTGGAGCTCCCACAGGGAGTAGCCGTACTGCGTCGCCCGCTCGGTACCGACGAGCTGCACGTACCGGCCCGAGGCCGCGATGTCGAACGACTGGTCGCCGCCCGTGCCGCCAGTGACGTCCGCGACGGTGGTCCACTCGCTGCCGTCGTCGGACACCTGGAGCGTGAACGCCGCGCCGTACGCGCCCTCCCAGGACAGGTCCACGCGGTCGAGCGGGTAGGACGCGCCGAGGTCGACGCGGATCCACTCGTCGTCGGACGGGTCGCTGGCCCAGCGGGTGCCCGCGTCGCCGTCGACGGCGAAGCGGGGCCCCAGGTTGTCCGCCTCCGAGCTGGAGGACGCGGTCAGTGCGCCCTGAGAGAGCAGCGTCCCGGGTTCGGCGGACGCGCCCGTGCCGGCCGCGACGACCGCGGTCCCGACGATCAGGGAGCCGACGGCGGCCCCGGCGAGCATTCTTTTCAAGGGTGATCTCATGGTTCTCCTCCGTGCCTCGTTGCGATGGAGCAGCTGTGTTCTCGCCGACGACATGTCGTCAGCTCTGGTAGATGCCGAGCTCGAACAGCGAGTAGCCCCAGTCCGTGCCCCGCTCGGTGAAGTTCAGCCGCACGTACCGGCCGGTCCCAGAGACGTCGAGGCCGTCCACCGCGCCGTCCCCGTCCGTCACGGTGCGGACCGTGGTCCACGAGCTGCCGTCGTCGGACACCTGCACCTCGTACCCGACGCCGTAGGCGGCCTCCCACACCAGCTGCAGATGGTCGAACGACCGCACCGACCCGAGGTCGACCCGGAACCACGCGGTCGGGCCCCACTCGCTCGCCCAGCGGGTCGTCGTGTCCCCGTCGACCGCCTGGCCCGGCGTGAAGTTCCCGTTGTAGGGGTCGAACGACGACGCCGTCACCTCGGCGCCCAGCGCGATGTTCTCGCCGTCGACCTCGGGGGCGACCACGCGGAACGACCGCGTCTCGACCCCGACGTTGCCCTGGCCGTCCTCGGCGAAGACGTAGACCTTCCACACCCCGAGCCGGTCCGGCGCCGCGACCCGGTACGTGCCCGGCGAGGTCTCAGTGAAGTCCGCCCGGGCGGTACCGCCCGATCCGTCGACGTACTTGCTGTTCAGCATGACCACCGGGGTGATGGGGTCGCCGTCTGGGTCGCTCATGTCCACCGTGACGGTGAACTCGTCGCCGGCGGTGACCGCCGTCGAGCCCTCCACGTCCATCGCCGTGATCTCCGGCGGCGTGTTCAGCGCCGAGGTGTCCACGCCCCACGTCCGGGCGATCGAGTAGTAGCCCAGCCGCTTGTTGTCACCGGGGATCACGTTGAACCACACGCCACCGAAGTCGCCCTCGATGCCGTAGTGGAAGAACGTCGCGCCCAGCGACACGCCGTCGTGCTCGCGCAGGCACTGCCAGGAACCGACGTAGGCGGCCCCCTTGTCCAGGTCCGTGGGCTCGTCCGGGACCCCGTTGACGTCGTCGGGCACCTCCCACTCGCCGGGCGCACCACCCTCCGTCAGCAGGTACGGGCGGTCGTAGCCGCCGGACTCCCAGCTCTCGCGGATGTTGCACACGTCGCCGTACGCGTTGACCGACAGCAGGTCGAGGTCCGGCGCGTTCCGCTCGAGGTACGGCCACGCGCCGACCCATGCGTCCGTGCTGGTCGTCGGGTGGTTCGGGTCCGCGGCGTGGACCGCCACGCTTACCTCGTTCACGAATGCCGCGTAGGCGTCCCGCACCTCTTCCAGTTCCGTGCCGGAGAAGCAGTCCCCCAGCCCGAGGATCGACTCGTTGCCGATGTTCCACAGGAGGACGCCCGGGTGGTCCTTGTACACGTCGACCCAGTGCAGGATGTCCGCCCTGGCCTCGGACTTGTACGCGTCGTCCGAGCGGTAGTCGACGCAGCCGCCCGAGCCCGGGCCGCCGCCCGGCAGCAGCCAGAACCCCATGACGACGCGCACGTCGTGCGCGGCCGCCGAGTCCAGCAGCTGCCGTGTGTCGTCTCCCGTGCCCCACGTGCGGATCGTGTTCGCGTTCATCGCGGCCAGCGTCGGCATGTAGTGGTCGGCCGTGTCGAACGACGGGCCCCAGGTGAAGCCGCGCACCGTGTACGGCTGTCCGTCCACCGCGAGGTCCCAGCTCCCGTTCCCGCCGGTCACCTCGACCGTGCTCGGGCCGCTGTCCGGGACCGGCACGTTCGGGTGGCCCGGGTCGACGAAGTCGGGATCGCCGGTCCCGCCGTCGCCGTCGCCCGGGTCGGACCCGTCGGAGACGCCGAAGACCCGCATCTCCCACAGCGACGTCCCGTACGCACCGTTCCGCTCCGTGGAGCGCATGCGCACGTACCGGCCGGAGCCGGTCACGTCGATCACGTCGTCACCGCCGTCCCCGGCGTCGGTGGCCGCGAGCGTGGTCCACATCGACCCGTCGTCCGAGACCTGGATGGAGTACGACGTCGAGTACGCCGCCTCCCAGTCCAGCTCGACCCGGTCCAGGTCGGCGACGTGGCCCAGGTCCACCTGCAGCCACTGCGGGTCGCTGAACTCGCTCGACCAGCGGGTGCCGGGGTCGCCGTCGAAGGCGGCGGCGGCCGGCGTGTAGTCGGGGTTCTCCGACGACGACGCCGTGGCGGACCGCCCCTCCGACAACAGCTCGGGTGCGCTCTGCGCGGGTGCCGCGGCGGTGAGGAACGCCCCGGTGAGCAGGACCGTCAGGCCTGCGGCGGACCACCGGGTGCGGCGGTCTCGGCCGGCGGCGGTGCCGGCGCGTGTGATGGTCATGGTTGCTCCATCTCCTAGGGCCCCGCACGCGCGCAGGACAGGGTTCGTCGTCGAGCCGATACCTCGTCGCTCCGGTGCGGCGAGATGTGGGAGAGCGCTCTTACCGGTCCCGAGTCTGCAAGGGGTTCGAGGCGCGCGTCAAGGGGGTGTCCCATCAAGTTCCGCCCGGCGGGGATTGGCTTTGGATGTGCTAGATGCGCTTTCGTGACGTTTTCTGCCGACCGGCGGGTGCGGTGTAGCGCCGAGAGTCTCGCCGAAAACCCCTGTCCGGCGCGCCCTCCGACTCCTTGGGCAAACGCTCTCACCCTGTTATCGTCGAGCCGTGACAGACGATCTGCGGCGGCCCGTGCCGACGCTCGAGGACGTGGCCAAGGTAGCGGGCGTGTCCCGCGCCACCGTCTCGCGCGTCATCAACGGCAAGCGCAAGGTCGCCCCGGCGGTGCAGGAGACCGTCCTGGAGGCCATCGCCGAGACGGGGTACGTCCCCAACCGCGCGGCACGGTCGCTCGTGACCCGCAGGACGGGCATGGCGGCCGTCGTCGTCTCCGGTTCCGCCGACGCCCCCGGCGAGGAGGCGGAACCGGCCCGGGTGCTCTCCGACCCGTTCTTCGGGCGGGTCGTGGGCGGGTTCGTGCGGTCGCTGCGCCGGCACGACGTACACCCCGTGCTCCTGTTCGCCGACACCCCCGAGGCCGAGGACCAGACAGTCTCCTACCTGCGACTCGGCAACGTCGACGGGACGCTGCTCGTCTCCACGCACGGCGACGACCCTCTCCCCGGGCGGCTGGTGGACGCCGGACGCCCCGTCGTGATGTTCGCCCGGCCCGCCCGGCCGATCCCGGTCAGCTACGTCGACCTGGCCAACGCCGACGGCGGACGCCTGGCCGCCCGGCACCTGCTCGACCACGGCTGCCGCTCCCCCGGCGTCATCTCCGGCCCGGTGGACGTGCCCGCGGCGCGCGACCGTACCGACGGCTTCCGCGACCTCGCCGCGCGCCGCGGCCACGCGTACGTCCCGAGCGTGGTCGGCGACTTCACGTTCACCGGCGGCGAGGCGGCCACCGCGCAGCTCCTGGCGGACGCGCCCGACGTCGACGGGATCTTCGTCTCGAACGACCTCATGGCCCAGGGCGCGCTCCACCTGCTGCGCACCCGCGGACGGCGGGTGCCCGAGGACGTGGCGGTCGTCGGCTTCGACGACAGCCCCGTCGCGACCCAGACCCGGCCGCACCTCACGACCGTCCGTCAGCCGGCCGAGCGGATGGCCGAGCAGATGGTGGACCTGCTCGTCGAGCGCATGGACGCGCCGGACCAGCCCGTCCGGTCGGTCATCTTCGACCCGGAGCTGGTGGTCCGGGACTCGGCCTGACGGCAACGTGCGGGCGCGGCAGCGGCCGGGCCGGGCACGGGTCAAGCCGAGTCGCGCACGACGAGCTCCGGGGCGAAGGTCACCACCTCGCCGGGCCCGGCGTCGTCGGACCCGCCGTTCTCGCGGGCGTCCAGGCCCCGCAGCAGGAGGTCGGCCATCGTCTCTGCCATGTCCTCGACCGGCTGGCGGACCGTCGTGAGCGGCGGGTGCGCCTGGGCGGCGGCGCTGGAGTCGTCGAAGCCCACCACGGCGACGTCCTCGGGCACGCGGCGCCCGGCGTACTGGAGGACCGTGCTGACACCGTCGGCCATCAGGTCGTTCCCCGCGAACACGCCGTCGACGTCGGGCACCTCGGCGAGCAGCTTCCGGGCGGCGGACTCCCCGCCCGGCCGCGTGAAGTCGGCGTCGGCGACCACCGGGCGGTCGAGCCCCGCCGCCGCGACCGCGCCGACGAAGGCGTCGAGCCGGGCGCGCATGAACGGCGCGTCGGTCGGGCCGGTCACGACGGCGAGCCGGACGCGGCCGGACGCCAGGAGGTGCTCGGCGGCCAGCCGTCCGCCGGCCGCCTGGTCCAGGTCGACCGCGGGGACGCCGTCGGGCATCGCGCCGCCCGGCACGCGCGCCGACAGCACCACGGGAGCACCCAGCCCCACCAGCCGGGCCGGCAGGGGGTCGTCGGCGCTGGAGGTGATGAGCAGCACGCCGTCCACGTGGCCCTGGCGCACGTACCGCACGACCTGGTCGTGGGCGGGCGGGTCGGCGGGCACGATCGCCAGGTGGATGTCCCGGGGCCGCAGCGCCCGTTGCGCGCCCGCCGTCACCCGGCCGAGGTACGGGTCGGTGAAGATGCGCTCCAGGAAGGGCAGGGGCGAGCGGTGGCCCGGCGGTTCGGACACCACCAGGGCCACCGACCCGGTACGCCGCGTCACGAGCGAGCGGGCGGCGAGGTTGGGGACGTAGCCGGTCTGCTCGATGGCGCGCCGGACGGCGTCGACGATCGCCGGGTCGACCGTCGTCACGCCGTTGATCACGCGCGAGACGGTCGCCCGGGACACTCCGGCCACGGACGCGACGACCTCGAGCGTGGGCCGCGGGGACGCTGACGACATGCGCCAGTTATACCCGCACCGCCCGCGCCGTGGCCGGACGCGTCCGCGCCGGGTGCGTCACTGGTAGACGCGGACGTAGTCCACGACCATCTCCGACGGGAACGGCGTGCTGCCGTCGGGCGGGCCGGGCCAGTCGCCGCCCACCGCCAGGTTGAGGATCAGGTAGAACTCGTGGTCGTAGATCCAGGGCCCGCGGGTGGACTCCACCACCGACTTCTCGGCGTAGAAGACCTCCGTGTCGTCCATGAGGTAGCGGATCCCCTCGCTGTCCCACTCGGCGGCGAACGTGTGGAAGCCGTCCGAGATCTTCGACCCGTCGGGCAGCTCGTAGCTGCCGCCGTACCCGCCCGCGCCGTTGTACGCCGGGGCGTGCAGCGTGGAGTGGGCCTCGTACGGCTCCTGGCCGATGAACTCCATGATGTCGACCTCACCGTTGTACGGCCACGGGCGGCCCTCCAGGAAGTCCGTGCCCATCATCCAGAACGCCGGCCAGAACCCCCGGCCCTCCGGCACCTTGAGGCGCGCCTCGAACCTGCCGTACTGCGCGTGGAACTTGTTCGAGGTGTTCATCCGGTGCGACGTGTACGACTGGCCCTGGTACGTCTCCTGGCGCGCCTCGATGACGAAGTGGCCGTCGCCGTCGTGCGAGCCGTTGCCCTGCTCCGTGTAGTACTGCAGCTCGTTGTTGTTGGGCAGGCCGGGGTCGATGGTCCACCTCGAGCCGTCCGCCGGGGTCCCGGCGGCACCGTCGAACTCGTCGCCCCACACGAGCTCGAGGTCGTCGAAGTCCGGGTCGGCGGGCTCCGCCGGCGGCTGCTGCGGCGCGCCGCCCGAGCCGTACACCTGGAACTCCCAGAGCGAGTAGCCGTACGGGCCGCTGCGGGTGTTCATGTGCACGCGGACGTGCCGGCCGTCGGCGTCGAGCGGGATGGTCTCCTTGAAGCCGCCGCCCGTCGTGGTGGAGTAGACGCTGGTCCAGGTGCTGCCGTCGTCGGACACCTCGATGTCGTACCCCGTCGCGTACGCGGGGTCCCACTGCAGCACGACGTCGCTGATGTGCGCCGCGGCACCCAGGTCGACGGCGATCCAGCCCTCGTCGGTCCAGCCGGTCTCCTCGTCCGTGGCCCAGCGGCTGGCCGGGTCCAGGTCGAAGGCACGCGCGGGCGTGCACTCCCAGCAGCTGGCGTCGTGCTGCGCGCTGGAGGCGGTGCCCGTCCTGCCGTAGGACAGGAGGGTGCCCTCCACGTCGGCGGGCGGCGGCGCGTCGTCGTCCGGCCCGAACACCTGGAGCTCCCACAGGGAGATCCCGTACGGGGTGGCGCGCTCGGTGGCCACGAGCCGGACGAAGCGGCCGGAACCCTCGACGTCGAGGTCCTCGTCACCGCCCGTCGAGGAGGTGGTCGAGTAGATCTCGGACCAGCCGGCGCCGTCGTCGGACACCTCGATCCGGTAGCCGGAGGCGTAGGCGGCCTCCCAGGCGAGGCTGACGGACTCGATGTCCCGGACGCTACCCAGGTCGACACTGATCCACTGGCCGTCGGACCAGCTGCTCGCCCAGCGCGTGCCGGGGTCGCCGTCGACGGCGGCGGCTCCGGTGCTCCAGTCGAACTCGTCGCTGGAGGTGGTGACGGGACGTTGCTGGGACAGGGGTTCGGCCGCTGCCAGGGCCGGTGGCACGGTGATCGCCCCCGTGACGAGTGCCGCGGCCGCTGCGGTGGCCGCGAGCAGGCGAGTTGTTCGCCGCATGACGTGCTCCTTCGAACGTCGGTCGGGTGGTGGGAGATGCTCAGAGAGCGCTCTCTCACCATCACCCTGGCGGAGCCGGACGATCTGCGTCAAGGGTTTCGGAGAAGTTCGCTGACAGGCGAGTAAGTAATCGCGCGGGTAGGAGACGACGGCGAGGTAGGGGCGAGTGCCCACGTAGGGGCGTGGGGAGCACCCCCTGGCGCCTACCTGAGCACTCGCTCCTACCTCGCGGTCGTGCCTACCCGCATGATCTCCAAGCAATCGGGGCGGAGGGCGGCCCGCGCTCAGAAGAGCGCCTGCTGGCCTGCCGGCACCTCCCGCGGCCCCGCAGCCGCCGAGGCCGGCGGGCGCGGGACGCCGGCGTCCCGCGCGGCGGGCAGGGAACCCGCCGGATAGGCACCCTCGTCGCCCCGCGCGCGCCGGTCACCGCCCGCCCCTCCGCCCGTGTCGCCGGCGTCGGACCGGAAGGCGGCGCGGCCGAGCCCGCGCTCGTCGAGGAGCGGCTCGACGCGCCCCCGGAGCCAGTCACGATAGGCGCGGTGCGCGTACGCGCGCTCCCCGAACACGCGCCGGTATCCGGCCGCGTGCTCGGGGAAGTCGCGGTCCAGCCACTCCAGGTACCACTCGCGGGCACCCGTGCGCAGGTGCAGGGGCAGCACAGTGACCCCGGTCGCACCGGCCTCCGCGACGGCGTCGAGCAGGCGGGCGAGGTGGTCGCGCGAGTCCGTGAGCCAGGGCAGCACCGGCGCGACCATCACCCCGCACGGCAGCCCGGCCTCCCGCACGGCCCGGACCAGCGCGAGCCGGGCGCGTGGCGTCGGCGTGCCGGGCTCGACCCGCTGCTGCAGCTCTTCGTCGGCGAACGCGAGCGAGATGCCGAGCCCGACGTCGACCCGCCGCGCCACCTCCGCGAGCAGCGGCAGGTCGCGGCGCAGCAGCGTGCCCTTGGTCAGGATCGAGAACGGCGTGCCGGAGTCCGCGAGCGCCGAGATGATCCCGGGCATGAGCCGGTACCTGCCCTCTGCGCGCTGGTAGGGGTCGGTGTTGGTGCCGAGCGCGACGGGCTCGCGGCTCCAGGAGGGCTTGGCGAGCTCCGCGCGCAGGACCTCGTCGGCGTTGACCTTGACGACCACCTGCGAGTCGAAGTCCGCGCCGGCGTCGAGGTCGAGGTAGGTGTGCGAGCCGCGGGCGTAGCAGTTGTGGCTGACGACGCCGTTCGCGACGAAGTCACCGGACCCCGTGGTGATGTCGACGAGCTCGCGCGCGTGCCCGAGGTCCTCGACCGCGGCGACGATCCGGCCGGGGGCCGTGCGCGCGAGGCGGCCGACGACGTCGACCGCACCCCGGCGCCCGACCCCGGGCCCCGGGCCGACGAGCCCGTCCCCGGGACGCAGCACCGGCCGTGCCGCGGTGCCGGCGGGCGGCTCCTGCGGCGCGTGCGCGACGTATCGCCAGCCGTCCTCGGTCAGGAGCCGGTGGTCGCCGCTCGCGACGAGGACGCTGCCGTCGGCCGTCGTGACCTGGTAGGCGTGCTTCACGGTGCGCCACACGTCCCGCACCTCGGTCTCGACGAGGACGCGGCGGCCGGCGTCGTGCAGCGTGCCGACGACGCGGTCGCCCGGCACGAGGGCGCCGAGGGGGCGTGACGTGCCGTCACCGAGCAGCACCGGCGTGGCCGGGCTCAGGCAGTAGCGGCAGGCGTGACTGCAGCCCCGGTACGGGTTGACGGTCCAGCGGAACGGCATCTGCGACGCGGCGGGAACCTTGGTCAGCGCGCTCCTGGCCAGGACCTCGTGGAACGTGACGCCGTCGAACTCGGGGGCGCGGACCGTGCGGACGAGACCCGTGGCCCGCAGCGCGGGCAGCCCGAGGCCCGGCAGCGCGCCGTCGTCCGTCGTGAGCTCTTGGCCTTCCCATCGCACCCCCTGATTCGAACACATGTTCTCTTGGTGCGCAACTCGTCTATTTGATCGCGTGGCATACGGCAGGGGTGATGGACATTTGGTATGTGAAGAACTGGACTATTTTCCATATTCACCCCCTAGGCTTCCCGGAACAACCCAGAGTCCGGTCGCGGTGCCCTCGTCCGCGGGGAACCACGACCGGGCGTCATCTTCTCCTGGAGGAAGCATGGCTCACCGCAACAAGACCGCGCGGCGGATCACCGCCGTCGCAGCCGGCCTCGCGCTCACCGGTGCCGGGGCGGTCGCGGCCCACGCGGCCACGTCCGCACCCGAGGGCGGGATCGTCGGCGCGAACGCGTCCGGTGCGATCGAGAACTCGTACATCGTCGTCCTCGAGGACGGGACGATGGCGACCTCCGAGGTCGACGGCAAGGCCGAGGGACTGGCCGGGAAGTTCGGCGGCTCCGTGCAGAACACCTACTCCACGGTGGTCAACGGCTTCGAGACGACGATGTCCGAGGGCGAGGCGAAGCAGCTCGCCGCCGACCCGGCCGTCGCGTACGTCGAGCAGAACGCCGAGGTCTCGATCGCGGACACGCAGGCGCCGACCCCGTCCTGGGGCATCGACCGGCTCGACCAGGACACGCTGCCCCTGGACGACTCCTACACGTACTCGAGCTCCGGCGCGGGCGTGACGGCGTACGTCGTCGACACGGGCATCCTCACCACCCACACGGACTTCGGCGGCCGCGCGGTGAGCGGTCTGGACGCGGTCGACGGCGACGACGACGCCACCGACTGCAACGGCCACGGCACCCACGTGGCCGGCACGGTCGGCGGCACCGAGCACGGCGTCGCCAAGGACGTCGACCTGGTCGCCGTGCGCGTGCTGGACTGCAACGGCTCCGGCACCACCGCCGGCGTCGTCGAGGGCATCGAGTTCGTCGCCGAGGACCACGCCGACGGCACCCCGGCCGTGGCCAACATGTCGCTGGGCGGCGGCTTCTCCCAGGCGCTGAACGACGCGGTCGCGGCCGCCGTCGCCGACGGCGTGCCCTTCGCCGTGGCCGCGGGCAACGAGTCGCAGGACGCCTGCAACACCTCGCCGGCGAGCGAGCCGTCGGCCCTCACGGTCGGCGCCACCGAGGAGACCGACGACATGTCGTACTTCTCGAACTTCGGCGAGTGCCTCGACCTCTTCGCCCCGGGCACCGGCATCACGTCGGCCTGGATCGACTCCGACGACTCGACGAACACGATCTCGGGCACCTCGATGGCCAGCCCCCACGTGGCCGGCGCGGCCGCGCTCGTGCTCGGCGCCGATCCCGCGGCCACGCCGGACGAGGTCGCCGAGACGCTCGTGAGCGGCGGCGTCGCCGACGCCATCCCCGACGCGGGCACCGGCTCGCCGAACGTGCTGCTGAACGTGAGCGGCATCTGACCCGGGCTCTCCCGGCTCCCGGGCGGCGGAGCCGCCCATGAGGCCAGGACGGCGGCGCGGGACCCTGGACCGGGTCCTGCGCCGCCGTCCTGCTGCCTGCTCCGCCGCCTACTGCGCGGGCGCCTCGGCGGGCACCACGCGCGGGTGCAGATCCCCGGACGGCGGGCTCCAGGTCGCGGCGTCCGCGTCGACCTGGTCGCCCGAGCGGAGGTCCTTGACCGAACCCACCAGGGCGCCGGGGACGGGCGACCCCGTGGCGCCGTCGCCGCCCGCTCCCCCGTCCTCGCCCGGGAACCAGACGAACGGGATCCCGCGCCGGTCCGCGTACTTGATCTGCTTGCCGAACTTCGCGGCGGCGGGCGCCACCTCGCAGGGGATGCCACGGGCCCGCAGGGCGGCGGCCGCGGCGTCCGACACGTGCCGCGTCCCCTCCGCCGTGACGGCGACGAGCACCGCCGTCGGCACCGCGCGGGTCGCGGCGACGAGACCGCCGGACAGCAGCCGCGACACGAGCCGGCTGACGCCGACCGACAGGCCGACGCCCGGGTACGTGTTCTTCCCGTCCGACGCCAGCGTGTCGTACCGGCCGCCGGAGCAGACCGAGCCGAGCTGCTCGTGCCCCACCAGCACCGTCTCGTAGACGGAACCGGTGTAGTAGTCGAGACCGCGGGCGATCTTCAGGTCGGCGACGACGACGCCCGGCGCGCGCTCCGCCGCCGCCACGACGAGCGCCTCGAGCTCACCGAGCCCCGTCTCCAGGAGCTCCGTCACCGCGCCGTACGACTCCGCCAGCGTGCGCACCTCGGCGACCACGGACGCGTCCGAGCCGCTGATGCCCGCGAGCGCCAGGCAGGCCTTGGCCTGGTCCTCGCTCGCACCGCACTCGTCGACCAGGAGCGCGGCGACCTTCTCGGGGCCGATCTTGTCGAGCTTGTCGATCTGCCGCAGGACGCCTTCGACGTCCCTCAGGCCGATGCCGCGGTAGAAGCCCTCGGCGACCTTGCGGTTGTTGACGAGGATGCGCACGGGAGGCAGGCCGATGCCGCGCAGCGCGCCGAACGCCTCCGCCATGACGAGCGGGACCTCGACCTCGTAGTGGTAGGGCAGCTCCCCGGCGCCGACGACGTCGATGTCGGCCTGGACGAACTCACGGAAGCGGCCGTCCTGGGGACGCTCGCCGCGCCACACCTTCTGGATCTGGTAGCGCTTGAAGGGGAACGCGAGCCGGCCGGCGTTCTCCAGGACGTAGCGGGCGAACGGCACGGTGAGGTCGAAGTGCAGGCCGAGCTGCTTGTCGCGCCCGGCGACGTCGGACTCCTCCTGGAGCCGGGAGAGCACGTAGACCTCCTTGGAGGTCTCGCCCTTGCGCAGCAGCTGGTCGAGCGGCTCCACGGCCCGGGTCTCGATACCGGCGAACCCGTGCAGCTCGAAGGTGTGACGCAGCACCTCGAGCACGTGCTGCTCGACGATGCGACCTTGCGGGAGCCATTCGGGGAAACCGGAGAGAGGTGCGATACGGGCCATGCGTCAGATCTTCCCACGGGCGTCCGACATCCGGCCCGCTCTTTCCACCGGCGGGCGGCGGGCGGCACGGGGCCGCGGGCGGGACCCGGCACGGACCCGGCCGGTTCGGCTCGCCCGGCGCGGCCCAGGCAGAATGTCCTGGCCCGCGATGCCTACACTGTCCCCGCACGGACTGCAACGGCCCACGGTCCCACGACGGCTCGAACGATCCGGCGGTTCGTGCCACCGAGAGCAGCGATGTGGAGAGGAGCCCGGCGACGGTGTCGACCAGCAAGCAGCGTCAGCGTGCCCAGCAGGCGAAGAAGGAGCAGGCGAAGCGGGAGGAGCGCCGGGCCGCCGCGAGGGCGCGCCGCCAGCGGCTCACCGCACTGATCGCCGGCGTCGCCGCGCTGGCCCTGGTGGCGACGTTCGTGGTCGCCGCGCTGGTGGGCTCGGACCCGGGCGACGCCGCCGCGGAGGCCGGGCAGTGCGAGCCGGGCAGCACCGACGCCCGCGAGGACCACGAGCTGCCCGGCGTCGACGTCGCCGAGGACCGCACCTGGACCGTCACGCTGAGCATGTGCGCCACTGGCGCCGAGCAGGACGTCACGCTCGAGCTCGACGGCGCCGCGGCACCGCAGGCCGTGGCCAGCTTCGTGGCCCTCGCCCAGGACGGCTACTTCGACGGGACCGGCTGCCACCGGCTCACCACGTCGGGCATCTTCGTCCTGCAGTGCGGCGACCCGACGGCCACCGGCACGGGCAGCCCGGGCTACCAGTTCGGACCCATCGAGAACGCCCCGGACGACGACGTCTACCCCGCCGGAACCGTCGCGATGGCGCGGCAGGGTGGCGACGGCGAGTCCATGGGCTCCCAGTTCTTCCTCGTGTACGAGGACTCCCAGATCCAGTCGGACGAAGCCGGCGGGTACACGGTCTTCGGAGAGATCACATCCGGCCTGGACGTCGTCCAGGCAGTCGCGGACGAGGGCGTGGCCGATGCAGGCGCCACGGACGGCGCACCTGCCGGCCCCGTCACCATCGAAGGAGTTGAGACCCAGTGAGCGAGAGCAACGAGCAGGGAAGCGGACCCGTCGAGGACGTGGCCGCCACCGAGCCCGCGGCCGAGACTCCCGAGACCCCCGCGGCCGAGACCGACTCGACGCCGGACGCCGCAGCCGAACCGGCCGAGGCCACGACCGCCCCGGCCGACGACGCCGGAGCCCTCGCGGACGCAGCGCCGGCGGACGGGGCGAGCGCGGACGATTCCGCGCCGGCCGTGGACGAGGCGACCACCGCCGCGGAGGACGAGGCGACGCCGCCCACCGGGACGGCTGCGCAGGAGCCGGTCACCGAACCGGTCACCGATACGGCTCCGGCCACCGGCACGGCTGCCGAGGAGCAGGTCGCCGAGGACGCCGCGGCCCACGAGCCCGCAGCCGACGACACCGCCCGGGCAGCGGCCGACGAGACCACCGGGCCCGCGGCCCCGGAGACGACCGGGGCAGCCCCGGAAACGGCGGCCGGACCCGCCCCCGAGGAGGACGAGTCCGGGAACGCGGAGCCCGAAGCGGTGAAGCCCGCCGAGACGGCTCCGGCCGCGGCAGAGCCCGCCGCTGCAGAGCCCGCCGCTGCAGAGGAGAAGCCCGCGGCCGGGCCCGCGGTGCCGAAGCCGTCGGCGATCCCGTCGCCCGCGGCGCTGGCCAGGCCCCGGCCGCCGAAGCCCGGCGCCCCGCACGCGGCGGGCCCCGCGGCCGCCGCGCAGTCCACGCCCACGGCCCCCGTGACGCCCGTCGTCCCGGTGCCCGACGACGCCGCGGCGTCCGCCGAGGCGGAGAAGCACGGTCGCGTGGCCGACGACGGCACGGTGTACGTCGTGGAGAAGTCGGGCGAGCGGGCCGTCGGCCAGTTCCCGGGGGTCGGCACGTCCGAGGCGCTGAGCCTCTACGTGCGGCGCTACCTCGACCTCGTCGCCAAGGTGTCGCTGTTCGAGGCGCGGCTCGACGGCGCCGACCTGTCGGTCAAGGAGATCGACCAGACGCTCACCAAGCTGGCGGACGAGACGGCCGAGCCGGCCGCCGTCGGCGACCTGGACGGGCTGCGGTCCCGCGTGGAGGGCCTCAAGGGCCGTGCGGCCGAGCGTCGCTCCGCCCTGGAGGCCGAGCGCGCCGCCGCGAAGGCGGAGGCCGTCACGGCGCGCGAGTCCATCGTCGAGGCCGCCGAGAAGATCGCCGCCACCGACCCGGCCAAGATGCAGTGGCGCCCCGCCGGCGAGGAGCTGCGGGCCCTCCTGGACCGCTGGAAGACGGCGCAGCGCGGCGGCCCGCGCATCGACCGCGGCACGGAGGAGTCGCTCTGGAAGCGGTTCAGCCACGCCCGCACCGCGTTCGACCGCGAGCGCCGACACTTCTTCGCCGACCTGGAGCAGCGCAACAAGGAGGCCAAGTCCGCCAAGGAGCTGCTGGTGTCGGAGGCGGAGGCGCTGTCCGAGAGCACCGACTGGGGCTACACCGCGGGCGCGTACCGCGACCTGATGTCCCGGTGGAAGGCCGCGGGCCGCGCGTCCCGCAAGGACGACGACGCGCTGTGGGCCCGGTTCCGGGCGGCGCAGGACAAGTTCTTCCAGGCGCGGGACCAGGTCAACGCGGAGCTCGACGCCGAGTACGGGGAGAACCTGAAGGTCAAGGAGACCCTGCTCACCGAGGCGGAGAAGCTGGTGCCGGTCAAGGACCTGGCGGCCGCGAAGAAGACGCTGCGCAGCATCCAGGACCGCTGGGACGAGGCCGGCAAGGTACCGCGCCGCGACATCCAGCGCGTCGAGACCCGGATGCGGGCCGTGGAGAACGCCGTGCGGGACGCCGAGCAGAACCAGTGGCGCCGCAGCAACCCCGAGACGCGTGCCCGGGCCGAGGGCGCGGCCGCGCAGCTCGAGTCGGCGATCGCGGAGCTGGAGTCGGACCTCGAGGCCGCCCGGGCCAAGGGCGACGACCGGAAGGCCACCGAGCTGGAGAGCGCCCTGGCCGCGCGCAGGTCGTGGCTGGAGCAGGTCGTCAAGGCCGCGGAGGACAGCAAGGCCTGACGCGCCGCGGCCGCGACGCCTGAGACGTCCGGCCGCAGCGCAGCACCGGGACGCGGCCCCGGCACCCCTGTGGACAGCGGGTGCCGGGGCCGCGTCGTGCCTAGGCTGAGGCGGTGCGCCTCGCCCAGCTCCTCGACCCCCGCCCCGCGTCCGTGCCGCTGGTGGTGACGCCGTCCGGTGTGGGCGGCCCCGCGGCCTGGCAGGACCTGCTGCGGCGCGGCGCGCTCGTCCCCTTGCGCGAGACGCCGCTGGGCGCCACCGACACGGCGGCCGTCGCCGCCGGCACGCGGGTGACGCCGACGCACCGCGCGCTCGCCGTCGCCACGCGCGCGGGCGGTGCGCTGCCGGCACGCGCCGTCGTCGCGGGCGCCTCGGCGGCCTGGGTGTACACGGGGCTGCGCGCGGGCGTCGCCGCGCCGCGCCTGGACGACGGAGCCGGGTCGCTCGAGCTCGCGCACGACGCCGGGGTGCACCGGCCCGCCGGCCCGGTGGGTGCGGTGGTGCGCTGCTCCCCCGGCCTGCCGCGTGACACGGTCCGTCTCGGTGGCGTCCCGGTCACGACGCCGGGGCGCACCGCCGCCGACGTCGCCTGCCGGCTCCCGTTCGAGCACGCCGTCCCGGTGCTGCTGGCGCTGGCGGCGGGGAGCCGTGACCTCGGTCCGGTGGACCTCGGCCGTGTGGCACGGGCCCTGGAGGTCCGTCGGCGCGTCGTCGGGCGCCCGGCCGCCCGCCGGGCCCTGGCGGCGGCGCGGGGCCGCCGTCTTGCGGGGTGAGCGGGATCCGCGACGCGGGCAGGACCACGCGGGCTGCACCCGGCCGGTCAGCGCGCGCGGTCCCTGTCGCGGCTCGGCTGGACCCGTTTCGGCTCGCCGGGCTGCTTCGGGTACTCGGGCGGGTACGGGAGGTCGCCCAGGCCCTCGGCCTCGTCGCGGTCGGCGAGGTCGAGCGCGGGGCGCAGGTCGCAGTCCAGGGCCGGGTCGCGATCGGCCCGCAGCGGCGCGAACAGGTCCCCCACCGCGGCGAGCCGGCCCGGCGCCGTCCGCACGTCGAAGTCGTCCGGGTGCACCTGGTCCACCTCGTCCCAGGTGAGCGGCATGGAGACGGTGGCGCGGGCGTTGGCGCGGACGGACCAGGCGGACGCGATGGTGCGGTCTCGCGCCATCTGGTTGTAGTCCACGAACACCTTCTCGCCGCGCTCCTCCTTCCACCACCTGGTGGTGACCTGCTCCGGCAGGCGCCGCTCCAGCTCGCGCCCGACGGCGATCGTGGCGCGGCGGGCCTGCGTGAACGTCCACTCGGGGGCGAGCGGCACGAAGACGTGCAGCCCGCGGCCGCCCGACGTCTTCGGGTAGCCGGTCATGCCCAGCTCGCTGAGCAGGTCCCGCAGGTGCGGCGCGACGGCTGCCGCGTCGTCGTAGTCGGTGCCGGGCTGCGGGTCGAGGTCGATCCGAAGCTGGTCGACGCGCTCGGTGGCGTCGTCGTCCGGGCCGCGGCGGACCGGCCACGGGTGGAACGTGAGGGTGCCGATCTGTGCCGCCCACGCGGCCACGGCGGGTTCGGTGGGACAGACCTCGTCCGCGGTGCGGCCCGACGGGAACGCGATCCGCGCGGTCTCGACCCAGTCCGGGGCGCCCTTCGGGATGCGCTTCTGGTAGAAGGCGTCACCGTGGCTGTCGGCGCGCGTGGCCATCACCGCGTCCGCCGACCAGCCCTTCGGCCAGCGTTCCAGCGTGGTGGGCCGGTGCAGGAGGGCGCCGGTGATGCCTTCCGCGACCGACACGAAGTACTGCACGACGTCGAGCTTGGTCAGCGCCGGCCCGGCGGCGGACCCGGGGAACACGACCCGGTCCGGCGACGACACGCGCACGGAGCGCCCGGCGACGTCGATCTCGACCGGCTCGGCCTTCTTGGCGGGAGGCATGTGCCCAAGGTACGCCGGGACGCCGACATCGACGACGCGGAGCTCAGGCGGTGGTGCCCGGCGCACCCGGCAGCAGCTCGCCCAGGTCGAAGCCGACGGGCTCGGCCAGCTGCTCGTAGGTGCACGACGACGGTTCACGATCCGGCCGCCAGCGCTTGAACTGGGTGGTGTGCCGGAACCGGGTGCCCTCCATGTGGTCGTAGCCGACCTCCAGCACCCGCTCGGGCCGCAGCGGCGTGAACGACAGGTCCTTCCCGCCGGTCCAGCGCGACACCGCGCCCGGCAGCCGGTCCGCCGCCTCGGCGGCGGGCTGCGCCTTCGCGGGGTCCGCCCAGCCGCTCCACGGGTGCTCGTCGGCAGCCGGCGTGCCCGGCTCGACCACCAGGTCCGCCAGCTCCTCGACGAGCGCGGCCCGTCGCGCCTCCGGGAACGACGCCGACACCCCCACGAACTGCAAGGCCCCCGGCCCCGTCTCGGAGGTGCCGGCGGACGGCCCCACGCCGTCGTACAGGCCCAGGAGGAGGGAGCCCAGGAGCGGGCGCGCGGGCGTCGAGGTCTTGTGCAGGCGGTATCCGGCCAGGACGACGTCGGCGGTGCGGGAGTGCTTGATCTTCGCCATGGCGCGCTTGTTCGGCTGGTAGGTGCCGTCCAGCGGCTTGGCCACCAGGCCGTCGAGCCCGGCGCCCTCGAAGACGTCGAACCAGCCTGCCGCGACCGTGGCGTCGAGGGTGCGCGGCGTGGCGAAGACGAGCGGGCCGCTCAGGGCGAGGCCGTCCAGGACCTCCAGGCGGTCCGCGAGCGGACGGTCCAGCAGGGCGTCGTCGCCGAGCGCGAGCACGTCGAACACGACCAGCGCGGCGGGCGTCGTCCCGGCGAGCACGGCCACGCGCGACGCGGCCGGGTGGATGCGCTGGGACAGCAGGTCGAAGCTCAGGTGGGACCGCCCCGCGGCGCCGCCGTCGTCGGGCACCTGCGCGATGACGATCTCGCCGTCGACCACGCACCGCTCGGGGAGCGCCTCGCGGACGGCGTCGACGACGTCCGGGAAGTAGCGCTCCATCGGCTTGCCGGTGCGGGAGCCGATGTGCACCTGGTCACCGTCGCGGTACACGATCGCGCGGAACCCGTCCCACTTCGGTTCGTAGACGTACGACGGCGGTGCGGGCGGCTCGGCCTGGGCGGGCAGCCTCGCCGCGCTCTTGGCGAGCATCGGCCGGACCGGGGGCGACACCGGCAGGTTCAGCTTCTCGGCGGACATGCCCTCAGCATCCCGCACGCCGCGGCCTTCCGCCGGGAACGACGTGCCCGGGGCCCCGGTGCGAGGCGGCGGGTCAGACCGGGAGCTGGGGGCGTTCGACCGGCTTCGTGCCGGTGATGCGGTGCACGTCGAAGACGCCCTCGACCTTGCGGACCGCCGCCAGGACCTGGGTGAGGTGGCCCGGCTCCGCCATCTCGAAGATGAAGCGGGACACCGCCAGACGGTCGCTGGACGTGGAGACGAACGCGGACAGGATGTTCACGTGGTAGTCGGACAGGACGCGCGTCACGTCCGACAGCAGCCGCGACCGGTCCAGCGCCTCCACCTGGATCTGGACCAGGAACATCGTGTTCGCACCGGCGGTCCACTCCACCTCGACCAGCCGCTCGGGCTGCTTACGCAGCCCGTCCAGGTTCACGCAGTCCGCGCGGTGCACGCTCACGCCCTGGCCGCGGGTCACGAAACCGACGATCTCGTCCCCCGGCACCGGCGTGCAGCACTTCGCCAGCTTGATCCACACGTCCGCCGTGTCCGAGCCCTTGAGCACGACGCCCGGATCGCCGGAACGCACCCGCTTGGGCGTGCGATTCCCGCCGCCGGGGCGCGCGGCCTCGGCGACGTCCTCCGTGGCGCCCTCGTCCCCGCCCAGGGCCTTGACGAGCTTGGACACCACGTGGGCCGCGGAGACGTGCCCCTCGCCCACCGCCGCGTAGAGCGCGGACACGTCGGGGTAGCGCATCTCGTCCGCGAGCCCGACGAGCGTCTCGTGCGTCATGAGCCGCTGGATCGGCAGGCCCTGCTTGCGCATCGCCTTGGCGATCGACTCCTTGCCGGTCTCGATCGCCTCCTCGCGGCGTTCCTTGGTGAACCAGGCGCGGATCTTGTTGCGGGCGCGCGGCGACTTCACGAACGCCAGCCAGTCGTGGCTCGGGCCGGCCGTCTCCGACTTGGACGTGAGGACCGCGACGACGTCGCCGTTCTCCAGCGTCGAGTCCAGCGGCACCAGGCGACCGTTCACGCGGGCACCCATGGTGCGGTGCCCCACCTCGGTGTGCACGGCATACGCGAAGTCGACCGGCGTCGCGCCCGCCGGGAGCGGCATGACGTCGCCCTTGGGCGTGAAGACGTAGACCTCGTCGCCGCCGATCTCGAAGCGCAGCGAGTCGAGGAACTCCGACGGGTCCGCCGTCTCCTTCTGCCAGTCCACGAGCTGGCGCAGCCACGCCATGTCCTGGGCGTGGGTGTCTTCCTTGACCTGGCCGCCGCCGTTGCGGTCCTTGTACTTCCAGTGCGCCGCGACGCCGTACTCGGCGCGGCGGTGCATGTCGTGCGTGCGGATCTGGATCTCCACGGGCTTGCCGCCCGGGCCGATCACCGTGGTGTGCAGCGACTGGTACATGTTGAACTTCGGCATCGCGATGTAGTCCTTGAACCGGCCGGGGACCGGGTTCCACCGCGCGTGCATCGCGCCGAGCGCCGCGTAGCAGTCGCGCACCGTGTCCACCAGGATGCGCGTGCCCACCAGGTCGTAGATCTCCGCGAAGTCGTGGCCGCGCACGATCATCTTCTGGTAGATCGAGTAGTAGTGCTTGGGCCGGCCCATCACCGACGCCTTGATCTTCGCCGAGCGCAGGTCGGACTCGATCTGCCCCCGGACCACGCCCAGGTACTCCTCGCGGGCCGGTGCGCGCTCGGAGACCAGGTGCACGATCTCGTCGTACACCTTGGGGTACAGGTTCTGGAAGGAGAGGTCCTCCAGCTCCCACTTGATCGTGTTCATCCCGAGGCGGTGCGCCAGCGGGGCGTAGATCTCGAGGGTCTCCCGCGCCTTCTTCTCCGCCTTGTGCGGCGGCACGTACTTCCAGGTGCGCGCGTTGTGCAGGCGGTCCGACAGTTTGATGACCAGCACGCGGATGTCCTTGGCCATCGCCACGACCATCTTGCGGACCGTCTCTGCCTGCGCGGCGTCGCCGTACTTCACCTTGTCGAGCTTGGTCACGCCGTCCACGAGCAGCGCGACGTCGTCGCCGAAGTCCTTGCGGAGCTCCTCCAGCGCGTAGTCCGTGTCCTCGACGGTGTCGTGCAGCAGGGCAGCGGCGATCGTGGTGCCCTCGAAGCCGAGCTCCGCCAGGATCGTGGAGACCGCCACCGGGTGCGTGATGTACGGGTCGCCGCTCTTGCGCATCTGCCCGCGGTGCGCGCCCTCTGCGGTGACGTAGGCGCGCTCGACCAGCGTCAGGTCGGCGCGCGGGTGGTTGCTACGGATGACCTGCAGCAACGGCTCGATCGCGGCAGGCGTGGACGAGCCGGCGCGGACCCCGAACCGGGCCAGCCGGTTCCGCAGGCCGGGCACCGGCGTGGGCGTCGAGGCTGACGCGGGCGCCGGCGAGACGTCGTTCTCGGCCATGTGCGTGCCTCCTAACGCCGGCGGGAATGGCTCAGTCTAACGGCCGTGGGGGTCTGACCCGGCCCTACGCCTCTCGCTGCGCGACGGACCCGACCCGCAGCAGAGTAGTCACCTCGTGGCCGTCGAGCCTCTCGCGGCCGTGAAGCGCGGCGAGCTCGAGCAGGAAGGCCAGGCCGGCGACCACGCCGCCGCTGAGCCGCACCAAGGACGCGGCGGCGGCGGCCGTGCCGCCGGTGGCCAGGACATCGTCTACGAGAAGAACACGCGCACCCGCCTCGAGTGTTCCCGACCGCAGCTCGATCGCCGCCGAGCCGTACTCCAGGTCGTAGTCGACCCGCTCGACCGGCGGCGGCAGCTTCCCCGCCTTGCGCAGCGGCACGAACCCGACGCCGAGCTTCGTGGCCAGCGGTGCCCCGAACAGGAACCCGCGGGCCTCGATGCCGGCCACCAGGTCGATCTCGCCGAGCGACCCCGCCGCGGCCACGAACCCGTCCACCACGTCGGCCAGGCCCGCCGCGTCCGCCAGCAGCGGGGTGATGTCGCGGAAGAGGATGCCCTCCTCCGGGTAGTCGGGAACGTCGCGGATCAGGGAGCGCACGCGCGCCGCCCTCCCCGGTTCGAGTCCGGGGAGGGCGGCGGGTGCGATGTCGTCGGTCACGGGAGGTGAGCCTACCTGCCGGGTCCCGGCGGGACCCGGCGTGCCGGACCTCAGCGGCGCTTGCGCCGCGGCTGCGCCGAGTGGCCCTGGTGGCCTCCCGGGATCAGCTGAGCGGTGCCGGCGGCCGCGGCGGCCATGGCGGCCTCCGAGGTGCCCTCGTCCACGAGGTTCTGGCGGGCGGCCAGCACCTTGGCCGTGTGCGCCTTGATCTTCGGGTCACCCTGCCGGAACGTGACGTCCAGCGGAGGCGCCAGGAAGATCGACGACGCGGCGCCGACGATGATGCCGACGAACAAGGACAGTGCCAGGTCCTTCAACGTGCCCGCCCCGAGCAGGAACGCGCCCACGAAGAGGATGCCGGCCACCGGCAGCAGGGCGACCACCGAGGTGTTGATGGACCGGACGAACGTCTGGTTCACCGCGAGGTTGGCCCGCTCGGCGTACGTGCTGCGCGTCTGGTCCAGGATCGACGCCGTGTTCTCACGCACCTTGTCGAACACCACGACCTTGTCGTAGAGCGAGAAGCCGAGGATCGTGAGGAACCCGATGATGGTCGACGGCGTGACCTCCCAGCCGATCACCGCGTACACGCCGGCGGAGACCAGCAGGTCGAGGACGACCGCGACGATCCCGGCCAGCGCCATGCGCCAGGCCCGGAAGTACAGCGCCATGAAGGCCGCCGCCGCCGCGATGAACACGAGCGTGCCGTACAGCGCCTTCATCGAGACGCTCTCTCCCCAGGTGGGGCCGATGAAGCCGGACGTCACCTCGCTGGCGGGCACGCCGTAGGCGTCGGCCAGCGCGTCCCGCACGCCGTTCAGCTCGCCGTCGTCGGTGAGCTCGGCGGTTTGCACGCGCATCGCGCCGGAACCGACCTGGGTGACGAACACCTCCTGGTCGGGCGCGACCGAGTGCACCGCGTCGATGCCCGTGTCCTCGTCGGTGGTCGCCGCGTTGGAGACGACGAACTCCGAGCCTCCGCGGAAGTCGATGCCGAGCTGCAGCCCGAGCAGCGCGATGATCGCGACCGACAGCGCCGCGAAGACGGCGACGATCGAGAACCAGATCCCGCGCTTCTGCATGATCGGGTAGGACCGCTGGCCCGTGTACAGGTCATTGCCCCACTGGGCGAAGTTGAACGCCATCAGAGCTGCTCCTCGTTCTTCGCGGCCTCCGAGGCCTTGCGCTCGGCGGCGCGCCGCTCCGCGATCGTCATCCTGCGGCCGTCAGCCGTCCGGAACGCTTCCGACGAGTTCGCGGCGGGCGGCGCGCTCTGCGGCTGCGCACCCGCGTAGGCAGGCGTGCGCTCGGCACCCTTGCGGGCCTCCTCGACGTCGTCCGACGGCGCGCTGCGCGCACCTGGCTGCCACTCGACCCGTCCGGCGCCCTTGTAGCGCGGGCCGGAGGAGATGTCGAGCCGGTCCGCGGACAGGCCCGACGCCTTGTGGCCGTTGCGGAAGAACGGGATCCGCTCGAGCAGCTCCATCACGGGGTGCGTGAACCAGATCACGACGAGGACGTCGATCACGGTGGTCAGCCCCAGCGTGAACGCGAAGCCGCGCACGCCGCCGACGGTCATGAAGTACAGGATGATCGCCGAGAGCAGGTTGACGGACTTCGCGGCGTAGATCGTGCGACGCGCACGGATCCACCCGCGCTGCACGGCCAGGCGCAGGGAGCGCCCGTCACGCAGCTCGTCCCTGACACGTTCGAAGTACACGATGAACGAGTCCGCCGTGAAGCCGATGGCGACGATCAGACCCGCGACGCCGGGCAGCGACAGGCGGTAGTCCATGCCCCACGACAGGAGCGCGATCGTCACGTACGTCATACCACCGGCGACGACGAGCGAGGCGATGGTCAGCAGGCCGAGCGCGCGGTACTGGAACAGCGAGTAGACGACCACGAGGATCAGGCCGATGAGGCCGGCGAAGAGCCCGCGCTGCAGCTGCTCGGTACCGAGCGTCGCGGAGATCTGGTTCTGCGACTGCACGTCGAAGGTGAGCGGCAGCGAACCGAAGCTCAGCTGGTTGGCCAGCGTCGCGGCCGAGTCTCGGGTGAACGTGCCGGAGATCTCTGCCTGACCGTTCGAGATGATGACGCCCGAGCTGAGCGAAGGAGCCGAGACGACCAGTCCGTCGAGCGTGATCGCGAACTGGTTCTGCGGGGACTGGAGGGCCTGCAGGCGCTCCGTGGTCTCGCGGAACTCCGCGGTGCCCTGGTCGTTGAACGTCAGGTTCACGACCCAGTCGCCCGTCTGCGTGCCGTTCGGGCCGACACCCAGGCCCGAGCTGGCGCCGCTCAGCTCCGTCCCTTCGACCTCGACCGGACCGAGGATGTACTTGGCGACACCCGTCTGGTCGCAGGTGACCAGCGGCAGGTCCGGGTCGCCGCTGCTGCCGCCCTCGAGGTTCTTCGGGTCCGTGCAGTCGAGCTGATCGGCCAGCTCCTGCACGGACGGCGTGATCTGGGCGAGGTCGCTCGCGTCGGTCGGGTCGATGTCCGCGTACTCCGCCGCGATCTTCTTCTGCAGCGCCTCGTCGGAACCCGACGCGGCGTCCGCGTCGGCGTTCTCGCCGTCCGCGTTGTTCTCGCCGTCCGCGTTCTCGGAGCCGGCATCGTCGCCGGACTCCTGCTCCGCGGCGGCGCTGGGATCGGGGGTCGCACGCGGGTCCGCCACGGTCAGCACCGGGCGGAACTTCATCTGCGCGGCCTTGGAGATCAGCGCGATCGTCTCGTCGTCCACCTCGCCGGGGATCTCGACGATGATCTGCCGGTCGCCCTGGACCGCGATGTCCGCCTCGGTGACACCGTTCGCGTCCACGCGCTGGCGGATCACGCCGACGGCCTCTTCCATGGCTTCCGGCGTGATGTCCGAGCCGTCGCTGGTGACGGCCTGGAGCACGATCTGGGTGCCACCCTGCAGGTCGAGGGCAAGGCCCGGGGCGAAGCTCGCCCCACCGGGATTGTCGCTGGAGCGCGCATCGAGCTGTGATCCGGCCACGAGCGCTGCGAAAGGCAGCAGCAACGTGAAGATCGTCATCAGGACGATCGTCCGGACCGGCCGCGAGCGCCGGTTGTCAGTCGCCAACTTGTCGTCTCTTCTCGGGTTGCGCGCCGCTCAGGCGGCGCGGGTTCGGCGCCGCTGCTGACTCACGCCCGCAGCGGCGCGGCCGTCACTTGCCGTCGGTGTCGTCGTCCTTGCGGCCCTGCTGGTCGCGGTACTCGCGCTGGGCGGAGTCGAGACCGGAGATGTCGTCCGGGACGTCGATCACGTCGGGGGCGATGGTACTGCCAGAACCTTCGGGCTCGGTGATCTCGGACTCGTCCGTGTCGTCCGGATCCTCGGCGACCGGCGTCGCGAACTGGGCCGGGACCTCCTTGACGGCCGGCATGACCCAGTCGGTCACGTGGCCGTCCGACGACTCGATGCGCACGATCTGCCGGTCGCTGTCGACGGCGACGACGACCCCGATCATCCCGGACTGGGTCATGACCTCGACGCCGGGCTGCAGGCTCTCGCGGAACTGGGCGGCGGCGCGCTGCTGCTTCCGGCTGCGGCTGGTCGTGAAGAAGAGCATCGCTCCGAGCGCGACGATGAGGATCAGGAATAAGGGGTCCACGATGGTCCAGTCAGTTCGGGGGCACGGTGTACCGCAACAGTCTAGGCGCCGAAGAGCGTGTCCGTCGTCGTCCCTGTGGACGACGTCGCACCGCCCGGCTGCGCCGGGGCTCCCGAGGGCTGCGGCGGGGTGAGGCCGAGGTGCTCCCAGGCCGACGGGGTGGCGACCCGGCCGCGGGGCGTGCGGGCGATGAGGCCCTCGCGCACCAGGTAGGGCTCCGCGACCGTCTCGACGGTGTCGGACTCCTCTCCCACGGTCGCCGCGAGCGTGGTGAGCCCGACGGGGCCGCCGCCGAACCGGGTGCACAGCGCCGTGAGCACCGAACGGTCCAGGCGGTCCAGGCCGATGGCGTCCACCTGGTACACCTGCAGGGCCGCCCGGGCGGCGTGCAGGTCGAGCGTGCCGTCGCCGCGCACCTGCGCCCAGTCCCGCACGCGGCGCAGCAGGCGGTTCGCGACGCGGGGCGTGCCGCGCGAGCGCCCGGCGATCTCGGCGGCGGCGTCGTACGCGACGCCGACCCCGAGCAGGCCCGAGGAGCGCAGGAGCACCTGCTCGAGCTCGTCCGGGGAGTAGAAGTCCATGTGGCCGGTGAACCCGAACCGGTCCCGCAGGGGCGCGGGCAGCAGCCCGGACCGCGTCGTCGCGCCGACGACCGTGAACGGCGGCAGCGCGAGCGGGATGGCCGAGGCGCCCGGGCCCTTGCCCACCACGATGTCCACGCGGAAGTCCTCCATCGCCGAGTACAGCAGCTCCTCGGCGGGCCGGGCGAGGCGGTGGATCTCGTCGATGAACAGCACCTCACCCTCCTCCAGGGAGGAGAGCACGGCCGCCAGGTCCCCGGCGTGCTGGATCGCCGGACCGGAGGTGATCCGCAGGTTCGAACCGATCTCGGCCGCGATGATCATGGCCAGGGTGGTCTTGCCCAGCCCGGGCGGCCCGGACAGCAGCACGTGGTCGGGCACGTTCCCCCGCGCCACGGCGGCGCGCAGCATGAGCGAGAGCTGTTCGCGCACCACGGGCTGTCCCACGAACTCCTCGAGCCGTCGGGGCCGCAGCGCCGCCTCGGCTGCCCGCTCGACGTCGTCGGCCATCATGCCGACGAGGCGCGTCTCGCCGTCTCCCGCGGTGTCCGGGACCGCCTCACCCACGGCTGCCCCCGAGCACGCGCAGCGCCGCGCGCAGCGTGGTGGCGACGTCCGCCGGGTCGACGACGTCGGCCCCCGCCTCCGCGAGCACCTTCGCCACGGCGTCCTCCGCCGCCTTGGCGGGCCAGCCCAGCCCGGTCAGCGCCTCCACGACCTGCCCGGTCCCTGCCCCGGCAGCGTCCGGCCCTGGCCCCGGGCCGGCGGCGGACGGTGCGCCCGCGATCGACGCGGACGGCGGGCCGAGCCGGTCGCCCAGCTCCAGGAGGATGCGCTGGGCACCCTTCCTGCCGATCCCGGGGACTCTCGTGAGCGCGGCGGTGTCCTCCGCGGCGACGGCGCGGCGCAGCACCTCGGGCGGGTGCACGGCGAGCATCGCGAGGGCCAGGCGCGGGCCGACGCCGCTGACGGTCTGCACGATCTCGAACACGTCGCGCTCGTCGGCGTCGGCGAAGCCGTACAGGGTCATGGAGTCCTCGCGCACCACCATGCTGGTGGCGACCCGCGTCTCCTCCCCCGCCCGCAGGCCGGCGAGCGTGCCGGGCGTGGCGTGCACCAGGTAGCCGACGCCGCCGACGTCGAGCACGGCGCGGTCCAGGGTCACGTGCTGGACGACCCCCGTCAGCGATGCGATCACGCCCTGCTCCTTCCGCGGTGGCTCGGTGATCGAGCGGGCCGGGCACGACCCGTCGAACGTCCGTGCGATCTTAGCGCGAGGTACCGGCACGAGCCTCGCATCAGCCGCTGCGGCGTGCCGCCTTCTCCGCGGCCGCCCAGGCGCGCTGCGCCGGGGTCAGCTCGTGCCGCTCCCCGCCCTGCAGAGCACCGGCGGGGCGCCACAGGTGACAGACGGCGAGCGCGAGCGCGTCCGCGGCGTCGGCGGGCCTCGGCGGTTCGTCGAGCCGCAGGATGCTGGTGACCATCTTCGTGACCTGCGCCTTGCCGGCGCGGCCGGAGCCGGTCACGGCGGCCTTGACCTCGCTCGGCGTGTGCAGGGCGACGGGCACGCCGCGGCGTGCGGCGGCGAGCATCGCCAGGCCGGCGACCTGGGCCGTGCCCATGACGGAGGACACGTTGTGCTGGGCGAAGACGCGTTCGACGGCGACGACGTCGGGCACGTGCTCCTCGAGCCACACGTCGAGCCCCTCGGCGATCCGCAGGAGCCGCAGGTCGACCGGCTGACCGGGTTCGGACCGGATCACGCCGACGCCGGCCATCGCGGCGCGCCGCCCGGGGAGGGAGTCGACGACACCGATGCCGCACCTGGTCAGGCCGGGATCCACTCCGAGTACGCGCACTCCCTCACGATCTCACGAACGTCCCGGGGCGCCGGGCACGCGCGCCGCACGGACGTGCCGCACCAACGTGCCGCGGCCCGCCGCGGGGCACCCGGGTGCGGGGCCGTGCGGCGGGCTCGGGCGGCCGTCACTCCTGCGCGTCGAGCGCCTCCATGACGTCGTCGCTCGCGTCGAAGTTGGCGTAGACGTTCTGCACGTCGTCGCTGTCCTCGAGGGCGTCGATGAGCCGGGTGATCTTCCGCGCACCCTCCACCTCGACCTCGACCTGCATCGACGGGTGCCACACCACGTCGGCGGAGTCGTAGTCGATACCGGCCTCCTGGATGGCCGAGCGCACCGGCACGAGGTCCGTCGCCTCGGACATGACCTCGATGACCTCGCCCAGGTCCGTGACCTCCTCGGCGCCCGCCTCCAGCGCGGCCTCCATGACCTCGTCCTCGCCCACGCCGTCGGACTTGGGCACGACGATGAGCCCCTTGCGCGAGAACAGGTAGGAGACCGAGCCCGGGTCGGCGAGCGAGCCGCCGTTGCGGTTGAAGGCGGTGCGGACCTCGGCCGCGGCGCGGTTCTTGTTGTCGGTGAGGCACTCGACCAGGACGGCGATCCCGTCGTTGCCGTACCCCTCGTACAGGATCGTCTGGTAGTCGACGGCGTCGGCGCCCTCGCCGGAGCCGCGCTTGACCGCGCGATCGATGTTGTCGTTCGGGACCGAGGTCTTCTTCGCCTTCTGGATGGCGTCGAAGAGCGTCGGGTTCCCGGCGGGGTCACCACCGCCGGTGCGTGCCGCGACCTCGATGTTCTTGATGAGCTTCGCGAAGAGCTTGCCACGCTTGGCGTCGATCGCCGCCTTCTTGTGCTTGGTCGTGGCCCACTTGGAGTGACCTGACATGTACCTGTTAACTCCTTCGCGAATCTTCGATGATGCGGGCGAACAGGCCGTGCACGCGCGCGTCCCCCGTGATCTCCGGGTGGAAGGCGGTGGCGAGCAGCGGGCCCTGCCGTGCTGCGACGATCTTACCGGCGGCCGCCACCTCGCGGCCCGCCGTGTCGGTGGCGGGGATCCGGGCGAGCACCTCGACGCCGGCACCGGCCTCCTCGATCCACGGCGCGCGGATGAACGCGGTCCGCACGGGGCCACCGCCCTCACCGTCCGAGACCCCCGCCAGCTCCAGGTCGGTCTCGAACGAGTCGACCTGCCGCCCGAACGCGTTGCGCCGTACGACGACGTCCATGCCGCCGAGCGTCTGCTGGTCCGCAGTCCCACCGATGATGCGGTCCGCGAGCAGGATCATGCCCGCGCACGACCCGTACACGGGCAGCCCTTCCTTGATCAGGGCGCGCAGCGGCTCGGCGAGACCGAAGAGGTGCAGCAGCTTGTCGATCGTGGTGGACTCCCCGCCCGGGACGACCAGCCCGTCCACCGCCTCGAGCTCGGTGGTACGACGGACGGGGACGGCACGGGCTCCCACGGTCTCGAGCGCCGCGGCGTGCTCGCGGACGTCGCCCTGCAGGGCGAGGACTCCGACGGTCAGGGTGCGTGTCACGGGAGTCGATCCTATGACGCCTCCGCCGCCCCGCCCTCCTCGATGTCCACCAGCACGTCCAGGGTCCGGGCGAGCGTGCCGCGCAGCCCGCGCTCCCGCGCGACCATCTCGACGCTCTCGTCGCGCAGGGCGAACGCCTCCCGCACCGCCGCGGTGGCCGCCTCGGCACGGCCCAGGCGCCGCAGCACGGTCGCGAGGTTCGTCAGCGCGACGGCGAGGCTGTCCTGGTGGTGCGGCCGCTTCGAGCGCGCCAGGTCCCGCAGCATGCTCACCGCCTCGGTGGCCGGGGCGACGGCGTCGAGCGGCATCCCCACCTCCGTCAGCCGCACGCCCAGACGGGAGAGCGACCGGGCCAGGTCCTCCTCGTAGCGGCCGGGCACACGGCTCGCGAGCTCCCGCCGCAGGCCGACCGCCTCCTCCTCCAGCGGCAGCGCCTCGGCGAACCGGCCGAGCCGCGCGTACGTGACCGCCAGGTTGGAGCAGGAGGTCGCGAGCATGTCGCGGTACCGCTGCGGGGTCTCGTCGGCCAACTCGCGGCGGATCCGCACGGACTCCTCCTCGAGCCCGGCCGCCTCGGCGGCCCGGCCCTGCTCCGACAGCAGGGAACCGAGCCCCGCCAGCGACCACGCGACCAGCCACCGCATCCCGACCGGGTCCTGGCGGGCGAACCGGCGACGGATCGCTAGCGCCTCGCGCGCGGCGGCGACGGCCTCGGCCGGGCGGTCGAGCTGCGCGGCCGCGTCGCTGAGGTTGGACAGCGCGAACGCCAGGTACTGCTCGTGCTCACCAGGACGCCGCAGCGTGAGCCGCCGCCGGATCTCCACCGACTCGCGCAGCCCGTCGATCACCTCGGTCGCCCGTCCGAGCTCGACCTGCCCCACCGTGTTCGCCAGCACGAGCGCGAGCATCGCCTCGTGCGCGGCAGGGTCCCGCAGCACCAGCCGGCGCAGCGTCGCCACCGACGCCGTGTGGCACACCTCCACCTGCTCGGGGCGGCCCAGGAAGTCGTACGCGACCGCCATCCCGTTCAGGGCGCCGGCGAGCACAGGGTCCGTCCACACCCGCTCCTCGGCGGGCGCGGCCCGGCACGCGGCTGCGACCTGCTCGGAGATCTGGAGCGACTCGGTGTACCGCCCCTTGCCGAACATCACCGCCGCGACGACGGTGCGGGCCCCGAGCAGCGGCGCACGATAGCGGTCCGGGTCGCGCCGGGCCAGCTCGCTCCACGCGTCGACGGCGACCGCGGGCGACGGGGGCACGTCGTCGTACCGTTCCGGCGCGCCCAGCGCCCGCGCCAGCGTCGCGATCGCGTCCGCCTGCTCCGGCGTCGCCGTCCCGTCTGCCCCGTACGGGCCGACGAGGGCGGTCAGCCGCTCCGCGAGCCCCACTGCCACGTCCCGCGGCAGCGGCCGGCGGCCGAACAGGCGCAGGACCTGGGCCAGCACCGCCGCGTCGTCGGGCAGGGCGTGGGCGACGCGTTCGAGCAGCACCGTCGCGAGGCGGCCGGCCTCGGGCACTCCCGGGTCGTCGACGTCGAGCCGGAGCGCGAAGAGCGCGACCCGGAACGCCTGCCGGGCGTCCAAGCCCGCGGTGCACGCCCGGACCTGGGCGGGGTCCGCGGCGAGCGTCCGCGCGACGTGCAGCTCGCCGAGCCGCCGCGGCAGGCCGGCGGGCCCCTGCCCGCGCAGCATCGCACCCGCGACCGCCTCGTCCGACGCGGTCCACGACTCGCGCTCCAGGGCGAGCAGCGCCCCGACCCCCCGCGACACGTCCGCGACGCCGCCGCGCAGGTGCGCCACCAGGGCAGCGGTGTGGACGTCCAGCACGGGAGCGGGCCCGGGCGCCTCACGCACCTCGGGCAGGGGGGTGCCCAGGGTGCGCCGCCTGCCCGTGTACCGGGCGAACGCGCGCACCGCGACCGACACCATCGTCTCGGCGGGCACCTGCGGCGGCGCGAGATGCACCTGCGACGTCGGCACCGGCTCCGGGCCGGCCCACAGGTCGCAGGCCCAGCGCAGCCTGGTCCACCACTCCCGTCCGGTGCGGCACAGCAGGACCACCCGCAGCCGCGTCTCGCCGGCGGCGAGGACTCCCAGCTGCTCGGACAGGTGCGGGTGCGCCCCGGCGTCGTCGACCACCACGAGCACGCGGCGGCCGTGGCAGGCGGCCGCGACCTCGGCGGGAGTGTCGTCCGGCTCGGGCCACACGCACGTCCAGCCGCGCCGGCGCATCCGGGCGGCGAGCTCGACGGCGAGCCGGGACTTGCCCGCCCCGCCCGCACCGGTGATGCAGCGCACCTGGATCCGAGGCCGCTCCCGGCACCAGGAGTGGAGCTCCTCGAGCTCGGCGTCGCGCCCCGTCAGCGGCACGACGCGGAGCGCCGGGTCGAGCAGCCCGGCCGCCGAGAGCTTCGCGCGGCGTGCGCGCAGGCGGCTGTCGGAACGGGAAGGACGCCACATGGTCACATTGAAGCCCATGAACGTCCTGTTCGCGCTGTGGTGGTGTGGCATCTGCGTGATCCGTGCCTCGGCAGCTCCAGGGCGATGTCCGCAAGCACGCGCACGGGCACGCAACGGCACGCCGGCTGCGCGCCACGACCTGCCTCAGACGCACAGGGCGACCACGGCCACGGTGTAGGTGAGCTGGTTCGACTCCGCCGACGCCCAGGTGGTGCCCGGGAACTCCCGTTGCGCCACGACCCAGAACGTGCCGCCGGAGATCGGCGAGGTCGTGGTGAACTGCGTGCCGGTCACCACCTCGGTGCTCGACCCGCCCGGGCCGTGGTGCACGACATAGCTCGTGGCACCGTCGACAGCGGCCCACTGGAACGTGACCGTGAGGACCCCGAGGGCCCCGCAGGTCGCGGTCGTCGCCGGGACGGCCCCTGTCCCGAGCGTCCCGGACCGGACCGTGCCCTGGTCGGTCCACCAGGCCCACGCGGGCACGGTGCCGGCGCCGAGCAGCAGCACGGCCAGCAGCACCGCCCCGGCCCGGAGCCGCGCGCCCCTCACGGCGCGCCCGCCTGCCGCGCCGTCAGCGCGAACGCGACGCTGGTGCTCTGGCCCTGCACGCTGCTCGGGGCGTCACCGTCCAGGCCCAGCTCCACGCACAGGCTCAGCGTGCCGTCCGCCGGGATCGTCACGTCCGTGAGGAACGGTGCCGGCGTGACCGTGACCGGCTGCCTCGTCACCACGGCCGTCCCCGAACAGGTGCCCCTGCGCAGCCCGTCCACCGTCGTGTTGGTGGGCAGGCCGTCACGAGTCACGGACAGCAGCAGGTCGGGACCCAGTCCTGCCGACGCCGCCACGGCCGTGCCGCTCACCGTCAGGTCCGCCGTGCCCGCGGCGCGCAGCACCACCGCCCGCGCCACGCTCTCCCCCGGAAAGGTCCCGGACAGCGTGAGCGTCGAGTGCGTCCATGTGCCGCCGGCCCCCACCAAGAACTGCTCCGACTCCGTCTCCCCGCCGGTCAGGTCCATGCTGCCCGATGCCATCGGGGGCGCCTGCGCCGTCGTCGTCGCGGTCCACCACGCCCAGGCCACGCCCCCGCTCGCGCAGAACGCGAGGACGAGCAGCGCCACGAGACCGACCCGGTACCGCGCCTCAACCACGACGCCTCCGCATCGCCACGCCCGCCAGCACGGCGGCCGCGGCCAGGAGCAGCAGCGGGAGCACGGTCGGACCGGTCGGCGCCAGCGACCCGTCGCACTCCGCCGCCTCCGGCGGCGCGCACGCACCGGACCCTCCTGGGCCCGGCACCGCGCCCGTACCGCCCGTGCCCGGAGGCCGGCCCGGATCCAACGCGGCCAGCTCGGTCAGCGTCACCAGCACGTCCAGCGGCACCCGCTCACCCTGCACCGCGTTCGTCGCCCCCGCCGCGAACGCCACCTCGACGCTCACCGGCACCACCTCGCCGGGCGCCAGGACGACCGGGGCCGGACGGGCGCCCGGGTCCCAGGGGGCGTCCCCGAACCGGGTGCGGAAAGACAGCTCTCCGGCCAGCTCCTCCGCCCCCGCACGCGGCCCCGGCTCCACCAGCACGTGCGCCTGCCCGCGCGCCCGGGAACCCGACTCGTTGCGCACGTAGAAGGTCGCCACCGACACGTCGCCCGGGACCCAGCGCAGGTCCTGGCCGAACAGTGGCGAGACGCTCTCCCGGGTCCACGTCTCGCCGTCGAGGCTCAGCCCCACCGCCGGCGCGGTCGCACCCGCCTCCGGCACGCGCTCCGCTGCCGACGCCGCCCGAGCCTGGAGCCCGGCCACCGTCACCACCCCGGCCAGCACGACCACGAGCGCCAGGCCCACCGCTGCCGGACCCGGTCCCGCGCCAGGCCCGGGAGCCGGCGCCGAACGCTTCACCGCGGCGGGCGCCGGTGCGCCGCCCGCCGGTTCGGCGCCGCCCGGCGCGCCGCCCGCCTCCTTCGGCTCCGCGCCGGGCTGCCGGCGCTCGCGGACCACCAGGACGACCTGCCGGGCCGCGTAGGCGAGCAGCAGCAGGACGAGCACGCCGACGACGAGGTCTCGCTGGCCACCGGTCAGCACGGCGCCGGCGCGCCCCAGGTAAGGCACGGAGTACCAGAGACTGCCCTGCAGCTGGACCGCGCGGACGGGGCGGACGTCGGCGGCGTCGTTGGCGTCCCCCCGGGTCACGAACGTGGGCTCGCCGGAGGTGGCCGAGCCCACGCCGACCACGCGGTGCGTGGCCACCGCCGGCTCGCCCGAGCGGAGCTGGTAGGTGACGACGTCGCCGATCCGGATGTTCGCCGGGGCCACGGGGCGCACGACGACGAGCGTCCCGGCGGGCAGCGCCGGCGCCATCGAGTCGCTCAGCACCACGTACGGGGTGGCGCCCGTCAGGCGGGGCAGAAGCACCCCGGCGACGAGAGCCGCTCCGCCGACCACGATCACGATCACCGCGACGACGCGCCCCACGAAGCGGAGCACGGTGCGCATGTCAGACTTCGGGCTCCGAGTGCGCCTGCGTCAGGGTGACCGTCACGGACGCGAGCGCGGCGACGAGCTGCTCCACCGTCGACTGGGACGCGTTCGTCGCCCCCGGCCCGTCGAACGCGACGCCCAGGTTCACCTCGACGGTGTCGCCGGCCGCGATCGGCGCGGGGAGCGTGGGCTCGGCGTCGTTCACCGTGAAGGTCGGTTCGTCGAGCGTGAGCTCGGCCGTCAGGGCGTTGTCCGCCTCCCAGGCAGGCGCACCCACCTCCACGGCGCCGAGGGCCAGGTGCTGCCCCTCGCCGCCGATCGTGTAGACGCACTCGAGGGTGACGGTGTCGCCGGGCACGATCGCACTGCCCCCGGTCAGCGGCGTGCCGTCGTCGAGCGTCCACTCGTCGTCGCACACCGAGCTGGTCACCGAGAAGCTGCCGGCGACGATGTCCGGTCCCTCGGCGGTGCCCTCCGCGGTCCAGAACGCTAGCGTGCCCGCCCCGCCGAGCAGGAGCACGGCGGCCCCGCCCGTGGCGATCGCTGCCTTCGTGAGTCTCTGCATGGTCCCCGAGCCCCCTGTTTCTCGTTGTCCTGCAGATTTCACAGTAGGCGGGATGACCGCCTCCCGCACGACGACGCCGTCGCCCGGGCGCCGCACCGCCACACCGGCGACGGTAATGTCCGTCCCGTCCGCCCGCCGGAGCGCCGACGCCGTTCGCAAGCCCGGAAGAGAATGTCCTTTACTCGCGCCCGGATCGCACGGTGACGGCGTCCTTGCGTGCTCCGTCCTTGGGCAGCTGACCCTCGATGTCGGCAAGCACGCGCACCGAGCGCGCAAGGTCGTCCCCGAACCGCCGCTGGTCCACGGCGGCGAGCCGGTCCCGGATCCGCACCGCCTCCCGCGCGGACGCCGCGGCCGAGACGTGCCGCCGCTGCTCCGCGAGCGCCACGGAGAGCGCGGTCAGCGCCGAGGCAAGGCCTGGCAGGTGCTTCTCCGGGTACTCCTTGCGGAGCTCGCGCAGCGCGCCGACCGCCTCGTGCAGGGGTCCGACAGCCTCCTGGGACCGGCCGAGGTCCGTGAGCGTCGCGCCGAGGTTGGCCAGCGCGGTCGCCAGGTCGGGGAGGTACTGCGTGCGGTCGTCCCGGGCCAGCCGACGCACGAGGGACACGGCCTCCTGCGTGGGGCCGACGGCGTCCTCGGTCCGTCCCATGTCGGAGTACCGCACGCCCAGGTTCGACAACGACCGGGCGAGGTACTGCCGGTGATGTCCCGCGGACTGCTCGGCCAGGTCGCGGCGGATCTCCACCGCCTCCTGCTCCAGCCGCAGGGCGTCGCCGAACCTCCCGAGCCGGGAGTACGTGACACCGAGGTTCGAGCACGACGTCCCGAGCTGCTCGCTGTAGCGGTCGGGAGACGCCTCGGTGAGCTCGCGACGGATCGAGAGCGCCTCCTCCTCGAGCGCCAGCGCCTCGTGCGGGCGCCCCTGCTCGGACAGCAGCAGGCCGACGCCGGACAGCGACCACGCGAGCTCGAAGCGCAGCCCCGGGGCACCCCCCTTGCCCACCGCGGACGCCGCTCGCACCGCGCGCCGGCGCAGCGCGAGCGCCTCCTGGCCGGCGGCCAGGGCCTCGGCGCCCTGGCCCAGCGCGGCGAGCGCGTGGCTGAGGTTCGACAGGCTGTACGCCAGGTGCCGCTCGAAGGCGTCCGGTCGCTTGCGGGCCAGCCGCCGCCTGATCGCAGCGGACTCGCGCAGGCCCGCCAGCGCCTCGGCCGGCCTGCCCTGGTTCACCCGGATCAAGAGGTTCGACTGGACGAGCGCGAGCGTCTCCTCGTACGCCACGGGATCCTGGCCGACCAGGCCGCGGAGCAGCTCGACCGCGCGGTCGTGGTACCAGCGGGTCGCGTCCACCCGGCCCGGCCGGCCGGTGGTCACCTCGAGCATGTACATGCCCCACGCCAGGTCCGGCTCCGTCCACAGGGCCTCGGCCTCCGGGACGGCGCTCCACGCGGTCACGCACTCGTCCACGAGCGCGGCCACCTCCCGGGACCTGCCCACCTTCGCCGACGTGACGGCCAGGTCGCGCTTCGCGCGCCAGAGCCCGACCCGGCAGCGCACCGGGTCGCGGTCCGCGAGCCGGCGCCACATCGCCTCGGCCAGCGCGGCGGGCTCACGGGCCTCGTCCCAGCGGCCCGCCTCGTCCAGCGCACGTGACCAGGCGCCGAGCGCCTCGGCCTCGCTCGTCGTGTCGCGGTGGCCGACGGGCCGGGCGTCCGCGGCGGGCCCGTCGTCGGCTCCTGCTGCGGACGGCACCGCCGCAGCCCCCTTCTCAGCCCTGGCCTGCGTCTCGGCGATCACCCGCACGAGCCGGGACGCCAGGTTCACCGCCTGCGCCACGGGGACCGGGCGCCGGGCGAACATCCGCAGGACCCGTTCCAGGTACTCCGGGTCGTCCGGCAGCTGGGGCATCACCCGCTCCAGGATCGCAGCGGTCAGCCGGCCCGCCCCGGTCACCGCCGGGGTGTCGATGTCCAGGCGGAACGCGAAGCGCGCGGCCGCGACCGCCTCGTCGGGCGTGAGCTGCGCGGTGCAGACCTCGGTCATCCCGGGTGCGGCGGTCAGCGTCCGCGCCACGTGCAGCTCGGCGAGCCGGTCGGGCAGCCCGCGCGGGTCACCGCAGAGCAGAGCCCGGGCGACCACCGCGTCCGTGTCCTCCCACCGGTCCCGCTCGTGGTCCAGGAGCGCACCGGGGCCCCGGACGACGTCGACCACGGCCGCGGCACCGTCCGTGTCCTCTCGGGCCAGGACCGCCAGGACCGCGGCGTGCACGTCGCCGAAGCGCGGCGGCTCCGCGTCGCCGGGCAGGTCGCCGATCATCAGGTCGGGAGTCTCCTTCCCGAGCCGGGCCGCGAACGCCGAGGCGGCGGAGTGGACCGTCCGGTCCAGGTCCTGGCCCGGCGGCCCGACGTGGGCGATCGTCGTCGGCGCCGACGACGGGTCCTCCGCCCACAGCGCGCTCGCCCAGCGCAGTCTCGTCCACCAGTGCCGGCCGGTCCTCGCGAGCAGCAGCACGCGCAGCCGGCTGACGTCCGCGCCGCGGAGCGCGCCGAGCTGGTCGGGGAGCCGAGGGAACGACCCGGCGTCGTCGACGACGACGAGCGTCCGGGCGCCGCGGCACGCCTCGGCCAGGTCGCGGGGGTCGTCGGCGGGGTCGAGCCGGACCGTGCGCCAGCGGCGCCGGGCCAGGCGGGAGCTCAGCTCCACGCCGAGCCGGGACTTGCCGCTGCCGCCCATACCGGTCAGGAGCCGGACCCGCACCGGGTCGGTACCTCCCGCCCAGGTGCCGAGCTCGGCCATCTCGGCGTCACGCCCGGCGAACGGCACGATCCGCAGCGCCGGATCGAGGAGGCGCACGGGACCTCCGTCGGGCAGCGAGGATCTCACCACCGACGACCTGCGGCCGTTCCAGCCATCTCGCCCGCGCACGCGCAACACGGGGGCAAGTCAACCGCAACCGGTGCACTCAGCACCAGGACATGCAGGTAACAACCGTGCGACGTGGGGGCGGAAGGGGACGGCACGGAGGAATCCGGCGCGGGCCGGGTCAGTCGTCCTGCCGGCCCAGATCACGAGTCGTGCCGTCCCAGCCGGCGGCGAGGACGTCGAGCACCTCCGGCAGCTCCGGCGGGAACACCTCCAGCGGCTGGCCGCGCAGCTCCGCGGCCGACAGCCACGCCAGGTCGTCCAGCACCTCACGCTCGACGTCCGTCCAGCCCGCGCGGTCCGGCGTGTGCCCACCGGTCAGGCGGGCGAGGAAGAACACCTCGTGCTGCCGGCAGGTCTCCGCGAAGAAGTCGAAGATGCCGGTGCGGGTGAGCACGGGACCGACCAGTTCGCCGGCCGACAGCGTCAGGCCCGCCTCTTCCCGGACCTCTCGCACCGCTGCCTCGACCGCCGTCTCCCCCATGTCGATGCCACCGCCCAGCGTGAACCACCAGGAACGTTCCGGCTGGTCCACGTCGTGGCCGCGCACCAGAAGCGCGCGGCCCTCCTCGTCCAGCAGGATCACGCGCGCCGCATCGCGCTCGCGGAGGCCGTCCGGCGCGGTGCGCCAGTCCGGGCCCAGAGAGCGGGTCAGACCGTCAGAGCTCATGGGGCACATCTTTCCAGGCGCGCGGGCGCCGGAACCTGCGCCCGGCCCCGCGACAGATACCGACTGATTGCGACATCACGCCAGATGAGCCGTCGGCTCGGTGTCGACGGCGGGCAAGTCACTGTTCTAGGGAAGGAGCCCCTTCTCGTAGGCCCAGGAGAACAGGCTCTCCCCGGAATCCACGGGAAGGTACATGTCCGTGGCAAGCAGGTCGTCGACGATCTGAGCCGCAACCGCGCGGTCACGATCCAGCAGAGCCTTGTACGCCTCGACAACGATCCAGAGCGTGTCGATCGTGGGGACCCCCAGACGATCCGCCTGCGCGACTCCCGCACGGTCGTCGAGTACCGCGATCAGGCCTCGGTGGTGGGCACAGGCAACGACCGCGCTCTCGCCGAGGTGTTGGAGCGGCCTGCCACCGAGCTGTGCCTTGATCTCGAGCTGGGTCCATGCCTCACCCTCGGTCAGCACGACCGTCGTCGCCCAGGCCACAGACTCCACCGGTACGATGTCCGGGTAGTTCTGGCACCCAGCCTCGATCTCCGATACGACCTCGCCTGGAACGAGCACGATCCCATCCGGCGCGAGTCGCGGGATGAGGTCGGCATGCCCTGCCCGGTGAAGGTGCGTGTACGTGCTCGTGTCCATGACCCAGCGCGTCGGCCCGGTCATGCGTGGCCCTCGAACGACCTCCGAAGGTCTTCGCGCGATCCGCCCACCATCGACGGCAGATCGTCGATGGTCAACGTCCCTCGCAGCAACTCGACCGCACGGTCGGCGGTCAGTCGACCGTCGGCGAAGCCGTTTACACAAGCAGATGCCAACTGCGGTGAGACGGACGGGACGGCCAGGTCCTCCAACCAGTTGAGACCAAGTCGGAGGTAGTCGCCGGCTCGTGGCTCGTTGACGCTCAACTCTTCCCGCTGCTCGTGCGTGATCAAGTCAAGGTTGCGAAGCTGTCCGATCGCCGCGGACCAGCTCACCTGGAACTCAGCTGCGACGAAGAGCGCTCGATCGCGAACCGGACGCGCATCGTGCTCGTTCCACACCCACGCGACTCCAGACCTTGGGGCCAGAAGATGGATCGCCAGGGCGTTGAGGAGCTTCTCGCTCTCCAAGGGGGCTTGGGCATCATAGGCGTCACCCGTGAGCCAGTGCGCGAGTTCATGGGCAAGAGTCATCCGGCGGCGCCCGGATGGCATGTCGCCGTTGATGACTGCGGCCCCGAGAGACTCCCCTCCCACTTCGACCTCCACGCATCCACCATCAGGGCCGCCTGGCCCGAGTGGCGCCACGAATGTGAACAGACCAAGTCTTTCAGCGAACGAGCCGATGTCCAGTACCGGCCCAGAGTCCAGGCCAAGCTGACGCCGGACGCTCTCCGCCATGCGTTCCGCCTGAACGTATGTTCGCGGGGTCCGCGCACCGTTCGCGCGCCCCGGCGAATGCAGAACCTTGAGCTCGACCAAGATCCGCAGGTCGGCAGCGAACTGCTCGATCTCAACATCCAGCACGTCGGTCGTGTCATGCGCAGAGCCCGATCCGCGCGTGTCTGTCCGTCGGCTGATGACAGACGGGAGCGCTGGTGCCACGAAGTATGAAAGTGGTCTCTGCACCGCCTCAGCAACCGCAACGAGTTCCTGGACGCTGAGGTTGCGCTCACCGCTCTCGAGCCTGCTGATTGCAGTCCTGTCCAGGTCAACTTTTCGGGCGAGACCATCCTGCGTCATTCTTGCAAGCTCTCTCGCTCGCGCCAGTCTCTGGCCGAGCAACACCTTGTCCATGTGTGTGATTTTCACACACCGAGCACTGCGGCGTCGACACCATGCCAGGACGGATCGGACCTCTCGAGGCCCCGACCCGCGACTCGTAGGGGTGTTCCGGGCTGCCGCCGTCAACGGGCGGCAGATCAGTTCCCTACTCTGCGACCGTAGCCGGGGTGAACCCAACTTCCGTCAGGACCTCGATGGCAGCTCCGCCGTCGCCATACACGACGGTCCCGCTCGCCCAATCCAGCTCGACGTCGTCCAGCAGCGAAAACGCTCCAGACGCCAGAGGCGCCGAGGCCCCGGCGGAACCTCGACCCCTCCGACATCTACGCTGCGCAGCCACCGGCTACCAGCCGCGCTCAGCCAGCCGCACCGGCTCCGGCTCCTCCTCGACGTTGATACCGACCATCGCCTCGCCGAGCCCTCGCGAGACCTTCGCGACCACGTCGGCGTCGTCGTAGAACGTGGTGGCCTGCACGATCGCCTTGGCGCGCGTGGCCGGGTCGCCGGACTTGAAGATGCCGGAGCCGACGAACACACCCTCGGCGCCGAGCTGCATCATCATCGCCGCGTCGGCCGGGGTGGCGATACCGCCCGCGGTGAACAGCACGACCGGCAGCTTGCCCTCGCGCGCGACCTCCGCGACCAGCTCGTACGGGGCCTGCAGCTCCTTGGCCGCGACGAACAGCTCGTCCTCGGGCAGCGAGGAGAGCTTGCGCAGCTGCTGACGGATCTGCCGCATGTGCGTGGTCGCGTTCGACACGTCACCCGTGCCGGCCTCGCCCTTGGAGCGGATCATCGCCGCGCCCTCGGTGATGCGGCGCAGCGCCTCGCCCAGGTTGGTCGCGCCGCACACGAACGGCACGGTGAAGCCCCACTTGTCGATGTGGTTCGTGTAGTCCGCGGGGGTGAGCACCTCGGACTCGTCGACGTAGTCGACGCCGAGCGACTGCAGCACCTGCGCCTCCACGAAGTGCCCGATGCGCGCCTTCGCCATCACCGGGATGGAGACGGCCTCGATGATGCCGTCGATCATGTCCGGGTCGCTCATACGGCTCACGCCGCCCTGCGCCCGGATGTCCGCCGGGACGCGCTCCAGGGCCATCACGGCCACGGCGCCGGCGTCCTCGGCGATCTTCGCCTGGTCGGGCGTGACGACGTCCATGATGACGCCGCCCTTGAGCATCTCGGCCATGCCGCGCTTCACGCGCGCGGTACCCACCTGGCCCACGCCAGCGCCCGTCGTCGTCTCGTCAGCCACCACTACCTCGCTCGTCCGGTCCGTACGGACGCCGGTCCGGCGTCCTGTCCTTCCGATCCTACGCGGCGGGTCCGACACCTCGGTCCAGGCCTTCCGGCATCCGGTCGTCCAGCTCCACGGTGCGCGGCACGGGCGCGCGTCCTGCCAGGTACGCGGCGCGCACGTACCAGCGGCGGCGCATCCGCCGCGCCTGGGCCACCGCCTCGTTGTGGAACCTGCGGGCGAGCGTCGCCCGGTACCAGGCCGCCGCGAGGGCGGCCGCCTGCTCCGCGGCCGGCCCGTCCCACAGCTCCGCGACCTCGGCCGCACCGCCCAGGGCCTCGCGCAGCACCGCGCTCAGGTTGCTCTCGGCGTCCTCCCGCGCGCCCGGCAGCCCGTCCATGGTGAGCGGCCGCGCGCCGGTCTCCCCCGGGCCCGCGTCGTCCAGCGCCACGTAGGCGGCGTCGGCCACCACGAGGGCCGACGCCGGATCCATCCCGCCCGACGACGCCAGGTCCACCGCCGCCCACGCGCGGCGCACGAGCTGCGCGTCCAGCGCGCCCCGCGACCCCGTGACCTTGCGGTGCAGCCGATCCAGGCGAGAGGCCACCCGCCAGGCCGCCCACGCCACGACGGCGGCGGCGGCCACGAGCGACCAGGACGCGATCTCCGACCAGGTCATCGCCGCCCCCGCCGGACCCTGCCGAGCACGTCGCGCACGCTGCCGCCCAGGGCCGCGAAGGGAGTGCGGGCGCCGGCCACGTCGCCCGCCGACAGCACCGTCTCGTAGACCGCCAGCACCTGCCCGGTCACCACCGACCAGTCGTACCGGCCCGCCGCAGCGCGGGCCCGCGCACGGTACCGGGCGCACCGCCCCGGGTCGTCCACCAGCGCGAGCACCTCGGCCGCGAGCGCGTCCGGGTCGCCGGTGGCGAAGAGCGCTCCCGCCGCGCCGTCGGCCAGGACGCGCCGGAACGCGCCGAGCCCGCTGGCCACGACGACCGACCCGGCGCTCATGGCCTCGACCAGGACGATGCCGAACGACTCGCCGCCGGTCTGCGGCGCGACGTACAGGTCGGCGGAGGCGAGCAGGGAGGCCTTCTCGCCGTCGGTGACGCGGCCGAGCAGCTCGACGGCGCCGGCCCGGTCCCCCAGGGCGTCGCGCACGCGGTCGGGAACGGCCGTGCCGCTGCCCGCGACGAGGAAGCGGGTGCGGGGCAGCCGGTCGAGGACCACCCCGGCGGCGGCGAGCAGGACGTCCAGGCCCTTGCGGGGTTCGTCGAGCCGGCCGAGGAACGCGACGGTGGGTGCGCCGGTGGCGCCCTGCCAGGCGGGGCGCCGCGGCGCGGTCGCGAAGTCGCGCGTGTAGACCCCGTTCGGGATGACGACGGCGTCGCCGCCGAGGTGGTCGACGACGGTGCGGCGCGCGTCCTCCGACACGGCGATGCGCGCGGCGATCTTCTCGAGGCCGGGCCCGGCCAGCGGGAACGCGGCCTGCAGCGTTCGGGAGCGCGGCATCGAGGTGTGGAAGGTGGCGACGACGGGCGCCTCGGCATGGCGCAGCGCCAGCATGGCGACCGACGGTGTCATGGGCTCGTGCAGGTGGACGACGTCGAACCCGCCCTCGGCGAGCCAGCGCCGCACGAGGCGGGCGGTCCTGGGCCCGAACGTGAGCCGGGCGACCGACCCGTTGTAGCGGACCGGCACGGCCCGGCCTGCAGGGACGACGAACTCCGGTACGGGCGTGGTCTCGGACGCGGGAGCCAGGACGGACACGTCGTGCCCGGCGGCGCGCAGCGCCCGGGCGAGGTCGCGCACGTGGAACTGGACGCCGCCGGGGACGTCGAACGAGTAGGGGCACACGAGCCCGACGCGGAGCGTGCGGCTGCGGGTGCCGCGGCGCTGGGTGGGACGCAGGTCGAGGCGGCGGCGCCGGTCAGGCACGCGCGGTCCGGTCGCCGAGGTCCTCGGTGAAGACCCGCTGCAGCATGTGCCAGTCGGCGGTGTGCTCGGCGATGCTGCGGCCGACCACGTCGACCCAGCTCTGGGTGAGGATCCGCACGCGCTCCGCGCGGGGCAGGGTGCGGTCGGGGACGACGACGGCTTCGTGGAAGGTGATGACGATGCCCCAGGGCCCGCCCGCGGCCCGGCGCCGGGCGCCGCAGAGGCGCTCGTAGTGGATGCCGACGGGCAGCAGCGGCACGTCGGCGTCCAGCGCGAGCGCGGCCGGCCCGACGGCGACACGTGCCGGGTGCCCGAGCAGGTCGACCTCGATGCCGCGGAAGGTGAGGTCACGGTCCGCCAGCAGGGGCACGACGCGGTCGCCGGCTCGGGCGCCGGCGACGAGGGCGTCGAACACGCCGTCGTCCCCGAGGCCGAGCGCGGTGATGCCGATCGACCGGCGGAAGTCGACGAACAGGTCGAAGAGGTCGGCGGGGCGCAGCTTCTCGGCCACGGTCAGCACCGGCGCGAGGTGCGAGGAGCCCCAGGCCCCGGCCAGGTCCCAGTTGCCCAGGTGGCCGAGCGCGAGCGCGACCGCGCCGCGCCGCTCGGACGGGGTCCCGGGCCCGTCGAGGTCGAGGTGCGGACGCAGGTTCTCCTCGTACCCGACCGCGCGGACGCGGGCGGCCAGCCGCTCCGGGCCGAGGGCGTGCAGGCTGAACGCCTCGCGGAAGTACCGCATGTAGGAGCGCATCCCGGCGCGGGCCAGCCGGCGCACGTCCGCCTGGTCGAGGTCCGGGCGGACGCGCGCGTAGTTGGCCTCGAGCCGCCGCACGCCGTGGGTGCGGCGCAGCCAGGTGACGTCGGCGACGACGGCGAACAGCGCGCGCAGCAGCGGCTCGGGCACCTGCGGGGCGTGCTTCCAGGCGAACACGTACGCACGCGTGATCGGGTCTGTCATCGATGGGCCTTCACGAGAGCTGGCGGCGGACCGTGCTCACACGCTGCCCGACGGTGACCGCGCTCGCCACCGCGAGCGCCGTGAGCGCGGTCGTGGCGACCACCATCGGCACGCCGGCGTCCGTGAACGTGAAGGGCCCGAGCCCGACCACGAGCCGGTCGGCCCGCTCGGCGACGCCGGTCTTCGCCGTCGCGCCGGCGGCCTCCGCGCGAGCCCGGGCGTAGGGGACGATGCCGCCGAGCGCGAGACAGGCCACGGACGCGATGGCGCCCCAGGTGGCGTGGGGAACGTCCGGGTGCAGCAGGAAGTAGCAGGTGATGCCGGCGAACACGGCGCCGTCGGACACGCGGTCCAGGGTGGAGTCCAGGAAGGCGCCCCACGCGCTGGACCGGCCCGACAGGCGCGCCAGCACGCCGTCGAGCGAGTCCAGGAGAGTGAAGAACCCGACCAGGAGGCCGCCGAGGAGGAGGTGCCCGAGGGGCAGCAGGGTGAGTGCGAGCACCGTGACCACGACGGTGCCCGTGATCGTGACCGCGTCCGGTGTGACACCGAGGCGCAGGAGCAGGCGAGCCACCGGGGTGAGCACGGTGGTCATCAGACTGCGAAGCCGACCGAACATCTCCGCCTCCGATCCCACGGCGCCGCTGCTCAAGTATGCCGGGGGGCGGCCTCCTGGCCCGGCCACGCCTCGGCGAGTCGGCGCCTGGTGTCGGCGAGCAGCTCGGGCAGGGACTTCGTCTGCGCCACGACTGGCAGGAAGTTCGAGTCCCCCGTCCAGCGTGGTACCACGTGCTGGTGCAGGTGTGCCGCGATGCCGGCGCCGGCCACCTCACCCTGGTTGACGCCCAGGTTGAACCCGGCCGGGGCGTACGCGGCGCGGGCGGTGCGGATCGCCGCCTGGGTCATGGCGGCCAGCTCGACGGTCTCGGCGTCGTCGAGGTCCGTGTAGTCGGACACGTGCCGGTAGGGCAGCACCATCATGTGCCCCGAGTTGTACGGGTAGAGGTTGAGCACCACGTAGGTTCGCTCCCCGCGGGCGACGACGAGGCCCTGCTCGTCGTCGCCCTGCGGGATGCGGCAGAACGGGCACCGGTGCGCCGAGCCGTCCACGGGCTTGTCCTGCCCGCCGATATAGACCAGGCGGTGCGGGTTCCAGAGGCGCTGGTAGTGGTCCTCGGGCGGGCCGAAGGCACCGGCCTCGTCGGTGGCCGACGGGTCCGCCGGCGACGGGCCGGGGGCCGATCCTGCCGGTACCCCCGCACCCGGCGCCGCGCCGTCTGCCGTCACGTCCACGCTGCCGGCCGCGTCAGACCTGCGCCCGGTCGCGGACCGACGCCACGATCCGCTCGACCGCGTCCGCGACGGGCACGCCGTTCTCCTGCGTGCCGTCGCGGAACCGGAACGAGACCGCGCCCGCCTCGGCGTCCTCACCGCCCGCGATGAGGGTGAACGGCACCTTCTCCTTGGACGCGTTGCGGATCTTCTTGGCGAAGCGGTCGTCGGTCAGGTCGACCTCGGCACGGATGCCGCGGGCGGTGAGCCGGGTGGCGACGTCCTTGACGTAGTCGTCGAACGCCTCGGCGACCGGGACCAGCTTGACCTGGACGGGCGCGAGCCACACGGGGAACGCCCCGGCGTAGTGCTCGATGAGCACCCCCATGAACCGCTCGATCGAGCCGAACTTGGCGGAGTGGATCATCACCGGCTGCTGCCGGGTACCGTCGGCGGCCGTGTACTCCAGCCCGAAGCCCTTGGGCTGGTTGAAGTCGTACTGCACGGTACCCATCTGCCAGGTGCGGCCGATGGCGTCCTTCGCCTGCACCGAGATCTTGGGGCCGTAGAACGCGGCGCCGCCCGGGTCGGCCACGAGCTCCAGGCCGGTCTCGCGCCCCACCTGCTCGAGGATCGCCGTGGCGGCGGCCCAGTCCTCGTCGGAGCCCACGAACTTGTCCGGCTTGGAGTCGTCCCGCGTGGACAGCTCCAGGTAGAAGTCGTCCAGGCCGAAGTCGCGCAGCACGCTGAGCATGAAGTCGAGCAGGTGCTTGACCTCGCCGGGTGCCTGCTCCGGGGTCACGTACGAGTGCGAGTCGTCCTGCGTGAGGCCGCGCACGCGGGTCAGACCCTGCACGACGCCGGACTTCTCGTACCGGTACACCGACCCGAACTCGAACAGGCGCAGCGGCAGCTCCCGGTAGGAGCGCCCGCGCGAGGCGAAGATCAGGTTGTGCATCGGGCAGTTCATGGCCTTGAGCCGGTACTTGGACCCCTCCAGGTCCATCTCCGGGAACATCGTGTCGGAGTAGTACGGCAGGTGCCCCGAGGTGTGGAACAGGCCGTCCTTGGTGATGTGCGGCGTGCCGACGTAGGAGAAGCCCTCCTCGATGTGCCGCTGGCGGACGTAGTCCTCCATGACTCGCTTGATGATGCCGCCGCGGGGGTGGAACAGCGGCAGGCCCGAGCCGACCTCGTCGGAAAAGCTGAAGAGGTCCATCTCGGCGCCGAGGCGCCGGTGGTCCCGGCGCTCGGCCTCGGCGAGGCGCTCCTGGTAGGCCTTGAGCTCGTCCTTGCTGGGCCAGGCGGTGCCGTAGACGCGCTGCAGCATCGGGTTCTTCTCGCTGCCGCGCCAGTAGGCGGCGGCGGAGCGCATCAGCTTCATGCCGTTGCCGATGAGCTTGGTGTTCGGCAGGTGCGGGCCGCGGCACAGGTCCTGCCAGACCACGGTCTCGCTCTCGCGGCCCAGGCCGCGCACGTTCTCGTAGATGGTCAGCTCGCCGCCGCCCACCTCGACGCTCGCGCCGTCCTGGTCCAGGTCGGCCGTGTCCGCCTCCTCGCCGGAGCCCTTGATGCCGATGAGCTCGAGCTTGTAGGGCTCGTCGGCGAGCTCCGCGTGGGCCTCTGCCTCCGTGACCACGCGCCGGCGGAAGGTCTGGCCCTCCTTGATGATGCGGCCCATCGCCTTCTCGAGGGCCTTGAGGTCCTCGGGGGTGAACGGCTCGGCGACGTCGAAGTCGTAGTAGAAGCCGTCCTTGACGGGGGGCCCGATGCCGAGCTTCGCGCCCGGGTTCACCTGCTGCACCGCCTGTGCGAGCACGTGCGCGGCCGAGTGCCGCAGGACGTCGAGCCCGTCCGGCTCGTGGACCGACACGGGTTCCACCACGGCCCCGCCGGGGATCTCGCGGTGCAGGTCCCAGAGTGTGCCGTCCACCCGGACGACGACCACGTCCTTGCGGTCGCCGTACAGGTCGGCGCCGGTGGTGGGCACCGTGGTCGTCGTCGTCGCCTGGCTCTCGGTGACGTCACCGGGGGTGAGGTCCTGCTGGGTGGGCGGCGATGCGACGTCGGACACGGACGGTCTCCTTCAACGATCTGACCCCCGCAGAGACGAGGGGCGCCGCCCTGCCTGGACGACGCCCCTCGATCGTACCGATCCGAGCGCCTCCGGCGAACTCGATACCTGTCCGTGGTTCAGCAGGTCACTCGCCCTGCTGGTGCGCTCCGTCACCCTGGCGGCCTGCGCCCCGCGGGCCGGGCTCGGCGTCGAGCCGGCGATCCTGTTCCTCGTCGCCCCCGGCGGCGGGCTCGGTGGCGGCCTCCGAGGCATGTCCCGAACCGGCCGCGTCCGGCGCCTCGTCCTCGCCGCCCCATTCCTTGGCCTTGCCTGCGAGGCCGTCGATCGCGCCTCTGGCCTGCTCCGGGGCGACGTCCTTGAGCTTGTCGGTGACCTTGTCCACGTTCTCGTCCGTGGCGAGCTCCCGCACCTTGGCGATGGTGGCCGGATCGGTCGCCAGCTCCTTGGCCTTGTCGAAAAGTCCCATTGTTTCTCCTCCTGCGGAACGCAGGCACGTCGGTGTCGTGTGATTCCCTGCCGGCGACGGGACCTCCGTCGTCGCGGCGAAGGTATCCAAGACGGACGAAGACCGCATCCCGAACGAACTTGGTCGTTCCAGGATGCGGCCTTGGGGAGTCAGCGGACGTGCTCCTGCCCGCGCGGCGTCGTCGCCCGGATCACTTCTCGCCGAACTCCCTGGCCTTGTCGGCGAGCCCGTCGATCGCGCCGGACGCCTGGTCCGGCGCGATGTCCTTGAGCTTGTCCGCCGCACCGTCGATGTTCTCGTCGGTGAGGTGCTCCTTCACCGCGTCGATGTTCTCCGGGTCCGAGGCCATGTCCTTGGCCTTGTCGAAGAGTCCCATGTCTGCCTCCTTGCGCCGAGGGCACAGGCGCGCGTCACGCCCCCTGTGGGCGGCGGATCGCCCGCCACCGGTCCCGAACGTATGCCGCGGGAAGTGGGCTCGCCACCCGGCGGAGGGGTTCAGCGCTCTACGCGAATCCGCTTCACGAGCGCCTCCCGCGCATCGTCCTCCAGTCCGCCGTGCGCGAGGTACTCCGCGATCGAGCCGTACCGGGAGCGCAGCTCCGTCAGCGTCTCGAGCATGACGTGCCGCGTCGAGGGGACCTTCCGGTCGTGGTGCAGCCAGCCGGGGAGCTCGTCGGCGTCGGCGGCCTCGCCCGCCGCCAGGCGCGCGGCCGCCCGTTCCGCGTGGAGCGCGCGGTACCTGTCCTGCACCTCGGCGAACCGTGCGTAGCGGGGAGCGAGGCGGGCGTTGGTGAGCTCGTAGTCGTCGGCGATCAGCTCGTCGTCGACTCCCGCCAGGGACAGCGCGAAGGCGACCACGAGACCCGTGCGGTCCTTGCCGGCGGCGCAGTGCACGAGCACCGGCCCGTCGGGAGCGGCCGCGATGGCGCCGACCGCCCGTGCGAACAGCTCGGGCCGGCGTTCCAGCATGCCCGCGTAGAGGTGGGCCCACGGCCCCTCCTCCGGATCGCCCACCTCCTGGACCGGCAGGTTCAGGTACTCCGGGGCGCCGAGGGCCACACCGCCGTCGGCGCTGCCGAACGGGTGCGGGTACTCCACGGTCTCGACCGGCCGTCGCAGGTCGATGATCCGTGCGGTCCCGTACGCGCGCGCCGCCTCGACGCCGTCGGGCCGCAACCAGCTCAGCGACTCCGACCTGAGGAGGGCGCGCTCGGGCACGACACCGCCGCCGGCCAGCGGCATCCCGCCGAGGTCGCGCGCGTTGAGCAGGCCTGCCCAGTCCAGGTGCAAGGGTGTGTAGGAGGTCACGACGCCGAGCGTAGACGGGGACACCGACACCACCGAAGACCTCCTGTGGACGACGACGACCCGGGTGCCGGTCCCACCACGTAGAGTTTTCTGCCATGGACGGACTCGGACAGGTCATGCGCGTCGTGCGCACGAGCCTGCTCGCGTCCACGTCGCTCAGCCTCGCCGCGATGGCGCACAGCCTCGGTGGTGGCGACCTCCCGGGTACCGGCGCGATGGCGGCGCTCGGGATCCTGACGGTCGCGGCCTCGGGCGTCGCCGCGCAGGCACGGCCGCGCGCCTGGATACTCGTACCGTTCCTCGGCGCGCTGCAGCTCTTCCTGCACCAGGCCCTGAGCTGGTCGGCCGCCGCGAGCGCCGCCGCCGGCCCGGGCACCGTGCCCTCCCCCGGGCACGCCGGGCACCACGCCGCAGCGGTCGTCACGGCGTCGGGCATGGTCGCCGCGCCGTCGGACCACCTCATGAACCCGCGGATGCTCGCCCTCCACACGGGCGCGATCCTGACCACGGCCCTGCTCATGACGGCGGGCGAGCGCACGGCGCAGGCCGCCCTGCAGGTGTTCCGGCACGTCCTGCCCGCGCTGGCCGCGCCCCGCCACGTCCCGGCCCGGCCCCGGCCGAGGTCGCACCCGCGTCCGGCGACCCTGCCGGCGCCGCTGTCCGTGCTCGTGGTCCGGAGCACGCCCCGTCGCGGGCCGCCGGCCGCGCTCACGGCCTCTGCCTGAGCCCGTCCCCCGCGTCCGCTGTCCTGCGGCCGTGCGGTGTCGCGCGGCCGGGTGAGGCCGACCCGGAGGCCACGCACCGGTGCGCTCCGCACGGTGGGACCTCCCGCACAGCGGGGGCCTCGTCCCGCGCGACCTCCCCGACCCTTACCTCCCGTACGCCGTGCCCTGGTGCCGCCGCGCTCTGCCGCCGCCGGGCGCCTCGGCGTGCTGTCTAGAGAGCAGAGAGACCATGAACCGCTGCACCACCATCCCCCGTTCCCGTGCCCTGGCCGCCGTGGCCGTCGCCGGGCTGACGCTGCTGCCCGCGGCCTGCACCGCCGGGTCCACCGCCGACCCGGCGGACGCCGCCACGTCCGGCGCGGACGCCGCGGCGCTGACCGTCGAGGACCCGTGGACCAAGGCGGTCGGCGACGGCATGACCGCCGTCTTCGGCACCCTCACGAACACCTCCGACCACGACGTGCACGTCGTCTCGGTCGAGACCGACGCCGCGGAGTCCGCCGAGCTGCACGAGTTCGTCGACGACGGCGGAACGCCCGTCATGCAGGAGGCCGAGGGCGGCTTCGTCGTCCCCGCCGACGGTTCCCTCGAGCTGGAGCCCGGCGGGAACCACCTGATGCTGATCGGTGTGACCGACCCGCTCGAACCGGGCGAGGAGGTGACCGTCGTCGTCGCCGCGGAGGACGGTTCCGAGGTGGAGATCGCCGCCCCGGTGCGGTCGTTCGACGGCGCGGACGAGGACTACGACCCCGGGCACGGCGAGGACGAAGGGTCCATGGACATGGACATGGACCACTCGGACGACGGGGACGAGGGCTCCATGGACATGGACCACTCCGGGCACGACGACGCCGCGGGCTCCGACTCCGGGGAGGACATGTGACCGGCGACCGAGCCGGCACGGACCGAGCCGACGCCGACAGGGCCGCTGCGGACGGAGGCCCGGCGGACACGGCCGGAGCCGCCGCCACGTCGCGCCGCGGATTCCTGCGGGGCGGGGCGACGGTCCTCGGTGGCGCGCTCGGCGGGGCGGCGGTCACGCTGGGCGGCACGGCCGCGTGGAGCGCGGCAGGTCCGTCGTCGGGCGCCGACGGTCCGGCGCCGGACCGGGCGGGCCGGGCGACGGTCCCGTTCCGCGGCCCGCGTCAGCCCGGTGTCGGCACCCCGCCGCAGGCGTTCGCGACGCTGGTCGCGCTCGACCTGGCCGACGGTACGGACCGTGAGTCCCTCGTGCGCCTGATGCGGATCTGGACCGACGACGCGGAGCGGCTCATGGCCGGGGAGGCCGGGCTGACGGACACCGAGCCGGAGCTCGCGGCCGTCCCGGCACGACTGACCGTGACCGTGGGGTACGGGCCGGGCGTGTTCGCCGCCGCGGGCCTGGCCGGCCGCACCCCCTCGTGGCTGGGGCCGCTGCCGGCGTTCGGCGTCGACCGGCTCGAGGACGCCTGGTCCGGCGGCGACCTGCTGCTGCAGGTCTGCGCCGACGACCCGGTCACGGTCGCCCACGCCGTGCGCGTGCTGGTGAAGCAGGCGCGGACGTTCACGCGGCAGCGCTGGCGCCAGCACGGTTTCCGCAACAGTCCCGGCACCGTCGCGCCCGGCACGACCTGGCGCAACCTCATGGGGCAGGTGGACGGCACGCGGAACCCCGACCCGGCGACCGACCCGCAGCTCGTCTGGCACGCCGACGACACCGCGGGCTGGCTGGCCGGGGGCACGTCCGTCGTCGTGCGGCGGATCGCGATGGACCTGGACGGCTGGGACGCGGTCGACCGCACGGGGCGGGAGAACGCCGTCGGGCGCCGGCTGGACGACGGCGCGCCGCTGACCGGCGGACGCGAGCACGACGAGCCCGACCTGGAGGCCGAGGGACCGAACGGGTTCGGCGTGATCGACGCCGCGGCGCACGTGCGCCGGTCCCGGACCGACGATCCCGGCGAGCGGTTCCTGCGCCGCCCGTACAGCTACGACGACGGGCCGGACGACGCCGGCCTGCTGTTCGTGACCTACCAGGCGGACGTCGACCGCCAGTTCGTCCCGGTCCAGCGCCGGCTCGACGAGCTGGACCTGCTCAACGAGTGGACGACGCCGGTCGGCTCGGCGGTCTTCGCCGTGCCGCCGGGCGCGAGGCAGGGCGAGTACCTCGGCCAGGCGCTGCTGGAAGGGTGACGGCGACGCCGGGCCGGCTGCGACCACCGCTACCGCCGGCCCGGCTCGTCACGCCCAGGGACGATCCCGCCCCTTCCCGTCTCGACACCCACGGCTTCTCTGACTAAAGTCAGCGATATGTCGATCGACTCCCAGACCGCCGTCGTGCGGCGCTTCAACCGCAGCTTCACCCAGCGCATCGGCGCCCTGGAGGACTCCTTCCTCGGCATGGGCGCTCCGCTCGGCACGATGCGGCTCCTGTTCGAGGTCGGCACCCGTGCGGGGACCGTCGCCGAGCTACGCGCCCGCACCGGTCTCGACTCCGGCTATCTCAGCCGCCAGCTCAGGCGCCTCACCGACGACGACCTCGTCACCCTCGAGTCCGACCCGTCCGACCGGCGCCGGCGCCTCGTGAGCCTCACCCCGTCCGGCCGGGCACGCTGGGAGGAGCTGGAGCTCCGCTCCGCCGAGCGCGCCCGCACCCTGCTCGAACCGCTCACCGCACGGCAGCGCGACCGCCTCACCCGTGCCCTCGCCGAGGCCGACCTGCTGGTCCGCACGGCCGGCACCGCGTTCGAGACGGTCGATCCGCTGTCGGACGTCGCCCGGGTCGCCGTCGGGCAGTACGTCGCCGAGCTCGCGACGCTCTTCCCGTTCGACCCCGGCGAGCCGTCCGAGCAGGACGCCGCCGAGCTGCGCCCGCCGTCGGGCCGGTTCGTGCTGGCGTCCGAGGACGGCGCGCCGGTCGCGTGCGGCGGCCTGCGGGACCTGGGAGACGGCGTGGCGGAGATCAAGCGGATGTGGGTGCACCCGGACTGGCGCGGCGCGGGCATGGCGTCCCGCCTGCTGCGCCACCTGGAGGGCCTCGCGGCCGACGCCGGCCACCGGCTCGTCCGCCTGGACACGAACGAGCACCTGACGACCGCGATCGCGATGTACGACCGCTCCGGATACCGCCGGGTCGACCGCTACAACGACAACCCGGACGCGACCCACTTCTTCGAGAAGCCCCTGACCTGAGCCGCGGAGGCCGGCGCCGGACCAGGACACAGAAAAGGCAAGGAGCCACAGCTCCCTGCCATGATCAGAATATAGCGAGCAGGGGGTCTTGCGGCAAGGCCCCCTCTGTCGAGGAAGATCGTCCGGCCCGGCCGGCTTCCGTGATGACGGACGGCACGGTGACGGCGGACGGCACGAGACCCGCGCGCACCGTGCACCCGCCTGCCGGAGCGCATCGTCTCGAACGGGGGAACCTCATGATCGACGTGATCGTCGCCGGCGGCGGGCCGACCGGCATGATGCTGGCCGGTGAGCTGCGGCTGCACGGTGCTCAGGTGCTCGTGCTGGAGAAGGAGCGGGAGCAGCCACAGACGGTCCGGTCGCTGGGAATGCACGTGCGCAGCATCGAGATCATGGACCAGCGCGGCCTGCTCGACCGCTTTCTCGCGCACGGCACGGCCTACCCGGGAGCGGGGCACTTCGCCGCCATCGACAAGCCGTGGCCGGACTCGCTGGACACCGCGCACGCCTATGTCCTGGGCATTCCCCAGCCGGTCACGGACCGGCTCCTGGCCGAGCACGCCGTCGAGCGCGGCGCGGAGGTCCGGCGCGGCAGCGAGGTGACCGGGCTGAGCCAGGACGACGACGGGGTGGAGGTCGAGCTGGCCGACGGCTCGCGGCTGCGCTCGCGCTACCTCGTCGGCTGCGACGGCGGCCGCAGCACGGTCCGCAAGCTCCTCGGGATCGACTTCCCCGGCGCACCGGCCGAGGTGGAGTACCTGCTGGGCGAGATGGCGGTCACGATGCCGCCGCAGGAGGTGGCGGCGATCGTCGCCGAGGTCCGCGAGACCCAGAAGGGATTCGGCCTCGGCCCGTCCGGCGACGGCGTGTTCCGCGTCGTCGTCCCGTCTGCCGGGGTGGCCGAGGACCGGTCGGCGCCGCCCACGCTCGACGAGCTCCGGCAGCGGCTGCGCCACTACGCGGGCACCGACTTCGGCGTGCACGCGCCGCGCTGGCTGTCCCGCTTCGGCGACGCCACCCGGCTCGCCGAGCGCTACCGGAGCTGCCGCGTCCTCCTGGCCGGCGACGCTGCCCACGTCCACCCGCCGATGGGCGGCCAGGGCCTGAACCTCGGGATCCAGGACGCGTTCAACCTCGGCTGGAAGCTGGCCGGCGAGGTCCGCGGCTGGGCGCCCGCCGGGCTGCTGGACAGCTACGAGGCGGAACGCCGCCCGGTCGCCGCCGACGTGCTGAACAACACGCGCGCCCAGGCCGAGCTGCTCTCCACCGCGGCCGGCCCGCAGGCGGTCCGCAGCCTGCTGACGGAGCTGATGGACTTCGACGACGTCAGCCGGTACCTGATCGAGAAGATCACCGCGATCGGCGTCCGCTACGACCTCGGCACGGGCCACGAGCTGCTCGGGAGGCGCCTGCGCGACCTCCGCCTGACGCAGGGACGCCTCTACGAGCTCCTGCGGGACGGCCGCGGTATGCTGCTGGACGGGACGGGCAGCCTGTCCGTGGCGGGCTGGGCGGACCGCGTCGACCGCGTCCTCGACACGAGCCAGGACGTGGGCGCCCCCGCCGTCCTGCTGCGCCCCGACGGCCACGTGGCCTGGGCCGGCGACGACCAGGCGGACCTCACCGACCGCCTGCGCGCCTGGTTCGGCGCCCCCACCGGAACGCCGGAGACCCCCGCAAACCCTTAGCCCACGAACGGGTGGGACGCCGGACGCCACCGGACCCCCCACCGCACCATGGCGAAGGTTCAGGGGTGTGCCCCCGGTCCGGGGCGGCTCCGTCCCCACAGGAACGACGAGACGGAGTGGTTCGGCCATGCCGAACCACTCCGTCGATCCGTCTCGTGGGCGATACAGGACTCGAACCTGTGACCTCTTCGGTGTGAACGAAGCGCGCTAACCATCTGCGCCAATCGCCCCTGGCGGGGTTGTGGTGAGCGATACTGGGATCGAACCAGTGACCTCTTCCGTGTCAGGGAAGCGCGCTACCGCTGCGCCAATCGCTCGAGGTACGTGCGAGGTGGGTACGGGATTCGAACCCGTGTATACGGCTTTGCAGGCCGCTGCCTCGCCTCTCGGCCAACCCACCGTGAGGATGCTCCTGCAACGAGCACGGGAGCGGGCCTCCGAGCGGACGACGAGATTCGAACTCGCGACCCTCACCATGGCAAGGTGATGCTCTACCAACTGAGCTACGTCCGCATAGCCGGACCTCACGAGTTTCCCCGTGCGCTCCGGCGTGGTCTGAACATTAATCGAACATCGGTGTGGCCGTCCAATCGATTCCGCGGCGCTAGCGTGGACGACGTGTCCCCGACCCTGCGCCGACCGGCGAGAAGCCGCACCGCCCCAACGATCCCCGGCACCCGTGGCGTGACCGGGAACACGGGCTGGGCCACGTTCGGCGGGCGTGTCGCGACCCACGTGGTGCGCTGGGTCGACCTGGACGCCGAGCCGGAGGCGCTCGCGCGGGGCACGTGGTTCGTCGTCGCGGACTTCGAGGGCAGAGCCCGGGCATGGCAGTTCCTGGACGTGTCCCCGGCGCCGGGGACGACGTCGGGCCGGAGCGGAGCGCCCGGCCAGGCGGCGCCGTCGGACCTGGACGCCCGGCACCCGCGGCCGGCGCCCGCGCCCTGGACCGGCCCTGCTCCCGGCGCCTGGACCAGCTCCATGGACCGCGCGGCCTACGAGGCCGCGGTGCGCCGGATCCGCGAGCACGTGCGCGAGGGCGACGTCTACCAGGCGAACCTCTGCCGGGTCCTGTCCGCCCCGCTGCCGCTCCGCGCCGGCGCCAGCGACGGCGACGGCGACGGCGCCCTCGCCGAGCCCGACGCCCGCGCTCTCGCGGCACGCCTCGCCGCCGGCAACCCCGCCCCGTACGCGTCCGCGATCCACGTCCCCGCCGGGACGCCCGGCGCCGACGGCCCCGACCTCGACCCGGTCTGGGTGGTCAGCGCGTCCCCGGAGCTGTACCTGTCGCTCGGCCCGGACGACGGCTGCCCCCGCCCCGAGGGCGAGGACGGCTCCGGCCACGCGGACGGCGCGGGAGACGCGGACGGCGCTCACGGCGGGCACGGACCCGTCGTCGCCTCCGGCCCGATCAAGGGCACCGCCCGCACCCCGGACGGCCTCACCGACAAGGACCGCGCCGAGAACGTCATGATCACGGACCTCGTCCGCAACGACCTGCAGCACGTCTGCCGGCCGGGCACCGTCGAGGTGAGCGGGCTGCTCGCCGTCGAGCACCATCCCGGGCTCGTGCACCTGGTCTCGCGCGTGCGCGGCGTGCTGTCCGGCGACGTCGCCCGCGACCCGGGTCTCTGGCGGCACCTGCTGGCGGCGACGTTCCCGCCGGGATCAGTGTCGGGGGCGCCGAAGTCGTCGGCGCTGCGGATCATCGGCGAGCTCGAACCCACCCCGCGCGGGCCGTACTGCGGTGCGATCGGCTGGGTCGACGGGGACGCGGGGACGGCGTCGCTCGCCGTCGGCATCCGGACCTTCTGGTGGGAGCGCGGGGACGACGACGGCGCGGGCGTGCTCCGCTTCGGCACCGGTGCCGGCATCACCTGGGGCAGCGACCCGGCCGGCGAGTGGCGCGAGACCGAGCTGAAGGCGGAACGGCTGGTGGGGCTGGCGTCGTCGGGCCCCGCACCGGCGGTTTCGCCACCCGCAGCGACGAGAGGCAGGATGAGCCCATGACGCAGACGGTGATCTGGACGGACGGACGGCTCGTGACCCCTGGCGAGGGCACGATCAGCGCGATCGACCACGGCATCACGGTGGGCGACGGGGTGTTCGAGACGTGCGCCGTCTTCGACGGCCAGGCGTTCGCCCTCACGCGCCACCTGAAGCGGCTCGCGCGGTCCGCCGCAGGCCTGGGACTCGCCGCGCCCGACGAGCAGCAGGTGCGCGACGGCGTCGACGCGGTCCTCGCCGCCGGGCCCGCGGCCGGGCGGCTGCGGATCACGGTGACCGACGGCGTCGGGCCGCTCGCGTCCGGACGGTCCGACGGGCCGCAGACCGTGGTCGTCGCCGCCGGACCCGCGACGATCCGCGCCGAGGGACGGGCGGTGCGCTCGCCGTGGACCCGCAACGAGCGTTCGGCCGTGGCGGGGCTGAAGACGACGTCGTACGCGGAGAACGTCGTCGCGCTGGCCGACGCCGTCGCCAGGGGCGGCGACGAGGCGGTCCTCGCCAACACCCGCGGCGAGCTGTGCGAGGGGACGGGGTCCAACGTCTTCCTGGAGCGCGACGGCGAGCTGGTGACGCCGCCCCTCTCGTCCGGCTGCCTCGCCGGGATCACCCGCGAGCTGCTGCTCGAGTGGGGCGCCGAGGCCGGTCTCCCCGTGCGCGAGGCGCGGGAGGGCGAGCTGGCGTTCGACGTGCTCGACGACGTCGCCGACGGGCGCTCCCACCTGCTCCTGACCGGGTCCGTGCGGAACGTGCAGCCCACGACCTGGCTCGACGGCGTCGACCTGCTCGCCGGCGAGCTCTCGCGCGCCGCGCGAGACGTGTTCGAGAAGGTGCGGCTCGACCGGATCGACCCCTGACGAACGGGCGTGGCGGGCGGTCCGCCGGGTGCTAGGATCGCTGCGCACGACCAGGGGCGATTGGCGCAGATGGTTAGCGCGCTTCGTTCACACCGAAGAGGTCACAGGTTCGAGTCCTGTATCGCCCACCCCACAGCAGACGGAGCGGCCCGGCGAGACCGGGCCGCTCCGTCTCGTCTGTTCCCGGCGCGCGGGCCGGGAACGGTCAGCGGACCGGTGCGCCCGGGCCCAGCGGGATCCCCAGGGCCCACCAGGCGAAGAACAGGGCGCTCCAGGCCACGGTCATGCACACGGCCAGCGGCAGCGTGTAGGACGCGAGGGTCCCGATGCCGGCGTCCTTGCGATACCTCTGCAGGAAGCCGAGCGCCATGATGAAGTACGGGCTCATGGGCGTGATCGCCGTCGAGCCCGAGTCCGCGATACGGAACAGCGCCTGCGTGGTCTCGGCGGGCACGGACAGCAGCATGAGCATCGGCACGACGATGGGCGCCGCGATCGCCCACATGGCCGACCCGCTCGTCACGAGCACGTTGACCACGGACAGCAGCGCGAGGACCGCCAGGAAGACCACCCAGATCGGCACCCCGCTCGTCTCCAGCGCCTCCGCCGACCGCACCGCGAGCACGTCCCCGATGTGCGTCCAGTCGAAGTACTCGAGGAACTGCGCGATCGCGAAGAACAGCACCAGCACGGGCGCCATCTGGCGCACGCCCTCCGCCATGAGCCGCGGCACGTCCGCCACGGTCGAGATGGCGCCGGACCGCCACCCGTACACGATGCCCACCAGGGCGAAGAGCACGGCCACGATCGCCGCGATCCCGTCCAGGAACGGCGACTCGGTCAGGCTTCCGTCCGGGCCCCGCAGTGGCGACGCCGGCGGCAGCACCGTCGCGGCGACCAGGACGAGCGCGCCGATGCCGGACAGGACCGCGGCACGCAGCGCCGAACGGTCGCGCGGGGAGAGCTCGAGGCCCACCATGTCGTCCAGGTCCGCGTCGGGATCCGGGTCCAGGTCCGGGCGCCTGGCCAGGACGAGGCGCGTCACCAGGGTGATCACGAGGGCGAGCAGCACCGACGAGGCGATGTTGAAGAACCAGTTGCTCACCGGTGAGACGTACGCCGCGGGATCGATGATCCTGGCGGCCTCGGTGGTGATGCCGGCGAAGATCGCGTCGTTCGGCGTGGGGATCGGGCTCGCGTCGTAGCCGGAGGCGATCGACGTGTACGCGACGACGACACCGAGGATCGGCGACCTGCCCACCGCCCGGAAGGCGAGCCCGCCCAGCGGGACCAGGATGATGTAGGCGGCGGCGCTGGCCACGTGCGAGACGGTGCCCGCGAAGGCGACGGCGAATACCACCCACGACACCGACACCCGCGACACCGACACCTTCATCGCGGCCGACAGGAACCCCGTCCGCTCGGCGATCGCGACGCCCATCATGACGGCCACGATCGTGCCCATCGGTCCGAACCCGGCGAAGTTGTCGACGGCCGTGGAGACAGCCATGGCCAGCCCCGCACCGCTGAGCAGGTTCTGGACCACCACCTCCTCGCCGTCGGCGGGCGAGACGACCGAGACCCCGGCCGCCGCCATGCCCGCGCTGGCGACCGCGACGATCGCGGCCAGGATCCAGAACAGCCAGAACGGGTGCGGCAGCGCGTTGCCCACCCGCTCGACGACCGCGAGCGCCCGCAGCACCCGTGGCAGCTCGTCCTGCTCGGTGGCCGGTGCGGTGCCGGGCGCTGCGCTCATGAGGCGCTCCCCGGCCGCACGTGCCCGCCCGCGACGCCGGCCGGGAGCCGCTCGTCACGCAGGAACTCCCACATCACCTCGTGGGCCTCGATGCTGTGCGTGGCGTACCCGCCGCCGGAGTAGCTGTCCTCGCCGGGCCAGGTGTGGCCGCCGCCGAGGATCGCCACGTGGGTGACGTCGGCTCCCGCGGCGCAGCCGGTCCAGCGGGAGGTCGTCACGTCGAACGCCGTCCGCTCGGTACGGGGCTGCCCCGTGCATCCGTTCCGTCCCGCCCAGGCGGCCACCCACCCGGGGACGGCCGGGAGGCCCCGGCCGGCGTCGCCGTCGTACGGGATGGTGGCGTCGTCGGTGCCGTGGAAGTCGATGACGGGCACCGCGCGGCCGGGCTCGCAGGTGGGGTGCCCGGTGCCGTAGAAGGCGCCGGCGACGGGTGCGACGGCGGCGATCCTCGTGGACAGCTCGCACGCCAGGATGCCGGCGAAGCCCGCGCCGTTGGACTTGCCCGTCGCGTACACGCGACGGGTGTCGACGCACAGGTCGTCCTCGAGCAGGTCGAGGACGTCGTTCGTGTAGGCGACGTCGTCGACGCCGGGCGCCGAGTAGGGCGCCCCCTCCCAGGCCTGCCGGTCGCCGTCGCCGGTACCGACGACGCCGTTGCCGTACGCGACGATCGCGGGGAGCGCGTCGAGGCCGGAGAACGCCTCGGTGCCCTCCCCCGTGCTGCCCCTGCCGTGGAACACGAGCACCACCGGCCAGGCGCGATGGCTGCGGTAGCCGTCCGGCAGGTGCAGCCGGACCGTGCGCTCGCGGCCGCCGCCGGCCAGCGTGCGCAGCACGCTCGTCCCGGCGTCCTGGTCCGGGTCGGTGCCGCACCCGGCCGAGCCCCGGGCGACGTGGGGAGCGCTGCCCGACGACGGCGCGGCGGCGGGTTCGGCGGACGCCGCCCCGCCCGCCGGCACGGCGGCGAGCAGTGCCGCGGCGAGGACCGGGGCCAGCCGGCGCTGCCACCGCCGGGTGACGGGGTGCGCACCGGGCGGAGCCGGCGCGGTGGGCGGTGCGGGTGGTGTGGGCCCGTGCGCTGTTCGTGCTGTCGACGTTGACATGCGAGTCCTTCCGTGGTTCCGATGAGGGCCGCCCCCGCGTGTGCGGGCATGACGGCATGGACACCTGGCGTTGCCAGGTGCGTCGGGGGTGGTCGGTCGTGCCGCGCGGTGCGGGCCCTCCCGCGGTGCGGCCCTACACGGCGGGCCACTCCTCGATGAAGCCGGTGATCCGGGCGACGATGGCCGTCACGATGGCCGCACCGTCCTCGGCGGTGGCGCGACGGGGGTCGCCGAGCACGCCGTTGGGACTGAGCCGGTCGTACGGGAGGGTGAGGGCGGGGTGCACGTGGCGCCGTGCGGCACGCCCGGTGTCGTCGAGCTGGTCGGGGGTGGTGGTACCGGGCTCGAGCCGGTCGGTGTGCACCAGGTGGGGTGCGATGTGCAGCATCTGCGCGGTCTCGGCCTCGCCGGAGTGGCCGTGCACGGCGCTGGGTTCCATGGCGGCGACGGCGTCGCCCGCCAGGGAGGTGAGGGGCGTCCAGGCGAGCTGGAGGCCGGGATGGGTGACCAGCAGGTCCTGCGCGACGGTGGTGAGCGCGGCGTTGTTCCCGCCGTGCCCGGTGATCACGAGGATCCTGGCGAAGCCGTGCCGGTACAGGCTGGTGGCGTACTCGCGCACGACGGCGGCGAACGTCCCGGTGCTGAGCGACACGGTGCCGGGGAACGCGAGATGGTGCGGTGAGACGCCGACCGGGACGGACGGCCCGATCAGGACCCGGTCGCCCAGGCCGGCGGCGACCTGCTCGGCCACCGCCTCGGCCCGCACGAGGTCGGTCCCGAGCGCCATGCCCGGTCCGTGCTGCTCCAGTGCGCCGGCGGGGATCAGGACCACGGCGCCGCGCGCGGCGCCGTCGGCGGCCTCGCGCGTCGTCAGGTCGGCGAGGCGCGGGGGTGCGGACCGTGGCGGCGCGCTCATCGCTCACCCTCGCCGAAGTCGGCCGACTCCACGGACTGGAGGATCGTCTCCAGGTGCGCGCGGGTCAGCGAGCCGGCCGCGGCGCGGTCGCCGTCGCGCACGGCGGCGAGGATCTCGAGGTGCTCGGCGTGGTCCCGTTCGCGGTCGTCGTACCGGAAGCGGATCTCGGTCTGCTCGGTGGCGCGCACGTGGAGCAGTGCGTCGACGGTCTCGCGCAGCAGGTTGTTGCCCGACGCCGCCGCCAGCTCGACGTGGAAGTTCAGCGCGGGCCGGACGCCGCGCACCGGCGGTCGCAGCGCGGTGGCGGCGGCCGCCTCGAGCCGCTGCAGGGCTGCGGCGTCGCGAGCGGCGGCCGCCGCCGCGGCGATGCCGGGTTCCAGCACCAGGCGCGCCTGGACCAGCTCGGTCACCGCGGCGCGCGTGATGTGCGGGCGATGCGGGTTGGCCAGGACGGTGCGCTCGATGCCCGCGCCGATGTACGTCCCCGAGCCGTGCCGCAGCTCGACCGCGCCGGTCGCCTCGAGGCGCCGCAGCGCCTCCCGCACGGTGGGCGTGGTGACGTCGAACCGCTTGGCGAGGTCACGGGAGGACTCGAGCACGTCGCCCGGTCCGAGTCGCTCGGTGCGGATGAGCCGGACGATGTCGTCCGCGAGCTGCTCCGAGAACGAGGCTCTACCTTGAGTCATGGAAAGTGACTAAATCACTTAGCCAATCTCGCGTCAAGAGTGTCCGGAGCAGACGCTACCGAGCCGCGGGCCGATCCGCCCCGACCGGTCGCCCTCGGCGACGGCCGCGGGTGTGACCGACACCTGCCCGCGAAGGTCGGGTTCGATTGGACCTTCACCTGCTCCGTCGCGTAATCTTCTCCGAGCACCGGTTCCCTCAGAGCGAGCCGGAGAAGCGCGGACGTAGCTCAGCTGGTAGAGCATCACCTTGCCATGGTGAGGGTCGCGAGTTCGAATCTCGTCGTCCGCTCTGACGTGGGTGAGAGCCCTCGCGGTGGGTTGGCCGAGTGGCGAGGCAGCGGCCTGCAAAGCCGTACACACGGGTTCGAGTCCCGTACCCACCTCGCGCGATTGGCGCAGCGGTAGCGCGCTTCCCTGACACGGAAGAGGTCACTGGTTCGATCCCAGTATCGCGCACGAGACGGAAAGGCGGAGTGGTTCCGGCGGGGCTGGACCCACTCCGCCTCGTCGTTTCCGGCCGCCGCGCCGCTCTGTCGCCGTGCACCTCCCGGGCGTACCGTCGGTGGCATGTGCCGCAACATCACGACCCTGCGCGGGCTGGAACCGCCCGCTACCGACGAGGAGATCACCGCCGCGGCGGTGCAGTTCGTCCGCAAGGTGACCGGCGTGACGAAGGTGAGCGACTCCACCCGCGAGCCGTTCGAGCGAGCCACCGGCGAGGTCGCCGAGATCGTGACCCGCCTGCTCGACGAGCTGCCCGCCCGCAGGCAGCCGCCACAGACCGTCCCGCCGCTGCGCCGCGCCGAGGTCCAGGCCCGCATCGCCGAACGGCAGCGCGCCCGCGAGGAGCACGAGCGCATGCACGAGCTCGGCGTCGCCCACGACCACTGAGGCCGCGGACGACGCCGTCGTCGTGCCGGGTTCGTCCGGCAGACCTGCCGGCGTCCGAGGCGTCAGCCGTCCGGGCCCGGGGGCCGCGGGGCCGTGTCGTCCTCACCGCCACCCGCGTCCGGCGGCGGGGGCGGGGGCGGGGGCGGGGCCACGCAGGCCAGCGCGTGATCGGGGCTGTAGGTGGTGGTGTAGGAGCGCTCGATGGCGACCGCGCCCGTGTCGATGCGCTTGACGGTGCGGTTGATCGTGATCGTGAAGCCCGGCTGACCACCCGGGTAGGACACGCACCCGGCGTCCGAGCTCGTCACCACGCCCGGCGGGACGACGTTCCGCTTCTCGCCCACGACCCAGGTGTTCACGAAGAACTTCTTGCTCCAGATCCGCACGTGCAGCTGGTTGTCGGCCACCCAGGACTGCAGCACGGCCCCGTACGGCGTGTTGTTCCGCACCTTCATGTCCTTGCTGCCCACGGCGATCGTCGCCTCGTGGCCCGCCGGATAGCGCTCGAACCAGTACGAGTGCGGATGGTGCTCCACGTCCTCGAACCCGGCGATCATCGCGGCGTTGTACGTGGTCGTCGCCATCTGCGACAGCCCGCCACCGACGCCGTCGATGTGCTGCCCGCCGATGATCATCCCCGACGCCACGTACCCGTTCGCCAGGCTGATCGGCGACAGCGCCTCCACCAGGGAGAACGTCTCCCCCGGGCGGATCAGGTCACCGCTGATCATCTCGGCGCCCCGGACCAGGTTCTGCGTGCGGACGCCATCGCTGGTCAGCGGCGTGGAGAACTCGGCGACGATCTGATCGACGCCCATCTCCCGCAGCGCCTGCGTCGAGTTCTCCGGCGTCTGCTGCACGATCTTGAGCGTCGCGGTGCGGTCGTCGCCGAGCGCCGCCTCGCGGATGGCGCGCCGGGTCTGCTCGTCGTCGAGCGTGGTGCCGAGGTTGCCACCGACGATCTCGGGCTTGCCCGAGGCGAAGCTGAACTGGGTGACGTCCGGGACCTGGAGCAGGTTGTCGGTCCGGTCCACGATCACCTGCGTCAGCCGGGTGCTGTCGAACCGCGCGGCGAGCGCACCGTCCTTCGCCACGAAGCTCACCGCCGACGCCAGCGCCTTCGGCGGCAGCGTCACCCGCTGGTCACCGACGCTCACCTGGACCGGGCCGGACACGACCTTCCCGGCCCGCGCGAGTGCGGCGTCGACCTCCTCCTGCGTGATCTCCGGCGCGACGGTCTCGGTCGGCAGCTCCACGGGACCGTCCGTGACCAGCCATGCCGACGTGATCGCCCGCCCGGCCGCGTCGGGGTCGATCCGCGTCCCGTCCTGGGCGGCGGTCGGGGTCGGCTCGACGCCCGCGAACTCGAGACCGCCCTCGACCGGCGGGACCACCATCGAGTCCTCCAGGCCACCGACGGCGGTCGCGAACGCCTCGTCGTTGACGCCGAAGACGACGTCGCCCGGGCCCGCACCGAACAGGTGCTCCCACATCCGGGCGGGGCTGAGGCTGAAGCCGGTGAGCGCGTCGGCGGTCGCGGTCGCGTCCACGGACAGCCCTGCCGAGACCGGGTCGAGCGTCGTCGTCGCCGTGCCGGCGGCGAGCTCGATCTTCTTCGTCGTGGCCTCCGCGAGCGCCTCGTCCAGCACGTCGGCCGCCTCCGCGGCCCGCAGCCCGCCGACGTCGGTGCCCGCGACGGTGGTGCCCTTCGGCACGACGCCCGCGACCGTCGCGGCAGTGATCGTGTAGGCGAGGGCCAGGACGAAGACGGCCGAGACCGTACCGACCACGACGCGGCGGTTCCGGGTCGCGACCTCGGCGGGGTCGGCGGTCCGCCGACCGTCCGGGCCGACACCGGTCCACCACGTCCGCAGGTCCCGCACCCACCCGGCCACGACGGCGCGGGCGGAGCCGTCCGCCCGGCGCGAGGCATGGGCGGGGGCACCGGTGTGCGTCGGCTGGTCGCCCGCGGGCCGGGGGAAGGAGAACGGAGACGGTTCGGCCTGCGGCCCGGTGGTGCGGGCGGGCTCCGGTGGGAGCGTGGGCTTCCAGGCCGGCACCGGTGCGCGTGCGGGCTCGGGCTCGGGTGCCGGCTCCGGGGCTGATCGGGGCCCGGGCTTCCCGGTGGGATCGGGTGCGGGCTCGGACCCGGTCTCCGGCGCCGGCGCGGTAGGCGCTGGGCTCACCCTGGCGGCGTCCTTCGTCGCGGCCTCGACGAGCGCGAGGGCGATGACCTGCACGTCGATCGGACCGGTGAAGGTCGTGCCGTCCTTGGCCCCCTCGGACCCGCCCGCGACGGCGGGCGCGGCTCCGGGCGACCCGGCCCCGTCCGGCGCACCGTCGGCATCGGTCCCTGGCTCGGCACGCTTCGCCTGCTGGGCTCCGCGCTCCGGCCGAGCACTGCCCGGTCCGTCGTCGCCCGGTCCGTCGTCGCCCGGCTCACCGTCCGCAGCCTCGTCAGGCCTCGCCTCCGCAGCCTCGTCCGGCCCCGCCTCCGCGGCGTCGCCCGGCCCCGCCTCCGCGGCGTCGCCCGGCCCCGCCTCCGCGGCGTCGCCCGGCTCAAGGCCCGCGGCGTCGCCCGGCTCAGGGCCGGCAGCGTCGTCCGCGGCAGTCTCCCCCGTCTCGGCGGCGGGAACCGTCACCGAACCGTCCGGCGATTCGTTCTCCGGCGCGTCGTCGTCGGGTACTTCGGTGCTCGCCTCGCCGTCGTCGGCGGCCTCGGGCTCCGGGCCGTCCCCGCCCGGCCCGTCCTCGTCGGTATCGTCCTCGGAGGGCACCTCCACGCCCGGCTTCTCGTCGGTCTCCGTGTCCTGCGGAGGCCTGTCCTCGGGCGGCTCGTCCGGTTCCTGCTGCGCCGATCCCGGTTCTTCCGGTGTCGTCGGATCGAGCGTTGTCGAGCGCTCCGAGGGTCGGTCCATCAATCGATCTCCGTGCTGTTCACGAGGGGGGAAGAGTGGAGCGATTCTCGCAGACCTGGCCGACGCCTCGGTTCACCTCGGCCGCCGGTCGGCACCCACCTCGATGAGGCGCGGCATCCCCGGCGGCGCGACCCTGCTGACCGCCAGGTAGCGCGCTTCCGCACGGTGCAACCGGATGTGCTCGTCGAGGGACCAGTCGGGCCCGTTGGTCAGCACCATCCCGCAGGAGCAGTCGATCTCGGCCCGGCCGCCAGCCAGGTGCCGCAGCTCCCCCACCGTCACGTGCGACGCGCGGGCATCGGCCTTGGCACGATGCATCGCGGCGCTGACGGGCACGGTGTTCTCCACGGCGCCCAGGCTACGTGCGCGCGCCTCGGCCGTGCACCATCGCACGTACGGCGCGCACGGCCGCCGCCCGGACACCGGCGTCCACGACGGTCGGTCCCGGTCGACCGGGCTACAGCTCCTCCGGGTCGTCCCAGGACACCCCGCTCGAGTCCCCCGACATCGGGTGGAGCTCCTCCGCCGCCAACCGCTTCGGCGCCTTCGTGGCGTCCCCACCACCCAGCAGCTCGCTGCGGGTGGGCCGCCGGGCCCTCGGGCGCGGCGCGATCCGGGCGTACGACGCCACGGACTCCTCGCCGGGCTCGAGCCGAACCGTCATCGGCACGTCCACGTCCGCACCGGCCTCTACGTCGGATCCGTTCGCCTGCGACTTGCCAGCCTCGGTCACCATGGAACGGATCCTCGCAGCGAACCCTGAGCACTGCCCGCGCAGAGCGAGCAGCACCACGGTCACAACACGCCCTCGACACACTGTGTTCGCACTCTGACCAGCAAGAACACTCAGTCCCGCGAGGTCGTGCCCGTGTCGCGCGGCCGGACATCACGACACAGAGCGAACGTGCTGGGCCCGGCCGCCCGGCAGGTGTGATGATGCTCCACATGCAGACCTGGCCCGGCCGCCCGTATCCCCTCGGGGCTACCTTCGACGGCACCGGCACCAACTTCGCCCTCTACACCGGCGTCGCCGAGCGCGTGGAGCTGTGCCTCGTGTCCGACGACGGCGGTGAGACCCGCGTCGACGTGACCGAGGTGGACGCGCACGTCTGGCACGTGTACCTGCCCGGCGTCGGCCCCGGGACCCGCTACGGCTACCGCGTGCACGGACCGTACGACCCGGTCCGCGGCCACCGCTGCAACCCTGCCAAGCTCCTCCTCGACCCGTACGCCAAGGCGATGGACGGTGACCTGGACGGCGACCCGGCGCTCTTCTCCTACCCGCTCGACCGCCCCGCGGAGTCCACCGCGCGCGACGCCGTGCCGACGACGTCGGACTCCGCCCGGCACACCATGACCTCGGTGGTGGTCAACCCGTTCTTCGACTGGGGCCACGACCGCCCGCCGGCCACGGACTACCACGACAGCGTCATCTACGAGGCGCACGTGCGCGGCATGACGATGCGGCACCCGGACGTCCCGCCCGAGCTGCGGGGCACCTACGCCGCGCTGACGCAGCCCGCCGTGCTCGACCACCTGGCGAGCCTCGGCGTCACCGCGCTGGAGCTCATGCCGGTGCACCAGTTCGTCACCGACCCGTCGCTGCAGGCGAAGGGCCTGAGCAACTACTGGGGCTACAACACGATGGGGTACTTCGCCCCGCACAACGGGTACGCCGGGTACGGCACCCGCGGCGAGCAGGTCATGGAGTTCAAGGCCATGGTCAAGGCCATGCACGAGGCCGGCATCGAGGTGCTGCTCGACGTCGTCTACAACCACACGGCCGAGGGCAACCACCTCGGCCCCACCCTGGGCTTCCGCGGCATCGACAACGCCGCCTACTACCGGCTCGTCGACGACGACCCGGCGCACTACTTCGACACCACCGGCACGGGCAACTCCCTGCTCATGCACTCCTCGGCGGTGCTGCAGCTCGTCATGGACTCGCTGCGGTACTGGGTCGAGGAGATGCACGTGGACGGCTTCCGGTTCGACCTGGCCGCCACCCTGGCCCGGCAGTTCCACGAGGTGGACCGGCTGTCCACGTTCTTCGACCTCGTCCACCAGGACCCGGTGATCTCCCAGGTCAAGCTGATCGCCGAGCCGTGGGACCTGGGTGCCGGCGGCTACCAGGTGGGCGGGTTCCCGCCGCTGTGGACCGAGTGGAACGGGCGGTACCGCGACACCGTGCGCGACTTCTGGCGCGGGGAACCGGCCACCATCCCCGAGCTCGCCAGCCGCCTCACCGGCAGCAGCGACCTCTACGAGCACACCGGCAGGCGGCCCGTCGCGTCGATCAACTTCGTCACGGCCCACGACGGGTTCACGCTCACCGACATCGTCTCGTACGACGAGAAGCACAACCAGGCCAACGGCGAGAACAACGCCGACGGCGAGAGCCACAACCGTTCCTGGAACAGCGGCGCCGAGGGCCCCACCGACGACCCGGGCGTCGCACGGCTCCGCGCCCGCCGGCGGCGCAACTTCCTCGTCACGCTGCTGCTGAGCCAGGGCGTGCCGATGCTGTCCCACGGCGACGAGATCGGCCGCACCCAGCAGGGCAACAACAACGTCTACTGCCAGGACAACGAGCTGTCCTGGATGGACTGGGAGAACCAGGACAAGGACCTCCTCGACTTCGTCCGGCGTACCGTCCGCCTGCGCCGTGACCACCCGGTGCTGCGCCGGCGCCGCTTCTTCGACGGCACCCGCGTCGGCGGCCTCGCCGACGTCGAGTGGCTCGACCTGACCGGCGCCCGGATGGACGACGCCGACTGGCACACGTCCTACGCGCGCACCGTCACCGTCTTCCTCAACGGCGACGCGATCACCGAGACCGACGGCCGCGGCCGGCCCATCGCCGACGACTCGTTCCTCCTGCTCCTCAACGCCCACTCCGAACGGCTTGACTTCACGCTGCCGCCGGCCGACTACGGCACGACGTGGACGGTGGAGCTCGACACCGACGACAACGCCGTGCCCGGCACCCGGATCGGCGCGGGCACCGTGCTGCCGGTGACGGGGTACAGCGTCGTCGTGCTCACCCGGCCGCGCGCGGACGCCGGCGGCGCCGACTGACCGGGCCGGGTTCTCGGCGCTGCCACGACACCGAGGAGGAAGCCGCACCGATGTCTCCCCGTCGCCGTTCGCGCCGCTCCTGCGGCATGGTGCGGCCCCGCTGCGGCCGGCCGGCCCGGAGACGGTCTGGCTCGCGCAATGGGCACTCACCGGGGCGATCGATGTCGCCTCGGCCGCTCCTGGTCCAGGACCTCGTGCTCCCCGATGGCGACGCCGCGGCCGCGCCGACTCGCTCTTCCGGCGCAGCGGACTAGGCTGGCCGCCGTGACCGGACCGAGCTCGGAACCCTCTTTCGGGTCCCCCCCACCTCCCGGCACCGCACCCGAGTCGTCCGTCCCCGGCCGGCGCCCCGTGGTGTGGGCGCCTCATGCGCGCGTGGTCGAGGTCCTGCTGCCCTACGACCCGGGCGAGGAGCCCGAGCACCTGCCCCTGCGCCTCGTCGGCGCCGACCACCCCGGAAGCTGGGGAGCCGACGTCGACCTCCCGCACGGCACCGAGTACGGCTTCTCCGTGGACGGCGGCCCGCTCCTGCCGGACCCGCGCTCCGTGTGGCTGCCCGACGGGATCCACGGCCCCAGCCGCGTCTTCGACCCGACGGCGTACGCGTGGTCCGACGGTGCGTGGTCGCCGCCCGACCTCACCACCGGCGTGCTGCTGCACGTCGACGTCGCCTCCTTCACCCCCGGCGGCACGTTCGACGACGCCGCCCACCATCTCGTGCAGATCGCCGACCTCGGCATCGACGGCATCGAGATCGCGCCCGTCGCCGCCTTCGACACCGGCGAGGGACCGTCGGGCGGCGTCCGCCTGCACTCCGTCGCCCAGGCGCTCGGCGGCCCCGCCGGCCTGCAGCGCCTGGTCGACGCCGCGCACCGGGCCGGGCTCGCCGTCGTCCTCAACGTGCCCTACCGGTGGGCGGTCACCGACGGGCTCGGCCTCGACGCGTTCGGCCCCTACTCGGCCGGGTACCAGCCCTCCCGGCCCCGCACCCGGGTCGACGACCAGCTCGCCGCCACCCGCGCCGCGCAGGCCATGCGCCCGCGCACCGGCCAGATCCCGCTGACCCGCCCCCGCACCGGGCCGATCAACCTCAGCGCGGCCCTCGGCTCGGCGCGGCCGCGCCGGCCCGGGCAGATGCCCGCACGGCTCACCTCCGGCCCGGCGATGCGCACCGACGCCACGCTCACCCGCATCAACCTCGACGGCAGCGGCAGCCTCGGCCCCCGCGGCTTCCTCATCGACAACGCGCAGCACTGGTTCCACACGTTCCACCTCGACGGGATCGTGCTCGACGCGCCCGCGCTCGCCGACCGCGCCCAGATCCCGTTCGTCCAGGAGCTGGCCGACTCGGTCGTGCACGAGGGCGAGCGGACCGGCCGCCGGTACGCGCTCTACCTCGACGGTCCCGGCCTGAGCGACCGTCTCACCAGCAGCGTCGCCGGGCTGCTGCTACAGCCCGGCCGGCCCGAGCACATGGCGACCGTGCGCATGCTCGCCGAGACGCTCGCGCCGTCCGTGCGCCGCGCCGCGCGCCAGGGGCCCCGGCACAACCGGCGGAACGTGCGCCGCGCCGGGGCCGCCGTCGTGGAGGACATCACCCGCCTGCCCGGCGCGATGCTCGCCGTGCCGTGGGCGGACGAGGAGAGCCCGGCCCGCGCGCTGCTCGACATCGACGACGTGGACGTCCGGGCCAGCCTCCTGGCCTTCGCCGCGCTCGCCGGCACGCCGCTGGTGCTGGACACCGAGCACGTGCCCGTCGTCCCGCGCACACCCGACGAGATACGCCTGACCAGGTGGGCCCGCACCCTCCTGCGTGTGCGCCGCACCATCGCCGCCGAGCTGGAGCTGCCGCTCGACATCCGCGCCTCCACGGACTCGACGGTCTTCGCCGCGGTGCGAGGGCGCGGCGCGCTGGTCCTGAACACGTCGGGGGCGCTGGCGGCGCTCCGGCTCTCCACGCTGCTGCGTCCGCACGAGGGCGCGATCAGCGCACCGGCGCCCGAGGAGTTCCGCCTGCAGGCGGCCTGGGAGCCCGGTGCGACGCGTCTGGTCGGCGACACGCTGACGGTGCCGCCCCGCATGGTCGCGGTGCTCAGGGCGGACTGACGAACGCCAGGGGTCAGCGCCGGGCCCCGGCCTGCTTGCGGCCCTCCTCGGCCAGGGCGCCCAGCCGCGACAGCGCGCGGTAGTACTTCTTGCGGTACCCCCCGGCGAGCATCTCCTGGGTGAACAGGCCGTGCTCCCCCGTGCCGCCCAGCAGCACCGGCACGTCCCGGTCGTACAGCCGGTCCACGAGCACCACCAGCCGCAGCGCGACGTCCTGCCGCGTCACGCGCCGCACGCCGGTGAGCGCCACCAGCTCCACGCCGTCGAGCAGCGCCCCGTACCGGGAGGGATGGACGGTGGCGAGGTGCCCGACGAGGTCGTCGAACACGTCGAGGGTGGCGCCCGCGCGGCCGGCGGCCGCTGCGGCGACCTCCGTGTCGGGCAGCGGCTCCGCGTCCGTGACCATGACCCGGTGCCGGTAGTCCTCGCCGTCGACCCGCAGCACCTCGAAGCGCGCCGCGAGCGCCTGGATCTCCCGCAGGAAGTCCTCGGCGGCGAACCGGCCCTCGCCGAGGGCGTCGGGCAGCGTGTTGGACGTCGCGGCGAGGGCGACGCCGCGGTCGGCGAGCTCGCGCAGGAGGCGGGACATGAGGGTGGTGTCGCCTGCGTCGTCGAGCTCGAACTCGTCGATGCACACGAGGCGGCGGGCGGCGAGCGCGTCCACCGTGGGCAGGAACCCGAGCGCGCCGACGAGGTTCGTGTACTCGACGAACGTGCCGTAGGTGACCGAGCCGGCGCCGAGCTCCTCGGTCACCGCGTGGGCGAGGGAGGTCAGGAGATGGGTCTTGCCGACGCCGAAGCCACCGTCGAGGTAGACGGCCGGGGCCGGGGGCCTCTTGCGCAGGAGCGCGAAGGGGCGGGGCCGCCCGCCGGCGACGATCTGCGCGGCCGCCTCCTCCAGCCGCGCGAGCGCGCGTGCCTGGCTGGGGTGGCCGGGGTCGGCGCGATAGGTCGAGAACCGGGCCGAGGCGAAGTGGGGCGGCGGGACCATGTCGTCGACGAGCCGGTCCACCGGCACCTCGGGCCGCACCCCGGTCAGTGCACGGGTGCTGCCGGGGACGTGGTGGTCGGTGATGGTCACGCCCACCCACGTTACCGCCGCCCGGCGCCGCTCCCACCTTCTGGAGAGCAACCTCACACGCGAGCACCGCCGCGCCGCCGCCGTCAGTGCGCGTGGACGACGGCGGAGGCGGTGGGCTCGTCCAGGATCCTGGCCAGGGTCGCGGTGACCGTCGCCGGAGGGACCGTGTGCTCCGGGGCGACGTTGCGGTCGTCGCCGGCGACGGCATGGTCGATGACGAGCTCGTGGAACCGGACCCGGCGGCGGGCGTCCGGCGGGCCGGCACCCTCCGGCGTGCCGTCGTCGTCGGCCGGCCCCTCCTGCGGCAGCCCTTCCTCCAGGCGCAGGACCCGCACGAGCATCGCCAGAGCGGCACCCGTGACGTTGATCGGGCCCGAGCCCCTCATCGGCACGGCGCGGGCGGCCCCGTTGAGGACGACGTACGCGGGAAGCGGGTCCGTGGCTTCACGCAGGAGCGGCACGAGGGAACGGGCCGCTGCCAGGTGGGCGGTGAGGTGGCTGTCGAGGGTGTTCCGCCAGCCGTCGAGGCCCGGCTCGTCCAGCAGGCGGGCGCCCAGGTGCCAGCCGCCGATCGAGGCGACGGCCCCGCCCGGGACCGAGAGCTCCTCACGCTCGCACAGGTCGCGCACCGCGGCGCCCAGACCCTCCGTGTCCCCGTAGATCACGGGCCAGACCAGCCCCGGGCCCGGACCGCCGTCGGACAGCAGCCCCTCGGGGAGCGGCCTGCGCGAGGCGGCGAGCACCGTCCGGCCGGCGCGCGAGAGCCCGGCGGTCAGCCGGCTTCCGACGTAGCCTCCGGCACCGGCCACGACCACGGGTGACGACGTCATGGCCCGACGCTACCGGGCCCGGGGTGCGCCGGTCAGGGGATGGACACACCCTGGCGCGCGCGGCGCGCGCAACTAGGCTGGCGGTGACCCGACCGTCCGCACGACACAGGAGCGCACATTGTCAGCACGAGCACAGATCGGTGTCACCGGCCTGGCGGTCATGGGCCGCAACCTGGCCCGGAACTTCGCCCGCAACGGGTACACGGTGGCGGTGCACAACCGCTCCTACGCCCGCACGGAGTCCCTGGTGAAGGAGCACGGTGACGAGGGCGACCTCGTGCCGGCGGAGTCGCTCGCGGACTTCGTGGCGTCGCTGGAGCGGCCACGCAAGGTGGTCGTCATGGTCAAGGCCGGCGGTCCCACCGACGCCGTCATCGACGAGCTGGTGCCTCTCCTGGAGGAGGGCGACATCGTCGTCGACGCCGGCAACGCCCACTTCCCCGACACGATCCGCCGCGAGCAGGCGCTCGCCGCCAAGGGTCTGCACTTCGTGGGCACGGGCGTGTCCGGCGGCGAGGAGGGCGCGCTCCTCGGGCCGTCGATCATGCCGGGCGGCACGGCCGAGTCGTACCAGTCGCTCGGCCCGATCCTCGAGAAGATCTCCGCCCACGTCGACGGCGTGCCCTGCTGCACGCACGTCGGCCCCGACGGTGCGGGCCACTTCGTCAAGATGGTGCACAACGGCATCGAGTACGCCGACATGCAGCTCATCGCCGAGGCGTACGACCTGCTGCGGAACGGCCTCGGCGCGTCCGCGGCCGAGATCGGCGACATCTTCGCCGAGTGGAACACGGGCGACCTGGAGTCGTTCCTCGTGGAGATCACCGCCGAGGTGCTGCACCACACCGACCCGGGCACCGGCCAGGCGTTCGTCGACATCGTGCTCGACCAGGCCGAGCAGAAGGGCACCGGCCGCTGGACCGTGCAGAACGGGCTCGACCTCGGCGTGCCGATCACCGGCATCGCGGAGGCCACGTTCGCCCGCTCGCTGTCCGGCTCCGTGCCGCAGCGCCAGGCCGCTGCCGGCCTGCCCGCACACACCGCGGGCTGGGAGGTCAAGGACCGGGAGGCGTTCGTCGAGGACGTGCGGCAGGCGCTCTACGCCTCGAAGGTGGTCGCGTACTCGCAGGGCTTCGACCAGATCGCGGCCGCGTCGGCCGAGTACGGCTGGGACGTGGACCGCGGCGCGATGGCCCGCGTCTGGCGCGGCGGCTGCATCATCCGTGCCCGCTTCCTCAACCGCATCACCGAGGCGTACGAGCGCGACGCCGAGCTGCCGCTGCTCCTCGCCGACGAGTTCTTCTCCGACGCGATCGACGCCGGTCTCGCGTCCTGGCGCCGCATCGTCGCCGGTGCCGCCCAGGCGGGTATCCCCACGCCGGCGTTCTCCTCGTCCCTGGCCTACTACGATGCGGTGCGCGCACCTCGACTCCCCGCGGCCCTGGTCCAGGCGCAGCGGGACTTCTTCGGTGCGCACACGTACCGTCGCACGGACCGCGACGGCACGTTCCACACCGACTGGTCAGGTGACCGCACGGAGGCTGAGGCGTGAGGGGATTCCCCACGGAGCTGGAGACTGGGGGCGGCGAGGCGCCGCCGTCGCCCGTGAACGGCGACAACACGATCGCGGTGGGGGTCGGCGGCGACGTCGGCACCTACGCGCTCGTGCGCGCGTTCCACGAGCAGTACGGGATCAGGGGCGTCGTCCTGTCGACGGTCGCGACCCGGCCGATGCAGGACTCGGCGATCGTGGAGAACGTCGTCGTCCAGGGCCTGGACGACACGGAGACGTTCCTGTCGTCGCTGGAGGGCATCGCCCGGAAGCACGCGGGCAAGCGGCTCGTGCTGCTGACCAACGCGGACTGGTTCGTCCGCGAGGTCATCGTGCACCGCGGGCGGCTCGAAGCGGCCGGGTACGTGACGCCGTACCCGAGCCTGGAGGTGCTGGAGCAGGTCTCCAGCAAGGAGGGGTTCGCGCAGGTGTGCGACCGGCTGGGGATCCCGACGCCGCGCACCGTCGTGGCGGACATCCCGAAGCTCGCCGCGCAGGGCGGGCGGCCCGCCGTCGCGGAGCTGGAGCTGGACCTGCAGTTCCCCCTGATCGGCAAGCCGTCGAACAGCGCGGACTGGCACTACGTGTCGTTCCCGGGCAAGGCGAAGATCCACCACCTGAGCTCGCGCGAGGAGCTGGACGAGGTGCTGGGGCACCTGGTCGACGCCGGGTACCCCAGCGCGTTCCTGGTGCAGGAGTTCATCCCGGGCGACGAGACGCAGATGCGCTCGCTGACCGCGTACCGCGACTCCTCGGGCACGGTGACGCTGCTGGCCACGGGGCGGGTGCTGCTGGAGGAGCACACGCCGGGCACGCTGGGCATCCCGGCGGCGATCCTGGTCGAGCCGTACGACGACGCGATGGAGGCCGCCACGCGGTTCCTCGACGCGACGGGCTACGTGGGCTTCTCGAACTTCGACTACAAGCGGGACCCGCGCACGGGCAAGCACGTGTACTTCGAGGTGAACCCGCGGATCGGGCGGAACAACTACTACGTGACCGCCGGTGGCGCGAACGTGGCGCGCGTGCTCGTCGAGGACCAGCTGCTGGGCCGGCCGATCCAGCCGGCGCGGGCCACGTCCGAGGTGCTGTACACGGTGGTGCCGTTCGGGCTGCTGCTGAAGTACGTCCTCGACCCGGACCTCCGGGCGCGGCTCAAGCGCCTCAAGGCCGAGGGCAAGGTGGTGAACCCGCTGAAGTACGACCACGACACGGGCATGAAGCGCCGCCTGATCGTGGAGGCCATCACGCAGAACTACCGGCGCAAGTACGCCCAGCACTACCCGGAACCGACGATCACGGGGTACTGACGTCCACGCCGTACGGAGCGCCTCGCGGGAACGCCCCGCGAGGCGCTCTCACGATCTGAGCACGGAGGGCGGACGACGTCCGCGTGGCTGCCGGGGAGTCGGCCGGGCCGCGCGTACGGTGCAGGGGTGAGCAACGATGTGCCGGCTGAGTTCGCGGCCGCCCTCGCCGATCTGCGCGGCCAGGGTGCGCGGCCCGGGGTGCACGTCGAGGAGATCGCCGCCCCCGTACGCGTCGCCCCGTACAGCGTGGCCCTGTCCGGCGAGATCGCCGACTCCACCGGGGACGACGACGAGCCCGTCGCCACGGGACGGTTCGTCGTCCTGCACGATCCTGACGGGCAGGAGTCCTGGCAGGGCACCTTCCGGATCGTCACGCTGGTACGCGCCACGCTGGAGCCCGAGATGGCCGCCGACCCCCTGCTGGCCGACGTCGCCTGGTCCTGGATCCCCGAGGCGCTCGACCTCGCCGGCCTGCGGCCCGGCAGGGACGCGCTCGCCGAGGGCGGCACCGTGACCCGCGTGCTGTCGAAGAGCTTCGGGGCGCTGTCGAGCACCCCCGACGCCGTCGACCTGGAGATCCGCGCGTCGTGGACGCCCGCCGACACCCGTCTGGGCGCACACCTGCGGGCCTGGACCGCACTGCTGTCGACCGCCGCCGGCGTCCCGCCCCTCCCGGCCGGCGTCACCGATCTCACCAGGAGGTTTACCGACCGCTCCCAGCGCCCGCATACGGTGGGCCCATGAACGAACCCCCTGCGTCCAGCACCGAGGACGGCGCAGCAGTGACACCGCTGACGGAGCCGGCCGGGGGCCTGCCTCCGGTGACCACCCGCCCGGACGAGCTCGAGAAGATCGCCGACGCGTTCGCGCGCGGGACGGGCCCCGTCGCCGCCGACGCCGAGCGCGCCTCCGGCTACCGCTACGGCCAGGCCACCTATCTCGTGCAGCTCAAGCGCGCCGGGGCCGGGATCGCCCTGATCGACCCGGTCGCGCTCCCCGACCTCTCCGCCGTCGGCGAGGCCGTCGGCGACGCCGAGTACGTCCTGCACGCCGCGTCGCAGGACCTTCCCGGCCTGGGTGAGCACGGCCTGCGACCCACGCGCGTCTTCGACACCGAGCTCGCGGCCCGCCTGCTGGGGCTCGAGCGCGTCGGCCTGGCCGCGGTCGTGGCCGAGACGCTGGGGCTCGGCCTGGCCAAGGAGCACTCCGCCGTGGACTGGTCCACGCGCCCGCTGCCCGAGGACTGGCTGCGCTACGCGGCGCTCGACGTCGAGGTGCTGGTCGAGGTGCGCGACGACCTGGCCGCACGGCTCGACGCCGCGGGCAAGTCCGAGTGGGCGGCCCAGGAGTTCGAGGCGGTGCGCACCGCGCCGCCGCCACCCCCGCGCGTCGACCCGTGGCGCCGCACCTCCGGGATGCACGTGCTGCGGAACCCGCGCCAGATCGCCGTCGTCCGCGCGCTGTGGGAGGCGCGGGACGCGACCGCCCGGGCCCGCGACGTCTCCCCCGGCCGGGTCCTGCCGGACCGGGCGATCGTCGCCGCCGCGCGCGCGATGCCGCGCACCGCCGGCCAGCTCGTGGACCTCCACGAGTTCGCCGGCAAGGGCACGCGACGCCGCGCCGGGTACTGGCAGCGCGCCATCGACGAGGCCCGGGAGCTGCCCGGCGACCAGCTTCCCTCGGTGCGCGGCCCGCGCACCGACGGCCCGCCCGCGCCGCGGCTGTGGAGCGACCGCGACCCGGTGGCGGCCCGGCGGCTGAAGGACTCCCGGGACCTCCTGGCCGGTGTCTCGGAGCGGCTGTCGGTGCCGGTGGAGAACCTGCTGCAACCGGACGCGCTGCGCCGCCTGTGCTGGAAGCCGCCGGAGCCCGCGGACGCCGCCGCGATCGCGGAGTTCCTGCGGGGGCGGCGCGCCCGCGAGTGGCAGATCGGCCTGCTGGCGGCGGCGCTCGCCGAGACGTTCTCCGACGTGCGATGACGCGCTTCTTCGTCGATGTGGGTGGTCCTCGATAGAGTCTGACCATGCCAGCCTCAGCCACGCCCTCCTCAGCCACGCCTGCCACCGATTCCGTCTCCGTGGAGGTCGTCTCCGACCGCACCGCCTGGGACCGTGAGGTGAACGGGCTCGGCGGCCACCCGCTGCAGCTCTGGGGCTGGGGCGAGGTCAAGTCGGCCGGCGCGTGGACCGCGCACCGTCTGCAGGTCATGTCGGACGGCCGCACGGCCGGGCTGGCGCAGATCCTGGAGCGGACCCTGCCCGCGCAGTTCAAGGCGCTGACCTACGTGCCGCGCGGTCCGGTCGTGGCGCACCTCGACGGGGCGAACACCATGCGGGCCGTCTTCGGCGTGGGCGATTCCGCCACGCGCGACGTCGTCACGAACGCCGTGACGGAGTGGGCGCGGGAGAACATCGGCGGGGTCGGCATCACCATCGAGCCGGACTGGCCGGTCGGCACCCGGATGGAGCTGCCGAACCGCAGGTACGCACCCAACCCGGTGCTGTACCCGTCCACGCTGATCCTCGACCTGCGCAAGAGCGAGGACGAGCTGATGTCCGCCATGTCGAAGAAGACGCGGCAGTACGTCCGCAAGTCGCAGCGCGAGGACCTGGAGTTCCGCGAGGTGACCTCGGTCAAGGAGATCGAGAGGTGCCTCGCGATCTATCACGAGACGGCCGAGCGCGCCGGGTTCGGGCTGCACTCCGACGGCTACTACCACCTCGTGAAGTCCGAGCTCGGCCGTTCCGCGCCGATCTTCGCGGCCTTCGCCCGCTCGTCCGACGGCGGCCCGCACGACCGTCCCGTGTCGTTCGTGTGGTTCGCGGCGTCGAACACGACGTCGTTCGAGCTCTACGGCGGCATGAACGACGACGGCATGAACCTGCGCGCCAACTACGGCCTGAAGTGGCACGCCATCTGCGCGATGAAGGAGCGCGGCGTCATCCGCTACGACGTCAACGGGCTGCTGAACGACGGCATCTCGAACTTCAAGCGAGGCTTCGCGAAGCACGAGGACGAGCTGGTCGGCAGCATCGACGTGCCGTTCTCCCGCTGGTACAGCACCTGGAACAGCGCCCTGCCGACGGCCAAGAAGGTGGTCCGCAAGCTCCGCGGCACCCGGTGACGGCAGGACGAGGCCGAAGGAGCGAGCAGGGCACCGCGTGAGACTCCATCTCAGTCTGCCGCGAACTCAGTCTCGATCGGGCTAGGCCTTTTACCGATACCCGGGGTAGCGTGTATCGCAGCACCGAGCGGCGTCGCTGAGGGACGCCGCCGTCCGATCAAGGAGCTGCCCATGACGGCCACACCTGCGCCCACGCGCCGGACCGTACGCGACGTCGTCTTCGTCGACGGCGTCCGCACCCCGTTCGGCAAGGCGAAGCCCGACGGCCTGTTCGCCGAGACCCGTGCCGACGACCTGGTCGTCAAGCTGGTCCGCGAGCTGCTGCGCCGCCACCCCGAGCTGCCCGCCGAGCGCATCGGCGAGGTCGCGATCGCGGCGACCACCCAGGAGGGTGACCAGGGCCTGACCCTCGGCCGGACGGTCGGCGTCCTCGCCGGCCTGCCCAGCACGGTTCCCGGCTACGCGATCGACCGCATGTGCGCGGGTGCGATGACCGCCGTGACCACCACCGCCGGGTCCATCGCGATGGGCGCCGCCGACATCACGATCGCCGGCGGCGTCGAGCACATGGGCCGTCACCCCATGGGTTTCTCCGCCGACGTGAACCCGCGCTTCGTGTCCGAGAAGCTCGTCGACCCGCAGGCCCTCAACATGGGCGTCACGGCCGAGAACCTGCACGACATGTTCCCGCAGCTCACCAAGGAGCGTGCCGACGCGTACGCGGTGGGCTCCCAGGGCAGGTACGCCAAGGCCCTGGCCAACGGCAACATCGACCCGGACCTCGTCCCGATCGCCGCCCGGTCGGCCGAGCAGGGCTGGGGCCTGGCCACCGCCGACGAGTTGCCCCGCCCCGAGACCACCCTCGAGGGCATCGCCGACCTCAAGACGCCGTTCCGTGCCGGAGGCCGCGTCACCCCGGCGACGTCGTCCCCGCTGACCGACGGTGCCACCGCGGCCGTCCTCGCGGCCGGCGACACCGCCGCCGAGCTCGGCCTCTCCGTGCGGATGCGCATGGTGTCCTACGCGTTCGCGGGCGTGGCCCCCGAGATCATGGGCTACGGCCCGGTCCCCGCCACCGACAAGGCGCTGGCGAGCGCCGGCCTGAGCATCGAGGACATCGGCCTCTTCGAGATCAACGAGGCCTTCGCCGTGCAGGTGCTCTCGTTCCTGGACCACTACGGCATCGCCGACGACGACCCGCGCGTCAACGCGTACGGCGGCGCGATCGCGATGGGGCACCCGCTGGCGTCCTCGGGCGTACGCCTCATGACCCAGCTCGCGCGCCAGTTCGAGCAGCACCCCGAGGTGCGCTACGGCATCACCACGATGTGCGTGGGCCTGGGCCAGGGCGGCACCGTCGTCTGGGAGAACCCGCACCACGCCGACTACTCCGGCCACACCAGCAGCGAGGAGAACGACAAGTGACCGCACCCGAGAACGCCCCCGCCGAGCGCGTCACGCACGCGCTCGTCCGCGACGTCGCCCTCCCCGGGGGCGCCGGCACCCTCGCGCTGGTCACGCTGGACAACGGCTTCGACCACACCAGACCGAACACGCTCGGTCCGCAGGGCATGGCCGAGCTCACCGCCGCCCTGGAGAGCGTGCGCGAGCGCGCCGCGGCCGGCGAGCTCGCCGCGGTGGCCGTCACCGGCAAGCCGTACTTCCTCGCCGCCGGTGCCGACCTCAAGGGCGCGCAGGCCATCACCAGCCGCGAGGACGCGCTCGAGCTCGGCCGCGCGGGCCACCGCGCCTACTCGATCCTGGGCGACCTGCGCGAGCAGCACGGCGTGCCCACGTTCGCCTTCGTCAACGGCCTGGCCCTGGGCGGCGGCCTCGAGGTCGCGCTGAACTGCGACTACCGCACCGTCGCGTCCGACGCGGGCGGCCTCGGCCTGCCCGAGACGTCCATCGGCCTGGTCCCCGGCTGGGGCGGCGCCTACCTCGTGCCGCGCCTGGTCGGCATCGAGAAGGCCATCGACGTCATCTTCACGCGGCCCGCGTCGCAGAAGCCGTACAAGCCCGCCGAGGCGCTGGAGATCGGCCTCGTCGACGCGCAGCTCGACGCCGCGGACTTCCTGGAGCAGTCGATCGTCTGGGCCACGAAGGTGCTCCGGGGCGAGGTCGAGGTCGCCCGTCGTGAGCTGGACCCGCAGCCCGTGTGGGACGCCGTGACGGACGGGGTGCGGCAGCACCTGCGGGCGACCGTCGGCGACTCCCGCCCGGCCCCGTACCGCGCGCTGGACCTGGTCACGGCCGCTCGCAACGCCACCCGCGAGGACGCCTTCGTCGCCGAGGACGAGGCGCTGGCCGACCTCATCATGTCCGACGAGATGCGGGCGAGCGTGTACGCGTTCAACCTGGTCTCCGGCGGCAAGAAGCCCCAGGGCGCACCGGACCCGCAGCTCGCCCGCCCGGTGCGGCGCGTCGGCATCGTCGGCGCCGGTCTCATGGCGGCGCAGATCGCGCTCCTGCTCGCCCAGCGCCTGCAGGTGCCGGTGGTCATGCGCGACCTCGACCAGGAGCGCGTCGACAAGGGGCTGGAGTTCGTGCGCGGCACGGCCGAGAAGCTCGTGCGGCGCGGCAAGATGTCGCAGGCCGCGGCGGCACGGATCGTCGGCTCGGTGTCCGGCACCACCGACATCGGCGAGTTCGCCTCCTGCGACTTCGTCATCGAGGCCGTCACCGAGGTCATGGGCCTCAAGAAGAAGGTGTTCGCGGAGCTCGAGGGCATCATCGCTCCCGAGGCCGTGCTGGCCACCAACACGTCGGCGCTGTCGATCACGGAGATGTCCGCGGACCTGCAGCACCCCGAGCGGGTCGTGGGCATCCACTTCTTCAACCCGGTCGCCCAGATGCCGCTCGTCGAGGTGATCCACGCCGACAAGACCTCCGACGAGGCGCTCGCCACGGCGTTCGCCGTCACCAAGAAGCTGCGCAAGACCGCCGTCCTGGCGGGCGACCGTCCCGGCTTCGTGGTGAACCGCCTGCTCATCCTCGTGATGGGCAAGGTGCTCGAGGCCATCGAGAACGGTACTCCGGTCGACGTGGCGGACCACGCGCTCGCGCCGCTCGGCTTCCCGATGCCGACGTTCGCCCTCACGGACCTCGTCGGGCCCGCCGTCGCGGACCATGTGCTCACCTCGCTGCGCGAGGACCTGGGCGACCGCATCCCGGCGTCCCCCGGCCTGAAGAAGATCGTGGCCGACGGCACGCCGATCGTGCTCGACGCCCCCGCCAAGGGCCTGCCGAAGCCGGTCGACCCCGCCGTGCAGGCGACGTTCGGCGAGGCGCTCGAGCCGGGCACCACCGGCCGTGACGGCACCCCGGTGCTGGACGGCCCCGGGGTGCTCGACGCGGTGCTCACGGCGACCGCCACCGAGGTCGGCCTCATGCTCGACGAGCAGGTCGTCGCCAGCCCGCAGCAGATCGACCTGTGCATGGTCCTCGGCGCCGGCTGGGGCTTCCACACGGGCGGCATCACGCCGTACCTGGACCGCACGGGCTACAGCGAGAAGGTCCTGGGCCGCCGCTTCCTCCCGGACGGCGTGGCCAACGTCCCGGCCTGACCCTCCGACGCGGCGCGGCCTCGGTGGTTCCGTCCCAGGACGGGCCGCCGAGGCCGCGCCGCGTCGGCGGTGACGCACCGCCTCGGTGCAGCACCCGACATGTCGCGCTATCGGCCCTGAGCCGGGTATATCGTCCGGGCCATGGTGATCGCGAAGCGGCAGCAGCGGCCGCAGTTCGTCGTCTGCGGTGACGGCCCCCTCGCCTTCCGCGTCTCGTTCGCCCTCAGCACGCGCTACCAGGGCGACGTCACCGTGATCCTGCCCTCCGCGGGCTCGAAGCACGGCACCCAGATGGCCGCCCTGGAGCACGTCCGGATCGTGGAGTCGGTCCGCCCCGACGACGACGCCTTCCGCCTCGCCCGCCTCGGCGACGCGGACGCCGTCGCGCTCCTGGACCAGGACGACGCGGGGAACATCGAGACCGCGCTCCTGGTCAACGAGCTCACGCCGGGCGTGCGCCTCGTGGTCCGGTTCTTCGACGACGAGCTCGGCGCCGGCCTCGCGGACCACCTGCCGAACTGCGACGTGCTGTCCGCCTCGAAGATCGCGGCCCCGCCGCTGGTCGCGCTCGCCCTGGGCGAAGCCCGCCACCTGGAGGTGCCCGGCATCGACCTCGTGGTCGGCAAGCCGAGCCAGCTGCCCGGCGAGCCGCTGTTCACCCTCGCGGCGCTCGACGGCGACAAGACCGTGGTGCTGCCCGGCACCGGCGGGCTGGACCGGCGCGTCGTCGTCGGCGACGCGCCGCCCGACCCGGAGCCCGAGAAGCGCAGGCACCGGCCGAACGGCCGCGTCTGGTACTTCGTGCGCCAGAACCTGAACCGGTACGTCTGGTACGCCCTCGCGGTCCTGACGCTCGTGGTCGTCGCCGGGACGACGCTCGTGTCCCTCACCGAACCGGCCCCCTGGCCGCTCGCGTTCTACGGGGTCGTCCTCAGCACCCTGGCCGGCGCCGACCCGTCCGACGGCACCCCGCTCGTCACCGGGGTCGTGGAGGTGGTCGTCACGGTGATCAGCGTCGCCGTGATCCCCCTGCTCACCGCCGCGCTGGTGGACGCCGTCGTCCGCGCACGGCTCGCGGCGGCCACGTCGGGGCCCGGGTCCCCGATGGCGGGGCACGTCGTCGTGGTCGGCCTCGGCGACGTCGGGACGCGCGTCCTGGCCACGCTGCTGGAGCGCGGCATCCCCGCGGTCGCGGTCAACCTGCGCGACGACGGGTCGCGCGGCATCCCCTTCGCCCGCGAGCACGGCGTCCCGGTCGTGATCGGCGACGGCCGGAGCGCGGACGTGCTGCGGGCCGCCCAGGTCGGCACCGCCCGCGCGATCATGGCGATGACCAGCGACGACCTCGCGAACATCGGGATCAGCATGGCCGCGGACTCGGTCGAGCGCGACCCGGCGGACGGTGGGCTGCGCCGCGTGCTGCGCCTCTTCGACGAGGACTTCGCCCGGCGCGTCCGCGGGCTCGTCCCCGGCTCGGCCCCGCGCAGCGCGTCCGCGCTCGCCTCCCCCGCGTTCGCCGCCTCCGTGATGGGGCCCGACGTGCTCGACACCGTGCCGTTCCGGGACCGCGTCCTGCTGGTCGCCGAGGTCCCGATGCACGCGCACAGCGAGCTCGAGCAGCGCCAGGCGCGGGAGGTGGACGTGCCGGGCGAGGTGCGGCTGCTCGCGGTCCGCCGCCGCTCGAAGGGGTTCCGGACCGACGTGTTCCTGCCCGCGGCGACCAACCCGCTCCAGCACAACCATCGCCTCATCGTCATCGCGACGCGCACGGGCCTGGAGCGCCTCCGAGCCCGGACGGCAGCCCCGGAGGACTGAGCACGGCGTGCGGGACGACGCGCGAGCGGTCCCGGGCCGGCGAGGAGCTGTCGGCCGCCCGGCCGATCAGGCGCCTACCAGGGTCTCCTGGTCGCGGGACTCGCGGTCCGCCTTGTAGGTCGCCACGTCGCCCGCGTCGAAGCAGATGTCCTCGCCCACCATGTGGAAGTCGAGCTCGCCTGCCTCGAGGAGGTCGATGACGTGCAGGGATGACACACCCAGTCGGCGTGCGGCCTCGGCCGCCGTCAGGTCCCCGTGCTGATCGGAGCCGGCTGGGTCGGATGCTCGTTCTTCTGTGAAGTCGCTCACAGGAAAAGTCTTGCGCAACGCGGCTCCCCGAGTCCAGTCGAAACGCTACGAGAACCGAGTCCTGTCGAAGAGGTTCTTGGTCTTCACCCGCTGCACCGCGCCCGGCGGTAGTCGCCACGTCCGGCCTGGCTGTCCGGCCGGCGCGTCCGATCACCGCGTCAAGCCACCACGTCGGGTCACCGCGCCGCGACGGGCTCCGTACCGCCGCTCCGGCCGCCGGCCGCCGGCGCTCCCCCCGAGCCGCCCGCACCGAGCCGCTCGCGCTCCTGCTCGACGATCGTCCTGCCGAGCTCCGCCTCGGACGGCGCGGACGCACCCGCCTCGGGCTCGTTGACGGCGACCGCCAGGTCCGAGGTCTCGGTGATCTCCGACTGCCGTGCGAACTGCTCGAACAGCGCCGCCTTCGTGTCGAGGATCTCCATCATGCGCTGGTCCACGGAGTCGGCCACGAGCAGGCGGTGCACCTGCACGGTGCGGGTCTGGCCCATCCGGTGCGCGCGAGCCACCGCCTGCGCCTCGATGGTGGGCTTGACCTGCGGCTCGCAGAAGATCACCACGGACGCCGCCTGCACGTTCAGCCCGACACCTCCGGCCGTGATCTGGCTGACGAGCACGTGCGGCCCGTCCGGCGCGGACAGGCTGTCCACCATCTCCTGTCGCTCGGCCACCTTCACCCGCCCGGTGAGCGGGCCGACGGCGACGTCACCCAGCAGGTCCATGACCTGCTTCAGCACGTCGAGGAAGTACGAGAAGACGATGACGCGGCGCCCGTTCTCGACGGCCTCGTCGACGAGCGCCCGCAGCCGTGCGAGCTTCGCCGAGTCGTCGGCCCGCTCGACGGCGAACGCGGCGCGGCGCATCGCCATGAAGTTGCCGTCCGAGACCGCCTCGCGGTAGGCCGCACCGTCGGCCGGGCCGAACTGCTCCCACTCCTCCACCTGGACGAGGTCGGGCAGCTCGGTGAGCACGTCCTCGGTGTTGCGGCGCAGGTAGGCGGGCGCGACGATGCGCCGGAACGCCTGCGCGCCGGACAGGTCGGCGTGGGGGTCGAGCTGCTGCGCCACCGCCGGCTGCAGGTAGCCGACCATCGCCTTGAACTCCGCGACCTTGTTCTCCATCGGCGTGCCGGACAGGAACAGCACGCGGTCGGCCCGGTCGGTCCACGAGCGGACCGACTTCCCGCGGAGGGTCTCGGGGTTCTTCACGTAGTGCGCCTCGTCGACCACCATCAGGGTCGGGCTCATGTCGTCGGGCAGGTCGAGCCGGGCCAGCATCTCGAACGTCGTCACACCGACGCCGCCCCCGGAGACCCACGCCCCGGCCGCGGCGTCGCGGTCGTTGCCGTGCATCACCACGGCCGGCAGGTCGGAGTGCGTGGTGACCTCACGGGCCCAGTTCGTCACGACGCTCGCGGGGCACACCACGAGGAAGTGCGCCGGCCCGTCCTCGGCGGGCCGGGTGGCCGTGAGGTGCGTCATCGTCGCGAGGGACTGCATCGTCTTGCCGAGGCCCATCTCGTCGCCGAGGATCGTGCGGCGCTGCACGAGCGCGTATCTCGCACCGAAGGCCTGGTAGGCACGCAGGTTCGCGTGCAGGAGGGAGCGGTCCAGGGGCTGCGCCTCGACCCGGCGCACGACGTCGGCCGGCAGGAAGCCCTCGGCGGCCTCGTGGTCGTCACCGAGGTCCACCACCTGGCTGAGCAGGCCGTAGTACTCGGCGGACCGCCGCTCGAAGTCGTCCCACACGCCGTCGCCGCTGCGCCGCCCGACCGCGGCCCGGACGCCGCGTGCGGCGCCGGCCAGGTCCGGGGAGGACGCCGACAGCGCGTTCCGCAGCGCCGCGATCGCGGCGGCCGCTTCCGCGCGGGCGGCGGTGTCCGCGAACAGCCGGCGCCACCAGCGCGTCAGCGCCTGCGCCGCACCGATGTACTGCGGCAGGACGGCGTGCAGGCGCCGTGCGTCGTCGTAGTGGCGGTGGCGGGCGTCCGTGACGGCCCCGAACATCCGCAGCGAACGCACCAGGTCGGTGGCGTACGGGTCGTCGGGGTCGACGTCGATCCGGAACCGCAGGTCGTCGTCGACCTGGTCCGCCAGCTCCGTGGCCGCGGCGACGGCGGGACGCGCCGTCGTCTCGCCGATACCGGCGTCCACCAAGCCGTCGACGCCGGCCACGAGCACCTCGGGGACGTTGCGGAAGCCCTTCTTGCGCAGGACCGCGACCTTGAGCTTCTTGCGCCGCTTCTCGAGCTCCTCGACACCGACGGTCCGCAGCTCGGCATGCACGCGTACCTGGCGCGCAGTGTGATAGGCCTCTCGCACCTTCTCTCGGTAGGGGCCGTCGGAAGCCAGGAGCAGCCGCGCGTCGGCCAGCCGGGCGGACGCCTCGTCCACGGTTCGCCGCGCCTCGCGGCTCTTGATCGGAGCACCAGAAGAAGTCTCAGTCATCGCGGCGTCAGCGTACCCGCCGTGTCCGACATTCCCCTCACGCCCACCTGGACGGCGGCTGCGCCGCTTGGCACACTTTTTCTAGCAGCCTCGTGGCCCTGACCGCTGCCCGCACCGCGTGCCGGCTCGTCCTGACGGCGAGGGCGGCTCGGCCCTGGGAACAACGGGATGGGCGCCGCGGCGAGACGGTCAGGGGATGAAGCGCTCCCAGGCCGGGGTCGCCGGCGTGGCCGTGAAGTCCATCCGGACCCGGCCGGGCTCGCGGGCCAGCGCCAGGAGGGTCGCCGACGTCGACGCGAACACCCGGCCGTCCGGCAGGTCGTGCCGCACGACGAGCGCCCGCGGGTCGTCCCCCGCCAGCCCGTCGCCGCGCAGCAGGCCCTCCCAGTCGCCCCACCACTGCGCGGTCGAGGCGGGCGAGGCCTGCCCGCCCGCGAGGTCCGACGGCGACGGAGCGTCGCGCCCCGCGAGTGCCGGAGCCGTCCCGTCCTCGGGCCGCCGGGCATCCGGCGACGGCTGTCCCGGCCGAGGCCGCCCTGAGTCAGGCCGCCCCGCCCGTGCGAGCAGCGGCGCGAAGTGCGGCACCAGCGGGTCGGCGGCGACGTCGATCCCCTCGTTGGTGACGACGTGGTCACCGGGCGGGATCTCGATGTCGCGCACCTCGCGGCCGTCCCACGAGATCAGCCGCGCGCCGTCGGCGTCCGCGACCAGCAGGTGCACCACCTCGTACGCCCGCAGCTCGTCCGCACCGGGCGGCCCGGCGGTGAGCGCCCGCAGGGGCAGCCGTCCACGGCTCGGTCGCCGACCCGACGGCGGAGCCCCGGGCGGACCCTGCTCCAGCCGGTCCACCAGCCGCCCGTTGAGCACGGCGGCCACGCCCGGCTTCCCGCGCCCGGCGGTCAGGCCGTCCCGCACCGCCAGCCAGGTCCCGCCCGCGAGGCGGTCCAGGCCGCCCACCAGCCCCGGACCCTCCTCGGGCCAGTACTCTCCCGGCGGCTCCCACGGGCGGTCGGTCAGCTCGTCACGGACGGCGGCGAGCAGGAGCGGCCACTGGGCCCCGGGATCCAGACGCAACAGGACGGTGCACACGCCTGCACCCTATGCGCTCGGCGGCTCGACCCGGCGTACGCACGGCGAGCCGCCGACGCACGGGCCCGGCCCGCCTCGCCCGGCAGCCGCGCGCCGCCGCAGTCTGCGCGACCGTCCCGCCACGCCCGGTCAGCGCTGCCCGGCCGCGCCACCGGGCCGGCCGCGCGCCGCCGGTCAGCCCTGTGCGAGTGCCGCCAGCGCGTCGCGGACCGCGTCCGCGCCGGTCACGCGCTGCGCGGCCGCGATCTGCTCGCGGCTCGCGTGATCGAGGAACGCCGTGTCCAGGCCCACGTGCACGTGCGGGGTCCGCACGCCCTGCTCGCCGGCGCGCTGCGCGAGGAGGGAGCCGACGCCGCCGTCGGACACGCCGTCCTCGACGGTGACGACGAGGTCGTGCTCCCCGGCGAGCTTGACGAGGGCCGGAGGGACCGGCAGCACCCAGGTGGGCGCGACGACGGTGGTCTCGAGGCCGTGCTCGGCGAGCGCGGACCCGGCGTCGAGGCCGGCACGCGCCATGGCGCCCACCCCGACCACGAGGACGCGCCGCGCGGGGACCGCTCCCGCGCCGCGCCCCCCGGGCCCGGCGGCGGGCATCGCCGCGAACCGTCCGACGACGTCGACCTCGTCGAGGGTCTCGACGGCCGGCACCTCGTCCCCGACGGCACCCTTGGGGTAGCGCACGACGGTGGGGGCGTCGTCGATGTCGACGCTCGCGCGCAGGGCGGCGCGCAGGGTGGGCTCGTCGCGGGGGGCGGCCAGCCGCAGGCCGGGGACGATGCGCAGCATGGCCATGTCCCACATGCCGTTGTGGCTGGCGCCGTCGATGCCGGTGATGCCGGCGCGGTCGAGCACGAACGTGACGCCGGCCCGGTGCAGGGCGACGTCCATGAGGACCTGGTCGAACGCGCGGTTCAGGAACGTGGCGTAGACGGCGACGACGGGGTGCAGCCCGGCGTACGCCATGCCGGCGGCGGAGGTGACGGCGTGCTGCTCCGCGATGCCGACGTCGAACGTGCGGTCGGGGAACTCCTTCGCGAACGGCGCGAGGCCGACGGGATGCAGCATGGCCGCGGTGATCGCCACGACGTCCGGGCGGCGGCTGCCGATCCGCACGATCTCGTCGGCGAACACCTTCGTCCAGCCGAACCGGGACTGCGCGACGGGCAGGCCGGTCTCGGGGTGGATGACGCCGACGGCGTGGAACCGGTCGGCGATGTCCTCCTCGGCGGGCTTGTAGCCGCGGCCCTTCTCGGTGATGGCGTGCACGATCACGGGCTTGCCGTACGCCTTCGCGCGGCGCAGGGCGTGCTCCATGGCGGCGGTGTCGTGCCCGTCGACGGGGCCGATGTACTTGATGCCCAGGTCCTCGAACAGGCCCTGCGGCGCGATGACGTCCTTGATGCCCTTCTTGAAGCCGTGCATCCAGCGCCAGGCGAAGCGTCCGGGCGGGCCGGAGCGGTGCAGGGCGCGGGTGGCCCAGTCGAGGAACGCCTCGTAGCCGCGCGTGGTGCGCAGCGTGTCGAGGTGGTTCGCGAGGCCGCCGATGGTGGGCGAGTAGGACCGGCCGTTGTCGTTGACCACGACGACGAGCCGGCGGTCCGGGCCCTCCGCGATGTTGTTGAGGGCCTCCCAGGCCATTCCGCCGGTCAGGGCACCGTCGCCGATGACGGCGACGGTGTGGCGGTCCTCGCGGTGCGCGACGACGTTCGCCTTGGCGATGCCGTCCGCCCAGGACAGGGCGGTGGACGCGTGGGAGTTCTCGACGACGTCGTGCTCGGACTCGGCGCGCGACGGGTAGCCGGACAGGCCGCCCTTCTGCCGCAGCCGGGAGAAGTCCTGGCGGCCGGTGAGCAGCTTGTGCACGTAGGACTGGTGGCCGGTGTCGAAGACGAAGGCGTCGCGCGGGGAGGAGAAGACGCGGTGCATGGCGATCGTGAGCTCGACGACGCCGAGGTTGGGGCCGAGGTGCCCGCCGGTGCGGGAGACGTTCTCCACGAGGAAGTCGCGGATCTCCTGCGCGAGCTCGCTGAGCTGGCCGGGCGTGAGCCTCCGGACGTCCTCGGGCGAGCTGATGCCGCTCAGCAGTGCCATGTCGTTCCTTCCTCGCGGTGCGCGTCCCCCTGCGGGCCGCTCCCGCACGGTGTCGTGCGCCGTCACCACTCTGCCACGCACGACAGGGAGTCATCGTACGTACCCGGGCGCGGCAGGATGAACCGCTGCGCCCGGGGTCCCGACGACCGCTCGACAACGCACACACGGCCATCGCCAAACAGACATAGTCTGGATTCGTGCGATTCATCCAGGGCCACGAACCGTCCCACGACCTCACGTACGGCGACGTCTTCCTCGTCCCGTCCCGTTCCGGCGTCTCCTCGCGGTTCGACGTCGACCTCGCGGCGGACGACGGGTGCGGCACCACGATCCCCGTCGTCGTCGCGAACATGACCGCCGTCGCGGGCCGCCGGATGGCCGAGACCGTCGCGCGCCGCGGCGGCATGGCGATCCTGCCGCAGGACGTGCCCTCCGAGGTCGTCGCCGACGTGGTGGCCGGCGTCAAGGCGAAGGACCCGGTCGTGGAGACGCCGGTGGTCGTGGCGCCCGAGGACACCGTGCACACCGCCCTGACCCTGCTCGGCAAGCGCGCGCACGGCGCGGCCGTCGTCGTCGAGCAGGACCGGCCCGTCGGCGTGGTGACGGAGGCCGACTGCCTCGACGTGGACCGCTTCGCCCAGGTGAGAACCGTCATGACGGCGGACCCTCTGCTCATCGGCGCGGAGACCCTGACCGGCGGGGGACGTCCTGCCTCGGCGGTCACGACGAGCGGGCTGGAGCGGGCGTTCGACCTGCTGCACGCCGCGCGGCTGCAGTTCGCGCCCGTCGTGCGCGACGGGGTGCTGACCGGGGTGCTCACGCGCAAGGGCGCGGTGCGCTCGTCGGTCTACACGCCCGCGCTCGACGGCGCCGGGCGGCTGCGCGTGGGAGCGGCCGTCGGGATCAACGGCGACGTCGCCGCCAAGACGAAGGACCTGCTCGCGGCCGGGGTGGACGTGCTCGTGGTGGACACCGCGCACGGCCACCAGGACCGGATGCTCGCCGCGCTCGACGCCGTGCGCTCCGTGGACCCGTCCGTGCCGGTCGTGGCCGGGAACGTGGTGACCGCGGCCGGCGTGCGCGACCTGGTCGCGGCCGGGGCCGACATCGTCAAGGTCGGCGTCGGGCCGGGTGCCATGTGCACGACGCGGATGCAGACCGCCGTCGGGCGCCCGCAGTTCTCCGCCGTCCTCGAGTGCTCGGCGGCGGCACGCGAGCTCGGCAGGCACGTGTGGGCCGACGGCGGTGTGCGGCACCCGCGCGACCTCGCGCTGGCGCTGGCCGCCGGGGCGTCCCAGGTCATGATCGGGTCCTGGTTCGCCGGGACCTTCGAGTCGCCCGGCGACCTGCGCGAGGACGGCAAGGGGCGGCTGTACAAGGACTCGTTCGGCATGGCGTCGGCGCGCGCCGTCGCGGCCCGGACCGCGGGCGAGGGCTCGGCGTTCGCCCGGGCTCGCAAGGCGCTGTACGAGGAGGGCATCTCGACCGGGCGGATGTACCTGGACCCGCAGCGGCCCGGCGTCGAGGACCTGCTGGACGAGATCACGTCGGGCCTGCGGTCGTCCTGCACGTACGCGGGTGCGCGGTCGCTGGCGGAGTTCGCGGAGCGTGCCGTGGTCGGCGTGCAGTCGGCGGCGGGCTACGAGGAAGGGCGGCCGGTCGAGACGAGCTGGTGAGGCGGGGCGGGGCGGCGGCGGTTCCCGGCCCGGTCGTCCCACGGGTTAGCCTCACGGGGTGAGCACGCCGTCCGCCACCTCCCCCGCACGACACCAGCTCCTGGCGCTGGCCGGTGCCGGCTTTCCCGGGCCCTGGCAGCACGAGCGGGGCGGCTTCACCGGGGAGGCACGCCCCGCCGCCGTACTGATCCTGTTCGGCGTGCTCGACGGGCTCCCCTCCGACCACCACGCCCAGGCGGAGGCGGTCCGCGACGACCTCGACGTCCTGCTGCTGGCCCGCGCGGCGACGCTGCGGTCCCACGCCGGCCAGGTGGCGTTCCCCGGCGGACGCGCCGAGGACGGCGAGACCATGGTGGACGCCGCGCTGCGCGAGGCCGAGGAGGAGACCGGGCTCGACCCGTCCGGCGTCGAGGTGCTCGGCGCGTTCGACCCGCTGCCGATGCCCGTGTCGAACCACGTGGTCACGCCGGTGCTGGGCTGGTGGGCGAAGCCGACACCCGTGGGGGTCGTGGACGAGGCGGAGTCGTCGCACGTCTTCCGGGCTCCGGTCGCGGACCTGCTGGACCCGGCGGCGCGGGTCACGGTGGTGGTCCGGCACGCGGGCCGCATCTACCGGGGCCCGGGCTTCCAGGTGGCCGACGGGGCCACGACGCACCTGGTGTGGGGCTTCACGGGCGGCGTCCTGGACGAGCTGTTCGACGCCCTGGGCTGGACCGAGGAGTGGGACCGCACCCGTGAGCTGGAGCTGGCGCGCCCGTGACCCGTCGGTGCGCGACACCGGCCGCCGACGCGGCCGGTCCGTGATGGAATGACCTCCAGACCGATCTGCCGATCACTCACCCGATCGCTCACGGAGCGATCGACCGCCCGCCGGACACCGCCCCGAGGAGACACGTGGTCGCCGCCGATCTTGACGTCACCGTCGACCTGGCCCGCGCGCTCCTCGCAGAGCAGCACCCCGACCTCGCGGCCCTCGGGCTGGAGGTCGTCGCGCACGGCTGGGACAACGTCATGCTGCGGCTCGGTCCGCTGCCCGACGGCGGTCACCTGGCACTCCGGCTCCCCCGGCGCGAGGCCGCCGCCCACCTCGTCGAGCACGAGCAGGCCGCGCTCCCCCGCCTCGCGCCCGCGCTCGGCCCGACCGGGATCACGTTCCCCCTCCCGGTGCGCACCGGGAGGCCGAGCGAACGTCTCGGGTTCCCGTGGTCGTGGAACGTCGTGCGGTGGGTCGACGGCGTGACCGCCTCCCGCACCCCTGTCGCCGGCCGCACCGCGTGGGCCGGGGACCTCGCGAGCTTCCTCGTCGCGCTGCACCTCCCGGCGCACGACGCCCCGGCGAACCCGGTCCGCGGGACCCCCCTGGCCGCACGGCCCGACGCCCAGCACCCGGACGCGTTCGCCGCCCGCCTGGAGCGGGTCCCGGTCGCGCTGCGCGACGCCGCGACCCGCATCTGGCACGACGGCCTCGACGCCCCCGCCCACGCGGGGCCGCCGGTGTGGCTGCACGGCGACACGCACCCGGCGAACCTGGTGGTCCGCCAGTCCGTGGACGGCGCCCAGGTGCTCGCCGCCGTCGTCGACTTCGGCGACGTGACGTCCGGCGACCCCGCGGGCGACCTCGGGACCGCCTGGCTCACCTTCGACGCCGAGGGGCACACCCGCTTCCGCGCCGTCGTCGACGCGGGCGCGCGGGACGGCCGCGGCTGGGACGAGGCGACCTGGACCCGTGCCCGTGCCTGGGCGCTGCTGTACGCGACCAACATGCTGGCGCACCCCGACGAGCACCCCCAGATGGTCCCGATCGGGGAGCACGGGCTGCGCCGGCTGCTGGTCGACGGCGCCTGACCGCGCCAGGGAACGGCGGCGACGGTCCCACGACGTCCGCCGGCCGCACGCCGGCGGCCAGCGAGATGGTCGGTCCGTCCGCGAGTGATCGGCAGATTGAACTGCCGGTCACTCACGGACGGACCGACCGCACACCCGAACGGCCGGTGCGGGCGTGCCGTCGTCCGGGGGTGGTCACGGCGCGGCTCGGCGCAGCAGTGCCGGGTCCGCGCCGCGCGACTCCAGGAGCGTGCGGACCGCCGTCTCCGCGTAGGTGTACGACGACTCGTCCTCGGTGAGCAGCGAACGGTCGTTCGCGGCGCTGAGCAGCGCGTTCACCTCGAACGCCACCTGCCGCGGGTCGGTGCCGGAGGCGAGCTCCCCGGCGCCGGCCGCGAGCTCGACCTGGTGCGCGAGGTATCCCTCCCAGTCGGCCTGCGCCGCGACGACGGCGTCCCGGACCGGGCCCGGCCGCATCTCGTACTCGACCTCGACGGTGCGGAAGAAGCACCCGCCCCGGAACACCCGGCGCCGTGAGTAGTCGATCCAGCAGAGCACCAGCGCCCAGACCCGCGCGAGCCCGCGCTCCGCGTCCCTCGCCGGGACGATGACCGCGTCGGTGTAGACCTCCCGCGCCCGCGCCACGACGGCGAGCTGCAACCCTTCCTTCGAGCCGAACAGCCCGGCGATCCCGCTCTTGTTCACGGGCGCCGACGCCGCCAGCCCGCCGAGCGACAGCGTGTCCAGCCCGCGCACGGAGGCGTCCTGCACGGCCTGGTCGAGCACGGCACGGCGGGTGCGGTCGCCGCGGGCGCGGCGCAGGTCGGCGGTCATGGTTATCAGTGTACGACCGTTCGCACATGTTGTACGGTTGAGAAACAATCCGATCGATCGTTCAGATACTTGGCTCAGCCACTCCGGGAGGACCCCGTGCCCACCTTGCGACCCCTCGCCCACCTGCCCGCGCCGCTCGCCACCAGGATCGCCGCCTGGGCCGCCTTCCGGCTCGGGCCGCGCGCCACCGTGCGGCCGCACGAGCGCGAGGTCCATCAGGCGTCCCGCCGGAGCACGCTCAGCCATGCCACGAGCTCGGCCCGGCCGGTGGACGTCGTCGTGCACACGTGGGGCGACCCCGGCGCTCCGGCCGTGCTGCTGGTGCACGGCTGGCAGTCCCGCGCCTCGTTCTTCGCACCCTTGGTCGCCGACCTCGTGGCCGCCGGCCGGCGCGTGGTCGGGTACGACGCCCCGGGACACGGCGACTCCGGCGGCACACGGCGCACCCTCGCCGACGACGTCGCGATCATCCACCGGCTGTCCGGCGCGGAGGCCGGCGGCTGGGACGGCGTCGTCGCGCACTCGGCCGGCGTGCTCGCCGCCGGGGTCGCGCTCGCCGACGGCGCGCCCGCGCACCGCCTCGCGGGCCTGTCCGGCATCTCGTCGATCACCGCGATCACCGACGGGTTCTTCGCGCTCACCGGCACACCACCGGCGCTGCGCCGGCGGTACGACGACGTCGTCCGCCGCCGCTTCCCCGACGAGCCCGACCTCTACGAGCGCTACGACCTCACCCGCCGCCCGGTTCCCGCCGCGATCCCGGCGCTGTTCGTGCACGACGCCGCCGACCGGCACGTGCCGCACCGCCAGTCCGAGCTGCTCCTGAGCGCGCACGCCGGCTCGGCCGAGCTCGTGACGACCACGGGGCTCGGCCACAACCGGGTGGTGCGGGACCAGGAGGTACGCCACCGGACTGTCGCGCACATCACCGCCATGAAGCCCAGTAACCTTCCCTGACCTGCACTTTTCTTCTACACTGCTGTCGCGTTCGTCCGGCTTGCTGGATTTCTTCCAGTGCCCGGCCGTCCGGCGTCCGCGACCGACGGGTGAGGGGAAGCATGTCAGCCGAGTACGTCAGCGACGGCTTCATGGTGGCCGTGGTCCTCGCGGTCCTCGGCGGGGTCTGGTTCGCCTGGTCGCAGCGTCATGTCCGGGGCCTGTGGATGCTGCTGCCGATCGTCGGCACCGTGAGCGCGGTGGTGATCGCGGTCAGCGGCGTGATCGACGTCGTCGGCACGTGGGGCTCCGGCAGCGCGGTCGACGGGAGCGTCGTCGGCCTGTACGTCGTCGCGCTCGCGCTGCAAGGACTGATCACCCGGGTGATCACCGGGTTCCTCTCGTCGCGCGGCCGCACGAACCTCGTCCCCACGACCGTCGCCCTCTCCCTCATCCTGCACCTGGTGGTGCTCGCCGAGCTGTTCCGGGCGAGCGACCTCTACCTCGTCGCGCTGGTCTGCCTGGCTGCGACCCTGCTGGCCTGGCCGCTCGCGGGGCTCGTGCGCCTGATGACGGCGAGCGGGGCCGCCCCGGTCCACGCGACGACCGGCATCCTCATGGGCACGGTCCTCCTCGGCGCGGCGGCCCCGGCGCTGCTGTGACGTGCCCGTCTACCAACCCTGGCCGCCCGGGGGCAGCACCGTCCGGCCGATCGGGCCCGGGTTCCAGGCGACCTCCCAGTGGTAGCCGTCCGGGTCGGTGAAATAGCCCGTGCAGCCGCCCCACTCCCGGTCCTGGGGCGCATGCGGGATGCTCGCGCCGGCCGCCGAGGCCGTAGCGAGGACCGTGTCCACGTCCCCGCGAGCCGGGACGTTGTGGGCGAGCGTGACCGGCGCGACGCCCGGGCCCTGCTGCACGGCACCGACCTCCTGCTCGAACTGGTCACGCGCCCAGAGCGAGAGCATGAGGTGCTCACCGGTCCGGATCATGAGGACGCCGCCGGGCTCCTCGAGCTCGGGCGTCCAGCCCAGGCCGTCGACGTAGAACGCGCGCGAGACGGCGACGTCCCGCACGGCGAGCGTGATGAAGCTGATGCGCTGGTCCATACGCCGACCCTGCCACTGGTGTCTGACATCGGTAGGTGGCACCGGCGGCCCGTCACCCCTGGGTGTCCAGCGTCCGCCTCTGGGGGTAGACCGTCTCGCCGCGCGCCAGCATCGCGACGAACTTCGTGACGTTGCGGGTGTGCGCCTCCGGCGTCTTGAGGTTGGCCAGACGGACCAGGATCGCGTAGCGGTTCTGGCTGCTGAGGATCTCGAACATCGCGGCCGCACGCGGACTCTCCGCGAGCGCCGCGGCGAGCTCGTCGGGGACCTGGATGCTCTTCGGGCCCTCGTAGGCGGCGTCCCAGCGGCCGTCGGCCTTCGCCTCCTCGACCTCGTTGGTGCCGCGCGGCCGCATGCGCCCCTCGGCGTCGAGCCGGGCCACGATCCCGACGTTGCGCACCGACCACAGGCTGCGCGCCCGCCGCGGGCAGAACCGTCGTCGCGTCGTCACGTCGTCGCGGCGGCGGCTCTGCCCGTCGATCCACCCGCTGCACAGCGCCTCCTCGAGCGCGGCCTCGTGGTTGAGGGTGGTGGGCGCGTCCTTGCCCTTCTTCGCCAGGATCAGCCACACGCCGTCGGACGTGGACTCGTTCTCGTCGAGCCACGCCCGCCAGGCCGCGGCATCGGCGACGGTCAGCTCAGGATCGTCGATCATGCGGGCACCGTACGCCGGGACACCGACAGTCCCGCGAGCGCACGGCCCCGGCCGGTCGCCGTGGTCGACGCGGCCGGCGCCGCCGGCCGCCGCGAGCCGTCAGCCGTCGTGCTCCGTCATGAAGGCGAGGATCTCCTCGTCCACCGCCTCCGCCTGCTCGAACGGGAGGGAGTGGGTGGCTCCGGGCCACAGGCGCACCTCGGACTCGCGCAGGTGCTCCTGCGCGAACCGGACGGCCGCCTCCGGGTCGCTGTGCACCTGGCCGTCGCCGGCCATCGCCGCGTAGACGGGGACCGGCAGCGCCCGGAGCTGCTCCGCGGTGAAGGTGGACGGCGTCGGGCGCCGGGAGGCGTAGTGCTCGGTGCCCGCGGCGATCATCCTGGTCATCGGGTCGTCCTGGTCGATCTCCTGGACCCCGCCGATGTCCGCCAGCGCCGCGTCGCGCCAGCTCTGGGGCAGGAAGGTGATCGCGCTCGGGATCGAGCGCACCACGATCTGCCAGGAGAAGCCGCCGAAGGTCTGGACCGGGTCGAGCAGGCTGAGCGAGGCGACGCGTGCGGGGTGGTGCACGGCGTAGTTCATGGCCGACCATCCGCCGAACGAGTGCCCCACCACGTGCGCCCGGTCGACGCCGAGCGCGGCGAGCGTCTGGTCCACCCACTCGGCCTGGGCGGCGGCGCCGTCCAGCGGGACGGACTGGGTGCTCATCCCCGCGTCGCCCAGGGCGTCGAGGGCGTACACCGGGCGCTCGGCCATCAGGTCCGGGAGGTTCGTCTCCCACATCGGTGCGCCCGAGCCCCAGCCAGGCAGCAGCACCACGGGAGTCCTGCCCGCCCGGGCCGCGCGGTCGTCGCCCGACCCGGTGAACAGGTAGGCACGCACCGTCCCGTAGCCCGTGTCCACGTCGTCGGTGCGCGCGGGCTCCGGCAGCGTCGCCATCACCTCCTCGTACGCGGTCGTGTACGCGGCCCGCCCGTCCGCGCTGCGCCACGCACCGATCGCCGGACCGCCCGGCGCGGCCAGCAGCACCACGTTGACCAGGAGCGAGACTGCGAGGACGGCTCGCACGGCGATCCTGCGCCGGCGCGACACCGGCGCGCCCGGCGCGTGCTTCCCGAGCTGCTCGCCCGTCGGACTCTCGTTCTGCTCGACCATGACAATACACTTGCACCGCAAAAGCGGCGGCGCAAGCACCGCCGTGAAAGGATCGCCCCGTGCCCCGGATCGTCGACCACGCGGAACGTCGTCGCGAGATCGTCGTCGCCGTCTGGGCGCTCGTCGCGCGGCGCGGGTTCGAGGGCGTCACCCTGCGGGCCGTCGCCGCCGAGGCCGGGATCTCGGTCGGGCGCGTGCAGCACTACTACTCCTCGCGCGCCGAGCTCGTGCGCGACGGCTGCCGCCACATGCTCGACGAGGGACGCTCCCGGTTCGCCGCCCGGATCGAGCCGCTGCCGCCCCTCGAACGCCTTCGCGCCCTGGTGCACCGCGCCGTCCCCACCACGCCGGAGTGGGCGCTGGGCACCATCGTGTGGCAGGCGTACCAGGCCAAGAGCGTCGACGACGCCGAGATCGCCGCCATGGTCGGCCACGCGCACACCGACGCGGTCCGCCAGGCCGCCGGATTCATCGACGACGCCCGCCGCGACGGCACCCTGGCCGACGGCGAGCAGCCCGCCGGCCTGGCCCTCCGCCTCCTCGCGACGTCGGAGGGCTATGCCGCGCGCGTCGTCGTCGGCAGCCTCGCCGCCGACGCCGCCCTGCGCTCCCTGGACCGCGACATCGACACGCTCCGCCGCTGACCAGGGCTGCCGGGGGGCTATCCCGACCTCCTACGCTGGCGCCATGGTCGAGGACAGGAAGGCGAGCAGGCTCGAGCTGCTGATCGGGTGGATGCGGCGGTGGGGGCGCTTCGCCCGCGTCGCGCGCGCCGCCACACGGAATCCGCTGGGGCGCCGGGCCGGCGTCGTCCTGCTGCTGCCGCTGGCGCTGCTGGTGCTCGTGGTGGTGGCGATCGTGCGGGTCCTGGCCGGCTGAGGCCGCCCGGCCGCCGGCGTCGGGCCCGTTCGTGACGGAGAAGTATCTTGACATCAAGATACATGCGGTATGCTCGCAGGAGCAGCCCGGCCTAGGCTGGGCGGAGCCCCCAAGACTGCCGTCGGGCCGGCGCGTACGCGCAACCGGGTACCCGGCGGCCCGCAAGCCCCGCGAAGGAGCCGTAGTGAGCAGCGTGGACACGTTCGGATCGAAGGGAACGCTGGAGGTGGGCGAGAACGCCTACGAGATCTTCCGGCTGTCGGCGGTGGAGGGTGTCGAGCGTCTGCCGTACGCGCTCAAGATCCTCGCCGAGAACCTCCTGCGCACCGAGGACGGTGCCAACATCACGGCGGACCACGTGCGCGCGCTCGCGTCGTGGGACCCCGACGCCCAGCCGGACACGGAGATCCAGTTCACGCCGGCGCGCGTGATCATGCAGGACTTCACCGGCGTGCCGTGCGTGGTCGACCTGGCCACCATGCGCGAGGCCGTCGCCGACCTCGGCGGCGACGCCACGCGGATCAACCCGCTGTCGCCGGCCGAGATGGTCATCGACCACTCGGTGCAGATCGACGTCGCGGGCACCACGGACGCGTTCGCGCGCAACGTGGAGATCGAGTACGAGCGCAACCACGAGCGCTACCAGTTCCTGCGCTGGGGCCAGACGGCGTTCGACGACTTCAAGGTCGTCCCGCCGGGCACCGGCATCGTGCACCAGGTGAACATCGAGTACCTGGCGCGCACGGTGATGACGCGCGAGGTGGACGGCGTGCTGCGGGCCTACCCGGACACCTGCGTCGGCACCGACTCCCACACCACGATGGTCAACGGCCTGGGTGTGCTCGGCTGGGGTGTCGGCGGCATCGAGGCCGAGGCGGCGATGCTCGGCCAGCCGGTGTCGATGCTCATCCCGCGCGTGGTCGGCTTCAAGCTGAGCGGCTCCATCCCGGCCGCCGTGACCGCGACCGACGTCGTGCTCACCATCACGCAGATGCTCCGCGAGCACGGCGTGGTCGGCAAGTTCGTCGAGTTCTACGGCGAGGGCGTGGCCCAGGTGCCGCTCGCGAACCGCGCCACCATCGGCAACATGTCGCCGGAGTTCGGCTCCACGGCCGCGATCTTCCCGATCGACGGCGTCACCGTCGACTACCTCCGCCTGACCGGCCGCTCCGAGGAGCAGCTCGCGCTCGTCGAGGCGTACGCCAAGGAGCAGGGCCTGTGGCTCGACCCCGAGGCCGACGAGGCGCAGTACTCCGAGTACCTCGAGCTGGACCTGTCCACGGTCGTCCCGTCGATCGCCGGGCCGAAGCGTCCCCAGGACCGTATCGAGCTGTCGCACGCGAAGGCCGCGTTCACGCGCGACCTGCCGAACTACGCACCCGGGGTCACGGACCGCGTCGACGAGGCCGAGAAGGAGTCGTTCCCCGCGTCCGACTCGCCGGCCATCACGCCCAACGGCCGCAAGCACGTGCACGTCACGGACAGCGCGGGCAAGGAGTTCGAGCTGTTCCACGGCGCCGTCGCGATCGCCTCGATCACGTCGTGCACCAACACCTCGAACCCGTCGGTCATGCTCGCCGCGGCGCTGCTGGCGAAGAACGCGGTCGAGAAGGGCCTCCTGTCCAAGCCGTGGGTCAAGACCTCCATGGCACCGGGCTCGCAGGTCGTGACCAACTACTACGAGAAGGCCGGTCTCTGGCCGTACCTCGAGAAGCTGGGCTTCCACCTGGTGGGCTACGGCTGCACCACCTGCATCGGCAACTCCGGCCCGCTCGACGAGAAGGTCTCGGAGGCCGTCAACGAGCACGACCTGTCCGTCGTCTCGGTGCTGTCCGGCAACCGCAACTTCGAGGGCCGCATCAACCCGGACGTCAAGATGAACTACCTGGCGTCCCCGCCGCTGGTCATCGCGTACGCGCTGGCCGGCACCATGGAGTTCGACTTCGAGCACGACCCGCTGGGCCGCGACGAGGCCGGCAAGCCGGTGTTCCTCAGGGACATCTGGCCGGCGCCGGACGAGGTGCAGGCCACGATCGAGTCCTCGATCGACCGCAAGATGTTCGAGTCGGACTACGCCGACGTGTTCGCCGGCGACGACCGCTGGCGTGCGCTGGACACCCCCGAGGGCGACACGTTCGCCTGGGACCCGGAGTCCACCTACGTGCGCAAGCCGTCCTACTTCGACGGCATGGGCATGGAGCCGGCCCCGGTCGAGGACATCACGGGCGCGCGGGTCCTGGCGAAGCTGGGCGACTCCGTCACCACGGACCACATCTCCCCGGCCGGGGCGATCAAGCCGGACTCCCCCGCGGGCGTGTACCTCGCCGAGCACGGCGTGAGCCGCCGCGACTTCAACTCCTACGGCTCGCGCCGAGGCAACCACGAGGTCATGGTCCGGGGCACGTTCGCGAACATCCGCCTGCGCAACCAGCTCCTGGCCGCGGAGAACGACGGCGCCGGCGTCGAGGGCGGCTTCACGTACAACTTCGTGAAGAACGCCCCGGACACCATCTACGACGCCGCGCAGGACTACGCCGCGGCCGGCACCCCGCTCGTGGTGCTCGGCGGCAAGGAGTACGGCTCCGGGTCCTCGCGCGACTGGGCCGCCAAGGGCACGAAGCTGCTCGGCGTGAAGGCCGTCATCACCGAGAGCTTCGAGCGCATCCACCGCTCGAACCTCATCGGCATGGGCGTGCTGCCGCTGCAGTTCCCCGACGGGGAGTCCGCCGCGTCGCTGGGCCTGGACGGGACCGAGACATATGACATCTCGGGCATCACGGCGCTGAACGACGGCGCGACGCCGTCCACGGTGGCCGTCAGGGCGACGAAGGCCGACGGCACGACCGTCGAGTTCGACGCCGTCGTGCGCATCGACACCCCGGGCGAGGCGGACTACTTCCGCAACGGCGGCATCCTGCAGTACGTGCTCCGGGAACTTGTCGGTAGTTGAGCTGATCGGCTCGGATACGAGACGACCTGGTGGCTGACACGCCGACACCGGGTCTCGCGCCAGAGTCTCACACAAGCGCCCCGTCAGACTTCGGTCTGGCGGGGCGCCGGCGCTGTGTGGCCCCGAGTCCGTCATGCGTTGTTCGGGGCGGGAACCTGACCCATCCGGCTACTTCGCTACTGCGCTACTTCGTCTCGTTGGGGTGCGCAGTGTGGACCTGCTCCAGGTAGACGGTCCTGCCATCGACGTAGAACCACACCCGTGCAGTGCCCCGTGCTGTGGGTTTGTGCTGCCACCGCTCGAAGGTACGGCCGCTCCGGGTGATCGTGCCCAGGGCTCCCTCGAGCCGGTAGTTGGTCGAGGTCGGCGTCAGAGGCGTGCGGGTGAGGAAGTCCACGTCTCGCTCATGGGATTCCTGATCGTCGCCACGAGGTCGCGCCAGCCCTTCTCGGACTGCTTCGAGGCGAACTTCAGTACGTACTCCGACTTCTTCGCCGGCCGCGGGACGAGGGTCTCTCTGGGCACAGGTCAGGGACGCTCAACGATCGCACTGGCGTCATCGTTCTCGTCGAGCCACTCAACCGGCTGAGCGCCCAGACCTGCGGCGATTGCCGTGGCCGTCTCGCGCCAGCTGGTGAGTTTGGCGATCGCCAGGTGCGGCTGATGTGTCGAGAAGGACGCCCGCGCGGCGTCGATGAGGTCCCGAGCACACGCTTCCCGGTCCTGAACGCTCAGCGCATACATCCATGGGTATCGACTTGCCATGCGCTCGCTCAGCGGGCCGTCCTCGAGCGTCACCGTGATGAGCGCGGCGGCGATGTGCAGGAGTTCCGCCCGAGCATCGGCTTCGCGCTGGGACATGAGCACCAGGGACTCGCCGTCGCGGCGGGTCACCGTGACAGGGTGGTCCTCCGCCTCGGCGAAGACTTCAGCCGAGTGCTTGCTCAGGTCCGAGGAACGCCTGGTGGGCACTGGAAAGTCAGCCGCGAGTGTCATGGCCCGACCATATTCGGATCGTGTTCGGAAGTCCAGCAGATCGGCAGCACGGTCCTTCGTGTGCTTGCGTGAAGGGCTCCGGCGTCGGCGAGTTTCACGTGTCGCCGCCACACTCATCTATGGGAGTCCCGTGCCGCGTTCCCGCAGGACACACCCCCACGGGGAAGGCACCGGGGCCGTCGTCGTCCACCTGGCCACCTGTCCGAGACGGACGCGCACGCACCGCTGCCCGACCGGTGCCGCGTCGCGCTCGCCGACGGCGAGCCCGGCCGCCGCCTGGCGTCGGTCCCGCTCACGCCGCCTGGCGTCCCGCTCGCGCCGCCTGGCGTCAGTCCCGCTCCAGCACCGCCACCGCCTCCACGTGATGCGTGTGTGGGAACAGGTCGAACGCGCGCAGGGTCGTCAGGTGGTAGCCCGCCTGGGCGAAGTAGCCGACGTCACGGGCGAGCGCCGCGGGGTCGCAGGCCACGTACACGACGCGCGCCGGGGCCCGGTCGACGATCGCGGCCACGACGTCGCGCTTCGCGCCGGCGCGCGGCGGATCGAGGACGACGACGTCGGCCCGGGCGGGGACCGCGTCCTCGTCGTCCCCCGTCAGCACCCCGGCCACGTCCCCGGTGACCAGGCGCACCTGGTTCAGCTCGTGGGCGTTGCGGCGCGCGTCCCGGACCGCGCCGTCGTCACCCTCGACCGCGACGACCGTGCCGCTCTCCCCCACCGCGGCGGCCAGCGGGAGCGTGAACAGGCCGGCGCCGGAGTACAGGTCGAGCACGGTCGCCCCGGCGACGTCGCCGACGGCGTCGAGCACCGCCTGCGAGAGCATCCCCGGCGCGGCGCGGTGCACCTGCCAGAACCCGTCGGCACCCACCCGGTACGAGAACGTCCTGTCCTCCTGACCGCCCGGCAGCCGGACGGTCACGGCCTCCTTGACGGCCCGGCGCGCGTTCGCCCGCGAGTCGACCCGCCCGCGGTGCCACGGCTCGCCGTCGACCAGCACGAGCGGCTCCCCGCCACCCGCGCCACCGCCTGCCGGCGCCCCGGCCGGCGCCACGAGCTCCACCCGCGTGCCCGGCGGCCAGCGCCGCTCGAACAGCCCTTCGGCGGTCGCGAGCGCCGCGACCTCGGCGGTCGCGAGCGGCATGCCTGCGGGCAGCGGGTCGAGCGCGACGACGTCGTGGGAGCGGAAGCGGTGCATGCCGAGGCGGCCGTCGTCGTCGGCCACGAGGTCGATCCGGGTGCGGTAGCCGAGCCCGCCCGCGGCGTCGTCGCCGGGTACCGGCTCGACGGTGAGGCCGTCGAGCAGCGGGCCGTCGTACCGGGCGATGCGACGGAGCTGGTCGGCGAGGACGCCGGCCTTCCACGCACGCTGCACGGGGAGCGCGACCTGCGAGAGCTCGCCGCCGCCGACGCCTCCCGGGCCGGCGGCCGGCCAGGCGGGCTCCACCCGGTCGGGCGAGGCGTCGAGGATCTCGACGGCGTCGGCCCGCCAGAAACGTGACCCGGTGCTCGTGACCCGCGCGCGCACGCGCTCGCCCGGCAGGGTGTGCCGCACGAACACGACGCGGCCCTCGTGGCGGGCCACGCAGTGCCCGCCGTGCGCGACGGAGCCGATCTCCAGCTCGAGCATCTCTCCGACGCCGGGCACGTCGCTGACGCGGGGCTCGCGGCGCGGCGGCCTCCCGGGACGGGAGCCGAGGCGGGGGCGGGAAGGTCGGGTGGTCATGGCAGCTGCCTCCTACGGTGGGTGTCGACACCCTCGAGTCCGGTCACTCCGGCCGACGAGGCGAGCTGCCACGGCACGGACGCCACGACGACGCCCGGGGTGAACAGCAGCCGCCCCTTGAGGCGCAGCGCCGACTGGTTGTGCAGGAGCTGTTCCCACCAGCGGCCCACGACGTACTCCGGGATGTACACGACGACGAGGTCGCGCGGGGACTCCCGGCGCACGGATCGTACGTACTTCAGGACGGGCCTCGTGATCTCGCGGAAGGGCGAGTCGAGGATGCGGAGCGGGACGGGCAGGTCGAGCGCCTCCCACTCGCGGGTGAGCCCAGGGAGGTTCTCGCGGTCCACCCCGACGGTGACGGCCTCCAGTGTATGCGGCCGCGACGCCCGCGCGTAGGCCACGGCGCGCAGGGTTGGCTTGTGCACCTTGGACACGAGCACGATGGCGTGCACGCGGCTGGGCAGGGCGCGCACGTCCTCCTCCCGGGCGGTGGTGAGCGCGAGCTCCTCGCTGACGCGGTCGTAGTGCTTGCGGATGCCTCGCATGATGGCGAACAGGCCGACGATGGCCAGGATCGTGATCCACGCGCCGTGCGTGAACTTCGTGACGAGCACGATGACCAGGACGGCGGAGGTGGCGACGAGGCCGATGGCGTTGATCACCCGCGAGCGCCGCATGCGGGTGCGGGCGTCGGCCCGGACCTCGGTGCGCAGCTCGCGCGACCAGTGCCGCACCATGCCGAGCTGGGAGAGCGTGAACGAGACGAACACACCGACGATGTAGAGCTGGATCAGGGCGGTGACGTGCCCCTCGAACGCGACGACGAGGACGACGGCGGCGGCGCCCAGGGTGAGGATGCCGTTGGAGAACGCGAGCCGGTCACCGCGGGTGTGCAGCTGGCGGGGCAGGTAGCCGTCCCGGCCGAGGATCGAGCCGAGCCCCGGGAAGCCGTTGAACGCGGTGTTCGCGGCGAGCAGCAGGACCAGCCCGGTCACGGCGACCACGAAGTAGAACACGAACGGGACGCCGGAGAACACGGCCTCGGCGAGCTGGCTGATGACCGGGTGCTGGTTGTAGTTGGCGGGCAGCGGCTCGCCGTCGAGCGTGAGCTGGGTGTGCGGGTCCTCGGCGTACCGCACGCCGGTGGCCTGGGCGAGGACGACGAGCATCATCAGGGTGGCGGCGGAGATCACGCCGAGCATCGCGAGGGTGTTGGCCGCGTTGCGCCCCTTGGGCTTGCGGAAGGCGGGCACGCCGTTGCTGATCGCCTCGACGCCGGTGAGGGCGACGGCGCCGGAGGCGAACGCGCGCGCCACGAGGAAGGCGCCCGCGAGGCCGACGAGCCCCTGGTCCATCTGGGCGGCGGGCACGATCTCGAACTCGGCGCTCTCGGCCGCCGGGAGGCTGCCGGTGTAGTACCGGATCGTCCCGACGACGGCCATCGCGCCCATGATGCCCATGAAGCAGTACGTCGGGACGGCCAGCACCCGGCCCGACTCGCGGACCCCGCGCAGGTTCATCAGCGTGAGGAACACGACGATGCCCACGGCGACCAGGACCTCGTACCCGCGCAGCGCGGGCAGCGCGCTGGCCGCGTACTGGGCGCCGGAGGACACCGACACCGCGACGGTGAGCACGTAGTCCACGAGCAGCGCGGAGGCCACGCCCAGGCCCGCCGTCGGCCCCAGGTTCTTGGTGACGATCTCGTAGTCGCCACCGCCGGAGGGGTAGGCGCGCACGTTCTGCCGGTACGAGGCGACGACGACGAGCAGCATCAGGCCGACGGCTGCGCCCACCCACGGCGAGATCGCGGTGGCGGTGAGGCCAGCGACGGCGAGCATGAGCAGGATCTCGTCCGGCGCGTACGCCATCGAGCTGAGCGCGTCCGACGCGAACACCGGCAGGGCCACCCGCTTGGGCAGCAGGGTGCGCCGGAGGCTGTCGCTCCGCATGGGGCGACCGACCAGCAAGCGCTTGGTCGCATCGATAATGTCTGACACGTTGGACGATGCTATGCCCAAAGCGGGGTAGTGGCGCCGTCAGGCGTGCGGCGAGCGGATATCCACCGATCGGCGGACCGACGTGACCGGCCGTGCCTGCCCCCGCGGCGCCCCGCAGCGGGTAGCGTTCCCTTCGTGCACTTCGTGATCATGGGTTGCGGCCGGGTCGGGGCCACGCTCGCGCAGAACATCTCCGAGCGCGGGCACTCGGTGGCCGTCGTCGACCAGAACACCGACGCGTTCCGCCGTCTGCCCTCGGACTTCGCGGGCAAGAAGGTGACGGGCGTCGGTTTCGACCGGGACACGCTGGTCCAGGCCGGCATCGAGGAGGCGTTCGGGTTCGCCGCCGTCTCCGACGGCGACAACTCCAACATCCTGTCCGCGCGGGTCGTGCGCGAGACGTACGGCGTGGACAACGTCGTCGCCCGCATCTACGACCCGCAGCGCGCGGAGATCTACCAGCGCCTCGGCATCCCCACGGTCGCCACCGTGCGCTGGACAGCCGACCAGGTGCTGCGCCGCATCCTGCCGCTCGGCTCCACGGACGAGTTCCGCGACCCGTCCGGCAAGGTGCGGATCGCGCAGATGGACTACCACGCCGGCTGGATCGGCACACCGCTGCGCCACGTCGAGCGCGCCACGGGCGCGCGCGTCGCGTTCGTCTCCCGCTTCGCGGAGGGCATCCTCCCGGACGACCGCACGGTGCTCCAGGAGAACGACCTGCTGCACCTCATCATGCGGTCCGACGCCGCGGACGACGTCGAACGCGTGCTCACCACCGCACCGAGCGAGGAGGACGAGTGATGCGGGTCGTCATCGCCGGCGCCGGGTCCGTGGGGCGGTCGATCGCCCGGGAGCTGCTGAGCCACGACCACGAGGTCCTGCTCGTGGACCGCAACCCGCTGGCCATGCGCGTCGCGCAGGTTCCCGAGGCCGACTGGCTGCTCGCCGACGCCTGCGAGCTGTCCAGCCTCAACGACGCGGACGTCGAGACCGCCGACGTCGTCGTCGGTGCCACCGGTGACGACAAGGTCAACCTCGTGTTCTCGCTGCTGTGCAAGACGGAGTTCGGCGTGCCCCGCACGGTCGCCCGCGTGAACAACCCGAAGAACGAGTGGATGTTCGACGAGTCCTGGGGCGTGGACGTGGCCGTGTCGACGCCGCGCATCATGACCGCGATGGTCGAGGAGGCCGTCGCGGTGGGCGACCTCGTACCGATCTTCAGCTTCCACCAGTCCGCCTCGGACATCCTGGAGCTCACGCTGCCGGACGACTCACCGCTGATCGGTACCCGCGTCGGTCAGATCGAGTGGCCCGAGGACACGGCGCTGGCCACGATCGTGCGCGACGGGCGGCCCGTCGTGCCCAGCGACGACGACGCGCTCGAGGGGCACGACGAGCTGCTGATCGTCACGGGTGCCGGCGTCGACCGGGCTCGGCTGCAGCGCCTCCTGACAGGACAGGCCTGATCACGATCCAGCACCCGAACAGCACGAGCGCGAACAGCGGCACGCCCAGCACCAGGTGGAACGTGCCGAGCCAGCCGACGGTCCCGGCGAGGTAGAGCGGCGTCTTCACCGCGAGCCGCAGGGCGAACATCGCGACCCAGAGCCAGGTCGCGATGGTGTAGGCGCGCACCTTCGCCGGGTCCTGACGCCAGACGGTCAGCGCGGCGAAGGGGCTGGGCTCGTCGTCGGCCCGGTCCCGGCCGGAGGGCTCACCGGGCGCGGCGTCCGAGGACGGCGCCTGGTCCGCCTCCGCGTTCTTGCGCACCTGGTCCGGGGTGAGCCCCGAGGCCAGCGCCTCCACGAACAGCCCGATCGCCGGCCAGCGCACGAGGATCGAGACGAGCATCGCCACCAGGTAGGCGGCATTGGTCCACAGCGCCCAGACGAACACGTTCTCGGCGTCGCCGGTGCGCCACGCCCACACGGCGCCGATCACGACGCCGACCAGCCCGCCCAGCGCCGTCGTCAGCGGGGTGCGCTGCACGAGCCGCACCACGGTCGCCGCGACCGCGACGGCGAGGGACGCGACCAGCGGGACCAGGAGGTCCTGCAGGATCACGAACAGCACGACGAACACCACACCCGGCGCGACGGACTCGGCCATGCCCCGCACACCGCCCACCGCGGCCAGCGGGGAGAACTGGTCCCCGGTCACCGCGGCGAGACCACGGCCCCCGGGGGCGGGAGCGGGCTGGTCGCGCTCGGCGGCGAGGTCAGGATCGGTGCGGTGCGTCATGGGAACAGTCTGCCGTGCCGGCGGGCACCCGGACCACCGACGCGGCCCGACGACGCGAGAGAGGTCAACGGGGAGCGCCCGTCAGTCGCCCGGGCGGGGACGGAGCTCGTAGCGGGGGTTGAAGATCGTGCGGTGGCCGTGCACGTCGGACACCATGCCCTCGACACGGAGGCGGCGGCCCGGCTCGATGCCCGGGATCGAGCGGCGGCCGAGCCAGACCAGGTCGAGGATGCCCGACCCGTCGTACAGCTCGGCCTCGACCGTGGGCACGCCCTCCCGCGGCCGCAGCACCACGGAGCGCAGGATGCCGGTGACGCTGCCGCGGCGGCGCGCCTCCAGGCAGTCCACGGCCGTGCAGCCGGCGTCGCGCGCCGCGACCGCCCGTTCCCGGACCGCCTCGTGCTCGTCGTTGGAGGCCAGCACCCCGCGGACCGCCGATCGCAGACCCATGCTCGCCTCGCTCAGCCGATCTGGGTGATCTCGGGGCCGCGGCGCAGAGGGTTGAAGTCGGCGGCGTCGGGCCGGGTGCCCGCGGGCGCGGTCGGCACGCCGTCGGCCGGGGCCCCGGCCCCGGCCTCCGTGGTGGCGGCGCTCTTCTGGCGCGGCAGGGTCAGCGTGAGCAGGTCCCGCGGCGGACGCGGGCTGTCGTCGCGCACGACGACGACGTTGGCGAACACCGACTCCAGCGGCTTGGCCGCCTCCTTGTCGAGCGCCGCCTTCCCGGCGATCACGCCGCGCACGAACCAGCGCGGCCCGTCGACGCCGATGAACCGCGCGGGGCGGGTGCGCGGCGACCCGTCGGGCGCGGTCGCCGGCATGTGCACCAGCAGCTCGCGGCCGAACACGCCCGGCACGTCGTCGACCGATCCGCCCTGCCGGGCGACCGAGTCGGCGATCTCCGTGCGGATCTCGTCCCAGATGCCCGCGGACTTCGGGGCGGCGAAGGCCTGCAGCTGCAGGCTGGAGCCACCGAGCGCGGCGGTCACGCCGGTGACCCGCTGCGTCTTCTTCTCGATCTCCATGCGCAGCTCGAGCCCGGGCAGCACCGGCAGCCAGATCGCGCCGAGATCGACCCGGGGACCGGGCTTGTCGACGTCCTGACGGTCGAACGGACCGTGCGCCGGGCCCGACTGCACCGCATCGGCCGCTGCCTGCGGCTCGGGTTCGGGCGTCGTCGCCTTGGCTCCACGTCGGAACAGACCCACTTGGCCACCATCTCCTCTCGGGTGGGCGCCTGCTGCGCACCCAGCGATCTACTTTAGTCCCGCTTGCTGAACGCCGGGGCAACGCCCCCGCGACAGGTCACGCTCCCCGGCGATCCGGGCCCGCGGGCCCCACCGGCCGCCCCGGCGGGCCACCCCCGGGCGGCCTGCCGGGCGGCCCCGTCAGGCGCCCGACGCGGCCCAGCCTCCGCTGGACCCGAAGCCGCCTGCGCCGCGCGCGCTGCCGGGCAGGGTCTGCGCGGGCAGGAAGCGGGCGCGCTCGACCTTCTGGATCACGAGCTGCGCCACACGGTCGCCGCGCGCCAGCCGCACGGCCTCGTGCGGGTCCGCGTTCAGCAGCGTCACCTTGATCTCGCCGCGGTAGCCGGCGTCGACCGTGCCGGGCGCGTTGACGATCGTCACGCCGTGCCTGGCCGCCAGGCCGGACCGCGGGTGCACGAACGCGGCGTACCCGTCGGGCAGCGCGATGGCGACCCCGGTCGGGACCATCGCCCGGCCTCCGGGCGGCAGCTCGACGTCCTGCGTGGTCACGAGGTCCGCGCCGGCGTCGCCCGGGTGGGCGTAGCCGGGGACGGGCACCGCGTCGTCGAGCAGCTGGATGAGCACGTCCACGGTGCTCCCGTGGTTGGAGGGGGCCGGGCTGGTGGAAGGACCAGCGGCGTCGTCGTGAGGCACGCTGCGAGGGTACGGGATGATGTCCCCCATGACCTCCCGCACGACCCCCGAGTTCCACGAGCGCCTGCTGCCCGGACCGGGGGGCTGGCTCGGCACCGCCGGGCTCGGCGTGATCGGCGGGATCGTGGTGTGGCCGCTCGATCCCCCGCTGGGCGTCGCGACGGGAATCCTGGTGTGCGTCCTGGCGGCAGTGGCGCTGGCGACGACGTCGCCCGTGGTGCGGGTGAGCGCGGGCGTGCTCCAGGCAGGCCGGGCGGGCGTGCCGCTGTCGCTGCTCGGCGAGGCGACGCCGCTCGATGCCGACGCGATGCGCTGGGAGCTCGGCCCGGGCCTCGACGCGCGGGCCTACGTCTGCCTCCGCGCCTGGGCGCGCACGGGCGTGCGGGTCTCCCTGGAGGACCCGGACGACCCGGTCCCCTACTGGCTCGTCTCGACCCGGGACCCCCGGGCCCTGGTCGCGGCCCTGGCCAAGGAAGCCTCCAGCGGGGCATGAGCGCGGCTCCGGTACGACAAAGGCTGCCACGTCCGACGTGACAGCCTGGTGTCGAAACTCCTCGCGAGGGTTGCTCGCGTCGCGCGCTGGGTCAGGCAGCGGCGCACTCCGTGCAGATGGGCTGACCGGCGTGCTCGCCGGCAAGCTGGCTGCGGTGGTGCACGAGGAAGCAGCTCGAGCAGGTGAACTCGTCCGCCTGGCGCGGCAGCACTCGGACGGCGAGCTCCTCGTTGGAGAGGTCCGCGCCCGGAAGCTCGAACCCTTCCGCTGCTTCGGTCTCGTCCTCGTCCACGACGCCGGAGGACTTGTCCTGGCGTCGAGCCTGCAGCTCCTGGATCGAGTCCTGCTCGACGTCCTCGTCGTTCTTGCGAGGGGCGTCGTAGTCAGTTGCCATGTGCGTCTCCGTGGATGGTCTGTCGATGGGTGCACGCTGATAATGCGTGGCACCCTGGATTTGTTCCCGAACGGGCGAACGGATTCTGCACCAGATTTTCGCGCCGCGCGACATGTATCGGTGTTAATCGCGTCACGTCTTGGCTGACCTGCCCCGACGGGCGGTCTGACCAGCCCGCCGACGTGCCGGGCTCCCCTTCGGTGAACGGGATTCGACCAGAAGCGTTTCACAACGTGACACAGTTGCGGCGCGATCCGTACCACCGCGCGGATCGCGAGCGGGGCGGCGCACCCGCGGCCGGGCCGCCCGGGGCCGGCCATACCCTTTCAAGAAACCCTTTTCGGTGCTCGCCGGGCTCCTCGCCCCGCCCTGGTCCCCGGTTCAGCCCTCGTCCGCGTTCGCGGCCTCGAGGATCTTCGCGAGCGGCGCGACGAACTCCTCGGCACCCGCCACGACCATGTCCCCGGTCGCCGCGCGACCCCGCAGGCCCGTCAGGACGGCACCCGCCTCGGTCGCCACGAGGGCGCCCGCCGCCATGTCCCACGGGTTCAGCCCGCGCTCGTAGTACAGGTCCAGCGCCCCCTGCGCCAGCAGGCACAGGTCGATGGCGGCCGAGCCCAGCCGGCGGATGTCGCGCACCTGCGGCAGCACGTGGGTCAGCACGACCGCCTGGGACGCCCGGCGCTCGGCGTCGTACCCGAAACCGGTGCCGACCAGGCACTCCCCCAGCGACGCGGGGCGCGACACCCGCAGGGGCGCGCCGTCGCGCGTGGCGCCCTCGCCGAGCCCGGCGGACCAGGTGACGTTCTCGGGCACGGAGTGCACGGCGCCGGCGAGGATCGTCCACTCCGCCGGGTCGGGCGGCCCGGCGACGACGGCGACCGACACGGCCCACCCCGCCATCCCGTACAGGTAGTTGACGGTGCCGTCGATCGGGTCGACGACCCAGGTGAGCCCACTCGTCCCGGCCACGTCGTCGCCCTCCTCGCCGAGGATGGCGTCGTCGGGACGCTCGGCGGCCAGGATGCTGCGCAGCAGCTCCTCCGACGCGCGGTCCATCTCGGTGACCGGGTCGGTGCCGGTCGACTTGGTGGCGGCGACCTCGACCGTCGCCGGCCGGCCGTCGCGCACGAGCGTTCCGGCGGTGATCGCGAGGCGCTCGGCGAGAGCGCGCAGGCCCGCGATCTCGATGTCGGGGGGAAGTGGGGTTTCGCTCACGATCGCCATCTTGCCGGAAATGCCGTTCCCACGAATTTCGCTGTTCATCCGGCAAAACCTGGTTCATCGTGATAAAGCATGTACTGAGACCTCTCCGTGCGGGAATGGCTGCGGCCTGCTCCGAGAACCCGGCGACCCGGTCGGTGGGGCCCCGCGGCTACGGGAAGCTCGGCGCGCCTCTTGGTCGAATCCGGTCGATGGTGGCAGTCTCGCAGGTGCACGCGGATCTTGCGGAGGTAGAACGATGGACGAGCTCGAGCTCGTACGGCTGCACGAGGACGGTGACCGCCTGGTCGTCACCGGCCCCGACGGCGCCGAGCACACGCTGCCCATCACGGACGCCCTGCGTGCCGCCGTGCGCGGCGACCGCTCGCGGCCGGAGTACCGGAGCGTCGACGAGGAGCTCGCCATGCGCCCGAAGGACATCCAGGCACGGCTGCGCGCCGGCGCCACGGCCGACGAGCTCGCCACCGAGTCCGGCATGCCGCTCGAGCAGATCCGCAGGTTCGAGTACCCGGTGGCCTCGGAGCGCGAGCACGCCGTCGGGAAGGTCCGCTCGAAGGCCGTGATGGCCGACGACGGCGGCACGGCGACCATCGGGGACCTCGCCGACAAGCGCCTGCGCGAGCGCGCGAGCGACCCCGCGGGCGGCGACTGGACAGCGACCCGCGACGGCGTCGCGCCGTGGGTGGTCACGCTGCGGTTCGACGTCGAGGCCGGCGAGCGTGTGGCGCGCTGGTCCTTCGACCCGCGCGGCGGCGGGGTGACCGCGCTCGACGACGAGGCCCGCTGGCTCGCCCTCCCCGAGGACGACGGCACCCCTGTCTCCCGCACCGTGACGGCGCTGCCCCCCACGCGCGGGTTCGGCCGCGCGCCCGCGGTCGACGACCAGACCGACCTGCTGCTCGACGGCCTGTCCGAGCGCCGGGGCCAGCGCCCGCAGCGCAGCACCGAGCCCGTGGACCTCGACGCCGGGGAGCTCGACCTGGACGAGCTGTCGCCCCGGCGGCGCCGGCCCGACGGTCCTCCGCCGCCCGCGCCCGTGGAGCCGCCGGTGCCCGCGACGCCGCCCGCCGCCGAGGCACGGCCCGCCGGCCCGTCCGGGGACACACCGGCCGAGACCGACCCGGCCTCGGCTCCGGCCGCCGTCGTCGACCTCGGGACCCGGCGGGGCAAGGGCGGGGCGCCGCCCGAACCCGGCCAGCAGCCGCACGAGGAGCTCGGGTGGGACGGCCCGAGCCGGTGGGAGATCCCCGGCCCCGACGACGACGGCGAGCGCCGCCCCCGCACCGCCGCGCTGAAGACCGGCGGGCCGCTCACCGGCGCCATCCCCAAGGCGCTCGCACCCGCCTCCGCCAAGCCCGCCCGGGGTGAGGGAGGCGCCGAGCAGAGCACGGGGAGGGGCACCGGCGAGCCCGCGGGGGCCGGCACGCGCCAGGGCGCCTCGACCGGCACTCCGGACCCGCGAGACGCGCGCGAAGCCCGGCCGTCCGCGGACCAGGCGGGTGCCGACAAGGCGAAGCAGTCCGCGCGCCGCCGCTCGGCACGGCGGGGTCGCGCCCAGGTGCCGAGCTGGGACGAGATCGTCTTCGGCTCCCGCCCCGAGAGCTGACGCCGCTCTCCGCCGCGAGCCGACGCCGGCCCCCGGCGCCGCCGGGCTCGGTCCTGAGGTGTCGCCGGGCTCGGTCAACGACAGGGCACGGCCGCCGCCGGGCTCGGTCCCCAGGGCGCGCGGCGTCGCCTCCGCCGGGCCGTGATCCGCGGCACCGGACCACGAACTGGCCCGCACGTCCCGGTCGATGGGACAATGACCTGGTGCCTACCGCCCCTGTCACCGCGACGCGCAAGACGCTGAACACCCGACTCCACCGTGCCGGGTACTACCCGCAGCTGGTCTCCGACCTGCTCGAGGTCGCGCTCGCCGGCGAGGACGTGGTGGCGCACCTGGTGCAGGCCGAGACCACGTTCGACTCGGAGGTCCGCCGGCACCTGACGGTCCTGGTGCTCACGCCGACCCGGCTGGTCACCGCGCACGTCGACGACCAGCCGGCCGACGAGGACGACGGCCGTCCCGGCCAGGCCGCGGCCACCACCGAGGCCGTGCCGTTGCAGGAGATCCGCTCGGTCGCACTCACGCACATCATCGGCGAGCCGGAGAAGCACCCCGGCGGCGCGTCCCGGCTGGAGCTGAACCTGGCGATCGGCTGGGGCGGCGCACACCGCATCGAGCTGGAGCCGGCCACGTGCGGCGACGCGAACTGCACCGCGGACCACGGCCTGACGGGCCAGTCGCTGCCGGACGACGTGATCGTGCGGGTGTCGTCGGCGGCCGAGGGCGAGGACGCCGTCCGCGCCGCCACGGAGTTCGCCCAGGCCCTGTCGCGGGCCACCGCCGCGTGAGGCCGCAGACCGACGAGGCCGGGGTGCCGGCACAGGCCGCCCTGCCCGCCGGGCTCGTCGCGCCGTCGTACGACCTGACCGGTCTGGCGGCCGTGCTCCCGGCCGCCGCGGGCGCGCTCGGCCACGAGCTCACGACCGCGACCGGGCTGGACTCGCGCGCGGCGGTCGACGCGCTCGTCGGGGGCGGCGGGTTCGGTGCGGTCACCCGGTGCGTCGTCGTCGTCGTGGACGGGCTCGGGACGCACAACCTCGCCGATCGCGGCGGACACGCCCCCACGATGCGCGGCCTCCTGCCCGAGGCCCGCACCCTCACCTCCAGCTTCCCGAGCACGACGGCGGCCGCCCTGGGCACCCTCGGCACCGGCACCGGGCCGGGCCGCACCGGGCTTCTCGGCTACACCCAGCGCAACCCGGCCACGGGCGGGCTGGCCACGCTCGTGTCCTGGCAGGAGCAGTCCGACCCGTACCGGCGCGGGCCGCGGATGTCGCGGCCGTTCCCCGTCGCGCCGCGCGACCTGCAGCGGGAGCCCACGGTGCTGGAGTCGCTCGTGGCGGGCGGCGTCGGCGTGACGGCGCCGGGGCCGGAGAAGTACCAGGGCTCGGGCATGACGGTGGCGGCGCTGCGCGGTCCGGAGTACGTCGTGACGGGCACGCGCTTCTCCGACGCCGTCGACTCCACCGTGGCCGCCCTGCGCACGCGGGACGGCGCCGAGCGGCGGCTCGTCTACCTGTACCAGGGCGCCGTGGACAAGGCCGGGCACAGGCACGGCTGGACGTCGGCGCAGTGGGGCGACGCGTGCGAGGACACCGACCACGAGCTGCGCCGCCTCCTGCGCAGCGTGCCGCGTGGCACGCTCGTGCTGGTCACGGCGGACCACGGGCAGGTCACCACGGACCCGGCACGGCAGCACGACGTCGCCGCCGACCCCGTGCTGTCCGACGGCGTCGCGCTGCTCGGCGGGGAGCCCCGTGCCCTGCACGTGTACGCGCGCCCGGGCGTCGACCCGGCCGACGTCGCGGCGCGCTGGACGGACCGGCTGGGCGGCGACGCCGTCGTGCGGCTGGGCGGCGACGCGGTCCGCGAGGGCTGGTTCGGTCCGGTGGCCGGCCCCGGTGCGGACCTGCCGGAGCACGTGCGCGACGCCGTGGGTGACGTGGTGGTCGCCGCGACCGGGGGCGAGGACGGGGCGGGGGCCGCGACCGTCGTCGACGCGCGCCTGCACTCGCCGGCGGCGCGCGCCATGCCGGGCGTGCACGGCTCGCTGTCCCCGTACGAGATGCATGTGCCGCTGCTGTCCGCGGTGGCCTGAGACACCGAGGAGCACCGTGGCCGAGCTCGTCTTCTTCACCGGGACCATGGACTCCGGCAAGTCCACCCTCGCCCTGCAGACCGACCACAACTACACGGCGCGCGGGCGGCGCGGACTGATCTTCACGCGCGGGGACCGGGCGGGGGCGGCGCGGCTGTCGAGCCGGCTGGGGCTGGAGGTGAACGCCCGCGAGGTGTTCGACGACACCGATTTCTGGGTCGAGCTCCACGCCGAGCGGCAGGAGGGACGTCCCGTCGACCACGTGGTGTGCGACGAGGCGCAGTTCTACTCGCCGCGGCAGGTGGAGCAGCTCGCGCGGCTGGTCGACGAGACCGAGATCGACGTCTTCGCGTTCGGGATCACCACCGACTTCCGCACCCGCCTGTTCCCGGGGTCCGCGCGCCTGTTCGAGCTGGCCGACCGCATCGAGGTGCTGCAGGTGCAGTCGCTGTGCTGGTGCGGGGCGCGCGCCACGCACAACGCGCGCACGGTCGACGGGATCATGGTCACGGAGGGCGACCAGGTCGTCATCGGCGACACCGCGGACGACGACCACACCGGGGCCGACCGCGCCGCCGGGCCGGGCACCGGCGTCGACGAGGGCACCGGCCCCCGGGGCGACGGCGGCCACGGAGAGCACGACCAGCCGGGAGACCACGGGGACCACGGGGACCACGGGGACCACGAAGGCAGCATCCGGGCGGCGACCGCCGGCTCCGTCGCCTACGAGGTGCTGTGCCGCCGCCACCACATGCGCCGCATGACCGCGAGCACGGCCCGCCGCCGCAGCACCGCCACCGAGTCCCTCTGGGCCTGACCCCACCGTGCTGAGCGTTGTTCAATAGGCTCTCGCGGACCTTTCGGGGACGGATAAACGGATTCGATCCCCTGCTGAAGCTCGCTCAGCAGCGGGTCAGGGGATGAGGCGGGCGGCGATGTCTAGGGTGGGGGTCTCGAAGTGGGAGTCGTCGCGGACCACCTGGGTGCCGCCCAGGTGGCCGAACATGACGCGGCCCTGGGCGGCGTCGCAGCCGTAGGGGTCCGTCACCGAGTTGACGAAGACCAGGTCACGGGCGTTCGCGCGGATCCTGGGCCAGTCGTAGGACTCCTGGAGCACCGGCTCCTCGGACTCGTTCGGCCGCGTGCAGTATCCGGCCACGAGCACCGCCTGGGCGACCGGGCCGTCCAGCCTCTCCAGGAGCGCGAGCAGGAGCGCCGCGCCGCCGGAGTGGCCCACCAGCACGGTCTCCTCGTCGAACGTGTGCGCCGCGAGGACCTCGGGCAGCATCTCCGCGACCGGCTCGATGTTGATGCCGGGATGGTGCGGCACCTCGACGTCGTACCCGCGCGCGGCGAGCCGGTCGCCGAGCCACCGGTACCAGAGCGCCCCGGGTGACGCCCCGGTCCCGTGGAAGATGATGGCGTTGCGTGACATGTCATGCTCCTGCCGCTCGTGACCGCCCGCCGACACGGTCGGCCCGTCCCGCAACCGACCGCCGGCCCGATCCGCCCCGGGAGAACCCCCGGACGTGATGGGTCCCCCGGCAGCGACCCCGGACGTGGTCGGTCTTCTGGTGAGAGATCGGTCGTTCAATGTACCGACCTCTCACCAGAAGACCGACCACACCGCGGAGACGTGGCGCACTACTCCGGGAGGGCTCTGCGGAGGGGGTCCGTGCGGCGGGTCGCCGGGTGGAGGCGGACCGTGGCGTGGAGGACCGACGCGCCCTGTTCCGCGACCGTCACCGGGTACAGCTCGAGCGCGGCCAGCTCCGGGAGGTCGTCCGCCAGGATCGAGACCCTGGCCAACACGTCCTCCAGCGCGGCCACGTCCGCCGCCGGCGCCCCCTGGTAGCCGAACAGCCGCGGCGCGGTCCGCACCCCGCGCACCATCCGCGCGACGTCGACGTCCGTGAGCGGCGGCACCCCGTGCGACACGTCGTCCAGCAGGTCGGTGGCGTCGCCCGCCAGCCCGAACGAGACCACCGGCCCGAACAGCTCGTCCTCCCGGCTCCGGATCACGCACGCGACCCCGGGCGGCGCCATCTGCTGGACCTCCAGCACCGGGTCGACGGCCGGGACGAGCGAGCCGGCGGCGGCCTGCATCCGCGCGGCGTCGGCGCGCAGCTCGGACTCCTCGGCGATGTCGAGCTTCACGCCGCCCAGGTCCGCGCGGTGCCGCAGCGCGGGGGTCGCGATCTTGAGCGCCACCGGCCAGCCCAGCTCGTCGGCGGCGGCCACCGCCTCGTCGGGCGAGGCGACCGTCCGCTTTCCCCAGAGCCCTATCCCGTAGCAGGCGAGCAGCTCGGCGGTGCGGCCGTCGTCGAGCAGCACGGGTGCGGCCGCGCTCTGCCCGGCCGTCCTCTCCCCGGCCGCGCCGTCCCCGAGAGCGCCCTCCACGATCTCCCGCGCCCGGGCGCGGTCCACGCCCTCGGCGCGCACCGGTCCCCCGTGGTCCTGCTGGCGCCATCGCGCATACCGTGCCAGCGCGCCCAGCGCCCACACCGCGTCCTCGGGCGTGGAGAACGCGGGGACCCGTACGTCGCCCGAAGCCAGCACGTCCGGCATCCCGTGCAGCCCGAGCATGCTCGCCACCGTGGTCCGGCCGGTCCGGGCCGCCGCGGCGGCCACCGCGCGCGCGATCCCGTCGGACCGTGGCACGACGACGGGCACGTCGACCACGACGACGACGTCGCAGGCGTCCGGTGCGTAGAGGGTCCCGACCGCGCGCGCGACGTCGTCGTCGGACGCCCCCGGGACCAGCGCGACCGTCTCCGCGACCTCCAGGCCCGCCGCGCCGCACGCCTCCGACACCAGCGTGAGCAGCGTCGGCGACCCCGCCAGGATCCCCACGCGCGACCCGCCGGGCAGCGGCTGGTGCGCCGCGACCTGCGCGACGTCCATGAGCTGGTGGGTGTTCTCCGCCCGGATCACGCCCGACTGCCGCAGCACCTCGTCCAGCATCCGGCGCGGCGCCCGGGTGGCCCGCACGACGTGCCCGGGCGGCACGACGTGTCCCGACCGCCCCGCGACCACCACGACCACCGGCTTGCTCGCCGCGAGCCGGCGCGCGATGCGGGAGAACTTGCGCGGGTTGCCGAGCGTCTCCAGGTAGAGGCAGACCACGCCGGTGCCCGGGTCGTCGTGCCAGTACTGCATCAGGTCGTTGCCGGACACGTCCGCGCGGTGCCCGGCCGACACCAGCGACGACACCCCCAGCCCGCGCCGCATCGCGGTCGCGGCCAGCGTGACCGCCGCCGGGGCCGACTGGCAGAACAGCCCGACCACTCCCCCGGGCGGCGCGTGCTCCGCCAGGGACGCGCGCAGCCGCGCGCCGGGCACGTTGGTGATCAGCCCGTACGACGCCGGGCCGACCACCCGCATCCCCGCCCCGTGCGCGACCCGCAGCAGCTCGCGCTGCCGGGCCAGCCCGTCCTGCCCGGTCTCCGCGTAGCCGCCCGAGAGCACCACGACCCCGCGAGCGCCCCGGACGGCCGCGCGCCGCACGGCCTCGATCGCGCGCCCGGGCGGCGCGGCCACGAGCAGCAGGTCGATGTCGTCGACGTCGTCCCAGCTCGCCGCGCGCACGACGGCCGACGACGGCACCGCCGGCTCGTCGAGGACGCCCAGGACGACGAGCTCGGTGTCGCCGGGGTCGGCGTGGTGGGACGCGACGACCCGGGCCGCCTGGAGAGCCTCCAGCGACCGGTGCGGGTCCGCCCCGCCGTCGTCGTGGCCGAGGGGGCCCGGACCGACGAGCAGGACGCGGCGGGCGCTGAGCAGCCCGGCCATGGAGACGGCCTCGGCGCGGTGCTCGCGGTCGGCCATGACCTCACGGGAGCGGTCGGTGGGGTCGAGGTCGACGCCGACGGTGACGAACCCGTCGTCGAGGTGCTGCTCGGTGACGTACCCGGCCTCGCGGAAGACACCGAGCATGGCGCGGTTCTGGGGCAGGACCTCGGCGACGAAACGGCGGATCCCGCGTTCGCGGGCGGCGTCGGCGATGTGCTCCAGCAACACCGAGCCCAGGCCGCGGCCCTGCACGGAGTCGGCGATGTTGAACGCGACCTCGGCGGTCAGGGGCCCGGGGCCGGGGACGACGTCGAAGCGCGCCACGCCCAGGATCTCCTCGCCGGGCGCGGACGAGGGGTCCGCGCCGGGCGCATCGGCACCGGGCACCTCCCGCACGGAGGCGCCGTCCGGCGTCGCCGCGGGGCGGACCGCGACCAGCGCCGCCCGGCCGACGTGGTCCACCGTGACGAACTGCCGCAGCATCCGCGCCGGGATCTTGTTCAGCGCGGCGAAGAAGCGGTAGTAGGTGGACCGCTCGGACTGGGACATCTGGAACCGCTGCAGCCGGTCGGCGTCGTCGGGCCGGATGGGGCGCAGGTGGGTGGTGCTGCCGTCGCGCAGCACGACGTCGGCCTCCCACTCCACGGGGTACGGTGCGGCTGCCGGGGCCGCCGCGGCGTCGTCGCTCACACGGCCCAGGCTAGCCGCGCGCGCCGGTGCGGGCCCGGCGCCCTCACGTCATCGCGTCATCGCGTCCTCGCGTCCTCGCGGTCGCGCGGTCGCGCGGTCGCGGCCGGCCTGCGCCGGCGAGAGTTCCTGGTACCCGAGCCCACGGGTGCGCGGTGCGTCCGACGTCCGTGTCGGTGAGTCGATGTAGGTTTGGCCCTGTCACGCCGCGCCCCACCCGGGACTGCGCGCGACACGTCCCCGTCCACCCTTCCCGCAGGAGCCCCAGAAGAATGGCTCGTAAGCCGTCGTCCGCCCCGCTCGACGAGAGCGAGATCCACGAGAAGATCGTCGACATCGACGTCTCGGCGGAGATGGAGTCCTCGTTCCTCGAGTACGCGTACTCCGTCATCTACAGTCGTGCCCTCCCGGACGCGCGCGACGGCCTCAAGCCGGTGCAGCGCCGCATCCTCTACATGATGGCCGACATGGGGCTGCGCCCCGACCGCGCCCACGTGAAGTCGTCCCGCGTGGTGGGCGAGGTGATGGGAAAGCTGCACCCGCACGGCGACATGGCGATCTACGACGCGCTGGTGCGCCTCGCGCAGGGCTTCTCGCTGCGGCTGCCGCTGGTCGACGGGCACGGGAACTTCGGTTCGCTCGACGACGGCCCGGCCGCGCCCCGGTACACGGAGGCCCGCCCGGCGGCGTCGGCCACGGCGATGACGGCGGACCTCGACGAGGACGTCGTCGACTTCGTGCCGAACTACGACAACAAGCTCACCCAGCCGGACGTGCTCCCCGCGGCGATCCCGAACCTGCTGGTCAACGGCGCCTCCGGGATCGCTGTCGGCATGGCGACGAACATGCCGCCGCACAACCTCGTCGAGGTGGTGGCCGCCGCGCAGCACCTCCTGAAGAACCCGGACGCCACGCTCGAGGACGTGCAGCGGTTCGTGCCGGGCCCGGACCTGCCCAGCGGCGGCAAGATCGTCGGGCTCGACGGCGTCCGTGACGCCTACCGCACCGGCCGCGGCACGTTCCGCACCCGGGCGACGGCGCGCATCGAGAACGTCACGCCGCGACGCCGCGGCATCGTCGTGACCGAGCTACCGTACGCGGTCGGGCCGGAGAAGGTGATCGAGAAGATCGCCGACGGCGTCAAGGCCAAGAAGATCCAGGGCGTCACCGCCGTGCAGGACCTCACGGACCGCACGCACGGGATGCGGCTGGTCGTCGAGGTGAAGGCGGGCTTCGACCCCGAGGCCGTGCTGGAGCAGCTGTACCGCACGACGCCGCTGGAGGACTCCTTCGGCATCAACAACGTCTCGCTGGTGGACGGGCAGCCGCGCACGCTCGGGCTGCTGGACCTGCTGCGCGTGTGGGTCGAGCACCGCATCGTCGTCGTGCGGCGGCGGTCGGAGTTCCGCCTCATGAAGCGGCAGGAACGCCTGCACCTGGTCGAGGGCCTGCTCGTCGCGATCCTCGACATCGACGAGGTCATCCAGGTGATCCGGACGTCCGACGACGCGTCGATCGCCCGCGAACGCCTGAGGGGCGTGTTCGACCTGTCGGAGGCGCAGGCCGGCTACATCCTCGATCTCCAGCTGCGCCGCCTGACGAAGTTCTCGCGGATCGAGCTGGAGAAGGAGCAGGAGGAGCTGCGGCTCGAGATCGCGAAGCTCGAGGAGATCCTCGGGTCGGAGAGCGTGCTGCGCCGGCTCGTGTCGAAGGAGATGGGCGACGCCGCGAAGACGTACGGCACGCCGCGCCGCACCGTCCTGCTGGACGCCGCGGGCGGGAGCGTCGGGTCCGCCGCCCCGGCCGTGCGCGGCAAGCGGGGCGCGCTGGACGACCTGAACCTGGAGATCGCGGACTCCCCCACCCGGGTGGTGCTGTCCGCGACCGGGCTGCTCGCCAGGCTGACCGACGTCGCGCCCCTGTCCCGCGAGGGCAACCGCGCCGCGCACGACGCGCTGCGCGCCGACTGCGTGGGTACCACCCGCGGCGAGATCGCGCTCGTGACGTCGCACGGACGAGCGGTGCGCGTCCCGGTCGTGGAGCTGCCGACCCTGCCGCCCACGGAGGGCGCGCCGTCGCTGTCCGGCGGGCTGCCCGTCTCGGAGCTCGTGGAGCTCGCCGCCGGTGAGACCGTGCTGGGGCTGCTGCCCCTGACCGAGGACGCGCCGACGCTCGCGCTCGGCACCGCCGCGGGGATCGTCAAGCGGGTGGCGAGCAACGACGTCCCGAAGAGCGGCGACGACTGGACGGTCATCGGCCTGAAGGACGGCGACGAGGTGGTGGGCGCCACGCTCGCCGCCGACGACGACGAGCTGGTGTTCGTCTCGTCCGACTCCTCCCTGCTGCACTTCCCGGCCTCCGTGGTACGCCCGCAGGGCCGGTCCGCCGGCGGCGTCGCGGGCATCAAGCTGGCCGCGGACCAGAAGGTGGTGTTCTTCGGCGCCGTGGCCACGGGGACGGAGGCGTCGGTGGTGACGATCGCCGGGTCCGCGGACGCGCTGCCGGGTGTCGAGGCCGGCATGAGCAAGGTGACGCCGTTCGAGCTGTACCCGGGCAAGGGCCGCGCGACGGGCGGCGTCCGCTCGCAGCGGTTCCTCAAGGGCTTCGACGGGCTCGTCCTGGCCTGGGTGGGCGCGGCCCCGCCGCGCGCGCTGGGCGCGGGCGGCCAGCCGGCGGACCTGCCAGAGGTCGACGCCCGCCGCGACGGATCGGGCGTCCCGCAGGAGACCCCGATCTCCGTCGTGGGCTGACGTGGGCTCCGGTACCCCCACGTCGCCCGCTCGCCGGCGTCCGTCCGTCTGGCCCGATCGTGACGTGATTGACTGCGGCACATGGTGACCGACGAGCTGTACGAGTTCTCCGCCGACACCGCCCGGATCGACCCGGAACGGGTGCACACGCTGCTCGCGGAGCACGCCTACTGGGCCGCCGGCCGGCCCCGCGCGGTGCAGGACGCGGCGATCGCGAACTCGCGCAACTACGGGGCCTACGCGAAGGAGTCGGGCGAGCTCGTCGGCTATGCCCGCGTGGTCACCGACGAGGCCACCTTCGCCTGGCTGGCCGACGTCGTCGTCGACCCCGGTCACCGCCGCCGCGGCCTCGCCCGCCTCCTGGTCGAGGGCATCCTCGCCGACCTGGACCCCATCGGCCTGAAGCGCGTCCTCCTGCGGGCCTCGGACGAGGGCCGCGCCCTCTACGAGGAGCTCGGCTGGACGACGGTACCCAGCCCGCACGAGTGGATGCAGCGCGGCACGGGCTGACAGGCTGCCGGGCCCGCGCCGGCCGGGCGGTACCGGCAGGCAGGCGTCAGCGGTGCGGTGCCACCGCCCGCACCCCGCAGGCCGCCGTCCGCGCCGTCCGCGGGAAGTGAGGTCAGCCTGCCGCGCCTCCGGCCCCGGGCGCCGTCAGGTCCTTGCCGAACCAGCGTTCCGCGTAGGCGGCGTCGTTGTACGGGGCGATCTCCGCGTAGCCGAGGCGGGCGTACAGGGCCCGGGCCTCGACGAGGTCGTGGCGGGTGTCGAGCACGATCCGACTGGCCCCCAGCTCGCGCGCCGCGTCCTCGGCCGCGCCGACCAGGAGCGCCGCTCCCCCGCGGCCGCGGAAGGCCGGCCGCACGTAGACGCGCTTGAGCTCCGCCGTGGTGGTGTCGCGGAGCCGCGCGCCGGCCATGCCGGCCGGGTCGCCGTCGTACCGCGCGACAAGCAGCCCGCCCGACGGCGCCGCGAGCCCGTCGCCGTCGTCGGCCGCGATCTCGCGCTCCAGCTCCGCTGGATCGGTGTCGCGCCCGTGCTCCCGCCGGTACCACCGGTCGCTGACCTCGGTGTAGTAGTCGCGGAACAGCGCGGCGGCGACGGCGGACGTGACGGGCTCCCGCGCCGTCGTCCACGCCCCTCGGCTCGCGCTCATCGCAGGAGCAGCTCGCGCAGCGCTCCGGGGGAGCCGACGACGACGCCCGCGCCCGCCTCCTCCAGCTCGCCCGGCGCGCCGTAGCCCCACGCGGCGCCGATGGTCGGGAGTCCGTTCGCGGAGGCCGCGTGCACGTCGTGCTCGCGGTCGCCGACCATCACGGCCCGGGCGCCGGCCTGGTCCCCGCCGGACTCCGCGAGCGCCCGGGCGACGACCTTCTCCTTGCCCGTGTGGTGTCCCGCGCCCTCCAGGGCGGGGCCGAAGACGGCGTCGATCCCGCCGGTCAGGTACGCGTCCAGGGCGTGACGCTCGACCACGGGGCGCGCCAGGACCTGGGGCTTGGCGGTGGCGACGGCGAGGGACACGCCGGCGTCGCGGAGCGCGGCGAGCAGGTCGGTGACGCCGTCGAACACGCTGTTGTCATGCAGGCCGCCGGCGTCGAGCTCCCGCCGGTAGACGGCGACGACGGCCTCGGCCTGCTCGCCCGCGAGCCCGGTCCGGGCGAGGGAGAGCCCGAGCGGCGGCCCGACGAACGTGCGCAGCTCGGCGTCGCCGGGCACGGGGAGCCCCGTCTCGGCGAAGGCGGTGCGCAGGGAGGCCACGATGCCGGGCGCGGAGTCGATGAGGGTGCCGTCGAGATCGAGGAGCACGTGCGTGGGGCGGTCGGAGGGCAGGGGGATCGTCACGGCACCGAGCGTACGGGCCGTGGGCGGCCGGCCGGGTGATCAGTCCGCGGGAGACGCCTCGGTCCGCTCGTCCGGGGCGAACACGGCGTGCCAGTCGTCCTTCATGCTGACGACCGTCCAGCCCAGGCGCCGCGCCGTGACCGTGACGGGCTCGTCGGACGCGAAGGTCTGCGCCTCGCCGGCGTAGGCGAACTCGCGGTCCGGGTCGTCGTGGTCCAGCAGCAGCGAGAGGTGCGGCCCCTTCGCGGCGGCCGCCCACTCGAGGAGCTCCCGGTCCCCCGCCGAGTTCCCGGCGGCGAGCACCGGGGGCCTGCCGAGCTGGGTCTGGATGTTCGCGACCTTGGCGCTGCCCTCGTTGACGTCGCCGAGCACCCGGGCCGTGCGCCGTGGGACCGGGCGGCCGCGAGCGTCCTCGCCCACCTCGTAGGCGATCATCGTGCCGACCACCCGCTCGGGCGGCACGCCGTACAGCTGCTGGCTGATCGACCGGACGAACTCGGTGCCACCCCCTGTCACGACGCCGACGGTGAAGTCCCGCTCCCGCAGGGCCGCGAGGAGCTCGAGCATCGGGCCGTAGCGGACCGCGGCCAGGGGACGGTCGAGGGTCGGGTGGGTGGCGGAGCGGAGGAACGTGCGGACCTCGCGGGTGAACGCCCGCGGGTCGAGCCCCTGGAACAGGCCGGCGAGCGCCAGCGCCACGCGTTCGAGCCCGATCTCCCCGATCGCCCCGGCGTCGCCTCCGAGGACGGCCCGGAACTCGGCCTCGTCGGCGAGCTCCGGCGCGTCCCGCACCCGCCGCCGCAGGGCGTCGGCGTAGAACTCGTACTGCACGTACGTCGGGCGTTCGCACCACAGGGTGCCGTCGTTGTCGAAGTAGGCGACGCGGTCCTCCGGCGGGATCGACGTCGCGTCCGCGAGGAAGCCGAGCAGGGCGTCCCGGGTCGGCCCGGCCCGCCACGACGGGAGCGCTTCCCCGCGCGAGCCCGTCACGCCCTCCCCGGAGGCGCGGCGGCCGTCGTCGACCACGTCGGGGTCCCGGGCCCCGGGGCGGAGGTCACGGCGGGGCCCGGGGCGGGGCGGGGTGGCGGGGGTCATGGGGCCAGTGCCAGGAGGGTGGCGGTCGGCGGGAGGGTGGGGGGCGTGTCGTTGCGGACGCAGCGGAAGCCGACGTGGCTCATCCCGGTGTCGACCGCCAGCGGGCGACGGGCCGCGGGGCGGTAGCGGAGGCAGTACGTGTCGGCGCAGAGGAAGGACCCGCCCTTGATGACCTTGCGCGGGACGGCGAACTGCGGCTGGCGCGGGTCGCGGCTCGTGCCGGCGTCGCCGCCGCGCGGGTTCACCGGTGCGCAGCACGGTTCGAGAGCGGCGTCGGGGTGCCGGTCGGTCCACCAGTCGCCGGTCCACTCCCACACGTTGCCCGCCATGTCGGACAGGCCGTAGCCGTTCGGCGGGAACGATCCGACGGGCGCGGTGCGCAGCCAGCCCGACTCGCCGGTGGACCGCCACGGGAAGTCCGGCCCGTCCCAGGTGTTCGCCAGGATCTCGCCGTCGGGCCGGGGCTCGTCGCCCCAGGTGAAGGCTGCCTGGTCGAGACCTCCGCGGGCGGCGTGCTCCCACTGGGCCTCGGTGGGCAGGTCGGCGCCGGCCCAGGCGGCGTAGGCCGCGGCGTCCTCGTGGGCCACCTGGACCACGGGGTGGTCCCCGCGGTCGTCGACGCCGGACCCCGGCCCCTCGGGACGACGCCACGACGCGCCCGGGACCCAGGTCCACCACTGGCTGAGGTGGCGCAGGTCGACGGGGCCGGGTGTCGGGGTGAACACCATCGACCCCGGTACGAGGTGCTCGGCGGGCGCGCCCGGGAAGAGCGCCGGGTCCAGCGGCCGCTCGGCCACCGTCACGTAGCCCGTCGTGGTGACGAACACGTCGAACTGCGCGTTCGTCACCGCGTGCCGGTCGATCCGGAACCCGTCGACCCGCACGGGGTGCGCGGGCCCCTCCTCCGGGTAGTGGTCGTCGGAGCCCATCGTGAACAGCCCGCCGTCGAGCCGGACGGTGCCGTCCACGACGCCGTCGGCCCGCGGACCGCCGACGCCGTCGACCCGGGTCGTCATGCGCTCGGCACCCCCGCCTCCAGCTTGGCCATCACCTGGTCGATGCTGAAGGACGACGGCGTCTGGCGGGCGGGGAACTCGAGCAGGGTGGCGAGCATCTTGGCGACGTACGCCTGGGCGGGCACGAGCAGCCAGACGTGGTCCAGCATCCAGTCGAAGTACGTGTTGGACGTGATGTCGGCCCGCTCGAACGGGTCCGTGCGCAGGTTGAAGATCTTCGGGGCGCGCAGCTCCGTGTACGGCTCGATCCAGATGTCGAGCGTTCCCCGTGCCCGCTGCTCGAGGAAGACGACCTTCCAGTTGTCGAACCGCAGCGCGGTGAGATCGCCGTCGTCGGACACGTAGAAGAAGTGCCGGCGCGGCGACTCGCCGGCCGCGCCCGTGAGGTAGGCGAGCTGGTCGTAGCCGTCCAGGTGGACCTTGTACCGCTTCCCGGCGAGCTCCGTGCCCGCCCGCAGCTTCTCCGCGACGGCGGGCTCACCCGCCGCCGACAGCAGCGTCACGAACCAGTCGTCGTGGCTGACGATCCCGTTCAGCACCGTTCCCGCGGGGATCCGGCCCGGCCAGCGCACCATCGCCGGGACGCGGTACGCGCCCTCCCAGTTGGAGTTCTTCTCGTTGCGGAACGGGGTCATCCCGGCGTCCGGCCAGCTGTTCATGTGCGGGCCGTTGTCCGTGGAGTACATGACGATCGTGTTCTCGGCGACGCCGAGCCGGTCCAGCTCGTCGAGCAGGCTGCCCACGATCTCGTCGTGGTCGAGCATCGTGTCGTGGTACTCGGACTGCCAGCGACCGGCCCGCCCCTTGCTCTCCGGCTTGCCGTGGGTGCGGAAGTGCATGTGCGTCGAGTTGAACCACAGGAAGAACGGCTGGTCGTCGGCGCTCTTGTCGCGCATGAACCCGAGGGCCGCGTCCCGGAACTCCTCGTCGACCGTCCGCATCCGCTCGCGGGTCAGCGGGCCGGTGTCCTCGACGCGCTGGGTGCCGTCCTCGTTCGCCCAGGCGTGCAGCACGCCGCGGGGCCCGAACCGCCGGCGGAAGCCGGGGAAGTCCTCGGGCGTCGGGTAGTCGTCGAGCTCCGGCTCCTCCTCGGCGTTGAGGTGGTACAGGTTGCCGAAGAACTCGTCGAAGCCGTGCATGGTCGGCAGGTGCTCGTCCCGGTCCCCCAGGTGGTTCTTGCCGAACTGGCCCGTCGCGTAGCCCTGCTCCCGCAGCGCCGTCGCGATCGTCGGGTCCTCGGCCTGCAGCCCCAGCTCCGCGCCGGGCATACCGACCTTCGTGAGACCGGTCCGGTACGGGTTCTGCCCGGTGATGAACGCCGCACGGCCCGCGGTGCAGCTCTGCTCCCCGTAGTAGTCGGTGAAACGCGCGCCCTCGGTGGCGATCCGGTCGATGTTCTCCGTGCGGTATCCCATCACGCCGTCGGAGTAGGCGCTGATGTTGGTGATCCCGATGTCGTCACCCCAGATGACGAGGATGTTCGGCTGGTCGGCCACGATGTCTCCTTCGGTCCGAGGTCGCCGCCCGCGGCGGCGGGCGCGGGGCGGCGCCCGCCGCCGCGGGCGCGACGTCCGTGCTCCATGGTCGGCAGGACGAGCGGAGACGGGCTTCCCCCAGAACGGGTGAGCCCGCCCCGTCGGGGCGTAAAGTCACGGATGTGACTCTCAAGATCGGCTACAAGGCATCTGCAGAACAGTTCGGGCCCCGTGACCTCGTGGACTTCACGGTGCTCGCCGAGGAGACCGGCCTGGACAGCGCATGGGTCTCGGACCACTTCCTGCCCTGGCGCGCCAAGGGCGGCCACGCCCCGTCGGCCCTGGCCTGGCTCGGTGCGGCCGGTGAGCGGACCGAGCGGATCACGCTCGGCACGAGCGTGATGACGCCCACCTTCCGGTACAACCCGGCGGTGGTCGCGCAGACGTTCGCCACGCTCGCGCTGCTCACGGAGGGCCGCGTGATCCTCGGCGTGGGTTCGGGCGAGGCGCTCAACGAGATCGCGGTGAGCGGGCGCGAGTGGCCCGAGTTCAAGGAGCGGTTCGCGCGGCTGCGCGAGGCGGTCACGCTGATGCGCCGCCTGTGGACCGAGGAGTCCGTGGACCACGACGGCGACTACTACCAGCTCGTGGGCGCCACGATCTACGACCGGCCCGAGAACCCGGTACCGGTGTACGTCGCGGCGGGCGGCCCGATGGTCGCCCGGTACGCGGGCCGCGCGGGCGACGGGTTCATCTGCACGTCCGGCAAGGGCATGGAGCTGTACACGGAGAAGCTCCTGCCCGGCGTCGCGGAGGGCGCGGCGAAGGCCGAGCGCGACCCGGCCGGGATCGACAAGGTGCTGGAGCTGAAGATCTCCTACGACCGCGACCCGGCCGCGGCGCGCGAGAACACCCGGTTCTGGGCTCCACTGTCGCTCACGCCGGAGCAGAAGCACAGCGTGACGTCGGCGCAGGAGATGGAGCAGCTCGCGGACGAGCTGCCGATCGAGCAGATCGCCAAGCGCTGGATCGTCGCCTCGGAGCCGGAGGAGGCGGTCGCGATGATCCAGCCGTACGTCGACGCCGGCCTGAACCACCTCGTGGTGCACGGTCCGGGCGGCGACCAGCGCCGCTTCCTGACCCAGTTCGGCGAGGACGTCCTCCCGCTGCTCAAGCGGCTCTGAACCGGCGGGCGTCCCCGCGCCCGTCCTCAGGCGTCAGGTCACGGCGCCTGCCGGACCCGGTGCGCGCCGCCCGGACCTCCGCCCCCACCCGCACGGCCGTGCTCGGCCGACGGCAGCTCCAGGGTGGCGGTGAGGCCGCCGCCCTCGGCGTTCGGGCGGAGCGTCAGCGCACCGTCGTGGGCCGCGGCGGCCGACACGATCGCCGGCCCGAGCCCGTGCCCGGACCCGCGGGTCAGCGCGCGGCCGGTGCCGCGCACGAACGGCTCGGCGAGCGAGTCGACGCACGACGACGGCACCGGGTGGTACGACTTCGTCGACTTCGAGATCGTCTGGGAGATCCTCACCGATGATCTCCCCGTCGTCGCGGATCGCGTACGGGACCTGCCGGGCCCCGCGCTACAGATCGATCCACGCCATGCGTGAGCCGAGCTCCTTCTCGTAGCCGAGGGCCGCGTACAGGCCCACGGCGCCCGTGGGGTTGGCGGTGTCGACGTCGAGCGCGGCGTACTCCATGCCGTCGTCGGCCATCGCGCGCATCGCGGCGGTCACGACCGCCGGCGCCAGGCCGCGGCCCCGGTAGGCGCGGCGCACGCCGATGTTCGCGGAGTACCCGAACGTGAACCCGCGCACCTCGAAGTCCTCCGGGTACCTGGCCGCGATCTGGTACGCCACGACGAGCGCCTCTCCCGCGCGCAGCGCCGCCGCCGTGTCCTCGTCGGTGTCCGGGGACGCGAGCAGGGCCGGGACGTCGGGCTCGTCGTCGACCACCACGTGCGTCCACCGCGGCTCGAACATCGTGCGCTGACCCGTCCACTGCTCCCGGGTGGTCGGCTGGCTGCCCCAGTGGTCGCGGAAGGCGTCGTTGCGCGCGAGGCGCGTCGCCTCGTCGAGCTCGGCCGTCCACGGGAGCAGCCGCAGCGTGCTGCCCGACGGCGGCGCGGCCGGCGACGGGACCGGCGCCGACAGGTCGCGGCGCAGCGACGAGTAGTACCGCATCACCACGAACCCCGCCCGCTCGTAGAAGTGATACGTCGACGCCGGCGCGTCGTCCTCCCAGAACACCCGGAACGACGCCGGGACGCGCACGTCCGCGAGCGGGCACGCCGCCAGCTTCTGCCGCCCGCGCGCCAGCTGCCAGGCCATCAGCTCGCGCCCGATCCCCTCGCCCCGTCGTTGCGGATGGACCCCGCCGGAGAGGTGGACACGGGCCTCCGTCGTGTCGCCGGGCGGGACGTCGACCTCCGCGCAGGCGCGGAGGACGCCGCCGGAGGCGTCCCGTACCCGGCCACCGTCGTCGTCCTCGTCCGGAACGCCGTGGTCCCCCGCAGCCTCGAACCCGAGGAGGAAGTCCGCGTCGAGGTCGCGGTGCGGCGCGGCGAGGTCCTCCTCGATCTCGGCGAGCGACCAGCGGAAGGACGCGCCGTCGGCCACGGCGATGTCGTTCAGGAGCCCGCGGATCGCGGCCGCGTCCTCGCGGCGGGCGCCACGCCAGGTCAGCCCGCCGGCCGTGATCCGGGGCAGCGCCCCGGGCGCGGCGGCCCGCTGCGCGACGGTCTCCGAGGGCACGGCGGGGCGGGGGGCTTCGGGCACGAAGGCGTCGGCAGCGCTCATGCTCTCCACGGTAGACGGGCCGGCGGGGCCGGTCACCGGAATTTGGTCCGGTACGGCGGCCCCGCCGGAGGCCCCGCGGCTCCGCGGCCGGCCCGGCCGCCGGCGGCACGGGCGGACTCTGCCCGGAGCGCCGCCGGCCGCCGCCGTCAGGCGGCGGCGGTGACGCCGTCAGGCGGCGGCGGTGACGCCGTCGAGCAGCGCGACCTCCTCGTCCGACAGCCGGATGGCGCCGGCCGCGACGTTCTCCTCCAGGTGGGCGACGTTCCCCGTGCCGGGGATGGCCAGCACGTGCTCGCCGCGGTGCAGCGTCCAGGCGAGGCGGACCTGCGTGGGCGTCGCGTCGTGCGCCTCGGCGACCGTGGCGATCGCTGCCGTGCCCGTCGCGTCCGGCTCGCCGGGGAAGGCACCGGGGACCCCTGCGCCCATGGCGAAGAACGGGACGAAGGCGACACCGTGCTCGCGGGTCAGGGCGACCAGGTCGTCGTCCGCGCGCTCGGTCAGGCCGTACCGGTTCTGCACGGCGACGACGGGCGTGACCTCCAGGGCCTCCGTGAGCTGCTCCGCGGAGACGTTGGAGATGCCCACGTTCCGCAGGAGGCCCGCCTCGCGCAGCTCGACCAGGGCGCCCAGGTGCTCGGCCACGGACCCGGACTCCTTGCCGAGCCCCGAGCCCCAGCGCAGGTTCACGACGTCGAGGTGGTCGGCGCCGAGCTCGCGGAGGTTCTGCTCCACCTGGGTGCGCAGCTGGTCCGGCCGGGCGTAGGGCGCGAACTCGCCGTGGCCGTCTCGGGACGGGCCGACCTTCGTGGCGAGCACGAGCTCGTCCGGGTAGGGGTACAGGGCGGTGGAGATCAGCTCGTTGGCCGAGCGCGTGGGCAGGAAGTAGAAGGCGGCGGTGTCGATGTGGTTGACGCCGAGCTCGACGGCGCGGCGCAGGACCGTGACGGACGTGTCCCGGTCGCGGGGCGCGGGGTCCCACGGCATGCCGGTCAGGCGCATCGCGCCGAAGCCGATCCGGTTGACGGTGCGGTCGCCGAGCCGCCAGGTGCCGGCGGCCTCGGCGGTGGGTGCGGGTGTGGTGCGGGCGGGGTGCTCGATGGTCATGACCTCAGCCTGGAACGCGGCCCGACGGAATCTCTCCGGCTGGCAGCTTGTTGCCACGACCGGCAGGGCCACCCCGGGCGAGAGGAGAGTGGACACCATGCCGACCCGTACCCCGACCACCGACACGGTCACCGTCGTGCGCGGCGAGGAAGAGGTGTTCCGCCGCACGGCGCACCTGTTCGCGGCCGCCAGCGAGATCACCTGCGCGGCGAACCGGCTCGCGAGCTGGGGGCTGCACGCCGGCCCGGGCACCGCGGCGGTCCCGCGCCAGCCCAGCCACGACGCCCGCGCCCGGAAGATGTTCCGCACCGGCATGCTCCTCGAGCCCGCATGGGCCGGGCGCCTGGCAGCGGTCAACGAGCATTCCGGCGTGGACGTCCGCGTCACCACCCAGGAGCTGAACGAGACGATCATCCTCGACGGCCGCGTCGCGATCCTGGCCGGCGACCAGAGGACGGGTGAGCGCACCTACAGCATCATCACCCGCCGGGAGACGGTGCAGGCGGTGAGCTCGCTGTTCGAGGCCGCCTGGCAGTCGGCCACCGACCTGGCGGTGCACGACACCGAGGTGGCCGAGGTCCGCCTGCTCGCACCCCAGGTGCTGGACCTGCTCGGCCAGGGCGTCAAGGACGAGACCGCCGCCCGGGAGCTCGGCCTGAGCGTGCGCACCTACCGCCGCCGCGTCGCCGAGCTCATGGCCGCCCTGGGCGCCGGGTCCCGCTTCCAGGCGGGCGTCCGGGCCCGCGAGCTCGGGCTGGTCTAGGACGGGCGCACGTCCGGACCCGGTCGGACGCTGCGGTCCCAGACCGCGAGCGACCCCGCCCCCCGTGGAGCGGCGCGGGCTACGCTGCGAAGCGTGACCTCTCCCTCCATCTCCCCGGCACCGCCCATGCCCGAGCGGGCCGCCGCCCTGCTCGACGCGATGCGTACCCGCGTGGTCGTGGCCGACGGCGCGATGGGCACCATGATCCAGCAGGCCAACCCCACCCTGGCGGACTACCAGGACATGGAGGGCTGCAACGAGATCCTCACGGTCACCCGCCCGGACCTGATCTCGGGTATCCACGACGCCTTCCTCGAGGTGGGCGTGGACGCGATCGAGAGCAACACGTTCGGCGCCAACTGGTCCAACCTGTCGGACTACGGCATCGACGACCGCATCCGCGAGCTGGCCCGCGAGGGCGCGGCCCTGGCCCGCGCGAGCGCCGACGCCCACACGACGCCCGACCGTCCGCGCTGGGTGCTGGGCTCGATGGGCCCGGGCACGAAGCTGCCCAGCCTGGGCCACACCACCTACGCGCACCTGCGCGACACGTTCGCCGAGCAGGCGGCGGGCCTCATCGAGGGCGGCGCGGACGCGATCCTCGTGGAGACGAGCCAGGACCTGCTCCAGACGAAGGCGGCGGTCTCGGGCTCGCGGCAAGGGATGGCCGACGTCGGCCGGAGCGTCCCGATCCTCGCGTCGGTCACGGTGGAGACCACGGGCACGATGCTCATGGGCTCCGAGATCGGCGCGGCCCTGACCACCCTCCAGGCGGTCGGCGTGGACGCGATCGGCCTGAACTGCGCCACCGGCCCGGACCAGATGAGCGAGCACCTGCGCCACCTGGCCCGCCACGCGGAGATGCCGGTCATGTGCCAGCCGAACGCGGGGCTGCCGGTGCTCGGGGCGAACGGCGCGTCGTACCCCCTCACGCCCGACGAGCTGGCCGCCGCGCACGAACAGTTCACCCGCGAGTTCGGGCTGGGCCTGGTGGGCGGCTGCTGCGGCACGACGCCGGAGCACCTGCGCCAGGTGGTCGACGTCGTGCGCGGCAACGCCCTGCCGGACCGCCGGCCGGAGCGGGAGAACGGCGTCGCCTCCCTCTACTCGCACACCGACCTGCACCAGGACGCCTCCTTCCTGGCCATCGGAGAGCGCACCAACGCGAACGGCTCCAAGGCGTTCCGGACCGCGATGCTGGAGTCCCGCTGGGACGACGTCGTGGACATCGCCCGCGCCCAGACCCGCGACGGCGCGCACCTGCTGGACGTGTGCGTCGACTACGTCGGGCGCGACGGGGTCGACGACGTGCGCGAGGTGGTCTCGCGCCTGGCGAGCGCGTCGACGCTGCCGCTGGTCATCGACTCGACGGAGCCCGAGGTGATCCGCGCCGGGCTGGAGCTGCTCGGCGGGCGCGGCGTCGTGAACTCGGTGAACTTCGAGGACGGGGACGGCCCGTCGTCGCGCTTCGGCCGCATCATGCCGGCGGTGGCGGAGCACGGGGCCGCCGTCGTCGCGCTCACGATCGACGAGGAGGGGCAGGCACGGACGGCCGACGGCAAGGTAGCGATCGCGACCCGCCTCGTCGAGACCCTCACGAAGGACTGGGGCCTGCGCGTCGACGACATCATCGTGGACTGCCTCACCTTCCCCGTCGCGACCGGGCAGGAGGAGACCCGCCGCGACGCGATCGAGACGATCGAGGCGATCCGCGAGATCACCCGCCGCTACCCCGGCCTGCACACCACGCTGGGCGTGTCGAACGTGTCGTTCGGGCTGAATCCGGCCGCGCGCACGGTGCTCAACTCGGTGTTCCTGCACGAGGCCACCGAGGCCGGCCTGGACAGCGCGATCGTGCACGCGGCGAAGATCCTGCCGCTGGCCTCCATCCCGGACGAGCAGCGTCAGGTGGCGCTGGACCTGGTGTGGGACCGGCGCACGTACGACGACGCCGGCGAGCTGACCTACGACCCGCTGGCCCGCCTGCTGGAGCTGTTCGAGGGCGTCGACACCGCCGCCATGCGCGACGCGCGCGCCGCGGAGCTCGCCGCCCTCCCCGTGGGTGAGCGGCTGGCCCGCCGCATCATCGACGGCAACCGCAAGGGTCTGGACGACGACGTCGAGCAGGCCCTCGGAGATGGGATGAAGGCGCTGGACATCGTCAACGACCACCTGCTGGAAGGCATGAAGGTGGTGGGCGAGCTGTTCGGCAAGGGCGAGATGCAGCTCCCGTTCGTCCTGCAGAGCGCGGAGGTGATGAAGACCGCCGTGGCGCTGCTGGAGCCGCACATGGAACGGGTCGAGGGCGAGTCCGGGTCCAAGGGCACGATCGTGCTGGCGACCGTGCGCGGCGACGTGCACGACATCGGCAAGAACCTGGTGGACATCATCCTCACCAACAACGGCTACACGGTGGTGAACATCGGCATCAAGCAGCCGATCTCCGCGATGATCGAGGCCGCCGAGGAGCACGGCGCCGACGTGATCGGCATGTCCGGCCTGCTGGTGAAGTCGACCGTGGTGATGAAGGAGAACCTGGAGGAGCTGTCCTCGCGCGGGATGGCGAAGCGGTGGCCGATCCTGCTGGGCGGGGCGGCGCTCACGCGGACGTACGTCGAGGACGACCTCGCCGGTATGTTCGACGGGACGGTGCGGTACGCCCGCGACGCGTTCGAAGGGCTGCGGCTCATGGAGCCGCTGGTCAAGGTGGCACGCGGGGCGTCGGTGGACGAGGTCGGGCTGCCGGCGCTGCGGACGCGGCGGCACAACGTGGTCAAGGTGACCGAGACGGCGGTGGAGGACCTGCCGGAGCGGTCCGACGTCGCGACGGACAATCCCGTGCCGGAGCCGCCGTTCTGGGGGACACGGATCGTCAAGGGGCTGCAGCTCGCGGACTACGCGGCGTTCCTCGACGAGCGCGCCACGTTCATGGGGCAGTGGGGGCTGAAGCCGGGGCGCGGCTCAGGCGGCGCGAACGGTCCGGGCGGCGCGGGCGGGACGACGGCGGACCTGGCGCCGGCCACGTCCTCGGCGTCGTACGAGGAGCTCGTCGAGACCGAGGGCCGGCCGCGGTTGAAGGAGTGGCTGGACCGGATCCGCACGGAGTCGATCCTGGACCCGACCGTGGTCTACGGGTACTTCCCGGTGTGGTCGGATGGGGACGACGTCGTCGTCGCGCACCACGGGCCCGGTCTGGCCGGACTGACGGCGCCCGACGGCGGGTCCGGCGGCGAGCCGGGCACCGAACGGCTGCGGTTCACCTTCCCCCGGCAGCGCCGCGACCGGCACCTGTGCCTGGCGGACTTCATCAAGCCGCGCTCCTGGGTCGAAGAGACCGGGAAGTACGACGTGCTGCCCGTGCAGCTCGTCACCGTGGGCGACTCCGTGGCCGCGCACACCGCGAAGCTGTTCGAGGGGAGCCACTACCGCGAGTACATGGAGCTGCACGGCCTGTCGGTCCAGCTCACCGAGGCGCTGGCGGAGTTCTGGCACGCGCGGGTGCGCGGCGAGCTCGGGTTCGCCGACGAGGAGCCGAGTGACGTGGAGGGGATGTTCAAGCTGGAGTACCGCGGGGCGCGGATGTCGCTCGGATACCCGGCGTGCCCGGAGATGGAGGACCGGCACAAGATCATGGAGCTGCTGCGGGCCGAGCGGGTGGGGGTGGAGCTCAGTGATGAGCTGCAGCTGCATCCGGAGCAGAGCACGGATGCGCTCGTGTTTCATCATCCGGAGTGCAAGTACTTCTCGGTGTGACTTCCGGGGGCGTCGGCGTCCGACCTGGTGGAACCCGTTCTGGCTGGTCAGAGCCCCGGACGGATCGCCAGGACTCCCTTACCCAGGCGTCGCTGGGCGTACCTCAGCGTACCAATCCGTGTCGCATTCGTGTCAGGATTCGGAGCTTCGGGATCGAGATTCGGAGCGTGGCACGCATCGAGGCTCTGACCTGCGCAGATACCGGGTGGGCGTGGCGCTAATGGGTTCCTCACCTGGGGCTTCATGACGCCTGCCGCGCGGCACAGCCCGAAAGACGCCGAGTTAAGAGCCGCTCGTTCGCGTGGGCTCCGCGCCCAGCGTCCGGACCGGATGAGTCTTCAGCGTCGTCGGCAGAGGCAGGCGAGAGAGTCCGCCTCATGAACGACAGCTACCCCACGCGCACACGGGTCCCTAGAACGGCCCACTCCCCCTGGACCGCTTCGCACGGGTACGTTCGACGACCTTGCGAGCTCCGCTGTGATTCATCCGCCAGCGGGCGACGGCGAGGCTCACGTCAAAAACCAAGGCGGCACGTTCGTCGGTGGCGTTTGCTCGGGCGAGCCCCAAGGCGGCGTCGTAGGGGATAAGTATCTCACCGGAGAGCCAGTCGGCTTCGGCTTCCTGTTCGCCGCCAAGTCCACACTTCCTCTCGTCGGACAGCGAGAAGGCGAACTCGTGTTCAAGGACGACATGGGCGAGTTCGTGGCACATCGTCGTGCGCCTACGGGTTAACGGCTGAGCGTCGTTCTCAAGGATGACAACTCCTGTGCCGGTCGGGATCAGCGCGCCGGACAGCGTGCTTCCGTCCGCCTTCAGGAGGTGGTCTCGCGCTTCGCCCCCAAGCTCACTGAGCTGGACGACGGGAATGCCATACGCTGCTGCGAACGCATAGGGGTTGAACGGCGCGTGAGCATTGAGGCCGATCTCCTTCCGGAGCTCCAGCGCGAGGTGCTTCGCTTCGGTCTTGAATCCACGACGCACGGGTCATCCCTTGGCCCGCGCACGCTCGACGGTCAGACCGATCACCTGCTGCAGGTAGTTGATGTCGGTCTCGCTGAGGTCCTTCCTGGCGCGCAGAAGAGGCGCGAGTTGTGCCATGAGATCAGGTTCGCGTGCGTCGTTGACGATGTCGTTGCCGTCGCGTTTGAAGAACTGCTCGGCAGGGAGACGGAGCCACGCGATGATCGTCGCGAAGCCGTCCGTGTCGGGCTTTAGACCGTTACCGAGCCTGGAGAGCAGCGAGGGACTGACCCCGATCTCACCAGCGAGAGCCCGCCAGGACATCTGCCGCTCCTGACGCGCTGCATCCAGGGCTGAATACAGCGCGGCTGTGTTGATCGTCGTCTTGGCCATACGCTCAGTGTGTCAGATCCGCAACATCATGTCACGCTCGATACGCTGTGTTAGCATTGAAACGCAACGTCGAGTGTGGAACATGCGGTTGGGGGCGAGGGCCTCCGCGGGCAAGCACTGGGCGTAGCGCCATCGTGGGTGGTACACGACAGTCACTACCAGGATCGGAGGGCCTAATGGCTCACCTCAAGCAGCAGTTCAAGGATGCGCTGAGCTCGATCGAGCCCGGCGACGACAAGACCAACGCACCGGAAGCGCATCGGCTCGTTCGCGATGCCCTCGAAGCCGACTCGACGCTCGCGGAGTATGGCGTTAGCCCGGTGCTGATCGGCTCATACAAGCGCAACGTGTCGATCAAGCGGATCAAGGACGTCGACGTCTTCGTACGCCTGCCCGATCTCCCGGTCGACGTCACGTCCCGGGACATCCTGGACAGGTTCTTCAAGGTGCTGCACGCGGAATTCGGCGCCGATGCCGAAGGACACCGACGCACGAAGCGTCAGGACCGCAGTCTCCAGGTCTCCTTCCCAGAGTTCGACCTGTATGTCGACGCAGTGCCTGCCCGCCCGTACTGGGACGACGAGTCGTGGGAGATCCCGCAGAAGGGTGACTTGAACAAGTGGGTGCGCACCAACCCCGATGAGCTGACCTCGCTGTCGAGCGAGATGAACGCCGCCCATGACGACTTTTACGTACCGACGGTCAAGCTGCTGCGCCAGACCCGCCGTACCTTGCTGGGCGTCGGGAAGAAGCCTGGGGGGTTCTTCTTCGAGATGGCGACCTACCAGGCATTCGCGTCCGGCGCCGTGTCAGGAAACGATCAGGCGGAGTACTACGTCTCCGCAGTCCAGGAGGTCAGCACCATCGTCGACAACTTCGTGAGCTACGGCATCGGAGTGAACGACCCCACGCTGCCTGGGCAGACCATCCAGATCCGCGCAACCGACGACGAACTGGACGCCGCACGGACACGTTTCGCAGACGCCGCGGCCTCGGCCAAGGAAGCACTGGCCGAAGAGGACGAGGGCAAGGCCGCGCTGGCGTTCCGAAAGCTGCTCGGCAAGGACGGCGACGGAGACACCGTCCTTCCGATGCCACCCGGTTTCAACGAGAACGGCAGCAAGCGCGCAGCCGCGATCTCGGCCGGCGCCGGTGCGGTCCCGGCCGGCGCCAGGACCTTCGGGTGAGCATCGACAAGTTCGACGACTACGTTGCCTACTCGCGCCAGCACTTCGAAGAAGGCCTTGTCCGCGCCGGCTTCGTGGAAGCCGTCACCGGGTGGCAAGGTCCGATTCCGCACGCCGCCGGTACGACCTCGGTCCTCATCAGTCTGCCGGCCGGATTCCCGTTTCACCCCCCGCGGGTCACGCCGGTCGATCAGGATGCTGTGCCCTGGTCTTGGCATCGAGAGCTCAGCGGGGCGCTGTGCCTGGTCGCCGAGGACGATCACGAGGGCCTGTGGTGGACGGACGCCGCGGCGTTCCTCGAACACGTCACGGAGTGGTTCGAACGAGCCGATGCCGGATGGGAGGACGATCGTCCTGACCTCGACCTCGACAGGTACTTCCACACCTCCGAGGACACCCGCCTCTACGTCTACGACGACCTCGCAGCACACCGGAACAGCTTTGTCCGGTTCCACCCGTCGAGGAACGACACGATGCGGATCGGACTCGGAACCCGCCCCACGAAGCCTTCCAAGAACAAGAAGGATCGGTTCGGGTACGTCGTCGATCTCGGTGATGTCGGCGTGCCGCCACGGAACTGGGATGACCTCTCCGCCCTGATCGACCCCGCAGTAGACCGGAAGATCCGCCAGCACGTGATCACCGTCCTGGTCTTGCTCTTCCGACGGGGCGACCATGATGGCGCGGTCGTGGTGGAGGTGTGGCCAACCACCACCGGTGATATCGCGGTCAGACGGCTTCGCTCGGGCGCGGACACCAAGGCGGCCAGATCTGCACGCGCGGGCCTCCTTGCTCCCGAACTCAGTACGTGCCGAGTCGCAGTCGTTGGTGCCGGTGCTCTCGGCTCGTTCGTCGCGGACATGCTTGCACGATCCGGCGTGCGTCAGCTCACCCTCGTCGATGGCGACGTCGTCATGCCCGGCAACCTCGTCCGCCACCTGGTCGCCTCAGATACTGTCGGAATGGCGAAGGTTAAGGCCGTCAAGCAGCACCTCGTTGATCGCCATGACGTCCGGGCTGGCGATGTCGACGCGCGCAGTCTCGCCCTCACTTCTGGCGCCGACGCCATGGACCTGCTGCGCGAGCACGATCTCGTTGTGAACGCCACTGCCGACTTCGCCACGACCGCCTTGCTTCACACCGCCGCGGAATCGCTGGGGACGCACCTCCTCTCGACAGCGCTGCAGAACAGCGGCACGACGTATCGCATCGACGTCCTTCCGCCTCTCAACGAGGCGGCTGTGCTTCCTTCCTCGACGATCGACGTCGAGAGCGGGCCCGTGGAACTGTTCGAGGCCGGCTGCGGAAGCCCGATATCTCCGACGCCACCGCACGCGGTGATCGAAGCGGCAGCAGCAACGGTGCGTCACGCCGTTGGGCTGCTGGTGAAGAGTCCCCTACATCCGTCCGGGGAGGTACGGCATATGACGCCTGTCCCGAAGAGGGAACATTCGTGACTAGGCCATCGCCACGCATCGAGCTGCACTCCGATGCTGCACTCGACCTCATCGCCTCCGAGACCGCGCAGCGTTGGCCCAGAGAAGCAGGCGGCATCCTTCTCGGCTACCGGGAAGACAACACCGTAGTCGTCACACATGCCCTGGTCATCGACGGACAACCGGCGACCACTGATCGGTACATCCGCGACGACGTCAAAGCCAACGCACTACTGGCCGACTTCCTAGCCACCCGAGCCGACGACGATCCAACGGGCTATGTCGGTGAGTGGCACAGTCATTCTGCGCCCACTGCGCCAAGCCCGACAGATCTCGCTGCCATGCGCGCCATCGCCAGGACCAGCGAGAACCCGATCGCGCTGCTGGTCCATGTCCCTAGCCACACCGCCCCTTTCTTCGGCCTGGTCGCTCAACGGCAACGATTGGGACGCGTCACGACGAAGAACGCGACGGTCTCGCTCCCACCACCAAGGTTTCAGCGGCTGCGCCCGTTACCGGCGGATGCCGTCCGGGGCGACGGGCCGGTGTTCATCTCCTACCGGCAGTCAGACGGCAGCAGACAGGCTGAGTCACTCGAGCACCTGCTCCGAGCCGCTGGTCTCGTCGTCTGGAGAGACCACACCGACCTGCGCCCCGGCACGACGACCGATCGCCTCGAACAGGCCCTCACCCAAGGACTGTCTGCTGCCGTACTCGTCGTGACGCCCGAGATCGCCTACAGCAACATCGTCCGAGAACGTGAACTACCGCGGCTGCTACAACTCGACGACGACGCTGCTTTCAGCCTGTGCATCGCGAACACGATCGCCAGGACTGGCAGCAGTTCATCGTGCGACTACGCCGCCCCGGACAGGCTCCTCAGACTCACCCCCGCACGCAAGCTCGCCGACAAGAAGCAAAGCAACATGCTCGACGCTGCAGGCGAGACCGAGATCGTTCGCGACCTGCTTATGCACCGAGTAGAGCAACTCGCCAGCGATATCCGCAGCACCAGGCGCCCCTTCACCATCCGCATCCAAACTAGGCCGACCCCGTTTGCAGCCGATGCAGACGACAACGACCTGCACATCCGCATCAACTCCGCCGAGGACGGACGCCTCCCTTCACCTGTCGGGCTCAGGCTGCTCCAGACCACGCTGCCTCTCATCAGTGACGCCGTCTATGCCGCCGGCACGCGAACCGTCCGGGTGTCTGGCGGGGCCCATCTCTCCGTAGCTCTCGCGCTTGGAACAGCTCTGCCCGAAACCAAGATCGGAAACATCGAGGTCGTCGACGTCCGCGAGGAGCCGTGGAAGTCCACCCCAAGCAGCGACGACCCGTTCATCAGCAAGCTGCATACCGAGCCGGCCCCTGTCGTCCGCGCGCCAGCGCCCGGCAGCCACGACCGGGTTGCCGTCTTCGTGAGCCTGACACCTGAGCCCGATCGCACAGCGTTCAAGCGGCTCATCCGTGATTCCGTCGACGGATTCACCGCGGCAGCGCTCATAACCCTCGACAGCCCGAACCGCATCGACTCGCGAGAGGCCCCGCGACTCAGTGCGGAGGTCGCACGCGAGATCAGGCGCCTTGGCGCCGCCGATGGACGTGCAGAGATGCACCTGGCGTTCCACGGCCCATACCCAATGGCCGTTCTCGTCGGGCGCCATCTCAACACCCTACGAACGGTCGTCTACGAGTGGGACAACTCGATTGGCGATGTCGCCAGCTACAGGCCAGCGCTCACCGTCGAGCCCGGCGTCACCGGCGGACCGATCACCGAAGTTCTCCTCGATCAGTAGCACAGTAATCAGCGCCAACAACCACTGGGTCGCCGGAAATCAGGTTCAGCGGTTTCGGCGGAAGCGGACTGCCAGCGCTGGCGCGAGCTCGCCCTTCTTCAAAGGGTATGCCTCTGCCACGTAGCGGTACTTTCCGTGGCAACGCCACCTCGATAGGTTTGCGCTTCAGACTCTGCCACGGCATGGCCTTATCGACGCCCCCTCTTGCGCTTCGCGGCACGCTCTGCGGCTCGACGACGTTGCGTCATCTGCGCTCGCGTCTCCATGTCGCTGGGCGTCTGAAGCGACGCGACCCACTCGGCAAGGATGTCCGGTTCCACCTCGGTCTGCCCCGAGTCGTATGACGCACCGATGAGCTCACCGGTTGGTTCGTCGTACACGAAGGAAGCACCGCGTTTAAAGCCGAGTTGGTGTTTCTTCGCCACCATGTAGGCGTGGGCGCGTTGGACGACCTTCTCGCCGTCCATGGCCTCGGGGCGCGTCATCCACACAAGCAGCCAGCCGTCCTGCTTGTTGAAGCCCCAGGGGATGGCAATGCTCCTTGGCTTGCCGTTCGGAGCCGGATTGCTGGTCAGCTTGACCGGATAGGCCGCCAGTTGCCGTTGGGCGTCCGACGAACCCTCAAGGAGCGTCGCCCCCATACTGAGCCACCCGAAGACCCCGTTCTCTTGGAGCCAGTCGATGAGCGGGACTAGCGGCGAGGGAACCATGCGCGGCTTGGGTACGGTGTCATCGACATTTGCTCCCGCTGGAGGGTGGAGCGAGTAGTACCACGCATCGAGTTCGTCTGTGTGGCTCGTGACGAGTCCAGGGGTCTGTTTCTTATAGCGGCGCACGTCGGCGGTGCGAGGCTGACCAAGCCACGGCATCTCCCGTACGGCCACTGCGGGGTCGGGTTCGACGTAGAGCCCCATCCGGAAGAAGAGCAGGAAGAGGTCCAACTCATCGACGGCCATGAACATTTCTGTTGCCAGAGGGTCGGTGCGGCGGCGCATGTATAGAAGGAACTCAGCCGGGCGATCGACGAGTTGCGCGATGAGGTCGAGGTCGTTGAGGGAGACCGTCCAAGGAATGTTGTCCGCCTGGAGAAGTCCTGCGCCGACCAACCTGGCGGTTGCTGTGCCAATGGCTGGCATGTCGTCGAGGCTCGTGACGACAGAGTGGACTTCGCGGACGTCGGAGAGGTCGAGCCACGTCCCGTCACGGAGACGCAGACCGTGATCGCCGACGATCCGCTGCTTCATTCGCCCGGCCTGCTCCGCTCCCTTCGTGATCGCAGCCGCAAGGTTGCGGCGGAGCGGGTTCAGTTCGCCAGTTCTTGAGCGGTCGCTGAGGGGAACGGCCTTGTCTTCGACGATGAACGCGACATCGTGGAAGATGAACAGGTGATCGCCTTCGACGAGCTTTGTGTAGTCCGTGGGGCTACCCACTGCCTCGGACGCATCCGCGGGCACGAAGTACTCGACGCCGTGGTGCTCGGAGATCCCAGGGACAAGCTTGCGGAAGAGATCCGCGATGCGTCCCTCCAGGTACTTCCCCCTATGGGCTGCATATGTGTCCCAATGAGCCGTGCCCTTCAGGGCATCTTCGAGGCCCGACTTCACCGCATCAGCGATGAGCGCGGGGTGGACGGTCATCACTAGGTCGTCTCGAGAGACGAGGGGGTGTGCGCGCAGCGGTGAATTGCCGTCCAGGTGGGTCCGCATGGCTGCACCTACCCCGTTGGGCGGGGCGGGTGCAGTGAAGAACTCAGCTATCTTGGTGCCTACCGCCGCTGACAGCCCCGCTCGGGCTGCAACGTCAGCGACAGAAGCGCCTGCCTGGACAGCGGACGGGTTGAAGAAGCCACTGAGCCCGTCGATTGCAGAGCGCTTCTCCCCATCCGTCGGGACATGCTCCGAGCTCATGTCGATCGAGTTGAAGGCGTCAGCGAGACCTTGTCCTCGCGCGTTGAACTGGTCCACCTGCATCTGATGGCAAATGTTGAGAAATAACAACGCATCTGCTACGCCAAATCCCAGGACGCTTCGTATCCCAGCGTCGACATCCTCCGCGCCAAACAACCCCCGGAGTGCCTCGTCGTGCATGTCGGGGTAGGAGGTTCCTCGCATCCAGCGGCCGTTACCACGAACAGCGGCGGCCACTCGTGCCATGTCGTCGAGATTATCGGCCGCGAGCATGTCGCGAACTCCGGCTAGATTAAGGACCTCATAGGCAAGGGGGATCAATTGCTCACCGATTACGCCGCACAGGTCCTGGTCAACGCGCTTGGCATCGTGCCCCCCATCCAGTTCAGACGCTGCGCAGAGGAGTGCGATAGCCATGATCTCGGAAATAGCAGGGCCGCTCTGCGCGTCGGCCGACGGCATGACGCCCACAGGGACGAACGGTAGGGTCACCATCCGGATCACCTCAAGCGTCCCCAGCGGGTCGTAGCCAGCAAGTCCCTTCACAAGCTGCTTCGCTGCGTCGTTGATGCGCTTCTCAACCTCAGCCTGAGGTGCGGTTGCCTTCAAGACGTCCGCCAGCAACTCAGCCGTATTGAAGGCACCGTCGAGCACGATCTCGACGTGCTGGTCCACGCGCCCGACCGGGGGCCTGGAGCCACGTGCCTTCTTCCGCCGGTTCCGTGAGGACTTGGATGCCATCAGAACGGATCTTCCCCTTAGCCCGACGCTTTGCCCGATCTCCGTTTTGGAAGCTGCTCCTTCGGTTCGGCGAGCCTCGCACAATTGCGGGAGCAACGTAGGCCACATGAGGGATGCTATGTGTTTCCGCCAAGCCTGACCAGGATGAAATCCCAGTCCAGAGGCCACTTGTGTTCCGCGTGCGTAGCGCGAGTAGGAGGCCGGGGCAGCCGGCGGGCCGGCTCCTACAGGCTCGGCCCGGTTGTCTCCTGTTGGGCGTTCGACGCTCTCAGCATTGCACGTTGATCCAGCACGGACCGGGAGTCTTCGCGAACTCGTCCAACGGCAGCCGGGGTACCTGCTGCGACGAACTGCGGCTGGTGCCTGTGAGCTGAGGTCTTCGTCGCCCGGCGAAGCCGAGCAGAGAGCGCGGCGCAGGGGTTGTCCGCATCGAGTAGCGTCCGCCGCCCGGCCAGCCTCGGCAGAAGCCGTTCGACGTCCCAGCCGCAAGCCTCGGCGCGGCGCAGCTCACGGCGCAAGGCATCGAACGATGTCGCGCGGCTCGTGTCGAGACCCGCTCCGCCGCCGAGTCGGCCGCCGTCAGGCTGCAGGTGGGCTTGAGCCTCCTCGTGCGTGAAGCCTCCGGCGACCAGCGCGGCAGCCACGACGCGGGCCCAGCGGGGTCGCTGGGCGACGTCGGTGATGTGGTCGTACTCGGCGATCAACCGTGCCCGGCCGGTCCACGTCTCGCGTTCGGCCTCGGCGGCCTGGTGGGCGGAGAGTTCGGCGCCGCGGTGCTGCAGGACGCCATAGAGGGTTGCCTGGTAGGAGACCGTGTCGTCGGGGCCGGTGTGGTTGGCGTCGGGTCGGTCGGTCGCGATGTAGGCGAAGTTGCCTGCCCGGCCGCGGGTCACGGCGACGTACAGGTTCTCCCGGGTGGTGGTCACGGTGAGCAGGGCGTGCGTGGTGTCGACGGTCATGCCTTGGGCGCGGTGTGCGGTGACCGCGTACCCGAGGTCCAGGTGCGCCGCCACGTACGCGGCGGGCAGCATGACGGTGTCCGCGAGCCGTTTCGTGCCGCCGACGTCGACGCGTCGTACATCCAGGGATCCGTCGCGGTGGACGGCGGTGACCTGCCAGCGGTCGCCGTTGCGGACGAACCCGCCGGTGACCAGGTCCCGGACTGTGGTGAGCTGGCGCCGGTTCTTGCGGGTGATGACCAGGTCACCGGCCGAGCCTTCGAGGCCGTCGGCGAGCCGCACGGCGCGTCCGGCATCCGTCTGCCCGGCCAGGATCCGGTCGGCGCGAGCACGCTGGTTCAGCTCGCGGACCGTCTCGGCAGCCTCCGCGATCAGGAGTGTCGCCGTGCCGCCTGTGAGGTCGTGCTGCCAGGCAGTGTAGGCGTCGTCGATCATCGTCTCGGTCTCGCCGCCACGCAGGCGCCCGTGCTTGTCATAGGTGTCGATGACGTTCGTGTCGCCGTCGCGCAGCTGGAGGCTTGCCGTCCTCTCCCACGGGTTGGCGAACCGGTGCACCTCGGTCAGCTCGGCGACGACGGCGCCCCCGTCCGCCGTCGCGGTGCGGCGGTGTTCGACGAGTAGGTCGAAGGCGCCGCCGGCGTCGACGGACTGGAGTTGGGCGGGGTCACCGACGAGCACGACCTTCGCGCCGGCCGCGGCGGCGAGACCGGTGATCTGGTCGAGGGTGGCGGTGTCGGCCAGGGCGGCCTCGTCGATGATCACGAGTTGGTTCTTCGTAAACGCAGCACGGCCGTGGCCGTGCTCGTGGAGCCATTTGGCGGTGTTCTCCGCTCGTAGCCGCAGTTCGCTCGACAGCACCGACGCGGCGGCGGCCGACGGCGCCAGGGCAACGACGGACGCCTTGCCGAACCGAGCGGCCCAGGTGCGGCGCAGCGCGCGCAGGGTGGTGGTCTTCCCGGCGCCGGCGGGCCCGACCAGCAGGTCCACACGGCGCCCGGAGGCGACGAGCTGCTGGACGGCGCGCCGCTGCTGCGGGCTGAGCAGCCTCCCGTCGCGGCCAACGGCCTTCGGGACGGTGCGAAGGTCCAGTCGCGCGGCCGTGGGGTCGTCGCTGAGCGCCAGGACCCGGTCCTCGGCCTCCAGGGTCCGGGTGCTGGTAAACAGCGTGTGGTGGCGGGGAAGCAGCCGCGAAGTTCCGTCCTCACGCTGCAACGCGGCCGGCGTGACCGCCACCTCGGGCGGCGTGAGCGCGACAGCGTGCGCCTCGGCCTGCGCGACGATCGCGGCAATGACCTGTTCCCGGTCAGCGGCTGTCTGCAGGCGCCAGCCCATGGTCTGCCGATTGGCCTCAGCCCACAGGTTCCAGTGCGTGAACGTCGTCTTCTTCGCCGCGACACTGTGGAACGTCGCGACGGCAGCGCGCTCGACGGCGTCGGCCGGAACCTTGTCAGCGGCGAACTCGCGCACCGTCCGCGTGCTGGTGAGGCCGCGGACCAGAGCGGCCGGATCGTCGTCCGACGCCCCGAGGTTCGAAAGGACTCGCGCGGCACGGGCCCGCCAACCCACCGTAAGATCCGCGAGCGAGTGGATCTGCTTCTCCGGGCGGGTCTGCAAGGTCGCCTGAGCGCGAAGCTTGATGACCGTCGTCTTGGACGGACGACGGCCGTGCGTCGCGATGTACTGGGCGATGAGGCGGTCCTTGGCCTGGTTGATCGCGTGCGACCGGGTCGAGAACTCCTCGATCAGTTCCTCGCCGATACCCGCGATCTCCCACTGCGGATTGCGCTCGCGGCCCCGTTCGCGCAACTCCCATGAGAGACCGAACGTGCCGGAGAGGCGGTCCATGAGCAGCGCGTCGTACTGCTCCGAGGCGGCCACAAGCGCACGGTGTAGGGCTCTGGAGTCCAGGCTCCGCCACAGGCCGTCCGAGACAGCCTTGACCTTGTTCGACACGACGGCATGCGTGTGCAGCTGCGGGTCGTTCGAGCGGGAATCGTAATGGTCATACGCCGTCACGATCAGGCCGTGCACGTCCTCCTGACAGATCCCGCCAGACCCCGTACGGGTCGCTGCGACCTCACGCTCAAGGAAGTCGATGACCTCCCCCATCGCCGCATGATGGGCGCCTGCGATCAGGGCCTGGGTGCCCGCGTCGGCCAGGGCCCACAGCACCGAGACCGACTTCGGAACCGAGAACGTCAGATCGAACCCGGCCACCGCGGACTTCGGGCCCACCTTGCGCTCCTCGGCGTGGATCCTCGCGGCGGCTGACGCGCGTTCCTCGTCGGTGAGGTCCGCGGGCAGGGCCTCGATCCGCGCCGCGATGCGCTCCGGCACGGTCGCGAACTGCTGGTAAGCGCGCCCCAGAGACTGGCCGGTAACCGGGTCGCGCCCGGTTCCGAGCAGCCGGGCGAGCTGCTGCTCGGTGACCTGGTCACCGACGCCGACCCGCGCTCCATCGGCCCCGAGCTGAGCTACACCCTTGCCCAGCCACCGCCCCGGAGGCGTACCAGGGTTCGCGTAGTAGCGCGTCAACGCATCGACTGCGGTGAGGTCGCCGTCGCCTTGGACGACCGAGCACAGCAGGTACTTGTAGCCGCTCCCAGCCGACATGACCCGCATCGAGACCGTCATGCAACCAGGTGCGTTCACACCGTCATCACCGAGCCGGACCAGTCCGTATCGCCGGACCGCAGGCCCATTCGATGCGGAGCCCGCCATCAAGGACATGTCGACGGGGAGGCGAGATCCTTCAACAAGTGATCAGCGATTCAGACCGGTATATTCCGGTACATGTCGGATTGGATCGAGTACACGTCGCGGTGGCACGACACGTGGGAGATTGTCGGTGCCATCGCGTCAACGATCGGATCCGCGGCTACCGTGGGAGCCGTTGTGGTCGCGCTGCTGCTTGGCCGACAGGAGGCTCGCGCCCGCGCTGAGGCGCAAGAAGCGGAGCTCGACCGGCTTCGCCAGGAACGCGATGAAGCTCGGGCCGAGCGCGATAGGGCGGAAGAGGCCACGCTCAGACGAGAACGCGAAGCCCAGGCACGCCGAGTCGTCGTCCAAGACGTCATGACCGTCACGAAGGGCAACACGGAAGCGAATGAGGTCGAGGCTGGAGTCCACAACTTCTCGGACATGCCCGTCTTCGATCTAGCGCTCTTCTGCCCGTCCCAACGCCGCCAGCCAAATCGCGGCCCTCAGGTTGACGCCCTTCCTCCCGGCGGGTCACGTTCACACAGTTTCCGAGGCGTTGATTCGACAAGCGTGTCGTACGTGACGTTTCGTGATGCCTTCGGTCTTGGCTGGGAACGCCGCGCGGACGGAAGCCTGCGTGAGTTGAGCGTAGCTCCGCGAGCACGACAGTTCATCTGGCCGGAGGAGACCGAGCCTGAGCTCGTGGCGCCCAGCGAGAGACCCAACGGCTGAGGAGCAACCTCATCCCCCCCGGCGGTCGGTACGCCCTCGCCTGCAGCTGCTCGACGACTGGTGCCACCTCGTATTCGAGGTGAGTGAATGCTGTCCGGGTCCTCCGGCTGGCGGTTCGCGGGAGGCGGGGCCGTCGTCGCCGGCTCAGCCGCCTATGCTCGCGGGATGTTCGAGTTCGAGGTGCAGAGCTGGCGGAGGGTTCGGGTGCGGCTCGGGTCCTGGCACTTTCGGACGTGGCGTTCGTACTGGATGCGTCTGCCGAAGGGGTACCGGTCGCCCGAGACGGTCTACGAGGTCGTCCTGCTCGCCGAGGACGACAACGTGGTCGCGCAGATGGGCGCGTTCTTCGATCTGCAGACCGCTGAGGCGTGCCTGGCCCGATACGAGCCGGAGGTCCGGGAGCGGATGGCGATCAACTACGTCGGTGTCCACTCCCGGCTCGAGGACTGGGAGTTCGACCTGTAGCGACCCATTAATCCGCGACCCAGATCAGGCCTCACACGTCTACTCAGAGTGAACTCGCCCCCGTTTAGCGTCGCGTGCCAGACGTGTCGGGCAGGTGAGGGTAGGCGGAAGGGCGAGGCAGTGAGCTGGGTGGGATGGAGGAGCTGAGGCGGGGTGGTAGGCAGGATCGGGACGGAGGGACGTGGGGCGGGAGTCAGAGCGAGTGGTAGGGCAGCGGGATGGGCGACGGGCGGAATGGCGAAGTGGTCAGCGGATGGAGCCACAGCGGCTGCGGGCACGCCGGGTGGAGTTCGACATTTGTTCGGCAGCACCGCATTCCGCTGGCTGAACCGCCTCGGGTTCGTTGGAGAGTTTGGAGTGGCTCAATGCCTGGCGAGGACGCATCAGTCATATCAGCAGCGCAGTTGAACCCCACAGCGTCATTGGCCTGGCAGTCGCCGTGCGAGGGCTGGGATCTGTTGGATCTTGGCCGCGGGCATCTCTGCCCAGGTTATGCCCGCAGGGCGCTTGCGCTCTGAGCACTGGATGACCTGGGTGGGCGTGACGATCAGGTCGACGTGGAAGTCGTGCGTCGTCTCGGGGATCGGCTCGTCCACGATCTGGAGGTCGTGGACGGTGGTCACTATGACGGTGTCGGGCCCGATGAGTCCGGCTGACGCGAGCAAGGCTGCCTCGATGTCCGAGTAGCCGGCTCCCTTCCCAATGCGGGCTCCGGTACGGGAGGCAGCGACACTGCTGGTCACGATCAGGTCGACGGGCTGCATCTGGTCGACGTCGACCCGTGGGGCGATCTGCGCGGCCTGGCGCCGGTCTGCTGCCACGTCGGCCGGGACTGACAGCGCGGCGGCGTCGAGCACGTAGAACGGTTCGGTCTCGGCCAGCTTCGGCACCGCCATGTACAACAGCTTTCCTGCCGTGAGCGCACGGGCCCGCACGGGCTGCTGCGCGGCATCAGGGACTGCCTTGACGACCGCAGCGTTGCGCCATTCCGCCAGAGTCGCGAGCCGCTCGGCCGCCTGATCTGCGCCGATGAAGTCGGGGATGCGACCGTGCGTATCGCCCTTGACTGCGCCCGCCCGCTCCAGGCGGTCCCACACCATCGTGCGGATGTCCTGCTTGGCGCGGGCGAGCACGTCGGCGTTCATGGTCTCCTCCAAGATCAAGTACTGATGAGGGAGTACAGCCTTTCACGCACGTCCTGGACGTCATTGACCATGCGCCACGGCTGTAGTTCGCGGCCCGCCTGGAACGCGATCGTCATCCCACCGCCGCCTTGGTTCGCCTCAACCAGATCGATTGCCTCATGGAGCACGGTCGCGGCCTCGTCTGGCAGCCCCTGGCGGATGAGCGCGAGCGAGATGTTTCCCGTCACGATAGCTCGCGACTTTGAGCCCGCGCCCAACTGCGTCCTTGCCTCTTCAAGGATCGGCTGCGCGCGCGAGCCGTCTCCGAGCGAGAGGTAGCAGGACCCAGCGAGCCGGTCGAACGTCGCGGGCGAGAACCACGCAGAGGCGGGATCGTCGTCCACCGTTCGCCCGAGTCGTGTCTCGGCGGCTGCGAGCGACCGCTCAGTTTCGCGGCGCTTACCGAGCATCGCGAAGCTCTCGGCGGCATGGAGCAGACCGAGCCCGGTGAGGACGTTGCTCGAACGCTCAGCCAGTTCAGCAGACTGTTGCGCCAGCTGGAGCGCAGCAGCTGGATCCTTGTCGCTGTAGAGCGACAGATAGCAGCTTCGCAGCAACGCGCCCGCCTGTGTCACGGGGTCGCCGACACGGTGTGCGGCAGCGATAGCCCGGTTGAAGTACTGGCGTGGGCTCCGTGACTCCTTGCGCTGCGAGGCATCCCAGACCACCTTGCCCATGAAGATAGCGGCCTTCGCTTCGATCGAGTCGACGTCGCGTGCGGGCGAGCCTGCCTCTCGGGCCGCCGCGACGCGAGCGAGCATGTCGGCTGCATCAGCGAGCAGCACCGCCGACGCCTCGGTGTCGTACCGCGTCTCGATGGTGTCGAGGTACGCGCCGAGTACGACGATGTTCGGCTCAGCGGATTCGACCGTCGCGGAATGTGCCTCCGCCACCACCAGCAGGTCCGCGAGTTCTGCCGGATCTGCCTGGAGGGCTTGGGCCAGCATGGGTCGTAGCCACGGAGTCGGCTCGACGCTGCCGTACTCCCAGCGGGCAACGGTCGAGCGGTCGACCTGAAGTTGTTCCGCCAGCGTCTCTTGCGTGAACCCCAGCATCTTTCGACGCGCGGCGAGCAGTTGGCGGCGCGTCCGCCCACTTCCTGTCATCACACCGCCCCCTTGATTCATGGCGTTTCCCCAGGTCAACCGTCTGGTGCAACAACGGTGCAACAAGCCTGCCGCAAAGGGTCCCTGGGAGCGACCCTCCGCGCCGCGTTCCATGGATACGGAGCGCCGTTGACAGTACGCCAACCGCTCTGGATGTCGCCGCCCGGCGGCGTTCTGGCCCGCCCTGACAGGGCACATACGGGAGGTCGAGATGCAGGACACGCTCAGCTACGAAACGCCTGTGGTCGCGGACCTCGGTTCGGTGGCCGAGGTGACCCTCGGCAAGTACGCCGAGGACTCGCAGGACGAGGGTCGCTACTTCGAGTGATCCATCCATGGGAGCGGGGTCGACCGGATCGGCCGTCCCCGCTCCCTGTGCGGGAGAGGAGCAAGGCAATGGTGTGGTTGGCTGGTGCATCTACCTCGATCCAGGGGCCATACGACGCACGTTTGCTATGGGGTGGCCCTCGACCGGTCTGGGCCGTCGATGAGCCGCAGCGGTCGGCGGTAACGGCTCGCACCGTCGAGGATGGCACCTACCGTCTCGGCGTCGTCGGGGATGTCTGGCTGACGGGCGACGAGATGGCCCATGGCCTGGCACTCGTTCGCCAGGGTGACTGGCGGGCGCTCACCCGCTGGGCGGGCTCCTACTGGGTCGTCGCGGACAATGGCACGCGCACGATCGTCCTCACCGACCTGTGCGGGCAGCGCCCGGTGTACTACGCCCAGCTGGGCAAGGCCGCGGTCTGGGCGACCCAGGCCAAACCGCTCGCTGCGCTCGTCGGAGCACCCGTCGACCACAGCGCCATCCTCCGGCGACTGGTGACACCCACACTTGGCGACTTGGTCGGCGCCGAGACGACGTTTACCGGAGTGACGCGGGTACCAGGCGGTCACGCACTCACAGTCACGGCCGGCTCGTCTCGCATCGACCGCTACGAACCTGAGACGCAGGACGCAACGTTCCCGGAAGCCACCACGATGCTCCGCGACGCGCTGACCACCGCCGTCGATATCCGGGCCGCCAGCAGCTTCGGCCCGCTCACGGCTGATTTCTCCGGCGGCCTCGATTCCACCACGGTGGCATTGCTGGCCGCGCAGGCCGGTCAGGACGTACTGGGTGTCACGCTCGCTGATCGCCTGAGCCCGAATGACGACGTCCCCTACGCGGTGCTGGCAGCCACAGCCGAGCCACGTATCACGCACCACGTGGTGTCGCCCGACCCGACTCCGGCGTTCTTCGACGACCTCCTTGACGCCCCGGCCACCGATCAGCCGCACTCCGACGCGGCGCGCTGGGCACGCAAGTGGTCGTACCAGCGTCATGCCACGGCGGCAGGCAGCACGCTCCACCTCACCGGATCGGGCGGTGACCTGTTGCTTGCCGCCCCGGCGACCTGCTTGGCCGACCTGGCTGCGCGCGGCAGTCACCTTGCCCTCTGGCGCGCTGCCATCGCCCGGGCTCGGCTCCGGCACCACCCGGTCTACCGCGTCATGCAGACGGCCCACCGGCTATCCCGGCAGTCCTACAGCGCCGCGCTGCAGGAGCTGAGCCAGACGATCCGCTCGGCCGAGCGGTCATCCCTGCCGCGACGCCAGCCGGCGTGGTTCACGCCGACAGGTGTCGCTGCATGGCTCACGCGTGATGCGCGCCATGACCTGAGCGCCGCGATTGCCGACCTGGCCGAGCAGTCTCGCGACGCCGTTGAGCCGCTGAGTGGCCGCCGAGCGTGGGGCGAGGTGCGCGAGTTCGGCACCTATCAGGCAGAGCTCAACGCGCAGGCCGGTTCACTGGGGCTGCGGCTGCAAGCACCGTTCCTGGACAACGAAGTCGTCCGCGCGTGTATGGCGCTGCCCGTCCATCTCCACAACGACCCGCACCGGCAGAAGCCGCTGCTCGCAGCGGCGCTGCGCGGGCTCGCCCCGGACGTCGTCCTCGATCGACGGACAAAGGGCGTCTACGGCGCGGCCGGCTATATCGGCGTCGCGCGGAACATCGACGCCATCCGGAGTCTGGTCGAAACCTCGGAACTGGTCGCCACCGGCCTGCTTGATGGCACCGCGCTGGCCCATGACCTGACGCTGGCCGCCGCCGGTATTCCAACGCGCTTTGCCGCACTCGAGTCAGTGGTGACGACCGAGCTGTGGCTCAGTCAGCACCGCCCCGACGCACGCACACCACGCTGGGAGATGGCTGCTCATGCGTACTGAACCGCTGACACACCTGCGCCCTGCCCGCCATGTCCGAGCGACGATCACGGACCATGGCGGCATGGTGCTCGACCTCCGCGGCCGTGGACGCTGGCACGCCCTCAGCCCGGTCGCATGTCTCTGGTGGCAGTACCTCGGCGCTGGCCTGACCGTTGCTGAGACCGCCGACCTCGTCGCCGCCCGCTACAGCGTCGCCCGAGAGCGCACCCGGTCCGATGGCGACGAACTGGTGCGTGACTTGCACGAGCGCGGTCTACTTGTCGCGTCGCGCCGCCCGCGAAAGGAGCGCCCCTTGTGAGCATCCCGATGGCAACCCAGGTGGCGCCAGTTCGGCCGGCGCTCGGCCTGTCCGTGGCCGCCGTTGCCGGGCTCGCGGCAGCGGTCCTCATGCTGCGTCTCCTCCCGCTTCGTACCGTGCTCACCCTCGCCGCACTCGTCAAGTCCCTGGCACCACGACGCGCTACCCGCGCCGAAGCAGCGAACGCCATCGCCGCTCGCAACTGGGCCGCCTCCCACTACCCAGGAAGGGCAACATGCCTGGACCTGTCCCTCGCAGCGCTGCTCACCACCGCGTTCCGCGCACTCTGTGTCGACTGGTGCATCGGCTGCCGCTTCAACCCCAGCGAGTCTCACGCCTGGATCGAGGCTGACGACGGCCCAGTCGGTGAAGACAACCTGTTCGACGATCCGTTCATCGTCACCGTCCGCATCTGAACGCCCACGAGAGGAACCTCCCACCGATGAACACCAGCACCGCCTCAACGGTTGCCGAAGCTGCCCGCTCCATCCCCGCTGAGTTCTACCACGGCGCAGACGGCAAGGCTGTACGACCCTGTACCCCATCGCGTGTCACGCTGCGCCACCTCCGCATGCTCGACGTCCACCCCGGCATGCGTGTCCTGGAGATCGGCACCGGCTCCGGCTACTCGGCTGCCCTTCTCTCGCAGCTCGTCGGCCCGAGCGGCACGGTCGTCACCGTTGACATCTCGGCCGATCTGTCCGAACGCGCGGCCCGCCTGTTCGCGGAACATGGCCATCCAGCACGCGCCGTCCACGGCGACGGACTACTTGGCTGGCCCGAGGACGGACCCTATGACCGCATCTTTGTCGGCACGACACCGCCGACTATCCCGGCCGCATGGTTCGACCAGCTGGCGCCCGGCGGTGTGCTCATCACCGGCTGCCTGCTGTCGACACTGCCGGGCGCCTACGCCGTCGCTCACATCAACAAGGTAGGCGACGACGCATTCGACGTGCTCGTGGATGCCGGGGGCTACACGCCCACGATCGGGGACGAGAAGCCCCGAGCCACCACCTACGTCAGAGCCAACGACGACCCCCGCTTCGAGCTGGCGACAAACGCGGCGCTCGAGCCCGACACGGCCAGCGCCCTGCTCGACGCCCTCCGCATCGGCAAGGCCGAACAGTGGGTCACCAGCCCAGGCGAGTTCCTTCACTTCAAGAACTGGCTCTTCGCGCTCAACTCCGAAGGACTGCTCGTCGCCACGACCGAACTCGGTCCGGGCATCGGACTCGGCTCCCTGGGCGGCGAGCCCGACGCCGCATTCGTCACCGAGTCTCACATCGTCAAGCGCCCCACCCAATCCGACGCCGCGGAACGACTGAGCGCCCTCATTGCCCAATGGCGCACCGCCGGCTCCCCGTACACCCACGAGCTTCCCGCACACATCGCCCGCACACGCGACGGCTACGCCGTCGTGATCCAGGTAGACGGCTGACGGGCGCGACATGCTTGCGTGGATCTCTGCTGTACTCGGCGCGACCAAGGCGCGACGCCCTCCGGACCGTTGCTACTGCCACTGCGTTCGTTTCGCGAGTGGTCAGCACTGCATGAGCGCGACGGCAGACTGCCACGGCCCGGAGAGGCGTCCGCGCTCCGCGACATGTTCGGCACGGACGCCTCCCATCTGCGCCTCCTACCAGGACAGGCCCCCCGCCTACCTCGTCTGGGAAGGCTGACGGAGTTCAGGCCGCAAAGCCCGCCTCCGCGAGCAGGGCGTCCCGGTTCGCCAGCACGAACTCCTTGAGCGCAGCCGGCTTGAGGTCGATGGCCACAAGGGAGTCGTCGCTCAGCGGCACGTAGTCCAGGTCGTAGCCGCCACGCTCGGGCTTGCTGAACTCCGACCCGTACCGCTCGGTCAGGTTCAACGACGTCAACCGCGCAATGAAGAAGTACTGGATCGCCACACCCGCATCCGTGAGATCCGACGAGACGAACACCTGCTGGTACCCGCCGGCCGTCGCGCCAAGTTCCTCAGCCAGCTCACGGCGCAGGGCATCCTCGACCGTGGCGTCCGCCTCCTCGACGCCGCCGCCGGGCGACGTCCAATACGGCGCCTGCCCCGGCTTGGTCCGCTTGATCAGGACCAGCCGGCCGTCGTCGTCGATCACAATCCCCCGGGCTCCCCGACGCCCGACCTGGATCCCCACAGCAGCGCTCATCCGTCGTCTCCATCTCCTTGTACGAGCGGCGTCACCGACCCTGACATCGGCAAACCACCACGCTAGCGACCACAACATGCCTGCGCGCCCGGGCGTACATGGACGGTTCGACGCGTGTTCAGCAGGTCTGGCTGTTCAGGGCCAGGTGATCGTGAGGCGTCCGTGCGGCCGCTCGACGGTGGTCATCCGGCTCGGCCGTGACCGGCAGATGTTCGAGCGGGACGTCGTCGCCGACGTCCGGGCGTCCTCCGGCTCATGCAGATGCGCCATTGAGCAACGGTGGCGACGCTGGGGCGGTTCTGACCTGCGCCGACGGGTTCTGCGCCGTTTCTTGACGCGGTTTCTCCATGCGGTTTCGGCCGGTTCCAGGTGCCAGCGTGGCGGACACGGACTTCCGTCAGCCAGCTGAGACCGGCCGCCGCACTCGTGCCGTGGTCACGATCGAAGGATCGGGCAATTCGACCATCGTGGGTTCTGTTGATTCAACATCCCCGGAGAAGCCGGGCGAAGAACCTCGCCTCAGTCTCGTTCTCGCCTTCGTGCGCCTGCGCCGACCGACGCTCGGCGCTTCGACGGCCGCTCCGATCACGCCGTCACGAACGAACCGAAGCGCGGCAGAGCGGTGAGCCCGACACCGCTGTTGCGGCCGTGACCTCGAATGAGACCACGGCCGCACCCGTGAGGGAATCAGCCCGCGCCCGCGGCAGCGCCGCTCAGCCCGGAGGCTGTCCGCTACACGACGCGAAGGTGCCCGCGGGCGCGCCGCGACGTGATCGGGACGTCCGCCGCAGTTGCCCCGCCCTGGACGACGTCGGGGGCCGAGGACTCAACGAGCCCCTGGAGCACCGCCGCGGCCGTGCGCGCGATGGTGCGCACCGGGAGGTGTGCGATAGGTATGGCGTGTCTACCAGACCTGCGCACTCATGCCCGGCAGGATGGCCGATATGAGGTCGACCGAGGACCGTCCGTGGGACACGCCGAGCGGACGCAGTAGAAGACGTTGTTGCACGACGTTGGCCGGCGGGCGGGACGCCGGGTCGGCGTGCGACCTAGCATCGCATCGGTCGCAACGGTTCGCGGACTGATCCGCATGGAGTTCGTGACCACACTCGTCGGCGTCCTGCTCGGCGCTGGCCTAACTTGGCTGGTCGGACACGGGCAGCGACGATCGGTCAGGCGTCGAGAATCCGCCTACCTATCGATACGAATCGTAGTCGCACTGGATGAGCTCGTGGTTGGATGTGCCCGCGCTGTCGGTACCGGGCCTTACGGCGATGATCACGAGCCGAGTTTTCCATTGCCGACGGAACTCCGTCTTCCGACCGACGGAAACTGGGAATCGCTGGACCCCCGCGAAACGGCAGAGTCGATGCGACTGGCTGCGTACGTTGGTCACGCCTTCGAATCAGTCCGCATTTCGGGATGGTACGACCCGGAGAGTGGGAGCGACCAAGCCGACGACCTGTATACGGCCATCGCGCTCCGTGCGGACCGGCTCGCCACTGATTTGCGGAAGAAATACAAAATATCGGAGCGCGATCTCCCCAACAACTGGGACCCGCTTGAACAGATTCTTGCCGTTCGAGGCAGGATAAATGAGCGGGCTACTCGGTGAGTTCTAGCCATAGCGGGCGGTGGTCGCTGAGAGACGCTTCTATGTCTGTCAAACCGGGAGGGCGATGGCGTTTTCCCTGGTCAGGATTCTGTGGATTGCGGGTGAGGTAGAGCTTGACCTGTCGGCGGACCTCGCGGTGGTTAAAGCCTTCTGCGGTGCGTTTGGGCACGTAAGAGCGGGTCTCGTCATGGATGCGCATGCGAACGAGGCGGCGATGCGCAGGGCATTGTTCAGGTGGCGGTCGCCTCCGCGGTCCAGGCGATGGCGCTCGGCGTGGCTCCGACTCTGTGCGTCAGGTCACCGAACGCATGCACATTCCACGTCCCGATCAGCAGACTCTTGGCCGCCTTGGCTGGGATCTCGGCGTCGAGTGGGCGCACATCCGGTCGACGTCACTGGTGACGTTACCCGGAACTGGTCCGGGCGGTGGTGCGGCGCTCGTGGTCATGCCACGCTCCCCAACGCGGCTCAGGGCCGGTTAGATGAATTCGAGACGCCTGAATAGCACCTCGGGGCGACTATCCGTCGCCCCGGCTCCCAGAGCATCCCGGGCTGGCCACTCCCCCACGCCGGGGCCGAGGTGCGCTGCTCCATCTGCCTGGCACCTGTTGCGCCTGCTCACTTTGGGTAGCCTTCCGAGCCGGACGCAGAGTCCAGGCACGGCCGTGGGCTGCCGTAGCCGCTGCTCTGCGCGGTCGCCGGGTCGGAGCTCCCGGGTGACAAGACTGATCAAGAGCCGCATCCTGAATGCAGGTCATGTGCCCATGCCGCGACCGCCGGGACGGGACCACCGAGAGGTCAAACGATGCCTGTCGCACCACAACCCGATGACGCCGCTACCCAGATCATCGCCATCGGGAAGCGTCTGCTGCCCAAACTCCCGCACCTAATCGGCGACGCGGCCGTGCCCATGGCACGTGAGCTGAGTGCCCTGCTCAAGATCGCAGACCAGGGCACACCTCGTGTCGCCGAAGCTATCGTGACCGTGCTGAAGAGCAACCCGACCACGCGCTCGGAACTCTCCACGCTCCTGGGCAAGGATCCCGAGGCTCTTCGTGACCTGATCTCCGGACTGCCCGGGATTCCGCACGGTGCACCAGCAAGGGTTTATGAATGCCCGAGATGCTCGTACACCTGGCCGATCTATGAGGAAGGCGAGCCCGTGCCCCCTTGCCCCAACGGCCACGGCAGACTCGGCTGAGGGTGCACGTTGTTCAGCCTGTGGTCGACCCTCGGCGGGAAGGTTGCCGAGCGGTACTCCGAGTTGCTCCTGTCCCCCGCGCTCGGATTCTGGTTCGGCGGCATGCTTGCCTACGCCTACGCACGAGGCTGGCGTTCCGTGGCGGACTTCTGGATGACAGACCTCGGCGAAGCCAGCATCGTCATTCAAGTCTCTGTGGCGGTGGGCGCGCTTCTTCTCGTCGCCGGCTCGGCGAAGGTCGTCGAGTGGTTCACGCCCCCAATGCTGCGACTGCTCGAGGGTTACTGGCCAGCCCGGGCCGACCGTATCGCATCATGGCTTGTCGGCCGGCGTAGGCGGCGGATTGACCGCGACGCCGCGAAGTGGCGCGATCTATACCGATGCCGCGAGACGCACACCGTGTCGGAAGCACGCGAATTCCGGCGGATAAACACTCGGCGCTCAATGGTGCCGCCCTCCCCGGGCGATCGGATGCCCACCGGCGTGGGCGACGTCCTGCGTGCAATGGAGGCGCGTCCACGGCACCGGTACGGCCTCGACGCCGTGATCTGCTTCCCACACCTGTGGTCCGTCCTGCCGGAGCACGTGCGTGCCGACCTGGCCGGCGCACGCAGGCAGGTGGACGACGCCACGCGCCTGATCTGCTGGAGCATCCTGTTCTCGGTTTGGATGCCACTCGCATGGTGGGCTCTCATTCCTGCCGCCCTCGGCGCACTCGTCGGGTACCGGTCCGCCCTCGCGTCCGCACAAGAACTGTCCACGCTGGTCCAGTCCGCCTTCGACCTGTACCGCGGCCTGCTCTACGACGCTGTCGGCGCCGAGCGACCGAAGTCACACAAAGCGGAGCTTGCCGCCGGGACAGCCCTTACAGCCTGGTTCGAACGCGGATACGACCCCCGGTGAGATCACAACACAGGCCTGCTGGGTGGACGGGAGCCGCCAATGCCCATGCCACACCATCGCCTACACAGAGCTGGCGCTGGCTGAGGCCACCATCGTGAGGGATCAGAGAGCACCTGCTGCGGCAGCGCTCGACCCGACGTTCGTGCATTACACCACGCGCAGGTGCCCCCGAGAAGCTCGCCGCGACGCGATCGGGACGACCGTCGCAGTCTCTGCGTGTTGGCCGCCGTCGGGATCGGAGGATTCCGCGAGTGCCTGGAGCACGTCGCGCACATCCGGAGCGACGTCGCGGCGAGCGATGTAGTGCAGTTGCGTGATCCCCTGCGGCTTGTGGCCGAGCACCTGGCCTGCGACGTGGTCCCCGTACTTCTCGGCGATGGCGGTCGCGGCCGTCGACCGGAGCTTGTGGAAGGAGACGCGGTGCGGGTCGAGCGTTCCATTCGACTTCTCGACGATCCGATCGACGATCTTCCCCGCGTTGCCCGCGTTCCAGGCAGTGCCGTTCCGCGTGGGGAAGACCCAGCCGGAGGGTTTAGCGTCGTCGGGTCGAATCCTGACCAGTGCTTCGACGACCGCGGGTGGCAGGAGCACGGTCCGTTTGCTGAACTCGGTCTTCGGCGCCTCTTGGCGGAACGCTCCCTTGCCGGTCAGCTCCACCTGGGTGCCCGAGACCGACACGGTCGGCGACGGGCCTTCGAGCACGAGATCGCCCCAGCGCAGCACGACCGCCTCACCGACGCGCAGCGCGGTACCGAGCAGCAGCACGAGCAGCGTGTCGAGGTTGCTGGCCGTGACCCGCGTGATCTTCAGCGTGGGCTCGTCACGCAGAATCCTTCGCATGGTCTGCAGTTCCTCCGCCTCCAGGGCGACCGGCCGCGGGTCGTGCCGTCGCACGGGCGAGACGCCCGCCATCGGATCCGTCAGCAGGATCCCGAGCCGCACGGCCGATCGGAACGCACCGCGCAGGGCGACACGGATCTCCTCGGCACGCCCGCGGGAGATGCGCTTGTGACCGTCGAGCCACTGCTCCAGGGCAAGGGTCGTGACCTCGTCCAGAGGCAGGTTCCCGATGCCCCCATCCTCCGCGCAGACGTAGTTGATCGCGCGCTTCGTGTGGACGAGCGACTGAGGCCGCGGAGGCGTCTCGCCCCGGCGCTCGGTGGCATCGGGACGCGACCAGAACGCCGTCGACTCCGCCTCGAGCCGGTTGTACCAGTCCCAGCACAGCTCGCCGACCGTCGCCACGCTCGCGACCACCGTCGTGCCGAGGAGCTCGTCGATCTTGTCCTTGCAGTTGTCCTTGGCGGCCTGCTTGGTCGGGCCGGTGGCGGACGTCGTGCTCTCCTCGCCGAGGAGGTTGCAGTACCGCACGCGAGCCCGCCAGCGTCCGTTGGCCTGCTTCGAGGCGCTGATGTTCCCGTGGGTGCCGGGCTTGAGCTTCTCCATCACGACACCGCCTTCGACTCGCTCCACTCCAGCAGGTCGCGCGGGTCGTACCGCACGTGCCGGCCGTGGTGCCGGTAGCGGGGGCCGACGCCCTCGTAGCCCGAGCGGCGCCACTTCTCCAGGGTGTGGACCGAGACGCCCAGCAGCTCCGCGGCCTGCTCCGGCGTGAAGTACCCCGTCACGGGAAGCGTGACGTGGCGAGAAGGCTGACGGCCCCGGTGGTGCTTGCGGCTCATGCACCTCAGGGGCGCAAGGCGTGTCGCGCGCGGCCGTCCCCTGGCGTCCCGGACGTCTCGCGCCCGGCAACGGACTTCGGAATGCGTGTCCAATTCGTGTCACCTCGCGGTGTCACGAACGCGTTCCTGCAGGTCAGAGGACAATCAACCGGAAAGCAAGTACTTCTCGGTGTGACTTCCGGGGGTGCTCGCGGCCGTGCAGGTCCGACGGGTCCTCACAGTCAGGCGAAAGGGATCTCTGCACGTGGGGATCACGAGATCCATGGCCCCGAGTCGCCGTCCTCCTGCGGGCGTCGTGGTGAGGGGCCCGAGACTCCCGTCGTCGCGGGCCCCGGCAGCCGGGCCGTCTGCGGCACGTGACACCACCACCGCGACCGTGATCGCGGGCAGGCACTCGGTGGGGCTCACGCCAGCCAGCGGTCTCGATGTTCCGCCACGAACTCGTCGTCGCACAGCTCTGGATAGGCAGCGACGACCCGGCTGATCTCCTCCGACTGCCCGGGGGACAGCACTTCACCTCGGTCGAGGCACCATGTGCCGGCGAGGAGGCCCTGCCTCCGCAGGACCTCGTGGATGCCGGGCACGCAGCCCGCGAAGCGGTTCGCGACGTCGAAGATGGCCCCGTTGGCGTCGGTGAGCATCGGTGCGAGACGTGCGAGGTCGGCACGCTCGGCGTGATCACCGGCCTGCGCGCGACGAGCCCGGGCATGCACGGACACGGCCCGCCGGGTCCAGACCGCCCACTGGCCCAGCAGCCCGCCCACGACCGGCAGGTCGACGGGCGCCCGGTCGGGGCCGCGACCGGGCAGGCGGCTCATCAGGTCCATCACGATGCTGTCGTCGTTGCCCGTGTAGAGCGCGACGTCGGTCCGTCCGCTGGCCGCGACCCCTCGAGCCACATCGAGGGTCGCGTATCGGTCGAACGGCGCGATCTTGACTCCGACCACACCCGGGATCTCGGCGAAACGGCGCCAGAATGCGGAGTCGAGACGACGTCCTCCGATGGCTGCCTGGATGTAGAAGCCGATGACCGGCATCACCTCGGCGACGCGCACCGCGCGTTCGACGAGCTCCTCGTCCGTGGCGTCCGCCGCACCGAACGGAGTGAGCAGCACGAGGTCGTAGCCTGCCTCGGCGGCGACCCGTGCCTCTGCGACGGCCTGCTCGGCGTCGCCGGCGACGCCGGCGACGAGGACCGGTGCGTGCCCCGTGTACTCGGCGGCTGTCTCGGCCGCGAGCTCGAGCACCGGGGCGAACAGGTCACGGTGGGTGCTGTGCAGCTCGAACTGGGTGGTGTGGACGCCGACGGCGAGCCCCAGTGAACCTGCCTCGACGTAGTAGCGGGTCAGCGCACGCTGGCGTCGTTCGTCGATGCGACGGTCGGCGTCGAGCGCCAGCGGGTGCGCGGGGATGACTCCCCCGTCGCGGAACCTCGTGATGGCGTCAGGCATCAGAACTTCCCGTCTCGTTGCTGGAACTTGGTGGGCTTCTGATGCACCGACCCGCCTGCGAGGACCCACTCGGCGGTGAGGCCGATCAGCTCTTCCAGCGTGGTGTCCGGGTAGCCGAACAACCCGTGGCACGCACTCGCGTCCGAGAGCAGGGCGCTCGGCGACTCCTCACCCGTGAACTCGACGGGCAGGTGCATCCGTTCGGCGAGCCGCTCGGCGGTGCGGCGGACCGATATGGTCTCGGGCCCCGTCAGGTTGAGCACGAACGGCGGGACCGACGCGTGCAGCAGCGAACGGAGTATGACCTCGTTGGCGTACCCCTGCCACACCACGTTCGCGGCACCCATGGTGACGTCGACGGGCTGACCAGACTTGATCATGCGAGCCAGGTCGACGAGCACACCGTAGCGCAGCTCGACCGCGTAGTTCAGCCGGATCAGCGCGGTGGGGGTCGACGTCGTCTCAGCCATGTGGGTGAGGATCCGTTCACGGCCGAGGCATGACATCGCGTAGTCGCCGACCGGCCGCAGGTCGGTTCCCTCGGTGGCTCCGCCCGACGCCACGGGCATGAACGGGTAGACGTTACCGGTCGACAGCCCGACGAGGCGTGAACCCGCGTACCGCCGGGCCACGCCACCGGGAAGGTAGGTGTTCGTGGCCCAGGTCGCAGCCTCCTGCCCGGTGCTCCCGAACTTCGCACCGACGAGGAACACCACGTTCGCGGCGTCCGGGAGCTCGGCCAGCTGCCCTTCGTCGGTGACGTCGGCAGGAATCACCACGGCTCCCGTGGCCTCGGCCGCGGACCGGGCTTCCGTGCTGGCGAACCGTGAGACCGCCAGCACGCGGGAGTCGGATCCCGCCGCCTCGAACGCCCTGACCGCCATGCGGACGAGGCTCGGTCCGAGCTTCCCGCCGGCTCCGACCACGAGGAGGTCGCCGTCGAGGTGAGAGAGGTCTTCGATGAGTGCGGGGCGTGGCGTGGTCAGCCGGTCGTCCAACTGGGCCGTGGTGAGCATCGCTCCTCCTTCTTCTTCTGAGTCGTGTCGTTCGTCCGGTCGTGCGGCGTCAGAGCGCCGACGCACCGCAGAGCCGGCCGAGCAGTCATGGCTTCGGTCACGACCGGTGGGCCGCGAGCGTCCTGCGGAAGGCGCCGACGGCGACCGGGAGCGGAGCCGCCTCGGGATACCAGGCTCGTTCCCACTCGAGAGAGACGGCCCCGGTGTACCCGATGCCGTCGAGCGCGTCGAGGATGCCGTGCAGCGGCACCGCCCCGTCGCCCGGGAGGACCGGCGCGAGCTCCGTCGGTCCGGCGGCGTCCTTCAGCTGCACGTGCCGCAGCCACGGGGCGAGAGCCGCCGCCGTCGCCTCCGGGGTCTCACCGGCGCGCCATGGGTTGACCGCGTCCCACAGCGCGCCGAGCCGGTCGCTCGCCGCGCGCGTGAGAATTCGGCCCAGAGCAGCACCCGTGAGGAACACGTCGTGTGTCTCGATGAGCACCGTCACGTCCGTGCCGTCGATGGCGGCCGCGACGTCCGCGAGACGCCGGGCAGCAACCTCCTCGGACTCCGCGACGCCCTCGACACCGCCGAAGACTCGGACGAACGGGCTTCCGACTGCCTCCGCGAGACGCACGTGCGCGATCGTCTCGGCCACCGGGTTGCCGTCGTCACGGGCGATCCGCACGTACGAGGCGACGCAGACCGGGTCGACGGCAGCCTCGGCCAGAGCCGTGCCGAGCTGCCGGGCCTCGTCGGGAGTGCTGTCGGGGGCCAGCAGCTCACCGTCGGCGCAACGGAGCTCCACCGAACGGATGCCACTGGCGTCGGCGATCTCCTTGAGCCCGGCCACGGTCGCCCCAGGGGCACCGAGCGAGCTGAACGCGAGCTTCCGGTCGTGACGGTCGCTCATGTCGGGGCCCCCTCGGCGACGTGCGCGCGCACCTCGACGGGCTCGCCGAGGCGAGCGGAGTCGTAGACCGCCTGGGCCACGGCCAGCACCTCGAGCCCGTGCTGTGCGCCCACCCGGGGGTGGGTGCCAGAGGTCGCCGCGTGGACGAAGTCGAGGAGCTGGTCGGCGAACGCCGTGGGTATCTCGTCCTTGTCCGGGGTGATCGTGTGCCGCGGGACGCCTCGCTCGAACAGTCGTACCCCGCGCCCGCGCTCGATGGTGAGAGCGCCGGTCTCACCGACGACAGACATGATCTCGGTGAACGGGAGACCGGTCCCTCCGAGGGTGAGTGACGCGTGCGCCCCGTTGCCGAGCTCGAAGACCGACGTCGCCTCCGTCTCGACACGGCTGCCCGGCCGTGCGGCGACGAACCCGTGCGCGCGAACGATCGGGCTGCCTCCGAGCCACCGGATCCGGTCGATGGCATGTGTGCCGACGTTCATGAGGATTCCGCCGCCCGCGATGTCAGGGTCGAAGAACCATGCCGGTCGCGAGCCCTCGGAGTAGTCGGACGCCCGTTGCTCGCTCAGCAGCACCGGCGTACCGATCTCGCCGGACCGGATCAGCTCTTCCGCCGTCACCAGGGTCGGCATGAAGTGCAGGACGTGCCCGACGGCGACCGTCACCCCCGCCGCGCGCGACGCCGCGATGATCCGGCGCGCCTCGTCCGCTCTCACCGCGAGCGGCTTCTCGATGAGCGCGTGCGTGCCCGCGGCGATCGCGTCGAGCGCGATGGACGCATGGAGGGCATGGGGGACCGTGATGATCACCCCGTCGACCCCGGCATCGGCAAGCAGGCGACGGTGGTCGGTGTAGCTGCGTGCCTCGTACGCGGAGGCAAGCGTGTTCGCCGCTGCTTCGCGCACGTCGCACACGGCCACGACGCGGTGTCCCGTGTGGGCGACCGCCGCGGCGTGCAGCTCGGCGATCGCGCCGGCGCCGATGATGCCGACACGGAATGGCGTGGAGTTCACAGGTTTCCTTTCGATGCTCACGCGCTCAGCCCTTGAGGCCGGCGTTCGCGGCGCCTTGCACGAAGTAGCGCTGGGCGAGGAGGAAGACGACGAGGATCGGCACAAGACTCATCAGAGCCGCCGCGGTCACGAGCTGCTCGTCGCCGGCGAACTGCCCCTGCAGGCTCTGCACACCGATCGGGAGCGTGTAGTTCTCAGGGGAGACGAGATAGATCGTCGGCTCGAGGATCGCGCCCCACGTCGCCATGAACGTGAAGATCGCGAGTGTCGCGAGCGCCGGCTTCGCGAGCGGAAGGTGCACCCGCCAGAACACCTGCCACGGGTTGGCCCCGTCCAGGGTCGCGGCCTCCTCGAAGTCCTTGGGAATGGACAGGAAGGTCTGCCGCATCAGGAATATCCCGAACGGGGTCGCCAGCCAGTACGGCACGATGAGCGGGAGCAGCGTGTCGAGCCAGCCGAACGACTTGAACAGGATGAAGCTCGGCACGATGGTGATGATCGTCGGGAGCATCATCGTGCCGATCGCAGCAGTGAGCAGGAGGTTGCGCCAGGGCAGCACCATGCGCGCGAGCGCGTGCCCGACCATGGAGCTGGTGAGAAGGCATCCGACCACGGCGGCGACCGCGACGATCAGGCTGTTCATCAGGTACAGGTGGAACGGGGCTCGCTGCCAGACCTCGAGGTAGTTCTCCCAGTGCGCGGGATCCGGGATCCACCGGGGAGGTACCTGAACGTACTGCTCGTACGACTTCAACGAGCTGCTGAACGCCGCGAGGAAGGGCAGAACCATGACCAGGGCACCCGCGATGACGAACAGGTACGCCGGAACCTTGCGGAGCGCGCGCACGCGCCGACGGCGGCGGAGCGCCGGGCGCTCGGCGGTCTCAAGCGGCATAGTGCACCCACCTCTTCTGCAGACGGAACTGGACGACGGTGAGCAGCATGATGATCGCGAGCAGCACCCAGGCGATCGCCGAGGCGTATCCCATCTGGAAGTACTCGAAGCCCTGGCGGTAGAGGTACAGGACCGTCAGCTCGCTCGCGCCGTTCGGGCCGCCGTCCGTCATCACGAACACCTGGTCGAACGCCTGCAGCGTCTGGATGACCGTGAGGATCAGCACGAGGAACGTGGTCCCGGAGATCCACGGCAGCGTGACGAAGCGGAACCGCTGGAGCCCGCTCGCCCCGTCGAGCTTCGCGGCCTCGTACTGCTCGTCGGGAATCGACTGGAGACCGGCGAGGAAGAGCACGGCCATGTACCCCACGCCCTTCCACACGGCGACGGCCACCAGGGTGGGGATCACGAGAACCGGATCCTGCAGCCAGTCCTGCCGCGGCAGGCCGAGTGACTCGAGCACCGTGTTCGCCACGCCGAACCGGGAGTTGAAGATGGCGTCCGCCACGAAGGCCACGACTACCCACGAGGAGATCACCGGGACGAAGTAGGCCCCCCGCAGCAACGCGATGCCGCGAATCCGCTGGTTGAGCGCAATGGCGAGGAGCAGGGCGAGACCGGTCTGCACGGGCACGAACAGCACGGCGAAGTACGCGGTGTTGCCGAGCGTGCGCCAGAACACCGGGTCACCCGCCAGCCGTTCGAAGTTCGCGAGCCCCACCCACGTCGGTGGGCTCACCATGTCGTACGCGGTGAAGGCGAACGCGAGCGAGGCGAGAAGCGGCCACAGGGTCAGGACCAGCAGGTGCAGCAGGTAGGGGGACGCGAACAGGATGCCCCACCCCATGCCGCGCGGGCGGCGGCGCTCTCCGCGCACACGGGCCGGGGAGACCCGTGCGCCGGGCGGCGCTCCCGCTGTCCGCATCTTCTTCAGCGTGGTGGTCATGGAACCTACTCCTGGCCGGCGAGGAAGCGGTCGATGCTCGCCTGAGCGTCCTGCTCTCCGGTCGACAGCGCGTCAGTGATCGCCACGTCGCCCGACAGGGCGGCAGTGATCTGCTCGCTGATCACGGCGGTGTACTCCGACCACACGGCGTTCTCGCCCAGGTCCTCGGCTTCTGCCAACGCGTCGAGGAACGCCTGCCGGTTCTCCGGGGCCGTCTCGGCCCCGAGGAAGGCGTCCGACTCGGCGACAGCCCGGTTGATCGGGATGCCCTCGCCCAGCTCGGCCCACTTCGTCTGCGGATCCTGAGCCGAGAAGAACTCGATCCACCTCCAGGCCGCGTCCCCCTCGGCGTCCGTGGTCGCAGCGTTCACCGACCAGGCGTTCACGATCGCGACCTCTCCCCGTTCACCCGAGGGACCCTCGGGCATGCGAACGACGTCGAAGTCGGCGCCGCCGGCCAGCGCGGCCTGCGACCGCGCATAGATCCCGAAGGACATGGCCACCGTCTGGTTGGCGAACAGCTCGTGCACGGAGCCGAGCGACTCGGTCGCGACGACGTCGGGCGCGAAACCATCGGGCCCCATGGCCTCGGTCATCCACTGCAGCGCGGCCTCGGAGGCGGCGCTGTCGAGGGTCACATCGGTACGCGTCTCATCGATGGTCTCACCTCCGAAGGCGCGGATCATGGGCCACCAGCTCTCGGTGAAGCCAGGCGAGAAGGCGCGGAAGCCGTAGACCTCGGGCCGGCCGTCGCCGTTCTCGTCGACGGTCAGCTCGCGCGCGGCCTTGGCGAGGTCCTCGTAGGTCCATTCGTCGGTCGGCGCCTCGAGTCCCGCGTCGTCGAACATCGCGGTGTTGTAGAACAGCACTGGCGTCTGGGCCGCCTGCGGAAAGCCCCAGAGGTGCCCGTCCGCATCACGGTGGAGGTCGACGCCGATGTAGTCGGCCTCGTCGATCTGCCCGGCGTACTCCGAGAGGTCCCGGAGACTGCCGCGTGCCGCGAACTCTTGGACGAGCACCCCGTCGGAGAGCCACACGTCGGGTGCGTTCCCGCCGGCGACCTGCGTACGGAGCCGCTTGAAGAAGTCGGCGTAGGGTGCGGACTGCACCTCGACGGACAGTTCGGGATTCGCGTCACGGAACTCGTCGACGAGCTCCTGCATGGTGAGGTCCGCTGCGCTGCCCGCCGCTGCGTAGTACCCGATGGTGAGCGTGTCCGCCTCTGCGGAGCCCTGCCCGTCACCGGTGCAGCCTGCCAGGGTCGTTCCAGCGATCGTCAGGACCGCCGCGGCGGCGACGACTCTGAGGTGTCGATGATTCATGATTCTCCCGTTCTCAGTCACGCACCGGAAGGATGCGCCGGTTGATGGTCAGGACCCAGGTCACGCCGGCCGCTCGACCGGCTCGGCGCTCGGCTCGAGCACGCTCGACGCCCGGACCGTGACACAGGGCTGCAGCAAGGTCCTGGTCGCGTGCCGGGATCCGTCCAGAGCGATCTGCCGCAGCAGTGTGAGGGCCGCGAGGCGGCCCACCTCGAACTTCGGGGGTGAGACGGCGCTGAGCGGCACCTCCGCGAGATCGGCGACCTCGTCGTCGTACGCCACGACGGCGACGTCCGAGGGCACGCTGATGCCCGCTGACCGCAGCCGGGGCAGGAGCGCCGTCGCCTCCCGATCGCCCAGGCAGAAGATGGCGTCGAGCCGCTCGCTCCGCGCCGTGTCCGCATAGCTCTGGAGGGCCGCGGCGGGCCACTGTGCCGCACGCACCACGGCGGAAGGAAGCTGCTCGAGTCCGAGGTCGGAGATCGCCCGGTCGTAGCCCTCGAACACCTGCTCGGCCGTGGCGGTGTCGCTGCGACCGAGGAATCCGATCCGTCGGCGCCCCTGGTCCATGAGGTGGCGGACGGCGGCATAGCCTCCGCCGACGACATCGGTGCAGACGTAGGAGAGCGTGTCGTCCGGCGTCGGCGACGGCGGACGCCGCTCCAGCAGCATGGCGGGGATCGGCAGCGAGCGGATCGCCTCGAACTGATCGGTGGGATCACCACGGTGGAGCGTCGGGGCGATGAGCAGGCCCGAAGCACCCGACTCGATGAGCTCGCGGACACGGGTGAGCTCCAGGGCGGGGTCGTAGTCGCTGGAGGCAAGCAGCAGCCGGGCACCCGCCGCCCCGGTGACCCGCTCGATCCCGGCGATGACGCTCGGGAAGTAGTAGCTCGTGCTGGGCACGACGACACCGACGAAGTGTGAGCCGTTGCCCTGCCGTTCCACGGCGACGTAGGTGCCCGAGCCCTGCCGGCGCCTGACGACGCCCTCCTCCACCAGGACCTCGACCGCACGCCGAACCGTGTTGATGCCGACCGAGTACGCCTTCGAGAGCTCCGCCTCGGTGGGGAGACGACCGTCCAGCGGCCATTCGCCGGCGTCGATGCGATCACGAAGCCGAGACGCCACGGTCTGGAACAGCTTCTGCTGCGAATAGAATGAATTCATTCTACCTTTGTCACCCTCCTCGGCGGACCTCGCGTTGATAAGACGCGACAGTACGCCCGTCGGCAAATGAACGTCAAGAATGAAATCGAGGTAGATTCATCGCAGGGCTTGCACCCAAGGAATGAATAACCCCTATTCATTCTCATCCAGAGGAGGAACTGTGGCAGATCGAGCAGCAGAGCTCATCGGTCCCCTGTCCGGGCTGCTGGTCGAACGCGTCGAGGCGTTCGCGGTCCGCCTGCCGACCAGAGCGGCGTTCGCGATCGCCGGCGGCACCGTCACATCGGCCGACAGCACGACGACACGAGTCCTCGTCCGGGTCGAGGCCGGCGGCCATGTCGGCTGGGGCGAAGCCACCCCGACGCCCGCGTGGACCTACGAGACCGCTGAATCCATCTTCACCACGATCGACCGCTACCTTGGCCCTGCGATCGTCGGACACCCTGTGTGGAACCTCGACGAGGTGGCTCGCCGCTTCGACACCGTGATCAACCGTGGCATCAGCATCGGAGCCCCCCTCGCGAAGAGTGCGGTCGACCTGGCTCTGCACGACCTCGTCGGACGCGCGCTCGGGGTCTCGCTGGGAGAGCTGTGGGGCCAGCGGCGCCGCGACGACATCGAGCTCGGATGGATCGTCTCCGGCGATTCACCCGAGGCGGCGATCGCCGCGGTCGAGGAAGGCCGTGGCCGCGGGCACCGTCACTTCAAGGTCAAGGTCGGCATGCACCGGGCCGCTGACGAAGTGGCCATGGTGCGGGCCGTGCGGGACCAGGTGCCTGAAGGGCAGCTCTGGATCGACGGCAACCAAGGGTTCCGGCTCGACGAGGCACTGAGCCTGGCGCGCGCTCTTGCCGATGTCGGAGTCGTGGCGTTCGAGCAGCCGTTGCCCGCGAACGACCTCGTCGGCCTCGGACGGCTGCGGGCCGCCTCGCCGGTGCCGATCGCGCTGGACGAGAGCCTTCGGCACCCGTCGGACCTGGTCGCCGCGCTCCGCCTCGACGCCCTCGACATCGCGATCGCGAAGGTCCAGCGCAGCGGTGGGCTGCTCCTCGCGCGCCGCCTCTGTCAGTACGCCGAGGACGCAGGAATTCGGCTCATGGGCAGCGGGCTGACGGACACCGAGCTCGGCTTCGCGGCGTCCTTGCACCTGTTCGCCGCGTTCGGTGTCGAGACCGCGGTCGACCTCAACGGCCGCCAGTTCGTCGAGTCGAGCTACGTCCTCGGGGACGGTGTGCGGGTCGAACAGGGAGTCGCGACCGTCCCGGACGCCCCGGGGCTCGGCGTCGAGGTCGACGAGACGGCGGTCGCGGAGCTGTCCTACGACCTGTTCGCCTGACCGGGCGCCGGCTCGCCGCCGGACACGCCTCGTGGCTGACCCGGCGGTGCGCCGTCGTGGTGTCACGCAAGACGCACGAGGCTCTCCACGCGGACCGCGTGCCGAGGCGGCCTCCCGTCGGCGATCCGCCTCGCCTCGTCGACCGCCGCTGCGGCGAGCCGTCGAAGCTCCGACCCGAGCGAACCCGCGATGTGCGGGGTAAGAAGGACGTTCGGGAGGTCGTACAGCCGATCCCCCCGCGCCGGGATCCAGGGATCCGTCACGTCGAGGACCGCGTAGACGTCCCCCGTCGCCAGACGTTCGGTGAGCGCCTGCTGGTCCACCAGGGATCCCCTGGCCGTGTTGATCAGAGTGGCTCCTGGTTTCATCGTCCGGATCATCTCTCTGTCGATGAGGTGACGCGTCTCCGGGAGGGCGGGCGCGTGAAGCGAGACGATGTCGCTGGTGGCGACCAGCTCCCGGAGCTCGAGACGGGTCACGCCCAGCACTGTGGCGTCCGCCGCCGAGAGGTAGGGGTCGGCCACGGCGACGTCAAGGTCGAAGGGACGCAGCAGCTCGATGACGCGGCGGCCGATGGCCGAGGCCCCGACGAGGCCGACCCTCTTGCCGAGATTGCCGATCTCGTGGGTGAGATCGGTCATCGGGTCGAAACGTTGCGTTCTCCCGAGCAAGCGGGACAGATCGATGACCCGCTTGTTGGCGAGCAGGATCATCGCCAGGGTGTATTCGGCGACGGGGAGAGCATTGACCGACGCGGCCGATGTCACGACGATGCCACGCTCCCAGACCTCAGCCGTGAGATGGTCCTTCACCGTTCCACCCGTGTGAACGATCGCCGTGAGACGCGGAGCCCGGTCCAGCACGGCAGTGTCCACCGGTGGGCACCCCCACCCGGTGATGAGCACCTCGGTCTCACGCAGCACGGCGCGTGCCACGGCGCCGTCGAAGGCGCTGAGCGGCTCCGGCGTCAGCAGCAGGACCGCCGGGTCCAGTGCCGTGCGCTGGCCCGGCGGGAACAGTCGCTCCGCGACGTCGCTGCTCATGGCCAGGGCTGCCTTGACAGGGCGGCTCACTCGGCCGCTCCCCCGGACGCACCTGCACACCGGTGTCGCCGAGGAACACCCTGCCGGAGCATCGTGTCGAGGAAACCTGGCCTGGTGAACGGTCGCATCTGCTGCTCCTCATCGGTCCTGAGCCGTGGTCACACGGCGTCACGGCTCAACTATCACCGGCAGCGCCGCACATGAGCACCCATACGAACATCGGCGCACAGAAGATCTCAGCGGTCGGCGCTCGAGGCCCGCGCGTTGAGCACCGGCAGCAGGTCGATACGCGCGAAGGACTCGGATGCCGAACCTCGGCCGGCGGCGAGGAACTGCTCGACGCACATCCGGGCCGCGAGGTATCCGACCCGGTACTTGGGCGGCGCCACGGCGGTCAGCGGGACGGAGGCGAGCGAAGCCACCTCGTCGTCGTAGGCGACGAGCGCGAGGTCGTCGGGGACGACGATCCCCCGGTCCTCGGCCAGCTCGAGGAGAGAGATGGCGACCTCGTCGGGAAGGACGATCAGAGCGTCCGCGACGCCGTCACGGCAAGCGTTCAGGATTCCGTCGAGAGCCCGGCGCAGCGTCGCGATCGGAGCCTCGCGCGGTGGCAGCTCGAACTCGATCGGCGCACGCCGCCCCTCGCCGGCCGTCAATGCGCGTCGGTAACCCTCCTTCACCGGGCCCGCCGTAGGATTCTCGCGCAGGACCAGGCCGATCCGCCGATGCCCTTCGGCCATGAGGTGCGCCACGGCCAGTTCCGCGCCGTGGGCATGGTTGCTCCGCACCGCACCGAGTGCGGCCAGGGAGGCCCTGGAGTCGACGGCGCGTTCCACGACGACGGCTGGGATCCCGACGTCACGGAGCGTCTCGAAGGTCGTGGGTTCCCGGTGGAACGGAAGGCTCGGCGTCACCAGGACCCCGTCGACCCTGTGCGCCACGAGCCGTGAGATCTGCTTCCTCTCGATGTCCGGAGAGTACTCCGAGATCCCGAGGACCAGCCGGCACTCCGCTTCCGCGACAGCCGCCTTCGCGCCCCGGATGACCTCCGGGTAGTAGTAGGTGGCGGACGGTACGACCATGCCGAGGGTCGCGAGAGGCGTCAGTCTCCGGCTTGTCGACACGGCGCCTCGGCGGCGCGGTCTCACCGCACCGCCGTGCACCCGCTCGACCAGACCCTGCTCCTCGAGGAACGCGAGGTCGCGCCGGACGGTCATCCCCGAGATGCCCCACCGGCGGGAGAGCTCCGCGACGTTGACGCCCCCGCGCACCTCGACCTCGCGCAGGATCTGGGAATGTCGCATCGCCCGGTGCATGTGCATCAGTGTGAAGACATGGCGCGTGTGCCTGCAAGGCGCAGACTAGAGCACGGCCACCCTGATGGCATCACTGGAGGTCTTGCCGGCGTAGTTCTCCCATTCCACACGAAAGGTGTAGACGCCTGGTTCGAGCCCTTCGACCTCGTGGGTGGCTTTCTGCGCGTGCGGGGTACCGTCATCGAGCTCGCCGTCCGCGATCACGACGTCGTCCCGGAAGAAGCGGTAGCTTGTTCCGTTGGTACCCCACCACAGATCTCCGCTGATGGTGAACGAGCCGTCTCCCTCGTGGTTGTCGTGACTGAGAACCGGCTTCGCGGGCTTCGCCTGGGTGACCGAGACGGTCAGAGGGAAGAGCGAGGTGCTACCACGGGAGTTGATGAGCTCGCCGGTGTAGACGTAGGTGCCGTCGACACGCCCTTCGAGAGGAACCGTAGCCGTCTGGGCACGCGGGGAGCTCGGGTCGAGATCGACAGATCCGACGAGGACCCCGTCCTCGAAGAGGCGGAAGGTGCTGGCGTTCTCACCCCACCACATGTTCATGGTGACGTCGTAGCTTCCGTCCCGCAGCCCGTCGTCGCCGCTGTCCGTGGAGAGCACGCCACGGGCGGGCGGCGCCGTCGCGCGGCCGGAATGGCGCGGCAGCCCACGGGCGGTGTCCTCGTCGAGCGCGTCGAAGTCCACCACGCGGTCATCGACGACCAAGGTCTTGCCGTGAACCTCGGCGCCGAGGACGCCGCTCTCCGAGGTGGCGAGCACCACACGGAACTCAGCCGCCGTTCCTACCCGGGTGAGGCGCAAGGTGCCGTCGACGACCTCCCCCGTCAGCTGATCACGGTCCAGGACAAATCCGGACAGGACGGCACCGTTGGGACTGGTGAAAGTGAAGTACGGCTCGTCCTCCGCGGCGTCCGGCAGGAGAGCGATCTCCACCCCGGCCTCGGGCCGGATCTGCCAGTCCCAGCTGTGAGACGTGTCGTCGGCGAACGTGTCCTTGATGGCGACGATCGCGTCAGCGGCGCCGCCGGCCGCCAGATCGACCACCTCTTCCCGAACGGCGGTGTCGACGAGGAAGTTGCCGGCCCCGTCCAGCTCTACGTAGCCACCACCCTGCCCCGGGAACGCCCTGGCCTCGAGAGTCCTTCCGGCGCCGGTCTCCGTCTCGTACTGGTTCCGGTACGGTTCCAGCCTGCCGTCGACCAGCGGCTTGCTCCATGCCAGCGGCTCGGTCCACTGTTTGCCGCCGAGCATCGCCCACGTCGTGTCGTGGCTCATCCATGTCAGCGAGAAGGTCTCCGCGCTCGACCAGCCTCGGTGCTGCTGGTTGCGGCTCGCCGTACCGACCAGGGTGTCGTCTCTGTCGGCGTACTCCGATCGAAAAGCGTAGAAACCCTGGTCCTCGTCGAGCAGTGCGGTGTGGGCCTTGGCCGCGGTGAGGTCGCCGGCGTCGCCGCTGGTGTCCTCCGGGTAGAAGAGCACGGTCCAGAGCGCGTGGACCCCGTCCAGGCCCTGGTCGTCCGAGAGCATGCCCTGCACGCGGTCGTACGTGTGCTTCAGTCCAGGCTTCGCGGCGTCCGGTGTGAGCGGGAACATGAGCGGGAGCGCACCGGCCACCTCGCCCTTGGGGCCTGAGACGCCGAACTGGAGCGTGTCGGCTCGGCTGCGTGACGAGACGGCGTGCAGTGCGACGTTCCAGAACTTCGGCCGGGCGAGCTCCGTGTCCAGGGTCCGCACCCCGCTGTCCTGCACGGCGTAGATCGACGGGAACATGTAGAGCGCGGTGTAGTGCAGGTAGTCCCAGCCCTCCTGGGTGAGGCCGGTGTCCGTATACGCCTGCGACAGGTGACGACCGGTCTCGTCGATCAAGAAGGAGATCCGGTGGTCGTGGTCGCCGAAGTCCGCGTCGCCGCGGGCCGCCAGGAGCAGCGCGAGCTCTGTCGAGCGGACCACCCCGACCCAGTTGCTCGTCTTCTCCGTGTCGTCGAGTGCGTCATGGTGATACGTCGACGACAGATCGATCGACCGCGTCATGACGTCGCGGACACGAGCACGTTGCGCTTCGGTCCACCCGTTGAACGCCCAGTCGTAGGTCGGTGCCAGAAGCAGGTTCGCGCGTGCCAGCTCGAGCCCCATGTTGACGGGCCGAGGCTTCACGAACTCCTCCGCAGAGATCAAGGCCTCGTACGCCAGCTCCGCATACTGCCGATCGCCGGTGATGGCATACACGAACGCTGCTTCGCGAGCACGGTACAGGCCGCCGCTCCCGTTGCCCGGGTAGCCCGACTCGGGCCCGGTGATCCGCGCGAGCATCGCTTCCCACGCCGCGGTCGTGGTCTCGTCCCCGTCCCGCAGCTGTTCGTTCACACGATCGACCGTCTGCGTGTCGACCAGAGCGCGCGGGTGGGAGGAGCCACCGACCTGTGCCGTCGCGAGGGTGCTGCCGGCGGAGCGCAGCGTGATCTCCTCGCCGGGCTCTCCGGCCAGGTCGATACCGCCGTCATACCCCTGGACCGGTTGCGGATCACGTTCTCCGACCTGGACGGTCAGGTCCGTGTCGGGCGCGTCCGCCGCGAGCGCCCATGAAGCATGGGCCATCCCCTCGTCGGCCTCGGTGCTGGTGAGGACCGTCGTCGCGGTGCGGTCCCCGAACGTCGTCGCTGTCGTCATGGTGGCGGTGGGGGTGGTCGCGACGATCGTGCCCTCGTCGTCGAGCGCCTGGACCTGATAGGTGTAGGTGGTGGCCGGGTCGACCGTGTCGTCAGCCGTCGTGGTTGCGACCGCCTTCCTCACCAGGCTGGACGAGTCTCCCGGCGGCGTCTGCACGCCCTCGGCGCGGTGCACCGCGTAGCGTGTGGCATCGTCGACGTCGAGACTCCACTGAAGCTCCACGGTTCCGGCCGGGGTCGGAGTGCCGGAGAGGGATCCGGTGCTCGTGTTCTCGTGGATGCCCATCTGCGTGAACCAGACCGTCCCTGAGGAGAAGTCGAGCATCGGCTCGATGGACAAGCGAGTCGTCCCCTGCGGCAGCACCAGGTCGACCGAGTACTCACGCCAGCCGAACGACCCGCTCAGGTAGGGGCCTCTCGCGATCGGTACGGTGACGTCCCCGCTCGCGTCGTAGGCCTGGACACGGATCATCGTGAAGCCTTCCGACAGCCCTTCACCCTTGGTGAGCCCGCGCACCGTCAGCCTGCGCGGGGTGGCGTCGTCCACCACGAGGCTCTGCGTCAGCGCGTAGCGTGCCGTGTCGCCCGACGTCGAGGTGATCGATACCGCGGAAGTGCCACCCGGGCCGTCGGGCCCGACCGCGACGGATGCCGAGCCCACGGGATTCCACACGTTCCAGGCGGTCGGCTGCCCTGAGGCGTCGACCGACGCGAAGTCAGGATTCCTGATCTCGGGGACCTCGGCAGCTCTCGCTGGGCCCGCAGGCGCTCCCACCAGTGACGCCACCACGACGGCGGCCAGGAGAAGGCCCGACATGCTCTTGACGGTCCGTGAAAGAACTACACCTGCAGGTTGCATGGTGACCTCGAATGCCTCAGGTCGATGCGCTGACACCGACGTACGCGTCGTTGCGGTTCTCAGGACACTATCCAGCCCTCCGTCGAGCCGGCACGAGACGCACAGAATCGAACAGACCCGCTGCCGGACGCGATCTCGTGGCCCTGCGTCCCGACCCGCCCTGTTCGATGGTTCCGGTCCGGACGCGATCGCCGTGTGCACGGTCTTCGTCCCGGGGAGCGCCGCTGTCGGCGGGGAGCTCGCGGTACAGCTCGGCACCGCGGAGTTCCCGCGGTCGGTGACCTCCGGCACCTCGGGCACGCGGCGGACGGGGTGGCAGCGAAGGTAGACACCGTGTATCTTCGTAGGTGGACACTGTGAACCATGAGGTTCTCGGGTCGGACGCGGGAGGAAGCCATGCAGGAGAAATTTGTGCTGGTCACCGGTGCCACCGGCGGCCTCGGCCGCAGGACGGTAGGAGAGCTCGTCCGCCGTGGCGTGCCGGTCGTCGTCGGCGGGCGCAGACAGGCCGCCGTCGAGGCGGTGATGGCGGAGGTCACGGCAGCAGGGGTGCCGAGCCTGCCCTTCGTGGCAGACCTGGCCGACCTGGCGTCGGTGCGGCGAGGGCTGGAGAAGCTGGGCGACGTGCGCCTGCGCGGCCTGGTCGCGAACGCGGGGATGAACACCCCGCGGGACGCTCGGACCACCGACGGGTTCGAGATCAACTTCGGGGTCAACGTGCTCGCGCACCAGCTCGTGCTCTGGTCGCTGCGCGACCGGCTCGAGCCGGGCGCGCGGGTCGTGGTGCTGAGCAGCGGGGTGCACGAGCCGGACAACAAGCTTGCCCGCCGGGCCGGCGTCCCGGTGCCCACCTGGATGGGAACGCGCAACCTGGCTCTGCCCGACCAGGCCGAGCCCGATCGGCGGATCGAGGCCGGTGTCGTCCGGTACTCGACCTCGAAGCTCGCGAACGTGCTCCAGGCGCGCGGTCTGCAGGCCCACTTGCGCGACGCCGGACGCGACGTGGACGTCTTCGCCGTCGACCCTGGCCTGATGGTCGACACCAGCCTGGCGCGCGAGCTCCCCCGCTGGCTCCGGCCAGCGCTGCGCGCCCTGGGGTACGCACTGACCCCGTTCGTCGCGAACATGCGCCTGTCCACCACGAGCGCACGCAACATCGCGGCACTCCTGCTGGACGAGAGCTGGCACGGCCGGGGGTTCCAGTACCTCGACGGGCTGCACCCGAAGGACCCGTCGCCGGACGCGATGCGCGACGAGCTCGTCACCGAGCTGTGGACCCAGAGCGCGGAGCTGGTCGGAATCACAGGGCCCCGACTACGCTGACAGGATGCCCTATCCGAGCCATGTCGATCCCGCGCAGATCGGCCCTCGCGCCCTGGCCGTCGTCGAGGCGAGCGGTTGGGACCGGTGGTCGCTACGGGAGATCGCGGGAGAGCTCGGCGTCTCGCCGAACGCGCTCTACCGCTACGTGGACGGGCGCGACGGGCTGGTCGTGGCGATCGGGGCGGCGGCGGCCTGGGCGGTGCACGGCGCACTGGTCGCCGTGGAAGGCGAGGGTGAGGACCACCTGATCAGCATGGCGGATGCCTACGTGAACTTCGCTGTCGAGCGACCCCACGCATTCGCCGCCCTCGTGCACGCCAAGCCCGCACTGAACGATCCCAGGGTCGAGCCGTGGACCGTTCTGTGGCACCACCTGCTGGAGCATTTCGAGCAGGTGGTGCCACAGAACGGGAGCGCGGCCGGGTTCGCCTATCTGGCGCTGGTCCACGGCAGGGCCGAGCTGGCCCGCGGCCCCGCTCGCCAGGCCGCGCCGACGGCCGGCCTGGCCGACGCGGTGCATGCCCTGATCTCCGGCTACCGGGCGATCGGGAAGGTTCCCGACCCGGTCCCGGCGGAGCTGCGCCCGTCCGTGTCGCGCGACATCTGAGCCCCCTGCTTCAGCACCGCCTCGGTCTACCGGACCCGTCTGGTCCGTCCGGACCCCGCAGCTACGGCTGCTGAAGCCGGGTAGTGCTGGCGTGCGCGGCCACCGCCTCCACGGCAGCGGCCGCGCACGAGGAAGCCGTCGCCCCCGAACGGTCGCACGAACGAGGTTCTTGGTGCGTCGGAGTGCTACCCGGTGACGCTGATCTGGTCCCCGTCGACCGACACCGCAACCCCGGGGAGCGGGTCCTGGCTTTCCGGCGTCAGCCCGGACGCGGCCTGGACCACCGATCCGTCCTCGATCGAGAACCTGCTGCCATGGCACGCGCAGTCGATGGTGCCGTCGCGCACCGCGCTCACGGTGCACCCCTGATGTGTGCAGATGGCCGAGAAGCCTCTGAAGTCGCCTTCGGTCGGCTGCGTGATCACGATCCGCTGGTCGGCGAGGATGAGTCCCCCACCGACCTCGACCTCGCCCGTGCCGGCCACGACGTCGGCTCCGGCGCCCGCCTCGCCTTCGGGCGCGCCGTCGCCCTCGGGCGGGTCGACCGGGGGCGGCTGCTCGTCGTCGGCGCCGTAGACCGCGCACCCGCTCGCCGCGCTCACGACACCGACGGCGCCGAGCACCAGCACGTGCCGCCTCGGAGTGGTTCCCGCCCTGGGAGTGATGCCTGACATGCCGCCTCCTAGAATCGAACGCCGAATGTCGTGAAGAACCACAGGGACGACGTCCACCAGAGGGCTACCAGCAGCGTGAACGACGTCCCGCCGAGGACGGGCAACGCCCAGCCCGGCAGACCGTTCAGCCGCAGCCCGAGCATCTTGACGGTGAAGGCACCGAAGAAGAGGGTCCCGGCGGCCGAGTGGATGAGCACACGGGGCGTCGCGGCCTGGAACCCGAGCGCATAGAGACAGTGGACGGCGACCGGTATGGTCAGGAGGAACGCCACCCGCCCCGACCAGCGGTGTACCGCGCCGGTCCAGCGCGGCGGGTCGGACGGGCCGATCTTGCCGTACATCACCAGGGCCGACCCCACCTGCACGATCGCGAGCAGCAGCGCGGCCGACGCGAGCCAGACCTTGGCCTCGAGCGGGCCCGAGAAGCCCGCGACGTTGACGGCGACCCCGGTCGGGGCGTGCACGTTCCCGTACACGCCGAGCACGACGGAGACGACCGCACCGACGAGGAAGGGTACGAGCAGCAGCGGCGCGCTGCGGTCGGGCGTGCCGGCTTCACTCGCCAGATTCATCGAAGCTCCCGTCTACCTGGAGCTCGGCCGTCACGGCCGAGCCCTCGATCGTGACCTCGCCGGTGGCGGGGTCGATCCCGTCCGTGGGCCGTGTCTCGCCGTCGATGTTGACGGCTCCGATCTGCGAGCCGTCGGGGAGGACGATCCAGCCGCCCACCACCTCGGCCCCGGCCACGGTGTCGGCAAAGCGATACAGCCCGTCCGGTGGGGCGACCTGTGCGACGTCGAAGGTCCAGGCCAGGCCGTCGACAGCCACTTCGCCCGTGACGGCGGACTCGTCGTACGCGGCGGACAGCGTCCCCCGCCCGCCGGTGAGCTCGAGACGCCCGTCGGCCGCGCTCCCGCTCAGCCACGCCTCGATGCTCGCGCCGTCGCAGACATACGCGATCGCCTCGACCCCGTCGATGACCACGGCCACCGACGCATGATCGCCGTCGACGTAGCCGACATAGCTCGCCGGCTCGGGTGCCTCCTCCGAGGCTTCCGGCTCGGGCGTGGCCGGCGACGGCGAGGGTCCGGCGGACTCGCTGGCCGCGGCCGGCGTCGCCGGGGTCTGGGAGGAGCCGGCGTCCTGCGTGTCGTCGACCGCCGGTTCCACGGGCGTCGCGGCCATGCCGGCCACGAGCAGCCCGACACCGAGCGCACCGCCGGCGAGCAGGGTGATCAGTGGTCCGTTACGGGACATCCTCGACCCTTCGTCGTCGCGGTAGATCGGGCTGAACTGGGCCGACACTCGCGATTTCGCGCTTAGCGTACCGACCATGACCGGTGGTGAACAGAGGTCGGCGAGAACCCGCCGTGGTCCGTGCTCACCGGAATGGCCGGTCGAGCAGCGTCTGCGCCGCGGTGACGATGTGCGCCAGGTCGTCGTAGCCTGCCCCGTCTCGGGCCTGGACCGACATGCCCTGGATCAGCGCCCCGATGGTCCGGGAGAGCCCGTCGACGTCGGCCGTGCCGGCCAGCTCGCCCTGCGCGACGGCGTCGGCGACGCGTTCGCGGAGACCGGTGAGGGCGTGATCGCGTTCGGCCCGGCAGATCGCCGCGGCGGCTTCGGCATCCTGCCCGGTTGCGAGCAGACCGGTGGAGACGAGGCAGCCACGGCCGGGTTCGGTGGTGAACTCGCGGGCCGCGCGGTCGAGGTACTCGATGACCGCCTCGGGGAGCGGGATGCCCGGACGGATGCCGAAACCGTACTCGTCCTGGTAGAGCCGGACCGCTCGTTCGAAGAGGCGTTCCTTGGACTCGAACGCCCGGTAGAGCTGCGGTGCGGTCAGCCCTGTCGCTTCTTGCAGCGCGGCCATGCTCGCCCCCTCGTAGCCGCGCTCCCAGAAGACCATGAGGGCTCGGTGCAGCGCCTCGTCGGGGTCGAACGTCCGTGGGCGTCCTGCCTTGCGCATTGATTCCATAGTGACTGCTACGATACTCGAAGCCCGATTACGTAACGATCACTACGGAGAAATCGTGACCCGATCCACCGCTCTCGTCACCGGCGCGTCCCGAGGCATCGGCGCCGCCACCGCAACAGCCCTCGCCCGCGACGGCGTCTCGCTCGTCGGCATCCACTACGGCCACGACCACGCCGCCGCGGAGTCGACCGCCGAGCGCGTTCGGGCCCTCGGCGCCACTGCGGTGCTGATCCGGGCGGACCTCGCCGACGGTGAGGTCGCCTCCGCCGCGATCGCGCAGGAGTGGACCCGCGCGGTGGTCGAGCACGGCTTCAGCGGCACCGACGTGCTGGTGAGCAACGCGGGGATCAACGGCGCGCAGACGATCACCGCACTCGACCCCCAGACGTATGCTCGGGTGCAGGCGATCAACCTCACCGCGCCCCTGTTCCTGATCCACCACCTCGCGAACACCCTGAACGACGACGGCCGCGTGATCGCCGTCTCCACCGGCTACACCCGCGTCGCCGCGCCGACCCACCTGGCCTACACCGCCTCCAAGGCGGGACTGGAGGGTGTCCTGCACGCCCTCTCCCCGGAGCTTGCGCGGCGCGGGATCACGGTCAACGCGGTGGCGCCCGGCATCATCGATACCGATCTCAACGCCGACTGGCTCGACGCGCCGGGCGCCCGCGACGGTGCGGCCGAGGTGTCCGCGTTCGGCAGGATCGGCACCCCCGAGGACGTCGCCGACATCATCAGCTATCTCGCCGGCGACGCCGCCCGATGGATCACCGGGCAGACGATCGACGCCACCGGTGGATCGAGCCTCTGACCCCGGCCCGGCACCTAGGACGTGTTGGTCCAGCGATCTCCTCGGTGGTCGGCGGTCTGATCTCCCGGCCACTCGCCCGCGGACCGGTCACGTCCGACCAGCCCTGATCGCAGCGACCCCTCACAGCTCCGCCGCGGCCCCGGTTTCCTGGGTGTCCAGGCGTTCCAGCAGCCGCAGGTACGGCGCGAACATCTCGGTGACCTCGTCACGGTCCAGACCGTAGTCGCCCAGGTCGTAGTGGTGCGCGCGGGTGCCGGCCGGCTTGGCCAGGACGCCGTCGAGCCGCTCGGTGTCGCTCGCCGTCCACGTCGCCCCGATCGCCTGGTACAGCCGCGGCACCTCGGCTTGCGGGTCGGCGCACAGCCGCTGGTAGGACACGTCGACGATGGACGACGGCGGCAGGTTCAGCCGAGCCTGGAGCCCGTTGTTGACGCCGGTCTTCATCATGTTCAGCACGTAGCGGCCGAGCACCTCGCGGTCCGGGTTCTTCTGGGCGACCGCCCACAGCCCTTCGAACATGCTGCAGGTCGAGCCCGCGACCGTGACCGGGTCGCGGTGGGTCCACACGAAGGTCGCGCTGGGGAAGACCTCCTTGATGGTCTCCATGTCGTTCAGGTGCCCCACGTACTTCATCACCCAGCGCTTGCGCGCCCGGCCGTACTGCAGCGCCTGCAACCCCTCCTTGAGGCACCGGTAGTCCTCGACCAGCGCGGCATGGTCCCGTTGCTCGTACCAGGCGTTGTAGGAGGCGAGCTCGCCGTACATCATCGACCAGAAGTAGCCGTGCGGCATGAGCAGCAGGGACTCTTCCGGCTGGTCGCCGGCCGTGGGGTGCATGTGGTGCACGTCGGGGGAGAAGATCTTCCAGAACAGCTGGGTGCTGCGCTCGAACTTCTTCAGCTGCCGGGTCGCGAACTCCGGGTCGGTGAGCTCCTCGATCCCGGTGTGCATCATCTCCCACAGCAGCGGGCCCCGGTGCTCCGAGGACGCCGCCAGCAGGCGGTGGGTCAGCGTCGTCGCGGTGCGCGGCATGCCGAGCACGAACACCGGGTCCTCGACCGGCTCGGCTGCGATCTCCGGGCGCTCGGCCAGCAGCTTCTTGATGCGCAGGCGGTTGGCGTAGCGGCCCTTAGCGTCGTCGAGCACGAACGTCCAGCCCAGCGGGGTCAGCTGGGGCTCGGCAGCGAGGCTGGTCAGCACCTGCTCGAAGCCCTCGGCGAGCCGGCGGTCGGCGAGACCGGCCTCCTTTTCGACGGCCTCGACGGTCTCGTGCCAGGTACCCACAGGATCCTTGCGCCCCTTGCCGACCGGGGCGAGCACGGTGTTCAGCACCTTCGACGTGCGGGTGTTGCGACTCATGGTGTTCCCTCCCAGGTAGGTCGCAGCGCTACCCTCTCCGCCGCGTACTCGCAGGCAAGCGTGCCGGAAATGTTGCGTTGTGTCGAGATGGGCGGTCGCTGGTGCATTGCGAACTATCGGACCAGTACGTGGTAGTTCAGGTGGCCGCGCGCCGCGGGGAGCGCTACCGCACGCACCGCAAGCCCTCAGTTGAACCCTGCTCGTGGCACGGTGAGCTCGATGGTGTCCTTGATGAGGGCCAGGGCAGCTCCGAGCGAGCTCGACCGTCCGCCGCCGCCGACGACTTCTCCCGCCTCGGGACAACCGAGCATCACGGCCTTCTCGGGTCCTGTCGGTGCGTACAGGGGATCTCCCGGCGCAGTCTCTTCGAGGCGGACGTGGACACGGTGCGGTCGTTCGCGTCGCACGCTGGCGACAGCACGCAGCCGCCGTCCGCGGGTGGCCGCACCGCGCGCCGCACGCGCGGTGCCCGAGTCGACGGGCTCCGTGCAGACCCGCACGGCGGCGGGATCCCATCCCCACAGCAGGGCCGCGAGCAGCCGCGCCTTCGTCGCGGCGTCGTCTCCGGACAGGTCCGACGTCGGGTCTGCCTCCGCGATCCCAAGCCGCACCGCGTGCGTGCTGGTGCGGACCGCGGCCACGCGGACGAGGACGCCGTGGCGCTTTGCGAGAGACTCGCCGTGAGATGGGAGATGGCCGAGGAGCACCTGTCCGACCGGGCCGTAGCCCGACAGCACGACTGCTGCCTCTTCGGGCGCTGCGAGCGCCACCGGTGTTCCCCTCTGTCAGCTTGGCCGGGCTTCCGGCACCGATCCACGGCACGGCCTGCCGAACGTACCAGGGTAGGTAGACCGTGGTGCCGGGCAGCGGTCCCCAGTGCGTACCAGGGCCCGTTTCGCAGCGATCGGTGCGTCCATAGCGTTGCAGCATGATCACTGCAGAGCGCCTGACCAAGCGCTACGGCGACAAGACAGCCGTCGACGACCTGTCCTTCTCCGTCCGGCCCGGGGCCGTCACCGGCTTCCTCGGACCGAACGGCGCCGGGAAGTCCACGACGATGCGGATGCTCGTCAGCCTGGACCACCCGACCGGTGGCCGGATCACCATCGACGGGAAGCACTATCGCGACCTGCCCGATCCGCTGCGGCACGTCGGCGTCATGCTCGACGCCAAGGACGTGCACCCCGGACGCAGCGCCCACCACCATCTCCTGGCCGTCGCCCAGACCCACGGGTTCTCCACCCAGCGTGTCGAGCACGTGCTGGAGACGGTGGGCCTGAGCTCGGTGGCGCACAAGAAGGCAGGTGGTTTCTCGCTCGGGATGAGCCAACGTCTGGGCATCGCCACGGCCCTCCTGGGCGATCCGCAGGTCCTCGTGCTCGACGAGCCGGTCAACGGGCTCGACCCAGACGGTGTGCTGTGGATACGCGAGGCCCTCGCACGCCTCGCCCGCGAAGGACGGACCGTCTTCCTGTCCTCGCACCTGATGAGCGAGCTCTCGCTGATCGCCGAGGACCTGGTCGTCATCGGCCAGGGCAAGCTGCTCGCTGCCGGCTCGGTGGAAGACATCGTCAGCTCGGTCTCCCCCAGCACCACGCGTGCGACGACGCCGGACGCCGGCGCTCTCGCCGCGGCCCTCGAGGGACCGGACGTGCGCGTGATCTCCGTCGACGCCGAGACGCTCGACATCCGGGGGCGCACTGCGCGCGAGGTCGGCACGGTCGCGGCCGCCAAGGGCATCACGCTGCACGAGCTGACCACACACCGGCTCTCCTTGGAGGAAGCGTTCATGCAGATCACTCGAGACGCCGTCGAGTACGGCATCCACCAGGAGGTGGCCTGATGACCAGCACCGCCACGCTCCCGCCGACGGGCGAGCCCCGGGATGACCTCGGCCCTGCACGGATCACCGCGGTCGGCCTGCTGAGGTCCGAGTGGACCAAGCTGTGGTCGGTCCGTTCGCTGTGGACCACCCTGGCCGCGGCCTTCGCCCTGACCATCGGGCTGTGCGGGTACATGATCCTCGACGGGGAGATGCTGGGCAGCGAGGAGGGCCAGGCCATCCCGTTCGGCTGGACGGCGATCTACCCGGTCGGGATGCTCGTGCTGGTCATCCTCGGTGTGCTGAGCATCACGAACGAGTACGCGAACGGCTCGATCCGCATCAGCGTGGTCGCGGCGCCGCGCCGCACCGGAGTGCTGCTCGCCAAGGCCGCGGTCGTCACGGGGGTGGCGGCGGTCCTGGCGGCACTCACCTCGGTACTGCTCTACCTCTTGCTGCAGATCGCCGGCACGGTGCCCTCCGCCCAAGGACTCTCGCTCTTCGACCCTGACATGTTCTGGGGCGTGCTCGGCGGCACGCTCGTCCTGCCCTACGGCGCCCTGTTCGGGATCATGCTGGGCGGGCTGGTCCGCAACGCGGCGGGAGCGATCGTGCTGTACTTCGGCTTCTTCCAGATGGGACCCCAGATCTTCCCGGCGTTCCTGCCCGACGGCCTGGCGAGCTTGACGGACTACATGCCGCTGGCAGCCATCGACGTGCTGCGTTCCGGCGGTCTGGCCACCGAGCCCTACGGCACCGGGGTGTCCGTCGTCGTCCTGCTGGCCTGGCTCGCCGCGAGCGGAGGCGCGACATGGTGGCTGCTGAAGTACCGCGATGTGTGAGCGCTCGACCCGTCAGCGCGTGGCCCTGAGCGGGATGTGAGGATGTGACCATGACCGGTCCGGTACAGCGGGTGCGCGCCTTCGACGGGCGCCACCCGCTGTGGTGGGACATCAGCCTGGTCCTCGCACTGACCTTGATCTCGATCAACGCCACCCCGCAGCTCGATCTGCTCGGGACCGCGCTCCTGGTGGTCGTGGGCGGTACGGTGCTCTTCCGGCGCCGCAGCCCCTTCGCCTCGCTGCTGACCGCCGTCACCGGGGTCGGGCTCACCGCCGTCATCGCCTCGCTCACGGACCTGCACCTCGCCTGGGCCTACCTGGGCGTGTGGGTGCTGCTGTTCAACGTGGGCCTTCGCGACGCCGGACGGCGGGTAGCGATCATCGGGGCGCTCGTGGGCGCGACTGCCCTTGCCGCGTTCGCCGACCCGGTCGACGGGACCGCTGCCGACGTCGCGGACCGGTTCCGCTCGTCGTTGACCGTGGCAGCCATGTGTGCGGCGTCGTTCCTGGTGGGCGCGCAGATCCACAGCCAGAGGAAGGCACTGGCGAGTCAACAACAGGAGGCCGCACGGGCAGCGGTCGTCGCCGAACGATCGCGGATCGCGCAGGAGATGCACGACCTCATCGGGCACAACCTCTCGGTGATCACCTCCCTGGCCAACGGCGGCGCCGTGGCCGCCCGGAACGCACCGCAGGATGCCGTACACGCCTTCGACGCCATCGGAGCGGTCAGCCGCTCCTCGGTCCGGGAGGTACGGCGTGTCCTGACCGTGCTACGCCATGACCAGAGCCCGGACGGCGCCTCGCTGAGCCCGCAGCCCGGGATGGGCGACGTCGAGCAGCTCGTCGAGTCGGTGCGGTCCGTGGGCGTGCGGGCCCGGCTGGAGCGCACCGGCGACCTGAGCAGCCTTTCGGCCGGACGCCAGCTCGCCGTCTACCGCATCGTCCAGGAGTCGCTGACCAACGTGCTGCGCCACGCCGACGCTCCGGCACGGGTGGACATCACGATTGCGCGGCAGGACGACGAGCTCGTCCTGCTGGTGGACGACAGCGGCGCCGCGACGCCGGCCACGCACCGCTCGGACGGGGCCGTCCCGGGCCACGGCATCCTCGGCATGCGGGAGCGCGCCCAGGCTTACGGCGGGACCCTGGAGGCTCATCCGTTCGGCACCGGCTGGCGCGTCCGTGCGCGCATTCCCGCCGAGCAGGAGAAGGAGCCATGAGGCCCGTGGGAGCCCGTGAGAACGGCGCTGAGGCCGCACCTGTGCCGATCAAGGTCCTGATCGTCGACGACCAGCCATTCCAGCGCATGGGCATGAGGATGTTCCTCGGCGGGCAGGACGACATCGAGGTCCTCGGCGAAGCCGCCGACGGCCGCCAAGCAGTCCAGCAGGCTCAGGCCCTGCAACCGGACGTCGTGCTGATGGACATCCGTATGCCAGGAACGGACGGGATCAGCGCCACCCGGCAGATCGTGGAGAAGAAGAGCACCACCACGGGCCCCTGGGTTCTGCTCCTGACGACCTTCGACCTCGACGAGTACGTCCTGGCCGGTCTCGAGGCAGGCGCGAGCGGGTTCCTCACCAAGGACGCCGAACCACCGGACCTGCTGTCCGCCGTCCGTGCCGTGGCGGCCGGCGATGCCGTCATCGCGCCCAGCGCCACCCGCCGGCTCATCGACCGGCTCGCGTCCCGAGCCTCGCTGCCCACCGTGCAGCAGGACGCTCGAGAAGGTGCGGCAGTGGGACGCCTCACCGGCCGCGAGAAGGAGATCCTTGTCGCGATCGGACGGGGGATGACGAACTCTGAGATCGCGGGGCTGCTGGTCCTCGCCGAATCCACGGTGAAGAGCTACGTGGGAAAGATCTTCGTCAAGATCGGCGCGCGCGACCGCGTGCACGCCGTCATCATCGCCTACCGCGCCGGTCTCGTCACCGTGGACGGGTGAGTCCCGTCCTGCCGGGCCGCGCGAGGGACCGGGCCATCCGGGTACGTCCGCCGGCAGCACGCTGAACGGGTCGCCCGGCCGGCACCCGAGTACGTCACGGACGGCGCTCATCGCGGTCGCCGGCGCCGAGCCGGTGTCCGCCGGCGCTGATCGCCGGGTGGCTGCGCCGCCGCACCCGTGATGGGAGTCGTGCGCGGTTGACGAGGACCCGGACACCATCGTGGTCGAAGACCTACGAGCAGGGCGCTCCCGGCGCGGGCCGCTGCACCTGAGCCGCCAGGCTCCGGGGGGCCTGGATGCAGTAGGAGTCGGTGAGGAGCTCGGCCAGCTCGTCCCAGTCGGTGTGCTCGTCGAGCACCATGCCGACGACGTTGCTCCCCCAGCCCGCCTTGAAGTACCGCGGTCCGAGGTGCTGGAAAGCCTGGACCTCGTCGGGCTCGGCGCGGAACGTGATCCGGACCAGGCCGTCCTCTCCACCGAACACGTGCCCTACCGTCGCGTCGCGGGCCTTCCAGGCGACGCCGGTCCACGCGTCGTGCTCGTGGCACTCCGGGAAGCGCTCGAAGACGGCGGCGACTCGCAGGACGACGTCGGCCGGGACGGGGGCACGTTCACTCACCCCCGGAGTCTCGCACCAGACACTGACACGACCTCCGCGACGGTGCTGGGGCACTCCCCCCAGCAGGCGACGCGTCCCCTCCGGGGCGGTACGGAGCAGCCGTCCGGACCGCCGACCGCGGCCGGTCCCGTCCTAGAAGCGGGCGAACCGTGCCCGCGCGAAGCTGTACAGGCCGTACGCCCCGATCCCCAGCCCGACGGCGATGAGCAGCGCCTGGCCGAACGGCTGGTCGCGCAGCGTGCGCAGGGCGTCGTCGAGACCGCCGGCGCGGTCCGGGTCGGCCGTGACCGCGGCGGCCACGACGAGTCCGCCGACGACGCCGAGCGCCACCCCCTTGGCCGCGTAGCCCGCCTGCCCGAGCCGCACCACGACGGGCCGGACCGTGCTGCCACCGGCCCCCGTGAGGTCGCGCAGGAACCGCTTCCGCAGCCCCTTGACCACGTGGTAGACACCGACGCCGACGATCACGAGCCCTCCTGCCCCCACCAGCCAGGGACCACCCGGCAGACCCAGGACCTGGGCCGTCATGCTCTCCTCGCTCGTACCGCCGCCGCCACCCCCCTGCGCGTAGCGGGCGCTGCTGGTCGCCAGCACCCCGTAGAGCACCGCCTTGGCCACACTCTTGACGCGCGCTCCGACCTGCCCCTTGGCGTTCGCGACGCCCACGACGGCCGAGGCGAGCTGCCAGAGCGCGAGCGCCGCGAAGCCCACCGCGACCGCCCAGAGGAGCACCTGGCCGCCGGGCACCTGGGAGAGCGTGCTCAGCGCGCCGGACTGGTCCGCCTTCCCGGAGGGCTGTCCGAGCGCGAGCTGCACGGCCAGCCCGGCCACCAGCAGGTGCAGCACACCGGAGGCGGCGTATCCCGCGCGTGCCAGCGCCCGTACGGCACGGCTGCTCTGGGCTCGGCGAGTGGCACCGGCCGCGGAGTCCGCGGCCGATCCGGCGGCTGAGGCCAGGGAGTTCTCAGGCATGGGGGCACCTCCGTCCGGCCGCGGAGATCACGGCGCGAGCCCCATCGTCCCACTGCCGCTGCGGTGCTCCGGTCCACGGGCCCCGGGGCGCGCGACGGCCGCGCCTCGCCTTGCACCCACGGCGCGCCATGAGAGCCTTGACGCAGAGCCGAACGCGCACTCCCCTCGGCCGGCGCAAGACCGCGACGGAACACTCGCCACCTCTTCGACCGGCCCTCAGCACACCCCACCAGACGATCACCGATCGCCAGGCGAACCCATCGAGAATGCTGAGAGGGAACACTCGTGAACGACTCCTCGGTCGGCCCTCACCTCGCCGGCACGCCCTACACGGAGCTCTTCTCCGCCGAGATCGAGCGCATCGGCCGCCATATCCGAGATACCCAGATCCCCGGGATCTGCGAGGCGATGAAGGTCGCCTACGAGTGCCAGTCGGCGGGCGGGCGGATCTTCTCGCACGTCCTGGTGGGGCACTTCGCCATGTTCGCCGCGAGCCCTGGCATTCCCGGGCAGCCCTCGGTGCTGCCGCAGCGTGCCGACCGGAACATCTCGGCGGACTACGACCAGATGAGACCGGGTGACTTCCTGCTCACGAACGGTGCCTCGCTGATCAACCCCGACAAGGGAACCATCCCGGACGTCGGCCCGGACGAAGCTCGCGCCCGCGGCACGTACACCGTCGGCCTCACCTGCAGCTATGCCCGCTTCTACAAGACTCCTGTCGGAGCGTTCCTGCCGGTCAAGATGACCACCTCGATCGAGCAGATCTGCGACCGCGTCATCGACAGCGGCTGCACCTGGAGCTGCGGCGTGATCTCGACCCCCGCGATTCCCGAGTTCAAGATCATCTCTTCCAGCGGCCTCTCGCAGTTCCTCGTCTACTGGGCCTGCACGGCAGCCTTGTGCCAGCAGATCAGCACCCAGGGTGCCGACGACGGCGCTGGCGCGGCCCGTGCCTACCTGGACACCGCCCTGAAGAGCTTCGAGCGCGTCCGCGAGCACGAGTTCGAGCTGATCGACCGCGTGGCGCGCGCCTGGACCGACCGCATCCTGCTCTTCGCCGAGTCCGCAGAGCACCCGCGCCTCCTGGTGTACGGGCACCCACAGGCCGGAAAGCCCTACGAGGGCACCCAGAACATGTTCGTCAACGAAGCCTACGAGACGGCCTCCGGCAGCATGATCATGCAGCCCTACGACCTCTACAAGACACAACTCAGGCCCGAGGACATCGTGCTCATCGGTGCGATCAGCCCCGACGACGGCGACGAGATCCAGGTCGCTCGGTACGCCCGGCAGATCGGCGCGATGGTCGTCGCCTTCGGCCCCTTCGACGAGCACGGGGGCGCCGGCTCCCTGCGCGACCACGTGGACGTCGCCATCAGCACGCACAGCGGCGACGGTGCGGGCGTCCTCGACATCCCGGGCTTCGACGGGCCGGTCTGCCCGGTCAGCGGGCTCTCCGGGAACCTGGTGCTCTGGCTGCTGACCGCTCAATGGACCTACCACATGGTCGAGCGCAACCAGACGCCCCACTTCTGGCAGAACTACTGGGAGGTCGGGGCGAACGAGTACGACGACCGGGCCCTGGCGAGCTTCCTGGAGCGCGGGTACTGACGCCCTCGCGGCACCGCTCCCGGACCACGCACCGGCCCTTCCCGACGACGTTCCCGACCACATCCGACCGCCTCCCCGACCATGGAGACCAGACATGTCCCTCTCGTCTGCGCCCACGGGTTCACGTCCCGTCGTACTCAGCGACCGCCAAGGATTCGACCGGCGCTGGTTCGCCCCGAACCTCGAGGCGGTCTATGTCCCCCGGAACGACACCGAGGCGGTCACACAGATCGGAGAAGCCGTCTCCCGCTACGGGCACGGCGTCAAGGTCGCGTCCGGGCGCCACTGCTACGAGAACTTCGTCTACCACGGCGCGACCCGGGCCGTCGTCGACATGTCCTCGATGAACCGTGTCGGCTGGGACGAACAGCGGGGCAGCTTCGTCGTCGAGGCGGGTTGTGAGAACTGGTCCGTCTACCGAGCCCTGCTCAACGGCGCCAACAAGACGCTTCCCGCGGGATCCTGCTACTCGGTCGGTGCCGGCGGCCACATCACCGGCGGTGGATACGGGCTCTTGTCGCGACTGCACGGCCTGGTCGTCGACCACCTCAGCGCGGTCGACATCGTGACCTGGAACGCGTCGTCGAACAGCGCGGAGCTGCACCACGTGTCGGCGACGAGCCCCTCGGAGGACGAGCGAGACCTCTTCTGGGCCCTCCGCGGGGCCGGCTGCGGCAACTTCGGCGTCATCCTGCGCTACTACTTCGACGAGCCGCCCGAGGCGCCGGAGCACGCGTCGATCTACACCCTCTCCTGGGACTGGGCGTCGGTCGACGCGGAGTCGTTCGCCGACCTGCTCGCCTCCTACGCGGAGTTCGTGAGCCACATGCCCGAGACCGACTTCAGCCTGCTGAAGCTGACGCACGTGTCGGCCGGACAGCTCGGGATGACCGTCCAGGCCGTGTCCCCCGCCGGGGCCACCGGCCACGACCACCGGGCGGACGTCGAGCGCCGGTACGCGGAGGCGCGCACCCGCTTCGGGGCGATCGTCGACCACGCGCCGCTGCGGAACCCGCTCGGCGGCCATCCGGGGTGGACGACGGCCCCTGTCGGCAACGAGCACGTGCAGCACGTCACCTACCTCGAGGCGCTGCAGACCCTGAACGGTTCGGGCCCCAACCAGTTCGGCAAGTACAAGTCCGCGTACCTGAACAAGGCCTTCCCGCCGGACCAGGTCGCGGCGATCCACCGCTGGCTGCACACGACGCCGGACGGTCTCCCCGCGTCGGACATGAGCCAGAGCCTCCTGCAGGTCGACAGCTACGGGGGCGCCGTCAACCGGGTCGCTCCCGGCTCGACCGCGGTACCTCAGCGCGACGCGATCATGAAGCTGCAGTACCAGACCTACTGGCTCAACGCCTCCCGTCCCGGCCAGGGCGGCGGGGACCCCTACGCCGCCCAGGCCGGCGCCCACCTGGGCTGGATCAACGAGTTCTACCGGGAGGTCTACGCCGAGTACGGCGGGACTCCCGACCCGGCCCGGGACCCGAGCGGAACGGTCGCGGGCGCGTACTACAACTACCCCGACAGCGTCCTGGGCACGCACGCCGAGGGCGACGTCGACGACGCCCTGTGGCTCTACTTCCTGGACAACTTCCGCAACAGCCCGCGGAACCTCGTGGCCGTGAAGCGCCGCTGGGACCGGGCGAACGTCTTCCGGCACGCGCAGTCGGTCCCGGTGGAGTGAAGCACCGACACCGCCGTCGGCCCGCACGGCGCCGGGCCTCCCCCTCGGCCAGGGGAGCCCGAGCGCCCTGCGGGCCCGGGACCCCTGGCGATCGCGGGCAGGGGACGACGGCGAGGTAGGGGCGAGTGCCCACGTAGGGGCGTGGGGAGCGCCCCCTGGCGCCTACCTGAGCACTCGCCCCTACCTCGCGGTCGTGTCTACCCGCGTGATCTCTTACCGGCCGCCGACCGTCAGCGACCCGAACGGCACCTCCAGCACGGAGTCGGTGAGGTCCACGAGGGAGGTGGCGTTGCCGATCACGTTCCAGACCTCGACCTTGATCGTGCCGTCGGTGAGGTCTCCGAGGGCACCCTCCGAGCTCTCCATCGCGCGGTTCTGCGAGGTGTAGCGCTCGAAGCCGGGAACCGGGTCCGTCGCGAAGTACTGGTACGACTCCACCCGGTCGAAGGAGCCGTCGCCGTCCAGGTCGTAGGAGACCCGCAGCCGCGTGCCGTTGCCGACGCTCTGCCCGGCGTCCAGGCCGAGGTCGAACGCCGTGGGCGAGCCGCCGAGCTCGCCCGTGACGTGGTCCAGCGTGGCGGTGAGCCCGGTGGCCGGGTCGCCTACCGCATCGGGTCCCGAACGCGCGCCCAGCACGGCCGTGGCGTCGGAGCCGGGCTCCGGGGACAGGGCGCCGTCGGTCGTCAGGTAGAGGGTCGACTCGACCGGGTCCGGCGGGTCGGTCGGGTCCGGCGGATCGGTGGGGTCCGGCGGGTCGGTCGGGTCCCCGCCGTCGCCCGGAGCGCCTCCCCCGCTCCAGGAATGGGCACCCGAGGTGACGGTCCGCCCTGCCGGCACGGCCAGCGAGGTCCCGTCCGAGAACTCGACCGTGAGGGGCGACTGCGTGATGTTCGAGGCCACGTAGGTGCGCGCCCCGTCCTTGGTGAACACGGCCGCCACGGGAGAGTCCGCGGTCACCGCCGGGTCCACCGTGCCCAGTGCGGCGAGGTTCGCCGTCCAGTGATAGGTGTGCGCACGGCTCTCGCCCTCCTCGACCGGGTACCCGGGGTCGCCGTCGAGTGCCGCGAGCGCTCGCTCGCCGTCCCCGAGCGCGAGGTACGACCACAGGATGTCCTGCCAGACGGTCGGTTCGCCGCCGTTGGCCGCGACCATCTCGTCGTAGTTGGCGACGACGTCGTCGGGGCGAAGTCCCAGGTAGAGGTGGCCCCCGGTGACCGGCAGCGTGTTGATGCCCTGGATCATCTCGGGTTCACCGCTGAACCAGGTCGCGTACGCTCCGCCGCTGCCCCAGATCATGCCGACGGTGGAGTGGCCGAACTCCTCGGGCATGGCGCCCGCCTCGTCGAACCAGTAGTGCTGGATCGCCGCCGTCTGCGTGGCGTAGAGGTAGATCCCGGCATCCCGCGCAGCGTCGTCGCCGGTGGCGACACCCCACTGGATCAGACCGTTCGCGAAGTTCTGGCCTTCGGAGCTGGACTCCTGGTTGTTGCCGTTGACGAAGGCGCCGTGCCCGGCCGCCCAGTCGTGGCCGGCGTAGATGTCGAAGTCCCGGAGGTACGGGTAGCGTTCGTCAGCCCGGTCGACGTTGTTGGCGTCGGCGATCAGCTCGTCGACCATGCCGCCGAACTGCTCGTCGGTGGCCCACTCCGGGTCGAACCGGGCCAGCGTCGCGGCCGCGAGGACGAAGTACCCGTAGTGGAAGTGGTGGTCGTTCAGCTCTCGGTCCGACCCGTAGGCGGCGGGGAAACCCACCAGGGTGCCCCAGTCCTCGTTGTAGGCGAACAGGTGCTCCGTCTCCCCCGGGCTCGCCGTGAACCAGTCCGTGAGCGTGTCCTCGATCTGTCCGAGGGCAGTGTCACGGACGCCCGTGCGGCCGAGCTGGTCGGCGATCTCCGCGATCCGCACCGCGCGACCGAGCGCCTTGCCGGTCCAGTACGTGTCGTCGGCGTCGATGCTCATCGGGTCGCCGGCCTCGGCGTCCAGCAGGGCGTCCAGGCGGGCGTTCGCGTCGCCGTCCGACGTCGCGACCGACGGGACCTCCGGCAGCACGCCGGTGAACGGCGTGTGGGTCGTGAACGACGTCGCCCCGACCAGCGTGCTCATCGCGCCGCGCGCCGACGCGTACTCCCGGTCGGACTCCGCACCGCCCCCGGGCCCGTCGCCGGTGGTCTCCTCCAGGTACGCGGCCTGGTGCGGGTAGAGCGACACGATCGTGCCCTGGTTCGCCCCCTCGTGCGCCTCGGTCTCCAGGGAGTAGGTCGTGCGGACGACGCTGGTCGCCTCGTCGTACACGTAGTCGGCGCGGCTCCCGGTCACCTCGACGTAGGCGTACGGGGTGAACGCGTCGGCCTGGGCGGTGCGTGCCGCGTCGTCGGCCCCCGGCTCCGTGGGCAGCGCGGCGACCGAGAGGTAGCCCTGCCCGGAGAGGTCGCTGCGCAGCTCGCTGCCCGACGTCGTCCACGACGAGCCGCTCGGGGCGAACGCCACGTAGTCGGCACCGCCGGTGCTGAAGCCGACCCGGGCACCGTCGTCGAGCCACACGCGCAGGTCCGACCCGCCGCTGAGGACCGCGTCGCCGCCCGCCATCTCGAACCAGGAGACCGGGAGCCCGTGCCCGATCGTCGCGGTCATGGACCGGGTCCCGTCGTCCCAGGACGGGGTGACGGTCCAGTCGCTCCAGTCCGCGACCTCGGCGACGGAGGCGTCCAGCCCCGCGACCCCGACCACGAGGTCCTCGCTGTACGGGTAGTGGAACTCCCCGATCCCGCCGGGCGTCCCGTAGAGGGTGGGCTCCTGGGTGTAGGAGAGCCCGAGGCCCTCCGGGGTCGGCTTGTAGGACACGGGGTGCGCGTGCAGCGGCTCGCTCATCGAGCAGTCGAACTTCTTGAAGTTCAGGGACGACCACCAGTCGTTCGTCGGCACCGCCCCGTCCGGGGCCGAGTCGGTGAGGAAGGCACGGGCGTCGGTCGAGAGGGGGGCGCAGCCCTCGGGCGCCGGGCCGACCTGATCGGTCGTGTAGCTCCCCGCTCCCACGGGCGTCGGGTCGGCCGCCACCGCCGAGGCGGCGGTGATGGTCGAGAACGCGATCACGGCCGTGGTCAGGACGGCGACCCGCGAGCGCCGTCGCCGGGGCGAGGTCCGGGCGCCGGGCCGGCCGCTGCCGGGCGGCCGTGCCGAACCGGGGCGGTTCACCGTGGAGTCGTTCCTGGCAGAGCGATGGAACATCGTTGTCCTCTCTGGCTGGGCCACCCCACCGTCGGGGGGCTCCGCTCATGTCGTTCCCGCGTCGTCGAGGGCGATCAAGAACTGCGGCGTCTCACCGTGGCTGCTGCCGGCAGCAGCCCATGAGAGCGCTCTCAAACTGTGGCAGGCCGGCAACCGGGTCGTCAACCACCGCCCGCGGGGGCACCGCCACGGCCCGTACGGTCCGGGACGGTGCCGGACCGCGCGGGTCGTGCTCGCCGACCGCGTCCGCGGCACCGGCGAACGCGGCACCGGCACCGGCACCGGCAGCTACGGCACCGGCGACTCCAGGACGAACTCGACGGTGGTGGTGTTCCCGGCGACGTCGCGGACGACGAGGGTGTTGTCCCCCTCGAGGGCCCCGAACACCCCGGGTCGGACGAAGTTCAGGTCGGACCACACGTTGTCGACGAGGTCCTTCTCGACCCCGTTGAGCGTGAGGCGGTCGATCCTGCCGGCGTCGTACAGCTTGAACGAGACCTTGCTGTAGGTCCCGTCCGCGCCGCGCGTGAACTGCGCACCGTCCTTGACGGTCACGGTCGGGTCGGTGCCGTCCGTCGGCGTCGCCGTGACCGTCAGGTCACGAAGCCGTCCGGTGTTGTCGAACGAGCCGAAACCGACCCGCCCCTCCGGGAACGTCGTGTCGTGGGCCGTCAGGAGCGGGGTGTCCAGCCCGTCGACGTACACCGCGACGTCGCCGCCGTCCGCGCAGCGGACGAGCCGGACGCCGTGCCACTCCTCGTCCGTGACGGCGGGCGGCGCTCCCACGGACCCGTCCCACTGGTCGTCGATCCGTTCCCGGTCGGCCCCGTCGACCTTGAAGATGCCGTTGTGGGCGTAGATCGTGTTGTCCTGCGAGAGGTGGGCGTAGTAGTACTCCGTGTCCGACTGCCAGCCGAACACGAGGATCACGTCCCGGTTGTTCACGGACGCCGGGGCGTCGAGCCGGACCTCGGCACCGAGCGCGAACGAGCCGAGCTCGGGTCCCTCGGTGAGGACTGCGTACTCGAACGGCCGCCGGATGCCGTCGCCGGGGTCGGTCCCCGCCTCCGCCAGGACGATCTCGTCACCGGGGAACCGCCACCTGGCGGGTGTCCGCGGAGCCCAGTGCTCCTCGGCCATGACGTCGGTGGTCCGGTCGCCCTCGGGCGTGCACGAGGGCGGGGCCGGGGGCTCCACCGGTTCGGCCCCGAAGAGGGCGTACTGCGCGGCGATCTGCTCCGGCGTCGGCACGACGTCGAGGAACATGAGGTCGTCCGTCCGCCCGTCGAACGGGTTCGCCTCCCGCGTGTTCTGCGGGAAGCTGCCGCCGATCTTGAGGCCCGCCGGGTCGGTCGGGGAGGTGGCGCCGGAACCCCAGGGGTTCGCCGCCGTGTACTCCCCGTCCAGCTCCTCGCCGTTCATGAAGAGCCGCATCTCTCCGGCCCGGAAGTCGAAGGTGGCCGCCAGGTGCACCCACCGGCCCTGCTCGAGGATCTGGTCCCACGGCAGGTCGGCCGCGAACGTCCAGGATCCCCCGCCGTCGACGCGGCGGCCGAGGGCGACGAGCCGGAGCTCGCCGTCGACGGTGATGACCTCGAGCAGTGCGCGGACGGCGTGGCCGTCCGACGTCCCCGTGAGGATCCCGGCGAGCCCGATCGCGCCGTAGCGGTCGTCCGGGTCCGCCGTCCCGGAGTTCAGGGCCGGGTGCTCGCCGGTCGGTTTGAACCACCCCATGACGGCGGCCTCCTCGGTGCCGGCGAGGGCTCCGAGCGAGTCGACGCCCTCGGGGTCGTGGACGCCCGCCTTCCAGTCGTCGTCGGACGCCGTGCCCGGGCTCATCTGCTGGGTCTGCAGGGCCCGGCCGGCGCCGGGGTAGGCCGGGTCCGCGACCCGCATCTCGACGCCGCCGTTGACGAGCCCGATGTCCGTGCCCGACCATCCCTGGTCGGCCTCCGACGTCGGCGCGCCGGCGGCCGGATGGTCGAAGTCGTAGTGCGCGACGAGGTGCGGGGCGAGCTCCGGAAGGGCGACCGGCGACGACGCGGCGGCGCGGCGGGCCCCGGTCACCTTCCAGATCTTCCCGTCGGCCTTGGAGACCAGGTACAGCTCGCCGGAGGCGTCGGACCCGAAGCGCAGGTCGACGCGCTCGTCGCCGACCAGCTCCTGGAACGTCGTCTCCTGCCCCTCGTGGAAGACCCGCAGCTGCTCGATCTGCGCGAGGTCCTCGAGGGCGCCGTCGTCGCGCACCATCTCGTCCGCCCGGGTGGCGAGCACCCAGCCGCGCACGAGGTCGGTGAACAGGTACCGGCCCTGGAGCTCGGGGATCTCACCGCGGTACACGAAGCCACCGTTGAGCGCGACGCCCGCGTCGCCCGTCTGCCCCGGGTCACGGTTGTGGTCGTACGCCGCGACGGGGTAGGTGAAGCCGTTCGCGGCGTCGTCCGCGGGCAGGGGGTAGATCTGCCGGTTCTCCGCGACGAACGGGCCCTCGCGCTCGGACCATCCGAAGTTGTCCCCCGGTTCGACGGCGTAGACCGACTCGACCTGCCACTCGCCGATGTGCCCCAGGTACATCGTGTGGTCGCCCGCGGGGTCCCAGCTGATGCGGTGCGGGTCGCGCATACCCACGGCGTAGATCTCGGGCAGTGCGTCCGGGGTGTCCAGGAACGGGTTGTCCGCCGGGATCCCGTAGCGGCCGTTGGCGCTGTCGTCGCCCAGCGGGTCGATCCGGAAGATCTTCCCCTGCGGCGTGGTCAGGTCCTGCGGGTTACCGTTGCCGACCCCGTTGCCGCCGTCGCCGACGAGGAGGTACAGCATGCCGTGGTCGGGGTCGCCCTCCGCGGCGGTGGGGTCGAAGGCGACCTGCTGCACGGTGTGCACCCGCCCGCCGAACGGTACGCGCATGACCTCACGGCTGGTGCCCTCGAAGACCTCGGCCGACGGGTCGGTGGCGGTCCACTCGGTGACGACGCTGTGGAACGCCGTGCCGCCGTACTCCGGGAAGTCCGGGGTGTCCTCGGTCAGTGCGGTACCGCCCTCGGTGTGCACGGTGTAGAGCTTGCCGTTGTCCGCGAAGTCCGGGTGGAACTCGGCCGCCCCGAGCCCGGTGCCGAGGCCCGCGCTGTTGTGGAAGTTGTCGACGAAGGCGTCCCGCACGTTCAGGTAGGGCACGTGCGCGCCGGTGTCCCGGTCTACCGTGTAGAGGACCTCGTTGTTGTCGGGCACCATGAGGCGCCCCGAGCCGTCCGGGACCTCGTCGAGATGGGTGATGCGGTTGTGCCGCACCAGCCTCGGGTCCTGGGGAGCGGGCGTCGGCGCCGACGCCGGGAGCTGGGCGAGCTCGGTGACCTCGATGCCCAGCGTGGAGTGCGAGGGGTCCGGGAGCGGGTTGACCAGCGGGGCGCCCGGCCCGGTGCCCCCGGCGGCGCAGTCGGCGGGGTTGCCGGTCGGGAGGGCGAGGTTCTGGCCCGCCGTGTCGACGGCGACGTCGTCGAGCATCAGCCTGCCGGAGCTGCTCGCCCCGTTGATCCAGAAGAACCTGTCGAGGGCGCCGGAGACCTGCTGCCGGAACCCGAACTGCCGCTCCGACCCCTCCGGCAGGCGCGTGATCTCCTCGTAGGGGCCGCCCTGGCTGTAGACAGCGACCTCGTCGACAGCGTTGTCAGCGACGATCCACACGCACTGCCACGTGTCGCGGGACCAGGCCCCGGCGGGCTCGAACGCCCCGCCGTCCCGGACGAGCATGACGTCGTCGTTCTGGTTGTTGACGTACGCGCGGCTGTTCCCGTAGGTGGTCGGTGCGTCGACGTCCGTGAGGCCGAACGACGTGTCGACGCTCCCCGTGCGCATGAACCGGAAGAACAGCGTGCCGGTGTCCCCGTCGGCGATCTCCGGGACGGCGCGATGGGACCGTTGCCCGCCGCCGACCATCTCGAGGACCTGGTTGTTCGCGTTCAGCGGGTCGGCGACGACCCGCGCGGCCGACGACGCCGTCCACCCGTCCTGGCCGTCGAGGGCGGCCCGGTCGTACCCCTCGAAGCCGAGCGTCTCGGTGAACTCCTGCTCCGCGGACTCGTTCGCGCCGGCGGGCCCGCCGGCCAGGAGCGTCCCGACGAGAGCGGTCGCCGCGACGGCCGCCGTCGCGACCCGTCCGGCACGCGGGGAGAGCCGGGCGGGCGTGGGCCGCCGACGGCCGGGAGTCCGCTGCGGTGTGGTGTGCTCGTGCATCTGAGATCCTCTCAACGTCGTTGTCGATCAGGTCCGTGCCCTCCGCGTGCCGTACGCGGTCGGGTCAGCCTCCGGCGGGGAGCGTCGTCCCGGACGCCCGCCCGCCGAGGTAGAGCTCGGAGAGCTGCGGGTCGGCGAGGAGCTCGGGTGCCGGGCCGGTGATGTGGACCCGGCCGAGGTCCAGGACGCAGCCGATGTCGGCCGTCTCCAGCGCGCGCCGGGCGTTCTGCTCGACGAGGAGCACGGCGACACCCGCGTCCCGCATCCGGGCCACCTGCTCGAACACCGTCCCCGTCGTCTTCGGGTCGAGGCCCATCGACGGCTCGTCGAGCAGCACGACCCGCGGGCTGACCATCAGCGAGCGCGCGAACTCGACCTGCTTCTGCTGGCCGCCGGACAGGAGGCCGGCGAGCTGTTTCCAGCGTTCGCCGACGATCGGGAAGAGCTCCTGCACGAACGCCACGCGGTCGGCGACCTGCTGCTGGTCCCGCAGCGTGTAGGCGCCGAGCAGGACGTTCTCGGCGACGGTCATCTCACGGAACACGCTGTGCCCCTGCAGGACGTGCGCGAGCCCGGAGGCCAGCATCTCCTGCGGACCTTGCCCGGTGACGTCCCGGCCGCCGACGACGACGCGGCCGGAGCGCGGCTTGAGCAGCCCGCTCGCGACCTTCAGGACGGTGGACTTCCCCGCGCCGTTCGGGCCGACGAGGCAGACGACGGTCGCCGCGGGGACCTTGATCGTCAGCCCGCGCAGCACCATCGCCGCCCGGCCGTAGCCGGCCTGGACGTCGTCCAGCTCGAGGAGGTGCTCGGCCGGAGGGGCGGGGTTCGGCTCAGACACCAAGATAGGCCTCCAGGACTCGCGGGTCGGACTGCACCACGGCGGGGGTTCCCTCGGCGATGGGCCGTCCCCGGTCGAAGACGACGACGTGGTGCGACAGGCTCATGACCAGCTCCATGTTGTGCTCCACGACGAGAAAGGTGCGGCCCTCGTCGTTCAGCTCCCGCACGAGCGTCCCGATCCGCCCGATCAGCGCCGGGTTCACACCGCCGGCGGGCTCGTCGAGCATGATCGTGTCCGGGTCGCCCATCAGGACGCCCGCGAGCTCCAGGAGCTTCTGCTGGCCGTACGACAGGTTGCGTGCCTCGACGTTCTCGAGGTGGTCGATGCCGACCCGCACGAGCAGCGCGCGGGCCTTGTCGATCTCGTGCGGGTTGCGCGCGCCCCGGAGGAGGTCGCCGACCTTCGTCCGGCGGACCGCGACGAGCATGTTCTCCAGCACCGTCATCCGGGGCAGGATCCGGCAGAGCTGGAAGCTGCGGCCGATCCCGGCCCGGGCGACCTTGTGCGGGGCCCTGCGCGTGATGTCCTCGCCACGGAACGTGACCGTGCCCGCGTCGGGCTTGATCATGCCCGTCACGCAGTTGAAGAAGGTCGTCTTGCCCGACCCGTTGGGGCCGATGAGCGCGTTGATCCGGCCGGGCTGGAACGTCACGGTCGCGTCGCGCACGGCGTGCACGCCGCCGAAGGACTTCGTGAGCCCGACGGTCTCCAGGTTGCGCGTGGCGGGTGGTACGGCGGTCGTCATCGGGCCTCCTCCTCGGGGGTGGTGGGGGTGGCGTGGGGCGGACCCGGCCGGGGGGCCGCGGGCTCCGCCCCGTCCGGACCGGCACGCCCGGTGTCCGACGCCGCCCGGTTGCGCTCCAGCAGCTCCGCTGCCGTGATCTCACGGATGGAGGAGTCCTGCGGGCCGAACCGCCGGAGCAGCGACTGGAACGCCGGGATGATCCCGTCGGGCATGAAGAGCACGACGATGCCCAGCAGCAGCGCCGTCGCGACGAGGTGGAGCTGGGTGTCGCCGAACTCGAGCTTGAAGTACTCCAGCCCGCTGCCCACGATGACGGCTCCGAGGAGCGGGCCGAACAGGTGCCGCACGCCACCCAGCAGCGCCATGAGCACCATGTACGCGCCCAGCATGATCGAGAACTGGAAGATCGGGTCCAGGTCGCCGAACCAGAGCGCGTACAGGCCTCCGGCCAGCCCCGTGAACGTCGCCGAGACGACGTAGGCGACCAGCTTGTAGTTGCGGGTGGGAACGCCGAGCGCCTGAGCCTTGTCCTCGTCCTCGCGCACCGCCTTGAGCCCGGTGCCGAACCGCGAGCGGTCGATCACCCACCACGCGACGAGCATGACGGCCAGCAGCGCCGCGAAGAGGTAGAAGAACACCGCGTGGTGCTCCGGCCGCAGCAGGTCGGGGAACGGGCGGGGGACGACGAGCCCGTCCGACCCGCCGGTGAACGCGCCCCAGGCCTGGAACACGAGCAGGAGGATCAGCACGAACGCGATGGACACGATGACGAACGACGCGCCGCGTACGCGCAGCGCGGCGATGCCGACGGGGATCGTCACGACCAGCACGATCACCCCCGCGACGAGCCAGGCGGCGAAGCTGGGCAGGCCGGCGTCGCGGATCAGCAGGCCGGTGCCGTAGGCGCCGAGCCCGAAGAACGCCGCGTGGCCGAGCGAGACGTACCCGGTGAAGCCACCCATGAAGTTCCAGGCGGTGGCCGTGCACGCATAGCTGACGACGACGATGCCGGCGGACAGGATGTACGCGTTGGGCGCCATCGACGGGAACGCGAGAAACAGCGCGGCGCCGAGAACGAGGGCGACGACGCCCGCGAGGCGGCCCCACCGTCGCGGGGCGACGGCGGCCGGTCCGGGTGCCGTACCGCCGCGCACGCCCTGGGCGGACCGGGTCTCAGAAGCGTTGGGCAAGGCGACCTCCGAAGAATCCCTGGGGTCGCAGCATCAGCGTCGCGAAGAGGGCGACGTAGAAGATGGTCTGCGCCCACGTGGTGCCGAGCGGCACCTGGAGCAGGCTCTGGCCGATGCCCAGGACCATGGCGGCGATGGCGGCGCCGGGGATCGACCCCAGACCGCCGACCACGATGATCGCCATGAGCGGCCCGATCCAGTGCCAGTGCAGCGACGGATAGATCGTCGCGTCGAGGGAGAGGGCGGTCCCGCCGATCGCCGCGGTGGCGAGGCCGAGACCGAACCCGTAGCCCGCGACGCGGTCGGTCCGGATGCCGACGAGCTGCGCGGCCTCGGGGTGCTGGATCGTCGCGCGCAGGGCCTGCCCGAACCGGCTGTGCTTCATGAGCACGTAGAGCAGCGCGAGCGACAGGGCCGCGAGCCCGAACGCGACGAGCTTGACGACGGCGACGTGCGCACCGAACAGCTCGATGCTCGCACCCGAGTAGGAAAGCTGGATGCGGCGCTGGGTCCCGCTCCAGACGAAGCCGATCATGCCCTCGATGAAGAGGGCGACGGCGAACGTGAGCAGCACCGACATCATCGTGACGGTCGCCGGCCGCAGCCGCGTGATGAGCAGCCGCTGCATCCCGACTCCGACGAGGAAGAACAGCGGCACCGTCACGAGCAGCGACAGCAGCGGGTCGAGCCCGGTGCGCTCGTTGAAGTACCAGGCGAGGTACGCGGCCAGGATGAGGAACGCGGAGTGCGCGATCATCACGACGCGCATGACCCCGAAGTACAGGGTGAGACCGGCCGCCAGGAGGGCGTAGAGCCCTCCCAGCAGCACGCCGAGCACGAGGCTCTGGAAGAGGAGCGTCCCGGTCACGTGCTCACCACTCCGGCTTCGGGTGGACGAACCCGGCTTCCGACGAGTCGTCCGGCAGCACGATCTGGATCTCGCCGTCCACGTACTGCTGGATGAGGTGGGCGCCCTGCGGCTTGCCGGTGTCGTCCCAGCTCAGCGGTCCTACGACGGTCTCCACCTCGTTCTGCCCGAGCCAGTCGACCAGCTCCTGCTGGCACTCGCCCTGCTCGGCGCAGCCCACGGCCTCGACGGCCGCGGCCACGACCTGGCCCGTCGTGTAGGCGTTGGCCTCGTCCTCGCCGGGCGGGTTGCCGTGCAGCTCCGTGTAGCGCTCGACGAAGTCGGCGTTCGACGGCCAGCTCGCGGCCTCCGTGTAGCCCGTCGGGGAGAGGATGCCCTCGGTCTTGTCGCCGATCGCGGCGGCGAACTCGGGGTTCGTCGGTGCCGTCGAGAAGGCCGCGAGCTGTGGCTGGTAGTCGAGCTGCTGCAGGGCGACGATGAGGTTCACCGCGTCCTGGTACTGCGTCCCGCCGACGACCATGTCGGCTCCGGAGTCGTCGATCTTCGCGGCGATCGAGGAGAAGTCGGTGGTGTTGGGCGGGTAGACCTCGTCCACGACGACGTCGAGGCCGGCCCCGGCGAGCTTGTCGCGCAGGCCGTAGGCCGTGCCCTGGGCGAACGGGTCGTCCATCGCGGCGACTGCGACCGTCTGCGGTCGGTCGCCCTCGGGCAGGGCGAGGATGTGGTCGGCGAGGTAGTCGTAGTGGTCGCCCGCGACGGCGGGAGCGGCGTAGAACAGGTTCTCGAAGCCCTGCTCGAACACCTCGTCCGCGGCACCGGCCGGCTCGACGAAGAGCATCCCGTACTCCTCGGCCACCCGGGCGCTGGGCACCACGAGGCGCGTGGAGAACGGCCCGAAGACGAGGTCGACCTCGTCCTGCGCGATGAGCGCCTCGTAGTCCTGCACGACACGGTCCGCGCTGGACTGGTCGTCGAGGATCTTCAGCTCGACCTGGCGGCCGAGCAGGCCGCCGTCCTCGTTGACGAACTCCGCCCAGGCCTCGTAGCCGCGCTGGACGCCCTTGCCGGGCTCGGAGAAGTCACCGGTGAGCGGGAGCGAGATGCCGACGACGATCGGGGCGTCCTCGCCGCCAGACCCGGTGGTGCCGTCGCCGGAGCATGCGGTCAGCAGGAGCGCCGTCGCGGCCAGGCCGGCGACGGCGAGCGCCCCGCGGCGGGGGCGGTGCGAGGTGATCAGTGGGTACATGGAGTAGCTCTCCCTACTTCGTCGTAGTGAGGTCCGGGCCGCACCAGCGCGGACCACGGAGGGAAAGCGCTTCCGGTAAGCGCTTTCACGACGATACGGTACGGGCATGAACTGTGGCAAGCCTCACATCGAAGCTATTACCCCGTTCATGCGCCGCCCGGCCGGCGCCGGGTGAGCGGCACGCGGAGGCGCCGGCACGACGACGGAGCCCGGCCGCCCCAGCCCCGGCTCGTCGACGTCGCGGCCCGAGCCGGGGTGTCTCTCGCGACCGCGTCCCGGGCGCTGGCCGGGGGCCCTGGCGTGTCTGACGCCGTCGCCGCGCACGTGCGCGAGGTCGCGGACCTGCTCGGGTACGTCGCCAACCCGCACGCCCGCACCCTGGCGGGAGGGAGGACGTCGGTCGCGGGCCTGCTGGTGTACGAGATCGGCGACCCGTACTTCTCCGAGATCGCCAGCGGCGTCGTCGGCGTCGCCGTCGAGCACGGCTGGAGCGTGCAGCTCAGCCACACCGAGCGCGACGCGACCGCGGCGGCCGCGCAGATCCGTCTCATGCGGGCGCACCGGGTCGGTGCCATCGTGGTCGCCGGCTCCGGCTACGTCGATCCCGCGATGGAGGCAGAGGTCGCGCAGGAGCTCCACGCCTTCCAGGAGTCGGGCGGCCGCGCCGTGGTGATCGGGCGCCACCACGTGCGCTGCGACGCCGTCCTGCCCGACAACCGTGCGGCGGCCGCCGACGTGGCGCACCACCTCCTCGGGCTCGGGCACCGCAGACTGGCGATCGCCGCCGGCCCCGGCCACCTCAACACCGTCGCCGACCGTCTCGCCGGGATCCGCGACGCCGTCGCCGCGCACGGGCTCGCGTTCCGGCAGGTGCCGGTGGTGCACACGGCGTTCACCCGGGACGGCGGCCGCGAGGCCACGCGGCGGATCCTCGACGGACACCCGCGGCCCACCGCGATCCTCGCGCTCAACGACGCCATGGCGACGGGCGTGCTGTCGGTCCTGCGCGAGCGCGGCATCGCGGTGCCCGAGGAGGTCTCGGTCACCGGGTTCGACGACATCCAGGTCGCGCAGGACCTCGCCCCCTCGCTCACCACGGCGCACCTGCCGATGAGCGAGATGGGGGCGGCCGCCTTCGAGCTCGCGCTCCGCGCCCCCGCGGCGCGCCCGCGCCGCCGGGCGACCGGCCATCGGCTGGTCGCCCGGGACTCCACCGCCCGTCCCCGGGCGTGACCGCCCTGCGGCGGCGGGACCCTGACCACGGTCCCCGTCCCCGCGGCACGACCTGGCCGCCGGGCGCGGCACGACCCCGGACACGACGAGACCTCCCCCGGGCACGTCCGCGGCCGGTCACGCCCCGAGCGCCACGGCGAGGTCCCCGGGGGTCGTCACCGGCCGGTCGCACACGAAGCCCCGGCACACGTAGGCAGCCGCCCGCCCGTCGACGAGGGGCCGGTCGGCGAGCAGGGGCAGGCCCGGGGTGTCCGGCTCGCCGACGGCCACGACCAGCCCGGGCGACGTCGCGCCTCGTGCCACGCGCTCCAGGGCGGCGCGCGCCGCGTCGTCGTGCCCGACGACGGCGACCTGCAGCGGTCCGGCGGCCAGCGCCTCCGCGACGGCGAGCGTCCAGCCCGCGAACCGTGGCGCCTGCCGGGCGGGGACGCCCGCCGCGGCGACGGCCGTCTCGGCGGCCTCGCGGTGCCGGGCCGAGCCGGTCAGCGCCGCGTAGGTGCCCAGTGCACCGGCCAGCGACGACTGGCCCGCGGGCTCTGGCCCGTCGGTGGAGTCCTTCGGCCTGCTCACCAGGCGCTCGGCGTCGTCGGGCACGTCGAAGAAGCCGCCGTCACCGTCGCCGAACCGGGCCAGCGCGACGTCGAGCAGGTCGCCCGCGGCGTCGAGCCATCGCGCCTCGCCCGTCGCCTGGTGCAGCGCGAGGAGCCCCTCGGCGAGGTCGCCGTGGTCGGCCGCGACGCCGGCGGCGGTGCCGACGACGCCCTCCCGCGACGCCCGCCGCAGCCTCCCGTCGACCAGGTGGAGGCGCAGGACGAGGTCGGCGCACTCCCGGGCGCCGTCGAGGTAGGCGGCCACGCCGAGCAGAGCGCCCGCCTCCGCGAGGGCGGCGATCGCCAGGCCGTTCCACGCGGTGACCACCTTGTCGTCGCGGGCGGGCTGAGGCCGTGCGGAGCGCGCCCCGGCGAGCCGCGCCCGCACCCCGGGCCACCAGTCCGGGTCCGGGTCGCCGTGGAGCTGGAGCGTCGAGGTGCCGTGCTCGAAGGTGCCCTCCGGCGTCACGGACAGGACCTGCGCGGCCCGCGCGCCGTCGTCGGCCCCGAGGACGTCCGCGAGCTGCTCCGCGGTCCAGACGTAGGTGAGCCCCTCCACACCGTCGGTGTCCGCGTCGAGCGCGGAGGCGAAGCCGCCCTCGGGCGTACGCAGGTCCGCCAGGAGGAAGCCGGCGGTCTCGCGGGCGACGCGCTCCGCGAGCGCCGAGCCGGTCATGCGGTGCAGGTGCAGGTAGACGCGCAGGAGCTGGGCGTTGTCGTAGAGCATCTTCTCGAAGTGCGGCACGACCCACGCGGCGTCGACGGTGTAGCGCGCGAACCCGCCCGCGAGCTGGTCGTAGAGGCCGCCGCGAGCCATGGCCTCGCAGGTGCGCCCGACGACGCGGAGCGACTCGGGGTCGCCGGTGCGGGCGTGGTGGCGCAGCAGGTGCTCGAGCGTCATCGACGGTGGAAACTTCGGTGCGCCGCCGAATCCGCCCCGGGCCGGGTCGGCGTCCCGTGCCACGAGCCGTGCGGCGTGGCCGAGCGCGGCGTCGTCGAACGCTTCCGGCGGCTGCGGTGCGGTGCTGTGGGCGACGGCGTCGGTGATCGCCGTCCCCTGCTCCACGACGGCGTCACGTCGCTGGGTCCACGCCTCGGTGACCGCGTCGAGCAGCACGAGGAAGTGCTCGCGCGGGTAGTAGGTACCGCAGTAGAACGGCTCGCCGTCCGGGGTGAGGAAGCAGGTCATGGGCCAGCCGCCCTGCCCGGTGAGCGCGGTCGTCGCGGTCATGTAGACGGCGTCGACGTCGGGACGCTCCTCGCGGTCGACCTTGATCGCGACGAAGCGGCCGTTGACGGCCGCGGCGACGTCGTCGTCCTCGAACGACTCGTGCGCCATGACGTGGCACCAGTGGCACGCGGCGTACCCGACGGACAGCAGCACGGGCACGTCGCGCCGCCGGGCCTCGGCGAACGCGTCGTCTCCCCACTCCCGCCAGTCGACGGGGTTGTCGGCATGCTGCTGGAGGTAGGGGCTCGTCGCGGTCGCGAGACGGTTCGTCATGCCTCCAGCCTGGCACCCCTCGCCCCCGACAGCCCGCGGCCACGGGGCTCGGCCACCGGCTGCGGCCACCGGGCGCGCGGCGACCGCGTGCGGCATGGCCGCCATGAGGGGAGCGAGCCCGGCGTCGTGCGCTCGCCCGGACCGTGTGGCGTCGTGGGTCCGACGCGTCACCGGTCCGGCATCTCGTGGCGGCCACGCCTGTCTCGGCCGACGTACCGGGTGCCGGCCCCGGAGCCGACCAGGGATCAGCAGATGTCGAGGTACCAGCCGTCGTACCAGTTCGCGGTGGACGTCTCACCGGGCGCCCACGTCTTGTAGGTGGTCCCGTTCACGTTCTTGAGCCGCGCCGTCGCCGGAATCCGGGTCTGATGGTTGTACGCGGTGCGGGACGTGTCGAGGAAGTCCGACAGCGAGCGCTGGTTGCAGTTCTTGAGGCTCCACACCGAGTAGAGACCGTTCGGCTGGCGCTGGAAGAGGCAGAACTCGTCCACCAGGCACCAGTCGCCGGTCACCAGGGCGTACGCGTTGCTGTACGAACGGTCTCGCAGGACGTACTCGCCCGAGTAGATCGGCGTGATCGTGGGGTTGCCGGCCGCGGCACCCACGTCGGCCCCGGCAGCCGTCGTGAGGTCACGGTCCTGCGGCGCGGCCGCGTCGGCGGTCGGGGCGGTCACGAACAGTGCGACCACCATGGCGACTGCCGCGAGCACCACGGTCGCGCGGGAGCGGGTGGTCGTTGCTGCGTGCATGTCATTCCTCCTCGTTCTCAGTGCTTTCAAGACGGGCATTCACTGCCCGGTGTCCTGTCCGGATCACGGAAACGACGTTACGAGCGCGGAGGAATGCGGGAACGTGGTTTCGCCGACGCGAAAAGAGTTCGGTGGAGCCCGAACCGCGTTGCCGGAGATCTCGATGTCAGGTAGGCCGTGTCGTACCCTCGGCGCGGCGGCCGCTCGCTCCGGCGCCGGCAGGTTATCCCCAGGGGCGACGGCGACGCGTCGCAGACGGCTCCGTCGGGGTATACGGTCGTGGCGGCCCGAGGAGGATTTCATGATCAGCGACGAGAACCCGGTCGACGTCAAGCCCCGCTCCCGCCAGGTGACCGATGGCCTGGAGGCCACCGCGTCCCGGGGGATGCTGCGCGCCGTCGGGATGGGTGACGAGGACTTCGCCAAGCCGCAGATCGGCGTGGCGAGCTCCTGGAACGAGATCACGCCCTGCAACCTCTCGCTCGACAGGCTGGCGAGCGCGACCAAGACGGGCGTGCACGCCGCGGGCGGCTATCCCCTGGAGTTCGGCACCATCTCCGTCTCCGACGGCATCTCCATGGGCCACGAGGGCATGCACTTCTCGCTCGTGTCCCGCGACGTCATCGCCGACTCGGTCGAGACGGTCATGCAGGCCGAACGCCTGGACGGCTCGGTGCTGCTGGCCGGGTGCGACAAGTCGCTGCCCGGGATGCTGATGGCGGCCGCGCGCCTGGACCTGTCGAGCGTGTTCCTCTACGCCGGCTCGATCATGCCCGGCTGGGTCAAGCTCGAGGACGGCACGGAGAAGCAGGTCACGATCATCGATGCCTTCGAGGCGGTCGGGGCGTGCTCGCGGGGGCTGATGAGCCAGGGCGACGTCGACCGGATCGAGCGGGCGATCTGCCCGGGTGAGGGTGCCTGCGGCGGCATGTACACCGCGAACACGATGGCGTCCGCGGCCGAGGCCCTCGGCATGTCGCTGCCCGGGTCTGCGGCGCCGCCGTCGGCCGACCGCCGGCGCGACACGTGGGCGCACCGCTCGGGCGAGGCCGTCGTGAACCTGCTGCGCCACGGCATCACCGCACGCGACATCCTGACCAAGGAAGCGTTCGAGAACGCGATCGCCGTGGTCATGGCGTTCGGCGGGTCCACGAACGCCGTGCTGCACCTGCTGGCCATCGCCTACGAGGCCGAGGTCGACCTGACCCTCGACGACTTCTCCCGCGTCGCTCGCCGCGTACCGCACCTGGGCGACCTCAAGCCCTTCGGCAGCTACGTGATGAACGACGTCGACCGGATCGGCGGCGTCCCGGTGGTGATGAAGGCGCTGCTGGACGCCGGGCTGCTGCACGGGGACGCACTGACGGTGACGGGACGCACCATGGCCGAGAACCTCGCCGAGATCGCCCCGCCCGACCCGGACGGCAAGATCCTGCGCGCCATGGACGACCCGATCCACCGGACCGGCGGCATCACCATCCTGCACGGGTCGCTCGCGCCCGAGGGCGCCGTCGTGAAGTCGGCCGGCTTCGACTCCGACGTGTTCGAGGGCACCGCACGCGTCTTCGAGCGGGAGCGAAGCGCGCTGGACGCCCTGGAGGACGGGACGATCCAGGCGGGCGACGTCGTCGTCATCCGCTACGAGGGCCCCCAGGGCGGCCCCGGCATGCGCGAGATGCTCGCCATCACCGGCGCCATCAAGGGCGCGGGCCTCGGCAAGGACGTCCTGCTCATCACGGACGGCCGGTTCTCCGGCGGCACCACCGGGCTGTGCGTGGGGCACATCGCGCCGGAGGCCGTCGACGCGGGCCCGGTCGCCTTCGTGCGCGACGGCGACCGCATCCGGCTCGACATGGCCGCCGAGACGCTCGACCTCCTCGTGGAGCCGGACGAGCTGGCGGCCCGCGCGGAGGGCTGGGCCCCGCTCCCCCACGGCTACACGCGCGGGGTGCTCGCCAAGTACTCCAAGCTGGTCCAGTCGGCCTCGAAGGGGGCCGTGCTCGCGTAGAGGGGCGGTGCGGGGCATCGCCGAGGCCGAAGGGGGTCGTCACCACGCGACGCCCCGCCCGAGAAGGTCGAGTACGGCCGGCCAAGCTGTACAGCGCGACAATGGCCCCATGCCCGCCATGACGAACCCGATCGAGCGCCTCCGCACGCGGGTGGGCGAGACGATCTTCCTGCGTGTGGCCGGGCAGGACGGCTACGCCACCCGCGACCGCATCCACCTCACGCCCGGGCCGCGCTGGTTCCCGGGCGGCAGCGCAGCGCGGGTCGTCCACGCCGACGCCGCGACGTTCGCCGGCGGGCTGCGCGCCCTGCTGCTGCAGTCGCTGCACCCGCTGGCCATGGCGGGCGTTGCCGGGCACTCGGGCTACCGCAGCGACCCGTGGGGACGCCTCGCGCGCACCTCCACCTTCCTCGCCTCCACGATCTTCGGCACCGCCGAGGAGGCACAGGACGCGGTCGATCGCGTCCGCTCGGTCCACGACCGCATCCGCGGCAAGACGGCCGACGGCACCCCCTACCGCGCGAGCGACCCGCACCTGCTCACCTGGGTCCACGCCGCCGAGGCGGACTCGTTCCTCACGGCCCACCAGCACTTCGGCGCCCGGCGCCTCAGCACCGCGGAGGCCGACGAGTACGTGGCGCAGCTCGGCCGGGTGGCGGAGGCCGTCGGGGCGCACGACGTACCGCGGACCGTCGCAGAGCTGCGCACCTGCCTCGACGCGTACCGCCCGGAGCTGCGCCCCACGCCCGAGGCGCTCGACACCGTGCGGTTCCTGCTCCACGAGCCGCCGCTGCCCGGCCCGGTCCGCCTGCCGTACGCGCTGCTCGCCGCCGGCGCGGTCACCACCCTGCCCGCCTGGGCCCGCGCGCAGCTCGGCCTGCAGCGCCGGCCCGACGGGGGCCCGGCCCGGCTGGCCGGGCGGATCGCCGTCGGCGCCATCCGCTGGAGCCTGGGCACGACGACGGTGCCGGGCGGGGCCTGATACGGCTGACCACCGCACGACGGCGTGGCCGGTACCGGTCGACGGAGCGGCGGTTCACGCGCCCGGGCGCACGATGTCCAGCGTGTAGGTGGTGCCCCGGTTGCGGTCCACACGCCACCTCGGGCGGGACTCCTTGTTCCGGGGGAAGGTGAACCCGGCGTCCGAGACGGCGCGTTCGAGGTCGGCCAGCGTGAACCCCTCGACGACGATGTCCCCGCGCGGCGCCCATGCCGTGGCCGGGGTCGCCGCCCAGACCTGGCAGGAGGCGAGGGTCGAGCCGGCATCGGTCAGCGTGACGCGCAGGGCGACGACGCCGTCGCGCAGCAGCCATCCGTTCACGAACGTCGCGACGCTCATCACCAGCCGGGTCCACCGGTCGGCGGCGACGGCGTCGTCCTCGGCCTTGAAGCCCTTCGTCATGTCGTGCTCCAGTCGCTTCGGGGTGCAGTGACTTGCGAGCGACGGTCTTCTTGCCGTCGTCTTCCACCTTGAGGTACCGAAACCGGCAGAAGTGCCACACTTGTGTGGCAGCCACCCCTAGAGTTGCAAGTGAGGACGTCCCCGGGCGTATGGTGTGAATTCCCTTCCCGCCGACGTTTGGGATACCGATGGACGACGAGCTGATCGGCAAGCGGATCAAACAGCTCCGGCAGGCACGCGGCGTCACGCAGGTCTCGCTCGCGCAGGAGGCGAAGATCAGCCTGTCGCTGCTGCGCAAGATCGAGCAGGGCGACCGGGACGTGTCCCAGCCGGTGGCCGCGATGGTGGGGCGGGTGCTGCGCGTCGACGGGAGCACGCTCACCGGGCAGCCGTACGACCGGGAGGGCGCGTCGCCGGACCACATCCACAAGCTGATCCCGGACCTGCGGCGGGCCCTGAACCGCTGGGACCTCCCGCCGTCGGACCTGGACGCACCGCCGCGTGCCGTGGGCGAGCTCGCGCGCGACGCGCAGCACGTCGCCGAGCAGCTGCAGCACGGCCGCAACTCCCAGCTCGCCGAGATCCTCCCGCCCCTGCTCACCGAGGCGTTCGGGATGGTGCACACCTGCGACGACGAGCAGGACCGCGCCGTGATCGCCCACGCGCTGCTCTCCTACACGCACGCCGCGCACACCGTCGCCCACCAGACCGGCTACGAGGACCTCGCGGCGAGCGTCGAGGACCGCATCCAGTGGATCGCCGCCCTCACCGACGACCCCGCCGCCGCCGGCTTCGCCGCCTGGATGCGCACCACCTCGCTCATGCGCGACGGCCTCTACGACGGCGCGGGCCGGCTCCTGGACACCGTCCGCACCCGGGTCGACCCCGGCGGGCGGGACGACGCCGCGCTCCTGACGGTGGGAGCGCTGCACCTGCGGTCCTCGCTCATCGCCGGCCGCGCCGGCGACCTGGACGGGGCGATGGACCACGTCGAGGAGGCGCACCGCATCGCGACCCACCTGGACACCGACACCGACAACGACTGGGCGCACCTGGCGTTCGGGCCGTCGAACGTCGCGATCTACCGGGTCGCGTGCGCCGTCGAGTCCGGGGACGGGCCGCGGGCCCTCACGATCGCCGACCGGACCCGCCTGCCCGCCCACCTGGTCACCCGGCTGCCCACCCGGGTCGCGCACCACAACCTGGACCTCGCACGCGCGTACTTCTGGCAGGGCATGCACGACAAGTCCTTCGACAGCCTCATGACCGCGCGCCGGACGGCGGCGCAGCAGACCCGCCACCACCCCACGACGCGCGAGGTGACCAGCCTGCTCGTGCGCGCCCACCGCCGCAGCAACGAACGGCTCGCCCGGTTCAGCGCCTGGCTCGGCCCGGGTGACGACGGCGACTGGTGATCCTGCCGGCCGCTGCGCCTCGCGGCCGGCGCCCCTGCCGGCGGGCGGCACTCCCGGCCGACGGGCCCGCTACCGCCGGGCGAGCCGCGGGACGCCGAACCAGAGCCCCCCGAACACCAGCCCCACGCTGACGGCGGCGACCGCGGCCGGCACGGGTCCGACCACGATGTCGAACACGAGCAGCATCACCGCCGCCGACACGATGCCGAGGCCCGCGAGTCCCAGGCGCGCGCAGAGATCGGCCGTCCGCACCAGCCACTCCCGCCTGCTCTGGCGGAACAGGATCCGGTGGAACGCCACTGGTGCGACGATCACGCACGTGGTCAGCACCGCGGCGACCAGCACCCCGAGGTAGAGCATCCGCTGGTGGTCCTCGAGGTCGTCGAACCGTGCCGAGAACGGCACCGTGAGCAGGAACCCGGTGAGGATCTGGACGCCGGTCTGCATCACGCGCAGCTCCTGGAGCAGCTCGTTCCAGTTGCGGGTGAGCCGCTCCGGGGAGAGCTTCCGGTCCGATGTCGACATGGACCGACGGTAGCCCAGGCCCACCCGCCGACGGCAAGGCCGACCGGGGCGCGGGCACGACGTGATCGACCGGCCGGCACCGCGGCACGGGAGCGCGCGCCCCCGAGGACGCCAGCGGCGCCGCCCCCTCGGGAGCGGCGCCGCCGGCGCCTCCAGGTCAGCGGCCCGTCCTCACAGGTCCCGGCACTGGCCCAGATGCTTGCCCCGCACCGTGTTGGGCGCACCGTTGTTCGTCGGCGGCGGGTCGTTGCGGACGCAGACCAGCGTTCCGGTGATCTCGTTGTCCCCGATCACCGGGCCCTCCGACCGGGACACGGTGACCGGTCCGATCACCCGGTTGCCGGCGCAGTCGGCCGCCGGGTCGCCGATCGTGACTCCCGCGCTGCGGACGACGGTCAGCGCGCCCGTCATGCGCGCGTCGCACACCTGGAGCTCGGATGCTCTGGTGGCGCGCACCAGCGCGAGGATCCGGGAGTCGGTGACCCGCAGCCCCGCGCCGTCGGACACGGTGACCCGGCCCACCACCGTGGCGTCCGTGATGCAGGTGGTGCCTTCGGTGACCGAGACCCCGCCCCGGTGCCGGCCGGTGATCACCTCGTCGCAGGGCGCCAGGCCCGTCACGGCGACGTCGGCGGACGCCACCGCCGAGGCGTCGAACGGGTCGGACGTGACGTGCTCGGCGGTGTTGGTGTATGTGCCCGTGATCGCGTCCGGGTCGACCGTCACCTCGTACGACAGCGTGACCGGCTCGACGCTCGGCCCCACGTGGTCGAGGCAGACGCTGCCGCCCTCGGTGAGGGCCGCCGACGGGTCACCCGCGTTCACGACGGCGGTGCCGAGCGTGCCCGCGAGGTTCTCGACGCCGACCGTCGCCAGTCCCGGCAGCGTGCCGAGCTCGCCGTACTCGAACGTGATCTCGGGCCGGTCGTCCGCCACCGAGCTGTAGATCCAGGCCTGGAACTTCCCGACGGAGTTGGACAGGTCGGCCGGGTCGGCACCGTACGGCAGCGGGTCGTCCCACTGCACCACGGCGACCTCGCCGCCCGAGGTGGCCAGCCGCACGCCGCGGTCGTTCGCCAGCGACAGCTCCAGGTCGGACCACAGCGGTGCGATCACGCCGTTCGGCGCGGCCGCGGCCGGGACCGCCTGGGGCTCCCAGGGGCTGCCGCCGTACCCGCCGGCGACGGTGATCAGGCCGTCGTCGGTGACGACGAGGTTCGGAGACTGGTCGGAGTAGTGCGGGAACGGGCCGATGTTCGAGAACGCGTTCACCGCCGCGCTGTCGCCGTCGAGCGAGCTGAACCCGATGCCCACCGAGCCGAGGTCGAGGAACCCGGCCCACGCCGCGCACTGGGCGCTCGTCTCGGGCGTGGACGCCTCGTAGGTGCCCGCGACGCCCACCGCGGTGGGCATGTCGACCTCCCACGTGATGGTCTGCCCGTCGACGACGCCGCCGCCGGTCACCGACCCCGGGTCGATGCTCAGCCCGTCGGGAACGGTGTCGGTGACGGTGTAGGTGAGGTCCTCCGGCGTCACGTTGGGCTCGACGGTGAGGTCGTACCCGATCGTCTCGCCGATGGCGGCGGAGTCCGTCGACGCGGTCTTGGTCACGTCGTCGGCCACGCGGGACAGCCTGACCGGGACCTCGCCGATGTCGTCCGGCGTCTCCGGCGAGCTGCCGAGCACGACGGTGCCGAAGAACAGGTCACCCTCGCTCGCCTCGGGCAGGTCCCAGTGCACGCGCACGTCGTACGGCTCGCCCACCGGCACCTCACCGTCGGGACCGACGACGCCCGCGTTGCCGACGGCCGCGGACGGGACCACTGCCGTGGCGAGCGTGTGCGTGTCCGGCTGGCTGTCGCTGCCGCCCCAGTTCTGGACCAGGACCCACCAGGTCCCGGCGTCCGGGTCGGGGACGTCGCAGGCCTCGGCCGCGGACCCCGTCGTCGAGGCGCACACCTGGGTCTCGGCGCTCGGCGTGCCGCCGGTGCCCACGAACAGGTCGAGGTCCGGCGCCGTGGCCTGCGTGATCTCCGTGACGAGCCGCTCGGCGTCGCCGGGCACCTCCAGCGTGGTGACCTCGACCTGGCTCAGGTCGTCGTACGGCGAGCCGTTCGTCGGGTCCTCGGCGAGGGAGCCCTCGTGCAGGTCGGCGGCGACCAGGCCGTGCACGGAGCCGGTGAGGTCGGACACGGCGACCGACCGGATGTCGGTCACCGCCTGGGAGCCGGTGTCGCGGCGCGTGGTGATCCCGATCTCGCCGGGCAGCACCGCGGCGGCGGGGACGACGGCGACCGGCAGGGTCACTGCCGGGACGTCCGCGTCGCTCGGGGTGAGCGTGATCCGGCCGAACCGCGTCTCGCCCTCGGGAGCACCGGCCACGTCCGCGGTGACGGAGATGCCGAGCTCGTCACCCGGCGAGACCGTGTCCGCGGACAGCGCGACGTCCAGCGCCAGCCCGTCGTCGGCGACCGCCGACGCCGCCCACGTCACGCCCTCGGGCGCCGACGGCGGGGCGACCGCCGTCCGCTCCCAGGAGCAGGTGGCCAGGCACTGGCTGTCGGCGAAGGACGGCAGGTTGAGCGACTTGGGGTCGCCGCCCGCCTCCGGGTCGGCGGCCAGGTAGTTCGCCGGGGTCTCGTCGAACAGCAGGCCCGCCGTCGCGGCGGCTCCGACGTCCATGTGGCCGCTGCCCTGCGCGTACGGTGTGGCCGACGTCCCGTCGTGGTTCAGCACGCTGGTGCGCGCCGTCGTCATGAGCGCGGACTGCTGCTCGGCCGGGGTCCAGTCCGGTCGGGCCTGCGTCAGCAGCGCGCCGGCACCCGCCACGTGCGGGCTGGACATCGACGTGCCCGAGATGATGCCGTACTCCACGTGGTCGTACGCGCCGCCGGCCGCACCCAGGGCGGCGAGGATGTCGACGCCGGGCGCGGTGATGGACGGCACGATCGTGTCGACCGCGCGGTTGGGGCCGCGCGAGGAGAAGCTGGCCATGACGTCGCCCAGGGAGTCGTCCACGGTGAACGTGGTGCCCGTGACGGCGGCGGTGTGGCCGGTGCCCTCTTCCAGCCAGGTCTTCAGGGTCGTGGCGTCGTCGTACCCGAGGAACACGCCCGGGACGGCGTACGCGTCGCCGAGCACGGAGTCGCCGTTGGGCTCGTCGTTCGCGAGCACGTAGCCGACGGCGCCCTGCGCCGCGACGTTCTCCGACTTCTCGACCCGGCCGTTGGTGCCGCGGTCGCAGATCACGATCCGGCCGGTGTAGTCGGTCTCGTGCCCCGTGGTCGTGGTGCACTCCGGGTCGCCGAACGCACCCGCGTAGACGATCTCGGTGGCGGGCAGCGGCCCGGTCAGGGACTTGCCGGTGAGGTCCGGCAGCTCACCCGCGCTGCCGGTCAGGCCGGCGAGCGTGTTGAACGCGTGGCGGTTGTGCGTGGAGGCACCGACAGACGTGAGCCACGGGGCGTCGGCCGGGGAGCCGGTCGTCGCGATCCCGGGGCCGTCGTTGCCGTTGGAGGTCGCCACGAAGATGCCCGCGGCCCGGGCGTTGAGGAAACCGAGCGCGTCGAAGTCGTTCCACAGGTCCGACGGCGAGGACGAGCCGATCGAGTAGTTGATGACGTCGACGCCGTCGGCGATGGCCTGGTCGATCGAGGCCGTCAGGCCGGCGGCGGTGCAGCAGCCGCGGTAGCTGATGACGTTCGCGTGCGGCGCAACGCCGGAGACGTCGAACGTCGGCGGGTCGGTGCCCTCGGGAGCGGTCGGCGTCACGTCGTCGACCACGTTGCCGCCCGACGTCGAGGCAGTGTGGGAGCCGTGACCGTCCTCGTCCAGCGCGCTCCGGTCCGCGTCGGACAGGAACCCGTAGGCGCCGATCAGCTTGCCGTTGCACGGGAAGTCCGGGTCGTACTGGTCGGTGTTCGACGGGTCGCACACGCCCAGGTAGTTCCCGGCGCCCAGCGGGTTGGTGTGCGTGTAGCCGTCGTCACCGGTCTCGGCGAACGAGGGGCTGCCTGGGTGGATGCCGGTGTCGATGGTGCCGATGACGACGCCCTCGCCCTGGTAGTCCTCCGGCAGGCCCAGCTCGTCGACGGCGTCCCACAACGCGTCGGCGTTGCTCCAGACCGGGCCGGCGTCGGTGTGCAGCTCACGCTCCTCGTCGAGGGCGATGTGCTCGACGGCGGGGTCCTTGGCGATCTCGGCCGCCTCGGCCGGGGTCAGGACGGCGGAGACGCCGTTGACGGCGAACCGATAGGTGAACGGCACGTCGACGTCGTGGCCGACCGTGCGCTCCATGCGGGTGACGAAGTCGTCCTGCTCCGCCTCGAGGAACTCGGTGTACTCGCGCACCCGGGGGCTCGACGGGTCCAGCGTCCTGCCCTGCCGGGCGGCGGTGGCGTCCAGGCCCGCGACGCCGCCGCGATAGGTCGGCACGGCGTCGTCGGCCAGCCGGATCAGGTAGGTGCGTTCCGCCCTGCCGCGGCCGAGGTCCAGCTTCTGCATGGCCGGCGCGCGCTCGACACCCGGCTGCGGGACGGTCTCGGCCGGCGTGAGGCCCTCCGCGACGAGCTCCCGCGGGCCGGACTTGTCCGCCCCTGGCGGAGCCGGTGGTGGGACAGCGACGGCCGCGGGCGCGAACGCCGCGGCCAAGGCTGTGACAGCCGCTGTGGCGAACAGGGGCATTCTGGACCGGTGTGACATCTACGGCTCCCTTGGTGGGCAGCGACGGAACGTTCACGTACAGGTGCCCGCTATTCCTTGCGCAGGTCAAAGGGGTGCGTCAATGCTTTCGCGCTAGTTTCACCCGCGGCTCCTGCTTCCGTGCGGGAGGCGCGCCGGAACACGAGAGCGACGAGAATGGCCGGATGATCGAGCTCGACGGCACCGCGAGGCCGGCGGACGTGGCCGCCGTCGCCGCCGGTGCGACCGCACACGTACCTGACGACGCCGTCGGCAAGGTGGCCCGGGCGCACACCCTGGCAGGGCGGCTGAGCGCGGACGTGCCCACCTACGGCCGGACGACGGGCGTGGGGGCGAACAAGGGCGCCGTCGTCGGCGACGACGAGCACGGCCTCCGGCTCCTGCGCAGCCATGCCACGGACGCCGGGCCCCCGATGCCCGCCCGTGCGGTGCGCGCGATGCTCGCGGTACGGCTCAACCAGCTCTGCGCGGCCGGGTCGGGAGTGGACCCCGTGGTGCTGCGCGCGGTCGAACGCATGCTGAACGACGACGCCCTGCCCGCCGTCCGCACGTACGCCTCCGTCGGGACCGGCGACCTGAGTGCCCTCGCCGGCACCGCCCTGACGCTCATGGGTGAGCGCCCCGCCACCCGGCCGCTCGCGCCGACGGCACCGTGGGGCACGGACAGCGCGCTACCGTTCATCAGCTCGAGCGCGCTCACCATCGGCCGTGCCTGCCTCGCGGCCGACGAGCTCGACCGGCTCGACCGCGCCGCCGCCGTCGTGTACGCGCTCGGCCTCCGAGGGCTCGACGGGAACCCGTCGCCCCTCTCGCCCGCGGCCGTGCGGGCCGCTGCCTCACCCGGGGTCGGCGTCGTGGCGGAGCGTGTGCGGCGGCTGCTGGGGGCTCCGGAGCCGGGGACGCCGGAGCCGGAAGGGCCGGAGGGGCCGGAGCCGAGTGCGCCGGAGCGTGCCGAGGTGTGCCCGGAGTGGCACCCGGCGTGGCACCCGGCGAGGATCCAGGACTCCTTCGGCCTGCGGACGTTCCCTGTCGGTCAGGGAGCCGTCACGCACGCGCTCGACGTGCTGACGGGACAGGCCGGCCGCCTGATGGGCGCCGCGCAGGAGAACCCGCTGTTCGACCTCTCCGGTGCGGAGGTGGTCCACCACGGCGGCTTCCACCAGGTGGCGCTCGGGCTCGCGCTCGACGCGTGCAACCTGGCGGTCGCCCAGAGCGGCCCCCTCGTGACGGCCCGGATCGGGATGTTCAACGAACCCGGCCTCACCGGGCTCCGACCCTTCCTCGCGACCGGTCCGGAGGGCGCGTCCGGGCTGATGGCGGTCGAGTTCGTGGCCGCCGGCGCGCTCGCCGAGCTGCGGGCGTCCGCCCAGCCCGCGTCTCTCGGGTCCGCGGTGCTCTCCCGGGGCACGGAGGAGGACGCCAGCTTCGCGCCCCAGGCCGTCGTCCAGGCCGAGCGGGCCGTCGCGGCCTACCGCACGCTGCTGGCCTGCGAGCTCGTCGGGGCGGTACGGCTGCTGCGCCGGCGAGGCCTCGACCTGCCGGCGGGCCCGCTGCGCGACGCGCTGGCCCTGGCCGACGCCCTCCCGGACGACGACGCGGACCGCGACCTGCGCGACGACCTCGAGATCGCGCAGCACCTGCTCGACGGGCTCGCGCGGCTCGCACCGCCGCCGTCGCCGTCCGCGGGCTCCGGCTCCTAGTCCCGCGCCCGGACTGGTCATCGAGTCGGCCCGGCGAGGCAGACCAAGTCGGTGGACAGCGGGAACGCCATCGACACCGCAAGTTTCGCCGAACTGTCCACACAAGTGCAGTGGCACGGTCCCGTGGCCGCCACTCGTGGCGCCACCCCCTCTTCAGCGACGCGACTTCGGCTGCTTCGGCTGCTTCGGCTGCTTCGGCTGCTTCGGCTGCTTCGGCTGCTTCGGCTGCTTCGGACAGCAGACCGCGCGACGCCGCGCTTCCAGGAGTGATCATGAGACGTACCGCATTCTCGTCGGCACTGGTTCTCCTCGTTGCCGCGATGCTCCCCGCCAGCTCGGCGCCGCACCCGCCGGACGCGGGTGCGTGGGGCTCGATCCTCGCGGAGCGCGCGGCGGATTCCACCGACGTCTACCACCCCTTCCCGGAGTCACTGACCTCCGCGATGCCGTCGACCCGCTATCTCGCCGGCTCGGATGCCGGCATCACCCTGTCGCACGCCGTCGTCTCCGGCCGATTCGTCCACAGGGAGCCGGGGACCGCGGAGGTGTGGCCCGAAGGCTCCGACGCCGGCGTCCCCGTCGCCTGGGACGGCGAGGCCGACACCCGAACACTCGACCTCGTGTTCGACATCGATCACGTCCTGGACCTCCGTGCCGGTGTCTCGGTCGACGACACGACCACCGTCTCGATCCGTGTCGACGGGGACGAGTCGGCCGGGGCGGTCGCCGCCGGCCTCCTGCGACTCGGTGAGGGCGAGAGCTGCCTCGTGTTCCTGCGACCGGGCGTGGACGGCGGCTGGACCGTCGCTCTCGACTCGGCACTGATCGGCGTCGTCTCGGCAGACGGCTCCCTGCGGATGCCCGTCCTCGACGAAGCCGCGGAGTCGGATCCCGCGGGAGAGCTGGCCGCGATCGTCATCGATGCCACAACTCTTGGGGAGATCACGACCGCCGCCGCCGCCGACCGCGAGATCGACCTGCTCGCCGAGTAGTCCCCTCCAGTCCCGCACGGCCGACGCGGAGACCGTCACCGTCGACACGGGCGCCCCTGCGGGCGCCCTCTTGCGGGAGAGACGCCGACGGGACGCCTGTGGATAGATAGGTTATGAACAGATTCTGACATCAAATGGCATGTCGAACGAATGTTCGCTAGCGTCGGTCGTGGCGGCGCGGAGTGCGTCGGTTCCGGTCGGGAGGCACGAGGGCGGGGGTGAGTACGAATGCCGACGAGCTGGCGCACGGCGGCTGGCGGTGGCCGTCCCGTCGAAGGGCTGCTCGCCGACCTGGAGTCCCTGGCCACCGAGCTGATCGCGGTCGTGGGTCCCGAAGCCCTGGAGGCCGATCCTGCTCGCGGTGGTCCCGATGCCGTGGCGACGCTGGTGAACGCCTCAGTGCGCCTGCGGACGGTCAGCCACCGGCTGGATGTGCTGCGGACGACGTTCCTGCCCCTGATCGACGACGCCGGGCTGTGGGCCCTGACCGGTGCGCGCACGTTCGCGACCTGGCTGGCGGCGACCGAGCAGGTCGGCAGGGCGACTGCGCGGCGTGAGGTGCGCACGGCGACGGTGCTGCGCGACGTGCTGCCCGCAGCATGCGAGGCTGCGCTGGACGGCAGGATCGGGGCGGAACACCTCCGCGCGATGGTGGACGTCGCGCCCACCAGCCAGGCACGCAGGGACGCACTGGCCGCTCCCACCATCGATGAGCCGTTCGACGACGAGCGCGACGGTGGCGACGGCGGTGACCGCGACAGCGGGCACGACGACGGCCACGCCGAGAGGCACGACGAGAATCGCGACGAGAATCGCGACGGCGGCGAGAGCCGCGACGAGAATCGGCACGTCCAGGGCACGGACGCCACGGGTGGCACGAACACCGGAGCCGCCTCGGGCGGGGCCGCGGACCCGGACACGATCGGCGGTGACGACGTGGCGACCGGTCGTTCGCGCGTGCCCACGTGGGAAGACCAGCTACTCGCGTGGGCTGATGGGCGCCAGGCTGAGGACTTCCGCGGGCTGGTGCGGTACTTTGCGCATCGCGCCGACCCCGAGGCGGACGAGCGCGGACTGAGGAAGGCCCGGGACAAGGAGTACCTGAACGTCTCGCCGACGATGGACGGCTTCCACGTGGCGGGCTTCCTGACCCCGGAGCACGGTGAGCTGGTCACGACAGCCGTGGGCTCCGTGATGGGCGCGCCGGCGGCGCAGGACGACCGCACCCCCGGGCAGCGGCGCGCCCAGGGGCTGGCGGACCTCGCGAGGATCGCGCTGGACAACGGGCACACGGGAACGGGCGCGGCAGTACGTCCGCATCTGAACGTCGCCGTGTCCTGGACCGAGCTGCGGCGTCTGACCCACCCGACGGACCGGACGCCCGGCACGGCGGACGGCGCCCTCTTCGGCGCCCACGGGCAGATCGGCCCGCCGGAGCGGTGTCCGGGCGGTCCGGTGCCGACACCGGCGGTGGTCGCGGGCACCAACACCCCTGTGCCGACAAGCCTGCTGCGGCGGATCACCTGTGACTGCGAGGCCACTCGGATCGTGTTCGGTCCGGACGGAGCCGTGCTGGACGTCGGGCGTGCCCGGCGCACGGTGACCGGGCCGATGCGGCGCGCGGTCATCGCGCGCGACAAGCACTGCGTGTGGCCGGGCTGCGACCAGCCGCCCGCACGCTGCGAGGTCCACCACGCGGTCCGCCACTGGGCCGACGGCGGCCACACCTCGGCCGACAACGCCGCGCTCCTGTGCTGGCACCACCACGACCTCGTCGACGGTCAGCACATCACCATGCGCTGGGCCGGTGATGTGAGCGGCACCCGCCACTCGGGCTGGTCCCTGACCGACCGGAACGGCCGCGAGATCACCCTCGCGGGCCGGCAACCAGAACCTGCGGAAGAGAGCAGCGCCCGGCCACGAGACGCTTGCACCGACAGGCCCTCCGCCGAGCTGCCGCGCGGGAGCTCTCCCGGTACCGCCACGGCCGCCGGTCGGCGCGGCGCGAGTCGTCCCCGTGAGCTCGCCGCTTGACGTGCGGCGCGGTCCGCGGGCCTCACCGCCGCGGGCATCACCCCAGGAACGGGTTGGTCGCCAGCTCCCGCTCGACCGTCGTCGCCGGCCCGTGGCCCGGGACAACGGCGAGCCCGGGGTCCAGGTGCCCGACGACGTCGCGCAGCGTCGCACGCATCGTCGCGCCGTCGCCGCCGGGCAGGTCGGTGCGTCCGATCGACCCGGCGAACAAGACGTCGCCGACGAAGGCGATGCCCGACGGCGCACCGCTCGACCCGGCGCCCTGCGCAGCGGAACCCGGCGCCACAGGACTGGCCGGGCCACCGCCCGGCCACGGCACCTCCGCGCCCCGCCCCGGCACCTCCGCGCCCGGCCCCGGCACGTCCGCGCCCGGCCCCGGCAGTTCCGGCAGCCCCAGCAGATAGAGCGTGGATCCTTCCGTGTGACCCGGCGCGTGCACGGCCCGCAGGGTCAACACGCCGAACCTGAGGTCCACGGAGCCGCCGCTCGTCTCCAGGACCTCCACGCGCACGGGAGCCCGGTAGGTCTCCGGGGCGAACCCGAGACCGGCCAGCTCCTGACCGAGCGCGCTCGTCACGGCCGCCTCTCCCCCGCGGCCGACCAGGGTGCCGAACGGGTCGTCGATCCGGTACGCGTCGGCGGCGTGCAGCCGCAGCGGCACGCCGTACCGCTCGCACAGCTCGGCCGCGTCCCACGTGTGGTCCACGTGTCCGTGGGTGGCCAGGACCGCGCGAGGGCGGAGCCCTTGCTCCTCGACCACCCGCGCGACGCCGTCGGCCACGCCCGCTCCGGCGTCGACGATCACGCAGTCCCGCGGTCCGGCGTCCGCGTCACCGGCCGCCACGACGCAGCAGTTCGTCCCGAACACGGGCGCGACGACGACATGGACCTGGGCAGGGACGCTCATCGGGACACCGTACGACACCCTCGCGCAGCGGCCCGGGGATGCCCGTGCGCCCACCCGAAGATCACCCGGAGGTCCCCCGGAATCTGCCCGGTGACCTGCGAAGACGAGCGGGGGAGATTCTTGGTGCCGCCGCTGCGCGGTGAGACAATGACGTATGCGGATCGGAACGATCGACGAACTCTTCGACACCCTCGACCGGACCATCGCCGCGCACGAACGTGGCGACCGCACCCGCGCCGACGCCGCGGGATTCTGGGAGCGGCTCCTGCGCGACGAGGACCACCCGCTCCACACCGACCTTCCCGACGAGCCGCTCGTCGACTGGCACGAGCGCGGCCTGCTCGCCGACGTCGACGGCGCCCGGGTCCTCGACGTGGGCTGCGGCAACGGACGCAACGGGCGCTGGCTCGCCGAGCGCGGCGCGCACGTCGTCGGCGTCGACCTCGCCGCGGCCGTCCTCGACGAGGTGCGCCCGACGCTCCCGGACCGTATGGCGGTCCACGCCCTCGACATCCTGCGCGAACCGCTCCCGGGCGGGCCGTTCGACCTGATCTACGACTCCGGCTGCTTCCACCACCTCGCACCGCACCGCCGCATCACCTACCTCCAGCGGATCCTGCCGCTCCTGAGATTCGGCGGCCGCTACGCGATCGTCGCCTTCTCACAGGAGCGTCAGCCCAGCCCGGGCGACCGTGAGGTTCTCGCGACGGGCGACACCGCGGGCGGGACGGCGTTCACGCTGGAGGACCTGGAGCGGATCTTCGCGAACCTGCGGCCCGTCGAGGTACGCGCCGTACGGCCTGAGGTCAACGGCACGCTGGGCGCCGACTTCCTCAACGCCGGCCTGTTCCGCCGCTGACCCGCACGGCAGCCCGGCCCGATGTCGCAAAGTGGACGAATCGCGCCTAAATCTCGGTAGGCTCCCGCTCACAGCCGAGGAGCCGCCATGAGCATGCCGCGCGTCCTGGATCGCGCACCGTTCAGATACCTCAAGATCGTGGTGCGCTCGGTCACCTACACGATCGCCGCCGTCATGAGCTCGGCGTTCGTCGAGACGCTCAGCTCCGGGCAGTTCCTCACCGATGCCGCGTTCTGGCTCGCGGTACTCGCCGTCCTGGCCCCCGAGGTCCTCATCCAGCTCGGGCAGGGCAGCACGGCGAGAGCGCGCCTGCAGCAGACGCGCAGCGCCGTCGCGATCGTCTACGACACGCACGACCGGTACGTGGGGCTCGGCGTCGTCGTGACTCCCCGGCGCGTGCTGGTCCCCCGCCGCGTCACCTCGCCCGGCCCGGCCCCGCAGCCGCCCGGCCTCGCTCTGCAACCTTCCGTCCCGGCCCCGCGGGAGCCCGGACCGGCCGCGCAGCAGCCGGCCCCCTCCCCGCAGCAGCCGGCCCCCTCCCCGCAGCCTTCCGTGTTCCGGGTGGCCTTTCCCCTGATCGAGGCCGCCGCGAGCCCGTGGGACTTCCAGCGCACGGTCCGCCACGTCGGCGGCGACGACCACGGCATGATCGCGGCGCTCGACGTGCCCGACGGCGAGCGCCTCCCCCGCCGCGTCCTCCCGTTCCGCCTCACGACGCCGAGCGCGGGCACCGCCGTCCACGTGTTCGGCCGCCCGGGCGGCGGCACCCCGTGGGGGACGGCCGCGCTCAGCGGCCGTGTCGAGCTCAGCGACGACCGCGTCACGATCCTGGTCGCCCTGAACCCTGGCACGGCGGTCCCCGAGGACGCCGACTACGCGGGCGCGCCCGTCGTGGACGACGAGTCCGGCCGCCTGCTCGGCATCCTCGACGTCGCCCCCGCACCGGGCGCGACGGCGCTCGCCGGGCGCTCCGCGCCGAGCTTCGCCACCCTCAACGTGCCCGCGCCCCGGCTGGTGCGGGCCACCCGGACCGTCGTCTCCGGCGTCGACCTGTGGGCGACGCTCCGGGTCGCGCGCGTCCGCACGTGGGCGAACCGCAACCGCCGCGGCCTCACGACCGCGGCCGTCGTCGTGCTCACGGTGGCCGTCACCCTGTGGGGCGTGTCGGCGAGCCGGCTGCTCCCGCCCTGGCTCACCCCGGGCCCCGACGACTGCGTCGCCCTGAACGTCAGCAGCTCCACCGAGAAGGACGAGATCGTCGCCGAGCTGGCGGCCGAGTTCTCGCGATCCCGGTACGTCGGGCTCGGTTGTGTCGACGTCCGCGTCCACGGGCTCACCTCGGGCGCGACGACGGAGGCGCTGGCAGGGGGCTGGGACGGCCGGGTGATCCGGGAGCACGTCGGGCCGGGCCAGTCCGTGACGCCGCCGCAGCCGGACGTGTGGCTGCCGACGTCGTCCCTGTGGCACGGCCTGCTGGCCGACGAGCAGGCGCCCGAGTTCACCACGCTCGGGCCGGTGACCGCGAGCGTCATGGCGGTCGCCGTCCCCGAGTCACGGCTCGGCACGTGGCCCGAGGTGTCGTGGGCGGCGATCCACGAGAAGGCGGTCTCCGCGCGCGACGACGACGTCCTGCTCGGCCGGGACAACCCGCTCTGGTCGACCTCGGGCCTGGCCGAGACCGTCGCCGTGTACGACGCCGCCGTCGGCGCCACCCGGGGCCGCCGGCAGCCGGTGACGACGGACCTGCTCCGCGACCCCGACGCCATCGGGTGGGTGCGGTCGCTCGAAGGGTCCTCACGGATCCACAGCACCGAGGCCACCCTCTACCTGGAGAACCTCTACTGCGGCGCGGTGCCCCCGGTCGACGCCGTCGTGATCGAGGAACAGCTCGCCTTCCAGTACAACCGCGGCCGGCCTGCGGGCCGCCCCGCGCCGTGCCCCGGCACGCCCGCGCCGCCCGGCGCGGACGACCCGCTCGTCGCGCTCCAGCCGTCCGAGGGGACGGTGCGGCTGGACCACCCGTTCCTGGTGCGCACCGGGCTGAGCGCGGACCAACGGCGGGCCGCGGAGCGGTTCCACGCCTTCCTGGCGCACGAGGACCAGCAGGAAAGGTTCCACGCCGAGGGCTTCCGCGACCGGGACGACGCGACGGCGACGACCGCCACGCTGCGCGGCGCCGTCGGGGCGGAGCCGGCCCGGCTCGTCTCCCTGCCCACGACCGACGTCGTCCGGACCATGCGCTACGGCTGGAAGGGCTTCACCCAGCGGGCGCAGGTCGTCGTCCTGGTGGACGACTCCCCCTCCATGGCGGGTGCCCCGCTGGAGGGGGCCGTGGCCACGACCTGCCAGATCGTCGCACGCCTCGGTGCCGACGACGAGGTCGCCGTGTGGTCCCTCGCCGCGGCCCGCGCCGACCGCCCAGGCCTCGAACGGGCCGATGACGGCGGCGCGGGCGGCCTCTGCGACCCGGTCGGGGCCGCCCCGGACCCGGCCTGGCGGGACGCGCTGCCCGTGTCGACGGGCCGGGGGGACGGGACCGCGCTGCTCGACGCGATCGGCGACGCCCACGTCTACCTGGGCGAGCGGGTTCCCGCGACCGCCGAGGACGAGCGGGTCCAGGCGGTCGTCGTCATCACCGACGGGCACGAAGGCTCGCCTCCGGGGCGGCCGGTGGACGAGGTGACCGCGCGTGGGAGGGCCGTGGACGAGGCCCTGGACGCCCTCGCCGCGGTGGAGCGCCCGGTCCGGGTCTATCCCGTCGCGGCAGGTCACGAGCCGGACCACTGCCTGCTCGCCCGCATCGAGGACGAGACCAGGGCCCGTCCGTCGCTCGCGGCGTCCGGCGCGGGCGGGATCGACGACCTGATGCTCGCGGTCTTCAGCAACGTCGGCGGCCTCGGCAGCCCGGGCGACCTCCCCACGCTCCGCGACGACGCCCTGCCGGCGGCGACCCAGGCCTGCGCCGGCTGACCCCGCCACCGCGGCGACCCCGCCACCGCGGCGACGCGGCAGCCGCGCCCGTCCCGGCCCCGTCAGTCAGGGACGGGGCGTCAGCCGAGGGCGGCTGCGACCCGCTCACGCAGCTCGGGCACGACGTCGGTCAGGAACCACGGGTTGCGGGCCTGCCAGCGGAAGTTCAGCGGGGACGGGTGCACGACCGGGACGACCCCGGGCAGGTGGTCACGGAACGCGCGGACGGTGTCGGTGAGCGTGCGCCCGGCCCGGGCGCCGAGGTAGTGCGCCTGGGCATAGCTCCCGACCAGGACCGTGAGCCGGACGCCGGGCATGAGCTCCAGCAGCGGCGGGTGCCACCGCTCCGCGAAACCCTTGCGGGGCGGCAGGTCCCCGCTCGCCCCCTTGCCCGGGTAGAAGAAGTCCATCGGCAGCAGGGCGAACCGGTCCGGGTCCCGGAACTGCGGCTCGGTCACGCCGAGCCAGTCCATCAGCTTCTTGCCACTGGCGTCGTTCCAGGCCAGGCCACTCTCCTGCGCCTTCCGCCCCGGCGCCTGCCCGACCACGACGACCCGGGCCCCCGCACCCGCCTGGTACAGCGGCTCGTACCCGAGCTCGCGGGCCGCGGAGCTCTCGGCGTCGCCGACGATCGCCTGCCGGATGGACTCGAAGGTCGCGGCGCTCATGGGTGCCAGTATCCGGCCGACGTCACCAGGGAAGCGATCCGAGCCGCGATGCGCCGGGATCTTCTGGTGTGACGCCGTATCGGTGTGGGATGGAACCTATGGCCATCTGGCCGCGTGGTGTAGGACTGACCGGGTGAGACAGCTCCCGCCGGATGAGTACCACGCCAATCTCCCGCGAAAGCGGATCGGAGCCGGCGTCCTGCTGCGAGGCACTGGCGACAGGATCGTCGCGATCAAGCCTTCCTACAAGAGTGGTCTGGAGATACCCGGTGGGGTGGTGGAGTCCGGCGAGGCCCCCTGGGTCGCCGCGGAGCGAGAGCTCCGGGAGGAGCTCGGCATCGTCCGTCACGGCATGCCGCTGCTCGTGGTGGACTACGTCCCGGAGTCGGTGGAGGGCGTCCCGGAAGGGCTCCTGTGGATCTTCGACGGCGGCTGGCTCACCTCCACGGAAGAGGCTGACCTGCGGGGAACCGACGAGGAGGTGGAATCGGTCGCCCTCTACGAGGTCGACGACGCCACCCGCCGCATGACGCCTTGGCTCGGCCTCCGCGTCGGGCTCGCCGTCGGGACAGCCAGGTACGGGACCATCGCGCCCGTGGTGTCGGAGATGGGCCGCGAGCGGTACGTCCGGCCGCAAGGTCACCGGCCTCTCCCGAGAGCGGGACAGCGGAGCAGGTTGGACCGAAGAATGATCAGTGGGCTGTCGTAGCGGCCTTCGAAAACGAAGCAACACCGACATGTGTTACTTGAATGCGCTCTGGTAATTTAAGGTCAGCCTGTGCATATCGCAGCGACGCTTTCGGGAGACGCTCCCAACCAGGACCGGTACATCGTCGGCGAGGGTTTCGCCGCGGTGCTCGACGGATCGACGTCGGTCGCCGGAGACCGGTCCCACGACCCGGGATGGTATGCCGAGCAGCTGGGAGAAGCGCTGCAGCACCTCCTGCCCGGCGACGAGTCCGTCGCCGAGGCCGTCAGGAGAGCGATCGCCCAGGTGCAAGATTCCGCAGGGCTGGTCGCCGAGACGAGCCCCACCAGCACCGTCGCCGTGGCGCGCTGGAACGACAACGACGTCGAGACCTACACGCTGTGCGACAGCACCGTCGTGATCCTGAACAGTGATGGCAGCGAACGCGCGCACACCGACGACCGGGCCGCCGAGGCCGTCGCGGAGCATCGAGCCGCCTACAAGGCACATCTGGAAGCCGGCCACGGGTATGACGAGAGACTCCGGGAGATCCTGCTGGCCCTGCAGAAAGAACTCGCCCGCCGCCGCAACCAGCCCGACGGGTACTGGGTGGCCGGTGCGGACCCGGCGGCCGCGCTGCACGGAAAGGTCCGCGCCTACAAGCGGTCCGACGTCGACGGAGTGATCCTCGCGACCGACGGCGTCGCCCTGGAGCGGCACCCGTGGGTGGCAACCTGGCGCGGCCTCTACGCGGAGGCCCGCAGGCACGGCGCGGACAGCCTGCTGCGCGACCTGTACTCCGCGGAGAAGGACGACTCCGACGGGGTCCGGTGGTGGCGCTCGAAGCGCCACGACGACAAGACCCTCGTCGTCGTCCCCCTTCGCTGACGCGCTACCGCTCGGAGGACGGGGCGGGAGCACGACTGATGCCGATCGACGCCGCCTCCTCCCGGAGGCTCCGGGCCGTGGCCACACGACCGGCTTTCTCCAGGAGCACCGCGGCGCGCTCGAGGGCCGACCGGAACCCGCTCAGGAAGAGCAGCGATCTCATCCCCTCGGCACGGCGGCGCCGGTAGAGATCGAGGGACTCGGCGAAGACGTCGAGCGCGGCGGCGTCAAGCCCTTCGTCCGCCAGGGACGCCGCACTGCTGCCCAGGCTCCAGGCAAGATTCGGTTCGAATCGCCGGGCCGGGAAGTTCGTCACCAGCTCACGGTAGATGTTGACCGCCTCCCGATGGGCGGCCCGTGAGTCGTCGAACCGTCCGACGTGCGCATAGGACGTGGCGATGTTGGTCAGAGAGCGCGCGAGCCCGGACAGGTGCCGCTCGGGGACGCGGACGACGAGGCTTCGCCAGAGCGCCGTCGCTTCGTCATGGATGTCGAGCGCCTCGTCCGACCTCCCGAAACTCTCCGCGGACACACCGAGGTCCCCCAGCGCGTAAGCCAGGTCGGGCTCATAGCGGCTGGTCGTCCGTGCGTCCAGCCGGCGCCAGATCGACAGCGCCTCGAGGAAGGCCTCCCGAGCCGCGGGAAGGTCACCGAGATCCACGAGGCAACGCCCGACCGATCCGAGCGTCCGGGCCAGCTCCGCGGTGTGGAGCTCGCTCTGCTCCGCGAGGACGCGCCAGATGGCGAGCCCCTCACGGTGGGTGGTGAGGGCGAAGTCCGACTGCCCGCGGTCCCGGTAGGAGATCCCCAGGCTCCGCAACGAACGGGCGAGCTCGGGCCCGTACCGGTCCTGCGGCGCCCTGGCGCGGCCCTCCCACCGCCGTACCGCCTCCCGGCGCACCATGAGAGCCTCTTCGTAGCGACCGAGCGAGGCGTAGGAATCGCCCAGGCTGTCGAGGGAGCGCACGAGACGCGACCCGTATCGGCGCAGGTCCCGTGCGGCGAGCACACGATAGGCCTGCACGGCACGCTCCCGTGCGGTGAGCGCCTCGCGGAAGTGGCCCAGCGTGTGCTCCCAGTTCCCCAGGACGTAGTGGGCGTGCGCGGTGTGCTCGGGGGTCGTGATGCGAGAGCCCCAGGAGAGGCAGGCGTAGAGCCGCTCGGCGAGCCGGTGCCCCACCGCATGCAGCGAGCTCGGGGGATCAGGCCAAGGGACCACCTCGTGCACCGCGGCGATCAGGGACCGGCGTGCCGGGAGGCGTTCGACGAGCTCCAGGGCGAGCAGCGCGACGTCGTCGCCCCACCGTGGTTCACCCCCGCGCAGTGAGCGCGTGCCAGGCGTCCCGCCGCCGTGACGAGCCGGATCCGATGCCGCACGGGTCAGGATGATCATGGCCCGGACCGCCTGACGCGCGTTCAGACCCTGCAGCAGGACCGCACGCCGCTCGGCACTCGCGAACCGGCGGGCGTCGGCACCCGCGTCGGCCGCGGCGAGCGCCGAGACCGCCAGGTGCTCGGCGAGCCGGTCCGGATGGAGGCTGCCCAGCCAGCTGGGCGTACCGGGATGGTCGCCGGGATCGGGCGGCGGGTACTGCTCGCGCAGCCAGCGCGCGGCGGCAGCGGGGTCGGGTGCGGCGTCATGCGTGCACAGTCGTGCCACACGGCGTGCCAGATCCTCGGCCTCGGTCTGGTCGGCAGCCCCCAGGAGGCATCCTGCCGCGACCAGGGTGCGCAGAGTGTGGCTGTCGGTGCGGAGGCCGGCGCGACGCGCGGATCGCTCCCAGTCCCGTGCCTCGTGCCGCAGCAGCTCGTCGAAGACGGCGTGGATGGAGCGTCCGGTCCCGTCCGAGCCCGCCGGGCGTGACTCGCCCTGCTGGCGCAGGACCTGGATCAGGGCGATGGACAGGAGGTCGAGCATGCGAGCGCCCGGCACGGACTCGGGCAGAGGAACGGTCGGCACCGCGATGCCGAGGTGGCCCGAGAAGTCGCGGGCGGCAGCGCGGACGATCGCCTGCTGCTCCGCGAGCAGTCCACCCGCGGCATCCCTGGGCAGGACGCGGGGCGAGAGCTCCAGCGGATCGGCCGCCCCGGCGACGGCACCGACGCCGGGGAGCTGGCAGAGGTCGGTCCACCACTGGCCGCTCTGGCGGGCGAGCAGGAGGACGCGGACGGTTCCGGCGTCGTCGTTGGCGTGCTCCAGGAGGGTGGCGAGCCCGTCGTGGCGGTTCTCGGCGTAGTCCACGACGAACAGGACGGGTGCGTCGCCGTGCCCTTCCCGGAGCACTCCCATGGCCTCTGCCTCGACGCCGGTGCGCAGGTTCCGGCATTCCCAACCCTCGTGCCGCATCGTGGCCTGGAGCTCCTGCGCCAGGCGGGTCTTGCCCACGCCGCCCGGCCCCGTGACGAGTTGCACCCGCAGCGAGTGACCTCCGGGCACGACACCGTCCGTGCACCAGTCACGGAGGTCCCGGAACTCTCGTTCCCGGCCGAGAAAGGTGACGACCTGGCGGTCACCGTCACGGACCGGGGAGAGCAGACGTCCAGGGGCGTCTGCATCGCCCGGAGGACGCACCGCGAGGTTGACGGAGTCGTCCCGGGCCTTCTGATGCTGGACGGCGACGGCCCGGCGGCGGTCGTCGAGCGAGAACCAGCGTTCGACCAGGATGGCACCGAGGCAGCTGCCCACGATCCCCGCCGTGATGATGGTCTGCCGGACCCACTCGGGGACGGACGCGGGAAGGACCGTGGCGACGACGCCTACGACGATCGTCGCGGACCCTGCGAGCCCGTAGACCCACATGCGCCGCACGATGCCCCGGCCGACATCTCGACCGTTTTGCCGGTCCGTGTCCATATCGTGAAGTGTACCCGGAACGGACATTTCTCTGAGGAGAACCCTGCCCGGTTCCCGACCCGGGCCCGGCAGCCAGGCGTCGGCGACGGCCACGACGAGCAGGCGGCCGGGGCGCGGCGGTGCACCGGGGCGCAGCGCCCGGCGCACGATCTCGGACGCCCGACCGTCGCACGACGGCGCCCCTCAGACGTCCGGTTCGTCGTCGGACGGGCGCCGCCTGCCGCGGCGACCCTCCGAACCACCCTCCGAACCCGGGCCAGCCCCCGAACCGGGCTTCCCGTCCGGACCGGGCCCGCCGTACGGGCCCGGGCGACCGTGCGGACCGCCCCGCCCTCGGCGCCCGCCACGGCCGGGGCGTCCGCCCGGACCCCAGCCCCCCGAACCGAACCCGCCCGGGCCGAACCCACCCGGCCCGAACCCACCGCGGCGCCGCATCTCCTCGAACGCCTCGCGCCGCTCGCCGAACGCCTCGCCGAGCTCGCTCTCCGCGTGCTCCAGGATCCGGCCGAGGTAGGCGCTGAGCCGTGTCACCTCGTCGTCCTCGAGCACGTCGAGCAGCTCGTTCGCGGGGGTGTGCGCAGCGGTCTGCTCGGCGTCCCGGCCAGCCTCGGTGAGCCGGACGACGACGACACGCTTGTCGTCCGCCGACGGCTCCCGCTCGACCAGCCCTTGCTTCTCCAGCTTGGCCAGGAGCTCGGCCAGCGACTGCCGGGACATGCCCAGCAGGAAGGTGAGCTCCTTCTGCGTGGTCTCGGGCTGCAGCTTCAGCAGGGCCAGCACCCGGCCCTGCCCCTGGCTCGGGTCCTGCCACGGCATCCTGCGCCCCGGCATCCTCCCGCGCCACATCTGGTGCTTCTGCAGCATCCCGACGGCCACGAGCCTCTGCCCGGCCTCCTGCCGCACGTCGTGCTCCTCAGTCATGAGGACTTCCTCTCGGTGATCAAATCTGTCAGGTGCCTGACATCAACCACCGTGCACCCTCCTCTCGGCTTTGTCAAGCACTTGACTGTCCATGGCTTGACAAACGGCCGAGCATGCCTGCACCCAGCCAGAGCGCCCGGCCGTTCGCCCTGTCCGGCCTATGCCGACCGGCCGGCCGTCGCGAGGACGCGGTCGACGAGATCGGCGATGAACACCTCGTCGGCGGGCCGCGCCTGGAAGGCGATCCGGAACAGCACGCCCCCGTTCAGCAGGGCGAGCGCGGGGTCGACGGCGTCCGCGGGGAGGTGAGCACCGAGGATCGCCGCCATCGGGCCGGAGCCCTCGGCGACGAGCTGCCGGCGCACGTCGTCGACGCCGGGGTCGCTGCCGGCACGCTCCAGGATGCCACCGAAGATCCGGGCCAGCTGCCCCTCCGTGAGCGCGACGGCCAGCCCGGTGAGCTCGGCGATCAGGTCGGCACGGAGATCTCCGGTGGGTACAGGGTGCTGCGAGGTGGAGCAGATCCGCCCCACGGACGCCTCGACCAGGTCCAGCCGCGTCGGCCAGTGCGCGTAGACGGTCGCCTTCGAGTACCCGGCACGGCGAGCCACAGCGGCGTGGGTCACCCCGCCCCAGCCCTCGGCGCGCAGGAGGTCCGTCGTGGCGTCGACGACGTCGCGCCGCGTCCGGACGATCCGCGGATCGACAGCTTCCGTCTCGGGCTCCGCCATGTCGACCACCTTACGCGGCACTGAAAGGATCGAGAACTTCTGAACATCTTGTACAGTATCCTCCGACCCGATCATTAGATCAGCCACCGTCGTCTCACGAGGAGCAACGATGACCGCGACCGCAACGACCCGGACCACCACGCCCAGGGCCCTGAACGTGACGCTCTGGACCGCTCAGGCCCTGCTGGCCCTCATGCTGACCGGCAGCGGGCTGTTCAAGCTGCTCACGCCGATCGGCCAGCTCGCCGAGACCTTCCCGTGGGCCGGCGACGTCGCGCCGGGCGTCGTCTACGCGGCCGCCGTGTTCGACATCCTCGGCGGACTCGGAGTCCTGCTGCCGTCCCTCACTCGGGTGGCACCGTCGCTGACGGTGGTCGCCGCGCTCGGCTGCGTCGCCCTGCTGACCAGCGCGGCCGTGTTCCACTTCGCGCGCGGCGAGGGCGCCGACACGCCGATCAACGTCGTGCTCATCGCCCTGGCGGTGTTCATCGCGTGGGGCCGCCGGGCGAAGGCCCCCGTCGCGCCGCGCCGCCAGGCAGACTGATAGGACCGGCTGCCGGGCGCCCTCGCCCGGGTACTCGCCCGGCGCGCCGCCGGGTGCCCCTGCCCGGCGCCCTCCCCGCCCGGGCGAGGGGCGGTCCCGGTCAGGCCCGGTGCGCCGCGGCGTAGTCGGGAGCGCTCTTGTGCTGCGGCCACAGGGCGATGGCCAGGCCGGCCGCCGCGCTCAGGACGTGCAGCACGTTGTCCGCCGGGTTGATGTTGAGGATGTTGATCTCCGGGATGTTCACCGCGAAGAGGCCGAACGCGAAGGCCGCCCCGTACCCGACGGTGAGGAGCCAGCCGAAGGCGCGCGCCCGGGCCGGGCCGGCCCACAGGACGATCCCGACGATCCCGATCACCAGGTGGACGATGTTGTGCAAGGGGTTGACGGCGAACCCGAGCAGGGTCTGGTCGTGATCGTGCTCGGCGAACCCCTCGAATCCGGTCACCAGGAAACCCAGGACTCCCACGAGGAGATAGACGGCGGCGATCATGAGCGCGAGCCGCTGGTGGACTCCTCGGGCGCTCCGTACCGACATGGGCTGTGACATGGCGATGCTCCGTTCCGGTCAGTCGATCGTCTCGGCTCTCGAGACGTGAGCCCGCCGGAGAGCACCCCGAAGCGTGCCGCGGCAAGCGTCATATCGGTGATTCGTCACGGACGCGACATCGGATGGGTCGCCCTCGGCAGCTCCGACACCATCGCCACCCGGCCTCGGGGACCGGGCGGTCCGCGCGCTACGCGCTCCGCAGGATCGAGGTCATCTTCTTGCCGCGGGCGACCTCGTCGACCAGCTTGTCCATCCAGCGGATCTGCTGCATCAGCGGGTCCTCGATCTCCTCGACACGCACTCCGCAGACCACACCCTTGACGAGGGTGGCGTCCGGGTTCATCGCAGGAGCCTCGGCGAAGAAGGTCGTGAGGTCCACCTCGGTGGCGGCTGCCTTGTCGAGGCCGACGGCGTCGTAGCCGGTGAGCCAGCAGATGACCTGGTCCACCTCGGCCCTGGTGTGGCCCTTCCGCTCCACCTTGGCCACGTAGAGCCGGTGGATATCGGCGAAGCTCGTGCCGAAGATCCGGTGTTGCGCCATGTCGTGCCTCCTCCGTGACTCAGCAGCCTCCCTGCTGGAGGCCAGTGTCGCACCGCGGCCTGCGGCGCCCACCCTGCCGGGCACGCCAGCCGTGCGGGTTCGTCGTCACCGAGCCGTCGTCGACACGGAAGCTGCCGGCCGGCAGGTGCAGCCGCCTCGCCTCGTGCGCGGCTGACCGCAGCGTGCCAGGATCGCTCACCAGGACGGCTCCTCGATCCGGCGTCAGGCCGACGTGCGTCACCCGCCCGACCGGGCGCGCTCCCCCGATGAGCACCACGGCGTCGGAGACCGGATCGGCACCCAGGCTCGCGTAGCCGGCACCGTCTCCGGCACCGGCACTGTCGTCACCGCCACCACCGCCGCCGCCGCCGTCGCCGTCGGCACCGCCGTGGTCCGGAACGCCATAGGTGACCGTGATGCTCGCGCCCGAGCCGGGCGTCGTCGCCTCGAACGTGACCGGGTCACGGTAGTCGGCGTCCGCGCGCACGACGTCGAGCACCTCGCCCGCGACAGCCTGCGACTCCTCGGGCCCCGGCAACGGGGTGGCAAGCTCGACGACGATGCCGGCACCCGGGACGCTACGACCCGGGTCCTCGCCGAAGGGCCGCGCCGCGGCGACGCCGTCGACCCGCTCGATCTCCCCCAGCAGCGCGACGGGCTCGCGCATCACGGCGGCCTGATCCGACGACGACGGCGGCGACGAGACGGCGAAGGGCAGGTTCCGGACGTCCGCCGCGGACGCCAGCACGGCCTGCGCCACGGCGACGGTCGCGACCAGGACGACCAGCACCCCGCCCAGCCATGCGACGACGGTGGCGGGGCGCCAGGCGGCCGACTCGGCTTCCTGCGGCTCCGGTTCCCGCGGCACCGACTCTTGCCGCTGCAGATCCTGGAGCTGCGGATCCTGCGGCTCCGGTTGCTGGGGATCCGGCTCCTCGGGCGCCGAAGACCCTGACGGGCCGTACGGCCCTGGCGTCCCGGCCGGGCCCGCCACCGGCACCTCCGCCGAAGCGCCGGCGTCGGGGCCAGGCCCGTAGGCAGGGCCAGGCCCGTAGGCAGGGGTGGGCATGTAGGCAGGGGTGGGCATGTCCGGCGCATCTGGGGAGTCACTCACGTCGCGCACCCTGTCGAGGGGCCACGCCGGCAAGCGCCCGTTCGAACCCGGTCTCGCTCACCACCGTGATCCCGTACGCGTCGGCCCTGCGGGCCTTGCCCGACATCGAGTCCGGGTCGGCCGCGACGACGAGCCGCACCTTCCTGGTCACCACCGGGTGCGGGACGAGGCCGGCGGCGCGGGCTCTCCGCTCCCACACGTCGCGCGGTTCGCGCATCGCACCGGTGAAGACGACGAGGTCGCCGGGCGCGAGGTGCGCACGCCTGGCGCCGACGGCGGTACCGGTGGCGGCGGCACCAGTGGCGCTGGTGCCGGTAGAGGCGGTAGCAGTGGACGTGGTGACACTGGCGGAATGGGCGCCAGCAACGGCCGCCCCCACGGCCGCGCCCGTGCCACCCGCGCCCCGGTCCGTGCCGCCCACGCCCCCGCCTGGGCCGCCCGCGATCCCGTCCGCGCCACCCGCGCCCGTCGTCGTCCCTCGGCCTGCGGCGAGCAGCTCTTCCGCCTCCTGGGCGGGCACCTGGAGCATCGTGGCCACGGAGCGGAAGTCGGCCCGTTCGCCGGAGGTGAGGACGCCGTCGGCCCAGGCGGCGCCGGCCAGCGCCGCGAGATACTCCCGGTGCAGCGCGTCCGCCTCCGCCCGCCCGATCCCGGCCTCCACGCAGTGGGCGGCGAGCTGGTCGTGCTCACGGGCCGAGATGTGCCGGTCCAGGAGCGCCCGGTCCACCAGCTCCAGGTACTCCTCCTTCGCCCAGGTGGTGATCGGGCGGTTCCGGCTCGTCGCGAGCCGGGCGAGGAAGTGGGTGTCGCGCAGGGTCGCCACCCCGCGGGCGACCGGTGCCGCCGTCCCTGCCGGGACGACGGGCCACGGGGTGGTCTCCGCCAGGTCGACGACGTCGTCCCAGCCCGGCACCGTCCGCCTCGAACCCCGGTCGAGGAACACGCGCAGCAGCCCGGCGGCGGCCAGCGCGTCGGACAGCGCCTCGTGGGCGTTGCGCAGCTCGACCCCGTGGTGACCGCAGCTCCCGGCGAGCGACCGCGGCGCGTGCGGCGAGAGCAGTGATCCGGTGCGCATGGTGCACAGCGACGTCGGCTCGATCAGCGGGACGTCGACGCCCTGGCGGGCGAACTCCTGCCACACGAAGCGGCGGTCGAACTGCGCGTTGTGCGCGACGAACGCCCTGCCCCGCAGCAGCCCCGCGACGTGTCCGGCAACCTCGGCGAACGGCGGCGCGTGCCGCACGTCGACCGCCCTGATGCCGTGGATGTCCTGGCGTCCGAGGTCGCGTCCCGGGTTGACGAGCGTGGACCAGGTCTCCTCGACGGCGCCGTCCGGCGCCACCTGGACGACGGCGATCTCCACGACCCGGTCATGTGCCTCCGGGATCAGTCCCGTGGTCTCGACATCGACGACGGCATATCCACCCACTCCGGCCCCTCATCCCTGCTCAGCGGATCGAATGGGGGCAATCGTGGCACGTGGGGCGTGCGGCGGACAGCGGGGGCGCGGGTGAACCCGTACAGCGCACGACTACCTCGCGGCCCACACCGTGCTCGAGTCCAGCGCCGACGGGCGCGGCAGTGGCCCGTTCGTGCCGGAGGCCCGGAACGCCTCGACGGCCAGGGCGGCGAACCGCCGCGCCGCGCCGACCGTCCGGGTCGACGGGGTCGCGGCGAGCCCGCGGCCGGCCAGCAGCACGAGCACGAGGTCGTCGAGCACGAAGTCGCTGCGGAGCCCACCGGCGGCCTGAGCACGCCGGGCCAGGTCGGCGAGCATCGCCAGGAGCGCGGCGCGGTGTGCGGCGAACGAGTCGCTCTTCGGGTTCTCCGACATGAAGGCGTCGACGAAACCCTGGTTCCCGACATTGAGCACGCTGATCCGTTCGACGACCGAGCGGAACCCGCGCCACGGGTCAGGGTCCGCGCAGCCCTCCTCCACGATGCGGCGGCACGCGCGGAGCTCGTCCGCGAAGACCGCGTCGAGGAGCGCCTGGCGCGCCGGAAATCGGCGGTAGAGGGTCGCCGGCCCCACCCCCGCCCGGCGCGCGACCTGCCGCATCGTGACCTCGAGACCGTGCTCGGCGAACAGCTCCCGACCGGCCTCGAGGATTCTGTCGCGGTTGTCCCGCGCGTCGGAGCGCAAGTGGTGCAGTGCATCGGTCATGGCTCTCACTTCCCGGAAGTGGACGCATGCGTCCGTTAACGTCGCCACCGTAGCGCCCACCACAGCACGACGGAGACAGATGATGCGAGCAGTGACGATCGAGCAGTTCGGCGACCCGAGCGGCCTGGTGATGACCGACGCCCCAGCACCGGCGCCCGGCCCGGGACAGGTCGCCGTCGCGACCGACGCGATCGGCGTGGGCGGGGTCGACGCCGTCATCCGGCGCGGCACGCTCGGCGGGTACGGCTTCACCACGGGGCTGGTCCCGGGCAGCGAGGTCGCCGGCGAGGTCACGGCGGTGGGCGCCGGCGTCGACGAGTCGTGGGTGGGCCGTCGGGTATGGGCGTTCACCGGCCGGGGCGGCGGATACGTCGAGCAGGCGCTCGCACGGGTCGACGACGTCGTCCCGCTTCCCGAGGACCTGTCGTCGATCGACGCGGTGACCCTCGGCGGCTCGGTACCCGTCGCGCACTTCGCGCTCGCGCACGCGCACTTCGCTCCCGGGGAGTCCGTGCTCGTACGAGGCGCCGCCGGGAGCATCGGCATCGCCGCCGTGCAGCTCGCGGCACGCGGTGGTGCGAGCTCCGTCGCGGTGACGACGTCGTCGCCGGAACGCGGGCGCCGGCTCCGGGACATCGGCGCGACACAGGTGCTCGACCGGATGGGCGACGGCGGTCCGGAGGCTCCCGCGGCCTATGACGTGATCGTGGACATCGTCGGTGGCGCGGGCACCCCGGAGTTCGTCGACCGCCTCGCGCCCAACGGGCGCCTGGTGCTCGTCGGCGCGATCGCAGGGCTACCACCGGCAGACTTCGGCACACGCCTGCTGCGTGCGTTCCAGCAGTCGCGCTCGTTCGGGACGTTCAGCCTCGACTCCATCCCCGAGCCGGCCACGAACACCGTCCGAGCCGAGCAGTTCGCGGCCGCCGCACGCGGTGAGCTGCACGTCGTCGTGCACGACGTCCTGCCCCTCGACCAGGCCGCCGAGGCGCACCGCCAGATGGACGCAGGCACGGTGTTCGGGCGGATCGTGCTGGTGCCCTCCTGACCCTGCGGCAGTGCACGTACAGCGCGCAGGGCGCCGGCACCGGGCTCGTCGTCGGCCGCGAGCCCGTGCCGCCGAGCCCCGCAGGCTTGTCCGGGACGAGCAGGAGCAGGCAGAATGCCCCGTCGACCTGCGCGACCTCTTCGACCGCGCCGACACCGAGAGGCGACTTCATGACGACCTCGCACGTCTCGCCGACCCACCCGATCGTGTCCGCCGCATGGCGGATCGCCGTCGCCGTCCTCGCGCTCGCCGCAGGCCTCGTCCTCCTCATGGTGATCCTGCCCGCCGGACCCGATCCCTCCGACCCCAGGACCCTGGCGACGCGGATCAGCGGGGGCATCATGCTCACCGGCCTGGCGCTCAGTCTGACCACGCTCCTGGTCGGCCGGGCCGACCGCACGAGCCTGCGCGACGCCGGGCCAGGGGCCGGGAGCGCCCGCGACAACTGGCGGCTCGCCCTGTGGGGCGCACTCCTCTGGCTCGCCCCGTCGGCCGTCACGTTCGCCGTGCTCGCGCTCGTCGGCGCATCGATCTCCGTGACCGTGCCCGCACCGGAGCTCGTGCGGACCGTGGTGCTGCTCCTGCTGGCGGTGCTGCTCGCCGAGGCGATTCCCGAGGAGCTGGTGTTCCGCGGCTACGTCACGACCGTGCTGGGCTCGGTCACGCGCGGCTGGTGGGTCATCACGATCCAGGCCGTGCTGTTCACCCTGTTCGCGGGCGCGCTGCGGCAGCACTGGGACCCCGCGGACCTCTCCCTCTTCCTCGCGATGGGGATCGGGTTTGGCTACCTGCGCATGATCACGGGGTCCGTGTGGATGGCCGTCGGCTTCCACACGGCGTTCCAGACGGGCTCGCAGCTCGTCCTCACCCACGACGCCGTGGAGCTCGCCGGCGGCCGGCTCGCCGGGATGCTGGCCCTCGGCGCCATCCCCTTCGGCGTCGCCGCCGTCGTCGTCTCGAGTACCGGCATCCCCCGCTTCGTCGCCCCACCTCGGCCGCCGCACGACGGGTAGAGCGGGCTCGTCCGGATCGAGCCCGGTATCGCCGACCTGATCAGGTCACCGGCCTGGTCAGCCGGAACGCCGGGCACCCTGCCGCGGCCGTGGCGGCACGTCCGCCGTCACAGCCACCCGTTCTCGCGGGCGATCCGGACCGCCTCGGCCCGCGCGCGCCGGTCTTCCCGATCGACGACGACAGATGGTTGCGCACCGTCCCCTCCGACAGGTACGCCTCAGCGGCGATCCCCGCCGCGGTGCCGCCGTCGGCCGCGAGCGCCAGGACGTGCGCCTTGCGATCGGTCAGCGGGCTGGCGCCGACCGTGAGCGAGGCGACGGCGAGGTCGGGGTCCACGACGCGCAGGCCGGAGTGGACGCGGCGGACGGCGTCGGCGAGGCGTTCGGCGGGTGTGTCCTTGACGACCAGCGAGTCGGCGGCCGCCTCGACGCGGACGTGCCGGGCGCCGGCGTGCAGGCCGCCACGGCCTCTGCGGGCGCCTGGCCGAGGACCTCGATGCTGCCGGACGTGGGGCGGGGCGGCCCAGCAGTATGTCGATGGTGGTGGTCTTGCCGGCCCCGTTCGGGCCGAGGAAGGCCACCACCTCGCCGCGGGCGACCCGGAGGTCGACGGCGTCCACGGCGCGGATCGTTCCCGCGGGGGTACGGAAGTCCTTGACGAAGGAGCGGAGGTCGAGGGTCGGCGGGTCAGCAGTCGGTGCCGGCGGGTGTGGTGAGGTCATGGGTCCAGCGTCGGCGGGCGGCGCGGGCCGGGCCCGGGCCGTGCGTCTTCGACGGGACATGACATCCGTCATGGGTGAGGTGCGCAGCGTGCCGGCGACGGTGCGGACGGCCGGGGTCTGTCGTCGGCCACCTCACGGTACCGCCAGACCTTGCCGCCATTCGTCCTGGGACCGAGCTGCTCGACGTCACAGGCGGTCGTGCTTGGTGCTCCTCCCACGCGCCAGCTCGACCGGGTACTTCCGCTCGGTCACCGCGAGCTTGTCGAGCACGATCTGGTCGGTGTCGAGACCCAGCTCGTCGGCCAGCAGGATGCAGTAGGTGAGGACGTCGGCGAGCTCGCCCTGCACGTGGTCCGCGTCGGAGTCCGGTCCCCACTGGAAGCACTCGAGCAGCTCGGCCGCCTCGATGGAGATGCTCTTCGCCAGGTTCTCGGGGTTGTGGAACTGGTTCCACTCCCGCGCGGCCATGAACGCCCGGATCTCCTGTATGACCTGGTCAGAGGACATGCTGCGAAGTTACCACGGGCCAGGACCGCGCACCTGGGCGGCCACCGCCCCTCGCGCGGTAGACGACGTGCCCGCGCTCTGCGTTCCTGCACACCGGGCCACGAAAGCCATACACTCGACCCCGCCATCGCGGCATCGACGGACTTCCCCCGCACGACCCGGACAGGTCCCCCGCCGCACGATTCTTCGTGCTGCCCAGGGGACATCCGTGTCGGTCATCCGGTACTCCGCGGCGTCGCTGTCGACGTCGCTCAACTCAGATCCGTCGGTCGTGGAGAAGCATCTCGCGGACCAGCTCGCCCGCAGTGGCGTTCATGTCGGCGCGAGCGAGAGGCGCTCCTGGAGCAACAGCCTCCCGGCACTCGCCAGGGACCTCCATGACGCCGGCCTGGACCGGGTGGAGGTGATCCTGGAACACCGCATGCCGCTGACTTCCAAGCGCACCGACGCGGTCCTCGCCGGAGTACACCCGCGCACGGGCAAGCACTCCTTCGTGGTGGTCGAGCTCAAGCAATGGAGCGAAGCCCACCTGTGGGAGGACGACGACTCGATCATCGAGGTCGAGGGAGCTCGCTACAAGTCGTCCCACCCCAGCACCCAGGTCGCCGACTACGTCGACTACCTGCGCGACTTCACCCAGACCTTCGAAAGCTCCACGGGCGAGCTCCAGGGCGTCGCCTACCTTCACAACGCGACGGACTTCGCCGTCGGAGACCTGCTGGCCAGCCCGGAGGTCGCACGCGCGCCCATGTTCACCGGGGAACGGCGCGGGGAGTTCGTCAAGCACCTCCAGTCGCTCCTCGCGCAGGACGAACCTGGTGCCCCAGCCGCCGACCGGCTCCTCGGGTCCGCGATCTCACCATCGCGTCAGCTCATGACGGTGGCGGCCGACGAGATACGCACACGGGAGCAGTTCGTACTGCTCGATGAGCAGCGCACCGCACGCGACATGGTGCTCCACAAGGTCAGACAGGCTCGGACAGCGGACACGAAGTCCGTCGTCCTGGTCACCGGCGGCCCTGGGTCGGGCAAATCGGTGATCGCGCTCTCGCTCATGGGTGAGCTCGCACGCGAGGGGCGGGCCGCCGTTCACGCGACCGGCTCGCGGAGCTTCACGCAGACGCTCCGAAAGGTTGCCGGCAAGGGCTCCACCCGCACGAAGAACCTGTTCAAGTACTTCAACAACTTCATGGAGGCTGAGAAGAACGGCTTGGAGGTGCTGATCCTCGACGAGGCCCATCGCATCCGAGAGAACTCGGTCAACCGCTACACGAAGAGCACGCTCCGTGCGAGGGCGCGCTCACAGATCGACGAGCTGCTCGACGCCGCCCGCGTCCCCGTCTTCCTCCTGGACCAGCACCAGGTCGTCCGTCCCGGCGAGCTCGGAACCCCCGATGACATCAGACATGCCGCGCAAGCGCGCGGTTTCACGGTCGAGCACATCGACCTGACCGATCAGTTCCGCGCGGGAGGCAGCCTCGCATATGTCCAGTGGGTGGAACGACTGCTCGGCCTGCGCGACGCCGAGTCCGGCCCGCAGCCCTGGGACGGTACTGGCGAGAACTTCGAGGTCGCGGTGGTCGACTCAGCACAGGAGCTCCAGAACCGTCTTGAGACACAGTTGCCGAAGTACGGCGCCCGGATGACCGCCGGCTACTGCTGGCCCTGGTCCGACCCACGTCCCGACGGCTCGCTGGTCCCCGACGTGAAGATCGACTCGTGGGCACGCCCGTGGAACCTCAAGGAGAACCGCTCGGTGGGTGGCGCCCCTCCCTCGGCCCTGTGGGCGACCGACGCGGCGGGCTTTGGTCAGGTGGGGTGCGTCTACACGGCGCAGGGCTTCGAGTACGACTGGAACGGCGTGATCCTGGGCCCGGATCTCGTGTGGCGGCAGGCAGCCGACGGCGGGCGCGGCGCCTGGGTGGCGCAGCGGGAAGAGAGCCGGGACCCGGTGTTCACCAAGCGGGTATCCGACGTCGACGTGGACCGACTGATCAGGAACACCTACAAGGTGCTGCTCACTCGCGGGATGATCGGCACGCTGCTGTACTCCACCGACGCGGAGACGCAGGAGTTCCTGCGGGGTCTCGTCGCAGCGCCCGTCCTCGCGGACTCGGCCGCATAGCCTGCACCTCGGCCGAATCGGTCCGGACAGCCGCCGGTTGACGACCTGGGGCCGCCCCGCGCCGCTGCCACCACGGTCGTTCCGGCGCATCGAGGACGCGGCGCTCCTGACGAACGCTCGCCGCGGCCCCCCGCCCGTACCCGTCAGCAGGAGGCGGTCACCTTGCCGCCGGACCACCGGCACTTGTCGATCAGCTTCCCGTTGGAGGCCTTGAGCCGGGCGGTGTCGCCGTCGTTGTTCCATACGGCGGTGTTCCAGCGGGCGTACAGGTGCCCGGTGCGGTTGGCCCCCTTGCCGGAGTGGACGACGACCGTCTTGCCGGCGCCAAGGGCGTAGTACGGCAGGGTGTACCGGTGCCCGGCGGGGTCGGACAGCCGGACGTTCCGCAGGTTCTTCTTCGAGCCCGTCACGTTCTTGATGTAGACCTTCTCGGTGTTCGGGGCGTACCGCTCGTCCCCGCTCGGGTTGTAGACCACCTTGGTGATCCTGATCCCGCCGGTGATGGACGACGTCGCGGCCTGCGCGCCCGGTGCCGTCGACAGCGTCAGCGGGATCATCAGCGCGGCCAGCAGTCCGCCCAGGAGGGCCAGGGCGAGCAGCCGCCGGGGGTGCGTGACAGTCATCATGGGGTGGGTCCTTCGGGGCTGGGAGGGAGGAGTACGGAGCACGTCACGCTCGGCGCGTGCCGCGCCGTGGTTCCACGGCCCCGCCAGGACGACGTACCGGTGCGGCCAGACGACCCATCCTTCCCCGCAGGCGACCGGGCGTACCAGGGACCAACGGCCCGGACTTCGGGCCAAAGGTCCCGCCGGCGGACGGACGGGCGCCGGCCGCCTCGGGTCTCAGCGCGCAGCCGCGGTCGTCAGCCTCTCGATCAGAGCCCGCTCGTTCTCCGAGATCGCGACCCGCTTGCTGAAGAAGCCGCCCTCCTTGGTGATGGTGGCCTTGGCCACCTCCGTGGCGATCCCCACCAGCCACGCGCCGTAGGCGTCGACGTCCAGGTCGTCGGCCCGTCCCCGGAGCAGCGCGATCGACTCCTCGGTGCACTCGACCGCCCGAGCGGCCTCCCGCTCCGGGTCAGGATGCGTGAAGTCCTCCGACCCGGAGGCACCGGCGCCCTCGCCGCCCTCGCCGTCCTGCTCGTCGCGGCCCCGCGTATCCCGCTTGTGGTCACGCAACGCGAGCGCGAGCGCGCGCACGAACTCGTTCTCGTGGTCCTGGGCCAGCCGGAACACCTTGGCGGCCCGGGAGCCCGCCTTCATGAAGCTGACAGAGCCCGGGCGCCCGTCGGCGAGGATGACCGCCTTGAGCACCGCGCCCGGGGCCTCCAGGAGTCGGGCCAGCTCGGCATCGCTGAATTCGGTCAGGGTCGTCATGCGCACACCTTCTGTCGTCGCGGCGGAAGGAGGCACAACATACCGCCTGCTGAGAGCACCGTGGCGTGCGACGCACGGTTCCCGGCGAGCCGGCGGCCGCACCTGGCCGGGGACTCGCCACGGGCCGGCCTCGACGCCACGCCGGTCCTGTCGAGGGCCGGACGGCCGCGACCCTATGGAGTAGTTGAACTTTGAAAGTAAACGTTTTGCGAAGGTGGTCGCGCAGCCTGTCCGATCTGCGCACGGTAGGAGCGCCGCTCGATATCAGAACGGCGATCACGGTCCGCAGCACCCGTCATGCTCGAGGAAGAGGACGTGTCACCCATGAGGATCAAGTCATCGATGAGGCCGGCCGCCGCGCTGGCCACACTCACCCTGACGTCGGCCGTCGTGATCGGCGCGGGCGGCGCGGCCGACGCGGTGCCGAGCGCGACGCCGCCGGCCCTGAGCGGAACGTCGACGACGGCAGGGCGCTCCGCCCCGGCCGAGGTCACGATCGAGTGGGTCAACCAGGGTGCGTACGGCGGCGGCACCGAGGGTGTGACCCCCGAGGACGCGCCGTCGTTCCAGCCGCTCACCGTCACCGTGGGCCCCGCCGGGGCGGAGGGCAGCGTGCACTTCGTCGCGGTCGGGAGCGGGGTCGAGTTCGACCTCGGCCTGCAGCCGGTGGCCGACGGCGAGGCCGTCGCGCCGACCTGGGTGCTCCCGGGCGGCCGCGTCGAGGGCGACACCTCGTACGCGGAGTGGTACGGGATCAGCGCGGAGTTCGTCCCGGACGACCCGTCCGCGTTCCAGGGCGCGGTACCTGAGCGGGAGGTGTTCGGCTGGGTCCAGTTCGGCAACCGGGACCTGTGACGCGGTAGCCGCGCACCACCGGCAACGGCCGCGCGCCACCGACCGACGTCCTGCCGCCCCAGGAGCACCGGGGCGGCAGGACGTCGTCGTGTCGCGCCGGCGCTCCCTTGCCCCGGCCAACCGTCTGACAGGATGACGGCGTGACAGGAACGGACGGCGCAACGGCAGAAGCGCCCTTCAGCTTCCGGGACATCGCCCTCGTCGCCTACCTGCCGTCCGTCGTCAGCTCGATCGGGCACGGCGCAGTGCTCCCCGTCCTGGCGCTCCACGCGCGCGACCTGGGCGCGAGCACCGCGGTCGCGGCGTTCGTCGTCGCGCTCATGGGGATCGGGCAGCTCGTCAACTCGCTCCCGTCGGGCGCCGTCGTCGCCCGTCTCGGCGAGCGGCGCACCCTGGTGATCGCCGGGCTCGTGGACGCGGTCGCGATGCTGGCCGCGTTCTTCGTCCCGTCGGTCTGGGCGCTGTGCGTGTGCGTGGTCGTCAGCGGGATGAGCTGGACGGCGTTCCTGCTGGCGCGGCAGGGCTTCCTGATCGACGCGGTACCGGTCACCCACCGTGCGCGCGGGATGGCCCTGCTGGGTGGGTCGATGCGGGTCGGGATCCTGATCGGGCCGCTGCTGGGCGCGCTGCTGATCCACCTGCTCGAGACGCGCTCGGTGTTCGTGCTCGCGGCGGGCGCGTCGCTCGCCTCGGCCGTGATCGTGACCCGGATGCCGGACTTCGGCCGCGTGGCGCGCGACATCGTCCCGCAACCGGTGCACACGGTGCTGTGGGAGCACCGGCGCACGCTGCTCACGCTCGGGGTCGCCGTCGTCATCATCGGGGCCTCCCGGTCGGTGCGGACCGGGCTGCTGCCGCTGTGGGCCGACCACCTGCACATCGACGCGGCGGTCGTCTCGCTGCTCTTCGCGGTCGCGGCGACGATCGACATCCTGCTGACGCTGCCGGGCGGCTGGCTGCTGGACAAGCGCGGCCGACGGGTCGTGGCGGTGCCGGTGGTGCTCGCCGTCGGCGTCGGATGCCTGCTGCTGCCCCTGACGGACTCCGCGCTCGGCGTCGGCGCCGTCATGGCGCTCATCGCGCTGGGCAACGGGCTCGGTTCGGGGATCGTGATGACGCTGGGCGCCGACGCCGCGCCCGAGGAGGGCCGCTCGCAGTTCCTCGGCGGCTGGCGGCTGTGCGGGGACATCGGCAACACCGGCGGGCCGCTGCTCGTGTCCGCCGTGGCCGCCCTCGCGCCGCTGGCCGCCGCGCCGGTGCTGATCGGCGCGGCGGCGCTGGCGGGCGCGGTGTGGGTGGGCTACTGGACCGGGAAGGCCGACCGGCTCCGCCGGGGACGCTAGCGGAACCAGGGACGCCGGCGGGCTACCACGTCGACGCCGCGTATCTCGTGCCGTCGATCACCACGGCCACCGAGGTACCCGGGTGCCCGTAGAAGCATCTCAGCTGCGTCGTGCCGGACCCGCCGAAGCTGACGTCCTGTCCGGACCCGCCGGGGCTGGTCCGCCCGTCGACGATGTTGTGCCACCCGGGGGCGCTGCTGGGGTTGGTGCCGGACCAGCACTCCACCCGGTGGGTACCGCTCGGGAAGTCGCTGTAGTTCACCTTGTAGAAGGAGCACGACGGGTCGCTGCACTGCGAGTTGTTGACCGACGAGCCGCGCACCACCGTCGCCGCCGGGTTCGGCTTCGCCTTGGAGGTCCCCGAGGCGCAGGCCCGGGCCTCCTGCCCCTCGGAGTCCCGGACCACGACGCACGCCTGCTTGGTGTCGCTGTAGCCGGCCGAGACGCTCTTGGACCCGTTCTTGGCCGTGCTGGAGAACGCACCCGAGACCGTGACCGTGGTGGGACGGCCGTTGGTACCGCGGGCGTCCCACGTGAACGTCACCTGCTGGTCTCCGCCGCTGGCCGAGATCGACGGCGTGGGCGGCGGCCCGTAGGGCACCACGGCGCCCGACGCCGCGGACCATGCCGAGCACACGCCGTGGTCGTTGCAGGCACGCACCTGGAACGTGTAGCTGGTGCCGTTCTGCAGGCCCCGGTACGTGTACGACGTCGTGTTGCCGACGTTCCGGCTGCCTCCCGCGTCCGGGCTGGACGCCACCTCGTAGCTGCCGCCGCTGCCGCGGAAGTCGCCGATGGCGTTCCAGCTGACGTCCGCCTGCCCGCTCGTGGTGCTGCCGAGCCGGGCCGAGGGCGTCCCCGGGCGGTCCGGCGTGCCGTAGGGCTGCACCGCGTTGGACTGCGGGCTCGGGCTGGACGTGCCGGCCTTGTTCTCGGCGGCCACCTGGAAGGTGTAGCTCTTCTTGGTGCTCAGGCTCCCGAACTTCTGGCTCGTGCCGGTCACGGTCTGGGTCCTGACCTTCGAGCCGTCCTCGAACACGTCGATGTGGTAGCGCTTGACCGCGTCGCCGTTGTTGGCGGGCGCGTTCCAGGTCACGTCGATCTCGCCGCCCAGCGCGGTGTTCGCGCGCGTCGCGACCGGTGCGCCCGGAGTCTCCGGCGGGCCGGCGGGCACCTCGGGCGCCGACGGCTCGGACCATTCGGACGGGTCCGGGGCCTGGTTCTTCGCCTGCACGCTGACGCGGTAGGCGGTGCCGTTCTCCAGCCCGTCCCACGTGGTGCCGCTGCCCGCGACGCAGCTCTTCTGCGTGGCGCCGTTCGGCGGCGCGGGCGAGATCTGCAGGTTCACGCAGTCGATCGGTGAGCGGTCGGTGTAGTTCCGGTTGGTCCAGCTCACCTCGAGCGACGTGTCGCCGAACGTCAGCGTGGGGGGTGCGGGCCGGTCCGGCTTCTGGTCCGGGCGCGCCTCCTGGGACGGCTGGGACGCCTCCCCCGGGCCGACCTCGTTCTCCGCCTGGACGGTGAACGTGTAGGTGACGTTGTTGGTCAGACCCGTGACGGTGCACGTCGTCGACGGGCACGCGTGCTCGGTGCCGTCGGAGTCCTGCACGATGTAGCCCGTGATGGGCGCGCCGTTGTTGTTCGGCTCGTCCCACGTGAGGACCACGGTCTCGGACCGCACCTCTCCCACGCGCGGTGCCCGCGGGGCGTCCGGCTTGCCCAGCACGGTGAGGTCCACGACGCCGTCGACGTGCCGGTCCTCGTCCTGGGTGGCGTCCTGCACGGTGTACTTCACGCGCATCGCGCCGTGGAAGCCCTCGGCCGGCGTCACGACGACCCGGTCACCGCTGTAGTCCGCGGTGCCCTTGCCCGTCTCGACCACCGCCGTGCCGACGAGCTCGAGCGGTGTCTCCGGGAAGGGGTTGGTGTCGTTGGCCAGCACGTCGACGGTCTCGGCCACGCCCTCGTGGGCGCCGTCCACCTTGTCGTCGCCCGTTGCCGCCAGGGGCCGGGTCGAGGCGACGACCTGCACCTGGAGCTCCCCCTCGACCGGGTCGGTCTTGCCGTCGGTCACCGTGAAGGGGATCGTCCGCGTGGTGCCCTTGGGCACGGACGCGTCGGCCTGCGCGGTCACCGTGCTGCCCTGCGCCGAGGCGTTCAGCCCCTCGGCGCCGGCCTGCACCTTGAACGTCAGGTCGTCGTTCTCCGGATCGGTCACGTAGGCACCCAGGTCGACGGCACCCTCCTCGGCAGCGGGCACCTCCAGCACCGGGGACCCCTTGATCTGCGGAGGCTGGTTGTTCGTCGGCCGCACCTCGATGGGCAGCGTCAACGTCGCCTTGCGCCCCTCGGGGTCCTCCGGCCCGTCGCCGTCGGTCACCTCGAAGCTCACCGACGCCGGGCCGAAGTAGTCCTTCTCCGAGACGTACGTGAGGCTCGCGCTGCCCGTGACCTCCACCGCGCCCTCGACGGCGCTCACCGTGGACTCCGAGGTGATGCTCGGCTCCAGACCTTCCTCGACCACGACGTACTCGTTCAGGTCGATCTCCAGCGGCTCCCCGCTGAACGCCTCCAGCGGATCCAGACCCGGCTTCAGGTGCGGCGTCAACGAGTCACCGGGCACCCGCACGAACGCGCTGGACTCCAGCCCGTCCATGTCCGTGACCGTGTACGTGAGGATCTGCAGGTCAGACCGCACCTCGACCTGCACCTTCCTGTCCTCCGTCAGCGTCGCCCCCTCAGGCGTCCCGTCCAGGCTCACCTCGAGGTCCGCGCCCACCCCGTCCGGATCCACATCGTTGGCCAGCACATCGACCGTGACCGAGTCCTTGCCCACCACGTCCGGGACCGAGAGCACGTCGTCGTGCGCTACCGGCCGCAGCAGCGGCGCATCCCTGGCAACCTCCACCGTGATCGTGCCCTGCGCGCGCGCCTTGTAGACGTCCTGGATGCCGTAGTAGAAGGGATGCTGTCCCTCCTGCGACGGCGCGGTCACGACCACGTCGTCCTCCACGACCGCCGGCTCGAGGGCCGCGGTGCTGCTGAACAGGGACTCCACCAGGCCGATCTCGTCGCCGTCCGGGTCCGTGTCGTTGTCCAGCGCGGCGATCGCCACGGTACGGTCCGGCCGCACCAGCGTCTCGTCGTCCTGCGCGACAGGCTTCTGGTTCGTCGCCGGCAACGGCGCGACCCCCACCCGCACCGTCCCGATGCCCACCGCGCCACGGCTGTCCGTCGCGCTGTAGGTGAACGTGTCCGTCCCGACCGCGTCCGGTGACGCCTCGAAGTCGATGAACCCGTCCGTGATCCGGGCGCGACCCTTGGTCGGCGCGCCGGAGATGTCCGAGAGCATGACGTAGTCGCCGTCCGGGTCCACGCCGTCCAGCGGGACCTCGATCCTGACCGTTCCGCCCGAGAGCACGCGCGCCTCGACGTCCGGGAGCTGCGGCGCCGTGTTGTCCGCGTTGTCGCGGACGTTGATGGTGATCTGTGCGGAGTCGCGCTGCCGGTTCGGGTCCGCCACCTCATAGACAGCATGCGCCACACCCGCCTCGTCACCCGCCCTGAAACGAACGACCTCCTCCGACACGAACGCCTCACCGAGCCCGGCCTCCGGCTCCTCCACCAGCTCCTCAGCCAGCTCCACCGGCAGACCGTCCGGGTGAGAGTCGTTCTTCAGCACCGGGATCGTCACCGTGTCACCCACATGCACATCCACCTCGTCCGCACCCGCCTCCGGCGGCCGCAACCGCTCCGACGCCGGAATCGGCACCACATGCACCTGCCCCGTAGCCGTCGCCTCACCATTCGACACCGTGTACCCGATCGTCGCCGTCGACTCCAGACGCCGGTTCTCAGTGACCTTCAAAACATGATGGTCCAGCACCGCGACCGTCAGACCGGAGTCCTCCGGGACGTCGACCTCCTGCACCACCAGCACACCACCAGACGGATCGGTGTCGTTCGCCAACACGTCCACCAGACCCTCACCACCCTTGGGCAGCAACACCCGGTCCGACACCACGGTCGGCGTGCCCACGTCGCTCGGCGGCTCGATCACGTCCACCCGGACCAGCCCGGTCACCGCGGGGTTGGGCCCGTCCGTGACCTCGTAGGGGATGTCGTAGGAGCCAGCCTTCTCACTCAGGAGACGGAAGGTCCCGGCCGTGTGGTTCGGCGTGATCTCCGCCGGCCGGGCGCCGCCGACCCCCGCCAGCTGGATCTGGTCCCCGTTCGGGTCCGAGTCGTTCTCCAGCGGCTCCACGGTCACCGGCTCGCCCACGAGGGTCGTGACGTGGTCCTGCACCGGGATCGGCGGCTGGTCGTCCGCGACGACGTCCACCAGGACCCGGCCCTCGGCCACCGCACCCTGGCCGTCGGAGACCGTCACGTCCACGATCTTGCGGCCCGTGCCGCCTCCGCCGTCGAGGAACTCCAGCGTGCCGTCCGGACGGGAGCGCACCTCGTCGGACGGGTCCTGGGTGGTGGCCGTGGACAGGAACAGGTCGTCGCCGTCCGGGTCCTTGAAGTACGGCAGCACCTGGATCTTCGCCGTGCCGGCCTGGGCCACCTCGAGCACCGGCTCGGCGTCCGGGTCGGCCACCGCCGGCGGCTCGTTCTGGTCCGGCGGGCGGACCTTCAGCGTCACGTCCGCCGTCGCGGTCCCGCCCTCGCGGCCGTCGTCGACCTCGTACGTGAACGTGACGGTCCCCGTCGCGTCCTCCGGCACGTCCGCCTGCAGCGCCGCGCCGTCCAGCACGCGGTCCACGGCGATCCCCGAGCCCGTCTCCCGGCCGTCCGGCACGGACACCGTCATGACGTCCCCGTCCGGATCGACGTCGTTGCGCAGCACGTCCAGGACCGTGGTCCGGCCGGGGCGCACGCCCAGGTCGTCGGACTTCGGCTCCGGCGGGTTGTTCGGCTTGTCGCGGTCGGCGACCACCTGGTCCACCTGCTCGTAGACCGTCTCCTCGGACTCGGACCTCTCCCCCTCCTCGTCCTGGTTCTGCTTCAGGTCCCAGTCGTCGACGAGGCGGAACTCGTCCGTCGGCAGCCAGAGGTCGCCACCGATGACGTCGTTGAGGATGATGTGGCCGCGGTTCACCCGGTACTGGAGCACGGCGTTCGGCGAGATCCCCTCGAGGGTCTGCCGGTCGTCCGAGTCCGTCCCCGGGCAGTCCCGCAGCACCTCGCCGGTGCTCGACCACGCGCCGTAGGTGCACCCGGCGACCTGTGCCGGAGCGACCGGACTCCCCGACCCGGGCTGCATGAGTGCGTCGCCGCCGCCGAGAGGCTGGCTGATCAGCTCGTCCGTGGTGGCCACGGCCACCGTGTCGGAGTCCTCGGACGGGAGCTGCAGCATGGCCGCGGCGAGGCCCTCGATCCGGACCTGCTCGCCGCCGACGACCGTCAGGGTCTCCCCCGTGCGGTCCAGCACCACGGGCTGGTCGCCCACCGCCGAGACCTGGAGGTCCGCACCCTCCTGGGCGCTGATCGGCTCCGTGGCGACGGCCCCCGGCGCGCCGTTCCCGTTCGTCGGGACGACCGTGAGCTCCCCGCCCTCGCCCGTCGTGGCGACGTACACCGTGCCGTCGACCCCGACGGCCAGCGTCCCGCCCTCGCCGGTCTCCGCGGTCGGCTCCTGCTCCTCCTCGTCGAACGCCAGCGCGCCGTCGAACGGCAGCACCCACAGGCGCCCGGACTCGCCGTCGTACACGGCCGCCGCCGCACCGCCGGACGCCACCTGCGCCCCGGCAGGCAGCGTGAGGTCCTGGCCGAACTGGAGATGCGCGGGGTCGACCGGACGCGCCTCACCGTTGCCGTCGTCGTCCAGGAGCACCCGCCCGCCGTCCTGGGAGACGTCGAAGCTCGACGAGCCCGCCAGCATCACGCCGTCGAGCGTCCCGGCCTCGAAGTTGAACCGGCCCAGCTCGTTGTGACCCGTCCGGGTCACCCAGATGCCCGAGTCGTCGAGGACGACGTCGGCCGTGGCCTCGCCGTCGTACCAGAGGGCGAGGCCCAGGAGGGCGCCGGAGAAGATCGTGACGGCTCCCGCAGACGCGATCGCACGCTTGTTCTCCCTGAACCGGAACGCGGGCACGAAGCTTCCCCTCAGACGCAACATCCTGGCCACAGACCGGGCGACGGGCGCCTCGATCGTGAGGGGCCCGTCGCTCACCGGTCCACGATGTCCGGGTCAGTCCGCACCCGGATCGGGCTTCACCTTACAAGCACGACCCACGCGCCCACAGCAAGCAGGCATGGGGAGATGTCCCCATGCCCCGGCCGGCCCCGACAGCGGGACGGCCCCCTCCGTGGGGGCCGTGGCCGTCACCGCCGCCACGGCCCCCACCCGACGGTCACATCTCCGCCGTCGGCTCCGCGTCCAGCCTGTCGAAGCTGTTCAGCAGGCGCAGGTATCCCGAGAACGCCTCCTCGACCCGGGCCTGCTCCAGCCCGTAGTCGGTGATGTCGTACCGGTGCGGGCGGGTGCCGGCGGGCCGGGCGAGCACCTCGTCGAGCTGTGCCGCGTCGCTCGCCGTCCAGGTCGCCCCGATCGCCGAGTACACCCGCGGCACCTCGGTGTGCGGATCGGCGCTCAGCTTGTGGTACGGCACGTCCACGATGGCCGACGGCGGCAGGCTGAGCCGCGACTCCAGCGCACTGTCGATCCACGCGACCATGGTGTCCAGGACGAGCTCCCCGACCGCCACCCGGTCCGGGTCCTTCTGATACATCGCCCACATCGTCTCCACGAGACTGCAGGTCGAGCCGACGACGGAGGACGGGTCACGGTGCGTCCACACGAACGTGGCGTCCGGGAACACCTCCCTGATCGCCGCCATGTCCCCCAGGTGTCCTGGGTACTTGACGACCCAACGCTTGCGCTCGCGCCCGTGCTGCAGCACCTGCAGGCCCTGCTTCAGGTACCGGTAGTCGTCGGCCACCTCCTGCGCGCCACGGCGGGAGTACCAGTCGCGGTAGGACGGCATCGTGCCGTACAGCAGCGGCCAGTAGGCCCCGTGCGGGAGCAGCATCATCGACTCCTCCGGCTGCTCGGCGCGGCTCGGGTGCATGTGCTTCAGGCCCGGCGCGAACAGACCCGTGACGAGCTTGCTTCCCTGGTCGAGCTTCTTGATCTCCCGCTCGGCGGCGACCGGGTCCTCGAGCCCGGTGTGGGACATCTCCCACATGAGCGGGCCACGGTGGGCGGGCGACGCCGCGAGCACCCGGTGGGCGAGGGTCGTGGCCGTGCGGGGCAGCCCGAGCACGAACACCGGGTCGGTGACGGGCTCGTCCGCGATCTCCGGGCGCTCGGCGAACAGGGCGTTGATCCGCAGCCGGTTGGCGTACCGGTCCTTGATCTGGCTGAGCGCGAAGGTCCAGCCCAGGGGCGTCATTCTCGGGTCCTCGCCGACGCTCGCGGCGACGACGCCGAGGCCGTCGGCGAACCTCCGGTCCTGAGCGCCGGCTTCCTCCTCGACCTGGGCGACGGCCTTCGCCCAGTCGTTCGCGGGATCCTCGTGCCCCTTCATGACGGGGCCGAGGACGGTGTTGAGAACCTTGGAGGCTCGGGTGGTGCGGGTCACGATGTCCCTTCTCGTACGATCGATGTGGCGGGGCGCGCGGCGCTCGCGATGGCTGCGCCCGCCGGCGCGCCCTCCGGTGTCACAGCTCCGCGGTCGGCTCCATGTCGAGCCTGTCGAAGCTGTTCAGCAGGCGCAGGTAGGGGGCGAACGCCTCCTCGACCTCAGCGGGCTGCAGTCCGTAGCGCGTCATGTCGTACTTGTGCGGGCGGGTGCCGGCGGGCCGGGCGAGCACCTCGTCGAGCTGTGCCGCGTCGCTCGCGGTCCAGGTCGCCCCGATCGCCGAGTACACCCGCGGCACCTCGGTGTGCGGGTCGTGGCTCAGCGCGTGGTAGGGGACGTCCACGATGGCCGACGGCGGCAGGGTGAGCCGTGCCTCCAGCGCGTTGTCCACCCACGTGACCATGGACTCCATGATGAGCCGCCCGACCTCCAGCGGGTCCGGGTCCGACTGGTACGGCGCCCACAGCGTCTCCACGAGGCTGCACGACGAGCCGACGACGGCGGCGGGGTCACGGTGCGTCCACACGAACGTGGCGTCCGGGAACACCTTCCTGATCACCGGCATGTCGTTCAGGTGCGCCGGGTACTTGAGGACCCACCGCCGGGGCGCCCGACCGTGCTGGAGCACCTGCAGGCCCTGCTTCAGGCACTCGTAGTCGCCGGCCAGCTCCGCCTCGCCGCGCCCCGCGTACCACTCACGGTAGGAGCGCATGCTGCCGTGGAACAGCGGCCAGAAGGTCCCGTGCGGCATGAGGACCAGCGACTCCTCCGGGTCCTCGGCACGGATCGGGTGGATGTGCTTCAGGCCCGGTGCGAACAGACGCGTGACGACCTGGATGCTCTGGTCGAACCTCTTGCTCGCCTGCTTGGCGGCGGCCGGGTCCTCGAGGCCCGTGTGCGTCATCTCCCACGCGCGCGGCCCGCGGTGCTCGGGCGACGCGGCGAGCACCTTGTGGGTGAGCGTGGTCGCGGTGCGCGGGAGCCCGAGCACGAACACCGGATCGACGATCCGCTCGTCCGCGATCTCCGGGCGCTCGGCCAGCAGGGCCTTGACGCGCAGCCGGTTGGCGTACCGGTCCTTGACGACGTTGAGCGCGAAGAACCAGCCCAGCGGGGTGAGCCTGGGCTCCTCGGTGATGCTCGCGAACACGCGGAAGAAACCGTCGGCGAGCTCACGGTCCTGGATTCCTGCCTCGTCCTCGGCCTTGGCGGCGGCCTTCGCCCAGGCGCCGGCCGGATCGTCGCGGCCCCTGACGGCTGGGCCGAAGACGGTGTTGAGAACCTTGGAGGCTCGGGTGGTGCCGGTCACGACGTCCCTTCTCGAACATTCGATATCAGAGGTCGCACGGTGACCACGCGGGTCACGGAGCGAACCGCTCGGGCTCCGGAGCGATCTGCTCCGGGCGGAAGACGACGGGAAGCGCTTCGAGCCGGCGGAACCGGAAGTCCGGCGCCCACCGGAGCTCGTCGGTCCGCAGCGCGAGCGTCGGAGTGAGGCGGTGGTGCAGCGTCTCGGCCGCCGTCCGCACGATCAGGCGGGCCAGGTGCGGCGCCGGGCACGCGTGCGCGCCGACCCCGAACGTCAGGTGGGCCCGGCTGCTGGACCCGTCCCACGACCCCTCGCCGCGGATGGCCGGGTCCGTGCCCACGGCACCGACGGCGAGCAGCACCGCGTCCCCTTGCTGCACGAGCTTGTCGCCGAACAGGAAGTCGTCGGCGGCGATCCGTGGCGCCAGCGTGCTGACCGGCGACGCCGTCCACAGCACCTCGTCGAGCGCCTCGTCGATCCCGAGCTGCCCGCCCGTGAGACGCCGGCCGAACCGGACGTCGGTCAGGGAGAGGTAGAGCGTCTGAGCCAGCCAGGCCTCCAGCCCGAGGGCCGCGGTGGCCGTGAGCGACAGGATGCCGAGCGCTGCCTCCGCGGTGCTCTCGTAGGCGCCGTGCCGCGCGAGCCGTCCGGCGGGGGTGGGCTCGCCGTCGGGCCGGCGGGCCGCCGTCTGCCCGGTGAGCAGGAAGCTCACCTCGTTGACGGCCGCGGCGGCGTCCCGACCCGTCGCGCCGCGCGTGGCAGCCTCGAACACCTGCTGCGAGGTCGCGGCGTCGAACCCGAGGACGGCGCCGAGCGTCAGCCGCGGCATCGGCGCGACGTACTCGCGCACCAGGTCGGCGACGCCGGTCCCGGCGAACCCGTCGATCAGCTCCTCGCACCGGGCGCGGGTCGTCCTGGTCACCTCGGCCTCGTCGACGACGCCGAGCACCTCGTCGAGCGGACCGCGGAGCCGCTCGTGCGCGCTGCCGTCCACCTGCTCGACCATGGACCGGTCGGTCGATGCCAGCGGGCGCAGCAGAGGAGAGTCCACGGCCGACACCTCGCGCCGGTGGCCGCTCCAGGTGCCGGTGGTCGCCGTGAGCGGAAGCTGCCCGCGGGCCATCGCGACGATGGTCCGGTACCCCGTCACGAGCCAGGCGCGGGCGCCGGGCTCGATCTCGACGGGGGCGAGGTCCCCCCACTCCTCACGGAGTCGCGCGTGGAGGGCGCCCACGTCCTGGGCTGCGGTCAGTTCGGTGATGGTGGTGACGGTCTCAGGGTCATCGAGCCGCAACGGCGGTCGAGTGGCGTGATCACCGCCGACGGCGCCGCCGATACCGGCGGTGCCGTCAAAAGTGGTCGAGCTGGTCATCATGTCCCCGTCTGGGTCGGGTACAGGGTGCTGTGTGGTTTGACAGAACTCTGCCGGACATATGCCCCTGTGTCGAGATAGGTCTGGCATCTGACGTGCGGGAACAGGGTACGACGGCGCCGCGCCCGGTGCGGCCAGGTGAGCCGCCCGCCGACGGCGGGCGAGGATGTCGCCATGGACGACACCGCACGCTGCCCCTGCCTGTCCGGCGAGCCCTACGGCGTCTGCTGCGGCCGGTACCACCGTGGCGCCGGCGCCGCGCCCACCGCGGAGGCCCTGATGCGGTCGCGGTACTCGGCCTTCGCCGTCGGTGACGCCGGCTACCTGCTGGCCACGTGGTCGCCGTCGTCCCGCCCGGGCACGCTCGACCTCGACGACGACGTCCGCTGGCGGCGTCTCGACATCCTCCGCGCCGAGGCCGGCGGACCGTTCGACGACACCGGCGTGGTCGAGTTCGTCGCCCACTACCGTGCGGCCGGCGAGCGCGGCCGGCTGCACGAGGTGAGCCGCTTCGAGAAGGCGGCCGGGCACTGGTACTACCTGGACGGGACGACGAGCCCCTAGAGACGGGTCCCGCACGCCGGCTGGTGCGGTGGCCCGCACGCCACAGCTCGGATTGAAACGGTTCACACCGGCCCTGCCGGATTGACGCGCGCGCTCCGGATCCCTACCGTCACCCACTCAGGTAACCGCTTTCCGAGCACCACGACTTCACGATGGAGTGAAACGTGTCCACACCACTGAGCAGACGGCTGAAAGCCCTCCTGTCCCTGGCGGCCGCGGCCTGCGTGACCGCCGCTCTCCTCGTCGCCGCCCCGACCTCGGCCGCGGCCCAGGTCGAGCCAGGCACCTGGTACGTCGTCCAGTCCCGGCACTCGAACCTCGTGCTCGACATCGACGGCCGCTCCACGGAGCCGGGGGCCGAGCTGGTCCAGCAGGACCGGACCGACGCGACCAACCAGCAGTTCCGGTTCCTCGACGCAGGGAACGGCTACTACCGCATCCAGGTCCGCCACTCCAACCAGGTCCTGGACGTCTGGGAGTGGAACGCCGACAACGGCGCGACGATCGCCCAGTACGACGACCTGGGCGGCGCCAACCAGGAGTGGCAGGTCACCGAGAGCTCCGACGGGTACCACACCTTCGTCAACCGCTTCTCCGGCAAGGCGCTCGACGTCTGGGAGCTGTCCACCACGGCGGGCGACCGGATCTCCCAGTACGACCCGACCGGCGGCGCCAACCAGCAGTGGCGCCTCGTCCCGGTCGACGACGGCGGCACCACCGACCCGCCCGGCGACGGCACCTACCAGGCCGAGGCCCTCACCCGCGGCGTCTCGGTGATCCCGACCGGCTCGGGCCACCTGGTCAGCTGGCGCCTCCTGGGCACCGACTCCCCCGACACGGCGTTCCACGTCTACCGGGACGGCGAGCGCCTCACCTCCGCCCCCTTGACGGGTGCGACCAACTACCGGGACGACGGCGGGTCGTCCGGCTCCACCTACTCGGTGGCGGCGGTGAACGGCGGGACCGAGGAGACGCCGTCGGACGCCGAGATCCGGTTCGGCGCAGGCGGCTACCAGGACGTCGCGATCCAGGCGCCCCCGGGCGGCTCGACGCCGTCGGGCGGCTTCACCTACGAGGCGAACGACGTGAGCGTCGGCGACCTGGACGGTGACGGCACCTACGAGTACGTCGTCAAGTGGTACCCGACGAACGCGAAGGACAACTCGCAGTCCGGGTACACCGGCAACACGATCCTCGACGCCTACACCCTGGAGGGCGACCGGCTGTGGCGCATCGACCTGGGCCGGAACATCCGGTCGGGCGCGCACTACACGCAGTTCCAGGTGTACGACTACGACGGTGACGGCGCGGCCGAGGTCGCGACGAAGACGGCGGACGCCACGGTCGACGGCCGGGGCACGGTGATCGGGAACGCCGGCGCCGACCACCGCAACAGCAGCGGCTACGTGCTCAGCGGTCCGGAGTACCTGACCGTCTTCGACGGCAGGACCGGCGCTGCCGTCGACACGGTCGACTACCGGCCCGCGCGCGGCAACGTCTCGAGCTGGGGCGACAGCTACGGCAACCGTGTCGACCGGTTCCTGGCCGGTACCGCCTACCTCGACGGGTCGACGCCGTCGATGATCTTCTCGCGGGGCTATTACACCCGCTCGGTCATCTGGGCGGTCGACTTCGACGGGCAGAGCCTGTCGACGCGGTGGGTCTTCGACTCGAACACCGCGGGCAGCCAGTACGAGGGCCAGGGCGCGCACAGCCTGTCCGTCGCCGACCTGGACGGTGACGGGCGCCAGGACGTCGTGTTCGGCGCGATGGCGATCGGGTCGAACGGGCAGCCGTTGTGGAACACGCGGATGTACCACGGCGACGCGCTGCACGTGAGCGACTTCGTGCCCGGGAACCCGGGGCAGGAGGTGTTCATGCCCGGCGAGCACTCGGACCAGCCGTCCTCGCGGCTGGTCGACGGGGACACCGGGTCGATCCTCTTCCAGACCTCGCCGACCGGGGACAACGGCCGCGCCGTCGCCGCGAACGTGGACGCCGGCAACCCGGGCGCCGAGTTCTGGTCCTCCCAGGTGAGCGGCCTGCTCAACTCCTCGGGAAGCTCGATCGGCGGCAAGCCGGGCTCGGCGAACTTCGTCATCTGGTGGGACGACGATGCCGAGCGCGAGCTGCTGGACGGCACCCACATCGACAGCTACTCGCCGGGTGAGCGGCAGCTGACCGGGTCGGGCGTGGCGTCGAACAACGGCACCAAGGCGACGCCCGCGCTGTCGGCCGACCTGTTCGGCGACTGGCGCGAGGAGGTCGTGTGGCGCACGAGCGACAGCTCGGCGCTGCGCATCTACTCCACCCCGTACGAGACGGACCTGCGGATCCCCACCCTGATGCACGACCCGCAGTACCGCGTCGCGATCGCCTGGCAGAACACCGCCTACAACCAGCCGCCCCACCCGAGCTTCTACCTCGGGAGCGACGCGACGTCCGCACCCTGGCCAGACGTCGTCACGCCGTAACCACCACGACACGACCCCGCCGCGCGGGCCCGGGCACGGAGCCCCTCCCCGGGGCCCGGGCCCGCGCGGCGGCAGCCCTCCCGGCCCGCGCGGGCGTCTCTCTCAGGCCGCGCGGACCAGGCCCCAGCGGCGCAGGAAGAGGTACAGCTCGCAGCCGAGGCACAGCCCGAACACCGAGTTGAGGGCGGCGGCGACGAACGCCACCGCCGCCGCGGCCGGGACCGCCACGAGCACGCCGAAGAGCCCGAGGACGACGCCGACCCCGGTCACGACGAGCCCGATGAGCTGGGCGAACCGCGGCGGGCGCCGGTCCTCGAGCTCCTCCGGCGGGCCGAGGCGCGGGCGCACCACGGTGCGGAAGATCCAGCCCTGCCACGTGCCCTCCGCCCCGCGCACCGTGCCGAGCACGAAGCTGAGCGCGACCGCGGTGAGCAGCACGAGCCCGCCCGTGCTCGCGCCGAACAGCATCACGATCGCCAGCAGCAGCGCGGTGATGCCCGCGCCCGCCCGGGGCCCGCGCGGGTCGACGAGCCCTCCGGCCCGCGGCGTCGACGCCGCGGTCATCGTGCCGGCCCCTGCGTCGTGCCGACCCGCTCGCCCACGGTCGCTCCTGGGCGCGTCGCCGCGGCCTGCTCCTGGCCGGTCGCCCGGGTGAGCGCCTCGCGCGCCTGGGCGGGTGTCACGGCGCCGCTCATCCGCGCCACCTCCACGCCGTCCGGGTCGAGGACCAGGACGGTCGGAGTGCGCAGGACGCCGAGGCGGTTCGTCAGGGCGAGGTGGTCCTCGACGTCGAGCTCGTGGTGCACGACGCCGTCGCCGGGTGCGGCGAGCGTCCCGAGGACCCGTGCCGTCGAGCGGCACGCCGCGCACACCTGCGCGGAGAACTGCACGAACGTGACCCGTGTCCCGACGCCCACCCCCCGGGACGCCCAGTCGACCTGCCCGCCGTCGCCGGCGGCTCGCGGTGCGCGCACCGCTCCCTGCCGTCGCGACCACGCCACGCCGACCACCACCGTCAGCGCGACCACACCACCCAGCAGCAAGATGTCCATCGCCGTCTCCGTCCGCCCGGCCGTCGAGGCCGGAGATGCTGATCTCCGCACAGCATCACATCAACATCGTCATGGTGAACCATCGTCTTGATCTATGGACAGCCGACGCCGCCGGCCGCCCGCGCCCGGGGCGCGCTCACGTCGAGGAGGTCGGTGACGAGACGCAGGAGGTCGGCCCGGTCACGGACGGGGAGGTGAGCGACCAGCTCGTCCATGGCGTCGGTGACACCGTCCTGGAAGTCCTGCGCGGCACGTCTGCCGTCGTCGGTGAGGCGTACGTCGATGGCGCGGCGGTCTCCAGGGACGGGTTCGCGGGCGACCAGGCCGCGCCGCTCGGCGCGGTCGACCAGGCCTGTCAGGGCGGCCTTCTCCACGCCGGTCGCGCGGGCGAGCTCCGCCATGCGCAGGGACCGGTGCCGGAGCTGGAGCACCATGCGGGCCTGCACGACGCTCAGGCCGTGCGCGGCAGCCACGTCGCTCATCACCTCGTACACGCGGGCGGCGAGCCGGGCCAGCGGGGGCAGGCCGACGGGATCACCAGGGTGGCAGGCGCCGGTCTCGGGTGTCACGACGACCAACAGTACACACTCATGATAGTTAATTCCGTGTACAGTCATCGCCATGGACGACAACGGCTTCACGTACCCGCACGGCACCCACGGCGCCCGACAGCCCCGGGGCGCACTGCTCGCCTGGGCGAACAGGCTCGTCGCACGCTGGGCCGGCAAGAGGTCCCGCCCGGTAGGGGGCATGAAGATGCTCGCCCTGCACACCGTCGGCGCCAGGTCCGGACAAGCGCGGCAGACCCCGGTCACCCGGTTCGACGGCGGCGACGGCACGTGGCTCGTGGTGGCCTCCGCCGCGGGCGCCTCGGGGAACCCGGCCTGGTACCACAACCTCGCCGCGCACCCGGACCAGGTCGCGGTCGACGTCGGCGGGAAGCACCTGGCGGTCACCCCCGCCGAGCTGTCGGGTCAGGAGCGCGCCGCGGCCTGGGAGCAGATCGTCACCGAGGTACCCCGGTTCGCGCACTACGGGACCGCCACCGACCGGCTCATCCCCGTCATCCGCCTCACCCCGAGACCCTGACCTCCGGCCGCGCGAGGTTCCGGCTCGTCACGCGCGGATCCTGGTAACCCGCCCGGCGCGCCGCGCGCCGGTGGTTTCGGCGTCGATCTGGCCGGCGAACCGCGACCGGGAAGACACATCGCTTCCGAGAGGGCCTCCGGGGAGCGTCCGGCCTGGTCGCCGCTCTGCCGCCCGTGCCCGACACGGCTCGCGAGCCCACTACTCATGTCCGACAATCCCGTCAAGCACCACGCCGATTGACGCGAGGTCCGTAACGCGATTGTGACTTTCGGGCCCATCAGGGTTACCGTCAGTCTCGCTCGCGGTAAATCTCGCGGGCGCTCGAGGCGGACGCCGAACCCTGTCACCGCCCCGGGGCAACTGCACCGAACAGATGACAGGGACGGGGGAACCACGAAGTGGGCACCATCGGTGTCCTTGGGGTGAAGCCGCACAGGTAGGACCGCGGCCGGGTCATTCTCCGATCCGAATCCGACAGCTCACCTCGCAGGCGTCGGGAGAACCGAACGTGACGACACGCACGCCCGGGCGCCATCGTGCTGCCCGCACCCCCATCACCCCACTCACCCCCCTCACGCGCGCCGCGGCACGCGGCATCTCGACCACGGCCCGCCGCGGCGCGGTCGTCGCGGCCGGCTCCGGCCTGCTCGTCTCCCTGCTCGGCGCCCCCGCGGACGCCACGCCGGCCGGCGACCACGACACGAGCACGGCCGAGCTCGAAGCGGTGGCCCAGGGCCTCCGGCAGGAGGGCCTGGAGAAGGCGGCCCTCCAGGGGGCCACGCTCCCGGACCTGACCCTCCAGGCCGAAGCCGTACCGGCACAGGCCGCCCAGGAGGCGGCCACCGCGCCGACCGTGAAGGTCGCCGCCGACAGCACCTTCGCCGTGGAGACGGGAACGATCAAGGTGACGCCGGCGCCCGAGCCCGAGCCGGAGCCCGAGCCCGAGCCCGTCGTCGCGGCACCCGAGCCCGTCGAGGAGACGGCCGCACCCGCCGTCGAGGAGCCCGCCGCACAGGAGGAGGCCGTCGCCGAGGAGCCCGCCGCACAGGAGGCGCCCGCCCCCACCACCAGCTCCGACATCCTCTCCATCGCCAAGCAGTACATCGGCGTCCCGTACCTCTGGGGCGGCTCGACCCCGGCAGGCTTCGACTGCTCAGGGTTCACGTCCTACGTCTACGCCCAGGTCGGCATCAGCCTGCCGCGCACCTCCTCGGAGCAGCGCTACGCCGGCACGGTCGTCTCCCGGGCCGAGGCCCAGCCGGGCGACCTCATCTGGTCCCCCGGCCACATCGCCATCTACGCGGGCGGCGACATGCAGGTCGAGGCCCCTGTCCCGGGCCAGACCGTGCGCTACACCTCGATCTGGCAGTCGAGCCCGACGTTCATCCACGTCGGCTGACACCGGACGCGCAGCACGGGGTGGGTGCCGGAGCACTCACCCGAGGGGGCGCCGCAGGCTCGGCAGACCTGGTCCGCGCCTGGCGCTCCCGCTCGGCGAAGGCCCGCACCGTCACGGTGCGGGCCTTCGTGCGTGCGGGCCTTCGTGCGTGCGGGCCTTCGTGCGTGCGGGCCTTCGCGTGTGCCGGTCCTCACACATCCCGGCGCCGGCCCGCGGAGGATCCCGGTCCCGCGGCGCCCGGCCCGGTACGGTGCCGGACATGCCCACGCTGCTGAGCAACCCGCGCCTCGCCGCGGTCGCCGCCCGCGGCGTCCAGGCGCTGCAGTCCGCCGCCGGGCGGCGGCTCGCCGAGGCCGCGCGCCACCGCCTGCCCGAGTACCCGGGCACGCCCGAACCCCTCACGATCCCCACGCCGCACGGGGAGGTGCGGGCCTGGGCGTACCGGCCCCCGGAGGCGGCTGACGCAGGGCTCCTCCCACCGGTGCACGTGAACCTGCACGGCGGCGGGTTCGTGCTCCGCGGCCCCGCCCAGGACGACCCGTGGTGCCGGCTGCTCGCCGCCGAGGCCGGCGTCGTGGTGCTCAACCTCGACTACGACGTCGCCCCGCAGGCGCCGTTCCCCCGGCCGGCGCGCCAGGCGTACGGCGTGCTGGGCTGGGCAGCCGAGGCCGACGCCGACCACGGCTGGGACGGGCAGCGGCTGACCGTCGGCGGGCAGAGCGCCGGTGGCGCGCTCGCCGCGGCGGCGGCCCGGCTCGCGCTGGAGAACGCGTATCCTCGCGTCGCGCTCCAGGTCCTGCACTATCCGCCGCTCGACCTCACCGTCCCGGCCGGGGCGAAGACCTCGCCCGTGGACAAGCCGCTCCTGCGCCCCTGGATGGGCGACCTGTTCGACGCCGCCTACGTGCCCGACGCCGCCCTGCGCGCGGACCGCCTGGTGTCCCCGGCGGCGCCGTCGGACCGCGCGGACCTGACCGGCATCGCCCCCGCCGTGGTGATCGCCTGCGAGCACGACATCCTGCGCGCCGAGGCGCGCCGGTACGCCGACCGGCTGGGGTCCGCGGGCGCGCTCGTCGTGTACCGCGAGATCCCGGGCAAGGACCACGGCTACGACACCTTCGACGACGGCGCCGGGCGCGAGACGTACACCTGGGTGGCGACGCTCCTGCGAGAGGCGCACGCGGGATAGCCCGGCCGCCGGGGCTCGCCGGCGGCGGGCGGCCCGGGCGACGAGCTCCGGTCATCACGGCCGGACGAGCATCTTCCCCGTGTTCGCCCCGGCCATCATGTCGGTGAACGCCGCGAAGGCGTTCTCGATGCCGTCCACGACGGTCTCGTCGGCCACGAGCCTCCCGTCCGCGAGCGCCTCGGCGGCGACACGGGTGAACTCGGGCCGCAGGTCCTCGTGGTCGGTGGCGATGAAGCCGCGCAGGGTGAGGCGCTTGCCGATCGCGACGGGCAGGTAGCGGGGCCCGGGCGGGAGGTGTTCCTCGTTGTACCCGGAGATCGCGCCGACGAGCGCGAAGCGCCCGTGGTCGTTCGCCGCGAGGAGGGCGGCGTCGAGGTGGTCGCCGCCGACGTTGTCGACGTAGACGTCGATGCCGTCGGGCGCGGCCCGGACGAGCTGCTTGACGACGGGGGCGGCCTTGTAGTCGAGGGCGACGTCGGCACCGTAGCGCTCGGTGAGGAGCCCGGCCTTGCGTGGTCCGCCGGCGGAGCCGATGACGCGGGACGCCCCGAGCACCCGCGCCAGCTGGACCGCGGCGGAGCCGACGGCGCCGGCCGCGCCGGAGACGAACACGGTGTCGCCGGGCCGCACCGGCGCGATCTCGGTGAGCGCCGCCCAGGCGGTGAGGCCGGGCACCCCGAGCACACCGAGGTAGGTGCTCGCGGGGGCGAGGCCGGTGTCGACGGGGGTGACGTGCGCGGCGTCGAGGAGGGCGTGCTCGCGCCAGCCGAGGAGGTGGACGACGACGGTCCCCTCGGGGACGGCGTCGGCCCCGGAGGCGACGACCGTGCCGACGGCGTGCCCGGTCATCGGCTTGCCGAGCTCGAACGGCGGCACGTAGGAGGGCACGTCGTTCATGCGTCCCCGCATGTAGGGCTCGACGGAGACGTAGTCGTTGCGCACGAGGACCTGCCCGGGGCCGGGGTCGGGCACGGTGACGGTCTCCAGGGCGACGTCGGACGGCGCCGGCGTGCCCGCCGGGCGCGCCACGAGCCGCCATTCACGACTGGTCAGGGGCATGCGTTCCTCCACTCGTCGGACGCCCGCCGGTCCGGGGACGCGGGGGCGTGTCCAGCTCGGCGATGAGCCGAGCGTTGTCCAGCAGGGTCCACGCCACCATACCGACCGGTCGGCTTTCCGTCCGCTCCGGCTACGGACCCAGCCTGACGAGCTGCGACGTGAGCCGGCGCCGCACGGCGAGCGCCGCCGCCCGCCCGGCCCGGTTGCCGCCGATGGTGCTCGCCGACGGGCCGTAGCCCACGAGCTGCACCCGCGGGTCGCGGGCCGCGGTGACGGCGGTCTGCACGTCGGCCGAGCCGGGCAGCAGCGCGATGCCGCCGTGCTCGCTGCGCAGGTGCAGCGGCCCGAGGTGGGTGACGGCCGGGCGGAACCCCGTGGCCCAGAGGATCGCGTCCGCGGGTTCGAAGGCCGGCTGCCCCGGGCCGGCCGCGTCGTCGGCCCAGCGGAGGCCGTCGGGCTCGATCCGGGCGAACACGGGGCGACGCCGGTCGTAGACGCCCAGACGGGCGGCCTCCTGCTCCTGCGGTCGCAGGGCGAGGCCGGTGACGCTCACGACGCTCGCCGGCGGCAGGCCCGCGGTCACGCGCTCCAGCACCTGCGCGATCGCGTCCCGGCCGCTGTCGGCGTCGAAGTCCTCGCGCCAGACCGGCTCGCGCCGCGTCACCCACAGGGTGTCGGTGACCGGGCCGAGCTCGCCGAGGAACTGGACGGCGGACGCTCCCCCGCCCACCACCACGACCCGGCGGCCGCGGAAGTGGTGCGCGCCGGGGTAGTCGTGGGTGTGGAGCTGCTCCCCGAGAAACGTCCCGGCGCCGGGGTAGTGCGGCACGAACGGCCGGGACCAGGTGCCGGTCGCGTTGATCAGGGTGCGGGTGAGCCAGGTGCCGGCGTCGGACCGCACCTCCAGCAGGTCGTCGCGGGCGGCCACGGAGCGCACCCGGACGGGGCGCCGCACCGGCAGGTCGTGCTCCGCCTCGTAGCGGCCGAACCACGAGGGCACCGTCCGGTTCGCGCGGTCGCCCGACCTGCCGGGCGCCGGCCCGTCCGGCAGGTCGGCCACGCCGTGGACGTCCTGCATCGTCAGGGAGTCCCACCGGTGCTGCCAGGCACCACCCGGGCGGGGCCCGGCGTCGAGCACCACGTGCCCGACACCGAGCCTGCCGAGGTGGTACGACGCCGAGAGGCCCGCCTGGCCGGCCCCGATCACGATCGACTCGTACACATGCACACGGGTGCCAACCACGGCGGAGGTGGTTTCATGCCTGCCGGCGGCCGGGCGACCGTCGGCCCGGACGCCGCTAGCCCCGCGGCTCGAACTTCACGACCTTGTCGCCGGGCCTGTTGTAGTTGCCGTAGAAGGACCAGTTGATGAAGCCGCCGTCGCCCCCGCGGGTGAACGTCCCGGAGTCGAGGCCGACCACGTAGAAGTCACCCACGTGCGCGAGATACTCCAGGCCCTTCACGTCGGGACCGAACTCCCCCCGGCCCGCGATGTTCTTGTGCAGGACGACGATGTTCTTGTCCGGGAACGCCTTGCCGTACTCCGTGGCCAGGGACTTGCTCTTCTCGCCGCGCTTGCCGGGCACGTCCCCGTCGAAGCCGGTCCCCGGGTACGGGCTCTCGTCGTCGTCGGTGTACTTCGGGTCGGCGAAGCTGGTCCCGGGGCCCGTCTTCTCCTCGCCGTTGGTGTAGTAGTCGTCGTCCGGCTCGAACTTCTCGTGCTTGCACCTCGGCGCCGGCGTGATCTTCACCTTGTTGCCGTCGGCGTCGGTGACCTCGAACGAGGACTCCTGCAGGACCCGCTCCTCGTCGATGACGTTCCAGTCGGCCCCGATCAGGTCGATGCCTTCCCAGCCGATGCCGGCCTCGCCGAACTCCTCGGTCTTCACGTCCTCGTAGGTGAGCTCACGCACGTTGCCGGAGTCCTCCAGCTCCTCACGCAGGTCACCGCCGTCCTCCTGGTCGTTGCGGTCGATCTCGATGTCGCCCTTCTTCAGCAGCCCGTCCTCGTCGCGCGGGAAGAGCTCGTCGACCATCGGCTCGAACTTATCCCGCAGCCCCGGGTACTGGTTGAAGTCGAGGATGAACTCCTGGACCGAGGACTTCCCCTCCTTCTTGTTCTTCCCCCAGCCGCCGCCTGCCGTGAACCCGTAGGGAAGGTCCGTCTCGACGTCGATCCCCGCCTGGTAGAGGGTGGTGAGGGCCTGGTCGTCGATCGTGATGTACATCTGGACGATGTCGGCCTTCCCGTCCTCGTCCTCGTCCTTGCTCGGGTCGAAGTACACCGTGGTCTTCGTGGACCCCTTCCACTCCGCGCCGACCCCGCCCTTGCCCATGAGCTTCCCGAGCTTGTCGCTCTTTCCCCAGGGACCGCCCGGTCCGAGCCCTGCCGAGACCAGGAACCCGCCGATGTCCGTGGAGGTGTAGCTGACCTCGTACAGCCCGTTGTCCCACAGGCGGTCCTCGACCATCACCTCGCCCGAGTAGCTGCCCTCGGCCTCGCCGCCGACACCCACGCTCTTCTTGTCCTTGCTGTCGCCGCCCTTCTGGCCGTCGATCCCGACGTTGACGGTAACCGTCTTGGTCTCGGCGTTGGCGTCGTTCACGACGTGGTGGTCGGGCTCCTCCTCGGCGAGCTCGTCGTACTCGTCGCTGTGGTCGGAGCCGCCGATGCACGTGGCCACGGAGTTGACCTGGGCGGAGCTCGTGCAACCGTCACCGTCCCCGACGGCGTCCCACCGCTTCTGCCAGCTGATCCACTCCTGGGCGTCGGCCAGGCTGGTGAACTCGTACGTCTTGTCGTTCGTGACGCCGTCGATGGCCGAGACGCCGAACGAGATGGGCGAGCCGAAGATGTCGTCGCCGGACACGCCGCCGCCGATGCCCTTGCCCTCCAGCATGTGCACGCGGACGCGGCCGTCTCCGAGCTGCTCGATCATCACGGCCTCGGTCGAGCTCATCCGGAAGAAGAGGAACTTCACCGTGCCCGACTCGGTGTGGGTGTTGACCTTGACGTAGCAGTCCGGCTCCATGTTGTCGTACGCCGTGGTGACGCACTCGTCCAGCCAGCCCGACGCCGCCGCACGCTCCTTGCCCGGCTCGGAGTTCTTGTAGACCTCCCACTCCTCGTCGCAGACGTCCTCCGGGACGGGGAGCCACTTGCAGCCGATCCGCACCTCCGGCGGATCGAGGCTGACGTCCTCGCTGGTGGGCATCGTCCTGTTGCAGTTCTCGTCATCCGGGTCGTCGCTCGTGTCACCCCAGCCGTCGGTGACGCAGTCGACGATCTTCTCGTCCCGGTCGACGGTCTCCGGGTCGCCGGCCGACACCTCCATCCAGAGGTCGTCGAGCTCCGTGTCGGAGAGCGCGAAGACGCACCCCACGGGGACCGGGTACCAGACGCAGTCGATCTGGATCACCGTCATGTCCCAGTCGCGGTCCTTGTCGTCGCCGTACTTGCCCTCCTGCGGGACCCGGTCCATGGTGACCGTCTCCTCGCACGGCCCGTCCTCCGTGTCGTCGTCCCCGGAGCCGCCGTCCCCGGAGCCGCCGCCGTCGCCCCCGCCGGGCTCGTCCCCCGCGCCGTCGACGCAGTCGCCCTGGGCCCCGTCCTCCTTGACGATCGGCGAGACCGCGCAGTACAGCTGCTCGGACACGTCCGCCCCGACCGGCGTCGCCGCCGCGAGCACCACCCCCACGACCAGGAGCATGATCCCGATGACACCCACGTACTCCGGCAGGGCCTGGCCCCGGTCGTCTCCGAGGCGACGCGGAAGGCGAAGGACTGGTCCGGGGGCCCCGGGCCGGCGGCCGAGGCCGGCGTGACGATTGTTCACCGGGTCAACCTATGGGGGCGTACCGCGAGCCGGCGACGGCCCGGCGTCCTACCCTGCCTGGGTCCGCGGACCCAGGCAGGGTCGATGTCCTCGAGGTGGTTCATCGTCAGCGGGACACCCTCGACCCGGCCTCGGCCTTCAGCGCCTGCAGCCAGATCTCCAGCCCTCCGCCGAGCATCGTGGCGACGGGGTCGACGTCGGCCTCGGGCAGCGAGTCCAGCAGCTCGGCGTCCCAGGACTCCTCGGTGTGCACGAGGGTGCCCTCGTCGGTCTCGGTGAAGGTCCACAGGTGGGTTCCCTCTTCGATCGTGATCGCCTCACCGATCGCCGGCCCTTCCCAGAGCACGCACTCACCGGGCTCCACCCGCAGGACGGTCGACGTGATCGTCAGGGTGTCGGCGGGAGCGAAGTCCGACTCGGGCACGGGGGTGGTCCACCGGAACCGCGAGCCGGGCGCCAGGTCGCCGGAGTCGAGACGCTCGACCGTCAGGACCGCGTCCTGCCACCGCGCCCAGCCCTCGACATCGGTGTGCACGTCCCACACCTCGTCGAGGGGCGCATCGATCACGATCTCGGTCGAGCTCGTGACGACCGCCGAGTCGTCGATGCCCATCCCGCCGCACTGGTTCTCCTGGCCCTGCGTGTCCTCCTGGACCTGCTCGGCGGACCCGGTGGCGCTCGCCGTGGCCCCGGCGCCGCCGGCGGCGTCTCCCGCACCGCACGCGGTGAGGGCGGCGGTCATCCCGACGGTGGCGACCGCGGTGGCGATCTTCGTGGTGTGGCGCGAGCTGTCGGTCATGTTCGTCCTCGATCTTCTGTGGGGTGCCGGCCGCCGGGTCGGCGACCGGATGAGCTCCTGCCCGCACGGTCGTGCGGGTGCCCGGGCCTCCGGGGGCCGGGCAAGGCTCAGTGGTGGTGCCCGGTCGGCACCGCACCGACGGTCTCGCCGTCGTCCAGGACGACGAACTGGCCCATCATTCCGTCGTCCTCGTGCCTCAGCAGGTGGCAGTGGTACATGTACGGGACGTCCGGGTCGGTGTGGTCGCGGAAGCGCATCGCCAGCCGGTAGGGCAGGCTCTGGACCAGCAGCACCGTGTCCTTCCAGCCGCGCAGGTGCGGCGGCGGCGGGTCGCCGTCGACGCTCAGCACCTGGAACTGCACGTCGTGGACGTGGAAGCTGTGCAGGTAGCCGTTGTCGTTGGTCACCTCCCACACCTCCACCGTGCCCTCCCGGACGCCGAAGTCGATGCGTTCCATCGCCATCGACCGGCCGTTGATCTGGTCGGACGCCATCACGAAGGAACGCTCCTGGACCGCCTCGGCACCGTCCAGGTCCGGCGCACTGCCGAGCACCACGGGCAGCCGGGAGTCGTCGGACAGAGCGTCCGCGGCCCGGAACCGGCAGATGTCGAGACGGTCCGCGAAGCCGTCCAGCCGGCCCGACGCGCCGCCGTGCTCGGAGGGGTAGGAGCGCAGGTCGACGGTCTCGCCGGGCTCGAACGAGACGACGATCTCGGCGCGCTCCCCCGGAGAGAGGTACAGGCGGTCGGTCTCCCACGGCTCGGCGAGCAGCCCGCCGTCGGTGGCGACGAGAGCGAAGCCCCGGTCGTCGGAGAACCCGAAGTGGTACAGGCGGGCGTTGGAGGCGTTCAGGAGCCGCAGCCGCACCAGCCGCGTCGTGACGTCGAGGTACGGGCCCAGCGTGCCGTTGACGAGGATCTCGTCCCCGATCACGCCCAGCGAGCCCGCCAGCGGGATCCGCTCCACGAACTGGTTGTCACCGTCGAACGCACGGTCCTGGACGATCATCGGGATGTCGTCGACGCCGTAGGCGGACGGCAGGTGCAGCGCGTCCGCCTCGTCGTCGTCGACGACGAACAGGCCGGCCAGTCCCCGGTAGACGTGGTCGGCCGTGGCGCCGTGCACGTGGGGGTGGTACCAGAGCGTCGCCGCCCGCTGGTCGACGGTCCACCGCGGGGTCCACGTCCCGCCGGGTGCGACCGGCTGGTGCGGGCCGCCGTCCATGGCCGCGGGCAGGTGCATCCCGTGCCAGTGCAGCGACGTCTCCTCGTCCAGGCCGTTGTGCACGGCGAGCTCCACCTCGTCGCCGCGCCGGGCACGGACCGTCGGGCCGAGGTAGGTGCCGTTCACGCCCCAGGTGCGGGTGGCCGGCCCAGCCCTGAACGAGGTCTCGCCCGCCTGGACGCCGAGCGTGAACACCCGGGCCCCCGACGCGCCGCGCTGCGGCTCGGCCAGGGGCGGGACCGCCAGGGCGGAGTCGAAGGCGATCTTCCCTACGGTGTCCCGCCGCGCGGCGGCGTAGTAGACCCCCAGGCCACCGGCGCCGAGGAGGGTTGCCCCACCGAGGCCGATGCCGAGGATCTTCAGGGCGGTGCGACGTCTCATGGGACGAACCTCCCGCGTCGGAGGAGGTCGTCGCATCGGTAGGAACTACGTAACCGGCGTCGGACCCGTGCCGAGGTCGGGCCGGTCCCGCAGCTGCCGCCGGGAGCTGATCCCGAGCTTGCGGTAGATGTTGCGCAGGTGCGCGTCGACGGTCCGCGGGCTGAGGAACAGCCTGCCCGCGACCTCGGCCGACGTCGCACCCGTGGCGACCATGCGAGCGATGTGCAGCTCCTGCATGGTCAGCTCGTCGCGGGTGGCGCCGGACCGGCTGCGCGCCGTCTCGCCGGTGGCGCGCAGCTCGTCCGCGGCCCGCCGGGCGAACGCCTCCAGCCCCGCCCCGGACAGCAGCTCGTGCGCGGTGCGCAGGTGCGGGCGACAGTCCCGCCGGCGTCCCGCGCGGCGCAGCCACTCCCCGTACACGAGGTGAGCCCTGGCCCGGTACGGGAGCAACGGGCTGTCCGCGAGCCGCTCGACGCCCTCCCGGTAGTGCTCCTCGGCGCCGGTCACCAGCCCCCGCACGGAGGCCGCGACCCCCAGGGCCGCCGCCGTCCCGGCAGCCTCGGCCCGCTCGGTCAGGTCTGCCAGGGCGACGACGGCGGCCTCCCGTTCGCCGCACCGGACGGCGGCCTCCACCAGCTCCGGCAAGGAGAATCCCGCGATGAAGAGGTCCCCGTGGGCGGTCGCCCGACGGGCCGCGGCCAGCGCGGCCGGGTACTCGCCCAGCCCGTTGTGCAGCACCGCCGCCGCCCAGTCGACGTTCGCCACGAGCTGCCCCGCGCCCGTCGTCGCCGCCTGCTCCGCGGCCTTCTCGAACAGCTCGGCCGCCTCCTGCCGGCGGCCCCGCACCGCCGCCAGCTGCAGCCGGTGGTACATGACCGGCGGCCCGCCCGTGGCGTCGGCGACCGCCGCCTCCTCCGCGATAGCGGCCATCGCCCCGTCGAGATCACCGGTCAGTGCGGCACCCGACGCCGCCTGGGCGAGGCCGAGGCGCAGCACGAGCGGCGACCCCGAGACCCGGCCGTGCTTCATCACCCCGGCGACGATCTCCGCGTGGCCGTGCACGTCCCACAGCTCGGCCGCGAGCGTGGCCGCCAGCGCGGGATGCCGCGTCCACATCGACCTGTCGGGACCGTCGAGCGCGTCACGGATCAGGGGGACCGCGGCCCGGTGACCCTCGGTGGCCAGCACGGTCAGCGCGTCCAGGACGTCCGGCGGCCCGGCCGGCGCCGGCCGGGCCGCCGCGGCCAGCACCTCGTCCATCACGCCGGTCGCCCGGCCGACGAGCAGGCCCATCTCGAGCGCCTCCAGGTAGCACTCGCGGGACCGCTCCGGCGCCGCGTCCGCGAGCCGCCGCGCGGCGCGCAGCATGAGCTCCGGGCCGTTCGTGTCCCCCGACCGCACGAAGGCGATCCGGCCGCGCAACAGGTCCGCCTCGGCGAGCCGGAGGTCGTCCAGCCCGGCGCCCTCGACGGCCGAGAGCAGGGCCGCCGCCCGGTCGGCGGCACCCGCCTCGAGCTGGGTCCGCGCCGCCGCGAAGGTCCGCTCGACCCGCTCCGCGGAGTCCAGCGACAGCTCCGCCGCGCGCTCCAGGAACGCCGCCGCGGCCACGACACCGCCCCGCGCCCGGGCACGGGACGCCGAACGCTCCAGCTCGGCGGCGACGTCGTCGTCGGGGCCCGGGACGGCCTGGGCTCGGTGCCACGCGCGCCGGTCCGGCTCCATGTCCGGGTCGGTGACCTCCGCCAGCACGCGGTGCGCGCGCCGGCGCTCGCTCGCCCCGGCCGCCCCGTACACCGCCGTCCTGGCCAGCGGGTGGTAGAAGCGGACCCGGGTGCCGAGCTCGACGAGCCCTGAGGCGGCCGCGCCCTCGATCGCCGTCGGCAGGTCGAGCCCCAGGCGCCGCGCGGCGGGCCACAGCAGGCCGGGGTCGCCGGTCGGGTCGGCGCTCGCGACCGTCAGCAGCAGCCGCGCGCCGGCGGGCAGCCCGGCCAGCGTGGTCCGGAAGCCACGCTCGACCCGGGCCGGCACCGAGGACGGGTCGGGCGGAACGAACCCGCCTGCCCGGGGCAGCACGAGCAGGGCCAGCGGGTTCCCGCGCGCCTCGGCCACGATCCGGTCGCGCACCTGCTCGTCGAGCGCCTCGTGGCTCTGCGCGGCGAGCAGCGCCCGCGCGTCGGCGTCGGCGAGGCCCTGCACCGCGAGGCCCGGCAGGTCGTCCAGCCCGCCCGCCGTCCCGGGCAGCCGCAGGCCGAACAGCAGGACCACGGGCTCGGCGGCGACCCGCCGGGCGACGAACGCGAGCGCCCTCGACGAGGCGTCGTCGAGCCACTGGGCGTCGTCGACCAGGCACAGCAGCGGACGTTCCCGGGCCGCGGCCGCGAGCAGGCCCAGGGTCGCCAGGCCGACGCGGAGCACGTCGGGCGTGCCGGCCGCCAGGCCGAACGCCGCCCGCAGGGCGTCGCGATGCGGCGCCGTCAGGTCGTCGAGGTGCCCCAGCACCGGGAGGCACAGCTGGTGCAAGGCGGCGAAGGGCAGCTCCGCCTCGAGCTCCGCCCCGGACGCGCGGGCGACGCGGAACCCGGCGGCCTGCCCGGCGCGATCCAGCAGCGCGCTCTTCCCGATGCCTGCCTCGCCGCGCAGCACCAGCGCCCCGCCCGTGCCCGTCCTGGCGGGCCCGGTGAGCTCGTCGAGGCGCCGGGTCTCGTCCCTCCTGCCGAGGAGCGTTTCGCGGGAGTGGGCGACGGTTCGCATGCGCGTACGGTATCGAGGCCCTTCAGGAACCCTCCGCACCCGCCTCGTCGTCGAACCGGTCCCGGGCCCGGCGCACGTCGTCCATCGTGGTCGAGGCCCAGCGCAGGAGGGCGTCGATGAGGTCCTGGAGCGTCCCGCCGAGCTGCGAGACACGGTACTCGACGGCGACGGGGCGGGTGCTGACGACGGCGCGCTCGATCATGCCGTTGCGTTCGAGGCGGCGGAGGGTCGCCGTGAGCGACTTCTGCGTGACGACGGGGATCGCACGGCGCAGCTCGTTGAACCGGCGCGGGCGCTCGCACAGGGTATCGAGCACCTGCAGCGACCACTTGTCGAGGATCTGGTCGAGGAGCTCCCGCTGCTCACCGGTGAGCTGGGGCGCGGCCGCGGCCGCGGCGGTGTCGGGAACGGGAACGGGGGCGCGGGCGGTATCGGTCACGCCACCTAGTCTCGTTGAAGTTCCCTTCGGAGACAAGGTAGACAAGAGATACCACGTATCCGACCAGGAGGTATCTCCCATGGCAGTGACGCTGTCCAGCCCCGAGGGCATGTTCCAGCCCGTCCCCTACCACCACGTCTCCGTCGCCACGGGCACCCGCCACGTGCACGTCGCCGGGCAGATCGCCCGGGACGCCGCAGGCCGGCGCGTCGCCACCGGCGACCTCACCGGCCAGCTCGTCCAGGCGCTCCGGAACACCGCGCGCGGCCTCGGCGGTGCCGGGGCGACGTTCTCGGACGTCGTGCGCCTGCGGTTCTTCGTCACCGACTGGAGTCCCGAGAAGTACGACGCCTTCGTCGCGGGCATCGAGCAGGTCACCGGCGAGCTCGGCCTCCCGCAGCCGCTCCCGCCGGTCTCCGCGATCGGCGTCGACTACCTGTTCGAGCCCGACGTGCTCGTCGAGGTCGAGGCGTACGCGATCCTCGACTGACTGTGATGGTTCTCGTGACGGCGCTGCTGGCGGGCCCGGCCCCGCGACCGCCGGACGCCGGGTCCAGGGGGGAAGGCCGGGTCCAGGGGGACGCCGGGTTCAGGCGGGCTCCGGGCCCGCCTCCCGAGCCGGCCGCTCCCCCGGCGCGGCGGCGCGGTGCGAGGTGATGCCCCGCGGCGCACCGTCCGGCGCGGCACCGGCAGATGTGGCACCGGCAGACGCGGCACCGTCCGGCGCGCTGCGCGGCGTGGCGCTGTACGACGCGAGGAGCTGGAGCTTCTCGGCGTCCTGGGTGCCGGCGTCGGGATGGTAGACGACGAGGAGCTGGCCGCTGGTCCCGCCGATGACCAGCTTCTCGCGGTTGAAGGTGACGCTCCCGATCTCGGGATGGTCGAGGGTGACGGGCACCCCGTCGAGGACGCGGACGTCGTGCCGCGCCCAGGACCTGCGGAAGTGTTCGCTGACCAGCGAGAGCTCGCCGACGAGCGCGATGGACCGCGGGTCGCCGACATCGGCACCGACCGACTCGCGGAAGCCGGCGACCAGCGCGGCGGCGGCGCCCTCCCAGTCCGGGAAGAGGGCCTGCTCGGCAGGGTCGAGGAACACGTCGCGCAGCCGGTTGCGGCCCGCCCGCAGCCGCGGCGAGAGCGCGGTGGCCAGAGCGTTGGCAGCCAGCACGTCGAAGTACCTGCCCTCGACGAAGGCCGGCAGCGGCAGCGTCTCGACGAGCTTCCGCGCGCCGGGCGGCACGGTCTCCCGCCGAGGGCGACGACGGCGCGGCCGGGGCCGGTCACCGCTCAGCCCGAGGAGGTGTCGGGTGCCGGCCTCGTCGAGCCGGAGCACTCTGGCCAGCGACTTCAGGACCTGCGCGGACGGGTTGCGGTCCCGCCCCTGCTCGAGCCGGAGGTAGTAGTCGGCGCTGATGCCCGCGAGCATCGCCACCTCCTCGCGGCGCAGGCCGGGGACGCGCCGGGTGCCGAGCTGCGGCAGCCCGACGTCGTCCGGCGTGACGAGCTCACGCCGGGCTCGCAGGTGGTCGCCCAGAAGGTTCGGCCCGTCGTCGGTCATGCTCCGACGGTACGACGGCGGCCACGGGCCGCGCCTGGTCCCCTCACCCCCAGGATCCGCAGGGCACTGGCGGGCTCCTGCGGGCCGGGCGAACGATCAGGGCGTGCCCGCCCGGCCGGGCGGCCGCAGGACCGATCGTGAGGAAACCCCATGCACCAGCTCGCTCTCGTCACCGGCGCCACGTCCGGGATCGGCAAGGCCTTCGCGGAGCGCCTCGCCGCCGACGGCCACGACCTGATCGTCGTCGGCCGCACCACGGAACGCCTCGAAGCCCTCGTCGCCGCGCACCCCGGTGTGCGGGTGCGGGCCGTGCCGGCCGACCTCTCCACCCCCGGCGGCATCGCCGCCGTCGCGGACGTCGCGGCGCAGGAGCCGGTGGACCTGCTCGTCAACAACGCCGGCGTGGCGCACTACATGCCGCTCGCCGACCTGCCGGCCGACCGGGCCAGCGAGCTGGTGCACGTCAAGGTCCTGGCCCCGACGCTGATCACCCGCGCGGTGCTCGGCGGCATGATCGCGCGCGGGGCCGGGGCCGTCGTGAACGTGGCCGGCATGCTCGCCCTCAGCGGCCCGGCACCGCACGAGCAGATGCCGCGGCGAGCCGTGTACGCCGGGGCGCTGGCCGACCTCCTGACGTTCTCCCAGACCCTCGGTGCCGAGCTCGAGGGGACCGGGGTGCGGGTCCAGGCCCTGCTGCCCGGCGTGGTGGCGACCGAGTTCCACAGCCGCCAGGGCCTGGACCTCAGCGCCGTGCCCCGCATGTCCGCCGCCGACGTCGTCACCGCCGCCCTGCGCGGCCTCGAGCTGGGCGAGACCGTGACCGCCCCCGGTGTCGCCGACACCGGGCTGCTCGACGCCGTCTTCGCGGCCGGGCTCGCGGCGTTCGGCGGGCAGAGCACGAAGCTCGCCGACCGCTACCGCTGAGGCGGGGTCCCCCGGACGGTGCCGGCCGGCGAGCCGGACGGCGATCACGCGCGAGTCCAGGGTGCCGTCACCAGAATCATCACAGCCAGTCGTCTCGTCGGTGCTTCATGATGGATCCCATGGACACCGATGCCACCGGGACGGGGAAGCTCTCGGGCACACCAGCGCACGGCGCAGCGGAAGCCGGCGACGGGACGGGCCGCCGGCCTCGCGCCGTCGTCGTGATGGGCGTCGCCGGTTCGGGCAAGACGACCGTCGCCGCCCTCCTCGCGGGCCGCCTCGGGGCGGCCTTCGCCGAGGGCGACGACTTCCACTCCCCGGAGAACGTCGCCAAGATGGCGGCCGGCCGTCCCCTGACCGACGACGACCGTCTCCCGTGGCTGCGCGGGATCCGGGACCGGCTCGCCGAGGAGCTGGCGGCCGGGCGCGACGTCGTCGTCCCCTGCAGCTCCCTCCGGCGCGACTACCGCGACCTGCTGCGCACGGCCGGGACGGCGGGCACGGCCGGCAGCACGGTGACGGCGGACGGGACCGGCCCGGGCGGGCGGGACGGCGCGCCGGGCACCGTGCTGTTCGTGCACCTCACCGGCTCCTACGACCTGCTCCGCGAGCGGATCCAGGGCCGCGCCGGCCACTTCATGAAGCCCACCATGCTCGACAGCCAGCTCGCCACGCTGGAGCCGCTGCAGGACGACGAGCCCGGTATCGACGTCGACGTGGCACCGCGCCCCGCGGAGATCGTCGACGAGATCCAGCGCCGCTGGTCGCGCGGCGAGGGGTAGTCCGGCACGGCGCCGGGGCCGAATGCTCGGCGCCGTCGTCGAACGCCGCTGTCCCCGGACGACGGGACGGCCTGCCCTCGGCGCGCTACCCGTGCCGGGCGGCGTCCCCGGCGAAGGTCTCGTGGCCCAGCACGGCCAGGAGGCGAACCTTCTCCTCCGCCGCGCTGCCGGGCACGGGCGTCAGGACCAGCAGCGCCTGCGACTGGTCCTCGGTGAAGAGCGCCTGGCAGTCGACCTCGATCGGGCCGACCTCGGGGTGGACGAGCGTCTTGTGGTCCTCGAACCGGCGCACCACCTCGTGCTTCTCCCACACGGCGCGGAACTCGGCCGACTCCGCGAGCAGCACCCGTGCGAGCTCGCCCGCACGGGAAGCCGTCCCGGCCTCACCGTGCGCGACCCGCAGGGACGCCACGAGGCTGCGTGCCTGGCGGTCCTGGTCCTCGGGCGGATAGACGGCGCGCACGGCAGGAGCGGTGAACCAGCGGTACACCTCGTACCGCGCCCAGCCGGTGTACACCGACCTGTCGCCGAAGATCGCCGTCGCCAGCCGGTTCGCCACCAGCGTCTCCCCCATGCCGGACAGGATCAGCGCCGGGCAGTCCTCCAGACGGTCCAGCACGCGCAGCAGCGCCGGGGCGACGTGCGTGTCCAGCGGCGTGCGCCGCGGCGCGCTGTGCCCGGCGAGCCGGTACAGGTGGTCGCGCTCGTCGGCGCTCAGCCGCAGGGCCCGCGCGAGCGACGCGAGCATCTGCTCCGACGGCTGCGGGCCGCGTCGCTGCTCCAGGCGCACGTAGTAGTCGACGGACATGCCGGTCAGGCCCGCCACCTCCTCCCGCCGGAGCCCCGGGGTCCGACGGCGTGACCCTGGCACGAGCCCGACGTCGGACGGGCGCAGGCCGGCACGGCGGCGACGCAGGAAGTCAGCGAGAGCGGCACGATCCATGGCCCTATCGTGCGCCCGCGGACGAGACTCCACCAGGGACCGCCGATCCCCCGATCCGCAGGTCTCTCCCGCCGCCGTCGCACCGGGCCCACGGTGGAGACATGAACATCACCGAGAACACCATCTTCATCCCCGGCGGCAGCTCTGGCATCGGCCTGGCGCTGGCCCAGCGCCTCCAGGCCCGGGGCAACACCGTGATCGTCGGCAGCCGGCGCACCGAGGCGCTCGAGCGGCTGGCGGCCGAGCAGGGCTTCGGGACCGTCCGCATCGACACCACCGACCCGGAGTCCGTCGAGAAGGCGACGGCCGACGTCGTCGCCCGCTACCCGGACCTGAACGTGCTCGTGGCCATGGCGGGCATCATGCTCGACGAGGACTGGACCACGCCTGGGTTCCTCGACACCGCCGAGCGGGTCGTCACCACCAATCTCCTGGGACCGATCCGCCTGATCGCGGCCCTCACCCCGCACCTGCGGTCGCAGCCCGGTGCGACGATCCTCACCGTCTCCTCCGGTCTGGCGCACGTGCCGCTGCGCACCACGCCCGCGTACAACGCGACCAAGGCCGCGATCCACATGCTCAGCGAGTCGCTGCGGCTGCAGCTCGCGCCGGCCGGCGTGCAGGTCACCGAGATCGTCCCGCCTGCGGTCAAGACCACGCTCACGCCCTACCTGGCGGACATGGACACGGCCATGCCCCTGGACGACTTCGCCGACGAGACCATGGCCCTCCTCGAGTCCGGGCCGGACGCCCGCGAGATCCTCGTCGAGCACGTCAAGATCCTCCGGAACGCGGAGATCGAGGGCCGCTACGACCAGACCGTCGCCGCCCTCAACGGGTAGGCACCCCGACGTACCGTCCCCGGGACCACGTCCGTGCCCGGGCCGCTGCGGCCCGGGCGCGCCGGCGACGGCGCGGCACGCGGCGGTCCGGACACCGGCCGGGCCGCGGTCAGGCCGGGCAGATCGTCTCGTGCGGGCTGCCGCTCGGAGCCGCGGGAGTGCCGTGGGTGAGAGGTTCCCAGGCCGTGAGGAGCTCGTTGGTGCCGAACGTGCTCCACGACGTGTTGTGCTCGCGCGACCACGTCATCGGGCAGCCGAACCGGCCCGTCAGCACCGACAGGGAGGACGCCGGCAGGTACTCCATGTCGCCCTCGACCGAGCCGCCGCAGAGCCAGTCCGGCACCTCGCCGGTCACGGCCATCTCGGCGTGCCGCTCGAACGCCGACGCGAGGCGCCGGCCCACCTGCCCGTACAGGTCGTCGCCCTGGATCGACGTCGTCGCCAGGACGTGCGACATCGCCACCAGTCCGAGGGTGGTGTGCGGGAGGTCCCGGCAGGTCTCCTGCGCGACGCCGTCCTCGAAGACCTCCTGCCCGTGCCAGAAGTCGACGATCTCGTCCGCGGTGTCGTAGGGGCTGCCGGAGGCCTCCACCGGCATGGCGCCGTCGGACTCCAGGTAGACGTAGGCCCTGGCCCGGTCGAGGAACACGGAGACCGCCGCGTCGTACACGGCGCGGTCGTCCAGGAAGACGGCGATCCCGACGGCGGCCTCCGTCATCGCCAGCTCCCAGTTGCCGTTGGCGTAGTCGCGCACGGTGACCTCGGGCAGGTAGACGTCCCGGAGCATCCGCTCGAACCGCTCGACCTCACCGTCGGGCCAGCCCGCGTCGGTGTGCCGGACGATCTCCGCGGCCCGCGCCCAGACCGCGCCCGCCCAGGCCGCCTGGAGGTGGGCGTTCGTGCTCGTGTGGTCCTGGATCGTCGCCGACCAGGCGTTCATGATCTCGATCGACTTGCGCGCGTGCGCCTCGTCGCCCGTCACGGACCAGGCGAGCGCCTGGGCGTAGGCGGCGTGGGCGTCGCGGCGCTCCTCGGTGCAGCCGTGGTTGGGGTTCTCGTGCGCACCGCACTCCACGACGGCACGTGGCTCGGGCACGTGGCCGAGCGACCCCCACTCCGAAGCCGTCATGGTGGAGAAGACCTGCTCCTCGGTGTGGGTTCCCGCCCGGACGCGGCGCCGCATCTCGTCGAGCAGGACCCGGTCGACCAGGACACCGGGGTGGACGAAGCCCCCCTCGCCCGACGTCCCGGAGCCGCCGCGCTCGGGCGCGGGCTCGACGTCGACCGCCGTGTCGGGGTACTCGGGCGCCCGGGTGGTGCTGTACCCGGACGCCCGGCTCGGCGCCGGGGCCGCGGCCGTGGGCTCCGCGTCCGCGCGCTCCACCTCGGGCACGCCGGTGCAGCCGCTCACGGCGAGCAGCATCACCAGCACGCCCGGCACCGTCACGAGAGGAAGTCGCACGCAGAGAGCGTGACACAGGGCCCCGGATCTTTGGCGCCTGCCGGGCGGCGCGGCGGCGGCTCGTCCGCGTCCGGGGCATCACGTCCCCGGGACGGTCGGGACCAGGATCGTCGTCAGCTCCCCGGATCCCAGGTGCACCAGCGCCTTGCCCGGCGCCACCTGGCTCGACACCGCCGAGCGGGGCAGGCTGACGCCCACCAGGTCACCGTCGAAGCGGTCCTGCGGGCTGAGCAGGGCGCCCCGGCGGTGCTTCTTGGCGTCGACCTGCCAGCCGGAGAACCCGCCGGCCACCTCCGAGGCGTCCCCCGCGAGCACGAGCGCGCGCCGGTGGTCGCCGGCGGTGCGGAGCCAGGAACGCAGCCAGCCCTTGGCCGGGCAGTCCGCCACCAGCTCGGCGTCGTCCACCAGGAGCACCACCGGGGTGCCGTCCGGGCCGAGGAGCGGTGCGAGCGTCTCCTCGGTCAGCTCCTCGGCGTCGGTCAGCACCGTCCGTACCCCGTCACGTCCGGCGAGGTCCCGCAGCGCGCTCGGGCGCGGCGCGACGACCACGAGCTCCGTCCCGCCCCGCAGCAGCGACTCGGCCATGACGGCCAGCAGCGTGGAGCGCCCGGACCGCGCCGGTCCGCCCACCACGAACGACGGTGCGTCCCCGGCCAGGTCCATGCCGAGCGCGGCGAGGTCGTCGCCGCCGATCCCGAGCAGCGCCCACAGCGGCCGGGCCGCCTCCGGTCCCGCGTAGCGGTAGGCGCCGTCCACGGTGATCGTCGAGGGCAGGTCGTCCACCCGGAAGGGCCCTGTGCCCGGCGCCACGACCTCGCGTTCCCGGATCGAGGCCGCGCTCGCGCGCGCGGCGGCGCTCTGCGCGCGTCCCGCCGGGTCCTGGCCGAGGATCGCGACCTGCATCTCCGTGCCGCTGCCGCCGCGGTAGGCCCGTCCCGGCGGCATCTCCTCCGGCAGCTTCTTGTAGTTGATCCCGGCCATGGCGTAGTCCATGCGATCGGTGAGCCGCAGCACGACGACGTCGTCGGTGAGCGTGCTCATCCGGCTGGTGAGCAGCCCGCGGTCGCCGGCGACGACCAGGTGGATGCCGGCGCTCGCGCCGTCGCGCATCAGCTCGGTGACGATGTCGACCAGCGCGCCGCCGTCGGCGTCGCCGTACGTGGTCAGGAAGCTCTCCCACCGGTCGATCAGGAAGAGCACGCGGGGCAGGCGGTCCGCGGGGGCCGCGGTCTCGCGCTGCTCGGTGACGTTCGCGAAGCTGCCGCGGGCGAGCACCTGCTGGCGTCGACCCAGCTCCGCGCGCAGCCGCGTGAGCAGGCGGGTCGCGCGGTCCGCCTGCCCGCGCTGCACGACGGCGCCCGTGTGCGGGAGCTCGTCCAGCACGGCGAGCGCGCCGTTGCCGCAGTCCAGGGCGTACAGGTGCAAGTCGGCCACGGCAAGGGCGGTGGCCGCCGCGAACGCCGTCGTACGCAGTGCGGTGGACCGGCCCGTCCCGGCGGCTCCCACGACATACCGGTGCCCGAGCTCGTCGAGATCGATCTCGGCGGGCCCCTGCCGCTGCCTGCTGGGCTCGTCCTCGAGCGCCCACGCGAACGCGGACGGGTTCGCCGGCCGGGTGAGCCGGTCCAGCGGGAGCAGCCCGGGCAGGGGCGGGAGCCACGGCTTGCGAGGCTCGCCCCACCCGCCGTCGCGCGCGGTGGCGCGGAGCGTGTCGACGAGGGCGGCGAGGTCGGTCTCGACCTCTTGACGGCGTTCCGCCCTGCGGGGCCGCGGCGTCGCACCACCGAGGTCGGCCACGGCGACGCGGCCCACGAAGGGTGGCGGCACCTCGACGACGTCGGTCCGGGCGAGCCGCCGCCCGCCCACGCGGGCGGACTGGAACGGCACCACCGACGACGCGCCGAGCCGCGCGTAGGCACGTCCGGGCTGGGACTTGGTGATCTCCGACGCGTCCGGGGCGTCGATGACGTCCTGGGACTCGCTCTTGTCCGTCATGCGCAGCGCGACGCGCAGGTTGGTGTTGGCGCGGATCTCCGGGGAGACGACTCCGGACGGGCGCTGGGTGGCCAGGACGAGGTGGATGCCGAGGGACCGGCCGCGCTGGGCGATGTTGACCAGGCCGGTGACGAAGTCCGGCAGCTCACGGGCCATGGAGGCGAACTCGTCGATGACGATGAGCAGGCGCGGCAGCGTGGGTCCGCCGTTGCCGCGGTGCTGCGCGTCGAGGTAGTCCTCGAGGTCCTTCGCGCCCGCCGCCGCGAGGACGTGCTCCCGGTGGGTGAGCTCGGCACGCAGCGAGTCGAGCGCCCGTTCGACGAGGTGGGAGTCCAGGTCGGTGACCATGCCGACGGTGTGCGGCAGGAGCTCGCACTGGCTGAACGCGGCGCCGCCCTTGTAGTCCACCAGCACGAAGTTCATCGTGTCGGGGGTGTTGACGACGGCGAGGGAGGCCACGAGGGTCTGCAGGAACTCGGACTTGCCCGACCCGGTGGTGCCGCCCACGAGCCCGTGCGGCCCGTCCTTGACGAGGTCGAGCCCGAACGGCCCGTCGAGCGAGACCCCGACGGTGGCCAGGGTGCTGCCGGTGTTCCCGATGCCGCGCCAGCGGGCCGCGAACAGCCCGGCGTCGGCGTCCTCGATCCCGAGGACCTCGACGAGGCGCGCGGAGTCGGGGATCATCCCGGCTCCCTCGGTGGCCGACACGTCGTGCACGGCGGCGACGGCGCGGGCGACGGGGTCGTACCAGTCGTCCGCGACCTCGTCGGTGGTCACGGCGCGCACGTCGTCGGCGTCCTGCCGGCGCAGCGTCATACCGCCGTCGGGCCGCACCTGGGCGACGACGGTGCACTCCTCGGGCAGGAGCTGCTCGTCGCCGTCGAGGCAGACGACGCTGACGCCGACGGCGGGTCCGTCCCGCAGGACGGCGACGACGCCGGGCAGCGCGCGCAGGCGGCGGGCCCCGTCGAGCACGACGACGAGCTGCGGCCCGAACGACCCCTTCGAACCGCCGAGCCCCTGGCCGGCGGCGCGCCGCTGGGTGATGAGGGAGCTCAGCTCGGCGACGCGGGTGGCGAGCGTGTCGGTGGTGGTGCCGAACAGCGCGACGGCGTCCTGCCCGAGGCCGGGGCGAGCGTGCGGCAGCCAAGCCGCCCAGCTCCAGTGCGCCACGTGCTCCGGGCTCGTCAGGATGTACACCTGGACGTCGCGCGGGCTCTGCAGCACCCCGAGCTGGCCCACGATCCAGCGGGCGCGGCGACGCGGCCAGTCCCCCGGGCCGGCGATCCCGACCACGCCGGCCTCGCGCAGGGAGACGGTCACGGGGACCGTGTTGACGGTGGCCCTGGTACGCCGGCGGTGCTCGGGCTCGGCCGCGTCCTCGACCTCGACGCGGCTGGTCGCGTCGGCCAGGCCGAAGCGGACGGCGAGATGGTCGGCGTCGGTGTCGCGGCGCTCCCAGAGGCGGCGGGTCGGGGTGGTCGCGATGATCCGCAGCTCGCCGGCGCCGGGGCTGGACATGCGCCGGCGGTGCTGTTCGAGCCGTACGGCGTCGAGCACCTCGGCCTCCAGGGAGGCGCGTTCCTCGGCGTGCTCGCGCAGCCGCTCCTTGTGGGTGGTCTTCCCGTTGCGCTTGTTCATCCACCAGTTGCCGAGCCCCATCAGCGGCGAGGCCAGCGCGAACATCAGGTAGAACGGCGACTGGAACACCATGGCCATCGTGACGCCCAGCACGGCGGGCATCGCCATCGCGAGCCACGGCAGCGGGTTGCGGGCGGGTGGCGGGGGCTCGGCCGGCAGGCGGAAATGGGTGGCGGGGTCCGGGGGCAGGAGCCGCGGCGGGCGGTTGTAGTCGAGCGTCCCGGGGTCGCGGCCGGGCCGCAGGTCGGCGTCCGCGCGGGTGGCGGACTGCACGGTCAGCACGCTCGGACCGATGCGCAGCTGGGTACCGGGCGGCCACTCGGCGTCGTCCTCCCCGAGCGGTTCGGTGAGCCGGTCGTGATACACCCACTGCCCGGCCGACCTCGGGTCCGGGACGCGGCGCACCGTCACCCGCCCGTCCAGCGCGACCAGGACGGCCACCGTCGGCAGACCGGCCACGCGCCGCTCGTCGACGCGCACCCGGCCGTCCGCTCCGACCTGGACCACGGACTCCCCCACGCTCAGCCGCACGACGGCGCCTGCCCCGACGCCACCCGTGACACAGAGGTCCACGGGCCCGCCGCCCACGGCACCCCGGCCCGGCTCCGGAGGGACGAACGTGACCCGCGCACCGTCACGGATGCCGGAGCCTGCGGCCAGGACTGGTTCGCCGGCGGCCGTCGTCGCGGGCACGGGGACCCCGTCCACGAACATCGTGGCCCCACGGGGTGCCCCCACCTCCGCCGCGACCCGCTCCGCGAGGTCGGGGACCGGTGTGGCCTCGTCGACCTCGAGCCACACCAGCGCCTCGCGGACCCCGTGGTGCGCGATGATCAGTACCCGCATGTCATTCGCTCCCGCGGCGCGCCGCCGCCTGCTCGTCGAACCGCACGTGCGGCAGGAAGCCGCTGCGCAGCCACCCGTCGTCGCGCGCCGTGAACCGCCACTTCGCCGCCGGCCAGGAGCCGAGCACGATCACCACCCACCCGAACGCCGGGTCGGCGAACCGCTGGGCCAGGAAGTCCCTGTCGGCCGACGACGGCGGCTGCGACAGCACCAGCACGCCGTCCCCGACCTCCATCTCCTGCTTGACCTGGCCGAACCCGGTGACGTGCTCGACCTGGTCCGGGCGCGGCAGCCCGTCTCCGACCATGACCACCCGCGGCTCGCCGGACCACGGGTTCCCGGTGAACTCCCCGAGCCAGCGACGCAGCACCTCGTGCCGCGCCCGCACCGAGCCGTCCAGGCTGACCACCCCGCGCGCGAGGGAGAAGTCGACGAGCACGCGCCCGGTCTCGCTCATTCCGAGGTTGACGAGCCGGGCGAACTGCGCCGTCGACCCGTCGGACACGGGCGCCGCCTGCAGCTTCGACAGCGGGGCCAGCCAGCTCTGCCCGTCCTCGCTCACCGCCCAGGGTGCCGGGCCCCGCGAGGCGGGGTTCGTGAGCCGCAGGCGCAGCGTGCTGCCCTCGACGAACACTCCCGTCACGCCGGGCACGTCCAGTCCGTCGCGCTCGCACGCCGCGATCAGCGCACGGAGCGCGTGGTCCACGGTCCAGGCCGCCGACGTGTCGGTGCGCAGCACGCTGTCGTCGAACGGGGTCCTGGCGGCGCGGCGCCGTCGTGCGGCGTCGACCAACCGGATCGCCCCGAGCACGAGCCCTGCGAGGACCAGCGCGCCGCCCAGCGCCAGACCGATCGGCAGCAGCATGCCCGTCACGGCGTCGGACCGGCCGGCGCTCTCCTGAGCGGCCACGGGCGTCGGCGTGGGCGACGGGCTGGGCGACGGCTGCTTCTTCGTCGCCGTGCCGGGGAGCCGGCCGAACTTCACGCCCTCGCCGGCGGCGTCGTCGGGCAGCCGCAGCACCCAGCCCACGAGCAACGTGTGCGGGTCGGTGAGGTACTTGCCGTCCTTCTGGCGGATGCCCTCGCTGAGCTCGACGATCTCCGGCCACCGCGCCGAGCTGCCGAGCAGGCGCCCGGCGATGTCCTCGATCTTCTCGCCCCTGCCCTCCTGCTTCCTGACCACGTAGTAGACGACGGAGCCGGGCGGGCCCTCGCGCTCCGGTGCGGGACGAGTGGTCGGGGACTCCGACGGGGCCGGGGCCGGGGCGGGGGTCTGCGGGGACGGGCTCGCGGGTTCCTGCTCGGCCTCGGCCCGCTGCGCGGTCTCCTCCTTCTCGGACTCCGTCTCCTTCTGCGGCTGTTCCCGCACCGGTGAGCCGAACACCCGCAGCTCCCAGATCGAGTGGCCCGCGATGCCGTTGCGCTGCTGCCCGAAGACCCGGACGTAGCGTCCGGTCCCCGACACGTCGAGGACGTCCGTGCCGCCGTCGGCCGAGTCCTGGAACGCCACGTCGGTCCAGTTGACGCCGTCGTCCGAGACACCGATCCCGTAGACGGTGGAGTGGGCGGCCTCCCACACGATCTCGACACGCCGCACCTGGGACCGCTGCCCGAGGTCGACCCAGATCCACGACGGGTCCACGTGGTCGCTGGCCCACCGCGTGGCCAGCGAGCCGTCCACCGCGTGCTCGGCGACCAGCTCGGGGTCGTTGTTCTCGACCGCCGAGGCCCGGACCGGCTTGCCCTGGCTGAGCAGCTCCGGCTCGGCGGCAGCGGCCGGAGCGAGCCAGGCCACCAGGAGCACGGTCGCCAGCAGGGCCGTGGCCGGCGCCGAGACCCTGGGCGGCCCGCCCTTCGGGCCGGCCTTCGTGCCGCGCCGGCTCACCGCCGGTCCGCCCGTCGGACCGCCGTCTGCTCGTCGAAGCGGACGTCCGGGAGGAAGCCGCTGCGCAGCCACCCGTCGTCGCGTGCCGTGAACCGCCAGCGCGCGACCGGCACCGCTCCCAGGACGATCACCACCCAGCTGAAGCGCGGGTCGGCGAAGCGGGAGCTCAGGAGTTCCTGCTGCGCCGCCACGGGCGCCTGGGAGAGGACGAGCACGCCGCCCTCCCCGAGCACCAGCTCCGGCACGACCTGTTCGATCCCGGCCACGTGCTCCGCCAGCTCCTGCTGCGGCAGGCCGTTGCCGACCATCACCACCCGCGGGCTGCCGGACCAGGGGTTGGTCGTCAGCTCCCCGAGCCAGCGGCGCAGCACCTCGTGCCGGGCGCGCGGAGGCCCCTCGATGCTGACGACGCCGCGCGCCTGCGCGAAGTCGATCATCACGCGGCCGCTCTCCGCGACGCCGAGCGTCACCAGCCGGGAGAACCGGGCGAGCCGGGTGTCCGACGCCGCCTCGGACTGCAGCCGGGCGATCTGCGCGGTCCAGGTCGCACCGCCGTCTCCCACGATCCACGGCGGCGGTGCCAGGTCGTGCGGGTTCTGCAGCCGCAGCCGCATCGCCGGCCCCTCGACGAACACCGCCGCGAGCTCCGGCACCTCGATCCCGTCGCGCTCGCAGGCGGCGACGAGGACGCGCAGGGCTCGGTCCGTCATCCAGGCCGACGACGTGTCGGTGCGTAGGAGGCTGTCGTCGAACGGCTCAGGGGTGCGGGTGGCACGGCGGCGGCGCAGGAGCAGGACCGTCCCGGTCACCAGACCGCCCACCACGGCCAGGGCGGCGATCACGACGAGGGCGGGGACGAGCACCGAGCCGGTCCCGCCGGACTCCTCGGGCGCCGCTGCGGCCGTGGCGCTCGGGCCCGGCAGCGGCCCGAACTCGAGGCCGCCGCCCCGGGCGTCGGCGGGAAGCTGGAGCACCCAGCCCACCTGGACCGTCTGCGGGTCGGTGAGCGCGCCGCCGTCGGGCTGCACGCGGCCCTCGTTGAGCTCGAAGATCTCCGGGTACCGCTCGCCGTCCCCGAGGAACCGCTCCGCGAGGAGGTGGAGGTACTCGACCTCGCCGGAGGACGTGCGGCCGACGACGTAGTACGGGACGGGCTCGCCCCCGGGTCCGGCGGCCGCCGGCGGGGTCACCTCGGGGAGCGGGCCGCTCCGGAGCTCCTCGCCCTCGGCGTCGTCGGGCATCACCAGGATCCAGCCGGGCAGGAGCACCTCGGGCGCGGTCACGGTGTTGCCGTCGGGCTGGAGCCGGCCCTCGTTGAGATCGAAGATCTCCGGGTACCGGTTGCCGTCGCCGAGGTAGCGCTGGGCGATCTCGAAGAGGAACTCGGGCTCACCGTCGCCCTTCTCCCGCACGACGTAGTACGTGACGTCCGCGCCGTCGGCCGGTGTCGCGGCCGACGGCGGGACCGTGACGGCGGCCGACGCAGCGACCCCTCCGGTGGCCGACGCCGGCGGTGCGGCGAGGACGACGGCGGCCGCCACGAGGGTCAGGGCGATCAGGGGGCGGGTTCGGGACACGGGTGCTCCGGGATTCTGGGGGTCACCGGTCGGCGGAACTGCCGGCGGCGCCGTCGAGGGGGGTCAGGGGACGCGCGCCGGGCCCGGCCCAGCGGAACGTGGACATCAGCGCGTCGAAGAAGATGACGAGAGCCTCGGAGACGCGTTCACCCTCCTCGGAGTTCCAGACGGTGCTGAAGGACATCACGAGCCAGTCGCCCTCGGCGTCGTCCCGCGAGATCACGTAGACGACCTGCTTCGTGGACACCTCGGGGAAGTCCCCGTCGTGCCGCACGTCGTGGGAGGTCGTGGCCACGCGCGCGCCTGGGCGTCCGTCGACCTCGACGAGCTCGCTCTCGTCGTAGTCCTCGGTGAGGATGCTGGCCGCCACCTCGACGGGGTTGCTGCCGGCGTCGCTGACGATCTCCGCCTCCGTGACGGAGCAGGGCGTCATGATGCCGTTCAGGGGTTCGGTCGGGAGATAGACGGCACCGGCACCGGCCTCGGTGGCCTCGGTGAAGGTGCCGCGCAGGGCGTCGCGCATCAGGTGGCGGTGCGGCTCGACCGAGTCCCGCGGGAGGTCGTCCGGCAGGGACCGGCGGACCACCTCCTCGATCGCCTCGTCGAGCTCGCGGACCTGGTCCGGGCCGGTCGGGAACCTGACCCACCCCGGAGGGAAGAACATGCCCCAGACATCGGTCGGCTTGGCCCCGGACAGGTCGGGCTTCGCGGTCATGATCTACTCCGGACGATCTTCACGGCGGACATCAGCTCGTCGAGCAGCTCGGTCATCAGGCCGGTGACGAACAGGTCCTGGGAGCGCCAGACGAGCACGGTGTCGGCCAGGACGTCGTCGTGCTGGGCGCGGCGGCCGAGGGCCATGCTCACCCAGGCCGTGCCGCTGCCGCCGCCGAGGTCGAGCCGGGTGACGCGGAGGCCGTCGCCGTCGGGCAGGTCGAGGTGGTCGATCTCGGGGGGCGCGAGAGGCGCTCCGCCGGTGGCGCCCAGGGCGGCCATGAGCCCGTCGCCGTTGTCGTCGAGGCTGCTGAGGCCGACGGCGACCAGCACCGGGATGGGGGTGCACCCGAGAACGCCGACGGCGGCGAGGACCCGGTCGCCGTCCGGTGCGACGGCGTCGGCGAACTCGCGCAGGTTGCGGACGGACTCGGCCGCCGTGCGTTCGAGCTCCGCGCGGAAGTCGTCCGGGACGGCGAGGTCGCGGTACTCGTCGTCGACGACCTCCTGGGGCTTGATCGTGTCCGCGACGAGGGCCACGGCTTCTCTCTCCCAGCGTTCGACGACGTCCTGCGGGTCCTGCCCCGTGGCGGGCACGGCGAGCCAGCCCGCCGGAGGTTCGACGTTCCAGGTCCAGTCCTTCGGGGTGCTCGCGCGCGCCCGTTCCGTCGCGCCCGTCACCGGTCGTCCAGGACGTTGTTCTCGCTGTAGAGGCCGCTGTAGTCGGCGTCCCCCCACCAGTCGAACGAGCTGCGCAGGTCGTCGGGGCTGAAGTTCGTGGGGGTGACCGCCATGCCCCAGAGCGACGTGATCCAGCCGAAGCTGAAGGCCCACGGCCCGAGCTTCGCGTACAGGGGGATCGTGGCGGGTGCACCACCGAGGAGGTTGACGATGTTGAGGTCGATCTTCTTCAGGTCGGTGATGTCGTTGACGCCGAGCACCCGGTCGCCACGCCAGCTGCCCCGGACGAAGACGTCCCCGAAGCGCGACTTCTCGACGTTCCAGAAATTCTTGGTGTAGAACTGCCAGAACGGCGGCTTGACCGTCGTGCCGCCGATGAAGTCGTCCCACCGGTTGAGGTTCTGCGTGATCGTGGTGAACTGCCGGTCGAGGGAGCCGAGCAGCGACCGCTCCGCGGGGGACAGCGGACTCACTCGCCACGCGGGAAGCGGTCTGCTGAAGTTGATCTGGGGGACCGGTCTGCTGAAGTTCGGGGGAAGGCGTGCGCGCAAGGCATCCCGGATCCTGGAGACGTCGGCCAGCCTGTCGACGGCGGCGTCGCGCCAGCCGCCTCCCCGGTTCCCGACCTTGACGGACTGCAGCCCCTTGAGGGCCTTGGTGGCGATCGCGCCGACGCCGATGAGGCCGAGGCTCACGACGCCGATGATCACGCTGAGCCAGCTGCCCTCGCCCCAGGCGGCCAGGATCGTGCTCGCGATCACCGAGAGCACGGTGACCACCACCCCCATGAGGGTCACGAACCCCAGTCCGGGGATGAGGATCGCGAGCACCGCCAGCGCCATCCCGATGTAGCCGAGGATCTCGACGATCTTCTTCAGCACCTTGGCGATCTTGTGCCGGAGGGCCTCCTGCCAGGAGTGGTGCAGGCCGTCGTCGTCCCAGTTCTCCCTGATCTTGGCGGCCGCCCTGTCGGCGGCCGTCTGCAGGGCCTCCAGGGCCCTGCTCGCCTTGGCCTTCGCCGCCGCGGTCCCTTCCTCGGCCTTCCCGATCGCCGCCGCGCGGTCCGACGACGCCTGGCGGTCCTTGTCCGTGAGCGGAGGGGCGTCCTCCGAGCGGTCCGCGTTCACCGGGTCCGCCATCCCCTCGGCGACCCCGAGCTGCCTGCTCGCGGCCTCCGCCTCCTCGAGCGCCTCACCCGTCAGCGTCCGGGCCGTCCTGAGCTCGGGCTGGTAGCCGACCAGTGCGTCCTTCACGTCGGTGTACCGGTCGGCCACCTTCGACAGCGCCTCGTTGCTCTCCCGCGCGCGCTTGCGCATCGCGTCGGCCGCCTGCCCCTTGAGGAGCCGGACGTCGCCGTCCCCGATCCGCTTCAGCAGGGCGGCCTGGTCGGTCATGGCCTGCGCGATGTCCCTGTAGTGGCTGATGATTCCGTCGAGCCCCTCGGCCGTGGCCGGGACGGGGTCGGAGTCATGACCGAGCAGGTTCCATTCGCCGTCGCGGGCGGCGCTCATCCGGTTCTCCTCAGAGGTCGCACGACCTCTAGGTCGTCTTCTCGTCGAACGAGGAGGCCAGTGCGTCCTCGGTCTCGTTCCAGGCTTCCTTGGCCTGGTCCAGCTTCTTGGTCAGGTCGTCGAGCTGGACCTGGAGCTTCTCGCGCTTGACCCACCAGTTGTCGATGAACGAGTCCATCGCCTTCCTGACGGTGTCGTGGCCCCAGATGTCGCCGCCCTCCCACATCGCCGACATGTTCTTGAACTCGTCGTTGATGTTCTTGAGGTCGGTGGCGGCGTCCTCCAGGACCTCCTTCGTGACGACGATGTCGGCCATGGCGTCACTTGTTCAGCGCGTTGGCGAGCTCTTCGTCGGTCTTGCGCAGGGCGTCGGCGGCCTGCTTGAGGTACTCGCCGATCCCGTCGAGGCCCTCCAGGACCTGCTTGCCGCCCTTGTCGAGCTCCTGGTACGACTCGTCGAACCGCTTGGACGACTTGTCCGTCACGTAGCCGTCCTGCACCAGGTTCTGGACCATGTTCCGCAGCTGGTCGAGCTTCGCCTGCATGTCCGACGCCTCCTGCTTCATGCGCTGGGCGGCGTCCTCCATCTCCTGGAAGGTCACGTTGATGTTCGACATGGGAGCGGTCCTCTCGCTGGGCATCCGGGGAACGTGCTCATCGTCCGGAACCCGTCGGAACGGACAGGCAACGACGGGGGAACACGACCTGAACGTTGAGCACACCCCGCGCGACGAAACCGCAGGTCACACCCGTGTTCTTGGCCTTGCTCCCCCGTCGTGCCGCGCGTCAGCGGTCGGTGACGACCTTCTCCCCGCCGGACGTCGAGACCGTGAACGCGTCCACGACGCTCCCGTCCGGCGTGCGCGACTCGTAGCCGAGCTCGTCACCCGTCACGGAGATCACCTGGTAGGTCTGCGTCCGGCCCCGGTGGGCGCGCAGCTCGGCCCCGCCGACGGTCCAGTCGACCGTCGACGGCTCGTAGAACTTCGGCCCCGCGACCGACACCGTGTAGACCGGCCCGACGTGCGAGTCCTCGTCCACGCGGTTCGCCTCCAGGTTGCCGCGGCCGTACGAGTGGTCGTGCCCCTGCAGCACGAGGTCCACGTCGTGCTCCTCGAACGTGTCCAGCCAGTAGTCGCGCACCACCTTGCCCGTGCGGCCCTCGCTGTTCGCGAAGACGGGCTGGTGGAACACGGCGACCGTCCACCGGTTCGGGTTGTCCGCGAGCACGTCGTCGAGCCAGGCCTCCTGGTCCTCCATCCAGTCCTTGACGTCGAACCAGGGCGCGTTCGTGTAGTTGCTGTTCAGGGCGATGAACCGGACGCCCTGGTAGTCGGTGTACCAGACGGTGCCGTCCAGGTCGTCGTCGTCCGGCCCGTTGCCGGTGCCCGGGAACTGCTTGGTCCAGAAGTCGGACACGCTCCACAGGTCGTACTCGTGGTTCCCGATCGCGGCCACGTGGTTGACGGTGGACGCCTCCTGCCCCTGGGCGGCGAACCACTCGGCCCACTGGCCGTCGTCGTCGGAGTCGTTGATGAGGTCGCCGGCGTGCAGCGCGACCCGGGCGTCGGGGACGGCGTCGTACGCGGCCCGCACGACGTGCGCGGCGCCGGAGGTGATGTCGTTCTGCACGTCGCCGAAGTACAGGAACTCGAACGGCTCGCCGGCCTCGCCCGCCGTCGTGAAGCGGTACCAGGGGCTCCACGTCTCGCCGTCGCCGACCCGGTACTCGTACTCCGTGCCCGCGTCGAGCCCTTCGAACGTGGCCCGGTGGTAGTACCCGCCACCGGCCCGGCCGGTCCCGGTCCCGGTGGTGGTGGCGGCGTCCGTGGCGCCGGCGGGCCGGTGCTCGGCGACGGACCCCGTGTCGGCCGCCGTCCGCCAGGTGACGAGCTGGGCGGACGACGGCGTGAGCGTCGGGTTCAGCGTGACCCGTTCGGGGGCCTCCTCGGGGCCGGCCGACGCCGAGGTCAGCCCGGCGAGGCTCAGCGCGACCGCGGCGGCGACCACGGCGCCCCCACGCAGGAGCACGGCCCGGCGGCGGGCAGGACGAGGGTGATTGCGGACGGACGACGACGTCGCCATGGTCTCCTCCACGAGATTCGGCTGCTGGTGCACGACACAGCAAGGCTCTCGACCTGCGGTTTCCTCTGCCTGAACCTCGCCTGAACCGGGCGGGGCCACCGTGTGACGCCCGCCCGCCCGGCCCGCGACGCACGCGCGGCGCACGGCCGCTCAGCAGGACGGCCTGAACCGCCGTTCCCTGAACCGGCTGTCGATGAAGCCGACCACGGCGGGTGCCGCCGTCACCATCGTCGTGACGTGCTCCCCCGGGTGCCACTGCCAGGCCAGGTCGGCCCCGGCGGCGCAGTACTCGTCGCGCAGCGCCACCGCCTGCCCGGTCGGGACGATCTCGTCGAAGAGGCCGTGGTACAGGAAGATCGGCACCTCCGGCGGGTTCTCCCCGGCCCGGTTCTCGGCGAACCGGGCCTGCCACGGCTCCGTGGAGCGCGGGTCCTCGTCGGTGTAGACGTCGATGTCCTGGAGCGCGTAGGCGAGCGCCCTGTCGACGCACGCGTCCAGCTCGTCCTCGTACAGCTGCCGGCCCCGCTCGTTGAGGTAGCCGTTCAGCTCCAGCTCCGGGTAGGCGGCGTCGTACCCGAACGCGGCCAGCAGCATGAAACCGAAGCCGATGCCGCCGTTGAGCAGCTCGGACACCTCGGTGAGGTCGGCGGGCACGCCACCGCCCGCGATGCCGACGACATCGAGCTCCGGGGCGTGCGTCTGCCACAGCTCGCCGGCCCAGACGGCCGCGCCGCCGCCCTGCGAGTAGCCGGAGACGACCACCTTGCCGCCGGCCTCCAGCCCGGACGCACCGAGGCTCGTCGCCGCCCGCACCATGTCGAGCACCACGCGCCCCTGTGACCTGCCCACCATGTAGGTGTGCACGCCGGGCGTACCCAGCCCCTCGTAGTCGGTGATCACGACGGCGTAGCCCTTGAGCAGCAGCGGCTCGACGAGCGGCCGCTCGTAGTCCAGCCAGCGCGACGGCGCGCAGTCGTCACCGACCCCGCGGGTGCCCGGCGCCATCGTCACGATCGGGCGCGGCCCCTCGCCCGTCCACGCGCGGTGGGGCACGAGGACCCGCCCGGTCACGGGGATGTCCTCCCCGGTGGCGTTGGTCGAGTGGTACATGACCATCCACGTGCGGGCGGTCGGACCGACCGGCTGCTCGCGCGACTTGATGAGCTCGCCGTCCGCGCCGTCGCCCAGGTCCGCCGGCGGGTCGTAGAAGTCGTCGGGCGGGACGGGGAAGATCGTGCCGGATCGCAGGGCGCCGTCGGCGTCCGGCACGGCGGCGGACGACGGGTCGCGGAGCTCGCCGGTCCCGGGGTCGGGAGCAGGGTCAGGGGCGAGGTGCGGCGCGGGCGCGGGCGGGGTGTCCGGCACCGGGGCGTCGGGACCGGACGCGGCGCCGACGGCCGCCGTCGCGCCGGACGACGACGGGGCCGACGCCTGCGCGACCGCGGGCACGAGCGGGATCGTCAGTGCGGCGACGGCGGTGAGAGCGAGTCCGCGGACCCGGGACCTGCGGGCACGGTGACGAGTGAGCATGGATGCCTCCCCTTTGAGGTCTCCTCGGACGCTCCGCATCGAGCGCCCGGGCCCGGCGACCGGGCCGCTACTTACTGTAACTACAATAAGTAGCGGCGCCAAGCACTCCGGGCCCGGCGTGCCGGTCCTTCAGCGCCGTGCCGGCCGTCGGCGTCCGAGCCGACTCCTCAGTGGGGCAGGTCCAGCGGCTTCGGGGCCAGGAGGATACGCTCGGCGCGCTCGACGAGCGCCACCGCGCCCGCCGCGAGCGGGACCAGCACCAGGTTGCCGAGCAGCATCGTGCGGAAGAACGGCAGGCCGGCGACGTAGCTGGCCATGAGCCCGTCCAGGCCCGGGGCGTAGAACGTGCCCCACGACTGCAGCCACACGCCGAAGTTGGTCCACAGGAAGAACCACACCGACCCGCCGACCCCGAGGCCGAGCGCCGCGCCGAACCGCGCCCACCCGGTGGTGCGGCGTGCCAGCAGCGCCCCGAGGCCGATCACTGCCCACGCCGTCCAGGTGAACAGCAGGATCGACGTGTTGCCGAGCAGCGCATCGCTCACCGCGGCGGCCGCGAACGGCACGAGCACCGCCGCGCGGTGCCGCAGCAGCAGCGCCGAGAAGAACGTCGCCGCCGTGATCAGCTCCAGGTTCGGGGGCGCACCCAGGTCCGCGCGGACCATCCGCCACACCACCGCGAGCACCACGACCCCGACGGCCAGCGCCGGCCGCCACCACCGGTGCCCGAGCCCGGCGAGCGTCAGGTCGGCGACGACGGGCCCGGCGCCGGAGCGGGGGGCGACGGGATCGCCGGCCGGGTCGCTGCGGGGGTGCGACATCAGAACGTCTCCAGCTTCCAGGTGATCTCCTGCCCGTCCTCGGTCTCGAGCGCTCCGGCGCCCATCGTGGCCTGCTCGCCGTCGACGTAGAGCGCCCAGAACTCGCTGTCGCCCTCCTGCGCGGTGTACCCGCAGATGCCGGTGACGAACGCGTCGTCGCCGTCGCCGGTGGTCTCGGCGGTCGAGTCGTGCTCCAGCAGCAGGTCGAGGGCGGTCTCGCCGTCCTCTCCGTCGTAGGTGAGGTCCTCCTTCTGGACGCAGACCGGTGAGAGGCCGCCCGCGGGCGACGCCGCGTCGTCGGCCGCGTCGCTGCTCTCGCCGCCGGAGCCGCAGGCCGCGAGCAGTGCGACGGCGGCCGCCGCGGCGAGCATCTTCAGGGACGGGGCGGTGGTGCGTTGCGTGGTCACGACCTCATCGTAGGAACGAGGCCCCGCGGCGCGCACGTCCGTCTCGTGGTCCGAGTGCCGGGCGCGACGAGACGACGCCCGCCGACACGGCCCGCACGAGGGCCGTCGACGGTCAGATGTCGATGCGCTCGCGGTCCAGCTCGTTCGCGCCGTCCACGATGAACTTCTTGCGCGGCGCGACGTCGGACCCCATCAGCAGGTCGAAGACGCGCTCGGCCGCTTCCGCGTGCTCCGCGGTGACGCGGCGCAGCGTGCGGTGGCGAGGGCTCATGGTGGTCTCCGCGAGCTGGTCGGCGTCCATCTCGCCGAGGCCCTTGTACCGCTGGATCTCGTCCTTGTAGCGGCGGCCGGCCTTGTCGAGCTTGCGCAGCGTGGACTGCAGCTCGGCCTCGGAGTAGGTGTAGACGTACTCGGTCTTGCGCCGCCCGCCGGCGGGCAGCTCGACGCGGTGCAGCGGCGGCACCGCGGCGAACACCCGGCCGGCCTCGATGAGCGGCTTCATGTAGCGGTAGAAGAGCGTCAGGAGCAGGGTGCGGATGTGCGCGCCGTCGACGTCGGCGTCGGTCATCAGCACGATCTTGCCGTAACGGGCCGCCTCGAGGTCGAACGAGCGGCCGGACCCGGCGCCGAGCACCTGGATGATCGCGGCGCACTCGGCGTTGCGCAGCATGTCGCTGATCGACGCCTTCTGGACGTTGAGGATCTTGCCGCGGATGGGCAGCAGCGCCTGGTAGTCGCTGGAGCGGGCGAGCTTCGCGGTGCCGAGCGCCGAGTCCCCCTCCACGATGAACAGCTCCGACTTGCTGACGTCGTCGCTGCGGCAGTCGGCGAGCTTGGCGGGCAGGGAGGAGGTCTCCAGCGCGTTCTTGCGCCGGCTGATCTCCTTCTGCTTGCGCGCGGTGATGCGGGCGCGCATCTCGGCGACGACCTTGTCCAGGAGGAGCGCGGCCTGCGTCTTGTCGTCCCGCTTGGGGGAGGTCAGGTGCGCGTTGATCTCCTTCTCGATCACGCGCGAGACGATCTGCCGGACGGGGCCGGTGCCGAGGACCTCCTTGGTCTGGCCCTCGAACTGCGGCTCGGCGAGGCGCACGGTGACCACGGCGGTGAGGCCGGCCAGCACGTCGTCCTTCTCGATGCGCTCGGCGTTGTCCCTGGTGGACACCTTGAGCCGGCGCGCGTTCGTCTCCACGGCCTTGCGCATCACCTTGAGCAGGCCCTGCTCGAACCCAGTCAGGTGCGTGCCGCCCTTGGGGGTGGCGATGATGTTGACGAAGGAGCGCACCTCGGTCTCGTAACCGGTGCCCCAGCGCAGCGCCACGTCCACCTCCAGGTCGCGCTGCACCGCCTGCGGCGTCATGTGGCCCCGGTCGTCCAGCACGGGGACCGTCTCGGAGAACGTGCCGGTGCCCTGCAGCCGCCAGATCGCCGTCACCGGGGTGTCCGGCGCGAGGTGCTCGACGAAGTCGATCACGCCGCCGTCGTGCCGGAAGACCTCCTCGTGCACGCCGGACTCCCCCGGCGTGCCGGGCAGGCCACGCTCGTCGCGGATGCGCAGCTCCAGCCCCGGCACCAGGAAGCTGGTCTGCCGGGCACGGGTGACGAGCTCGTCGTAGCTGAAGACGGCGGTCTTGGGGAAGATCTGCCGGTCCGCCCAGTACCGCACGCGGGTACCGGTGACGCCACGCTTCACCTTGCCGACGACGGCGAGCTCGGAGTGGTCGGTGAACGGCGCGAACGGCGCGTCCGGGGTGGCGCCCGCGGCCGGGTCCGAGAACTTGCCCGGCTCACCGCGGTGGAACGTCATGCGGTGCGTCTTGCCGAGGCGGTCCACCTCGACGTCCAGCCGCGCGGACAGGGCGTTGACCACCGAGGCGCCGACGCCGTGCAGGCCGCCCGACGCCGCGTACGAGCCGCCGCCGAACTTCCCGCCCGCGTGCAGCTTCGTGTAGACGACCTCCACGCCGGACAGGCCGGTCTTCGGCTCGACGTCGACCGGGATGCCGCGCCCGTCGTCGGACACCGTCACCGACGAGTCCGCGTGCAGGACGACCTCGATCTGCGTGGCGTGGCCGCCCAGGGCCTCGTCCACGGAGTTGTCGATGATCTCCCACAGGCAGTGCATGAGGCCACGCGAGTCGGTGGTCCCGATGTACATGCCGGGTCGCTTGCGCACCGCCTCCAGCCCCTCCAGGACGGAGAGGTGCCGGGCGGTGTAGCTGGATTCCTTCTCAGGACGGGCGGTCGCGGTCACGGGGCACAGCGTAGACGAGGACACCGACACCTCTCGCCTGCCACACGGGCAGAGGCCCGGAAAGCCCGCCGGAGCGCGCACGACGGGCCTCTCGCCCCCGGCGTACGCCGGCCGCGGCAGCCCGGCGTGCGCCGGCCGCGGCAGCCCGGCCCGCGCCGCACGACGCCGGCGGAGCGCGCTGCGGGTCCTGCCGTCCGCGCGGCCGCGAAGGCCGTCGGCGGGAATTCATCCCTGAGCGCAATCCGGCCCTCGGCCCGGGAATCTGTGGGGCACACCGCTATGCTCACGGCGAAAGAAGGGGCCCCACGGGATGGGACCCGACGGACCGATGGTTGGATAGGGGCGTGACGACCATGACCACCGAACAGCTCACCGCCGCCGACCGTTGCGACCGCTGCGGGGCCCAGGCCTACGTGCGAGTCGTCCTACCCACGGGCGAACTGCTCTTCTGCGGCCACCACGCCCGTGCGCACCAGCCCGCCTACGCGGACGTGGCCACCCACGTCCAGGACGAGACCGATCGTCTGCTCGCCGAGCACGGCCAGCAGCAGGGCTGACGCCACCTCGCACACACCGACACCGAGACGACGAACGGCCGGCTCCCCCGCGGGGGAGCCGGCCGTTCGGTTCTTCACGCCGGTCAGTCCAGGTAGTCGCGCAGGACCTGCGAGCGCGACGGGTGCCGCAGCTTCGACATCGTCTTGGACTCGATCTGCCGGATGCGCTCGCGCGTCACGCCGTAGACCTTGCCGATCTCGTCGAGCGTCTTGGGCTGGCCGTCCTGCAGGCCGAACCGCATGGAGACGACGCCGGCCTCGCGCTCGCTGAGCGTGTCCAGCACCTGGTGCAGCTGCTCCTGGAGCAGGGTGAACGACACCGCGTCCGCCGGGACGACGGCCTCGGAGTCCTCGATGAGGTCGCCGAACTCGCTGTCGCCGTCCTCGCCGAGCGGCGTGGCCAGGGAGATGGGCTCGCGGCCGTACTTCTGGACCTCGACCACCTTCTCCGGGGTCATGTCCAGCTCCTTGGCCAGCTCCTCCGGGGTGGGCTCGCGGCCCAGGTCCTGGAGCATCTGACGCTGCACGCGGGCGAGCTTGTTGATGACCTCGACCATGTGCACCGGGATACGGATGGTGCGGGCCTGGTCCGCCATGGCGCGGGTGATCGCCTGCCGGATCCACCAGGTGGCGTACGTCGAGAACTTGTAGCCCTTGGTGTAGTCGAACTTCTCGACCGCACGGATCAGGCCGAGGTTGCCCTCCTGGATCAGGTCCAGGAACAGCATGCCGCGACCGGTGTAGCGCTTGGCGAGCGAGACGACCAGGCGCAGGTTCGCCTCGAGCAGGTGGTTCTTCGCGCGCTTGCCGTCGTGCGCGATCCACTTCAGGTCACGCTCGCGGCGGCGGTCGTCCTTGCTCGCGCGGTCGAACTCCGTGCTGGCCAGGCGCTCCTCGGCGAACAGGCCGGCCTCGATCCGCTTGGCGAGCTCGACCTCCTGCTCCGCGTTCAGCAGCGCGACCTTGCCGATCTGCTTCAGGTAGTCCTTGACCGGGTCCGCGGTGGCACCGGCGGTGACGACCTGCTGCGCGGGCTGGTCCTCGTCGTCCGTGTCGGAGACGACGAAGCCGCCCTTCTCCTCCGCCTGGTCCTTGCGCTTCCGGGCGGCCGGCGACGACGCCTCCTCGTCCTCCGGCGGACGCGTGGAGATGTCCGACAGGTCGTTCTCGACGAGCACCGGGGTGTCGTCGGCCCCCTTGCGGCGGCGGGTCGTCGTCTTCGCCGCGGCAGCGGCGGGCTTCGCCGCCGACTTCTTCGCGGCGGGCTTCTTCGCCGCGGGCTTCTTCCGCGTCGCGGGCTTCTTGGCCTCGGCGTCGCCCGCCTCGTCCGTCACGGTCTCCGACACGGAGTCGGTGGCCGGGGCGGCGGCCGCGGCCGTCGACTTCGTGCCGGTGGCACGCTTCGAGGTGGTCGACCTCGTCGTGCGGCGCGTGGTCCGCGCGCCGGACGCCGCGTCCGACGACGCCTCGGCGAGCTCGTCGACGCTGGCCTTGGCGGCGACCGCACCCGAGCGGGTCGCCGCGGCGGCGACGGTCGCGGTGGCGGGCAGCCCGACATCGACCCCGGAGCCGGCGAGCGCTCGCAGCACCGCCTTGAGCCGCTTGGCGTCCGCCACCTTCGCGGCCTCGCAGGCGGTACGGAAGTTCTCGGCATCGACCCGGCCCGCGGCCACCCCCACGCTGAGCAGCTCCTTCAGAGCAGGATGCTCGAACTCACGAGGAAGGTCGCGCGCGGGAGCGCGATCGAGGGCTGTGTCCTGGGAGTTGACGGAAGTGGGCGCCACAAACCGACCTTTCGGGGTCATCGAGGATCCGGTGGTTCCGCTGCCGGGGCCAGCACTGGACCTCGTCGTGATCGGCAACGAACAAGAGATATTGTACCGTTGGCACACTTGCACGCACTGCCGGACTTGACCAGCGCAGGGATCTCGGGGCTCATCTCACACCCTTGCGCACACGGAGCCCGCCGCTGAGCGGGCATCCTGCGGTTCCTCGTCGAGTTCTTCGGGATAGAACTGTGTCAACGAACGGGAGCCCCCGATCATTCCCGCGACCGCCCGCTGCGACGCGGTGCGATCACGGCGCACCGCCGCCTGCGCCCCTGCTCAGACCTTGACCGCCAGGACCGGGCACGGGGCCTCGATGAGGATGCGCTGGGCACCGGACCCGAGGATGAGCTTGCCCACCGGGCCACGGCGGCGCAGGCCGATCACCATGAGCTCGGCGCCGGTCGCGACCGCGATCCGGACCAGGTCGCCGGCAAGATCGCCGGTGCCCGGAACCAGGCGGACCTCGACACCCGCGCCGGCGAGCCGCTCGGTGAGCTCGTCGGTGTCCCGTCCTGGCTCACCGGGGCCGGCCACGACGACGAGCGGAGCCTTGCGCTGCTCGGCCTCGGCCACGGCGGCGTCGAGCGCCGCCTTCCCCTCGGGTGTGGCCAGGTTGCCCACGACGATCGTCATGGTCACCGACGCTACCGGAAAACGGGTCCGGAAACGGCGCCGACAGGCCTTCCGGACCGCCGCGTCCTCGCTCGCCATGCCCTCGTCCGCCCCGTCCGCCCCGTCCGCCCCGTCCGCCCCGCTCGCCCTCACGTCGCCGTGTCACGCGCCTGTGCCCGGCCGGTCGGCTCCAGGACGTCACCCGGCGGCCCGCCCGGTGTCTCGCCCCGCACCTCCTCCCTCGCCAGCTCCGCCGTCTCCCGGCGGACCCAGCCCGGCGGGAGGCCCGCGGCGAGGGCGTTCGAGACGAGCCCGGCCAGGGTGTGCTCCCCGTCGATCGCGAGCGCCGCGTCGATCCTGCCCGCCGCGACGGCGCCGTCGCCGCTCCACCAGGCGACGAGGCCGAGCAGCGTCAGGGGCGCGGGCTGCCTGCTGCGCGGGACGTGTCCGACGACGGCCTCCAGCACCCGTGCTGCCGGCGCGACCCGCTCGTGATCGGGCCGGGTGGCGCCGTCCGGGTCGACGATGCGGGCCATCGCACGCCCGGACGCGGCGTCGGTCTCCGCGTCCGTGCGCCGCTGGGCCGTGCGCAGGACGGCGTCGTCGTCCTGCGTGGTGAGCCACAGGAGGAGGGCGTCGCGCACCCAGCGGTCGCCCATCGCGGCGGCGAGCCGGCCGAGCCGGACCGGCTCGAGGACGGCGCTCTCCCCCGGTTCCGCGGCGCCCGCCCGGCGGACGGCGGTGCGCCAGTCGTCGAGCGAGCGGGCCGCCCAGCCCGTGGTGCCGGCGCGGGCGTTCTCCCACCGGGCGGCGGCCCGGCTCGCCGAGCGCCGGGCCGCGGGCGGGGCCTGGGCGATCCGCAGGAGGTCGTCGCGGCTGGCGGCGACCGAGCGGCCGGCGAGCACCATCGAGGCCGCGGTGCGGCTGTGGGTGATGTCGCCGACGGGCCGCCCTCGTGCGGGGCAGCAGAGCTGGTCGGTGCAGTCGAGCGCCCGGTAGCCACTGGGCGTGACCACCCATGACTCGGTCCCGGGCAGCCACTCGTCGATCCGCGCGGCGGTGGCCTCGACGGCTCGCCGGACACGGGTACCCGGGGCGGTCGCCCCGGGCAGGGCCGAGCCGGTGTAGCCCACGACGACCACGCGGTCCGCGCCGTCCTTGCGCGCGACCCGGGCGAGCGAGGCGGCGGCCGCCTCGGTCGCGGGGCGCCCGTCGGTGCAGCGGCCGTCGAAGGCGTCCAGCTCGAGCCGGGCGACGAGCCCGACGACCTGCCGTCTCCCGCGCACGCTGACCACGACGACCGACTCGGACGGCTGGTACCCGAGCCGGAAGGGAATGAAGGCGAGGAGATCCTGGGGGCCTCGCACCCGCACGGTGGTGGCGTTGGTGTCCATGGCGACCATCACACGCGGGAGGGCGTGATCGTGCCCGGCTCCCGCAGACCGCCTGTTGACAACCTGCGGGAGAAGGCGGCTGTGGTCGGCGTCGGACGGCGGGATTCCCGTCACGAGGGTCCGAACGGCTACCGTGTCGGGGTGCCGAGAACTCTCCGAACGGGCCGCGCGGGTCGCGGGAACGGACGCGCCGGCCAGCCTGATACCGCACGCCCCGCCGACCCCCACGTCGGCGTCCGCCCGGTGGGCGTCCGCCACGTCGCCGTCCGCGCGACCGTGACCCTGGCCGCGGCCGGCCTGCTGCTGTCCGGGTGCGACGCGCGCGAGGCCGCGAGCGACATCGCCGACGAGTTCGGCAACGCCCGCCAGGTCAGCGAGAAACCGGACGCCACGGCGACCGCGTCGGCAGACCCGGCGACCGGGCTCGCGGAGGAGGACGACCCGTCCGCGTCCCCGGGCTCGCCCGCCGCGCCCGAGACCCTACCGACCTTCGACACGGGCACGGTGGTCGGCGGCTACGCCCCGGACTTCCCTCAGGGCCTGCTGCCCACCCCGAAGGACGCCGAGCTGCTGGCGACGTCCGCCGCCCTCGTCCCGGACACGAGGCCCGCGACGGTGCAGGTGACGCTCAACCTGTCCTCGAAACGACTCCCGCCGAAGCTGATGGAGCAGGTCAGAGCGGCCCTCGCGAAGAAGGGCTTCGAGGCGCTGGAGGCCCCCGCCGAGAGCGGCATGGCCGAGCAGGCCGCGTTCACCCGCACCACCACCGTGAAGGAGAGCACGGTCGACGAGTCGCTGCTGGTCGGCGTCCTGCGGGACGGCGACCGCTCGCTCCTGACCCTGAGCGGTACGGTCGCGCGGCCGAAGGACGCCTAGGCTGGCTCCGTGGCCCACTCCTCGTCCGTGCTCCCGACCACGCCCGCCGCCCTCGTCGACGTCGAGGACCTGCGGTCCCTTGTCGACGGAGCCGTCGCGACCCATCTCGCGTCCCTCGCCGCGGAGGTGGCCGCCGTCAGCGCCGTGGCCGACGGCGCCGCCACCGCCCTCACGGACCAGGCCGCCGTCCTGCTGTCCGGGGGCAAGCGGCTGCGCGCCGCTCTGTGCTGGTGGTCGTTCCGCGCCCACGCCGGCGCGGCGTCCGGCCCTGCCGCCGACGCCGCGGTGCGCACCGGCGCCGCCCTCGAGCTCTTCCAGGCCGCTGCCCTGCTGCACGACGACGTGATGGACAACTCCGACACCCGGCGGGGCGCGCCGACCGCGCACCGTTCCTTCGCCGCGCGGCACGCCGCGTCCGGCTGGTCGGGCGACCCCGGGCGGTTCGGCGAGGCAGGCGCGATCCTGCTGGGCGACCTCGTGCTGATCGCCGCGCAGCGCGAGCTCACGGCCGCGCTCGCCGGGCTGCCCGCTGTCGCCCCGGCGGTGCGCGAGGCCTTCGACCGCATGCAGAGCGAGGTCGTGACGGGCCAGTACCTCGACGTGCTCGTGCAGGCCGAGCCGTGGGGCGCCGACCCTGCCGCCGACGAGACCCGGGCACACGCCGTGCTGCGCGCCAAAGCGGCCGGATACTCCGTCGCCTCTCCCCTGGAGCTCGGCGCGCTGCTCGCCGGCGCCGGCGAGCGGCAGGCGGCCCGGGTCCACACCGCAGGCGTCCCGCTCGGCGAGGCGTTCCAGCTGCGCGACGACGTGCTGGGCGTGTTCGGCGACCCGGACGTGACCGGCAAGCCTGCCGGGGACGACCTGCGCGAGGGCAAGCGGACCGTGCTGGCCGCGCGCACCATGGCCGGGCTGCCCGCCGGGGCGGAGCGCGACCTGCTGGTCGCGTCCCTCGGCGACGCGGAACTGTCCGACGACGCCGTGCGGCGTGTGCGGGAGGTCATCGTGGGCTCGGGTGCGCTCGACGCCGTCGAGCGCCTCGTGGACGAGCTCTACGAGACCGCGCTCGAGCGCCTCGGCGAGGCGGACCTCGCCGGGCCGGGGCGGGAGATGCTCCTCGCGATCGCCCGCGCGCTCGTCGAGCGCGAGGCCTGAGCGGGGCCACGCCACCGAGCGGGTGCCCGGGTGCGGAAGACGCCGGCCCGCGGCCGCCCGGTCACCGGCTCAGTACAACGCCTGCGCCACCCGGCGCACCTGGGCGCGCTGACCCTCGCGCAGCGCCTCCAGCGGGGGCTTGCCGAGCGACTCGTCGTGCTCGTGGAGCCACTCGATGATCTCGGCGTCCTTGAACCCGGCGTCGGTGAGCAGCACGATCGTGCCGCGCAGGGTGCCGATGACCTCGCCGTCGCGCAGGAACCCCGCGGGGACCTGCCACACGGAGCGCTCGCCGTGCTTGATGGCGACGACGTGCCGGTCACGCACGAGCCTGCGTGCACGGCCGAAGTCGATGTCGAGGGCCTCGGCGAGATCGGGGAGGGTCAGCCACTCGTCGACGAGGGCGTCAAGATCCGGGCCGTCAGGCGTGGTGGTGCTCACCGGTAGATCCTATCGGCCGTGACCGCACGATGCGGGTCCGCGGCCCGGCCGTCCGCAGACAGAACATCCCATACCCGCACGTCACCCTCCCCCCGTACACTGTCGGCCCGTGGCACCCGTGACTCCAGAATCCCTCGTGGGACGGACGGTCGACAGCCGGTACCGGATCACCGAACGCGTCGCGCACGGCGGCATGGCAACCGTGTACCGCGCTCACGACACCCGGCTGAACCGCGAGCTCGCGCTCAAGGTGATGCACCCGCACCTCGCCCAGGGCGACCAGGCCGCGGAGTTCCATACCCGCTTCCGGCGCGAGGCGGAGGCGGCCGGCCGCCTCTCCCACCCCGGGGTCGTCGCCATGTACGAGCAGGGGCGCGACGGCGACATCAGCTACCTGACCATGGAGTACGTGCCGGGGACGAACTTGCGCCAGCTCGTCCGCGACGGAGCGCTGACGGTGCGGCGCACCTTCGCTCTCCTGGACCAGGTGCTCTCCGCGCTGGGCGCCGCGCACGACGCCGACGTCGTGCACCGGGACATCAAGCCGGAGAACGTCCTGCTCGGGGAGGACGGGAAGATCGTCAAGGTGGCCGACTTCGGCCTGGCGCGCGCCGTCACCGAGATGACGCAGACTGCCACGGGCACCGTGTTCGGCACCGTCGCCTACATGGCTCCGGAGGTCATCTCGACCGGGAGGTGCGACGTGCGGGCCGACGTGTACGCGGTGGGCGTCATGGCCTTCGAGATGCTCACCGGCAAGCAGCCGTTCGCCGGGGACACACCGATCCAGGTCGCGTATGCGCACGTGAACACCGACGTCCCCGCGCCGTCGACCGTCGTGGGAGGGCTCGGCGAGGCCGTCGAGCACCTCGTGCGCACCCTCGCCGCGCGCAACCCCGCCGGGCGCCCCGCCAACGGCCGTGACGCCCTCCGACTGCTCCGCGCCACCTGGAAGGCGCTGCCCCGCGAGGTCCTCGACTCGACGCCGAACGACCTCGCCGCGCAGGAACCGCCGAAGCCACGCCCGGCGGCCGTCCCACGGCGTCCCCGCCCGGGCACGCCCATCCCCGACACGATGCTGCCCGCGCTCGGGCCGCAGAAGGCGTTGAGCACGCAGCACGCCGGCGCGGTACCGATGACCCAGCGGGCCGGGCGGGGCCGGCTCGGGGCGCTGGTCACCGTCGTGATCCTGCTCCTGCTGCTCCTCGTGGGCATGGCGTGGGTGGAGCAGCACGGCGCATTCAACTGGGTACCGGGGCCGGGGTCGTCGTCCGAGACCGGAGAGATGTCGGCCGTCCGACGATGACGCGGGCGGGTGCTGCCGTGGTCTACGTCAGCACCCGCCCGCGCGAGACCGCCTACCTGCTGTCCGAGCCGTCCTCGGACACGGCGGCCTCAGGCTCGGAGTCGAGCTCCGAGTCGGACCCGGCCTCAGTTTCGTCGTCGACCTGGGACTCCGGCTCAGCGGACTCAGGCTCGGCCTCCGTCTCGGCTGCCGACTCAGCCACGTCCTCGGACACGGGCTCGGGCTCGACGTCCGGCTCGTCCTTGACCTCGGACCCCGAGCCTGACTCCTCGGGCTCGGGCTCGGCCTTCTCCGCGTCTGCCGGGTCCTCGGCCTCGCGCTCGGCCGCGCCCTCGGCTGCGGGCTCCTGCTCGTCCCCGGCGTCCGGCTCGGCCTTGACCTCGGAGTCCGGCTCGGGCACGGACTCGGCCTTCTCCACCGCTGCCGAACCCTCGGCCGCCGGCTCGGCCTTCTCCGCCGCAGGCGAACCCTCGTCCTGCGTCGCGCCGGCGGCCCCGTCGCCCGCCGTGTCCTCGCCCGGCTCCTGCGCGTCGCCCTCGGCACCCGCCGCGCCCTCGGCGGACGCGTCCGGCTCGCGCCCCGGCACGAACACGGACTCCTCCGGCTCCGGGTGCTGCCGCCCCCGGAGCACGACCAGCACGACGCCGAGCAGGGCCACCACGATGGCCACCGCGGAGTTCGCGGGCAGGCCCACGTACACGTCGCTCGTCGGGTCGATGCGCAGCAGCTCCAGCCACGCCCGGCCCAGGCCGTACCAGACCATGTAGAGACCGAACAGGCGCCCCCAGCGCAGGTCGAACCGCCGGTCCAGGACCAGCAGCAGCCCGGCGCCGACCAGGTTCCACAGCGCCTCGTAAAGGAACAGCGGGTGGAACAGCGTGCCGGCCGCCGCGCCGGCGGGGAACATCGCCGCGGCGGGATCGATCTCGAGGCCCCACGGCAGCGTCGTCTCGCTGCCGAACAGCTCGTGGTTCCACCAGTTGCCACCGCGGCCGATCGCCTGCGCCAGCAGCATCCCGGGTGCCAGCGCGTCGGCGAACGACCAGAACCGGATCCCGGCCCGGCGGCACGCGATCCACGCGCCGACCGCACCACCGAGCAGCGACCCGAAGATCGCGTTGCCGCCGTCCCAGATGCGCACCACGTCCCACAGGTCGGCGCCCGCGTAGAAGTAGTCCTGGGTGTGCGTGAGCACGTGGTAGATGCGAGCGCCCACGATGCCGAGCGGCACCGCCCAGAGCACGATGTCGAGGACGACGTCGGACGGCGCGCCCCTGCGGGACAGCCGCCGCTGGGTGAGGTACGCGGCGGCGGCGATCCCCGCCAGCAGCCACAGGGCGTAGATGTGGATCGTCAGCGGACCCAGGGAGATGGCGTTCCACTCCAGGGGCGGGCTGGGGATCGCGTAGAGCACGGATCAACTGCCTCTCTCGTCGAAGCTGCGTGCGGGCACTGGCACCTGCGGTGCGGACGATACCCGCGCCGTCGTCGTGCGGACTACTGGCGAATCATCTCCGCCACCTGGAACGCGAGCTCCAGGGACTGCTGGTGGTTGAGCCGCGGGTCCACGAGGGTCTCGTAGCGCAGCGCCAGGCCCGCGTCGGAGATCTCCTCCGCGCCGCCCAGCACCTCGGTGACGTCGTCGCCCGTGAGTTCGATGTGCAGGCCCCCGGGGACCGTGCCGAGCGAGCGGTGCACCTCGAAGAACCCCGCGACCTCGTCGAGCACGTCCGACAGACGGCGCGTCTTGTAGCCGGAGTCGGAGGTGATCGTGTTGCCGTGCATCGGGTCCGTCACCCACGTGGCGTTCACCCCTGCCCAGGTGACCGCCTCGACGAGCGCCGGCAGCACGTCGCGGACCTTCGCGGCGCCCATCCGCGCGACGAACGTGAGCCGCCCCGGCTCGTTGTCCGGGTTGAGCCGCTCGGCCAGCGCCAGCGCGTCGGCGGGCGACGTCGTCGGGCCGAGCTTCACCCCGACCGGGTTCGCCACCCGCGAGAGGAAGTCCACGTGCGCGCCCTCCAGCTGCCGGGTGCGTTCCCCGATCCACAGGAAGTGGGCGCTCGTGTCGTACGCCTTCCCCGTGCGCTGGTCGTGCCGGGTGAGCGCGCGCTCGTAGTCGAGGATCAGCGCCTCGTGGCTGAGGAAGAACTCGACCGAGCGGAGCGCGTCGAAGTCCGCGCCGCACGCGTCCATGAACCGCATCGCGCGGTCGATCTCGTCCGCGGTGCGCTCGTAGCGGGCGTAGGCCGGGTTCGACATGAAGCCGCGGTTCCACTCGTGCACCTGGCGCAGGTCCGCGAAGCCTCCGGTGGTGAAGGCCCGCACGACGTTCGCCGTCGCCGACGAGATCCGGTACGCCTGCTCCAGGCGCTCCGGGGCGGGGATCCGCGACTCCGGGGTGAACGCGTGCCCGTTGACCATGTCGCCGCGGTAGGCGGGCAGGGTCACGCCGTCGCGCGTCTCGTCGTTGCTGGAGCGCGGCTTGGCGTACTGCCCCGCCATGCGCCCCATCTTCACCACGGGCGTGGAGGCGGAGTGGGTGAGGATCACGGCCATCTGCAGGATGGTCCGCACCTTGTTGCGGATCCGGTCCGCGTGCGCGTCCGCGAACGACTCGGCGCAGTCCCCGCCCTGCAGCAGGAACGCCTCGCCCCGCCCGGCGGCGGCGAGACGTTCCTTGAGCGTGTCGGCGTCGGCCGGGTTCGCCAGCGGCGCGGCGTGCTCCAGGCGCGCCGTCACCGCGCCCAGCGCGTCGGCGTCCGGCCAGACCGGCTGCTGCCGCGCCTCGAGCGTGCGGAAGTGGTCCAGGCCCTCGGCCCGGTCGTTCTCTGCGAGAGTGCTCATGAGCCCGGTCCGACGGCCGGTCAGTGCGCCGCCGCCGCGGCGGGCACCAGCGGCTGGCCGAGGTCGGAGAGCATCTCGCCGAACCACTCGACCGACGTGTCGAACGCCTTGCCGCCCTCGATCCGCGGGAACGGCACCGCCTTGAGCCGGTCGCCGTCCGTCTCGTCGTGCCCGATCACGCCGGACTCGGCGCGCAGCGCGCACTCGACGGCCAGGTCGGTCATCGACTTGATGAGGCGCAGGTCCTCGGTGTTCGCGGCCGCGGCGCGCGAGTAGTAGCCGGACTTCTGCACCATGACCTTCTCGGCACCCAGCTTCTCCGCGAACTGCTTGGCGAACCACTGGCCCGGGTTCACGAAGTCGAGCTTGACGTGCCCGAACGGGTCCCGCTGCACCTCCTCGCCGGCAGCCTCGAGCTGGGCGACGATCTCGTTCAGCCCGGCACCCTCCGACAGGAAGATGTTCACGTTCCCGCGCTCGTCCATGACGGCGCGCAGGCGCTTCGCCTCGGCGTCGACGTCGATCTCCAGCTCCGGCAGGAACACGGCGTGCACGTCCCAGCGCTCACGGCTCAGGCCGAGGCTCGGCACCCATTCCTGGGCGTCCAGCCACTTGCGGTACTCGGCGGCCGTGGCGGCGGTCAGCCAGCCGCAGTGGCGGCCCATGACCTCGTGGATGATCAGCATGCGCGGGCCGACGCGGTGCTCGCCGATGACGTTGGCCGCGAACTTCGCGCCCTCCTCGGCGGCTGTCCAGGCGCCCAGCGACTGCCGGATCGGCACGACGTCGTTGTCGATGGTCTTGGGCAGGCCCACCACCGTCAGCTCGTAGCCGTTCTCGTGCAGGTAGGCGGCCAGGTCGGCGGCGGTGGTGTTCGTGTCGTCGCCACCGATGGTGTGCAGCACGTCCACGCCGTCGGCCTTGAGCCGCTCGGCCGCGACGTGCAGGGGGTTCTGGCCCTCCTGGACCAGACCGCGCTTCACGCAGTCCTCGACGTTCGTCAGCTTCACGCGCGAGTTGCCGATCGGAGACCCACCGAACCGGTGCAGCACCCCCGCCTTCCGCCGCGCCTCGTCGTCGACGACGACCTTGGTACCTGTCAGCAGGCCGTGGTAGCCGTGCTGGTAGGCGATGATCTCGATCGTGGGGTCGAGCTCGGTGTAGCGCTCGATCAATCCACCGACCGCGGACGACAGGCAGGGGGCGAAGCCCCCGGCGGTCAGCAGAGCCACGCGACGAACAGCCATCGCTGATGCACCTCTCGGTTGGGGAGTTCCGTACGGGCGGCGCGCCTGCCCGGCGGCACCGGCCCTGTCCTCGTCATCCTACTGACGCAACCCGGTCCGTACCGCGTACTTGTCCACAGACCGATCACCGCCTCACTTGGGCGGGCGGCGTGTCGGGAGGTAGCGCGTCGCGGGTGTCGGCGCCCGGCCCGTCGCCGTGCTCGCCTTCTCCGTCGCCGCGTAGACATCGACGTACTCCTGGTCCGACAGCGCGAGGATCGCCTCCATGATCTCGTCGGCCACCTCGCGCAGCGTCGCGTGGTCCCCCGCCCGGTGCGCCAGGGCCGAGAAGTCCAGCGGCTCGCCGAACCGCGCGCCGAGCGGCATGAACCTCGGGACGGTGCGGCCCACGGGCTGCGCCTGGTCGGTCCCCACCATCACCACCGGGACCACCGGGACGCCCGCCTCCAGCGCCATCCGCGCCACACCCGTCTTGGCCTTGTACAGCCGCCCGTCGGGGCTGCGTGTGCCCTCCGGGTAGATGCCCAGCAGGTCCCCCTGGGACAGGACGCGCAGGCCGGTGCTGATCGCCGCCTCGCTCGCGGCGCCGCCCGACCGGTCGATCGGGATCGTCCCGATCCCGGACATGAACCAGGCGGTGATCCGGCCCTTGAGGCCGCGGCCCGTGAAGTAGTCCGACTTCGCGAGGAACTTGACCTGGCGCGGCACCATCAGCGGAAGCAGGAACGAGTCGATCACGGCCAGGTGGTTCCCGGCCAGGATCGCGGCACCACGACGCGGCACGTGCTCGCGTCCTTCGACCCACGGCCGGTACGCCAACCTCAGCCACGGCCCCACCAGCACGTGCTTCATCACCCAGTAGAACAAGAGTCCTCCTCGCCCGGAACCGGGCCCGGAGTCCTTGCCGGCCCGATCTGCAATCTAGAGTGTGCCCCATGGCCGCTTCGAACACGGACGACCGCGACGACGACCTGCCCGACGAGCCGACACCCCCCGCAGACCGTAGCGAAGACGCTGGTCCTGAGACCAACGACCACGCTGCTGACGCCGACGAGCTGCCCGACGAGACCGTCGACGAGCGTTTCGCCGACCTCGTGGCCTCGCTGGGCGACCTCGGCACGGAGCCCCCGGGGACGGCGACACGGACGACGCTCTCGGGGCAGCCCGGCCCGGCGCACGGCCTGCGACGTGCCGACTCCCCCGGCAGCGGCACGGACTCCGGACGCGCTGCCGACGCCACCGAGAGCGGTGCGAACGGTGCGAAAGATCCGCGCGCCGACGGCGACCGTGGTGCGGACGCACCGTCCGCCGCCCGGCCGCAGGACGACGAGGAGTCGTCCGGCGCGCAGGGCGAGACTCCCGACGAGCGTTCGGCCCCGGGCGTCCGGCGTCCGTCCGGCCCGCGCGACTGGCCGGTCACTCCCGAGGTGGAGGCGCTGGAGGAGGCGGACTCCCACTTCACGCCGCCCGAGCCCGAGCCGCTGCTCAGCGACAAGGACCCGCTGCTCACGATGGCGTGGTTCGCCGTCGCCGGCATCCCGGTCCTCGCGCTCGTGAGCATGATCGTCGTGGCCGCGATCCCGGCGCTCAGCCTCCCCGCCCTGGTGGGCCAGGTCGCCATCGGCCTGTTCGTCGCCGGGCTCGGCGTGCTCCTGTGGCGCATGCCGCACCACCGCGACCCGGAGGACGACGACCCGGGCGCACGGGTCTGAGCCGCGCACGGGGCTCGTGGGTGAATCCGGGGGTGAATTCTGCGGCGAATCCAGCTTCGCATAGCAGACCACCGCGGCTTGCGACAACCCCGTGACCACATGAAGCATGCTTTGGCTGCTGGTTTGCTTGCCGCCCGGGCCCCGGGCGGCGCCGGCGCCACAAGGAGGTAACGCAGGTGCGAATCACCCGCAAGATCGCCGTGCTCGTCACCGCGGGCGCCGCCACGATCGCTCTGACGGCATGTCAGGGCGGTGCCGACGGCGCCGCCCAGGACCCCGGAGCGGCAGACACGGCGACGTCCGAGTCGGCCGCGCCGCAGGCCACCGAGGCCGGCTACACCGCGATCACCGCAGACAACTTCGTCGAGCGCTCGACCGCCGCGCAGGAGCTCGCCAGCTCGATGCGGTACACGGCGACGTTCTCCGGGCCTGCCGCCGAGGCACAGGACATGACCGGCGCCGGCTTCGAGGGCGCCATGCAGACCGGTGCCACCCTGGAGGACACCGCCATGCAGATGGCCGTGGACGTCGAGGGCGTGACGATCGACATGATCCTCGTGGACAGCAGCTTCTACATGAAGATGGGCCCGCTGACCCAGGACAAGTACCTCCATGTCGACGCCGAGGAGATGGAGGACGCTGCCGAGTTCGGCGAGCTGACCGAACAGCTCAACCAGGCGGACCTCTCGGCCCAGACCCGGGCGATGGACGGTGCGATCTCCGAGGTCGAGGAGGTCGGCACCGAGACGATCAACGGCGTGGAGACCCACCACTACAAGGTGACGGTGGACATGTCGCAGGTCGAGGACCCTGAGGCGTTCGGTCTCGACGAGAGCGCCGCGGCCGGGCTGGGCGCCATGGACCTCGAGTACTTCCTCGACGAGGAGGACCAGCCCCACCGGGTCGTCATGACGATGCCGGAGGAGGGCGAGGACCTCACCGTCACGATGGAGTTCACGGACCACGGTGAGCCCGTCGAGATCGAGGCCCCGCCCGCCGGGCAGATCATCGACGACTCCGACCTGGGCATGTGACCCTCGCCTGACCCTCGCCTGGTCGGTCGGCGTCGTGACGCACGACGGCGGTCCGGGGCACCCCCGCTCGGAAGGTGCCCCGGACCGCCGTCGTCGTGCTGCGGCTCCGGCCCGATCAGGTCAGATGGAGGGAGTCCTTGTTCTTGTCCGCATAGAGGCGCTCGACCTCCGGGTCGAAGTCCTTGAGGACCACCGGGCGGCGCACCGACTGCTTCGGCGTGAGGTAGCCGTTCTCGATGGTCAGGTCGCCCGGGATGACCGTGTACTTGCGGATCGACTCCGCCTTCGAGACGGCGTTGTTCGCGCGGGTGACCACCTGGTCCAGCGCGGCCAGCACGTCCGGGTCCTTCCGGGCCTCCTCGGCGTCCATCGCCGGCTTGCCGTGCATCTTCAGCCAGCCCGGCAGGCCCTCCGCGTCGAGCGTGACCATGGCGCCGATGTACGGACGGTTGTCGCCGACGACGACGCACTGGCTGACCAGCACGTGCGCGCGGATCCGGTCCTCCAGGACCGACGGCGCCACGTTCTTCCCGCCCGCGGTGACGATGATCTCCTTCTTGCGGCCCGTGATGGTGAGGAAGCCGTTCTCGTCGATCTCGCCGAGGTCGCCGGTGCGGAACCAGCCGTCGTCGGTGAACGACTCCGCGGTGGCGGAGACGTTGTCGTGGTAAGCACCGAAGAGGCCGTGCCCCTTGAGCAGGACCTCGCCGTCGTCGGCGATGGCCATGCTGCAGCCCGGCAGTGCGCGGCCGACCGACCCGACCTTCTGGGCATCCGGCTTGTTCACGCTGGTGGGCGCGGTGGACTCGGTGAGCCCGTAGCCCTCGAGGATGTTGACGCCGAGGCCGCGGTAGAAGTGCCCGAGGCGCTCGCCGAGCGGGCCGCCGCCCGAGACCGCGTACCGCGCCCGCCCGCCGAGCTTGGCCCGCAGCTTGGAGAAGACGAGCGTGTCGGCGACCTTGTGCTGGAGCTTCAGGCCCAGGCCCGGGCCCGACGGCGTGTCGAGCGCGCGGGAGTACGCGATGCCCGTGCGCGCCGCCCAGTGGAAGATCTTCACCTTGCCGCCCGCGGCCGCCGTCTGCTCGGCGGTGTTGTACACCTTCTCGAACACGCGCGGGACCGCGAGGATGAAGGTCGGCCGGAAGCTGCCGAGCTGGTCGACGAGCGTCGTCGTGTCGCCCCAGTGGCCGGTCGTGGTCCCGGCCGCGACGGCGAGGACGTGGATGAACCGCGCGAAGACGTGGGCCATCGGGATGAACAGGAGGGTGCGTCCGCCGTCGGAGAACACCTCCGGGTTGTCCTTGACCCCGTTGACCGCGAGCGACGTGAAGTTGCGGTGGCTGAGCTCGACGCCCTTCGGGCGCCCCGTCGTGCCCGAGGTGTAGATGATGGTGGCGATGTCGTCCAGGCCGGAGAGCGCGCGGCGGCGGGTGATCTCCGCGTCCTCGACCCCGGCGCCGTCGGCGCTGAGAGTCTCGACGGCGCCGTCCTCGATCACGAGGATCTCGCGCAGGTCACGGAGCGAGTCGTGCACCTCGCTGACGGTCTCGGCGTGGGCGGGCGACTCGGCGACCACGAGCGTGACCTTCGCGTCGCTGCAGATCCACTCGACCTGCTCGGCACTCGACGTCTCGTAGATCGGCACCGTGACCGCGCCCGCGGCCCAGATCGCGAAGTCGAGCAGCGCCCACTCGTAGCGGGTCGCCGACATGATCGCGACGCTGTCCCCGGGTTGGACTCCGCGGGCCACGAGGCCCTTGGCGGCGGCGACCACCTGGGCGTCGAAGTCGCCCGCGGTGACAGGGATCCAGCCCCCGGCGCCGTCCGGGCGCTCCATCAGGTGCTTGGCCGGATCGACGCTGACCCGGTCGGTGAGCAGCGTGTTCGTGTTGTAGGTGGGGGGCAGCTCGACGAGCTGCGGTGCGTGGACCTCGTTCATGCTGACTCCAGTGGCAGTAAAGATCGTGGCAGCCAACATACCGGGAAAACCTTCGTCGATGTGCACCGGGTCTCAGGTGCGGCTGAGATCGCGTCTCAATGGTTGTCGACGGAGTCGTGCACGCACCTGGACAGGGTGCCAGGGCCCTGCGGCAGACGGATACTCTGGTGTCCGCGCCCGTGCACCGGCCTTCGGGCCGGGGTTCGCGGGCGCCTGCCACGAAGACCCCTGCGACAGTGAAGGACGACGTCATGCACGCCATCGGAGTCGACATCGGCGGCACGAAGATCGCGGTGGGCGTGGTCGACGAGGACGGGCAGATCCTCGCCCAGGTACGGCGCGAGACGATGGCTGACGACGTGGCCGACATCGACCGCGCCATCGCCGACGCCGTGACGGAGCTGGCCAAGGAGCACGAGGTCGGCGCGATCGGCCTGGCCGCCGCGGGCTTCGTGAGCCCCGACCGCAAGAGCGTGAACTTCGCACCGAACATCGCGTGGCGCGAGTACCCGCTCGCGGAGAAGGTGGGCGCGCTGATCGACTCCGACGCGCCCATCGTCGTCGAGAACGACGCCAACGCCGCCGGCTGGGCCGAGTTCCGGTTCGGCGCCGGCAAGGCGGCCACCGACCTGATCATGCTGACCGTCGGCACCGGTCTGGGCGGCGCCGTCATCGTGGGGGGCGAGCTGGTGCGCGGTAAGTGGGGCGCCGCGGCCGAGGTGGGGCACATGCGCGTGGTGCCGGACGGGCACTACTGCGGGTGCGGCCACGAGGGCTGCTGGGAGCAGTACGCCTCCGGCTCCGCGCTGGTGCGGGATGCGCAGCACGCCGCCGTGGCCAACCCGGAGCGCGCCGCGCGGCTGCTGGAGCTCGCCGGAGGGTCCTCGCAGAAGATCCGCGGGCCGCAGGTCACGCAGGCCGCCAAGGAGGGCGACCCGCTCGCGATCGAGCTGCTCGCGACGCTGGGCAGGTGGATCGGCGAGGGCGCGGCGTCCGTGGCGGCGCTGCTCGACCCCGAGATCTTCGTCATCGGCGGCGGCGTCGGCGCGGCAGGCGAGCTGCTGCTCGGTCCCGTGCGGCACGGGTACGAGGCGCAGCTCTCCGCGCTCGGCCACCGCCCCGTGGCGCAGATCGAGCTCGCCCAGCAGGGCAACGAGGCGGGCATCGTCGGCGCGGCGGACCTGGCACGGCGCTGAGCCCGGCGCGACGACGACGCACGCCCCCGCACGGTGCCGGGGCACCGGCCGCTACTTGATGCCTGTCGTGGCGATCCCCTTGACCAGGTAGCGCTGGCCCAGCAGGAACGCGATGAACAGCGGCAGCAGGCTCAGCACCGACATCGCGAACATGCTGCCGAAGCTCGACGAGGACGACGCGTCCAGGAACCCTCGCAGCGCCAGCGACACCGGCCACCTGTCCTGGGTCGTCAGGTAGATCAGCGGCCCGAAGAAGTCCGACCACGTCCAGATGAACGTGAAGATCGCCGTCGTGGCGAGCGCCGGCACCATGAGCGGCAGGATGATCTGCCCGAAGACCCTCAGATGACCGGCGCCGTCGATGCGCGCCGCCTCGTCCAGCTCTCGCGGCAGACCACGGATGAACTGCACCATGAGGAACACGAAGAACGCGTCGGTGGCGAGGAACTTCGGCACCACCAGGGGAAGGAACGTGTTCACCCAGCCGAGCTGGGAGAAGATCACGTACTGGGGAACGATCACCACGTGGACGGGCAGCATGATGGTCGCGAGCATCACCGCGAAGTAGAGGGTGCGCCCCGGGAACCGGAGCCGGGCGAACGCGTACGCGGCGAGCGAGCAGGAGATCAGGTTGCCCACGATCGCGCCGACCACCAGGACCATCGAGTTGATCAGGTAGGTGCTGAACGGCTGGGCCTGGGCGGTCCAGCCGTCACGGTAGCTGTCGAGGGAGAGGTCGGCGAAGACGAGCCCGAGGTCGCGGAAGATCTCGTCCTCGGGCCGCAGCGAGGCCACGACCAGCCAGAGCAGCGGATAGATCATCACCAGGCTGAACGCGATCAGCCCTACGTGCTTGAGCAGGCTCAGGATGCGACGGCGCACGGTCAGCTCCTCCCGTCGTCGTAGAAGACCCAGAACCGGGAGAGCCAGAAGTTGAGCCCGGTGGTCGCGCAGATCACCACGAGCAGGAACCACGCCATCGCCGAGGCGTAGCCCATGTCGAAGTTCGCGAACCCCTTGTCGTAGAGGTACATGGTGAAGAACAGCGTCGAGTCGCTCGGTCCGCCGGTACCGCCCGAGACGATGAACGCCTGGGTGAACGCCTGGAAGGCGAAGATCGTCTGCAGCACCAGGTTGAAGAAGACGATGGGGCTGAGAAGCGGCAGGGTGATCGACACGAAGCGTCGCCAGCGGCCCGCGCCGTCGACCTCGGCGGCCTCGTAGTACATGCGCGGGACCTGTCGCAGCCCGGCCAGGAAGATCACCATCGGCGACCCGAAGGTCCACACGTGCAGCACCACGATGGTGCCGAGCGCCGTGTCGGGGTTCGAGATCCAGCCCGGCCCGTCGACGCCCACCAGCGCGAGCGCCTGGTTGACGATGCCGTCGGCCCCGAACACCTGACGCCACAGGATGGCCACCGCGACGGACCCGCCCAGGAGCGAGGGCAGGTAGAAGACCGAGCGGTAGAAGGCCAGCCCGCGCAGCCCCCGGTCCAGCATGAGCGCGATGGCGAGCGCGAGGAGCAGCTGGAGCGGCACGCCCGTCAGGACGTACACGACGGTGACGCGCAGGGAAGTCCACAGCCGGTCGTCGGCGAACATCGCGGTGTAGTTCTCGAGCCCGACGAGCTCCGGCGGGCGCAGGAGGTTGTAGTCGGTGAGCGAGATGTAGAAGGAGACCAGGATCGGGCCCACCGTGAACGCGACGAGACCCACGAGCCACGGCAGCAGGAACAGGTGGGCGGTCACCTTGTCGGGGTACCGGGTCTTGGTCCCGCCCGCGGCGGCGGGGGCGCGCCCGGCGGGCCCGCGCCGGCGGAGGATCGTCCGCAACTCGTCGATGCTGCTCACGCATGACCTCCTCGTCATCGAAGCGGAACCGTGACCAACACTCGATTGACACGTTTCAAAGCCGGAGCATACGTTGTCGCGCACGCGGTGTAAAAAACGATTCCTCTCGGAGGCGCAACGATGCGTACTACGCGATTCACCCGCCATGGCGCGGCCGCGGCCGCGGCCGCGGGCTCAGCAGCACTCCTCCTCGCCGCCTGCGGGGGCGGCAGCGACGGTGCCGGCCCCGACGAAGAGATCGAGCTGCGCCTGGCGTGGTGGGGCGAGGCGGAACGTGCCGCCGCGACCCAGGAGGCGATCGACGCCTTCACGGCGGAGCACCCGAACATCAGCGTGGTTCCGGAGTCCGGCGACTTCGAGCCCTACTTCGACAAGCTCGCCACGCAGACCGCGGCGGGTGACGCGCCGGACGTCTTCGCCCTCGGTGGCGCCTATCCGCTGGAGTACGGCGCCAACGGCGCCCTGCTGGACCTCGGCTCGCTGCCGGACGATCTCGACATGTCGGCGTTCGACGAGGCAGAGACCACGAACGCCACCGTCGACGGGACCGTCTACGGCGCCCCGACCGGCGGCAACGCGATCGCCCTCATCGCCAACACCGCACTGTTCGACGAGGCGGGGATCGAGGTCCCGCAGGACACCGCCGACATGACCTGGGACGAGTTCGCCGACCTCGCGACCGACCTCTCACGGGAGCTGCCGGAGGACACGTACGGGTTCGAGATGCGCGTCAACGACATCCTGGGGGTCTACGCCGGGCAGCGCGACGGTGGCATCTACACCTGGGAGGGAACCCTCGGCGTGGACGCGGCCACCCTCACGGAGTTCTGGGAGATGGAGCGCGGGCTCATCACATCGGGTGCCCAGCCCGACGCCGAGACCACGGTCGAGTTCGAGGCGCAGAGCCCGGAGCTGACCCTCATGGGCACCGGCAGGGCCGCGATGACGTTCGGCTACTCCAACCTGCTCGGTACCTACGAGGAGGCCTCGGGCGACGACCTGGTGCTCCTGACGGTGCCCGGCGAGTCCGAGTTCACCAAGCCGGGCACCACCGTCCTGCCGTCCCAGTTCTGGGCCATCGGCGCGCGGACGGAGCATCCGGAGGCCGCGGCGATGCTGGTGGACTGGCTCGTGAACAGCCCCGAGGCCGCCTCCTCGATCCTCGCCGACCGCGGTCTCAGCTTCAACGACGACGTCGTCGCCGCCATCGAGCAGGACCTCTCGGAGAGCGACCAGGAGGTCGCCGCGTTCCAGTCCACGGTCGAGGCCGAGCCCGCACCGCCGCAGCCGGAGGGCGGCTCGATCCTCAACGACACCACCACGCGCCTCAACCAGGACGTGATGTTCGAGCGCGCCACTCCGGAGGACGCCGCCCAGGCGTTCGTGGACGAGCTGTCGGCGGCGCTGGAGTGAGCGCCGGACACCGCACGCCCCGGTGCACGAGCCACCTTCCCGGCACCGACGCGGCACGCCGTGCGGACCGGGTCCGCAGGCCGGTGCGGTGAGCGTCCCCGCGCACGGTCCCGCCCCACGGCTCGAGGCGTGGGGCGGGACCGCCGCGGCCGAGCTGACGGCCGCCCACGCGGCGGCCGCGGCGGCGCTGGAGCGCGTCGTCCGGCCGCTCGGCGGCCCGGCCTCGCCGCCGGTCCTCGTCGAGGGCGGCCCGTACCCGGGAACCTGGCTGGAGTCCACGGCAACGATCGGGGCGGAGCTGCTCGGCCGCTTCGCCCCCGGCGTCGCCCGCGACACGATGCTGCTGCTCGCACGGCACGCCCGCGCCGACGGCCTGCTCCCCTACAAGGTCACCGACGACGGCCCGGCCCACCGGCAGATCCAGCGCGTCACCCCGCTGGCGCGGAGCGTGTGGGACCTCTACCGCCGCACCGCCGACACGGCGTTCCTGCGCACCATGTACCGGGCCATGGCCGACGACGACGCCTGGGTGGCCCGCCACCGGGACACCCGGGGCAGCGGCGGCGTGGAGGCGTTCTGCACCTTCGACACCGGGCACGACGCCTCACCCAGGTTCTGGCACGTCCCCGACACGACGCCCGGGGGCGACCCCGCGGCCTACGACCCCGCGAGCCCGCGCCTCCCGTTCGTCGCGCCCGACCTCACCGCGAACCAGTACGCGAACCGGGTCTACCTGGCGCGCGCCGCCGAGGAGCTGGGCCACGACCCGGCACGCTGGCGCGCCGCCGCGCGGGACAGCGCGGCCGCGCTCGAAGCCCTGTGGGACGACGAGGCCGGATGCTGGTTCGACCACGATGCCACGGGCTCGCCGGTACGCCTGGTGTCCGACGTGCTGCTGCGCGTCCTGGCCTGCGAGGCGGGCGACGGCGCGCTGTTCCGCGAGGCCCTGCGCCGCTATCTGCTGCACGACCGGCACTTCTTCGCGGCGGTCCCCCTCACCTCCGTGTCCCTCAGCGACCCGCGGTTCGACCACGACGCCGGACGCAACTCCTGGGGCGGCCCCACCAACCTGCTCACCCTGGTCCGCACCCCCGCAGCGTTCGAGCACCACGGGCACGTGACCGAGCTGTCCTGGATCCTGCGGCCCGCACTGGCCGCCGTGGCTCGTTCCGGGCGATTCCCGCAGACCCTCGACCCGTGGACCGGCGCGGCCGGGTACACCGACGACTACTCCCCGGCGGTCCTCTTCGTGCTCGACGCCGTGGAACGCCTCTGCGGCCTGCTCGTCCGGCCCGACGGCTCGGTGTGGTGCACCGGAACGCTGCCCGACGGCGTCGACGAGGTGCGCTACACCCGCACGGTCGGCGGGACCGAGTGGACGCAGACCGTCCGGCACGACGGCGTGGTCGTGACGACCGGCGACGGCGTGACGGTGCGGTTTCCCCGCGGCTGGCGCGTCGCCCTGGACCGGTCCGGCGACCCGGTGGCGGTGACCGGCATGCTGGCGCACCCGGTCACCGGTGCCGTCGTGCACCGCGACGGCCTCGCACCCACCGGGAACCTCACGCTCGCCGGCAACGAGCAGATCTCGCTCACCGGCACCGCTCCCGCGCCGCTGCGGTCCCCCGGGATCGTCGTCCCGGGCTGCTAGCCGCCCGGAGGGGTCACGGCGCTGCCGCCCGGGAAGCACGCGCCAGGGCCTACCCATCCGTCAGGTGCGCGCGGAGGGTGTCGGCCAGCAGGTGGCGCTTGGCACACTTTTCCAGGGCGAACGACCGGGCGAGCTCGGCCGCCTCGTCCGGCGAGACCCCCCGGAACGCGTCGGCGAACCTCTCCGCCAGCGGCTCGGCGAGCAGGATGTGCCGCACGAGGACCGCGACGTGCGGCCTGCGGCCCCACGGCCAGGGCGCGTAGTCGGGGAACTCGCGGTCGAACAGAGCGTCGACGGGGTCGAGGATGTCCCGCACACCGGCGTCGGAGCCTCCCCACGAGTCGGCGCCGAGGCGCTCCTTGAGCGCGAGGACGTCGGCGATCCGCGTCAGGTACGGCGAGTCGGAGCGGGCGGAGGCGAGCCCCTGCAGCCCGACGTCCTTGTAGGTCCACAGCGCCCACGAGGCACCGTGCTCGGCGTAGATGCCGAGCTGGTCGCGCAGGATGTCGTAGCGCCACGGCTCGGCGTCGGGGTACGTCGGCCCGAACTCGCCGATCCAGACAGGCGTCCCGGTCTCCCGCTGGAACGCGGTGCGTCGCAGGAAGTCCCGCTCCACGGTCCCGCGGTCGAACCACTCCCCCCGCGTCGTGCCGGGGTACCCGCCGGCGTCCCGGGCGATCCCGGGAAGCGCGTAGTCGTGCGCGGTGTAGACGGCGTTGTCCAGCGGCTCGGCGAACACGGAGTTGTCGGTGGCGTACTTGTTCCCGTCCAGGAACAGCACGGTGTCCGGGTCGATGGCCCGGATGGCCCGGTCCGCCCGCGCGTAGAACGCGGGCAGCACGGTGCCCGACTCGTCCGCCGGCTCGTTGAGCAGGTTGTACCCCGCCACCTCCGGCCGGTGCCGGTACCGGTCGGCGAGCGCCTCCCACAGGTGGATCGCGCGGTCCTGGAAGTGCCGGTGCGTCCAGAACTCCGGCACGTGGGTGGGGTTGTCGCTGTGCCAGTGGTGGTTCTGGCGGCCCGGTGCGGCGTGCAGGTCGAGGATCGACCAGATCCCGTGGTCGGCGAGCAGGCGGACCACGCGGTCCAGCCGCGCGAAGCCCTCCTCCTTGAGCTCGAACGGCCGGTCGTCGTCCTCGAAGTGCCGGTAGTTGAAGGGGATGCGGACGCTGTTGATGCCCAGCTCGGCGAGCCACGCGGCGTCGGCCCGGTCGAAGAACGATGTGTAGAACGATTGAAAGAAGGCGTCGTGGGCTTCGCGCCCCATGCGATCGGTCAGGACGCGGTGCAGGTTCTCCTCGGTGCCGGGATAGCCGGTGATGAAGTTCTCCATGTTCATCCAGCCGCCCAGCCCCACGCCGGTGAGCCTGACAGGCGTTCCGGCCCGGTCGACGAGATCGGTGCCCTGGACCCTCAGCGGTGACAACTCTGTCATGACCGCACCCTATCCAGGACGGGGGCCGCTCGGCGGCGCCCCGCCCCGGAACGAGCACCGGAACGCACGGGAGAACCGTCCGCTACCGCCCGACGTCGGACCGCCTGGCCGCCCTCACCAGCTGCCGGTTCTCCCGGTCGGTGACGACGCCGGCCTCCTCGAGCCGGTCGGCGACCTGCCGCACGTGGCTGACGAACGCCCGGTGGTCCACCCAGGCCCCGCCGGCGTCGACCAGGTCGGCGACGGTGCACCCGTTGCCGGTGTCGACGTTCGCCACGCCGCTGTCGACGTCCCCGACGACCACCGTCTCCCGCTCGTCGGAGGCGGGGCACGCGTCGGTCCCCTCCCGCGAGACGGCGAACGTGAGCGTCCCGGTCCAGGTGACGTTCCCGGCGTTGTCCGTCGCCCGGTACCGCAGCGCGTGCGCGCCCGGCTCGGTGACCTCCAGCGGGCCGTCGTACTCGCGGAACGCGAAGCCGTCCAGCGCGTGCTCGATGATCGCCACGCCCGAGCCGGAGTCCCGTGCGGTGATCGTCACCGTGGCCGTGCCGAGGTAGGCGCCCTCGGCGTCCTGGTCCCCGTTCACCTCGGCCGACGCGATCGGCGGCGTCGTGTCCGGCGGCTCGCCGCCGCCGACCACCACCAGGTCCACCGCGCCGGGCTCCGACACGTTCCCGGCGGCGTCCGTGGCCCGGTAGGACAGGGTGTGGGCACCGTTGACGTCGACGACGACGGGGTCGGTGTAGGCCGTGTAGCCCGCGCCGTCCAGGTCGTACTCGACCGACTCCACCCCCGAGCCGGGATCCTCGGCCAGGAGCTGCACGGTCGCCGAGCCGACGTACGCGCCGTCGGCGTCCTGCTCGCCGGTCACCTCCGCCGTCACGTCCGGGGGCGTCGTGTCCTCCTCCGCCGCCTCGGTGACCGTGAAGGTCGCCGAACCCGGCTCGGAGACGTTCCCGGCGTTGTCCGTGGCCCGGAACGTCACCGTGTGCTCGCCCAGGGCGTCGACGACGACGGGCTCGGTGTAGGCGGCGTAGCCCGCGCCGTCCAGGTCGTACTCGACCGACTCCACCCCCGAGCCGGGGTCCGACGCCGTGAGGTTCACGGTCGCCGACCCGACGTAGGCACCGGTCTCGTCGAGGTCGCCGGTCACCTCGGCGGACACCACCGGCGCCGTCGCGTCCTCCCCGTCGCCCTCCACCACGTCCAGCCGCACCGTCCCCGGTTCGGAGACGTTGCCCGCGTTGTCCGTGGCCCGGTACTCCAGCAGGTGCGCCCCCGGCCCGGAGACGACCACCGGAGCGGTGTACGGCTCGTACCCGGCCTCGTCGAGCGAGTACTCGACGCCGGCGACGCCGGAGTCCGCGTCCTCGGCCGCGAGGCTGACGGTCGCGGACCCGACGTAGGCGCCGTCGGCGTCCTGGTCCCCGGCGACCTCCGCCGTGACCGTGGGCGGTGCGGTGTCCTCGCCGCCGCCCTCGGTGACGACGAGCTCGCCCGACATCGCGCCGTGCCCCGGGATCGCGCAGAAGTACCGGTACGTGCCGGGCGCCAGGTCGACCTCGACCTCGTGGCGGCCCCCGTCGGCGTCCAGCGGGTTGGCCAGGATGTCGAGCGTGACGTCGTCGTTGTAGTCCCCTCCCGAGGTGTCGAACGTCAGGGTGTGGCTCATCCCCATCGTGTTGCCGGTCGCCTCGCTGTTCTCGAAGACGATCGTGGTGGGCCCCGCCGTGGCGGTGGCGGGCGCCGAGGCGTACTCGGTGACGCTGTTGTCCGCGGTCCAGGTCAGGACCTGCGCCGCGGCGTCGGCCTCCGCCTCCGTCGCGGCGCCGGCGGGCGGACCGTCCGCCGGCCGGGCGCTCGCCGCGCCCGCCGGCGCGAGCCACACCGCTAGCCCGGCGACGACGGCGGTCAGTGCCGCCGCGACGCGGCGGGACGGCTTCTGCTGGGACATCGCTCGGGACATCGCTGCACCCCTCCTGTTCACCGGCACGGTCACAGGTCCCGGACCCGGATGTTGCGGAACTCCATGGCGTCCGCGTCGCTGTGGTTCTGCAGGCCCACGAACCCGCTGAGGAACTGCCGCAGGTCGGTCGGCGGGTCACCCGGGCGCGAGGACTCCTTCCCGGGGGAGGCGTCGAACTCGTTGATCACCTCGCCGTTGCGGAGGATCGTGTACTGCTGGCCGACGACCCGGATCTCGTAGTCGTTCCACTCCCCCTTCGGGGTCGGCCGGGCCTCCTGGAGGGTGTTCGGGTCGAAGTTGTACACGGAGCCCGTCTTCTGCGTCTCGCCGCTGTCCCCGTCGTAGATCTGGATCTCGTGGCCGCAGTAGATCGCCACCCAGGCCTCCTGGTCCGTGAGCTGCCCGCACTCGGGCCGCTCGTCCCGCGGTGTCCGCGGGTCCGGGAACCGGGTGAACACGCCGCTGTTGGCGTGCTCGTCCCCGGGGGCGACGTCCTTGAACTCCAGCCGCAGGGAGAAGTCCCCGAGCTCCTCGCCCGTGTACCAGAGCATCCCCAGGCCGCCGTGGGCCCGCAGGGACCCGCCCGGTGTCAGGTCGAAGCCGCCGCCCGGCGCCTGCCGCCAGTCCGTGAGGGAGCCGGCGGTCCCGTCGAAGAGCCACCGGTACCCGGTGGAGCCCTCGGCGCCGATGCCGGAACGGACGGCGGCGGTGCGCAGCCGCCGCTCCTGCCGGGCGGTGATGACGTCGTCGGACCGCAGCTGCCCCGCCACCGCGGCGACGTGGTTGACGAACCTGCCGTTGGTGTCCCACTCGCCCTCGTCGTTGATGAGGTCGCCGATCGTACAGTCCCCCACCACGGCGTTCGGGACGCCCGAGTCCGTGTCACCGAGCCAGACCGTGTCCCGGGCGTCCGGGACGGTGCAGGTGATCTCGGCAGGCACGTCGACCGTCGTCTCCTCGCCGTCGGCGTAGGTGACCGTGAGCGTCGCGTCGTAGCTGCCGGGACGCGCGTAGGCGTGCCGCGGGTCCGCCTCCGTCGAGGTGCTCCCGTCCCCGAAGTCCCAGGCGTAGGAGACGCCGCCCGAGCGGCTGCCCGTGAACGCGACGGTCAGCGGGTCGCTCTGCACGCTCGCCGCGGAGCCCGCCGGAGCCGGCGTCGGCGCGCCGCCGGTGTAGCTGATCTTCACCAGCTTCTGGTTGTCGTGCAGGGAGAAGAACCCGCTGGCGTAGTCGAGCAGGTACAGGGCGCCGTCGGGGCCGAACTTGGCGTCCATCCAGCTCTGCACCTGCGTGTTCCCGTTGCCGCCCTGGATGATCTTGCGCAGGTCCTCCGCGAAGGCCGGCGGGCCGGCCTGCTCGACGGTGTCCGGGTCCGGGGTCACGGCGATGCGGTTGGCCGCGTTCGACTGGTCGCCGATGAACCACTTGCCGTCCCAGTACTCCGGCCAGGCGACGCCGCTGCCGGTGTCGATCTCGGACCGGTGGTAGGTCGGGCCGTTCATCACTGCCTGACCGCCGCCCCGCAGATAGGGCTGGGTGTAGGTGACCTCGTCCTCCACGTAGGACGGGATGCCGTCCGCACCGATCGGGAAGACGGGCCCGCCGCCGCCCGGCGAGTACCAGATCATGTTGTCGCGGACCGGCGGGAGGTCGACCAGGCCCGTGTTGCGCGGCGAGGTGTTCTTCGGGTTGTCGCAGTCGTACCAGCCGGTCAGGACGCTCGCGTCCTCGTTGCTGCGGTCGCGGTACGGCTGCTTGTCGCCCATGCAGTACGGCCAGCCGTGGTTGCCCGCCTCCGTGATGATCGTGGCGGTCTCGTACTTCGCCGGGCCGAGCTCAGGGTCCGGCGCGAAGGCGTCCGGGCCCACCCAGGCCGCCGTCAGCCAGTCGTTCTGCGTGTCGTAGGCCAGCCGGGAGATGTTCCGCACGCCCATGACGTAGATCTCCGGGCGCGTCTTGTCCCCCGGGTCGTCGGCCTCCGGGAAGAGGTTCCCCTCGGGGATGGTGAACGTCCCGTCCGGCTCGGGGTGGATCCGCAGGATCTTGCCGTTCAGGTCGTTCGTGCTGCCCGCGGTGCGCCGGGCGTCCTGGAACGAGATGCCGGCGAACTCCTCGGTCCAGTTGTTGCCGGAGTAGCCGTCCGACCCGCCCGAAGAGTTGTTGTCGCCCGACCCGACGTACAGGTTGCCGTCGTCGTCGAAGTCCATGCCGCCGCCGGCGTGGCAGCAGCTGTGGACCTGCGTCTCCCACTCCAGGAGGTCCTCGCGGGTGGCCTGGTCGATCGAGCGGGTCTCGGCGTCGTACGTGAACCGCGACACCGTCCGCATGCCCGTGCGCCGCTCGCGGTCGACCGACTCGTGCGGCATCCAGTACAGGTAGACCCAGCCGTTCTCGGCGAACCCGGGGTCGAGGGCGATCCCGAGCAGACCCTCCTCGTTCTTGACCAGCTCGTCCCCGCTGCCGCGGTTGCCCATGACGTCGAGCGTGGTCAGCAGCTCGGTCTCGCCCGACTCCGGGTCCCAGCGGTGCACGGTGCCGCAGCCGAGCCCGACGTCGGGGTCGTCCCAGGGCACGACCGGCCCGGAGGGGCACGCCGCCTTGCCGATGTAGAAGACGCCGCCGTCCGGCGCCACGGTGAGCCCGTGCGGCTCACCGATCTGGTCGAGCACGCCCTCGGCGTTCTGCGCCGTCAGCCGCTCGGACCGGTAGTTCGCGGCAATGGTGGCCTGGCAGTCCCCGCGGACCATGCCGGTCGACCAGAGCAGCCCGCCCAGCAGGTGGTCTCGGAACTCGTCGGAGGCATAGCTCTCGGCGGTGCCGCCCATGCCGGTGTAGAAGGACCGGCCGCCGTCGTAGTCGCGGCACCACGAGACCGGGTGGAACGGGCCGTTGGCGCCCTCGCCCGGCTCGTAGTCCCACTCCTGGACCTGAGCCACGGTGTGCACGTCGCCCACCGGGTTCGGCGACCAGTTGAGCCAGCGGTCCTCGCGGGTCCAGCGCAGGGGCAGCCCCGCGTTCGCCGGGTGCTCGCGGTCGACGACGTCGACCGTCGCCTCCTGCACCGGGGCCTCGGGCTCCGGATCCTCGTCCCCCGAGGCGTCGAAGAGCTCGATCTCGGCGAGCTGGGTGATGTCGTCGCCCGCGTTCGCCGTGATGTCCACCCGGTAGAACCGGTAGGCGGCGCCGTCGTGGTCGATCGTGTACTCCTGCCGAGAGAACCGGTCGGGGAAGTCCTCCCCGGTCCGGGTGTCCAGGTCGGTCCAGGTCTCCCCGTCGGCCGAGCCCTGCAGCGTCCAGTCCTGCGGGTCGCGCCCGTCGGAGTCGTTCGCCGAGGTGAGCGCGTACCGGGCGGCCACGGCAGGCTCCGCCGTCTCCAGGTCGATGGTCGCGGTGGGCTCGAAGGCGAGCCACTTGGTGCTCGGGTCGCCGTCGACCAGGTTCGCCGCCACCTCGCGGGGCGGGTTCTCCGCGGTCGCGGTGACGCCCGTGACGTCCAGCGGGTCCGGCAGGTTCCCGGCCGGGCGGGTACCGATCAGCCCGGTGAACCACTGCGAACGGCTCTGGGCCCGCGCGGCGTCCCGGACGCCGAGGAACCCGCCGCCGCCCTGCACGTAGGTCTGCAGCGCACCCTCCTGCGCGGTCGTGAGCTCGGTCCCCTCGGCGGACAGGAAGACCACGCCGCGGTAGCCCGCGAGGGTCTCGGTCGTGAAGACCTCGGGATCGGTGGCCACCTCGACGGAGAAGCCGTGCTCGGCGCCCAGCTCCCGCACCGTCGAGGTGGCGACCCGCACCGGGTCCACCTGGTCGCCCGGCGCCCCGTGGAAGACGAGCACGGTGCTGTCGGACGGGTCCCCCGGCGCCGCCATGGTGGCGGGCACTCCGGCCGCGGCGGGATCCGCGGGTGCGCTCGTCGGCGCGCTCGTGGGGTCGTCGGCCGTGCTGCGCTCCGCCTGCGCCGGGAGGGTGGCCATCCCGGCGACGAGGGCGGCGCCCGCGACAGCCGCAAGGGTGTTCCGTGCCGTCCTGCGCGGGGCGAGGGTCTTGCCCCGGTTTCTTCCTGTCCGTTCCATCACTGCTCCTTCGCGCGTGATCGAGGTCAGTTCTGCGTGTGACCGCCGTGCTGGTGGAAGCGGTCGATCGCGTGCTGTGCACCGTCGGGCATGGAGCCGTCGGCATTGCGGACCAGGAAGATCCCGGCCATGCCGCCGTCCGAGTGGAACTGGACGTGGCAGTGGTACATCCAGGCGCCGGGACCGACCGCCTCGCCGGCCACCACCTGGAACCCGAACGAGGAGCCCGGGTTGAGGTCGCGGTTGTCGACGACCTGGCTGGGGTCGTCCGGCCCGGACAGGTACCCGGTGCGGTTGTTCGCCCAGCGGTGGGCGTGCAGGTGGAAGGTGTGGAACTGGTCGCCGTGCCCGATCGCGACGAACTCGACGGTCTCGCCGAGGTTCGCCTCCAGCAGCGGGGTGTCGGGCGCCGTCTTGTTGTTGATGCTCATCTCGTTGAAGACGACGGTGTGCTGCCGGTCGGGCACGACGTCGCCCTCGCGACGGACCACCAGCGCGCCGTAGAGCCCCTTGCGCAGGCCCTCGGTGCCGTGCGCGGTGCCCATCGCATGGTCGTGGTAGTGCCAGTAGCCGGCGCTGCCTGGCATCCACCGCCCGTCCTCCGTGCGGTGCGGCGCGTGGGTGCGCCAGATGTAGGTGCGACTCTCCCCCGGCCCGCACGCGGAGGCGTTCATCGGGCTGCCGTCGGACGCGGTGTCGTAGTCGACGCCGTGCGGGTGGACCGAGAGCCGCTTGTCGGTGGTGTTCACCAGCTCGATCTCGAGGGTGTCCCCTTCCCACATCTCCAGCGGCGGCCCCGGGATGGTGGCCTGCCCGGGGGCGAGCCCGTACCCGTACAGGCCGCCGGGCAGCTCCTCGGCGAACAGCGTGATGTGCCGGGTCCTGCCGAGCAGCCCGGTCGCCGCGGGTGCGGTGCGTGCGGTGGCCGCCGCCGTCTCGGCGCCGAGCGTCACCACCGCCGCCGGGGCGACGATCCCGGCGAGCGTGCCCGTCAGGACCGAGCGGCGGGACACACCGGCGGGCAGGAGCCCGTCCGCGGGCCGAGGCTCGGCGGCGGGCCGGGGCTCGGCGTCAGCGCTGTCAGTTTTGTCAGCGCTGTCATCGGCGTCGTCGGACGGTGTCGAGAAGGTGGACCTCATCGTCGTTCCCTCCAGGGATGCAGCTCGTGGCCGTCGTGGCCGGAGGCCACGCCCTCGCGGCGCGTGCGGCCCCCGTCCGGCTCCTCGTGCGAGGCGCCTTCGGGACGTCCACCCGCGGATCGCGTGATTCATGACCGAATCTAAGAGGACTTATAACGAATGTCAACCAAAAGTGGCACTGGATGTGTCCCACTTATCCCGTACTGGCACGCAAAGATCCGGCTCGCCCGGCCTGGGCGGTGCACGGGGCAGCCGCTGTCAGTGACCCGTACTAGTGTTCGGGGCCGTGAGCAGCACTCCGTACCAGGCCTCGTTCGACGAGCTCGGGACCCCCCTGCGGGACGTGACGTTCGTCGTCGTGGACCTCGAGACCACCGGGACCCGGGCGAGCGAGGGCGGCATCACGGAGATCGGGGCCGTGAAGGTGCGGGGCGGGGAGAGGCTGGGCGAGTTCCAGTCGCTGGTGAACCCAGGACAGCCCGTGCCGGCCTTCGTCGCGCGGCTGACCGGGATCACGAACGCGATGGTCGCCACGGCACCGGACATCGCGAAGGTGCTGCCGAGCTTCCTGGAGTTCGCGCACGACGCGGTCCTGGTGGCGCACAACGCGCCGTTCGACGTCGGCTTCCTCAAGGCCGCCTGCGAGAGGCTCGGCTACGAGTGGCCGGGCTTCGGCGTGGTCGACACGGTCCCGCTGGCCCGCAAGGTGGTCCCCCGGGACGAGGCCCCCAACCACAAGCTGTCCACGCTCGCCCGGCTCTTCCGGGCCGAGGTGACGCCGGACCACCGCGCGCTGTCGGACGCCCGCGCCACGGTCGACGTGCTGCACGCGCTCTTCGACCGGCTGGGACCGATGGGCGTCACCCACCTCGAAGACCTCCGCACGGCCGCGGACCCGGTCCCGCCGGAGGTGCGCGCCAAGCGCCACCTGGCGGCCGACCTGCCCGAGGCGCCCGGCGTCTACCTGTTCCGCGGCCCCGGCGACGAGGTCCTGTACGTGGGGACCAGCACGAACATCCGGGGGCGCGTCCGCTCGTACTTCACCGCCGCCGAGAAGCGGCGCCGCATGACCGAGATGGTGCGGATCGCGGAGCGCGTCACGCCGGTCGTGTGCGCGACGCCGCTGGAGGCACAGGTGCGCGAGCTGCGGCTGATCGCCGAGCACGAGCCCCGCTACAACCGGCGCTCCAAGCACCCGGAACGCGCGGTGTGGGTGCGGCTCACCGACGAGCCGTACCCGCGGCTGTCGGTGGTGCGGGACACCGCGTCGGGGATCGCGCACATCGGGCCGTTCGGCGGGTCGCGCGCTGCGAAGGAGGCGGTGTCCGCCCTGCACGACGCCCTGCCGCTGCGCCAGTGCACCGCCCGCATCGCGCGCGTCCCGCGGGTGCCCGGCAGCCCGTGCGCGCTGGCCGGGATGGGGCGCTGCTCCGCGCCGTGCGTCGCCACCGCCGGCCCCGACGCGGCGTACGACGACGTCTCCGCGACCGCCCGCGACGTCCTCGTGGGCGACCCGTCGCCCGTGGTCCGGGCGCTGTCCGCGCGCATCGCGCGACTGGCCGCCCAGGAGCGCTTCGAGGAGGCCGGGGAGGTCACGCGACGGCTGCGCGCGTTCGTCCAGGGCGCGCAGCGTGCGCAGCGGCTGGACCCGCTCGCGCGCTGCGCTGAGCTGGTCGCCGCGCGGCCGGCGGGTGTCGCCGGGGCGCCGGGCGAGCCCGGCGGCTGGGAGGTCGTGGTGGTGCGGCACGGGCGGCTGGCCGGGACCGCCGTGAGCGCGCGGGGCGAGGACCCGCTGGAGCTCGTGGCCGCCGCGCGGGCGACGGCGGAGGTCGTGGCACGGCCGGTCGCGCCGACGCCCGCGAGCCACCCCGAGGAGGCCGACCTGGTGCTCGGCTGGCTGGACCAGCCCGGGGTGCGGCTCGTCGTCGTCGACGGCGAGCTGACGTGCCCCGTACGCGGCGCCGCCGCCCACGCGAGCCTCGCGTGGGCGGCGGACAAGGTACGAGAAGAGATCACGCTCCCGCCGGACGCCACCGCCGCGGCCGAGGCGGCCTCCCCCGGCTCGGGCGTGCCGCCTCGGCCGGCCGGGAACGCCGAGGCAGCGCCTCCAACACGGGAGACGCTGCCTCGGAGCACGCGGGAGGGCGGTGCTGCGCTCACTCCCCTGCCAGGCTCCTGAGGGTGGCCGCGGACCCGATCGTGTGGAGCTTCTCCAGGGTGTCGAGGTAGGGCTCCGTGAACCGGGGCTCGTCGACGAGGCCGCCGAACAGGCTGGGGTCCCGCAGGAACGCGAGCGGGTCGGACCGCTGCGACAGCGCCCGCGGCACGAGGATCTCGGCCAGCCGGTCGTTGACGTCGATCGGCTGCCCGTCCTCGTCCACGCCCTCCGCGTAGCGCGCCCAGCTCGCCACGATCGCCGCCGACAGGCGCACGTCTCCCCCGGCGGCCAGCCGCTCCCGGATCACGGGGACGAGCCACTTGGGGATCCGGTCCGACGACTCCATGCACAGCCGGGCCAGCGTGTCGCGCACCTCGGGGTTGCCGAAGCGCTCCAGCAGCGTGGCGCGGTAGTCGTCCAGGTCGATACCCGGCACGGGACGCAGCGTCGGGGTCGCCTCCGCCTCCATGTAGCCGCGCAGCAGCGCGGCGATCGCCGGGTCGACCGTGGCCTCGTGGGCGTACCGGTGCCCGGCGAGGTAGCCGAAGTAGGCCATCGCCTGGTGCGACGCGTTGAGCAGGCGGAGCTTCATCAGCTCGTACGGCTCGACGTCGTCGACCAGCTGCACGCCGGCGTCCGTCCACTCCGGGCGGCCGAGCGGGAACTCGTCCTCCAGCACCCACTGGAAGAACGGCTCGGCCACGACCGGCCAGCGGTCCTCGACCCCGATCCGGTCCCGCACGAGCTCACGGTCCGCGTCGGTGGTCACCGGCGTGATCCGGTCGACCATCGAGCTCGGGAACGCGACCTCGTCACGGATCCAGATCGCGAGCTCCGGGTCCCGCATCGCCGCGAACGCCGAGAACACCGTCCGCGCCTTCTCGCCGTTCCCCTGCACGTTGTCGCAGGACATCACGGTGAACGGCGGGATCCCGCGTGCCCGCCGCCGCGCCAGCGCCTCGACGACGTACCCGAAGACCGTCGCGGGGACGGCCCCGGGCACGGCGTCGGCGACGACGGCAGGGGTGGCCGTGTCGAACTCGCCGGTGACCTGGTCGAAGTTGTAGCCGCCCTCGGTGATCGTGAGGGACACGATCCGCGTGGCCGGGTCGGCCATGCGCTCCAGGACCGCCTCGGGGTCGTCCGGGGCTAGCAGGTACTCGACGATGCTGCCCACCGTGCGGTGCTCCAGCGACCCGTCCGGGTGCTTGATCACCAGCGTGTAGAGGTTGTCCTGGGCCGCCAGCGCGTCCCGCATCCGGGCGTCGCCCGGCAGCAGGCCGACGCCGCAGATCCCCCAGTCCCGGTGCCCGCCGCGGCGCAGCAGGTCGTCGACCACCATGGCCTGGTGGGCGCGGTGGAACCCGCCCACCCCCACGTGGACGATCCCCGGGGTGATCCCGGACCGGTCGTAGGTTGCCGCGAGCGCCGTCAGCGCACCGTCCGCCATCTGCCCTGCCTCGCTCACCGGTTCGGTCGTCACTTGATCGCCCCCATCGCGAGCCCGCGCACCAGCTGCTTCTGCGCGATCCAGCCGGCGATCACCACCGGGACGATCGCGATGGTCGACGCCGCGGACAGGACGGACAGGAACTGCCCGCGTCCGTCCACGAAGCTCCCGAGCACGGGCGGCGTCGTCCGGGCGACCTGGGTGGTCAGCAGGTTGGCCAGGAAGAACTCGTTCCAGGCGAAGATGAAGCAGATCAGGCCGGCCGCGGCGACGCCGGGCAGGACGATCGGCAGCACCACGCGGAAGATCTCGGTGCGCAGGCCCGCGCCGTCGATCTGCGCGGCCTCGATGATCTCGCGCGGCACCTCGGCCAGGAAGGACCGCATCATCCAGACCGCGATCGGCAGGTTGATCCCGACGTACAGGATCGTCAGCCACGTGATGTTGTCGAGCCCGCCCACGGCCTGCAGCAGCAGGTACACGGGGATGATCGAGGCCGCCACGGGCATGAACTTCGTCGAGATCAGGAAGAACAGCGGGTCGCGCACGTTCTTCACGGGGCGCACGCTCAGCGCGTAGGCGGCCGGGACAGCGAGCGCCAGGACGAGGATCGTCGACCCGAGGCTCGCGCTGGCCGAGTTGATCAGGTACGGCATCATGTCGCGGTCGAACGCCGCCTGGAAGCGGTCGAGCGTGAAGTCCGGGGCGAACGTCGGCGGCAGGGTCGCTGCCTGGCTCTCCGGCTTGAAGGCGGTGAACACCATCCACACCACCGGGAAGAAGAACACCAGCACCGCGATCCAGGTCACCGTGGTGAGCAGGATGCCCCGCACGCGGCGGTTCAGGAGCCCCGGACGTGTCGCCGGGGGGCGGGCCTTCGTCGTGATCGGCAGACCGAGGGTAGTCATCGGTTCATCAGCCCTTCCTCCGAGAAGACCTTGAACAGGGTGCGCAGGGCCACCGTGGCCACGATGATCGTGACGATGACCGTCATGACGCCGTAGGCGGCGGCCTCACCGACCTCGAGGCCGATGAACGCCCGCTCGTAGAGCAGGTACGACAGGGTCTTGCTGCCGCCCGTGCCCTTGGTCATGATCGCGACCGGGTCGAAGACCTGGAGCAGCAGGATCGTCGAGAGCAGCACCGTGATCTCGACGTACTGCCGCAGGTGCGGCAGCGTGATCCAGGTGAACGTCCGGAACCTGCCCGCGCCGTCGACGCTGGCCGCCTCGAGCACCTCGCGGGGCTGCGACTGGAGGCCGGCCAGCAGGATGAGCATGGCGAACGGCGTGTACTGCCAGATCAGGACCATGATCACGGTCGCGGCCGGCACCTCGGTGTTCCACGCGACGGGCGGGATGCCCACCAGCGACAGGGCCCAGTTCGCCATGCCGTACGTGAAGTCGAGGATCGACCACTTCCAGATCAGCGCCGCCGCGGCGGGCATGATCAGGAACGGCGTGATCATCAGGGTGCGGGCCACGCTCTGGCCGAGGAACTTGCGGTCCAGCAGGATCGCGAACAGCAGGCCGAGCAGGGTGGCCCCCACCACCGCTGAACCGGTCACGAGGACCGTGTTCAGCAGTGACGAGAGAAACGACCCGTCGGACAGCACCTTCGCGTAGTTCGCGAACCCGACGAAGCCGCGCTGACCCGGCCGGAGCAGGTTCCATTCCTGGAACGAGTAGAAGAGCGTCGCCACCAGAGGGATCTGCGTGAGCAGGATGGCGACGATCAGCGCCGGCCACAGCAGCGCACGTGAGATCGCCAGGCTGCGGCGCCCTCCGGTCACTGTGCTTCCCCGGCTTCCTCGGCGAGCTCCTGGCCGCGGTCGAGGACCGGGCCGAGCTCCTTGCGACCGGAGAAGACGTCGGACAGGTCCTGCGACACCTGGTTGCCCAGGTCCTGGAACTCCGGGATCGTCACGTACTGGACACCGGTCCACGACTGCTCGTACAGGCCGGGCTTGGTCGGGTCGACCGACAGCATGATGTCCTGCGTGATCGGCGCGAAGGACTCCGCGGCCTCGATGTACTCCGGGATCTCGTAGGTCGACTGGCGCGCGCCCGGGGGCACGCGGGTCCAGCCGAGCTCCTCACCGACGAGCTGGTGGTACTCCTTGCTGGTCGCCCACTTCAGGAACTCGGTGGCCGCCTCCTGGTTCTGCGTGGTCTCGGGGACCGCCAGGTTCCACGACCAGAGCCAGCCGGACTCCTCGGTCTCCTTGACCGGGGCGTGGGCGTAGCCCATCTTGCCCGCGACCTCGGAGGCCTCCGGGTCCTCGAGCATGCCGGCGGCGACGGTCGCGTCGACCCACATGGCCGCCTTGCCCTGCGTCATCGTGTTGAGGCACTCGGTGAAGCCGGTCGAGACCGGGTCGGCGGGGCCGGCGTCGTTCACGAGGTCCACGTAGAACTGCACGGCCTCGTTGAACTCGGGGTCGTTGACGTGGGCGTTCCAGTCCTCGTCGAACCACGTGCCGCCGTAGGTCTGCACCACGGTGGTCAGCGGGGCGAACAGCTCGCCCCAGCCGGGCTTGCCGCGCAGGCAGATGCCTGTCACGCCGTCGCCGTCGACCTTGCGGGCCGCGTCCGCGACCTCGTCCCAGGTGGGGTTCTCCGGCATGGTGATGCCGGCGTCGTCGAGGATCTCCTTGTTGTACATGAGCATCGACGACTCGCCGTAGAACGGCACCGCGTAGAGGGAGTCGTCCACCGTGACGACGTCCTTGACGGGCTGGAACAGGTCGTCCACGTCGTAGTCGGGGTCCTCGGCCAGCGGCTCCGTGAGGTCGGCCAGCCACTCGTTCTCGGCCCAGATCGGGACCTCGTAGGAGCCGATGGTCACGATGTCGTACTGTCCGCCACCGGTCGCGATGTCCTTCGTCACGGCGTCGCGCAGATCGTTCTCCTCCATCTGCACGAAGTTCACCGAGATGTCGGGGTGCTCCTCCTCGAACTCGCCCTTGAGCTCCTCCATGTCCTTCATCTGCGGGTTGTTGACGGTCGCGAGCGTCAGCTCGACCGGACCGTCGCCGCCATCACCGGTACCGCCGCCGCCACCGCCGGCTCCCGCACAGCCGGCCAACGTCAGCGCGCCGACTGCCAGCACAGCCGGGCCCGTCGCCCGGCGCATCCTCGTCGTGAGCGTCATCGCTCTGTTCCCCTCGTCGTGGGTCCGCGCGCCGTCGTCGTCGCGCGGTTCTGGTCAACGTCGTCATGTTGTGCCCGGCCCGCGACGGGGTCAACGAACGCCGTGGTCAACCGGTCAGGGTCCGGGCGGGAACGGGCACAGCGCCCGGTCACGCAGTGACCACGATCACACGAGTGCGCAGGAACGGTCCCTCCGAAACGCACACCGTCGCCCGGACACCGTCCACGAACCGGAAACGACACCGTGGGAACCGGTCAACACGCAGGTCACGCTGAGATCACGCGGCGGTCACGCCAAGGTCTCGCGCGGCGAGAGCCGCGAAACCGGTCAGATCTGGACGACGTGCGCGCCCGCGTCGCTGAACACCCGCGCCCGGGCGGCCGGCAGCTCCACGCCCGTGATCACGACCTCGAAATCGGTCAGCTCGGCGAAGCGCACGAAGCTCGTCACCCCGAACTTGTGGTGCGCCCCCACGAAGACCTTCCGGTGGCTCGACGCGATCGCCGCCGCCTTCACGTGCGCGACGGCCGGGTCCGGCGTCGTGAGACCGTCGGACACGGTCACGCCGTTCGCCCCGATGTAGGCCAGGTCCATGCGGAAGTCCCGCAGCATGTCCACCGCCCAGCCGTCGACGACGCCGAGCGTGTTCCCCCGCACCCGTCCGCCCACGATGATCACCTGGAGGTTGTCGCGGCCGGCGAGCTCCGACGCGATGGGAAGGGACGTGGTCACGATCGTCAGGTCGCGGTCGTCCGGCATCGCCCGGGCCAGGAGCAGCGACTGGAACCCCTCGTCGATGAAGATCGTGCGGGCCTCGCCGACACGCCGCGCCCCCTCCTCGGCGATCCGCGCCTTCTCCTCCGGGAAGTTCTGCGTGCGCTCCGCCAACGCTGTCTCGAACGTGCTGGACTCGACCGGGAAGGCCAGCCCGTAGCTGCGCCGGATCAGGCCTTGCGCCTCCAGCTTGCGCAGCTCGCGCCGCACCGTCTCCTGGGACACGCCCAGCAGCCGCGCGGACTCGCTCACCTCGATGCGCCCCTGCCCCCGCACCAGGCTGAGCAGCTCCTTCGCCCGCGACGACGTGCGTTCCGTGACGTCACTCATCGCGGCACCACCCCCACTGCACCTGTCCTCGACCGCCGATGAACCTCATAGAACCCCATCGTGCCAATCCTGGAGCCAAGAGTCCACGTGTGACGTGTCCCCGCTCACAGCGGCGCCCCCCGGGAGCCCGCCGCCGGCCCCGCGCCGGCCCGCGCCCACGACGCCCGCGCGGCCCGCCCGCCGAGGTGATTACGATGGCGCCATGCTGACCGCTATCGTCCTCATCGACGCCGAGACCGCCCGCATCCCCGAGGTCGCCGAGGCCGTCACCGACATCCCCGGGGTGACCGAGGTCTTCTCGGTGACCGGGAAGGTCGACCTCGTCGCGATCGTGCGCGTGCACGAGCACGAGGAGCTCGCAGGCGTCGTCTCCGACACGGTGAACAAGGTCCCGGGGGTCACCCGCACGGAGACCCTCATCGCGTTCCGCGCGTACTCCAGCAAGGACCTGGAGCAGGCGTTCGCCCTGGGCCTCGACGACTGAGCCCGCGGCAGAGCCCTGACGCCCGTCGACCGGGCGGCGACGGCCCGCACGAGCCCTCCAGCGGCCACCACGCACGACGACGGCGGTCCGGGGAACCTTCACGGTGGAAGGGCCCCGGACCGCCGTCGTCGGTACGGGACTCAGACGGTCGGGACGATCAGGCCCGACGTCTGGGTCTTCGCGCGGGCGAGACGCTCGGAAGCGTCGGCCCAGTTGACGATGTTCCACCAGGCCTTGATGTAGTCCGGGCGGACGTTCAGGTAGTCGAGGTAGTAGGCGTGCTCCCAGCAGTCGAGCAGCACGATCGGCGTGAGGCCCATCGGGATGTTGCCCTGCTGGTCGAAGAGCTGGACCACGACGAGCTTCTCGCCGATCGAGTCCCAGGCCAGGATCGCCCAGCCCGAACCCTGCACGGTGGTCGCGACGGCGGTGAAGTGCGCCTTGAACTTCGCGAACGAGCCGAAGTGCTCGTCGATGGCCGTGGCGATCTCGCCGGTCGGCTCGCCGCCGCCCTCCGGGGACATGTTGGTCCAGAAGGCGGAGTGGTTGACGTGACCGCCGAGATTGAACGCGAGGTTCTTCTCGAGCTGGTTGATCGAGCCGAGGTCGCCCTTGTCGCGCGCCTCGGCGAGCTTCTCCAGCGTCTCGTTGGCGACCTTGACGTAGGTCGCGTGGTGCTTGGAGTGGTGCAGCTCCATCACCTTCGCCGAGATGTGCGGCTCCAGGTCCCCGTAGTCGTAGCTCAGGTCAGGGAGCTTGTACTCAGCCATGTGCGTGATTCCTCCTCGGTGCGACGACGACGACCCGGCTCCTCGCCCGCTGGAACGGGCAAGGAGCCGGGTCATCGCTCTGGTTCCGCAGGTCGCTCAGTGCTCCTGCGAGTCTGTGCGGTCCGAACGGCCGGTGCCGATGGCGGCCGGCGCCTCGTGCGCGCCGGCCTCGACCTCGTCGTGCACGCCGTGGGAGTGTGCCGCGGCGAGCTCGGCCGGGGTGGCCGGCTCCACACGGTCCTCGTAGAAGAACCGCGACAGCACGCTCCAGCGCTTGTCCGCGCCGTATCCCTTGCGCTTCACGCCGCGAGCGTCCATCTTCGGCTCGATCTCCAGCGGCCGGGGGGCGTCGTAGTTGACGCGCAGCCAGCGCTCCTGGTCGTCCAGCGGGGTATGGACCTCGACGTACTCCCCGTTCGCGTACCGCACGATGCGCCCGGACTCGTGCCCGTGCAGCACCAGCTCACGGTCCTTGCGCTGCAGGCCGAGGCAGATGCGCTTGGTCACCCAGAACGCGATCACGGGCAGCACGAAGAACAGGATCCGGTAGGCCCACGTGATCTGGTTGATCGACATCCCGAAGTGCGTCGCGATGAGGTCGTTGGACCCGGCGGCGGCCAGCAGGATGAAGTCCGCGAGGAACGCGACGCCGAGCGCCGTGCGCACCGGGACGTTCCGTGGCCGGTCCAGCACGTGGTGCTCCCGCTTGTCCCCGGTGACCCGGGCCTCGAGGAACGGGTAGGCGATGAGGAACGTGAACAGCAGGCCGGGCACGATGACGGCAGGGACCAGCACGTTCCACGACAGCGTGTAACCGAGGATCTCCCACTCCGTGCCCTGGCCGGGCATGAGCCGCAGCGAGCCCTCGAGGAACAGCATGTACCAGTCCGGCTGCGCGCCGGCGGACACCGGGGACGGGTCGTACGGCCCGTAGTTCCACACGTTGTTGATCGCCATGGTGGCGCCCATGAGCGTCAGCACGCCGAAGACGATGAAGAAGTTGCCCGCCATCTTCGCGGCGTAGACCGGGAGGGCGGGGTAGCCGACGACGTTCTTGTCGGTGCGGCCGCCGCCCGGGAACTGCGTGTGCTTGTGCAGCACCATGAGGAACAGGTGCAGCGCGATGAGCGCGACGATCAGCGCCGGGACGATGAGGATGTGCACCGTGAAGAGGCGCGGGATGATGTGCTCGCCCGGGAACTCGCCGCCGAAGATCATGTAGGACATGACCGAGCCGATCACCGGGATCGACTTCACCACGCCGTCGGTGATGCGCAGGCCGTTGCCGGAGAGCACGTCGTCGGGCAGCGAGTAGCCGGAGAAGCCGGCTGCCAGGCCCAGGATCAGCAGGGTGAAGCCGACGAGCCAGTTCAGCTCGCGCGGCTTGCGGAAGGCGCCGGTGAAGAACACGCGCATCATGTGCACGACGATGGACGCCATGAAGATCAGCGCCGACCAGTGGTGCACCTGGCGCATCAGGAGACCGCCACGGACCTCGAACGACATGTCCAGCGTGGAGGCGTACGCCACGGACATCGTCTGACCGGTCGCCGTGGGCGGGTGCTCGCCGTGGTACTCCGTGAGCGCCATCGACGGCTCGAAGAACATGGTCAGGAACACGCCGGAGATGAGCAGCCCGACGAAGCTGAACAGCGCGATCTCCCCGAGCATGAAGGACCAGTGGTCCGGGAAGACCTTGCGCGCGAACTCCTTGACCACGCCGCCGATGCCGGTGCGCTGGTCGAGGTAGTCCGCCGCCTTGCCGACGGGCGTCGTCGGCTCGGGAGCGGTGCTCCCGTCCGTCGCGGTGTCGTGTGCGGTACTCACTTCAGGCGCTCCCAGAAGCTCGGGCCGATGGGCTCGGCGAAGTCGTCCTGTGCCACGAGGTAGCCCTCGTCGTCGACGGTGATCGGCAGCTGCGGGAGCGGCCGCTTCGCCGGGCCGAAGACCACCTTCGCGCTGTCGACCACGTCGAACGTGGACTGGTGGCAGGGGCACAGCAGGTGGTGCGTCTGCTGCTCGTACAGTGCCACCGGGCAGCCGACGTGCGTGCAGATCTTCGAGTAGGCCACGATGCCGTCGTGCGACCACTGCTCGCCCTCGGGTGACTGGTCCGACACGAGGTCCTCGGGACGGACGCGCACCATCAGCACCACGGCCTTGGACTTCTCGGTGATCCACTCGTGGGACTCGCGGTACTCCTCCGTGGTCTCCGGGATCACGTGGAAGGCCGAGCCGATGTTCACGTCGCTGGCCCTGATGGGGCGGCCCGACGGGTCGATCGCGAGCCGGGTGCCCTTCTTCCACATCGTGTGCTTGAGCTTGGACACCTGCCAGTCGCCGCCCACCGAGCCGATCAGCGGCACGACGATGGTCAGCGGGAAGAGCGCCAGCGCCGAGAAGGCGGCGCCCTTGAGGAGGCCACGACGGCCGACGGCGCCCGAGTCCCGCAGGCCCTCGTTCAGGTCGTTCACCGCGTCCGCACGGACCGCGTCGGAGCTGCGGATGGGGTGCCGGTCCTGGATCATCTCCGCGTCACCCATGAGCGCCTTGGCCCAGTGGATGCCGGCGATGCCGATACCCAGCAGGGAGACGGCCATGCCGACTCCGAGCAGCAGGGTGGACAGCCGCACGCTCTCGGTGGTCCCCTCCGGGGGCACCGCGACGTACGCGACGATCGTGCCGACCGCGCCGAGGCAGGACACCACGAACAGGAAGGTGACGAGCCGTTCGTTCCGCTTCGCGGACTTCGGGTCGACGTCGGTCATGCGCGGCTTGTGCGCCGGGACCCCGGGGTCCGCGAACCGGTCCGACCGGACGACGTCGGTGCCCGCGTCGGGTGACGTCGTCAGCTCCGTCGAGGCGTCGTGGGGGTGGTTCATGTCGCTCACGAGGACTTCGCTCCGATCCAGACTGCAGCGCCGATCAGCAGGCCGAGGCCGACGACCCAGGCCCACACGCCTTCACTGACCGGGCCGAGCGAGCCGAGCGCGGCACCGCCGGCGGAACCCTCGCGCTGCTCGACCAGGAAGGCGATGACGTCGCGCTTCTCGTCGGGGGTGACGTTGGCGTCGTTGAAGACCGGCATCGACTGCGGGCCGGTCTGCATCGCCTGGTAGATGTTGCGCTCGCTCGTGTCGAACAGCGCGGGGGCGAACTTGCCCTCGCTGAGCGCGCCGCCCGCGCCCACGGCGTTGTGGCACATGGCGCAGTTGGTGCGGAACACCATCGCACCGTTCGAGGGATCGCCGAGCTCCGCGTCGACCTGCTCGTCGGTCGGGATGGCCGGGCCGGGGCCGAGCGAGGAGACGTAGGCGGCCAGCGCGGCGGTCTGCTCCGCGCCGAACTGCGGCGGCTTCACCTCGGCCTGCGGGCCGTTCGCCTGCATCGGCATACGGCCCGTCGACACCTGGAAGTCCACGGCGGCCGCGCCGACGCCCACCAGGGACGGCACGCCGTCACTGCCCTCGGCGCTGGGGCCGTGGCAGGTGGCGCAGTTCGCCTGGAAGAGCTTCTTGCCCGTCTCGATGTCCTCGGTGCTGACGGTCTCTGCCTGCGCCTCGTTGGGCGCGAGGACGGCGTACAAGCCGCCGGTGACCAGCAGCGCCATCAGCAGGAGCACGACCGGCGCCAGCCGGTGATGCCTGCGGGCGGCGAGTGCCTTCACGGATTGATCCTCGTCTCGTGCGTAAGTACGTGCATCTTCTCTTGTGACGCCCCGGCGGGCCGTGGTGTGACATCCCGTGTCGGCACACCGTGCCCGGAGGAGCGCCCAGGTCTGCTACTGCAGGATGTAGATCACGAAGAACAGCGCGATCCACACCACGTCCACGAAGTGCCAGTAGTACGACACCACGATGGCTGTGGTGGCCTCGTGATGCCCGAAGCGGCGGGCGGCGAACGAGCGCCCGAGCAGGAACAGGAAGGCGATCAGGCCGCCCAGCACGTGCAGCCCGTGAAAGCCCGTGGTCAGGTAGAAGACCGAGCCGTACGGGCTGGACGAGATGGTCAGGCCCGCGTGCACCAGCTCCGCGTACTCCATGACCTGCCCGCCGATGAAGAAGGCGCCCATGACATAGGTCAGCGCCATCCACTCGTGCATTCCCCAGGACCAGAAGGTGAGAAGGCCGCCCTTCCGCCGTGCCTGGAAGCGCTCTGCGGCGAGCACGCCCATCTGGCAGGTCACCGAGGACAGCACGAGGACCGTCGTGTTGAGGGCGGAGAAGGGGATGTTCAGCTTGTCCGCCTGAGCCGCCCATTCCTCGGGCGGCAGGACCTGCCGCACCGTGAAGTACATCGCGAAGAGCGCAGCGAAGAACATGAGCTCGCTCGCGAGCCAGACGATGGTCCCGACCGACACGGGGTTCGGACGGTTCACGGTCACGTGCTGATGAGTATGAGTGGCTGCAGCCGTTGCGGTCGACACGTCAGCCATTATGGCTGACATGAACCACCCGTGATGACCGAGCAGGCGGCAGAGCACGCGAAGAATGTCACAAAGCCGTCACTTGATGACGCGAGCAGCAACAGTGCCATGAAAAGCTGGCCGGACCGGACTGCCGCCGACGGCCGTGATGTGCCACGATGCCGGGGGACCTGACCCGCGAGAGGATGCCCTTCGATGACTGACGTGACCACCGCGCACTCCCCCGCGGCCGAGTCGACGGCACACCGCACGACGCCGTCCGGCACGGCCCCGCGGATCCTGCTGTACAGCGACGACCGCACCGTGCGTGAGCAGGTACGACTCGCCGTCGGCCCCCGCATCTCCGCCGGCGCGCCCGAGATCGTCTGGCACGAGACCGCCACCGCGGCCGCCGTCGTCGACGCCACCGACACCGGTCGGTGGGACCTGCTCGTGCTCGACGGCGAGGCCGACAAGAACGGCGGCATGGGACTGTGCCGCCAGCTGAAGAACGAACGCTACGAGTGCCCGCCGGTCCTCGTGCTGACCGGCCGCCCGCAGGACTCCTGGCTGGCGTCGTGGTCGCAGGCCGACGGCGTCGTCGCGCGCCCGCTCGACCCGATCACGCTGCAGTCCGCCGTGGCGGGCCTGCTGTGAGCACCGTGGCCGGCGAGCGGACGATGCCGGGCCTGGTGGCCTCGCTCATCGCCGGCGAGGACCTGGGCATGGACGGTGCCGCCTGGGCGATGGACCAGGTGATGACCGGCGAGGTCTCCCCCGTGCAGCTGGCGGGGTTCCTCGTCGCGCTGCGTGCCAAGGGCGAGACCATCGAGGAGCTCCACGGGCTCGCGTCGGCGATGGTCGCGCACGCCACCCGCATCGACGTGCCCGGCCCCGCGGTCGACCTCGTCGGCACGGGGGGCGACGGCGCACACACGGTGAACATCTCGACGATGGCGGCCGTGGTGCTCGCCGGGTGCGGCATCCGCGTGGTGAAGCACGGCAACCGGGCGGCGACGTCGTCGTCGGGCGCGGCCGACGTGCTGGAGCAGCTCGGCATCCGGCTCGACCACGCCCCCGGCCGCGTGGCGCAGATCGCGCAGGAAGCGGGCATCACGTTCTGCTTCGCGCAGGTGTTCCACCCGTCGATGCGGCACGCCGCCGTCGCGCGCAAGGAGCTCGGCGTCCCGACGGCGTTCAACTTCCTGGGGCCGCTGACGAACCCCGCACAGCCGGGCGCCACCGCCGTCGGCTGCGCGGACGCGCGGATGGCCCCGCTCATGGCAGGCGTGTTCGCGAGCCGCGGCACGAACGCCCTGGTGTTCCGCGGGGACGAGGGCCTGGACGAGCTGGCCGCCACGGCCACCACCACCATCTGGGAGGTGCGCGACGGCGAGGTCACGCAGCACCGTCTCGACGCCGCGGAGGACCTGGGCCTGACCCGGATCAAGATCGAGGACCTGCGCGGCGCGGACGCCGCCTACAACGCCGAGGTGGCACGCCGGGTCTTCTCCGGCGCGGACCAGGGCCCGGTCCGCGAGACGGTCCTCCTCAACGCGGCGGCAGCCCTCGTGGCCGACGGCACCCTGGAGGGCACGGCCACGGGCACTCTCACGGAGCGCCTGTCCGCGGCCCTGGTCCACACGGCGCGCTCCATCGACTCGGGCGCCACGGAGCGGGCCCTGGCCCGCTGGGTCGAGGCGGCGGAGTAGCCCGCACCACCCTGGGCACTGCCCGAGGCAGCGCCCCGCACGGCCGGGGCGCTGCCTCGGTGCTTCCGCGCCGCCGCGGCACCGGGCAGCACCGCCGGGGCGCTGCGCGCCGGTACGGCGAGACCGCCGGGGCAGCAGGTCGGGCCTGCCGCCCCGGCGGTCTCGTGCCGGACGGGGTCAGTGCGCGTGCTGTCCGCGGGAGAACTCGAAGACCCAGCCCACCAGGGCGATGATCCCGAACGGGACCGCGATGCCGAGGACCCACCAGCCGACCGCCAGGCCGAGGAACGCGAGCGCCGCCGAGCCCGCGATGGCCAGCGGCCACCAGCTCCACGGGGCGTACACACCCTGGTCGCCGGCACCGTCGGCGATCTCGGCAGCCCGCTGGTCCTCCGGGCGCTCATCGATCCGCCGCGCGGTCAGCATCAGGTAGAAGCCGACCATGAAGACCATCGCGCCCACGAGGAGGATGCACAGCGTCCCGACGGGTTCCCAGCCCTCGGCCGTGTTGTACGTCCAGAACGCGTAGACGGCGGCGGCCAGGAGGAACAGCGGCGCTCCCGCGATGAACAGCCGGGTCTCGATCTTCACTTGCCGCTCTCCTCTTCGCCGTCCTCGACGATGACCGTCGTGCTCTGCTCGGGCTCGCCCGTCCCGGTCACCACGCGATCCTGCCCCTGGATGTCGGAACCGCGGCGGTCTGCCTCGCCGTAGATGTTCATCAGCAGGTCACGGTTGTACTCCGGGTGCTCCATCGCGGCGACCTCCGGGTGGTGCAGGTCGAACGCCGGCGACTCGCTGCGGATGCGGGGCAGCGACGTGAAGTTGTGGCGCGGCACCGGGCAGGACGTGGCCCACTCGAGCGACCGGCCGTAGCCCCACGGATCGTCGACGGTCACCCGCGGCGCGTGGCGCGCCGTCGTGTACACGTTCCAGAGGAACGGCAGGGTCGAGGCCGCCAGGATGAACGCACCGATCGTGGAGACCTGGTTGGCGATCGTGAAGCCCTCCTCCGGCATGTAGTCCGCGTAACGCCGCGGCATGCCCCACACGCCCAGCCAGTGCTGGATGAGGAACGTCAGGTGGAAGCCCAGGAAGAGCATCCAGAAGTGGAGCTTGCCCAGCCGTTCCGACAGCATCTTGCCGGTCATCTTGGGCCACCAGAAGTAGAAGCCCGCGAACATCGCGAAGACCACCGTGCCGAACACCACGTAGTGGAAGTGCGCGACCACGAAGTACGAGTCGGAGAGCGAGAAGTCCAGCGCCGGGCTCGACAGGATGATGCCGGTCAGGCCGCCGAAGAGGAACGTCACGAGGAACCCGATGCTCCAGAGCATCGGTGTCTCGAACGTCAGCTTCCCTCGCCACATCGTGCCGATCCAGTTGAAGAACTTCACGCCGGTCGGGATCGCGATGAGCATCGTCATGAACGCGAAGAACGGCAGCAGCACCGCGCCGGTCACGTACATGTGGTGCGCCCAGACCGTCACGGACAGCGCGGCGATCGCGATGGTCGCGTAGACCAGGCCCGTGTAGCCGAAGATCGGCTTGCGGGAGAACACCGGCAGGATCTCCGAGACGATGCCGAAGAACGGCAGCGCGATGATGTACACCTCGGGGTGCCCGAAGAACCAGAACAGGTGCTGCCACAGCAGCGCGCCGCCGTTCTCCGGGTTGAACACCTGCGCACCGAGCCGGCGGTCGGCGCCGAGCGCGAACAGCGCGGCGGCCAGCGGCGGGAACGCCATCAGCACCAGGAGGCTGGTGACCAGCGTGTTCCAGGTGAAGATCGGCATCCGGAACATCGTCATGCCGGGCGCGCGCATCGTGATGATCGTGGTGATGAAGTTGACCGCACCGAGGATGGTCCCGAACCCCGCGAGCGCGAGGCCGAAGACCCACAGGTCACCACCGAGCCCTGGACTGAACGTCGTCGACGACAACGGGGCGTAGGCGAACCAGCCGAACGAGGCGGCGCCCTGCGGCGTGAAGAACCCGGCCGAGGCGATGATGCCCCCGAACAGGAACAGCCAGTAGGCGAACATGTTCAGGCGCGGGAACGCGACGTCGGGCGCGCCGATCTGCAGCGGCATGATGACGTTGGCGAAGCCCGCGAACAGCGGGGTGGCGAACAGCAGCAGCATGATCGTGCCGTGCATGGTGAAGAGCTGGTTGTACTGCTCCTTGCTCTGCACCAGCTGGATCCCCGGCTCGAACAGCTCGGCGCGGATGACCAGCGCCATCAGGCCGCCGATGCAGAAGAACAGGAACGACGTGATCAGGTACATGTACCCGATCGTCTTGTGGTCGGTGGACGTGACCCACTTGACCACGACCTTGCCGAAGGACTGCCGGTCCTCGCGCAGACCGGGGACCACGTCCGCGTAGGTAGCGGTGGCCATCAGCTCTCAGCCTCCTCGGCGTCGACAGGACCCTGCTCGCGGACGAGGTCGAGACCGAGCTCGCCCTCCTGGCCCGCGTCGCGCAGCTCTTCCATGTGCGCGTCGAACTCCTCCTGGGAGACGACCTTGACGTTGAAGAGCATGCCCGAGTGGAACTCGCCGCAGAGCTCGGCGCACTTGCCGGCGTACGTTCCCTCGCGCTCAGGGGTCACCTGGTAGTAGTTGGTGTGGTACGGGATCATGTCCTCTTTGTAGAGGAACGCAGGGATCCAGAAGGAGTGGTTCACGTCCCGCGAGTCGAGCTGGAACTCGACCGTCCGGCCCACCGGCAGGTACAGGGTGGGGGCCTCGACGTCCGTACCCGGCTCGCCGTCGACCAGCATGTCCTCGGTGACGTTGCCCGGGTCGGCGACGTGCTCGCCGTACTCGTAGACGTCCTCGTCGAGGTAGTTGAAGTCCCAGCTCCACTGCTTGCCGATGACGCCGACGTGCACCTCGGGCTCGGCCTCGGGCTCGACGATCGACGTCATGACACGGTCGGTGTGCCAGAACAGCGCCAGGATCATGAGCGTCGGGACCACGGTGTACATGATCTCGAGCGGCATGTGGTACCGGGTCTGCACCGGGAGCTGGTGGTCGTCGCGGCGCTTGCGGTAGGCCGCGATGCACCAGAGCATCAGGCCCCAGGTGACCACCCCCACGAGGAGCGCCGCCAACCATGACCCCACCCACAGCTGGGTGATGTCGGCGGTCTGGTTCGTCACCTCCCCGTCTTCGTATCCGGGGAGGTAGCCGCGCTGGGCGGCTTCGCTGGCGCAGCCGGTGGCCAGCCCCGCGACGACGACGGCGAGTGCCGACGCACGCAGAGCGGCCCGCCTGGTGCGGGTCGAGGGCTTCGAGTGCAAGGGTGGCCTTTCACGTCTCGTCCGGCGGTGCGCACCGGCGCACGACCACGACGTGCACCCGGGCTCCACGCAGAACCATCTGATAGACGGCAGCCTAGCGCGCCGAGACTGTCCGCGATGACCGACGGGGCATCTGCGGGTGTGACGAGTCACGCACTCGGCCACCTGCACCCCCGCCGTTCGGACACAGATGCTTCACGTGTCAGAACGTCGCACCCGGACCGTCAGCGTCCACACTCCGTCGCCCACGGTCGAGGCGACCATCTCGTGACCGCGCATCCGCGCCCAGGCGGGCACGTCGTGCTGCGCGGCCGGGTCGGTGGCCAGCACGACGACCTCCGTCCCGTGCGGGAGGTCCTTGGCCAGCGCCGCCAGCCGGATCACCGGCAGCGGACAGCGCAGCCCCCGCGCGTCGAGGGTCGGCACGCCGCCGTCCGAGCACTCCGGACCGGTCCGGCCGTCCGCGCCGTCTCCGCCGTGCGGCACCGGGCGTCCCGCGCCGCTCACAGCCCCTGCACCCCCAGCGCGTCGCGCACCCGGCTCACGGCCGCGGGCAGGACCGCGAGGAAGCGTTCGACGTCGGCGGCGGACGTGCCCCGGTCCAGCGCGATCCGGACGTTGCCGTGCGTGAGCACGCCCATCGCCGCGAGGACGTGCGACGGCTCGAGCGTGCTCGCCGTGCAGGCCGAGCCGGAACCGACGGCGAAGCCCTGCCGGTCGAGCTCCGTGACCAGCGCCTCGCCGTCGACGTAGAGGAAGGAGAACGTGACGACGTGCGGGAGGCGGGCATCGGGATCACCGACCACCTCGACGTCGGGCACGCCGGCGACGGCCCCGCGGACCCGGTCGACCAGCTCCCGGCGGCGCGCGCCGGCCGCGGCGAGGTCCGCCTGCACCGCCTCCAGGGCGACGGCCGCCGCGAACGCGAGCGGCACGCTGACCCCGCCGGGCGCCCACGGCTCGGGATCCTCGGGACCGGTCTCGGGCAGCCGCACCCGGCCGCGCGTGGCCAGCACGCCCACTCCGGCCGGGCCGCCCCAGTCCGCCGGGTCCGCGGCGAGCAGGTCCCAGGACGCGGGGACGACGGCGTGCCCGAGGCTCGCCCCGGCATCGACCAGCAGGGGGACCCCGGCAGCGCGGGCGGCGTCGTGCACGAGCTCCACCGGCTGGAGGGTGCCCACCTCTCCGTTCGCGTGCTGGAGCGCCGCCAGCGCGACGCCGGGGCCGGCGAGCGCGGCGGAGAACGCGTCGGCGTCGACACGGCCGAGCCGGTCCACGGCGACCGTCTCACGCTCCCCCGCGGCGTCGGCGGCGTGCAGCACCGCCGCGCGCTCGGTCGCGCCGACGACGACCTGGTCCCCCGCACGACGACGGCCCGCCGCGCCTGCCGCGACCGCACGGTGCAGGGCCGCCGTGTGGCTGGGCGTGAACCGCACCTCCTCGGTGCGCGCCCCCAGCACGGCGGCGACCGCCTCGCGGGCGCCGTCGAGCAGGCGTGCGGCACGGCGCCCCTCGGCGTGCAGGCGGCGCGGGTCGGCCCAGCCGTCCTCCAGGGCCTGGTCGAGGGCCTGGCGCGCCAGCGGGTGCCAGGGCGCACGGCCCCCGTTGTCGAGGTGGACGCGGACGGGTGGTTCGCTCTCCATGCTCAGATCGTCCCATCACGCCGGGCAGGTGCGGAGGCACGCCCGGACACGACGACGGCGGTCGCCGGTCTCGCAAGGAGACCGGCGCCCGCCGTCGTCCGCGAGTCAGCCGAAGGAACCGCCGCACGCGCAGGAGCTGCCGGCGTTCGGGTTGTCGATCGTGAAGCCCTGCTTCTCGATGGTGTCCGCGAAGTCGATGGTGGCGCCCTCGAGGTAGGGGACGCTCATCTTGTCGACGACGACCTCGACGCCGCCGAAGTCACGCAGCGCGTCGGCCTCGAGCACGCGCTCGTCGAAGTACAGCTGGTAGATCAGGCCGGAACAGCCACCGGGCTGCACGGCCACACGGAGACGCAGGTCGTCGCGCCCCTCCTGCTCCAGCAGACTGCGGATCTTCTCGGCCGCGAAGTCGGTGAGGTTCACGCCGTGGGTGGCGATTTCGGAGGCGGTCTCGGTCATGTCTGCTCCAGCTCCTGCTCTGGCGCGCGTACGCGCAGCCTTGGCGGTCTTCTCGTGGGCTGGCAACACCGGCCCGCCGAGTTCTGTTCCCGATCCTACGCCCGGAGCCGCGAGGCCTCCGTGACGGCTGTCACGTCCGCGGCACGGGTCCACCGCAGGGTCCGGCGGCGGCGCGTCGCGGGCGTCACGCCCAGCCGGGCGTCCACGACCGTGCGACGCGGGCGACGTCGGCGCCGGAGATCTCGTGGGCGCCGCTGATCCCCGCCGACGCCAGCTCCCGCCGCGTCACCTCCACCCGCCCGGCGAGCGCCACGACCGGGACGGCGTGCGGCGCGGCGGCGGCCGCGGCCTCGGCGACGGGACCGGTCCGCAGGCTGCCGGCGTCGAGCACGGCGACGTGCGCGGCGACGACGTCGGCCGCTGCCACGATCCCGGCGAGCCTGGCGGCGGCCCCCGCGGGAAGGGCCGAGCGCGGGGCGGACGGGCCGGGCTGCTCGGGCGGCGGGACGCCGACCCCGAGACGGGCCCCGGCGACGACGACGGGCTCCGGACGGTCCGGCGCCCGGAGCCCGTCCGTCCCGGGAGAGCCTCCGGCCCCGCCAGCCGCGGACCGGGCGCCTGCGCCGTGCGGGCCTGCGGGCGCGGCCGGCGCGACACCGACACCGTGCGCCTCGGCGGTCGCCTCCGGCACCGCGCGGCGCCAGGCCTCGGCCAGCTCGTCCGCGCCGTCGCCCCCCTCGGCGATCACCACAACATGCATGCGCCGAGGCTACCCGCCCCGCTCCCGGCCCGGCCCCGCTGGGCCCGGCGGCGCGCGGGCCGGCACGCCGACCACATCGGGAACCGAGGGACTGGGGTGTGTGAGGGCTGTGTGATCATGGATTCGTGAGCACCCTCCTGGAGAACTTCTCCGAGCCTGCGGCGTCCCCGCTCCTGCTGCTGGGGCAGGGCCGGGACCTGAGCTCGGAGCGCGGAGTCGAGTGTCCGGGCGACCTGCCGGCACCGAGCGACCCCGATCTCGTCGAACGCGCCCGTGCGGCACGCGCGGCACTGGGCGAGAAGGCATTCGTCCTGGGTCACCACTACCAGCGGGACGAGGTCATCGACTTCGCCGACGTGACCGGTGACTCCTTCAAGCTCGCCCGCGAGGCGGCGGCCCGACCCGAGGCCGAGTACATCGTGTTCTGCGGCGTGCACTTCATGGCGGAGAGCGCGGACATCCTCACGTCGGACGCGCAGCAGGTCGTGCTGCCCGATCTGGCCGCGGGCTGCTCGATGGCCGACATGGCGGAGATCGGCCAGGTCGAGGAGGCCTGGGCGGTGCTGCAGGACCTGGGCGTCGCCGGGGACACCGTCCCGGTGACGTACATGAACTCCTCCGCGGCGATCAAGGCGTTCACCGGGCGGCACGGCGGGACGGTGTGCACGTCGTCGAACGCGGAGGTCGCGCTGCGCTGGGCGTTCGACCAGGTGGGCGGGACCACAGGGGTGGACGGGACCGGCAAGGTGCTGTTCCTCCCGGACCAGCACCTGGGCCGCAACACGGCGGTGCAGCAGCTCGGCCTGTCGCTGGAGGACTGCGTGGTCTTCGACCCGCGCAAGCCCGACGGCGGCCTCACGGCGCAGGAGCTCAGCGACGCGCGGATGATCCTGTGGCGAGGCCACTGCTCGGTGCACGGCCGGTTCTCGGCGCAGAACGTCACGGACGTCCGGGCGCAGGTGCCGGACGTGAACGTGCTGGTGCACCCGGAGTGCAAGAACGAGGTGGTCACGGCCGCCGACTACGTGGGCTCCACGGAGTACATCATCAAGAAGCTGGCAGCGGCCGAGCCGGGGTCCTCGTGGGCCGTGGGCACGGAGCTCAACCTGGTGCGCCGCGTGGCGCGGGCGCACCCTGACCTGCAGGTGCACTACCTCGACAAGACGGTGTGCTTCTGCTCGACGATGAACCGGATCGACCTGCCGCACCTGGTGTGGGCCATGGAGTCCCTGGCGGCCGGCCGCATGGTGAACCAGATCGTGGTCGACGCCGACGACGCGCACTGGGCGCGGGTCGCGCTCGACCAGATGCTGGCGCTGCCGGGGACCTGATCCGGGCCCACGACGACGAACCTCCGGCGACGACGAAGGAGTGCGGGGTGCGATGAGCAGCAACGGCGGGCTGCGGGTCGGGATCTTCCTGTTCGACGGCGCGGAGGAGCTCGACGTCGTCGGCCCCTTCGAGGTGCTGTCGGTCTGGGCGGACCACTCCGGCCTCCGGCCGACGGTGTCGACGTTCTCCTGGGACGGCAACGGCGTGCGGCTCGGCCGCGGGCTGCGCGTGGTCCCCTCGCACTCGGCGGACGACGTCGGGCCGCTGCACCTGCTGGTCTACCCCGGCGGCATCGGCACCCGGGAGCTGCTCGAACAGCCCCACCACCTGGACTGGCTGCGCGCGATGCGGGCACGGACCCCGGTGGTCGCCGGCGTCTGCACGGGCGCGCTCCCGCTGGCCGCGGCCGGGATGCTCGCCGGACGGGTCGCCACCACCCACCGGGACAGCTTCGACGAGCTGGTGGCGCTCGACCCGAGCGTCATGGTCGACACCGAGGCGCGTTTCGTGGACGACGGCGACATCATCACCTCCGCGGGCGTCGCCGCCGGGATCGACATGGCGCTGCACCTGGTCTCACGCCTGGAGACCCCCGCCGTCGCGCAGGCGGTGCGGCGCGTGATCCAGTACGAGGGTGCCGCCGAGCCCTGGTACGGCGGGACGCCCGGTCCGGGCGGGACGATCGGGTTCGCCGGCGAGGGCTGAGGCGGGACCGGCGGGTCGGCCGCCGCCACGGCCGGCGGCGAAGTATCTAGTACCGGCGGTGCTGTGTATAACCTCGTCCTCATGACTCGGATGCTGCAGCTCGCCTGGACCGGAATCTTCCCCCGGAAGCAGGTTCCCGGTCGCTCCCTCCTCGACCCGTCCGTCTACCCGATGCGAGTCCTGCCCCAGGACCTCGACCTGCTGATGCACGTCAACAACGGCTCGTACCTCCAGCTCATGGACGTGGCACGGTTCCGGCACATCGCCGAGACGGGCGCGGCCGCCGTGGGCCGGGAGAAGCAGTTCGGCGCCGTGGTGGCGGCGTCGACCATGAAGTACCGACGGTCGCTGAAGCTGTTCGACAGGTTCGAGCTCACCACGCGCGTGCTCGGCTGGGACGAGCGCTGCTTCTACATGGAGCAGGTGTTCACGCGGCGCGGGAAGCTCTGCGCACGGGGCATCGTCGCGACCCGCTTCCTGCACTCGCGCACGAGCGACCGCCTCGCGCCGCCGACGGTGGTCGCGCACCTCGCCGAGGCGCACGGCCTGGCCGAGCTGCCGCAGAGCCCGGCCCTGCCCGACGACGTCACCGAGTGGGCCCGCATCCTCGACGTGGCACCCCGCGAGCGCCTCGACGCCTGACGGTGCGGGCCCGCCCCACGATGCGGGCCCGCTCCAGGGTGCGAACACCGCCGCGGGTCAGAGGCCCGTCGCGACGTTGCTCAGGAGCAGGGACTCGGCCAGGATCACCTTCCGGAGCTCGCCCAGGTGGACGGACTCGTTCGCGCCGTGGGCCCGGGTGTCCGGGTCCTCGACGCCCGTGACCAGGATCGCGGCGTCGGGGAAGACCTCGAGCAGGTCCGCGATGAACGGGATCGACCCGCCGACGCCGATGTCCACCGGCTCGGTCCCCCACGCCGTCGCGAAGGCGTCGCGCGCCGCCCGCATCGCGGCCGAGTCGCCGGGTGCCAGGAACGGCTTGCCCGTCTCCCGCAGGGTCCAGGTCACCTTCGCGCCGAACGGCGCGTGCGCGGCGACGTGCGCCTCGAGCGCCCGGGCCGCGGCGTCGGGGTCCTGTCCCGGCGCGAGCCGCAGCGACACCTTGGCGCGCGCGCTCGGCGTGATGGTGTTCGAGGCCCTGTCGACCGGCGTCGCGTCGATGCCGAGGACGGCGAGCGCCGGCTTGCACCACAGCCGCCCGGCGATCGACCCCGTCCCGGCCAGCTCCGTGCCCGGCAGGAGCGACGAGTCCGCCCGGAAGTCCTCCTCGGCGTAGTCCACCGTCGGCTCGGGCGCGCTGACCAGACCCTCGACCGCCACGTTCCCCGCGTCGTCGTGGAAGGTGGCGACGATGCGGCTCAGCAGCGTCAGCGCGTCCAGCACCGGGCCGCCGAACATGCCGGAGTGCACGGCGTGCTCCAGGACCTCGACCTCGACGTACCCGTCGACCAGGCCGCGCAGCGACGTCGTCAGCGCCGGGACGCCGATCTTCCAGTTCATCGAGTCGGCCACGACGATCACGTCGGCCGCGAGCAGGTCCCGGTACTGCTCCAGGAACGCGCGGAACGACGGCGAGCCGTCCTCCTCCTCGCCCTCGACGAACACGGTGACGCCGCAGGCGAGGTCGCCGCCCAGGGTGCGCAGCGCGCCGAGGTGGGCGACGAGTCCCGCCTTGTCGTCCGCGGCGCCACGGCCGTACAGCCGCTCGCCGGTGAGCGTGGGCTCGAACGGGTCGGTGTCCCAGGTCGCGGAGTCGCCCGGGGGCTGCACGTCGTGGTGCGCGTACAGCAGGACCGTCGGCGCACCCTCGGGGGCCGGGCGGCGCGCCACGACGGCGGGAGCGCCGTCGGCACCGTCCGGCCTCGGCGCGCGGAGGATCTGCACGTCGGGCAGGCCGGCGTCGCGCAGGAGCGCCGCGACGGCGTCGGCCGACGCCGCCACGTGGGCCTGGTCGAACGCCGCGGCGGACACGCTCGGGATGCGCACGAGCGCCTCGAGGTCGGCCCGCAGCGCGGGGAACAGCTCGGCGACCCGCTCGCGCAGCGCTGTGGCGTCGGCGGGAGCGGTGGAGGAGGTGCTTGGTTCAGTCACGCGGCCCACGGTACCCGCGGCCCGCGCACGGCCGTCCGGCTGACAGCGGGCCGCCCGCGACAGCGACTAGGATTGACCGGTGTTCTCCCGAAGCAAGACTCCCGACTCCGACGTGCCCCCCGGCGACGACACCCCCGACAAGGTGGTCGAGCAGCCGGCTGCCGGCAAGGGGCGCGCCACGCCGAAGCGCAAGGAAGCAGAGGCCGCGAACAAGCGTCCGCTGGTCCCGGACGACCGCAAGGCGGCGCGCAAGGCCGGGCGGGAGAAGGACCGCAAGGCCCGGGACCTCTCGATGGCCGCCATGCAGAACCCGACGGACCCGAAGCTGGTGAAGCACCTGCCGCCCCGGGACCAGGGTCAGGTCAAGGGGTACGCGCGCCAGTACGTCGACGCGCGCTGGAACCTCGGCGAGTTCTTCCTGCCGGTCGCGATCGTCATGCTGCTGGGGTCGTTCCTGGCGAGCCAGCTCGCCGAGCTGACGATCGTGCTGTTCGTCGGGATGTACGGCTTCCTGTTCCTCACCATCGCCGACGCGGTGGTCATGTGGCGCGGCCTGAAGAAGCGCCTCCTGGCCAAGTTCGGCGAGGTCCCGGGCGGGACGATGATGTACGCGGTCTCACGCTCGTACCAGATCCGCCGCTCGCGCCTCCCCCGCGCGACCCACAAGAAGCACGGCCACTTCCCGGACTGACGAGCCCGTCCCGGGACGCCGCCGAGGCAGCACCTCCCGCCAGGGAGCCGCTGCCTCGGCGTTCTCGTTCTCGTCCCGCCGAGGCGGTGGCTCCCGGCAGGGACCCACCGCCTCAGCGGTGTCGGCACGGGTCAGGCGACCCGCTGCTGCGGCGCGCCGGCCGCCGTCCGGGACGGGTCGCGCTCGACGACGCCGCCGAGCACCTCGTCGATCTTCGCCATCAGCTCCGCGGGGATCTCCACCCCCGAGGCCTTGACGTTCTCCGCGACCTGCTCGGGCCGGGAGGCACCCACGAGCGCCGCCGCCACGTTGTCGTTCTGCAGCACCCACGCCACGGCGAGCTGTGCCATGGTCAGGCCCAGCTCGTCGGCGACCGGCCTGAGGTCCTGCACGGCGGTCAGGACGTCGTCGCGCATGAAGCGCTGGATCATCTTGGCGCCGCCCTTGTCGTCCGTGGCGCGCGTCCCGGCCGGGGGCTCCTGGCCCGGCAGGTACTTGCCGGTCAGCACGCCCTGCGCGATGGGTGACCAGACGATCTGCGACAGGCCGTTCTCCTTCGACGCCGGCACGACCTCGTCCTCGATGACCCGCCACAGCATGGAGTACTGCGGCTGGGACGAGATGAGCTGGAAGTTCAGCTCCTTCGCCAGCGCCGCGCCCGCGCGGATCTGGTCCGCCGTCCACTCCGAGACGCCGATGTACAGCGCCTTGCCCTGCCGGACGATGTCGGCGAACGCCTGCATCGTCTCCTCGAGCGGCGTCTCGGTGTCATACCGGTGGGCCTGGTAGAGGTCGACGTAGTCCGTCCCGAGACGCTTCAGCGACCCGTCGATGGACTCCATGACGTGCTTGCGCGACAGTCCCGTGTCGTTGGGGCCGCCCGGGCCCGTGGGCCAGTAGACCTTCGTGAAGATCTCGAGGGACTCGCGGCGCTCCCCCTGGAGCGCGTCACCGAGCACCTGCTCCGCCTTGGTGTTGGCATACACGTCGGCGGTGTCGAACGTGGTGATCCCGGCGTCGAGCGCGGCGCGCACGCACTGCGTGGCGACGTCGTTCTCCACCTGCGAACCGTGGGTGAGCCAGTTTCCGTACGTGATCTCGGTGATCTTGAGACCGCTGTTGCCGAGGTACCGGTAGTTGACCATGCCGACACCCTACGACAAGGTTCGAATCGAATCGACACGCGGTTCGCCCACGATCGGTACGCGGTTACCCACCCGGTGCGGAGGGAACAGGCGACGGCCCGCGAGGGTTGTCGCCGGAGATGAGCACGCACAGCAGCCCGCACCTGTCGGTCCTCGACCTGATCCCGGTGCGCACCGGCCAGACCAGCGCCCAGTCCCTCGCCGCCTCGCTCGACCTGGTCGCGCTCGCCGACCGGCTCGGCATGCGGCGCTACTGGTTCGCGGAGCACCACAACATGCACGGCGTCGCGGCCTCGTCCCCGCCCGTCATGATCGCGGCCGCGGCCGCCCGGACGGTGAACATCCGCGTGGGGTCGGGCGGCGTCATGCTGCCGAACCATGCGCCGCTCGTCGTCGCCGAGCAGTTCGCGGCGCTCGAGGCGCTCGCACCCGGCCGCGTCGACCTCGGCCTCGGCCGCGCGCCCGGCAGCGACCCGGTGGTGTCCTCGCTGCTGCGCTCCTCGGGGACGACGTCGGACGTGGAGCGGTTCCCGCAGCACGTGTCGGACATCATGGCGATGATGGGGCCCGACGGCGCCCAGATGCGCCTGACCACCGGGAACCTCTACCGGGTGCGGGCCACCCCGGCCGCCGTCGGCTCCCCCGACGTCTGGCTGCTCGGGTCGAGCGACTACTCGGCCCGGCTCGCCGCGGAGCTCGGCCTCCCCTACGTGTTCGCGAACCACTTCGCGGGCCAGGGCATGGACCGGATCGTGCGGCTGTACCGCGAGAGCTACCAGCCCAGCGAGGCGCACCCGGAGCCGCGCACCTTCCTCACCATCAACACGTCCGTCGCGGACACCGCCGACGAGGCGTACGAGCGCGCCCTCCCGCAGCTGCGCGCCTTCGCCCGGATGCGCACGGGCCGCGCGATGCGCTCGGTCGAGACCGTCGAGGAGGCCCTCGCCGACAACCCGGACGCCGTGATGACGCAGACGATCGAGTCCCTGGCCGAGCGCTGGCTCATCGGCGACGCGGACACGGCGGCTGCCGAGCTGCGCCGGCTCGCCGCAGCGCACGACGTCGACGAGGTGATGATCGTCCCGGTCGCCGGCTCTCGCGCGGATGAGCCCCTGACGCAGACCCCGGGCCGCGCCCGCACCCTGGAGCTCCTGACAAAGGCCCTGGCCCCCTGACCCCAGCCGCAGCCGGTCCACCAGACCACCCCCTCACTCCCTCACTCCCTCACTCCCTCACTCCCTCACTCCCTCACTCCCTCACTCCTGAGGATGGTTCAACAGGGTTTCGAATCCATTTACTCAGGGCTGAAAGGTCTGCGAGACCCTACTGAACCCACCTCAGCGGCGGGGTGGGTGGGTGGGCGAGATGGAGTGGGTGGGGTGGGCGAGACGGAGTGGGTGGGGTGGGTGAGACGGAGTGGGCGAGGTGGGGTGGGTGTGGGTGGGTGGAGCTGGTCAGTGGGGGCGGAGGCGGCGGTGGGCTCGGGTCAGGCGGGGGATGACCTCGTCCAGGACGTCCGGGGCGTGGGGGAACGTGAGCCGCACCCGGTCGCGGGAGGACCCGTCCGGCGTGAAGGTCGGCCCGGCGTTCAGGATGACGCCCTCCGCCGCCGCGGCCGCCGTGAAGGCGTGCGCCAGCGGCCCGCCGAGGCGCGGCCAGACGAACTGACCGCCGTCGGGGACGGGCACGTCCCACGGCAGCGCGTCGCGCAGCGCCGCCACCAGCGCGTCCCGGCGCCCGCGGAACCACGCGAGCCGCCCGGGCAGCACCTCGTCGCGCCGCGCGACCAGGTCCGCGGCGACGAGCTGCTCCATCACCGCGGTCGCGATGTCCGTGCTCTGCCGGGTCCGCACGAGCCGCGCGACGACGTCCGGGTGCGCCCGGATCCAGCCGACCCGCAGCCCGCCCCAGAACGTCTTGGACGTCGACCCCACCGTGATCAGGTGCGGCGACGTCCCGTCGCCGTCGAACGGCGGGTTCGCGTCCGGCGGGCCGGTCAGCGCCAGGTCCGTCAGCGTCTCGTCGGCGAGCACCGTCACCCCGGTCCGCTCGGCGAGCTCCCGCACCGCCACCCGCTCCGCGAGGGTCAGGGAGGTCCCGGTGGGGTTGTGGTGGTCGGGGATGAGGAACACCAGCCGCGCCCGCGTGCGGCGGACGGTCGACGCCAGCAGGTCCACGTCCAGGCCGGCGTACCCCGCGGGGACGCCGACGGTCCGCGCCCCGACCTCGCGCAGCGTGTCCAGCGCGTGGAAGTACGTCGGCGACTGCACGACGGCGGTCTCCCGCGGGCCGAGCACGGTCCGGACCACGAGAGAGATCGCGTTCTGCGCACCGGTCGTCACGAGCACCTGGTCCGGCGTCGTCGGCACGCCGCGTGCGCGGTACCGCGCGGCGACGGCCTCCCGCAGCGGCGCGATCCCGTACGGCGCGTACCCGCCGTGCGCCAGGTGCTCGGGCAGCGCGGCCAGGGCGCGCTCGAACGCGGGCCCGACCTCGGGCGCCGCCGGCGACGTCGCCTGGTTCAGCAGGATGGGGAGTCCGGCGCCGGACGACGCCCCGGCGCTGCCTCCCGAGCCCGGGCGCAGCCCCAACGGGTCGCCCGGCGTGGCGGCGGCGTCCGGCACGGCGACGTCGCCGCCCGCCGGGACGTCGGTGAAGCGCGGCAGCAGCGCGACGGTCCCGGAGCCCACCCGGCTCGTGGCGAAGCCGAGGTCGCGGAGCCGCCCGTACGCGCCCGCCGTCGTCGTCCGGGAGACGCCGAGCGCCGGGGCGAGCTCCCGCTCGGACGGCAGCCGTGTCAGCGGCGCGATCGTTCCCGCCAGGATCGCCGCGCGCAGCCCGTCCGCGAGCGCCGCGTAGGCGGGGCCGCCCGCGTGCCAGGTGCCGAGCAGCCGGGCGGTGGCCGCCGGGGAGAGCTGGCGGTGCGCGGCCGGAGCGGTAGTCATGGGTCCACTGTCCCGGAATTGGCTATGGCCGACAAGTCCAATGTGGGTGAGGCTGGGTCGCATGACTGAACGAACCACCGCCGTCGGGCGGCCGCGCGCCACGGGCCCGGGCGTCCCGCCCGTCTTCGGCCCCGTCCGGCGCGCCGTACAGCTCGTCCTGGGGCTGCTGCTGTTCACCTTCTCGATGGCGATGATCATCCACTCCGGCCAGGGCAACACCCCGTGGGACGTGCTGCACGAAGGGCTCGTGCGAGTCACCGGGCTGTCGTTCGGCGGGGTGGTGCTGGTCTCGAGCCTGGCGGTCTTCGGCTGCTGGATCCCGTTGCGGCAGAAGCCCGGGATCGGGACGGTCGCGAACATCGTGATCATCTCGGCGACGATCGACCCGTTCCTGGCGGTGATGGACCGGCTGCTGCCCGATCCCAGCCTGCTCACCGCCGTGCCGCTGGCGCTGGCGGGGATCGTGCTGAACGGCGTCGCGACGGCCGCCTACATCGGGGTGCGGCTCGGCCCGGGCCCGCGCGACGGCCTGATGACGGGGATCGTGGGGCGCACCGGGTGGCCTGTCTGGCGGATCCGGACGGGGATCGAGACGCTCGTCGTGCTGAGCGGGGTCCTGCTCGGCGGGACGTTCGGCTGGTCGACGGTCGTGTTCACGCTGGCGATCGGTCCCGTGGTGCAGTGGTCCTCCTGGAGGTGGCTGGCGCCGCGCGGGCTGGTGGGGTGATCGCGGGGGCCGCCGCCCATGCCGTCACCTCCTCGCGGATGATCTCCAGCGCCGGCCGGAGGGCCGCGGCCGGGACGGCGCCGTAGCCGAGCACGACGCCGCTGAGCGCCGGGCCCGGGCCCCGGCCCGGAACCAGGTAGCCACGAAGGTTCGCGAGCCGGACCCCGCGGGCGGCGATCCGGTCCACGAGCACCTGCCCCCGGTCCTCGCCGCGTGCCGGGTCGCCCTCCTCCGGGTCGCCCTCCTCCGGGCCGTCCTCCCGCGGATGCCCCTCCTGCGGGCCGCGCTCCCGCCGGTCGCCCTCCGTGGGCTCCCCCTCCCCCGGGCCGGTCAGCTCCAGCACCGCGTGGAGTCCCCCCGCGAGGGCCCGGAGCCGCACGCCCTCGATGCCGGCGAGCGCCTCGGCGACCATGCTCCGCTTGTGTCGGTAGTCCCGGCGGCAGCGGGCGACGTGCCGCCGCAGCGCACCCGTCGCCATGAGGTGTGCCAGGGCGTGCTGGAGCACCGTGGCGACGGCCGGGCCGCGCGCCCCGCGGGCCCGGCGGATCCCGCCGCTGTGCGGTCCGCCGTCCGGGAGCACCAGGTATCCGCAGCGCAGGTGAGGGTCGAACACCTTGGAGAAGGTCCCCACGTGGACGACGGCGCCCCCGGCGTCCATCGCGGCCAGCGGCGGCAGGGGCGCGCCGCGGTGCCGGAACTCGGAGTCGTAGTCGTCCTCGATCACCAGGACGCCCTCCGCCGCCGCCCAGGCGCACAGCTCCTGCCGGTGCGCGACGGGCATGACACCGCCCATCGGGTACTGGTGGCTGGGCGTGACCATGACCGCGTCCAGCCGCCGTCGCGCGTGGGCGGCCCGGAGCGCGTCGAGCCGCAGACCGTCGTCGTCCACGGGGATCGGCACGAGCTCGCCGCCGGCCGAGGCGAGCGCGGACCGCCCGGCGCCATACCCTGGGTTCTCGACGCCGACGCGCGGACCCCGCCCGCCCGCCGCCGGGCGCGACGCGTCGGCCAGCAGCGACAACGCCTCGGCGGTGCCCGAGGTGATCAGGACCCGCCCGGCGTCGGGCGCGAGGCCGCGACCCAGCGCGAGGTGTGCGGCGACCTGCGAGCGCAGGTCGGACAGGCCCGCCGGGTCGGGGAACGTGTCGGTCAGCGGGACCGACGCCGCGTACCGGAGCGCGGCGCGCCAGTCCTTCCGGGACACGGCGGTCGCACGCGGCAGCCCGGGCGTGAGGTCCACGAGGTGCGACGACGGAACGGGCGGTCTCGTCGCACCGCCAGAAGCCGCACCGCCAGGGACCGCACCGCCAGAAGCCGCACCACGGCGGGTCGCACCGCCCGGAGCCGCACCGTCAGCGGCAGCACCGGAGGCAGCACCGCTCCGCGCCGCACGGCAACCCGCGGCACCGCTCCGCGGCGACGCCGGGTCGCGAGGCGCAGCCGGTCGGGGCGCGAGGGTCGCGGCCACGCGCGACACGGCGCCGTGCCGGGTGTGGAGGTACCCCTCACCGTCGAGCTGCTCGTAGGCGGCCACGACGGTGCCGCGCGACACCCCGAGCTCGGCCGCCAGCGCGCGGGTGGACGGCAGGGGGTCGCCCTCGGCGAGACGCCCGTCGTGGATCATCTCCCGCAGGAGCGCGGCGGTGCCGGCCGTCTTGCCCGGTCCCGGCAGGCGGTGCGGCGGCATGGAGGTCTCCTGGCCGGATGCGTAACTGGTCCGGTCGATCATCGCAGAACTGGACCTCTGACCGGACCAGACCGCTCCGTAGCGTCCGGGGCATGACGCACACGAACCCAGGCCGACCGGCAGCAGCGGCCGGCGACGACGTGCCGGGCCCCGGCACGGCCGACCGGCGCACGACGTCCCCGTCCCCGTCCCCGGACACCGAGCCGGCGCCGTCCCTGGCCGTGCGCCGTCAGCGCGAGCGGCAGGACCACGATCCGGCCGCGCTGCGCGAGATCCTGGCCGACGGGACGTTCGCGCACGTCGCCGTGGTGCGCGACGGGCTGCCCGTCGTGCTGCCGTTCCTGTACGCCGTGGGTGACCTGGGGCGCGGGCCCGACCTGCTGCTGCACGGGTCGACGGGCGGCGGGCTGTTCCTCGACGCCGGGGACGACGGCGTGCCGGTGTCGGTCGCGGTCACGCACCTGGACGGGCTGGTGTACGCGCGGTCGCTGTTCGACAGCTCGGCGAACTACCGCAGCGCGATGATCTTCGGCCGGGCGACACCGGTGCCCGGCGAGCTGCGGCCGGAGGCCCTGCGGATCGTGGGCGACCACCTCATGCCCGAGCGCCGGACCGAGATCCGGGACCCGACCCGCCGGGAGGAGGCGGCCACGCACGTGCTGCGCGTCCCGCTGGACCGCACGAGCGTGAAGATCCGGTTCGCCGGCACGAACGAGGCGCCGGACGACGGCGAGGACCACGGGGTGTGGTCGGGCGTCCTCCCGGTGGCGCTCCGGCCGGACGAACCGGTCCGGGACCGGTCCACGACCGAGGGGACCCCGGTCCCGCGGTCGGTCGGGAAGCTGGCGGACCGGCTGCACGCCGCCGCCGACGCGCGCCGCGCGAGCCTCGCGCGCGCCATGGCCGACGGCTGATAGCACCAGGTCCGTCGCGTCACGTCACCGGTCGGGCCGGACCGCCCCGGCCCACCGAGACCGTGTCCCGGTCGGGCCGGGGCGGGCACGGGTGGAGCGGGACGTGGCTCACCGGGGGGCGGCTCACGGGACGCGCAGGGCGATCGCCGGCGCGGACTCGCGGCCGTCGTGGTGGAGGGTCGCCGACGTCGCCCCCCTGTCCGCCAGGGAGCGCCAGTGCTCGCCGAGCCACTGCTCGGCGTCGAACTGGTTGGTGAAGACCGGGGTGACGGACTCCGGGAGGCGGGCGCCCTCGTCGTCGTGCAGCGCCCACTCCCAGCGGGGCCGGATCGGCGTGTTCACTCCTGCCTCCCGCTCGCGGCGGAGCCGGCGGAACGGGTCAGGGCGCGGTTGATCCGCGACGCCCAGAGCGGCCCCTCGTAGACGAACGACGTGTACCCCTGCGTCAGGTCGGCGCCGGCGTGCAGGTAGGCACGGACGTCGTCGGCCGACGTGATGCCGCCGACGCCGATGATGACCGGCCCCTGTCCGAGGCGCTTGCGCAGGCGCGTGACGACGTCGACGCCGCGGGCCCGCAGGATCGGGCCGGACAGGCCGCCCGGGCCGCGGTCGTGGCCGATGGTCGTGTTCACCGCGACGATGCCGTCGAGCCCGAGCTCGACGGCCAGGTCCGCGACGGCCTCGACGTCCTCGTCCGCCAGGTCGGGGGCGATCTTGACGAGCAGCGGGACCCGGCGCCGTCCGGCGGACCCGCGGGCCGACGTGGCGGTGGTGGCCTCGTCGGCGGCCTCGCGCACGGCCGTCAGGATGGGGCGCAGGGACTCGGTGGCCTGGAGGTCGCGCAGCCCGGGGGTGTTCGGGGAGGAGACGTTCACCACGAGGTAGTCGGCCCAGGGGGCGAGCAGGCGCGCGGAGTGCGCGTAGTCCTCGGCGGCCAGGCCGGGCTGGGTGCGCTTGGTCTTGCCGATGTTCGCGCCGACGACGGTCGCGCGGCCGGCCTTCGTGGCCCGCAGGGCACGGAGCCGCTCGGCGGCCACGGCGGCGCCGTCGTTGTTGAAGCCCATACGGTTGCGCACGCCGCGCAGGTCGAGCTCACGCCACAGGCGCGGACGGTCGTTGCCCGGCTGCGCGTGGGCGGTGACGGTGCCGATCTCGACGAAGCCGAAGCCGAGCGCGGTCAGGCCGCGGATCGCGCGGGCGTTCTTGTCGAAGCCGCCCGCCAGGCCGAACGGCGCGGGCACCGTACGCCCGAACACGCGCACGCTGCCGGGCCCGCCGGTGCCGCGGCCCAGGTAGGGCGCCAGCGCGCCCTGGACGACGTCGGCCAGCAGCGGCACCTTGCCGAGGGTCTCGATCGCCCGGAACGCCAGCTCGTGGGCCCGCTCAGGGTCCATCCGCCTGAAGACGGCGTTGAAGAGCGACGAGTAGGGAAAGCTCATGCCGTGGTCTCCTCCGTTTCGCCCGGCCGGCCGAGGCCCGGGACCTCGTGCGCTGCCGGCCCACGCGTGCGCCACAACCACCACAGGCCGACGAACGGCAGGACGAGTGGGACATAACCGTACCCCTGTCCGTACAGGCTCCACACCGTGGACTCCCCGAAGACGTCCGGGTTCGCGAGCGACGCCGAGCCGACGACGAGCACGCCGACCGCCTCGATCCCGACCGCGCCCCAGGCTGTCCACCGCCAGGCGGGCCGCGACCCGAGCGCGAGCGCCACGGTCGCCAGCACGTAGACGAGGGCGGCGAGCGCCGACAGCGAGTAGGCGACGGGAGCCTCGGACAGCTTGGTGGCGAACTCGTACGACGAGCGTCCCAGCGCGGCGAACGCGAGGATCCCGTAGACGGTCACGAGCACCCGCCCGAACCCGGCGCCGGTGGAGCGGGACGCGCGCGCACCCCCGGCCTGCCGGCTCACGCGGCCGTCCAGATCTGCCACAGCCGGTAGTCGAGGAACGCGACGGTCAGCGCCGCCACCAGCAGCACCACCGACGACCACTTGGTCCGCTCCGCGAACGCCCACGCGGCGGCGACGGGCAGGATCACGAGGGACGTGGCCATGTACCCCCAGAACAGCAGGGGGTCCGACGGCGCGTGGGCGGCGCTGCGGATCGCCGCGGTGATGGCCTGCGCGATGAGCACGCCCTCCACGATCGCCCCGCCCCAGAGCTGGTTGAGGATCACCGCACGGTCCCTGATCACGAACCAGGCGGCCCACCCGCCGAGCGCCACACAGAGCGCGACCAGCAGGATCAGTAGGGGTAGCAGCACGTGGAGCAGACTACCGGCGCGGTGGGGCCCGGTGAAATCGCGGGACCTCGCAGGGCGCGCCCGGCGTTCCGCGCGTGAGCGTGGGGATTCTGTCGGTACTGCCAGGTTTTGCCAGAGTTCGGGCGGCTGCGGGATACGCTCGTCGGCATCAGCCTCCCGGGGAGTACGTCATGCTCGAGTTCGCGGTACTGGGACCGATACGGGTCGGCGAGGCCGCGGTGGGCGGACGGCTCCGGCGAACGCTGCTGTCCGTCCTGCTGTCCCGGGCCAACGCGCCCGTGTCGGTGTACGAGCTGAGCGAGCACCTCTGGCCGGGCCAGGACCACGTCCGGGCCGAGCAGCGGCTGCACCTGCACGTGCACCGGCTGCGCCAGCTCCTCGACCAGCCCTCCCGGCTGTCCCGCGTGGACGAGGGCTACCGCCTGCGCGTGCTGCCCGGCGAGCTCGACGCCGACCGGTTCGAGACGCTGGTGGACGAGGCCGAGGCGGCTCCCGGGCGGTGCGCCGACCTGGTGGACGCCGCGCTGGCGCTGTGGCGGGGCGAACCGTTCGGGGGCCTGGACTGCCCCGCGCTGACCGACGTCGTCACCCGTCTGACCGAGCGGCGCCTGTTCGCGGTGGAGCTGCGCTGCGCCGCGGAGCTGCGGCAGGGGCGGCACGCGGCCGTCGTCGGGATGCTGACCGACGTCGTCGCCCGGCACCCGCTGCGCGAACGGCCCGCCGAGCTGCTGATGACCGCCCTCTACCGCAGCGGCCGGCAGGCGGAGGCCCTGGCCGTGTACCGCGGGACGCGGCGCGTCCTGGTCGACGAGCTCGGCGTCGAGCCCGGGGAGCCGCTGCGCGTCCTGGAGCGGCAGGTGCTCGCCGGCGAACCGATCGACGCCGACCCTCCGGCCGCGGCTCCGGCCCGGCCCGGCCGTCCCGTGCCCGCCCAGCTCCCGCACGACGTGGGCTCGTTCACCGGGCGCACCCGGGAGCTCGCGGAGCTGGACGCCGTGGGACCCCCGGCGGTCGTCGTGATCAGCGGCACGGCCGGCGTCGGGAAGACCTCGCTCGCGGTGCGCTGGGGACACCGGGCCCAGGACCGGTTCCCCGACGGCCAGCTCTACGTCGACCTGCGCGGGTACGGGCCCGACGAGGCGGTGTCACCCCACGGCGCACTGGCCGGCTTCCTGCGCGCGCTGGGCGTCGAGGGCCCCGACGTGCCGACCGCGACCGCCGAGCGGGCGGCGCTGTTCCGGACCCTCCTGGCCGGACGCCGCACGCTGGTCGTGATCGACAACGCCAACGACGTCGAGCAGGTGCGGCCGCTCCTCCCGGGTGGCCCGCACGGCCTCGCCGTCGTCACCAGCCGGGACGTGCTGACCGGGCTGGTGGTCCGGGAGGGTGCCCGCCGCGTGCACCTGGACCGGATGCCCGTGCCGGAGGCGGCGGCCCTGTTCCGGACCATGGCCGGCCCCGTCGCCGACGCCGACCCGGACGCCGTCGCGACCGTCGTGGAGCGGTGCGCCCGCCTGCCGCTGGCCCTGCGCGTGGCCGCCGAGCAGATGTGCTGCCGCCCCGGGATGGACGTCACCGGGCTGGTGACCGAGCTCGGCGGGGACGACCGGCTCGACACGCTGGACCTCGACGACCCGCACACCGCGGTCCGTTCGGTGTTCTCCTGGTCCTACACGAACCTCGGGCCCCGGGCCGCGCACCTCTTCCGGCTGTACGGCCTGCATCCCGGGCACCACCTGAGCCCGCCCGCGATGGCGGCCATGGCCGGCCTGGACCTCCCCGCCGTGCGACGGGCGATCGCCGCGCTGGTCCGCGCCGGCATGGTCGAGCAGGACGCGGAGGAGCGCCTCCTGCCGCACGACCTGATGCGGGAGTACGCACGGGAGCGCGCGCTGGCGGAGGAGCCGGCGCACGAGCGCGCCGCGGCGCTGCGCCGGCTGGGCACCTGGTACCTGTATGCCGCCGTCGCCGCGCGCTTCGCGGTGGACCCGAGAGGCGCACCCCTCGTGCTGACCGCCCCGGCACCACCCCAGGTGCCGGAGTTCGGGGACCGCTCCACCGCGCTGCGCTGGTTCGAGGTGGAGCGGCCCAACCTCGTCGCGATGATCCGGCAGACGGCCGGCACCGAGCCGGGCCTCGCCTCGCAGCTGGCCCGCCCGCTGCTGACCTACTTCTACCTGAGCAAGCACTGGGACGACTGGCTCACCACGCACCGCGTCGGGCTGGAGGCGGCCCGCGCCTGCGGCGACCCGTCCGGCAGCGCCCGCCTGCTCAACGGGCTGGGCGTCGCCTACAGCGACCTCGGCCGGTTCGCCGAGGCGGTCGCCGCGCACCGGGAGGCCGACGCGCTCTACCGCGTGGACGACAGCGCCCTGGGCATGGCCTGGAACCTGAACAACCTGGGCGTCACCTACGACCACATGGGCCGGTTCGCCGACGCGCTGGAGAGCTACGAACGGGCGCTCGAGCTGTTCACCGCGCTCGGCGACCGTGGGGGCCAGGGCCTCGTCCTGTACAACATCGGCGACGTCCACCTGCAGGCGGGCGACCCCGCCCGCGCGATCGAGCGGATCCGGGAGGCGCTGCACGTCCAGGAGGGGGCAGGCGACATGCCGGGCCAGCGGTTCACGCTCAAGGGGCTGGGCGACCTCGACCACGCCGCCGGCCGCCACGCCGAGGCCCGCGCCAGCTACACCCGCGCCCTGGTCATCAGCCGTGAGCTGGGCGACCGGCTGCACACGGCGGAGCTGCTCGACCGGCTCGCACGCACCGAGAACGCGCTCGGCCACCACGAGGCCGCCGCCACCCGCACCGGTGAGGCCGCCACGATCATGGCCACGCTCGTGCGCCCCGGCAGCACGGCGGAGCCGGGCGCCCACCTGGCCCGGCCCCGCCCCGCCGTGGCTCCGGCGCAGCCGGACGGCGCACCCCGCACCCGCGTCGCCACGACCGGCGTCGTGCACCGGGATAGCATCGCCAGGTGACCGATCTTTCCCTCTCCAGCAAGAATCCGATCGCCGTACGCGCCGACGTCCTCGTCGTCGCGACGGCCAAGACGTCGGACGGCGTCGCGATCGTCGCCGACCACCTCCCGGCGGAGCTCGTGACCGAGATCGAGGCGATCGCCCCGCAGCTCGGCATCACCGGCGCGCGCGACGAGGTCCGCAAGGTCCCGGCGGGTCCGCGGCTCAAGGCCGGCGTCCTCGTCCTGACGGGCCTCGGCGAGCGCGGCGACGACGGCACCTTCGCCCCCGAGATCCTGCGCCGCGCGGCGGGAGCCGCCACGCGGGAGCTGGCGGGCGTCGGCTCGGCCGCCGTGTCGCTGCCCGCGACGGACGACGCCGAGCTGGCCGCCGTCGTCGAGGGCGCGCTGCTGGGCGCCTACACCTTCGACAGGTACCGGTCGAACGGCGACGACGGCGGCAAGACGCCCGTCGGTGCCGTCGAGGTCCTGACCACGCTGGCCCGCGGCGCGAAGGCGAAGGCCGCCGTCGAGCGTGCCACCGTCGTCGCCGGTGCCGTGCACACCGCACGCGACCTGGTCAACACCGCGCCGAACGAGATGTACCCGGCCACGTTCGCCGACGCCGCGAAGGCCGCCGCCAAGGAGGCCAAGGGCCTCAAGGTCACCGTCCTGGACGACAAGCAGCTCAGCGCGGGCGGCTACGGCGGGCTGACGGCCGTCGGGCAGGGCTCCTCGCGCGGGCCGCGCCTGGTCAAGGTGACCTACGCCCCGGCGAAGGCGACCGAGAAGATCGCGCTCGTGGGCAAGGGCATCACGTTCGACACCGGCGGCATCTCCCTCAAGCCGTCCGCCAGCATGGAGACCATGAAGTCGGACATGGCCGGCGCCGCCGCCGTGCTCGGCACCATCGTCGCCGTCGCGCGGCTCGGCCTGCCGGTCGCCGTGACCGCCTACCTCTGCCTCGCGGAGAACATGCCCAGCGGGACCGCGCAGCGCCCGTCGGACGTCATCACCGTCTACGGCGGCAAGACCGTCGAGATCCTCAACACGGACGCCGAGGGCCGCGTCGTCATGGCGGACGGGCTCGCGTCCGCGGTGGAGGACGGGCACGACGTCATCCTCGACATCGCCACCCTGACCGGTGCGCAGATGGTCGCGCTCGGGCCGTACACGGCCGGCGTCATGGGCACCGAGTCCGTGCGCGACGGCGTGAAGGCGGCCGCCGACGCCTCCGGAGAGCTGTTCTGGCCGATGCCGCTGCCGGACGAGCTGCGGCCGAACATCACGTCCAAGGTCGCCGACGTCGCGAACTCCGGCCCGCGCATGGGCGGGATGCTCAACGCCGGGCTGTTCCTGCGCACCTTCGTGGGCGACACCCCGTGGGCGCACCTGGACATCGCGGGCCCCTCGTTCAACGAGAAGGGCCCCCACGGCTACACGTCCCCGGGCGGCACGGGCGTCGGCGTCCGCACCCTCCTGACCTACCTGGAGTCCCGCACGGGCGGCTGACCGCCCGCCCCGTCGCGCCGGAGGCCGAGCGCACGGCACCGGCCGGGTCCGGACGTCCGGACCCGGCCGGTGCCGTGCGCTCGAGGGAGGCGCAGGTGGCCGCGGTCAGCGGCGGCGCTGGGCCGAGGTCCAGTCGCGCATGCGCTGCGGGTAGCCGATGAAGCGGACGTTGTAGACGGGGACATCGAGCTCCCCGGCCAGGTCGAAGGCGGTCTTCTCGTCGGGCACGCGACGCCGGGTCCACTCCCCCGTCGTGGCCACGAGGAGGATCGTCGCGGGGATCTGGGCGGTGGGCGGCTCGACGTACGCCTCGACGCCCTGCCGGGTGGCGATGAAGTCGTACAGGTGCTGCATCGTCTCCCGGCGCGCATCGCCGACCGACGATCGACCCGCCTCCTGGCCACCGCGCGGGCGGCGGCCGAAGAAGCGCGCGAGCGAGAAGCGGGGGGTGCGGGACATGCGCGAAGACTACCTGGCCCGCCTGGAATGTCCCCAGCGTCACACCCGCAATGCACCACTACCGATTGGGGAGTGGCCGTTCGAGGTGACAAGATGTCAGGCGGTGCGTCCTGCGCCCACAAGGTGCGCACGCAACGTCCCAGAGGCTGACCGCTGGAGCGAGGAGCAACACAGTGCCATCCACGGCAACGACCGCCGGCAACCCCGGCACCTACGACCTCGTCGTGCTCGGCGGAGGCAGCGGTGGGTACTCCGCCGCGCTGCGCGCGGCACAGCTCGGCCTCAGCGTCGCCCTGATCGAGGAGGGCAAGCTCGGGGGCACCTGCCTGCACGACGGATGCATCCCGACCAAGGCTCTACTGCACGCCGCCGAGGTGGCCGACGTCGCCCGGGCAGGGTCTCGTCTCGGCGTGCGGACCTCGTGCGACGGCATCGACATGGCGGGTGTCCACGCCTACAAGGACGCCGTCGTCACGGGCCTCTACAAGGGCCTGCAGGGGCTGGTCGCCTCCCGCCGGATCACGCTCGTGCCCGGACACGGGACGCTCGTGGCACCCGGCGTGGTCGCGGTCGACGGCGTCCGGTACACCGGGCGGCACGTCGTGCTCGCCACCGGCTCGTTCGCGCGGCCGCTGCCGGGGCTGGAGATCGGCGGCCGCGTCATCACCTCCGACCAGGCGCTCACCCTGGACCACGTGCCGGGCACGGTGGTCGTGCTCGGCGGCGGGGTGATCGGCGTCGAGCTCGCGAGCGTGTGGCGGTCCTTCGGCGCCGAGGTCGAGATCGTCGAGGCCCTCGACCACCTCGTCCCGTCCGAGGACGTCGCCCTGTCCAAGGCGCTCGAGCGGGCGTTCCGCAAGCGCGGCGTCGGGTTCACGCTCGGCGACCGCTTCGCCGAGGTGAAGCAGTCCGACGACGGCGTGCGCGTGACCCTCGAGTCCGGCAGGACGCTCGACGCCGAGCTGCTGCTCGTCGCGGTCGGGCGCGGGCCGCGCACCGCGGACCTCGGTCTCGAGGCCGCCGGCGTACGGCTCGACCGCGGTCTCGTGGTCACCGACGAGCGCCTGCGCACCGGCGTGACGACGCCCGGCGGGGGCCACGTGTGGGCCGTCGGCGACATCGTGCCCGGGCTGCAGCTCGCACACCGCGGATTCGCACAGGGCATCTTCGTCGCGGAGTCGATCGCGGCGTCCGGCGCCACCGTCCCGGGCGGCCCGTCCGGGGCGGACCAGGCAGAGCCGACACCGGTCGACGAGACCACGATCCCCCGCATCACCTACTGCGAGCCGGAGGTCGCCTCGGTCGGCGTGACGCAGGCCCGCGCCGAGGAGCTGTACGGCGCCGACGCCGTCGAGACCCTCGAGTACGACCTGGCAGGCAACGGCAAGAGCCGGATCCTGGGCACCACGGGCTTCGCGAAGCTCGTGCGCCGCAAGGACGGCCCCGTCGTGGGCATGCACCTGATCGGCTCGCGCGTGGGCGAGCTCATCGGGGAAGGCCAGCTCATCGTGGGCTGGGAGGCGTTCCCGGAGGACGTCGCCTCGCTCGTCCACGCACACCCCACCCAGAACGAGGCACTCGGAGAGGCACACATGGCTCTGGCCGGCAAGCCTCTGCACGCCCACAACTGACCCAGTAACGACGAAGGAGACCCAACCGGTCATGTCTGAGAACGTGCAGCTGCCGGCCCTCGGCGAGTCCGTCACCGAGGGCACTGTCACCCGCTGGCTCAAGGCGGTCGGCGACACCGTCGCCGTCGACGAGCCGCTCCTCGAGGTATCGACCGACAAGGTCGACACCGAGATCCCGTCGCCCGTCGCGGGCACCCTGGAGCAGATCCTCGTGGAGGAGGACGACACCGTCGAGGTCGGCGCCACGCTGGCCGTGATCGGTGACGGCTCCGGCTCCGGTACGGCCCCGGCCGCCCCGGCCGAGGAGGAAGCCCCGGCCGAGGAGGCGCCCGCCGAGGCCGCCCCGGCGGCAGAGCCCGCGCCCGCCGCCGAGGCTCCCGCGGCCGCTCCGGCCGGCGAGGGCACCGAGGTGAAGCTTCCCGCGCTGGGCGAGTCGGTCACCGAGGGCACCGTCACCCGCTGGCTCAAGGCGGTCGGCGAGGAGGTGGCCGTCGACGAGGCGCTGCTCGAGGTCTCCACCGACAAGGTCGACACCGAGATCCCGTCGCCCGTGGCCGGCACGGTCCAGCAGATCCTGGCGGAAGAGGACGAGACGGTCGAGGTCGGCGCCACGCTGGCGATCGTCGGGTCCGGAGCGGCCGCTCCGGAGGCTCCGGCCGAGCCCGCCGCCGCGCCGGCCGCCGAGCCCGCCGCGGAGGCTCCGGCAGCCCCGGCTCCGGCCCCCACGCCCGAACCGGCGGCAGAAGCCCCGGCCCCCGCGCCTGCTCCCGCACCCGCGCAGGCCCCCGAGGCTCCGGCGCCCGCCCCGGCCCCCGCAGCCCCGGCCCCGGCATCCACGACGACGGCCCCGGCGGCGACCGCCGCCACCCGGTCGACCGGCTCGTACCTGACGCCGCTGGTCCGCAAGCTCGCGGCGGAGAAGGGCGTGGACGTCGCGACGATCACCGGCACCGGCGTCGGCGGCCGCATCCGCAAGGAGGACGTGCTGGCCGCGGCCGAGGCGAAGACGACCGCACCCGCTGCCGGGGCACCGGCGTCGGCCCCTGCCGCCCCGTCGACCGTGCTGGAGGTGTCACCGCTGCGCGGCACGACCGAGAAGATGTCCCGCCTGCGCAAGGTCGTCGCCGAACGGATGCTCGAGGCGGTGCAGACCCAGGCGCAGCTGACCACGGTCATGGAGGTGGACGTCACGAAGGTGGCGCGCCTGCGGGCCCGGGCCAAGGAGTCGTTCCTGGCGCGTGAGGGCGCCAAGCTCACGTTCCTGCCGTTCTTCACGCTGGCCGCCGTCGAGGCGCTCAAGGCGTACCCGAAGATCAACGCCACGATCGACACCGAGGCGGGCACGATCTCGTACCACCCGTCGGAGAACGTCGGCATCGCGGTGGACACGGACCGCGGGCTCGTGGTCCCGGTGATCAAGGACGCGGGCGACCTGAACCTGGCGGGCATCGCGCGCCAGATCCAGGACCTCGGCTCGCGCACCCGCGCGAACAAGGTCACGCCGGACGAGCTGTCCGGCGGCACGTTCAACATCACGAACACGGGCTCGGGCGGGGCGCTGATCGACACGCCGATCGTGCCGGGCGGTCACGCCGCGATCCTCGGTACGGGCACCATCACGAAGAAGCCGGTCGTCATCACGGACGCGGACGGCGGCGACTCGATCGCCGTGCACCAGATGTCGTACATCTTCCTCTCGTACGACCACCGCCTGGTCGACGGCGCCGACGCGGCCCGCTTCCTGACGGCGATCAAGAACCGGATCGAGGAGGCGGCCTTCGAGTCGGAGCTGGGGCTCTGACCTGATCCCGCCGAGGTCCTGACGCACGAGAGGGGCCGGGCAGCCGATCGGCTGCCCGGCCCCTCTCGTCGTCCTCCGGGCTTCGTGATCCTCCGGGCTTCGCACTCCTCGGAGATTCGCCGCCCTCAGTGCTTCGCCGCCCCCGGGGCGCCGGTGCCGGACCCCGGCGTCACGACACCCGGGAGACCCGCCAGCCGTCGTCGGTCCACGTCAGCGACAGCATCGCCGAGCGCGGCTCCGACTCCGGGACCTGGACCGGGCCGGAGTCGCTGACCTGGATGTGCGCGCTGATCCGGTAGTCGACGAGCACGACCGCCTCCGTCGGCGGGCCGTTGTTCGCGCCCTTGCCCCCCGCGCCACGACCCGCACCGTCCCTGCCGACCAGCTCGGACCGGGTGACCTTGACCTCGGCTCCCGAGACGTGCTTGTCCCAGAAGAAGATCCGGTTCAGCAGCGCGAGGTCGGCCGCGTGCGCCGGCGAGCCGGGCTGGTCGATGTCGGAGACCTCCACCGGCATGCCCGTGAGCAGGAGCATCCGCAGCCGCGTGAGCTCCCGGGCGGCGGCCGCCGGGGTGTTCTGGTTCGAGATCGCCGCCATGTCGGCCCCCAGGTCCTGGGCCGTCCGCGGCTCCTGCGCGTCGGCCTCGGACCCCGACGACGACGCCGCGGCGCTCTCCCCGACCAGGTCCGACACCGAGGCGATCACGCCGACCCCGACGCCGAACACGAGCCCGGCCGAGGCGACCGCGAGCGCCGCGGTCCATCGCCGGCGCCGTGGGCTGCCCGCTCGCAGGCTGGGCAGGCCGGCCAGGGCCGGAAGCCCTGACAGGCCCCGCACGCGCTGCGTGCGCTGGATCGACGGCGGTGCCGTGAAGTCGTCCCGGCGCACCACTCGCCCGCCCGCGCCGGGCCCGAGGATCGGGATGGGCCCGGTCAGTGCGGCCTGCACGAGCGCGTCCGGGGCGGGCATGTCGACGAGCTCCGGGGCCACGATGTCGTGCACGCGGGCGGCGAGCGTCCCGGCCTGCGGGCGGTCTCTCGGGTCTTCGGCGCACGCCTTGGCGAGCTCGGTCCGCAGCGCCAGGTCCTCACCGCTGAGCGGGGCGGGCCTGCCGTCGGTTCCCCGCAGGCCGGTCCGCAGGACGGACCGCGCCAGCCTGGCCAGCGACGGGACGTCCTCGACCGGCTCCTCGCTCGTGGTGGAGTAGGGCAGGGCGAGCTGGGGCCGGAGCAGGGCGCTGCCGTCGGGCGCGAACAGCACGTCCGACGCCTCGACCCGGCCGTGCACGAGCCCGGCGCTGTGCAGTGCTGCGAGCGCCTGCGCGATCGCGACCACCATGCCGGACGTCTCGGCGGCCGTGAGGGGCCCGCGCGAGGCGAGGACGGTGGGCAGGTCGGCGGCGTCCGGCCGGTCGAGCCGGACGTCCAGCCGGTCCCCGCCCGTCGGCGAGATGGTCACCAGGCGCACGAGGCTCGGGTGGTCGAGGCCGGCGAGCGTGTCGAGGCGCCGGATCAGGAGGTCGCGAGGCAGTCCGCCGGCCGGGACTGCGACGGGCACGAGCTCCGTGGCGTCGATGAGATGCACGTTTTCATGTCTACGTGCGGCACACCGCGCCCGCTCGTTTTCCACAGATATGCGAGACCCGCGCGGGAGTGGTAGCCGAGGGCGCGGGCGGTAGCCGCCGAACTCGTGATCCGAGGCTTGACCTGCATGGACGTCAGACGTCGACGATGCGGCCCTCCCGGGCGGCGACGCGGGCGGCGTCGAGCACCTCGGCGGTGCGCAGAGCGTCGGCCGGATCGACGGGCGGCCCGGCGTCGTCGTCGGTGAGCCACGCCTCGACCGCGCGGTAGAAGTCGGCGTGGCCGCCGGGTGCGGCGGGGACCGGCGTGCGCTCCCTGCCCCGGGTGAGCCAGCCCGCGGTGCCGTCGGGCGCGCCCTCGTCCATGACCTCGAACGGTGAGGCGTCCTCCTCGAAGGTGGTGACCACGAAGGCCCCACCGGTGCCGAGCACGCGCGTGCGCGGTCCGGGCGCCCCGACGACCGACCCCGCCCACAGGCGCGAGACGACGTGGTCGGCGTGGTGCAGCACGAGGAACATGTCGTCCTCCAGGGGCGTGGTCAGGGCGCGCATCTCCGCGTAGACGGCCTCGACCCGGCCGAACAGCTGCGTCGCCGAGTCCACGAGGTGCGGCCCGAGGTCGAGCAGGAGCCCGCCGCCCCGAGGGTCGCGCTCCTTCCAGCGCTGGCGGGGCACGGGCCGCCACCGCTCCCAGCGGCGCTCGAACGTGTGCACGTCACCCAGGTCCCCGCGCCGCACGAGGGCCGCGAGGGTGAGCTGCTCCGGGTCCCAGCGCCGGTTGTGGAACACGGTGAACGGGGTCCCGGCGTCCGCGGCGGCGTCGACCACGCGACGCGCCTCGCCGGCGTCGACGCCGATCGGCTTGTCCAGCACGAAGGGGACGCCCGCGGCGGCGACGGCGGCCGCGTGCTCCACGTGCATCGCGGTCGGGCTCGCGACGACGACCAGGTCGTACGCGCCGCTGTCCTCGAGCATGCCCGCGAGGTCGTCGTACAGCTTCGCGCCGGGCCAGTCCCCCGCGGCCTGCACGCGCCGTCCCGGATCACGGGTCACGACGGCCGTCACCGTCATGCCCGCCTCGCGCGCGAGGCGGGCATGGATCTGTCGCCCTGCTCCGCCGTATCCGACGATTCCCAGCCGTTGTGCCATCCGCCCATCGTGCCCGAGCGGCGCGGCGGGCGCGCGGGCTGTCCGACCTGCGGCGGAGACCTTGCCACGAACGGGACGCCGCGCCCCGTGACGACGACGCCGGAAGTGTTGCGCGCAGTAACCTGCGCGTTACTGTTCAACTGATATATATACGCTGTAAGATCTTTTTCGCCTATCACGGTACATAGGAGCAACGTGGCCGCCGCATCCTCGAAGAAGCACCTGAGCAAGCGCAAGGCTCTGCAGGTGACGTTGGTCGTGATCGCGGCCCTCGTGCTCGGCGGCAACTTCGTCGTCAAGTCGCTCGGGGACGACGCCGCGCCCGCCGTGGGCGCCGAGGGGTCCGCCCTGGAGGCGCTCGAGACGCTGGAGATCAGCGAGTGGGAGGACGAGGACGGCTACGACCGCGACGCGTTCGGCACCGCGTGGAAGGACGTCGACCAGAACTCGTGCGACACCCGGAACGACATCCTCGCCCGTGACCTCGAGGACGTCGAGTACAGCGAGGGCGACGCGTGCGAGATCGCGACGGGCACGCTCGCGGACCCCTACACCGGCGGCACCATCGACTTCGAGCGCGGCCCCAGCTCGGGCGACGTGCAGATCGACCACATCGTCGCGCTGAAGAACGCCTGGGTGACCGGAGCGTCCGAGTGGGACCAGGAGAAGCGCGAACAGGTCGCGAACGACCCGCTGAACCTCATCGCCTCCGACGGACCGGCGAACATGGGCAAGGGCGCCGACGACACCGCCGAGTGGCTCCCCGAGAACAGCTCCTACCGGTGCGAGTACGTCGCCGCGCAGATCGCGGTCAAGGTCAAGTACGAGCTGTGGGTCACCCTGGACGAGCACGACGCCATGTCGGACGTCCTGACCTCCTGCCCGGCCGAGCCCCTCCCCACCGGCGGGCTCTGACCGGAGGACGCCCTGGCGCCTCCCGCCGGCTCAGGTCGTGGAGGCGACCTCCTGGGTGCGGCGGACCAGGAAGGCCGTACGGGCCACCGTCTCGGGCGTGAGCACCGGCGCGCCGTCGTCGGGCACGAGGTCCGAGACCGCGCGTTCGAGCGTGCTCAGCCCCAGGTCGCGCGCCAGCGCACGGGCGAGCCCGACGTCGGAGCGCTGGCGCGGCGTGAGACGGCCACGCCCCGTGGCGGCCACCGCGACCAGGACGTCCCACGCGAGGCCGCACGCGCGCACGACGGGCGGCTCGGGCTCCGCCGCGTCGATCACCGCTCGCGCCCGAGAGCGCATCCCCGCCACCCGCGACAACCGCTTGCGCCACGTCTCCCAGTGATGGTGGCTCCAGCGCGACTCGCGGCCGAGCTGGTACTGCTCCATGATCGACGGGCTGATCAGCCGGATCGCGCCGTCGGTCCCGCGCACGAAGATCCCGGCCGGCTCGAGGCGCTCCGCCCGTCGCTCGGCCGTCACGCCGACCACGGACCACCGGCCGGCCAGCACGTGCAGGAGCGTGTCGGCGGTGCGGCGGTCCTCGACCGGCACGCGCAGGAGGTGCTCCTGGCCGGAGGAGTCGGTGATGTTCCAGGTCACTTCCTGACGGACCTCGTCGATACCGACCTCGCCGGAGTCCCGCACGAGCAGCAGGCGCACGTGCGACGGGCGGCGGCCGAACCCGACGGTGTCCCGCGCCGGGGTCGCGGCACCCGTCCGGTCCGCGATCCCGCGCAGCTCGTCCAGGTCGAAGTCGCCGAGCGACGCCAGCCGCGGGCGCCCGCCGGCGCCCAGCGAGCCGTCCGGCCGGGCGCGGACGGCACTGACGGCGAACGGACCGGCGCTGAGCCGGGCGGCCGACGCTCCCCACAGCAGCGGCGTGTCCCACTCGCGCCGGAACGACGGGTCGCCGCCCGCGGGCCGGCCGGTCACCGCGGTCCGGACGCGGCCGTCGGAGGGGTCCCACGCGGCGAGCACCACCCCGCGCGATCCGCTCGCCCCGGTCCACCACCGCACCGCGAGCGGCACGAGGCGCCCGAGGTCGACGTCGTCCTCGTCCCGGCCCGTCCGGCTGCCGGCGGACTTCCGCGTCCTGGCCGCAGCCTCGGAGGCCGCGGCCGGCCCGCCGGCGGCTGCCGGGGCGCCGGCCGGCCCGCCGCTCCGGCCGGTCCCCGGCTCCTCGGCGGCGCGCCGGGGCTCCGGCTCGCCGACCGGGCGGTCCCCGGCGTGCTCGTGGGCCTCGCACAGGGCCCAGACCTCGGTGAGCGTGGACAGGAGACCCGCTTCGTCGGTGCCGTCGTCGTGCGCGGCGAGGTCGGCCGCCTGACCGGCGGCCGTGCGAAGCAGGGCGTCCAGACGCAGCCCGTGCACGGGGTCGAACCCCGCCACGCGGACGCGTCCCGCGAGCGCCCGCAGCGACTCGGACGCATCGTCGCGCAGGTGCGCGAGGCCGCCGTCGAGCAGGTGGACGACGACGTCGCGCACCTCGGCCAGTGCCACCGCGCGCCGCTCCGCCACCGCGGACCGCTTCGCCGCAGCCCTGGCCGCCCCGGCATGTCCCCGGCCCGAGGCCCGGCCTCGGCCGTCACCGTCCGCGGCGCCGGCCCGCCGGGCGGGCCCCGCGTCGGCGGACCGGCCGGGCCCCTCGGCCCGATCGCCGGGCGCCGGACCGGCGGGAGCCTCCACGCCCAGCTCGGACGCCCGGTCCCGCGCCCACCGGCAGGCCACGACGACGTGCACGCACACGCCGCCCGTCGGGCACGCGCAGGCGACCGCCGCGGGGCCGCGCCCGTCCACGCGGACCGCGTGCCCGCCGATCGACAGGTTCGCGCCCTTCGCGCCGGACGCTTCCTCGGTGACGTCGTCGGCCAGCTTCCGGGCGCGGCGCAGCAGGCCCGCGCTCGCGAGCCCGGCGAGCGCCTCGTCCGTCAGTGCGGCATACGGCTCCAGGTACTTCATGACAGGACCTCTCCCAGCCACTCGGCGAATCTCTCGGGCGTCAGTGCCGCGACCTCCATGCCGGCCTCGGCGAGGTGCCGGGCCGTGCCCTGGTCGTAGACGGGCTCGGCGGCCTCGTCGAGCGCGGCGAGCCCGAGCAGGGTCACGCCCGAGGACCGCAACCGCCGCACGGCGGCCAGCAGCTCCGAGACGGAGCCGCCCTCGCAGAAGTCGCTGACCAGCGCCACCACGGTCCGGGACGGGTTGCTCACCTGCCCCTCGGCGAAGCGCACGGCCCGGGCGATGTCGGTGCCGCCGCCGAGCTGCGCGGTGAGCAGCACGCTCACCGGGTCGTGCGCGAGGTGCGACATGTCCACCACGCTCGTGTCGAACAGCACCAGCCGGACATCGATCCCGGGCAGCCCCGACAGGATTCCCGCGCACACCGCGGAGTACAGCAGCGAGGCCGCCATCGACCCGGACTGGTCCACCAGCACGATGACGTCCCACGTCAGGGACCGCTTCTGCCGAGCGTTGAAGCGGACGTCCTGCACCAGCATCCGCCCGTCGCCGTCGACACGCCCGAGGTTCGCGCGCAGCGTGCGCTTCCAGTCGAAGTTGCGCGCCACCCGGTGCATCGACCGGCGCGACCGGTCCACGCGGCCGCCCGTCGCCGTGAGGAACCGCGGCCGCAGCCGCCGCACCACGTCCTCGACGACGCGTTCGATGACCCGCCGCACGCCGTCGGCCGCCGCGGGGTCGAGCTTGCCCCGCAGCTGCAGCAGCGCCGTGGCGAGCTCGCGCGACGGCTCCATCGCCTCGACCGTCTCGCGGTCGCCGAGCAGCTCGGACAGCCCGTAGCGGCCGACCGCCTCGACCTGCATCCGCTCGAACGTCTCGCGCGGGAACAGCGAGCGCGCCTCGCCCAGCCAGCCGAGCGCCGAGAAGTCGACGCCGTGCGGCGCCGAGCCGTCGAGCGACCCGGGGCCTCCACGCTGCCGGCCGCCGTCGCCGCCGCGCCCGGCAGCGTGGCCGCGCGCCGCGTACTCGCGGTCGTAGAGGTAGCGCAGCGTGCTCTCCAGGCGCTGGTCGCCGTCCTGCACGTCGAGCCGCTCGGCCGCGTACCGCCCCAGCACGAGCCGCCAGCGACGCGCCGCCTCCGGGTCGGTCGCGGCGTCGGCCGTCCGTCCCGCGGCCGCCGGCCCCGCCTCCGCCGCCGTGCCCGACGCCGCCCCCGCGGCTCCCGGCTCCGCCCGGCCAGGGGTCGGCTCGGTCAGTTCCGTCCCGGTCATACCTCTCCTCCGCTCCAGTGCGCCAGCCCGTCGCGGGCCAGCACGGCGGCGAGCTCGCGTTCGACCGCGAGCCCTGCCGTCAGCTCCTGCTCGTCCACGCGCACCCGCACGTCGACGTCGGACGCGCGCGAGCCCGTCCGCTCCGCGACGCGTTCCGCGAGCCGGTGCGTCTCCGTGGGGCGCAGCCAGGTGAAGCCGCGGCGCAGGTCGGGCAGCACGGTCAGGAAGGCGTCCGGCGTCAGGTCGCGGATCGCGCCGTCGACGGCGTCGAACAGCTCCGGGGTGTGCAGCAGCAGGTCGGGCGCGGCGCGCAGCACACCGCCGAGGAAGCGCACCGCGAGGCCGGGGTCCGCGCCCGGCCGGAGGGCGCCGCGCACGCGGGCGACCAGCACGTCGTCGGGCACGTCGCCGTCCACCGACCCCACCGCGAGCAGGGCTCCGCGCACGCCCGGCGCCGCGTCCTCGTCCTCGCGCAGCCGCGCGAGCTCCCGCGCCACCGACGCGGCCGGCTCCTGCCCGACGCCGGTCGCGTCCTTGGCCCAGGCCCGTCCGGCGTCGCGGGCGAGCGCGCGGAGCTCCAGGACGGAGGCCACGGCGGCCTCCTCGTCGTCCGGTCCGGCGCGGCCGACGTCGGCCACCAGGTACGCGGCGGTCGCGAGCGCCTGCGCGACCAGCGCCAGCAGCTCGTCGGCGGCGTCGCCCAGGTCCAGCTCCACCCGCGAGCGCCACAGCCCGAGCAGGCGTCGCGCGCCCGCCACGACGGACCCGAGGTCGCGGTCGGTGTCGAGCGTGCCGGCGAGCAGGTCGACGAGCCGGGGCAGGTGGGCGGTCAGGCCGACCACCGCCGCCCGGGCCACGAGCGTCGCCGCCCCGTCCGCGGCGGCCGCCGCACCGTCCGCGCGCAGCTTCTCCTCCGCCTGCCGCAGCAGCGTCACGGCCGCCGCGTCGACGGTCGCGCCGAGGTGGGACAGCTCGACCAGCCGCGCCTCGACGACCGGAGTCCAGCAGTACTCCCACTCCTCGCTGATCAGCCCGAGCCCGCGCCCGGCCACATGGTCCGGGCCGGAGACCTGCCGCCCGAACCCGGTCTCGAGCAGGTCCAGCAGCGCCAGCACCCGGCGCCGTGCGCGGTGCGGAGCGGTGCGCCGGGCGTCTAGCCGGGCGGTGCGCGGGATGGTCGTGCCGATGTCGAGGCCGACGTCCCGCACCCGGTCCCGCGCGTCCCGCACCAGGGGCGGCACGGAGCCGCCGGCAGGTACCGCGCCGACCACGCGACCGCCGAACACCTCGGCGACCGCGAGCCCGAGGGGGCGGTCCGGCCCGATCCCGCCGTCGTCGGTGACGAAGCCGGAGGTGATCGCGTCGAGCACGTCGGTGCGGCCCGGGTACGGGCGCATCCGCAGGTCGGCGAGCCGGGAGGCGGCGACCGCCGCCGCGGCGACCTGGGGGGTCGAGACCAGGTGCCCGCGCTCGGCCGCCCCGCGCGCGACGTCCACCAGGACCTCGGTCGCGACGGCGTGCGCGGGGTGGTCGGGGCACGGTGCACCGTCGTCGCGGCAGCCGTGCCGCTCGCATCGCAGGTGGGCGGCGTGGAGCCGCTCGTAGAACCCGGGCGAGGGCATGCCGGCGCCGTAGCCGCGCAGGCCGTCGAGGCGTTCGTGGTCGTAGCGGATCAGCCAGGCGTCGCCGGTCGCGGTGGGGCCGTAGCCGTCGTCGGGCCGGCGTGCCCGCACCGGTTCGCCCTCGGGGAGGCCCGCGAGCGCCTCGGCGAGGGCGAGCGTGTGGAACGCACCGGTGACGACGAGGACGTCGCCGGTCCGGCTCGCCTCCTCGACCCGGGCCGACATCCTCGCCTCCCGGTCCAGCGACCCGTCCGCGGCGAGGACGTCGTCCTCGTAGTCGAGGCGGGACAGCGCTGCCCAGGCGAAGACGTCGTCGAACACGGTCCGCCAGTCCGCGAGCTCACCGGCGGAGCGGGCCTCGAACAGGTGGTCCCACACCTCGTCGTGGTCGCGGCAGCCGAGCCGCCGCGCGAGCGCGGCGACCGACCGGGAGTGGGCGAGGTACCGCTCGGACATGAGGGTCCGTGCGAAGGGGTCGTCCTCACCCTCCGGACCGTGCCCGTCGCGGTCCGCCGCGGGGCGGTCGCAGAACCGGACCTCCGCGCCCGTCCCGTGCGCCGAGCGCAGCGCGGTCCACTCCGGGGAGAAGGAGGCGAGCGGGTAGAACGAGGCGCCGCCCGGCCCGCCGTGCCCGTCGGGCAGGCTGAGCAGCGCGACCGGTGGCCGGGTCTCCTCGTGCAGCAGCTCGGGCAGGAGGTGGGTGTACTCCTCCGGCCCCTCGATCAGCACGACCGCGGGCCGCAGCTCCTCGATCGCCCGGCGTACCGCGACCGCGCAGGCGGGCGAGTGGTGCCGGACCGGGGCGAGGTGCACGCCCCGCCCTCGTAGCTCCTCGACCGCGGCGGCGGCGCGGCGCAGCCGGTCGGGCGCGCGGTCCCACACCTCGCGCAGGCCGCCCGTCGCGGCGTCCGGACCGGCCGTGCCCGTGCGGGCCGTGGTGCGCGACGGCGCGCCGCCCCCGGCCGCGCGAGGCCGCCCCGCGGCGGGCGGGTCCGCGGCGAGACCGTTCTCCTGGATGCCGGCACTCACCGCCACAGCACCTCGGCCGCGTCGAAGAAGGCCTTCCAGCCCTTGTCCTTGCGGGCGCGCTCGCGCACGACGTTGTCGACGTAGTGCCGCAGGCGGCGCGCGTCCTCCTCGTCGCCCTTCAGCGCGACGCCGGCGACCTGGCGGGCGACCTCGGCCGCGGTGACGCGGCCGTCGCCCAGGTAGCGGGCCTCCAGGGAGGCCGCCACGGCCACGTTGACGGCCTCGGCCGTCGACATGACGGTCTCCGGACGCTTGACCGGGGCGCCGTCCCGCGTGGTGCCCGACCGCAGCTCCTGGAACACCGTGACCAGCACCTCGAGCACGTCGCGCGGCACCTCGGGGTGGCCGCCGGCCGCGCCGAGCTCGTTCGCGAGCTGCCGTTCCACCAGCTCGATCTCGAAGTCGCGGTCCCGCACGGGCGCCACCGTCTCGAACGAGAAGCGACGCTTGAGGGCCGCCGACATCTCGTGCACGCCCCGGTCCTTGAGGTTCGCCGTCGCGACGACGTTGAACCCGGGCCGGGCCGCCTCCCGGGCGTCCGGCCCGAGCTCCGGGACCATGAGCTGCTTCTCGGAGAGGATCGACACGAGCGTGTCCTGGATCTCGGGCGCGCAGCGCGTGATCTCCTCGAACCGCACGAGCGACCCGGCGCGCATCCCCGTCATCACGGGCGACGGCACGAGCGAGCGCTCGGTCGGCCCCTCGGACACGAGCAGCGCGTAGTTCCAGGAGTAGCGCACATGGTCCTCGGTGGTGGCCGCCGTGCCCTGCACGGTCAGCGTGGACGTCCCGCTCACCGCCGCCGCCAGCAGCTCCGACAGCATCGACTTCGCCGTACCGGGCTCGCCCACGAGCATCAGCCCCTGGCGGCCCATGAGCGCCACGACGGCGCGGTCCACCAGCGGGTCGTCACCGTAGAACTTCCGGCTCACGCCGAGCTTCTCGTCCCCCACCACGAAGGCGCGGACCGCACGGGGGCTCAGCCGCCAGCCGGGCGGCAGCTCCGCGCCCCGCTCCGTGTCCCAGGCGGCGAGCGCCGCGAGCTCCTCGGCGTGGCGGACCTCGACGGGCGGGCGCTGCTCGCTCGCCGCGCCGGGGCGGGTCTCTGTGCTCTCGGTCATCATCCTCGGTCTTTCCTCTCGTGCGCGGGTCGTGTCGGGCCGCGTCCGGACGCGCGGCCGTTCGGGTGGTGCTCGGTGGCCGGGTGGCCAGGCGGTGCCCGGCGGGCGGATCGGGTCCGCAGGCGGCGGGCGCCGCCCGGCCGAACGTGCACGGCGGGCGGCGGACCAGGCGCTCCCGCCGGGCCGTCGGCTCAGTACTCCGCCTTGCGCTCCCAGGCGGGGTCGAAGGCCCCGGCCGCGGCCGCGTCCAGGTAGTCGGCGTAGGACTCGGCCAGCAGCACGGGCGGCACGTCGGCGAGGGGTACGACGCCGCGGTCGCCCCAGGTGCCCGGCTTGCGGAAGCGGAGGTCCTTGATCGCCGCCGGGATGTTCTCGTTCGCCATGAACGCGCCGGTGAACTCGATCTCGGCGACCAGCCCGGCCGCCGGGTACTCCTTCACGTACTCGTAGAACCAGCCCGCGTCCTGCACCTCGCCGTTCTTGTACCCCCGGGCGAGCAGCCTGCCCCGCACCGTGTAGGACTCGGTGAGCCAGCCCCGGCGGTCGGTCACGGCCAGCGCGTCGGCGGCCACCTCGGGCGACGCCGTCGCGAGCTGGTCGAACAGCGGCGTGACCTCGTAGTCCGCCAGGTGCTCCCGCCACGCCCCGAGCGTGTCCGCGCCGCCGTTGCCGCCGGCGAGCGTCACGGCGTGCGCGATGCCGACCACGGTGCCGGCGCCCGCGGCCTCGGCACCGCCGTCGTCTGCGCCAGCGCGGGTCAGGGTCACGTCCTCGTCGTCGACGCCGACCAGCGCGCCGTCGTCCGGGCGGAACGCCCGCTGCTCGGGGGTGCCCGGGTCGGCGAGCCACACCACGCGCGCGGCCAGGCGCGACATCACCGGGTGCTGCGCGACGAACTCGCTCCACTCGCCGGCGCTCCAGGTGCGGCCCTGGATCATCGCCTCGCGCAGGCGGCGCGTCTGCAGCTCCACCACCGTCTTGAGCTCCTTCTTGCTCGCCGTGAGCTGGGTACGCGCCTCCTTGTAGGCGGCCCGGGTGTCCTCGTCGGCGCTCTGCGGCGTGCTCGGCGGCGTCTTGACGACCTTGCCCTTGTCGTTGCGCAGCTCGATGGCGAACGCGTCGGTGATGCGCCCGGTGTACTCTCGCGAGCCGAAGGGCAGGCGGAGCACGCCGTCGGCGTCGAACCCGGCGGTCTGCACCGTGCGGTCGGCGAGCTGGTCCGCGGTCCAGCCACGTGCCTCGGCGAGCTGCCCGGCGAGCCCTTCCGCCGTCTCGCGCACCGTGCGGAGCTTGAACTGCCGGGACACGGCGAGCAGGAGCTGCACGGCCGGGCGGTCGCCGTTCGCGGCCAGCGCCCGCACCAGCGAGTCGGCCTGGGAGCGCCGCTGCGGGTGGGCCTTGAAGTAGTGCTGCGCCGCCGCGGCCAGGTCGGCCCCCGGCATCCCGACCGTGAGCGCGAGAAGCCCCTTGTCCTTCGTCGCGGAGCCCAGGTACGTGGCCTGATGCTCCTTGTAGGCGAGGCGATGGTGCTCGTCGAGCGGGGCCGCGGCCCCCTCCTGCGCCCACGAGGACTTGGGGTCGCGGCGCAGCCACTGCTGCGCCCAGTCGTACCGCTGCCGGGCCACGTCCTCGGCATGCTCCCGCGACTCCGCGGTGGAGGGCCCGCGGGTGTCCTGGGCGATCCACGCGCGCAGCACGTACGAGCCCAGCGTGGTTCGCGAGGCCTCGTCCAGCAGCGAGACGTAGCGGGCCAGCAGCCCCTCACCGCTCGGTTCCTTCAGGCGCACCGCGAGCACGACCCACCAGCGCACGATCTCGCGCGGCACCGCCGTGCCGTCGGCCCACCGCAGGTCCGGCAGCGCCTCGAGCGGGAACCAGGCCATGCTGACCGGCGCCTTCTTCTTCAGGCCCTTGGCGGCCTCGGCCGTCAGCTGCCGCACCGACAGCTCCTCCGCGATGTCCTCCCCGAGCGCCTCCAGCGCCGTGAGGAACGCGGCCCGCACGTCCTCACGACGCTCCGTGCCGAGCGCCGCGCGCAGGGCGGGGACCGCCTCCTTGTCGCCGAGGTTCGCGAGCCAGCCGGCGGCCGAGGCCCGCACCGCCGACCTGCCGTCCGTCAGCCCCTGCTCGGCCAGCGGACGCACCTGCGGGTGCCGGGCGAGCACGCGCTGGGCCTCCAGCCGGTGCGTCTTGCCCGTGCCCATCGCGAGGCTGCTGAGCCGCGGCAGCAGCGTGGCGGGCACCGCCGGGAAGTGGTCGAGGATGGCCAGGACCATGGCCGGCGCGCGGTTCTGGTCGTAACCGTCCCGCGTGATCAGGTGTGCCTCGAGCATGCCGACGCGCTCGGCGAAGTAGTGCCACATGTGCTCCAGGGGGATCTCGGCACCCCACCAGCGCTGGAACACGAGCTCGGCGATCCGGGCGTCAGGATCCTCGATCCCCGCCCGCACGAGGGCGTCGCGCAGCACGCGAAGGTCCCCGATCCGGTCGAGGTGGTTCCGCATCGCCCACCACAGACGGGGAGTGTCCCCGTGCGCGACGGTGACCGCGCGCACGATGTGCAGGGGCGACGCCTGGGGAACCACCGCTTCCAGGTTGTCCACGAGCCACGTCGCCGTACGGGTGAACCGCCCGGTGCCGCTCTGGGACGGACCGGTGTGCTCCCGGTTCGACAGGATCGCCAGCAGGTGCGACAGGTGCTCGTCGCCGACGTGCTCCACCTCCTGGAGACGCTGCCGGGCGCTCTGGATGTGCCAGCAGGGCGTGCCGCCCTTCTTCCCCTCGCCGGAGGTCTTGTGCTCGTCCAGCGTGCGCTGCAGGTGCGCGCGAGCGGCGGCGAGCTGCGTGTCCCGGCGCGCCCTCGCGGCGTCCAGGACGTCCGGCCCGAGCTCCAGCTCGGGCAGCGGCTCGAACGGCGGGACCTCGAACGTCTCCACGGCGGCGGCGGCGAGCGTCCGCGCACGCTCCACCGCCTTGGCCAGCACGGCGGTACGAGCCTCCCGGGCACGGCTCGGCCGCTTGGCGGCCACCGCACCGGACGCCTGGTCCCGGCCCGCCTCCAGCGCCGCCTCGATGGCCTCGACCCCGCCCTCCGCGCCGGCCAGCCGCGTCACGACGTCGTCGAGCGCACTCGACGACGCGGTCTCCAGCAGCGGCGCGAGCAGGCGCACCTGCTCGGCGTCGTGCAGGTTCGCGACGACGTCGTCGGCGGCGCGCCGCACGCCCCTGGCCGTGTCCGCGCACAGCGCCACGAGCACGCCGCGCAGCGCCTCGGGCGACCCGTGCAGCGTCATGAACTCGCAGAACTCCTTCTTGCCCGCGGCGCCGAGCCGCCGGACCTCGGTCCCCACGATCTGAGCGTGCCCGACGAGGTAGCCGTCCACCCCTTTCGCGTGGAGCAGGCGCGACAGGCCGGCGCGGTTCGAGGAGTAGCTGTCGCGGGGACGTCCCAGGAGCACCTGGACGACGGCGGCGACCGCGGCGTCGTCCACCAGCCCGCCGGCCCGGGCGACCGCCTCGAACCACTCCGGCGACGGGACCGGGCCCTTCGGCTCGCGGCGGCCGAACCGGGTGAGCGCGACGTCCTGGACGAGGACGCCGTACCAGTCCGGCACCGCCGCGAACACGTCCGTGCCGGTGGCGATCGCGGCCAGCAGCCGCCCCAGGCGGGAGAGCTGCTCCGGGGTGACGGTGCCGTCCATGTAGACGTTGCCCCGCAACCGGGCCGCCTTCTCGATCGTCAGACCGGACGTCGCCTTCTTCACCCGCTTCTCGAGGTTCTGGTGCGTCCACGTCCAGCCGAGGTAGCCAGGCTTGTGCAGCCCCGCGTCCAGGTCTCCCGTGTCCCTGCCTTCCAGCTCCAGCACCACCTCGGGCGACTCGCCGTGCAGCACGTAGCCGACCGCCCGCTCGTGCAGCGCGTCGCCCTCGATCCGCAACACCTTCAGCGCGTCCTGCACGGCCCCCGCCGCACTCTTCCGCCCCAGCCTGTCCCGCACTGCCTCAAGCATCTCCGTCTGCCCCTCATCGCCGTCGTCATGCACGTCGTCTCCACACGTCAGAGCGCGCTTCTCCCGGTCAGGGGCCCAGCGCCCCGCCGGGATGACGCACAACCTAGCGGTGGTGACCGACACTCGACGGCGGGCCGGGCCGCGTCACCGCTCCGTGAGCAACGAGACACTCTCGGCAGCCGGGGCGCGTCGTACGCTGATCCGGTGGAGAACCCCATCGACATCCAGCACCTGACCGGTCACGTCGACTACCACAATGGCTGGGACCTGCAGCGTCGCACCCACGAGCAGGTCCGCACCGGCGCGGCGGCGGACACCCTGTTCCTGCTGGAGCACGCGTCGGTGTACACGGCCGGCCGGCGCACCAACCGGTCCGAGTATCCGACGGACGGCACCGAGGTGATCGACGTCGACCGTGGCGGCAAGATCACGTGGCACGGACCCGGCCAGATCGTCGCGTACCCGATCGTGCGGCTCGCGCAGGCGTTCGACGTCGTCGGCTACATCCGCACGCTCGAGGCCGCCGTCATGGACGTGTGCGCCCGGCTCGGTGTCGAGACGCTCCGCGTCGAGGGACGCTCCGGCGTGTGGGTCGCCGCCGACGACCCCGCCGCGCTCCCCCCGGGCTCGGTCCCCCGCCGTGAGCGCAAGGTGTGCGCGATCGGCGCCCGCGTCGCCAAGGGCATCACGATGCACGGCCTCGCCCTGAACTGCGACCCCGGCCTCGCCGCGTTCGAGCTGATCGTGCCGTGCGGCATCGAGGACGCCGACGTGACGTCGCTCTCGGCCGAGCTCGGTCGCGACGTCACGGTCGCCGAGGTGCTGCCGCTGCTCGAGGACGCCCTGGTCCGCCACCTGACGCCGCTCCTGGTCGGCGACGACGCCGCCGCGAGCGCGCCTGAGCCCACCGGGAACACGACGCCCGCCGAACCGGTTGCCGCCCGGTAGGCACCCGACGTGCCGGGCACGTCGGGTGTCCGTCGGCGCAGCCGGCGGGTGATCAAGCCCACGTGGCGGCGGGACGCCACCGCGACCGCCGTCGTCCATGAACGCCGTAGGCTGGCCAGGAGAACCCTGACCTGGGAGGGGAAGACAGCGTGACCATCGCACCCGAGGGACGTCGCATGCTCCGCGTCGAAGCGCGCAACGCGACGACCCCCATCGAGAAGAAGCCCGAGTGGATCAAGACCCGGGCCACGATGGGACCCGAGTACCGCGACATGAAGAGCCTGGTCAAGGGCGAGGGCCTGCACACGGTGTGCGAGGAGGCCGGCTGTCCCAACATCTTCGAGTGCTGGGAGGACCGCGAGGCGACGTTCCTCATCGGCGGCGACCAGTGCACGCGCCGCTGCGACTTCTGCCAGATCGACACGGGCAAGCCCGCGGAGTTCGACCGCGACGAGCCCCGGCGCGTGGCGGAGTCCGTCGCGACGATGGGGCTGAAGTACTCGACGGTGACCGGTGTGGCCCGCGACGACCTGCCCGACGGCGGCGCCTGGCTCTACGCCGAGACCGTGCGTCAGATCCACGCGATGAACCCGGGCACGGGTGTCGAGCTGCTGATCCCTGACTTCAACGCGATCCCCGAGCTGCTGGACGAGGTCAACGAGTCCCGGCCCGAGGTGCTCGCGCACAACGTGGAGACGGTGCCGCGGATCTTCAAGCAGATCCGCCCGGCCTTCCGCTACGACCGCTCGCTGTCGGTGCTGACGCGGGCGCGTGACGCCGGCCTGGTGACGAAGTCCAACCTGATCCTCGGCATGGGCGAGACGATCGACGAGGTCAAGCAGGCTCTGGTCGACCTGCACGACGCCGGCTGCGACCTCATCACGATCACCCAGTACCTGCGCCCGTCGGTACGGCACCACCCGGTGGACCGCTGGGTGCGGCCGGAGGAGTTCGTCGAGCTCAGCGACTTCGCCGAGGAGACCGGCTTCCTGGGTGTGATGGCGGGGCCGCTGGTGCGCTCGTCGTACCGCGCGGGCCGGCTCTGGGGCCAGGCCATGACGAAGAAGGGCCGCGAGATCCCCGACGCGCTGAAGCACCTGGGCGAGCCGGTCGCCGCCCGCCAGGAGGCCTCGAGCCTCCTCGCCCCCCGCTGACCCCACCCCGTCGCCCCACCCCACCAAGCTGAGGTCGGTTCAGCAGGGTCTCGAATCCATCTATCGGGCCTCGAAAGGTCTGCGAGACCCTGTTGAACGGCCATCTAGCTGTGATGTCCAGGGAGGTTGGTCAGTCGGTTGATGGGTGGCTGGTTGCCGATCGCGCTGTGGAGTCTGTGGTGATTGTAGAAGTGGAGCCATGCGGGTAGGGCGGCGCGGCGTTCGGTCTCTGAGGTGTAGAAGCGGGCGTAGGCCCATCCGTGGGCCAGGGTGCGGTGGAAGCGTTCGATCTTTCCGTTGGTCTGAGGCCGGTAGGGGCGGGTGCGTTTGTGCTTGATCCCGAGGTCGGCGCAGGCATCTCGCCACAGGTGGGACCGGTAGGCCGATCCGTTGTCCGACAGGACCCGCTCGACGGCCACGCCGCGTTCGGCGAACCAGGCCACCGCGCGCTCCAGGACGCTGACGGCGGTCGCGCCCTTCTCGTCCGGGCAGATCTCGGCGTAGGCCAGGCGCGAGTGGTCGTCGATGACGGTGTGGACGAACGCGGTGCCGATGTTCGGGTTGCCCCTGGCGGTCCGCCCGGTGCGCAAGGCTGTCGCAGCTTGGTTCCTGACGCCCTGCTGCTTGCCGACGTAGCGCCACCCGCCGCCGTCGGGGATGTTGCCGAACTTGGTCACATCGACATGGATCAGCGAGCCGGGGTAGTCGTGCTCGTAGCGGCGCAACGGTTCACCGGTGACCCGGTCGATGCGTGCCAGGCGGTTGATCCGGCACCGAACCAGGACGGCGTGGACCGTGGAAGCCGGCCTGTCCAGGCGCCCGGCGATCTGGACCGGACCGAGCCGATGACGCCACCGCAGGCGCACGATCGCCTTGACTACGTGCTGCGAGGTCCGCGCCGGGCTGTGGTGCGGGCGCGAGGACCGGTCGGCCATCCCGGCCCGGCCTTCGCGGCGATACCGGTCGACCCACTTCCTGGCGGTACGCGGCGAGACCATGAACATCTTCGCTGCAGCCGCACACGTCCAGCCGTCCTCGACGATCAGACGCGCCAGGCGCAGCCGTGTCCTGGGAGTGAGCAGGGCGTTAGCGTGTGACACGAAGGCCTCCGGTAGGTGCAAGTGGTTCCTCGACAGCTCCACCTCACAACCGGAGGCCTTCCTCATCCGGTAACCCGACCGCGTGTCGCCCTCACGGGACCGGAACAACCTCCCTGGACATCACAGCTAGCCGGCGGTGTGGGACCAGCCCGTCCACCGGGTCGTCTCGATGTCGATCACGGGGCCACGGGGCGGGGTCGCCTGGTACTGCGGGTAGCGGCTGGTCAGGGCGTCGACCGCCCCGTACCAGGCCGGGCCGTCCGCCACGACGTCGGCGACGCCGTCGGCCCGCACCCACCACAGCCGGTCCCAGTCGTCGGAGTAGTGGTCGCAGAGGACCGCGACCCTCGGGTTCTCCGCGATGTTCCGCAGCCGCCTGAGGCGGGTCGTCGTCTTCGGCTTCTGATCGATCGCGATGACGATCCGCTCCCCCAGCACCGCGAAGGTCACCGGGACGACGTGCGGCGCCAGGTCCTGCCCCGTCGTCGCCAGGTAGGCGGACCGCGCACCACGCAGCAGGTCCCGGCATCGGCATGGGTCGAGTCTCACCCGGCCACGGTAGAGGCACGGCGGTCGCAGCGGCGGCCCGCCGGTCCGCGCCCGCCGCACCGCGCCGTGGCGGTTTGCCGCCAGGGAACCAAGAAGAATTAACGACAACGTCACGACCTGGCTGTTTGCTCGCTCTAGGGTGAAAAGCATGTTGCTCACCACCAGGCGTTCAGCCATCACGGTCACTCTGTGCCTCACCCTCAGCCTGATGCTCGCGGCACTCGTGTCGCTCGGCATCGCACCGCCGAGCAGCGCCGCCGCACCGATCGGCGTCACGCAGGCGCGCGCCACCCAGGACGGCTCCACCGCGACGGTACGGGGGTACGTCGTCGGGCAGCCGGTCTCGTCCGACAACGTGGTCACCAGCAGCTTCCCCACGGACTACGCGCTGGCGCTCGCCGACTCCCCCGGCGAGACCGACACCGACGAGATGCTCTACGTCCAGGTCCCGAGCGGCTTCCGCGCCGACTTCGGCCTCGCTTCCCACCCGGGCCGCATGGGCCAGCTCCTGGACGTGACCGGAACGCTCACCGCCTACTTCTCGCGCCCCGGGCTCAAGAGCGGCAGCCAGTTCGCCGTCGTCGACGGGGACGACGGTGGGGACGACGGCGGCGGCGACCCGGGCGGCGACGAGCCTGCCGGGTACTACGACGCGGCGGACGGCCTGACCGGGAGCGCCCTGAAGTCGGCGCTCCACGGGATCATCGACGGCCACACCTCCGTGAGCTACTCGACCGTGTGGACGGCGCTGCGGGAGACCGACGAGGACCCGAGCAGCTCGGGCAACGTGATCGAGCTCTACTCGGGCCGGTCAATCTCGAAGAACAGCAACGGCGGCGACGTCGGCGACTGGAACCGGGAGCACACCTGGGCCAAGAGCCACGGCGACTTCGGCACGTCCGCCGGGCCCGGCACCGACCTGCACCACCTGCGCCCGACCGACGTGCAGGTGAACTCCACCCGCAGCAACAAGGACTTCGACGAGGGCGGCTCGACGTTCTCGGGCTGCAGCGGCTGCTACACCGACTCGGACTCGTTCGAGCCGCCGGACCGCGTCAAGGGCGACGTCGCCCGGATGATCTTCTACATGGCCGTGCGCTACGAGGGCGACGACGGCCCGGACCTCGAGCTGAACGACTCGGTCGACAACGGCTCGGCGCCGTCGCACGGGCGGGTCTCGGTGCTGCTCGGCTGGAACGCGGCCGACCCGGTCTCCGATACCGAGCGCCGCCGGAACGAGATCATCTACTCCGACTGGCAGGGCAACCGGAACCCGTTCATCGACCACCCGGAGTGGGCCGCGCAGATCTGGTGACGACGCAGGTCTGGTGACGACGCAGGTCTGGTCACGACACGTCCCGGTCGGCGTCGAGGTCGAGGGATTCCAGGACGGACAGGAGGCTACGCTCCTCGTAGCGGAAGTGCGACTCCATGATCGCGGCTATGCCATCCAGGTGGTGGTCCAGCTCCTCCGGCGGGGCCGCGCGGTCGACGGCCGCCTGCAGGGCGGTGAGCAGGTGCGCGATCATGGAGTGGTCCTTCCTCAGGTTCCCCACCGTCTCGGCGAGCTCCGGGTGCCGCGCGGTGACCGCCGGGAACAGGTCGCGGTCCTCTCCCACGTGGTGACTGGCCAGGGCCGTGCAGAACCCGTGGCAGAACAGCAGCAGCTCCCGGGCCGCGGGCCGCGCCCCGGCGCCGTCGGAGACCGCGCCGCGCGTGACCTCCAGCGCCTCGCGCAGGCGACGGTGCACCCGGCGCATCTCCTGCGCCCAGGCGACAAGCCTGGTCGAGTCGCCCCCGCTCACGTGGCGAAGGCTGAAAGGGCGACGTTCACGTCGTGGTCCTCTCGGTCCGGCGCCTCCATGCCTGACACGGTCTGCCACCGGCACGCGACGCTGGAGCGAGAGTACACGCCACGATCCGTTGCGGGCCGGTCGGGGCACGCGGGGAACCCGCGCCCGGCAGCGCCGCCCGACGCTCCACAGGGCGGTGTCGTCGACGCCGATCATGCCTGACCAGGAGATGCCGGTGTGAGTCATACGGGAACCGTCCACCCTGACCTCGGGTCAAGGTCAACCGCCGGGACGGCCGTCGTGCGCGGCGGTACGCTCGCGCGGTGTCACCGCTGATAGACCCGCAGCGCGAGCTGTGTCCGGTCGCGGAGGCCGAGCTTTCGCAGGACGTTGGAGACATGGTTCTTGACCGTGCCCTCGGTGAGGTGGAGAGCCGCGGAGATCTCACCGTTGGTGCGGCCCAGGCCGACGAGGCCCGCGATCTCACGTTCACGTCGGGTGAGGAGGTCCTCGCCGGGGAACTCGAGCGGCTCGGCGCCGGCCGAGAGCCCGGCGGCTGGCTCGGCGCCGGCCGGCCCGTCAACGACCGGCTCGACGGCGGCCCTCCCGGTGTGGTCCGGTCCGTTCACGGCCGGCTCGTCGGGGCCCGGCCCGTCGTCGTCCGGCGAGGTGCTGTCCGGCGACGTCGGCGTGCGGACCGGCGCTGGTGCGCCGGAGAGTCCGAGGGCGAGGGCACCGCCGAACGCCAGCGCCGCCATCTGCCCGATCGTCCGTAGTGGCTCGTCGGGCGTGAGAGCTGTCTGCGTGACCCCGAGCGCGACGACGAGCGCGGCGAGGCCGCCGACGGCGAGTCCCGTTCCCCAGGCTCGCGCCACCCCGGCGATCGCGACCACGAGCAGGGCGAGCTGGACGTGCGCGACGGAGGTCAGGCCGAGGAGCATGGTGGCCGCGACGAGTGCGGGTGCCAGAGCCCGCGCCCGCGGCGACGAGTCCCAGGGCATCACGCCCCAGAGGACGACGACTGCGGCCACGTTCACCACCGCCAGGCCCACGCCCCACGAGCTCAGGGCCCCGGCAGCGATCCGGTGCGGGCCTTCGACGATGAGCACGACGGTCGCGAATGCGACGACGGCCCAGAGCACGACGGTGAACGCCATGGGTCGCCCCGGCGCGTGCAGCAGGTAGGGCATCCGGGGCATGCGGCAACGATGCCAGGTGCCGTCCCCGGTGGTCCACCCGTGACCGAAGTCATGGTCGGGCAACCCGTGACCCTGGGTGGATGTGCTGGTGCCGGCGGGAATCGTAGCTTCCGGGTCATGCGAACTCTTCGCCCCGTGTGGGTGCTCCTCCTTGCCGTCCTCGTCATGTTCGCCGGTCCGCTCCTCGCCTCCCTGCCGTTCCTGGGAGTGCTGGACAGGGCTGGTTCGGGACTGTCGCCCGGTGTCGCTGTCGGTCTTCAGGCCGGACTCCAGGTGTTGTCCTGCGTGATCGTCGTGGCGCTCGTCGTCGGGTGGCGGCGCCTGATGCGCCGCCCCGTGGCTGGTGCCGGCCTCGTCTGGTCCGGCAAGGCGGTACTGCGCTTCCTCGTCGGTGCCCTCGCGATCGCGGGCGTCCTGACGGTGGTGCGGATCGTCGCCGTCGCACTCGGTGGGATGGAGCTCCACCACTGGTCAGAGGCTGACCTCGGCGGGCTCCCGGTCGTGGCCGTCGTGGGGGCCGTGCTCGTGCAGACACTCGTCTACCAGGCGTTTCCCGAGGAGCTGATCTGGCGGGGGCACGTGACCGACGTCCTGCGTGACCGGTGGTCGCCGGGAACGGTGCTCGTCGTGACGTCGTCGGCGTTCGGCCTGCTCCACATCTTCTCCCAGGGCGGGCAGGAGACCGTCCTGGATCACGTCGCCTATGTCACCATGGCGATCCTGCTCGGATTCGCGTGCGGGGCCGCGCGCCTGCGTACCGGGGGCATCGGTGCGGCGGTGGGCGTTCATGCCGGGTTCCACCTGGCCAACAGTTTTCTGCCTGCGACGGCCGGCAGCGTCGTCGTGGACTCTCTGGTGATGGGCGCCGCACTGGCCGTCGTCGGCGCCGGATTCCTCCTGGTACGTCGGGTCCAGCGATAGCGCGTCCTGAGAGCCCCGCGGGCGGGGTGCTCCGGCACCGACCGAGCGCCCCGCCCGGGGTTAGGGTGCTGTGCGGCAGGGACCGGCCTGCCCTGGACCGCGGGGAGACGCATCGGTGGAGCTGTCGCTGGTACTCGGCCCGATGAAGTCCGGCAAGTCGCTCGACCTCATCGCGCAGATGGCGCCGCTCGCGTACTCGCGGCTGAGCTGCGCCGTCGTGCAGTCGGCCCGGCACGTGCGGGACGCGCGCATCGTGTCCCGCACCGGCGCGTCGGTGCCGACGATCAAGCTGGACACCCTCGAGCCGCTGCTGCACACCACGGAGGACGTCGTCGCCATCGACGAGGTCCACATGTTCACCCCCGCCGACGTCCGGGTCGTGGAAGAGCTGGTGCTGCGCGGCACCCGCGTGCTGGCCTGCGGCATCGACCTCGACCACCGCGGCGAGCTGTTCGCCACCATCCGGGCGCTGCTCGAGCTGGGGCCCACCGACGTGCGCTACCGGCGGGCCGTCTGCGACCGCTGCCAGGACCTGCACGCCGCGTTCACCCAGGTGCTCAGCAACGGCCTGCCCTTCCTCGAACCCCTGGGCGCCTCCGAGCCGCTGCCCGACGACGGCACGTTCACCTACGAGGCGTTGTGCCGACGCTGCTTCGTCCTCCCGGAGACGGCGATCGTCACCGGTTCGTCGGACGTGCTCCGACCACCACGGACATGACGCGAGCGACCAGGGCGGAGCTGACACGAGCCACGGCAGGCGGTGCGGCTCGGGCCGGGCTCGGCCCATCGCGCGGGGAGTTCTGGCAACGATCCGGCGTGAGTCTTGCCACCGTTCGGTCGCGGGATGTATGACCAGATCACGTGACGTGCGTCACTCGCTGGGTTCCCAGCAGAGGCACTCGTTCGCGGGTCCGACTGCATCCCCCAGACCGAAGGGCATTGCGCCGACATGACTGAGTTCATCAACAGCATCTTCCACCGGCCCGAGGGCGAGTCCGCCCCTGAGGGCCACGACCTCGCCGAAGCCCGGGCCGACAGTCCTGACGCGGTCGCGACGGCGGACGCCGAGACGACCTCGACCACCGGGTCCGAGACGTCTACCACCGAGACCGACGCCGTCGACGACACCCTCGAGCCCCTCACCACCGAGGACGCAGGGCTCGAGGACACGGAGGCCGGAGGCAGCGACGCCGAAGGTACCTACACCGAGACCAGCGACACAGAAGGGGACGCTGACACCGCGGCCGAGGACGACACCGCCGCCGACGCAGTCGGCACCGAGGAGGAGAAGGCAGAGGACTCCGACACACCCACCGAGGCCACCGGAGAGGCCACCGACAGCGCGCCCGCCACGGAGGACGAGCCCGCGGCCACCGACGACATCATCGCCGCGGACGGCCCGCCCGCGGCCACGGACGACATCGTCGCCACGCCGGACGAGGACTCCCCCACCCACGACGCCGTCCCGGCCGGCGGCCGGCCGGAGCCCGGCAGCCGCGGCAGCACCACCCTCGGAGACGGTCTCGCCGCGAAGGTCGTCCGCTCGGTCGTCCTCAGCGCCGAAGGCGTCCACGACCTCGACGACGCCCCCTCGGCCGAGATCGTCGACGACGTCGCGACGATCTCGGTCTCGATCGTGGCCGCGTACGGGAGCCCGGTCAAGGCGGTGGCCACGCAGATCCGGACCGACGTGATCGAGGCCGTCGAGAACTACCTCGATGTGGAGGTCGAGGCGGTGCACGTCACCGTCAGCGACATCCACGTGCCGTAGCAGCCCTGACGTCCGGTCCACCGCCGAACCGGACCGGAAGGACTGCTCCGACCGACGAGAGACCGCCTCCGCCCTGGCGAGCCACCGGGCGGAGGCGGTCCGCTGTCCCGGCGGCCGGCTCGTGCGCACCAGACTCGGAGCCGAGGCGTACCGCCTCACCCTGCCCGACGGCGAGGCCCGTGACGAGCGTCGGCGCGAGCACACGTGGGGACACGCGATCGTCACCTGGCCTGACGGCACCGAGCGGGAAGGCTGGCCGCGTGCCGGTGAGGCGATGGACCTCACCGCAGGCGTCGCCGCCACGGTCGCGGAACGCCTCGCCCGTGGCGAGGGCACGCCGGGCACGTACACACCCGCCGTCGCTCTCGGCCCGGACCTGGCCGTCGAGGCGGGCGCCACCGTCGTCACCGACTGAGGCGGACCACCCGCCGCCAGCGATGCGCGAGCACCTCGACGCCACCGTTCCACGACCGATTCACCCGCAGGTGGCCGCGCGGCGCGACACCTCCGGTACTAGCGTGTCGACCAGGTCACGAGCTGACTCGGATCCGGGGAGGATGCGATGGACCGGCTGGAACAATCCGTCCGCACGCCCGGATGGAAGGCATTCTGGGACCGCGGGGGCTGGTGGAAGACGCTCGGCGTCGCCGTGGTCTATCTGGCGCTCTACCAGGCGTTGCCGTTCGCGCTGGTCAGCCCGTTCTTCGGGGACTTCATCGAGGACGACCTGCTCGCCACGGCGGCGAGCGTCTTCGTGGCGGTCGCGCTCCCGCTCGTGGTCGGGTCGATCGTCCTGCTGGTGTTCGCCGCGTCGGTGCGCTGGCTGCCGAGTCCCCTCTTCGCCCGCCAGCCCGTGCGCGGCAGCGGCTGGATGTGGATCGCACCCGTGCTCGTCCTCATCCCCGTCGGCCTGCGCCTGGCGGGGATCGACTACGGCAGCTACAGCACGTCGGTCATCCTCACGACGTTCCTGGCCGGCGCTCTGGTCGGGTTCTCCGAAGAGCTGCTCACCCGCGGCATCGCGGTCACGCTGCTGCGCCGAGCGGGGTACCGCGAGCTCGCGGTCGCCGCCCTGTCGTCCCTGATCTTCGCGCTGCTCCACGCCGGGAACCTGCTCAGCGGCCAGTCGCTCCAGACCGTGGGCGTCCTGCTGGTCTACACGTTCTCCTTCGGCGTGCTGATGTATCTCGTGCTGCGGGTCACCGGGCACCTGGTCTGGCCGATGGTCCTGCACGCCCTGACCGACCCCACGACGCTGCTGGCCTCCGGCGGCGTGGACGAGCTCAACGTCGAGTCGTCCGGCATCATGTCGCTGGTTCAGCCGGCCACCGTCCTGCTCATCGTGGGCGGCATCGTGCTGCTGCTCTTCGTCCGGGGCCACGCCCGCGGGCGGGCGGCGGAGGGTGAACCGGCCCGCGACTGATCCGTGGCGCGGGCGCCCGGTCGGCGGGCGGCGTCCCGGGCGTTCGCGTCGAACACCGTGGCGAGGTCGCAGACCTGCGCGGCCGGCCTGCGGGAGGACCCCGGCGCGAGGTCGGAGCACGAGAAACGGCCGCGGCACCGTGCAGCGTTGACAGCCCGCGGGATGACACGGGCGTGACATCCCAGCACGAGAAACGGCGGCAGACGCTGCACAGTGCCGCGAGGCGTTCGTGCAGGTCAGCCGCCGTTTCAGCGTTCCGACCAGGCCCTAAGCGGGCCGCCGGTCAGATGTCGTAGTACAGCTCGAACTCGTGCGGGTGCGGCCGCAGGCGGATCGGGTCCACCTCGTTCTCGCGCTTGTAGTCGATCCACGTCGCGATGAGGTCCTCGGTGAAGACGTCACCGGCGAGGAGGAAGTCGTGGTCGGCCTCGAGGGCGTCGAGCACCTCGGGGAGCGACGTCGGGACCTGCGGGATGAGCGCGTGCTCCTCCGGGGGCAGCTCGTACAGGTCCTTGTCGACCGGCGCCGGCGGCTCGATCTTGTTCTTGATGCCGTCGATACCGGCGAGCAGCATCGCGGAGAACGCGAGGTACGGGTTCGACGACGGGTCCGGCGCGCGGAACTCGATGCGCTTCGCCTTGGGCGAGGAGCCCGTGATCGGGATGCGGATCGAGGCGGAGCGGTTCCGGGCCGAGTAGACCAGGTTCACGGGGGCCTCGAAGCCCGGCACCAGGCGGTGGTACGAGTTCATCGAGGGGTTCGTGAAGGCGAGCAGGCTCGGGGCGTGCTTCAGGATGCCGCCGAGGTACCAGCGGGCCGTGTCGGACAGGCCGCCGTAGCCCTTCTCGTCGTAGAACAGCGGCTCGCCACCCAGCCACAGGGACTGGTGGGAGTGCATGCCCGAACCGTTGTCACCGAAGATCGGCTTCGGCATGAAGGTCGCCGACTTGCCGGCCTCGAACGCCACGTTCTTGATGACGTACTTGAACTTCATCAGGTCGTCGGCGGCGTGCAGCAGGGTGTTGAACCGGTAGTTGATCTCCTGCTGGCCGGCGGTGCCCACCTCGTGGTGCGCGCGCTCGACGGAGAGACCGACCGTGCCGAGGGTCTTGACCATGTCGTCACGGAGGTCCGCGAAACGGTCGCTCGGCGAGGTGGGGAAGTAGCCGCCCTTGTAACGGGTCTTGTACCCGAGGTTGCCGCCCTCCTCCTCGCGCCCGGTGTTCCACCAGGCCTCTTCGGAGTCGATCGAGTAAAAGCTCTCGGACTGCGACGTGCCGAACTTCACGTCGTCGAAGATGTAGAACTCAGCCTCCGGCGCGAAGAACGCGGTGTCCGCGATGCCCGTGGAGCGCAGGTACGCCTCGGCCTTGGCCGCGATGTTGCGCGGGTCGCGGGCGTACGCCTCGTTCGTGAACGGGTCCACGATCGAGAAGTTCATGACCAGCGTCTTGGCCTTGCGGAACGGGTCCACGAACGCCGTCGAGACGTCCGGCACGAGCTTCATGTCGGACTCATGGATCGCCTGGAACCCGCGGATCGACGAGCCGTCGAACATGAGGCCCTCGGTGAACGAGTCCTCGTCGAACTGCTCGACGGGGATGTTGAAGTGCTGCATCACGCCCGGCAGGTCGATGAACCGGACGTCGACGAACTCCACCCCCTCGTTGCGGGTGAAGGCAATTGCCTCCTCGGCGTTGCTGAACATCTGCGCTCCTTGGCTCGCTGGATGACGTTCGGGGTTGACCGTCCGGATGACCGTGCACGGATCCACCCGAACCTATGGTTCCGCGGTTTCTCTTTGGTTACTGATTGTTGCCGCCGCGTTACGCTCGGCTCTCGGGTGTGTAACTACCCGGAGAAGGGTCGGTACGGCGATCGTCAGCAGATCTCACACTGCCAGAACTCGCACCGCCCGCCCAGCACTGTCCGCTGGGCGGAAGCCCGTCGTCAGCGGCCGCGCATCGCCTTGCGGTCGGGGCGCATGCGGGTCGGGTCGACGCCCTTGGGGATCGGCAGCCTGGCGCCGCCCAGCGCCTTGAGGCGCTTGCCGACCTCGGTGACCTCGGACTTCGTGAGCGTCTTCTTCAGCTTGGTCACGGAGCGCGCGATCTTGGTCAGCGGGACCTGCCCCTCGTCGTCGCCGCACTGCAGCGTGGTGACGGGCACGTTCGGCAGGACGCGGGCGGTGCGCTTGCTCTCCTTGTCGAGCATCTTCTTCACGCGGTGCGCCGGGCCCTCGGACACGAGGACGACGCCCGCGCGCCCGACGCCGCGGAACACGAAGTCCTGGTTGCGGGGGTCGACGACGACGGGCTCGTCCTCGAACGCCCAGCCGCCGCGCACCGTCCCGAGCGCCGCACGGGCAGCACCCGGCTGCCCCTCGATCTGCGTGTACGCGGCCTTCTCGGCCTTGCGCGACAGGATGAACATCGCGGCGAGCACACCGAACGGGATGCCCACGATCAGCATGTAGATCGGATGACCCCAGAGCAGACCGATCACCTCGGCCACGAGGACGACCGCCACGAAGACGCCCAGCATGATCCACGTCACCGACGGATCCTGCTTGTGAGTCATCTTGTAGACGGCCCACACCTGGTGGTACCAGCGCTGCTTCTTGGACTTCTTGGAGTCACCCGCGCCTGCGCGCGCGTCGTCTCCGGACTTGGAACGGGCCATGGGATCTGATTCTACTTGTTACAGCCCCTGCCCGACCCCGTCGGCCCGTGACGCCCCCAGCCCTCCTTCAGAAGGCGGCACCTGCCCGTCGACGGCTGGTCCCCGGTCGCCACGCACCTCCTCGCCGGGACGCAACGGCACGCCGGGAGCGCTGTGACCTGTCATGACGGTGGGCGGGATGGTGCGTGGATCAACGACCCCTTCCGGCGGCGAGAAGTCGACAACACTCCCCCGCTTCCGCTCCGGTGCTTCGTTCAGCCCCTGAGCGGACGGTCCTTGGGCGCCACACGGCAGCCATCCGTTGCTGGAACGACGTTCATCAGGGTCTCGCAGACCTTACGGAGCCTTCTTAAATGGATTCGGAACCCTGTTGAGCCAAAGTCAGCACCGGGTTGGGCCGGGGCGCGGCGGGCGCCAAGGCGCGGGCGGCGGAGCGAGCGCGGCTACTGGGCGGCGGGACGGCCCGGGGCGGGACGGTGAGCGGGGCGGACGGCGGACACCCGGACACCCGGACACCCATCACAGGTCGACGTCGCCCTCCGGGACCTGGCCGCCGGGCCGCCAGCCGAGGTCACGCAGCTGCTCTGCCACGGGCTTCCCGATCCCGCCGACCCGGTCGTTGTCGGACGGCCGGAACCTCAGCATCACCACGTTTCCGCTCCCCACCAGGCTGTTCTGCCGGGGCGCATCTCTGACCAGCGCCTTCGGCGACGAGTGCGGCGCCAGCCCGTCGATCTCCACGACGAGCCAGCGCCCGTCGGGCAGCATCCAGGCGAAGTCGCAGCGGGCCACCACGCGCCCGCCTCTGCGAAACCTGACCTGGACCCGGTCCGGCGGGACGTCGTGATCGACGAACGACACCCGGGCGAAGCTCTCGGCCGGCGACTCGTCCAGGGCGCTGGCGAGCCCGACCGCTCGCAGCGCAGCGGCAGATCCCCGGCGGCGGCGCAGCCGGGTGCGGATCGCGTCGACGTCCCACGCGGAGATCAGCCGCTCGTGCAACGCGTCGCTGAGTGTCGCGACGGCGTTCTCCCGCGGCAGGCCGGGCAGCGCCTGCACGAACGCGTCGGTGGGGCCTGCGACGACACAGCCTGGTCCGCCTCCCTTGACGAGGCGGTACGTGGCGTAGCCACGGTACTGCCGGACGACGACGCCGCCCCGTCCCGACGTGTGCCGCGAACCCCTCAGGGACACCTCGGGGACGATCTGCCGGGGCAGGCCCCGGACGCCGTGCATGATCAGGGCGGTCTGCCCGACGCCGATCGCGTCCGGATAGGCGAGCAACGCGACCCAGGCGGCCCGCCGTCGGACATGGTCGTGGAGATCGACCCGACGCCGCGCCGCGACGGGCGTCGGATCCGTGTCGAAGACACCGCTGGTCACACGCGTCCAGGCGGTCCGGACCACCAGCCTGCGGACCCACTTCTGGTCCAGGCCGGCCGCCCGGCACTGCGCCCAGCTGACGAGCCCTTCCTGGGCGCGGGCGGCCTCGAGGCACTCGGCGGGAATCGGCTGCGGCGGTCGCACCGACCGATCAGAACACCTCACGCCGGCGGCGACCCGGCGCCAGGAACCAACCTGTCGACAACTCCTCGTTCCACAGCCCCCGGTCCCCGTCCCCCAACACACCGAAGCTGTTGGATCGCCGTTCATCAGGGTCTCGCAGACCTTTCAGAGCCACTTAAATGGATTCGATTCCCTGCTGAACCACGCTCAACACCGGGGAGCCCGGTTGGGTGTGGTCCAGGGCCCAGCAAGCGGGGGCCGCGGGCCAGGAGCCAGCGATCAGGAGCCGGGAATCCCTGGCTGCGGCCCGTGGTCGGTGGCCGGGATCCCGGCCCCAAGCCCCGGGGCCCCAAGCCTCGGGGCCCGGCCCCCAGCCCCCAGGGCCCGCCCCCAACCCCCAGAGCCCGGCCCCCGCCCCCCGGCCGGCATCAGTCCGTGCCGTAGAACAAGCGCTCCATGACCGTCCGGGCTCGGCGCGCGGTCCGGAGGTACAGCTCCTCCAGCTCCGGGCCGTTCCCGACGTCGCCGAGCAGGTCGGCCACGCCGGTCAGGTCCCGGGTGCCGTGCGGCAGCCGGTCGACCTGCGCGCCCGTGGTCCGCCCGGACCACAGCACGATCGCCGACCGCAGCCGTGACGCCAGGAACCAGGCCTCCCGCAGCTCCGCCGCGTCCTGCTGCGAGACCAGCCCGGCGTCCCGTGCCGCGTACAGCGCCGGGATGGTCCCCGTGGTCCGCAGCCCCTGCACCTCGTGGGCGTGCTGCAGCTGCAGGAGCTGGACGGTCCACTCGACGTCGGACACTCCCCCGCGCCCGAGCTTGAGGTGCCGCGCCGGGTCGGCCCCCCGCGGCAGCCGTTCGGCCTCCACCCGGGCCTTGATGCGCCGCACCTCGCGGACGACGTCGTCCGCCAGCCCTCCGGCCGGGTACCGCAGCGGGTCGATCAGCCCCGTGAACCGGTCCGCCAGCCACGCCTCGGCCCCGATCGCGGACCCCTTCGGTGCCCAGCGCCCCAGGGGCCGCGCCCGCAGCAGCGCCTGCGCCTCCCACGGCGACGACCACCGCTCGTAGTACTCCTGGTACGACGCGAACGACCGCACCAGCGGCCCGCTCCGCCCCTCCGGCCGCAGGTCGGCGTCCACGGGCAGCGCCGGTTCGGACCCGACGGCGCTCAGCAGCTGCCGCAGCTCGCGGGCCACGGCCAGCGCGAACTCGCCGGCCTCCCGCTCGTCCGCGCCCGCGACCGGAGCGTGCACGAACATCACGTCGGCGTCGGACCCGTAGCCCACCTCCTGACCGCCGAGCCGTCCCATCGCGACCACCACGATCAGTGCCGGCTCCGCGTCGGCCGAGACCCCGGCCGCCTTCCGCGCGGACGCCCGCGCCACGCGCAGCGCGCCACCGAGCACGACGTCGGCCGCGTCCGAGATCGCCCGCGCCGCGTTCACCGGCCCGAGCTCCCCCAGCACCTCCGCCACGCCGGTCCGCGCGAGCTCGCGGCGGCGCAGCGCCCGCAGGGCCTGCGCGGCGGGTGCGGGGTCCTCGGCGCGCCCCAGCACGGCGTCCATCTCGGCGGCCAGCCGTCTGGCGCCCAGCGGCTCGAGCGCCTTCGTCTCGCCGAGCCAGCGCACGGACTCCGGCGACCGGGCCAGCGCGTCCGCCAGGTAGGTCGAGCTGGACAGGACCTGCGCCAGCCGCTCGGCCGCCACCTCCGAGTCCCGCAGCAGCCGCAGGTACCAGTGCGTGGATCCCAGCTTGTCGGACACCTTCCGGAACGCCAGCAGGCCCGCGTCGGGGTCGGCGCCGTCGGCGAACCAGCCCAGCAGCACGGGCAGGAGCTGCCGCTGGATCGACGCGCGTCGCGACACCCCCTCGGTCAGCGCCTCCACGTGCCGCATCGCGCCCGCCGGGTCCCGGTAGCCGATCGCCGCGAACCGCTCCATCGCCGCCGCCGGAGCGAGCGAGAGCTCGTCCTCGCTGAGCCCGGCCACGGCAGGCAGCAGCGGCCGGTAGAACAGCACCTCGTGCAGGTCGCGCACCTCGCGGCGGACCGCCTTCCACCGCTTGGTCAGCTCCTCGGCGCCGGGCATGCCGAGCCCGCGTGCGAGGCGGCGCAGGTCGGCGTCGTCGGCGGGCATGAGGTGCGTGCGGCGGAGCCGGAACAGCTGGACCCGGTGCTCCAGGGAGCGCAGGAACGCGTAGCACTCGGCCATCCGGCCGGCCTCCGCGCGCCCGACGTACCCGCCGACGGTCAGTGCGGTGAGCGCGTCCAGCGTGGTCGCGGACCGGATCGACTCGTCGGTGCGCCCGTGCACGAGCTGCAGCAGCTGCACGGTGAACTCGACGTCGCGCAGGCCCCCGCGCCCGAGCTTGATCTGCCGTGACGCCTCCGCCGCCGGCACGTTGTCCTCGACGCGCCGGCGCATCGCGCGCGCGTCCTCGACGAAGTTCTCCCGCGACGCCGCCTGCCACACCATCGGCGACAGCGCCGCCACGTACGCGTCACCCAGCGCCCGGTCCCCCGCCACGGGCCGGGCCTTGAGCAACGCCTGGAACTCCCAGGTCGCCGCCCAGCGCTCGTAGTACGCGACGTGGCTGGCCAGCGTGCGTACCAGCGGACCCTGCTTGCCTTCGGGGCGCAGCGCCGCGTCCACCTCCCAGAGCCGCGGCTCGTCCGACGTCCCCGCGCACACCCGCGCCAGCGCCGTCGCGAGCCGGGTCCCGACCCGCAGGGCGTCCGCCTCCTCGGCGAGCTCGCCGTCCGGCCCCGCCGCAGGCTCGGCCACGTAGATCACGTCGACGTCCGAGACGTAGTTGAGCTCCCGTCCGCCCGTCTTGCCCATCCCGATGACGGTGAGCCGCACCGCCTCGTGGCCCGGCGTCCGGGCCCGCGCGACGGCCAGCGCCGCCTCCAGCGCGGCGCCCGCCAGGTCCGCGAGCGCCGCCGCGGCCGCGGGCATGGCGGCCGTCGCGAGGGGTGCGGTGACGTCGGTGGCGGCGATGCGCAGCAGCCGGGCCCGGTAGGCGCGCCGCAGCAGGTCGGTGTACGACGGCGGTCCGGGGTGGCCTCCCGTGCCGGCGTGGCCGGGCCCGGGCGTCCCCGCACCGAAGGTCTCGGGCAGCGGCAGGCTCCCGGGGCGTCCCGGTTCCGGCTGGTCCGGGGCGGCGGAGCCGGTCGTGCCGGCGACGGGTGTCGCGGCGTCCGGGTCGGCGTCCACGGCGCGCAGCAGCTCGGCGCGGACGGTCGCCGGTGACACCCGCGTCCCCGGCGCCGGGTCGGCGACGACGTCCAGCAGGTCGGGCCGTCGCACCAGCTCGTCGCCGAGAGCCGACGACGCGCCGAGCACCCGCAGCAGCCGTCGCGCCGGGGTGCCGGGGGTCTGCGCGCCGGTCTCGACGACCTCGCCCGCGCCGCCGTCGGCCAGGATCTTGCGCAGGCGGCCGGGCGCCGCTGCCGCGAGCCTGGTCAGCTGCAGGAGGGCGAGGTCGGGGTCGGCGGTGTCGCCGATGCGGGTGAGGAGCGCGCTGCCGTTGTCGGTCAGGACCACGGCCCGGGTGCTGCCGTCGGGTCCGGACGGGAGACCTGGCCCGCCGGCCCGGTCGTCCCGGACGGCGACCAGGTCTGGGTCGTCCCACAGGGCCGCCGACGTGGAGAGATCGGCGAAGCCGGCCCTGATGAGGTGGGTGGTCAGCGTCTGGGGGCGGCGGCTCTGCACAGTCCGAGGCTAGGGCTCGTGCGGGTGAGTGTCATCTTCCTCACAGCACCTGGAGGAACCGCTCGAGCTCGAACGGCGTCACCTGCGCGCTGTACGCCTCCCACTCCTGGCGCTTGTTGCTCAGCACGTACTGGAAGACGTGCTCGCCGAGGGTCTCGGCGACGAGCTCGGACCGCTCCATCGCCTCGATCGCCTCGGACAGGTTGCGCGGCAGGGGCTTGATGCCCAGCGAGCGGCGCTCCGCGGACGTGAGGTCCCAGACGGAGTCCTCGGTGTGCTCGATGAGGTCGTAGCCCTCCTCGATACCCTTCATGCCGGCGGCGAGGAGGACGGCGAACGCGAGGTACGGGTTCGTGGCGGAGTCGAGCGCACGGTACTCCACGCGCGACGAGTTGCCCTTGCCCGGCTTGTACATCGGCACGCGCACGAGCGCGGACCGGTTGTTGTGGCCCCACGAGATGTACGACGGCGCCTCCTGGCCGCCCCACAGCCGCTTGTACGAGTTCACGTGCTGGTTGGTGATGGCCGTGATCTCGCCGGCGTGCACCATCAGGCCGGAGATGAACTGGCGCGCGGTCTTGGACAGCTCGAACTGCGCGCCGGGCTCGTGGAAGGCGTTGCGGTCGTCCTCGAAGAGGGACATGTGCGTGTGCATGCCGCTGCCGGGGTGCTGCGCGAGCGGCTTGGGCATGAAGGAGGCGTACACGCCCTGCTCCAGCGCGACCTCCTTGACCACGGTGCGGAACGTCATGAGGTTGTCCGCGGTGGTCAGCGCGTCGGCGTAGCGCAGGTCGATCTCGTTCTGCCCCGGGCCCGCCTCGTGGTGGGAGAACTCGACCGAGATCCCCATCGACTCCAGCATGGTGATCGCGGCGCGGCGGAAGTCGTGCGTGGAACCGCGGGCGAGGTGGTCGAAGTAGCCGCCGTCGTCGACGGGGACGAGCGGGTCGCCCGCCGACTTCGGCTGGTTGAACAGGTAGAACTCCACCTCGGGGTGCGTGTAGAAGGTGAAGCCCTCCTCACCGGACCGGGCGAGCTGGCGCTTGAGCACGTTACGGGAGTCCGCCAGCGAGGGCTCGCCGTCGGGCGTCAGGATGTCGCAGAACATCCTGCCGGTGCCGTGCCGCTCACCTCGCCACGGCAGCACCTGGAAGGTGGTGGGATCGGGGCGCGCGACCATGTCGGCCTCGTAGACCCGCGTGAGGCCCTCGATGGCCGACCCGTCGAAGCCGATACCTTCGCCGAACGCCGACTCCAGCTCGGCTGGGGCCACGGCCACCGACTTGAGCACGCCGAGCACGTCCGTGAACCAGAGCCGGATGAACCGGATGTCACGCTCCTCGACCGTGCGGAGCACGAACTCTTGCTGCCTGTCCATGGGGGCCATCTTGCCTCATCCGTGTTACTGGTGCGTGTACGGTCATGCCATGTCAGCCCACACCAAGCCGACACCCTCGTCGGTAAAGAAGGTGCGCGTGCACCACCTCGCCTCCGCGAAGGAGCGCGGCGAGAAGATCACGATGCTGACGGCCTACGACGCCGTCACCGCCACTCTGCTGGACGCATCAGGCGTCGACATGCTGCTCGTGGGCGACTCGATCGGCAACGTCATGCATGGTCACACCACCACGCTCCCGGTCACGGTGGACGACATGATCCCGCCCGCCCGCGCCGTGGCGTCCGCCGCGCGGCGGGCCCTGGTGGTCGTGGACCTGCCGTTCGGGTCCTACGAGGCCGGCGCCGAGCAGGCGCTCGCGACCGGCGTACGGATGATGAAGGAGACCGGCGTCACCGCGGTCAAGCTGGAGGGCGGCGCGAGGCGCGCCGACCAGATCCGCGCGCTGACCGACGCCGGGATCCCCGTCGTGGCACACCTCGGCTTCACCCCGCAGTCCGAGAACGCCCTCGGCGGGCACCGCGTGCAGGGCCGGGGCGACGAGGCCGCCGAGGTGCTCGCCGACGACGCCCTCGCCGTCCAGGAGGCCGGCGCCATCGCCGTCGTCCTTGAGATGGTCCCGGTCGACGTCGCCGCCCGGATCACCGAGATCCTGCGCATCCCCACCATCGGCATCGGCGCCGGCGCACGGTGCGACGGCCAGGTGCTCGTCTGGACCGACATGGCCGGGATGACGGACTGGACGCCGAAGTTCGCCAAGCGCTACGCAGAGCTGGGCCGCGCCCTCCAGGAGGCGGCCGAGGCCTACGTCCAGGACGTCAGGCAGGGCACCTACCCGGACGACGCCCACTCGTTCCTGGAGTAGCCAGGGCCGGCCGGGGCGCTACTCCTTGCCGCGCCACTGCGCGTCGTCGTCCTCCCACGAGTCGTTGCGGGACTGCGCGCGCTGCAAGGCACGCTCCGCCTCCTCGCGGGTGGCGTACGGGCCCATCAGGCTCGTCCAGGACGACCGGTGCCCCGCCTCCACCTTGCCCGTCCTCGTGTTGTACCAGTACTGCTCGTCGCCGCTCATGAGACGATCCTGACAGAAGGACGCCCTGATGAAGCGGAGAATCCCGGAAGCATGACCATGAAGATCGCGTTCGGCATCGACGTCGGCGGCTCGGGCATCAAGGGCGCCCCCGTCGACCTGGCAGCCGGGGAGTTCGCCGAGGAGCGCACCCGGATCCCCACCCCCGACCCCTCCACCCCGGAAGCGGTCGCGGAGGTGATCGACGAGCTCGTCGACGGATACGACCTGCCCGACGACGCCCCCATCGGCGTCGCCTTCCCGGCACCGATCCACCACGGCGTGGTGCGGTTCATCGCGAACCTCGACGAGTCCTGGGCCGGCGTCGACGTGCCCGCCCTCGTGCACCGCGTCACCGGACGCCACACCATCGCCGTGAACGACGCCGACGCCGCCGGCGTGGCCGAGGTCCGCTACGGTGCCGCCCGCGAGTCCGAGGGCGTCGTCCTCGTCAGCACCCTCGGCACCGGCATCGGGTCCGCCCTCTTCGTCGACGGCACGCTCCTGCCCAACACCGAGCTCGGCCACCTCGAGATCGACGGGCACGACGCCGAGAAGCGCGCCGCCGAGTCCGCCCGCGAGCGCCACGACCTCTCCTGGGACGAGTGGGCGGAACGGCTCCAGCGCTACTACGGAGTCGTGGAGGACCTGTTCTCCCCCGACCTGATCGTGGTCGGCGGCGGCGTGAGCAAGAAGCACGACAAGTTCCTGCCGCGGCTCCACCTGCGGGCGCCGATCGTCGCCGCACACCTGCGCAACGCGGCCGGGATCGTGGGTGCGGCGGCGCTCGCGGCCGACGTCCAGCAGCGGCAGGACGACTGAAGGGGTGCCGGGCCGGGTTCAGCGCGCACGACCCGGCGCCCGTCAGGCTGCGCGGCCGTCGGGCTGCGCGCGCGTCAGCCGGTCGGGACCGCCAGCCGGGCCGGCCCGTCGCTGAACATCACGTCGACACCGAGCATCTCGAGCAGGTTCCGTACGACCATCGACGGCTCCGCGAGGCTGACACGGATACCGTCCGCAGACCCGGACATCCGCAGCTCCGCCAGGAACGCGGCTCCTGTCGAGTCCATGAACGTCACGCCGGACGTGTCCACGACGACCGGGCAGCAGCGATCGAGAACCTGCTGCAACGCTGCTCCGGTCTGGCTCCGCAGCGAGATATCGATCTCGCCGGACATCTTCACGAGAGTTGCCTCGGTCTTTTCCTCGACCAGGATGGAACCTGGTCCGGAAACTTGCTTCGAAATGTTCACTTGACATCGCCCCTGTTCACGCGCTCGCCGGAGTCTCACCGACTTTCCCGTGGACCGTCCGACCCCCCGGCCGGCCCTGGATACCACCACCTCGGCGTGGCGATACGCCGCATCCTACGCCGTACGCATGGCGAACGGAACAGATGAAGACAATTTTCTGGGGCCATTCACCCGGCATTACCTGAGCCGAACTTCAACAAGAATTCCGCCGCCATCCGAACGAACTATTGATCGCTCGGCCGCTTCGTTCCGGAGGTCTCCTTCTCCCAGGCGTCCAGCTGCATGGTCAGGGCTTTCGCCAGCTCGAACACCTGCTGCGGCGGTATCCGCACACGCGACGCGACCTTCCCCGGCACCACCACGTTGCGGACCTCCCCCGTGTCCGGGTCGGTCGACGGGCTCGGTGGCTGCTTCACCGCGATGAAATCGAGCACGAACGAGGTCGGCGTGTGCCACACGGAGGCGAAGTCGGCGGGGACCCCGGTCTCCATCTCGTCCGGCACGTCGATCTGGAACTCCTGCTGCACATCGTCTGACGGCATGCCGACTCCTCGGGGAAGGGATGGATGGGACGACAGTCCGGCGACGCGCGGCCAGCACGGGTACCCGGGGTCCAGACGCTAGCGTGTGGACACCCCGGAGCGCCACGCCGTGCCCGTGATCGTCCAGGTCGACGCGGTGGGGGCCGGCCCCGGCGGGACGGCCTGTCAGGACTTGTTGCGGTAGATCCGCATCGCGAGCGGGCCCAGGACGGCCGTCATGACCACCGACGCGATCAGCACCCAGACGATCTCCGTCGTGTCCGGGGTGCCGGCCATGACGCTGCGCACCGCGGTGACGAGGTGGCTGACCGGGTTGACGTCCACGAACGCGCGCAGGCCCGCGGGCATCGTGGCCGGGTCCACGAACACGTTCGAGGCGAACGTGAGGGGCATGAGCACGAGCATCGACACGCCCATGACGGCGTTCGGCGAGCGCACCAGCAGGCCCAGGATGATGAAGGTCCAGCTCAGCGCGAAGGCGAACACCAGCAGGAGCAGCACCCCGACGAGCACGCCACCGACGCCGCCGTCGGGCCGGAAACCGAGGATCAGTCCCAGCGTGATCGTGATGACCGAGGCGATCGTGTAGCGCACGGTGTCGCCCAGCAGCGCGCCGACCACGGGCGACGGGCGCCAGATCGGCAGCGAGCGGAACCGGTCGAACACCCCCTTGGAGATGTCCGAGTTGAGGGTGTAGCCGGTGTAGATGGTCACGAACAGGATGGTCTGCACCAGGATCCCGGGCAGCAGGAACTGGATGTATGCCTGCGTGGAGCCCGCGAGCGCGCCGCCGAACAGGTACGTGAACATCAGCGTGAAGATGATGGGCGAGGCCAGCACGTCGAACAGCTGCTCGGGGACGTGCTTGATCTTCAGCAGCGCCCGCCGACCGAACGTCAGCGTGGTCGACACGGGCGAGGGGCGGGCGGGGCGCTCGGTGAGGGCGACGGCGTCGCGCAGGGTGGTGGTCATCAGGCGTTCTCCGTCGTCTCGCGCGCACCTGGCCGCACGGGATCCCCGTCCGCGCCGGGCTCGCCGTCGTCGGGCAGCGGCTCGCCGGTCAGGGCGAGGAACACCTCGTCGAGGCTGGGCTGGCCCAGGCTGAGCTCGGGGACGGCGATGCCGGCCGCGGCGAGGGCGGGGAGCAGGCGGGACACGGCGTCGGAGCCGTCGTCGGGGACGCGGGCCGAGAGCGCGTGCGGGTCGGAGCCGGTGGAGACCTCCGTACCGAGCACCCGCTCGGTGATCTCGGCGGCCTCGGCGCGGTCGGAGACCTCGGCGACGCGCAGGTGCACCGCGCCCTCCCCCACGGACCGCTTGAGCTCGCTCGCGGTGCCCTCGGCGATGGAGCGCCCGTGGTCGACGACGGCGATGCGGTCCGCGAGCTGGTCCGCCTCGTCGAGGTACTGGGTGGTCAGCAGCACGGTGGTGCCGTCGTCCACGAGGACGCGGACGATGTCCCACACCTGGTTGCGGCTGCGCGGGTCCAGGCCGGTGGTCGGCTCGTCGAGGAACAGCACGCGCGGCGCGAGCACGAGCGACGCCGCGAGGTCGATGCGCCGGTGCATGCCGCCCGAGTAGGTCTTGACCTGCCGGGCCCCGGCGTCGGCCAGGTCGAACGCCTCCAGAAGTCCCTGCGTCCGACGGCGGGCCGCGGCGGGCGTGAACCCGTACAGGCGGGCGAGCATGACGAGGTTCTCAGTCCCGGTCAGGTCCTCGTCCACGGACGCGTACTGGCCCGTGAGCCCGACGGCGGAGCGCACCGCGTCGGCGTCGCGCACGACGTCGTGCCCGAGCACGGTGGCGGTGCCGGCGTCGGGGCGCAGCAGCGTGGCGAGCATGCGGACCACCGTGGTCTTGCCGGCCCCGTTGGGGCCGAGCAGGCCGAGGACGCTGCCCTCGGCGATCGAGAGGTCGATCCCGTCGACGGCCTTGGTGACGGACTTCCGGGTGGTGAAGTGCTTGACGAGGCCGCGGGCCTCGACGGCGAGCGAGTCGGGCATGTGATCGCCTCCTGCGTGCCACTGTTGCACCGCGGGACCGATTGCTCAATCCCGCCCGGTCCCGCCCGGGACCGGGCGCGGCGGCGGGAGCGCAGGATGTCAGTGACCCCTCGTACGGTGGGCTCGTCCGGCACCGCGCCGGGCCGGTCATGCGAGAGACAGGGACGCGATCATGGACATGCTGCTCGTCGGAGGGCTCTGGCTGGACCCGTCCGCCTGGGACGACGTCGTACCGGAGCTGGAGGCGCTCGGTCATCGCGGGGTCCCGGTCGCGCTGCCCGGGCAGGGTGACGGGTCGGTGTCGGCCACCCTCGACGACCAGGTCGCCGCCGTGCTGGCGGCCGTGGCCGCCGCCGACAAGCCCTTGGTCGTGGGCCATTCCGCGGCCTGCACCCTGGCGTGGCTCGCCGCGGACGCACGCCCCGACGCCGTCGCCGGCGTCGCCCTCGTCGGCGGCATGCCCGGGAACGACGGCGAGCCGTACGCGGACTTCTTCGAGGTCGAGGACGGTGTCATGGCCTTCCCGGGCTGGAGCGCGTTCGAGGGGCCGGACTCCGCCGACCTCGACGAGCGGGCCCGGCAGTCGTTCACGGCGAAGGCCGTGCCTGTCCCCGCGGGGGTGTCGCGCGGCGTGGTCCACCTCACCGACGAGCGCCGGTTCGGTGTCCCGGTCACGCTCGTGTGCCCCGAGTTCACGCCCGCCCAGGCCCAGAAGTGGCTCGAGGCCGGCGAGATGCCCGAGCTCGCGAGGGCCCGGCACCTCGACTACGTCGACCTCGACTCCGGCCACTGGCCGATGCTCACGAGGCCCGCCGAGCTCGCCGGCGTCCTGGCCCGCACGGCGGAGGGCCTGTGACCGAAGGCCTGTGACCGGCGGCGGCCGGCAGGCCGGTGGTGGCCCGCACGTCGGGGAGACTGTGCGGGGCGGCACGCGGGGCAGCGTGGCAGGGGCGACACGGCAGGGCGACAGAGAGGGACTGCGATGGACACGAATTTCCTGGCCGAGGCCGACCGGCTCCTGGTCCGCTACGGACCGAGCTTCTCCCCGCGGCTGATCGAGCGCGCCGCGGGCGCGTACATGTTCGACCACGAGGGCCGGCGGATCCTGGACTTCACGTCGGGACAGATGAGCTCCATCCTCGGCCACGCGCACCCGGACATCGTCTCGACGGTGTCCTCCGCGGTCGCGTCGCTGGACCATCTCTTCAGCGGCATGCTCAGCGCCCCCGTGCTGGAGCTGGCGGACCGGCTCGCGTCGACCCTGCCCGCCACACTGAGCAAGACCCTCCTGCTCACCACCGGCGCCGAGGCGAACGAGGCCGCGCTGAAGATGGCCAAGCTCCGCACCGGCCGCTACGAGATCGTCTCTTTCGACAGGTCGTGGCACGGCATGACCCAGGGGTCGGCGTCCGCGACCTTCTCCGCCGGCCGCCACGGCTACGGCCCTCCGACGCCGGGCAACTTCGCCCTGCCCTCGCCGAACGCCTACCGATCGCCGTTCCGGACGCCGGACGGGGCGTACGACTGGGAGGCCGAGCTCGAGTACGGCTTCGCGCTCGTCGACCAGCAGTCCGCCGGGAGCCTCGCCGCCTGCCTCGTGGAGCCGATCCTGTCCTCCGGAGGGATCATCGACCTGCCGCCCGGATACCTGCGGCGCCTCAAGGAGATGTGCGAGGAGCGCGGCATGCTGCTCGTCCTCGACGAGGCGCAGACCGGCCTGGGCCGCACCGGGACCCTGTACGCGTTCGAGCGGGACGGCGTCGCCCCGGACATCCTGACCCTGTCGAAGACGCTCGGGGCCGGGCTGCCGGTCGCCGCCGTCGTCACGAGCGCCGAGATCGAGGAAGTGTGCCACGACCGGAACTTCCTCTTCTACACCACGCACGTCTCCGACCCGCTGGCCGCGTCGGTCGCGCTGACCGTGCTCGACGTCATCCAGCGGGACGGCCTGGTCGAGCGTGCCGCACGGCTGGGCGGGCAGCTCACCGAACGCCTGCAGACCCTGCGGGACAAGTCCGAGGTCGTGGGCGACGTGCGCGGCCGCGGCCTCCTGCAGGGCATCGAGCTCGTGCGGGACAAGAAGAGCAAGGCCCCTGCCGACGAGCTCGGCAAGGCGGTCACCTCGGCCTGCCTCGACCGGGGCCTGCACATGAACATCGTCCAGCTCCCCGGGATGGGCGGGATCTTCCGGATCGCCCCTCCCCTGACGATCAGCGAGGACGATCTCCACGCGGGCGTGGACATCCTGGAGGAGTCGATCCGGTCCGTCACCGCCTCCCCGCGCAGCCTCTGAGCCCCGGCGCTCGGCGGGCGGTGCGTTGCGGGCGGTGCGTAGCGGGCGGTGCTCGGCGGCGTCACACGACGCGGTCGTCCACCTCGGTGAGGTCGGCGCCCGCCACGGCCGCGTCCACCGGCGTCCGCAGCCCGAAGCCGTGCCGGGTCCGCAGGAGGTGGAGCTCCAGGACCGCCAGCCCGAGCCCGAGCACGGCGGCACCGAAGGTCACCGCGAACCAGACCCAGTCCTGGGCCGGCTCGGGCGCCGCCGGCTCGGCCGTGTGCACCACGATCAGCCCGCCGAGGCCCGGGGTCGGGAGGCCGGGCACCTGGAGCAGGATCGCGATCGTGAAGTAGCCGATCGCCATGAGCGGCCGCATGGTCGGGTGCGCGTCGACCGACCGGTAGAACTCGGGGACGATCGCGGGCAGGCCGGAGACGAGGGCGACGACGAACCAGACCAGCACGCACACCCCGCCGAGCAGCGCGACGACCGTCAGGGCGACGGTCCCGAGCTGGGCGAGGAACAGGGCGTCCCCGTCGACCCCGTCGAGGTAGTCGCGCTGCAGCACCCAGAAGATGACGAACGGCGTGGCCGCGGCGGCCACCAGGCCGACGAGCACCGTGGCGATGGCCCGGTGCACCACCCACAGGCTGCGGACCAGCGCCCAGCGGTACCCCGGCCGGGCGACGGCGATCAGCAGCGCGGAGACCAGCCAGGCGAGCGGCACCGTGAGGGCGACGATCAGGAGCGAGTCCCCGGCGCCCAGCGCCTCGAACGTCGGCTGCTGGGCCCAGGCGTCGAGGCGCTGGGCGCCGTCTCCGACCGAGGTGAGGCGTTCCGCACCCGCGAAGAACGGCAGGGCGAGCAGCACCAGGCCGCCCCAGCCGCGGAACCTCGCGAGCCGGTCGAGGGCCGGGGCGTCCGGCAGGAGCCGGTGCGAGGGCGTCAGGAGGTTCCGCCACCAGCGCCAGGAGATGGTCCACAGCGCGAACAGGGTCGACATGCCGCGAACCTAGGACGCGCAGAACCGCGCCACAATGGGCCCCGGTCCGTTTCACCCGGCAGTTCACCCCGGAGCACCCCCGGCTGCGGTCCTCCCTCCCCGGGCACGCACTCGCTGCGGCGCCGCAGGGCCGGCATGGCCTCGGCGTGCGGCACGAAGGCCTCCGGCAGCGTGGTGAAGCATCTCCTCGACAGCTTCACCTCACGGCCGGAGGCCTTCGTCATCCGGCGACCCGGGCCCGAGCCGCGGTCACCGGGCCGGAACCCTGGACATCTCCGCTAGCGCCGGAGCGTGAGCAGACCCGGCCGGTACGGGAGCAGGCCGTAGTCCCCGCCGGAGCTGGGGTCGCGGCCCTGGTACAGCAGCTGCAGGTTGCAGGGGTCGATCGTCATGGTCTGGTCGGCGCTGGTGCGCAGGAGCTCGCCGTGGCTGATGTCGTTGGTCCACGTGGCTCCGCTGTTGGCCCTGCCGGCGAACGGGTTGCTCTCCGTCGCGGCCTGCGGCGTCCACGAACCGTTGAGGCTGTTCGCCGTGAACGAGCGGAAGTACCGTCCGTTGGCGCCGATCGCCTCGACGATCATCAGGTACTTGTTCTGACCCTGGAGCTTGTAGACCTGGACGCCCTCGAAAAGGTTGTTCGTGCTGTCGCTCATGACGACGGTCGACGAGCTGCCGAAGTTCCCCGGGAAGTTCCCGATCGGCATGCTGGCCCGGTAGATCCTCCCGTTGTCCCCGGCGAAGAAGAGGTACATGTTGCTGCCGTCGCCGATGACGGCCTGGTCGATCGGTCCGGTGTTGGAGTCGGAGATCGACCCGGTGAACAGCGGGCTCGCGGACGACCAGCCGTTCGGGTTCGTCGGGTCGTTCGACGTCCGGTACATGAACGGGGAAGGACCCCACTGGTAGGCGAGGACCCAGATGTCACGCGGGGCGAAGTAGAAGAGCGACGGAGCCACCGTGCTGGACGACATGGTGTTCTGCGAGGCCCCACCCATGTCCGACCAGTTGCTGAACAGGCTGAAGTTCATGGAGCCCCAGGACGAGCCGTAGTCGTGGGTCGTCGCGTAGACGAGGTGCTGGCCGTTGTACGGAGCCGTGGTGAAGTCCTTGAGCGAGGCCCAGCCCGACTTGGGGGTCGCCAGGGCGTCGGTCGAGGTCCAGCTGTAGTTCGACGGCAGGTCGCACGCCGCGGCCGACTCGCTCACCAGCGAGGCGTCGTCGACGAAGAGGCTGTCGGTGCCCTCGGCCGTCTCCACGTAGAACGTGGCGGACGACAGCGTCCCGGTCCAGGACACGTCGGTGGTGCCGGTCAGCTGCGTCCAGCCGGACGAGCTCACCGCCCCCTGCGCCAGCGTGACGTAGTTCGTCGTACCGCCGGCGGTGAGGCTCAGAGTGACCTTGCCGGTCGGGCTCCCGCTCTGCGACCGCACCCAGACGCTCGCCGTATGGCTGGCGTTGTTCGTGAGCACGGAGGTCACGTTCTGGGCAGGGCCGTTCCACGACGACGTGCGGCCGGTGTACGAGAGGGAGCGCCCTCCCCCATGGACGGGGTTCGTGCTGGACGTCGCCGTCCCGGCACCGAAGGCCGACCAGCCGGTCGTGCCGTTCTCCAGATCACCGTTCGTGAGCAGGTTGCTGCTCGCCGCAGCGGCCGGCGCGACCTCGGGCGCCACCCCCGGCGCCGCGGCCAGCACCAGGGCCGTGACGAGCCCCAGTGCAAGACTTGCGATGGACTTCTTCATCCTTCGCTCCTTGTTCTCTGCAGTCTGATGTGTGAGCGCTAACATCATGGCGGCGAGCCATCCGGGGCGATAGTCGGTTTAACGATTAACCTGGGCATCCGGCCGTCACGCGGGACTGCCGGACCGGAGGGACCGGACCGGAGGGAAGAGCGCCGGCCGTCCGGTGAGGTTCGAGAGGCGGTCCCAGTCTTCGCCACCCGGGACAAGGGTTCACGACTCCGCGGCGAAGTACCGCTCGACGTCGATCGCGCCGCCCTGCCGAGCGAACTCGTCGTGCACGGCGGCCCGGAGCGCGGCGTCGCACAGGTAGTCCAGCGCCGTGGCCGCGAGGCCCGCCGCTCCGTCCACCGCCGCGGAGACGGCAGCCGGGGTCGCGGCGGCCGCGGCGAACTCGGCGGTGTGCAGCGCCACGTCCGGCGCCGAGACCCGCACCAGCGGATGGATCCCGGGGACGCGGAACGAGAAGTTCCCGAAGTCGGTGGACGCGGCCAGGGTCTCCGAGAGCACGCCGGCCGGCAGCGGGTCGCGGCCGCGGCGGCGCTGGGCGGCGACCCAGCGGTCGGTCAGGTGGTCGTTGGTGCGCACTGGAAGGCTGGGGTGGGCGCCGTCGTCCCAGGAGATCTCGACGTCGGTACCGGTCATGAGGGCGGCGCCGCGCGCGATGTCGTCCAGGCGTCCTGACAGGTCGCGCAGCGTGTCCGGGTACTTGGACCGCGCGTACAGGTGCATGACGGCGCGCTCCGGGACGATGCTCGGCCGGGTGCCGCCCTCAGCGATCGTCGCGTGCACGCGGTCCACCGGCGGGAGCTGCTGCCGCAGCAGGCCGATGCCCTGGTAGGCGAGGTTCGCGGCGTCCAGCGCGTTGCGCCCCATGTACGGCTGCGCGGAGGCGTGCGCGGGACGCCCGGTGAACGTCCAGGTGAGCAGACGACGGCCGAGCCACACCTGGTCGGCGACGTCGTGCCCGTACGGGTGCACCATGATCGCGGCGTCGATCCCCTCCAGCGCACCGTTGCGGGCAAGCACCTCCTTGCCCGAGTGCCCCTCCTCGGCGGGAGTGCCGAGCAGGACGACGCGTCCGCTCGGCACACCGCCGGCCGGGCGGCCGTCCGTGAGCGCGGACGACGTGTGCGCGGACGACAGGGCCTCGCGCAGGGCGAGGAACGCGCCGACCCCCGAGGCGGCGATGACATTGTGCCCGCAGGCATGCCCGATGCCGGGCAGCGCGTCGTACTCGGCGCAGATCGCGATCGTCGGTCCGTCGTGGTCAGCTCCGTCGCCGGCGGGGTCGCCCGTCGAGCGCTCGGCCCGGCCGCTCGGTGTCGTCGAGAGCTCCGCCCGGAATGCTGTCGGCACGCCGTACGCCCCCAGCTCGGCCGTCACGCCGTGCCGGGCGAGGATCTCGACCAGGGTCGCCGCACTCCGGTGCTCCTCGAAAGCGGGCTCGGGATCGTCGTGCAGGCGGCGCACGATCTCGGCCAGGTCGGGCTCCAGCCGGTCGGCGGCCCGTTCGGCCGCGGTGACCAGCGCGGAGGGGGCGCCGCGGTCGCTCGCGGCGTCAAGCGTGGCGTCGGTCGCGGCTCCGGACTGCGCGGTGCCGGACTGCGCGGTGCCGGACTGCACAACGTCAGGCTGCGTGGTGCCGGCCAGTGCCGCGCGGCGTGTGGAGGTCTCGTCGGCGAGGTGGTCGAGATAGGCGGTGCTCGGCGTGGTCGGGCGACTCATGCCGCCATCATGCCTCGGGGCGGGCGCCGTGGGTCGCGCCTTCGGAACCGTGTCCTGGCCGTGAGCGTGGCTTCGCGGTCCGCGGCGGTCGGCGTCGCCGGGTCGTCGATCCCGGACGGTTCGCGTGGGAACCGGTCCCGGACGCACACCAGGGGCGAGTGCGGCAGGGCTCTCGCCCCCGTCGTGCCGCTACGTGACGTCTCTGTCGCGTTCACGTCTCCGCGCGAGGCCGGCGGCCTGGCCGGCGTGGATGTCGGCCACCCACTCCCAGCCGGGCTCGGCCGAGGTGATGCGGGGATCGTCGGGGGCGCGTCCGTCGCGCAGGGCGTGCAGGTAGGCGCGGTCCTGGTCGATCCGTGCGCGCACCTGCGCCCCCTCGCCCACCGCCCCGTGCCCCGGGACGACGACGTCGACGTCCGGCGCGACGCCCTCGAGCACCCGCAGCCCGGCGAGGTACTCCTCGACCGGGTCGCGGGTGCTGTCGACGTCGTCGAGCATCGGGACGAAGACGTCGGAGAGCATGTCGCCCGCGATGAGCACGCCGCGGTCCTGGACCAGCAGCGCCGCGTGGCCCGGAGAGTGGGCGGGGTGCTCGATGACCCGGACCCGAGGGCCGTCCCACGGGACCTCGGCCGCCCCGGCGGGCAGAGGGGTGAGGAGGCCGAACAGGTCGAGGGGCACGTCGTCGGCGATCTCCTCCGGCAGCCCCTGGGCGGCCCGGGCCCTCCAGTCCGGTCTCGCGCGCAGCTCGCACACGAGCTCCGCGCAGCGGGGCGTCCCGAAGCGGGGCGCGCCGCCGAGCGCGGGATGCCAGAGCACGTGGTCCCAGTCGGGGTGCGTCGCGAACCCGGCGACCACCGGCTGGCCCAGCTCGCCGAGATCCTTCGCGAGGCAGGTCATCTCGGCACCGGTGAGCCCGGGGTCGACGAGCAGCACGCCCGCCGAGCCCCGCACGACCACGGCGTTGTTCCGGAGCAGCTCGCTCTGATGGAGGTGCACCCCTTCGGCAACCTGGGTCAACATGTCAGGCCCCCTCTCTCCTGGAAGCGGACTCGATGATCGTGATCTGGTCGCGCCGTGCTGCCGGCGACGCGAGCACTCACCGCACCGGCCCGTCGTCCGGGGCCGGGACGAAGGGCGCCAGGCTGCGGCGTTCGATCGCCGCCGCCATGACGTCCGGGAAGATGTCCGGCGTACAGGCGAAGGCGGGGACGCCGAGCTCGGCGAGCGCCGCCGCGTTCGTGCGATCGTACGACGGCGCGCCCTCGTCGCTCAGCGCGAGCAGCACGACGACCTGCACACCGGCGGCGGTCATGCGGGCCACGCGCTGCAGCATCTCCTCGCGGACGCCGCCCTCGTACAGGTCGCTGATGAGCACGACGATCGAGTCCGCCGGACGGGTGACCAGACCCTCGCTGTAGGCCAGTGCCCGGTTGATGTCGGTACCACCGCCGAGCTGCGTGCCGAACAGAACCTCGACGGGGTCGTCGAGCTGGTCCGTGAGGTCGACGACGCTGGTGTCGAACACGACGAGCGATGTCCGCAGTGTTCCCATCGAGGCGAGCACCGCACCGAACACCCCCGCGTACACGACCGAGGCTGCCATCGAGCCCGACTGGTCGATGCACAGCACCACGTCCCGCTGCACCCCACGCTGTGCGCGGCCGTAGCCGATGAGCCGCTCGGGGACGACGGTGCGGTATTCCTCCTGGTAGTGCTTGAGGTTGGCGCGGATGGTGCGGTTCCAGTCGATCTCGTGGTGCCGGGGCCGGGAGATCCGTGCAGACCGGTCGATCGCGCCCTTCACCGCGGACCGGGTGCGTTGCGCGAGCTTCGCCTCGAGCTCCGCGACCACCTTCTGCACGACGGCGCGGGCTGTGGCGCGCGCCTTCTCGGGCAGCGCGTTCTTCAGGGACAGCAGGGTGCCCACGAGGTGCACGTCCGGCTGGACCGCCTCCAGCATCTCGGGTTCGAGCAGGAGCCGGTGCAGGTCGAGGCGCTCGATCGCGTCGGCCTGCATGACCTGGACGACCGTCGACGGGAAGTACTCCCGCACGTCGTCCAGCCAGCGGGCGACCTTCGGGGCCGAGGAGCCCAGGCCGGCGGAACGCTCCCCCGCCTCGCCGCCCGCACCCTGCGCACCGTCCTCGCCCGCCTGGTAGAGGGCGGCGAGCGCGCCGTCCATCGCGGCGTCCCGGCCCGAGAGTCGGCAGCCCGTGCCGTCCCCCTGGCCGCCGCCGAGCACGAGACGCCAGCGGCGCAGCCGCTCGGTCGTCTCGCCGAGGCCGTTGCCGCCGGGTTCGTCCGGTCCGTTCATCATTTCTTCTCCAGGATGGTGGCGAGGACGGGCAGCACCCGGGCGACCCGCTCCGCGTGCAGCGCCAGGGCGGTGTGCTCGCCGAGACCGTCGCGCCCGGCGATCCGCTCTCCGACGGCGCGCCGCTCGGGCGCGTCGAACCTCGCGAACGAGCGCCGCAGCAGGGGCAGCACCTGCACGAACGCGTCGCCGGACAGACCCGACAGCCAACGGTCGACGAGCGCGAGCAGCGCGGCGTCGTGTACGAGGATCAGTCCGGAGGATCCGACGAACCCTTCGACGAACGCGGCTGCCGTGCCGGTGGGCGTGCCTGCGCTGAGGAACCGCGACAGGCGGGACTGCGTCTGCTCGGAGGTCGCCACCTGCTCGTCACGGAGCACGCGGGCGATCCAGCCGGCGACGAGGCCGTGCAGGTCGTCGCGGTCGGCCAGCCGGGCAAGCCCGGCGAGCCACTCGCCGCGGAGGTCCCCGGCCGTGTCGTCGCCCGACGACGGCGCCGCCGCTCCGTCGCGCCGGGCGTCCACCGCGTCGTTCCGGCTGAGCAGCGACACCGCCACCGAGACCTCGCGCAGCCGCGGGACCAGCGCCCCCGCGGCGGCGTCGTCGAGGGCGACGACGGCGGCGGGCAGCGCCGTGCGGGCCCGGGTGACCAGGCCGGTCAGCACGATGCCGAGTGCGCCCGGCGACGTCCCGCGCACGTCGCCGTACCGCAGGGTGCGGGCCAGGGCCGGGATCGCGTCGAGCAGGGCGTCGGTGTCGTGGCCGAGCGCGGCCTGGTCGCGCAACGTGTCCAGCAGGGGTGGCAGGGCGGCGGACAGGTCCGCCAGCAGCGCGCCCTCCACCAGGCGCGCGATGCCCGGCAGGTCGGTGCGGGCGGCGTCGTGCAGCACTTTGCCCGACGCCGCGTCCGCGACCGTGGTGCCGTGCACCCCGGCCGCGACGAGGTCGACCGCGAGCCCCGGGTCCCACGTCACCTCCCATCCCTCCTTGAAGGTGCCCTTGCCGGACGTGTCGACCTGCTGCCCCCACGCGACGCCGAGGAGCGTGAGCTGGTGCAGCAGGCGGCTGCGCTCCAGGTCGGTGGGCTTGCGCAGGTCGAGATCCAGCTGCTTGGCCAGCGCCTGGCGTGGCAGGCGCAGGGTCTTGGTGCGGGCGGCGAGATCGTGTTCGAGCGGGCCGGCGGGTGCCTCCGGCGGGACCTCGCCGAGCCGCTCGCCGACCTCCAGGCGGTCACGGACCAGCGTGAGGCGCACGTCGTCGCCGTCGACCAGGACGGAACGGATCGCCTCGGTGGCCTCGTCGAGGCCCGTCGCCGGCCGGCCGCGCAGCGCGGCGAGCGTGTCGGCGAGGCGGACGCCCTCGATGAGGTGGGCGGAAGAGACCGGGAGGCCCTCGTCCCGCAGGAGGTTGCCGGCATGGGTGAGCCACCGTTCCACGGGGCGGTCGGTCGCCGTGAACATGTGGTGGTACCAGCCCGGCGAGGTGACGCCGGCGCCGTAGCCCGTGCGGGTGGCGAGCCGGCCGTGGGACCACGGCACCCAGGTGACGGTGGCCTTCGCGAGTCCCGCGTCCCTGAGCTCCTTGAGGAACGGGCGCAGCAGCGCGGTGTCCTGGGCGGCGGGCGGGAGCTTTCCGGTCAGGGCGGGCACGTGCCAGGCGCCGCAGACGACGACGATGCGTTCGGCGCCGTCCTTCATCGCGGCGCGCAGGCGCAGCCGCATGTGAGCCTCGCGCAGGGCGTCGCGGCGGCGGACCGTCTCGTCCTCGCGGAGCGCGGCCATGGCCTCGGCGACGGCCTCGAACACCGCGAGGTCGCCCGTGCGGTGCTCGACCAGGTCCTCCCACCAGCGCTCCGCGTCGCCGTACCCGGCCGCGGCCGCGAGGCGGGCGAGCGGGTCCTCGTGCAGCGGCGCGGGCACGTCGTCGGCGGGAGTGTCGTGGGCAGGGCTGCCATCGGCAGGGCTGCCATCGGCGGGGCTGTCGTCGGCCGGTACCTCGCCGCCCGGGCCGGCGACGGCGGGACCGTCGTCGCCCGCGCCGTCGCCCCGCCGGCCCTCCGACCCGTCCAGCGGCGTGTCGTGGCCGATGTCCAGGGCGAGATGGGCGGCGGCGGGCAGGTCGACGAACCGCACGGGGACGTCGTTCCCGGTGGCCCATCGCAGTGCCTGCCATTCCGGGGAGAAGACGGCGAACGGCCAGAACGCCGCTCGCGGGCGCTGCGGTTCCGGTGCCGCGCCGGACCTGTCCGCCCCGCCGCCGGACGCCGCCCTGGGAGCCTTCGGCACCGGGGCGTGTGCGAGCAGCGCGACGGGCGGCACGAGGTGGGGGTCACCCGCGAGCGCCGCGACGTCGTCGGCCTCGGGCGGGCCCTCGATGAGCACGATGTCGGGCCGCACGGCCTCCAGCGCCCGGACCACCGAGCGGGCCGACCCCGGGCCGTGGTGGCGGATGCCGAGCACCTCGACCCGGCTGCCGCCGGTGGCCGCGGACCCGGCTGCCGGGGATGTCGTCGCCGGGGACGTCATCCCTGCTCCCGGGCGGCGACGTAGAAGGCGTGCCAGCCGTCGCGCTCGCGCGCGACCGTCTCCAGGTACTCCCGCCAGACCGGCCCGTCGGCGGCCGGGTCGCGGACGACGGCGCCACGGATGCCCGACGCGACGTCGGCCGGGCGCAGCACGCCGTCGCCGAAGTGCGCCGCGAGCGTCATGCCCGCCGTGACCACGGAGATCGCCTCCGCGACCGACATCGTGCCCGACGGTGTCTTCACCTTCGTCCGGCCGTCCGCGGTCACGCCGTCGCGCAGCTCGCGGAACACGGTCACGACGCGGCGGATCTCGGTCGCGGTGTCCTCGACGGCAGGGATCTCCAGCGCGCGGCCGAGCGACGCGACGCGGCGCGAGACGATGTCGACCTCCTCGTCCACGCTGCCCGGGACGGGCAGCACCACGGTGTTGAAGCGGCGGCGCAGTGCGCTGGACAGCTCGTTGACGCCGCGGTCGCGGTCGTTCGCCGTCGCGATGACGGTGAAGCCCTTGGCCGCCTGCACCTCGGTGCCGAGCTCGGGAATCGGCAGGTTCTTCTCGGACAGGATGGTGATGAGCGTGTCCTGCACGTCCGACGGGATGCGGGTCAGCTCCTCGACGCGGGCGACGGCGCCGGTCTCCATCGCGCGCATCATCGGGCTCGGCACGACGGCCGCCGGGGACGGCCCCTCGGCGAGCAGCTTCGCGTAGTTCCAGCCGTACCGGATCGCCTCCTCGGGCGTGCCGGCGGTGCCCTGCACGAGGAGGGTCGAGTCGCCGCTGACCGCGGCCGCGAGGTGCTCCGACACCCACGTCTTCGCCGTGCCGGGGACGCCGATCAGGAGCAGCGAGCGGTCGGTCGCCAGGGTCGCGACCGCGACCTCCATGAGCCGCCGCGCACCGATGTACTTCGGCGTGATCCTGTCCCCGTCGCCGAGCAGGTAGGTCACCACCGCCTGCGGGGACAGGCGCCAGCCGGGCGGGCGCTGCCTGTCGTCCTGTTCCGCGAGGAGTGCCAGCTCGTGGGCGTAGACGTCCTCGGCGTGCGGCCGCATCACGGCGGGTGCGGTGTCGGTCAGGGTCACTGGTGCTCCTTGGGGTGGTGTTCGTCGTTCCGGAGGGTGAGGTCAGGACATCGGTGCCGGTGTCGCCGTGGTGGCGTGCAGCTCGGCGCGCATCGCCGCGCGGGTCTCCAGGTGCTCGGCGAGCTCTCCGAGGTGGTAGTGGTTCGGGTCGCCGGACGCGATCTCCCGTACCCGGTCCAGCCGGGACAGGGGCAGCCCGGTGCGAGCGGCAGCGGCGACGCCGTTCGCACCGCGCCTGCGCTTGCGCCTGCCGTCCGGCGGGGTGAGGTAGTCGAGGACGGCGTCCGACAGGTCGTCCGGCCAGGGCGCGGCCACCGTGTCGAGCACCTCGTCGATCCGGGCCACGTGGTGGTCCCCGGCTCGCAGCAGCGCGACGGCGACGATCACGGCAGCGTCTGCGTCGAGCGTCCGGGCGAGGTCCACGAGGGTGTCGTGGCCGGCGCGCGGGTAGGTTCCCAGCCGTGCGGACAGCACGAAGTCCTCCTCGCGGGCGGCCGCGCGGACCAGGCCGCGGCTCAGTTCCGCGCCGAGGTCCGGCACGATCTCCCGGTGCAGCAGCTCCACCGGGTCACGGACGAGCCCAGTCCAGGCGTCGAGCGGGGCGGCAGCCACCACCTGCTCGAACCACCAGGCCCGTTGCCCCTGCCGGGACCCGGCCGGCGGTTTGCGCACGATCCCGTCACGCCGCAGCTCCGTGTCCAGGTCGTGCGGCAGCGTGACCTGCAGGACGCCGTCGGCGTCCGACACCCACGAGCGGACCCGGTCCCGCATCCGCCGCGCGAGCCTGCTGCCGGGCAGTCTCAGCAGCAGTCCGGCCGCCGCGGCACGGGCCCGGACACCGGTGTCGAGCGCGCGCTCCAGCCATTCCTCGTCCGCCGGCTCCAGCGTGTCCCGCACCACGGGAGCGAGCATCGCGAGGTCCGTGGCACGCAGCCGCCCCCACGACTCCAGCAGCAGGTCACGGCCCGCGGCCGGGTCCTGTGCCCGCAGGGCGGCGAGGTAGGCAGCCTTGGTGTGCACGTCGCCGTCGTCCCACACCGACCGGTCGGACACGTCGATCGGGTCGCCGGGTTCGTCGTCGGAGGCACGTGCGACCCACGACCACCGCTCGAGGTCGTGTGCCGCCAGCCAGCGCGCCCGCGGGCCGCCGAGGGTGAGCACCGGCCCGCGAGCGTCGCGCCGTCGGGCAGCGAGGTCGAGCAGCGCGGGCAGCTGGTCGTACGGCACCCGCCGGCCAGTCTCCTCGGCCGTGCGCAGCCAGGCCACGGCCAGGCGCTGGTTCTCGTCGGACCGCGAGCCCGACAGGATCGTGGCCAGGCGCCGTGACGCGGAATGGGGCACCGCCGCGCGCTCGTCCCGCTCGGCGGGCGGCGCGTCGCCGGACACCGCCGCGACGGCGTCGGCTCCTTCCGGGTACGTCGTGCCGGGAGTCCCCGCCGACGCCCGTACGGCCAGCGCGACCGCACCGGCCGCGTGCAGCAGACCCGTCGCGTCGGTCGGGCCGGCCGGCAGCACACCGCCGAGCACCGGGTCCGTCTCGCCGGGCAGGACGCACGGACGCCGGTCCGTTCCCACGAGGGCGGCGGACAGGATCTGGTTCCACGCGCTCATGCCCGGGCCTCCGCCCCGGTGACCATGCCGTCGGCCGCGTGGACCGCGAGCGGGACCAGCCCGTGCGGCGTCCACTCCGCAGCGACCGGCCACTCCTGGCCGCCACCCGCGGCCAGCAGCTCCCACGGCCGGACGTGCCGCGCGAACGGTACGTCGGCGCCCTCGCCCTCCAGCCGCCACGGCGACCCGGCGCGCAGCGTGCCACGCACCACCATCGGGTAGCGGTCCAGCCAGGGATCACCACCCAGCGCTCCCGCCAGCTCGTCGAACGCGTCCGGGATCGACAGCACCGACGACGGTGCCCCGACCAGCGGCATCACCGGGGAGTGCCGCTCGCCGACCAGTGCCCGCAAAGGCAGCGCGCCCGGGTAGAAGCAGAGGTCGGCCTCGACGGCCGTGCCGGGCACCAGATCCACCGGTAGCGCGGTACCTCCCGCCGCGAACGAGAGCACGAGCGCCGGGCGGCCGGTGTCCCGGCCGCGCAGCCACACGGCGCGGGCGGTGAGCTTGTCCTCGGTGGTGTCGCGGAGTCCGATCACCTCCCAGGTGTCCCGGACGGGCGTGCCCGCCAGCACGTCGGCGGACGACGGCGCCAGGCCGAGGTGGGAGCGCACGGTGTCCGCGAGCGGGCCGGGGAGCTCGTCGAGCCTGCCGGCCGCGGAGACGAGCAGGCGCAGCAGCCCGATCTCGGCGAGCAGCCGCTCCTCCCAGCCGCTGCCCGATGCCGCGACCGAACCGCAGCGCCGGACCGCCGCGGCCAGCCCGGGAACCTGCGCGTCCACGAGCCGCGCCGCGACGTCGTCGAAGGCGCGGTAGCCGGACCGGCCGAGTGTCGCGATGCCCGCTGCGGCCTGGTCGTCGAGCCAGCGAGCCAGGTCCGCCACGCCCTGTGCGGCGCGCCCGGCCCGCTCGTCCGCCCGACGCCGGGCGGCCGCCTGCTGCGCTGCTGTCTGCGGCGCGTTCTCGCGCGCCTGCTTCTTCGCGGTGCGCCCCGTGCGCCACTCGTCCGCGAACGCCGCAGCCTGGGCCTGTGCGGAGACACCACCCTCGCTCCAGCGCAGCAACAGCGCCAGCGCGTGCTTGCACGGGAACTTACGGCTCGGGCAGGAGCACTTGTACGCGGGCTCGTCCAGGTCGATACAGACCTGGTAGGGCTTCTTGCCCGACCCCGCGCACTCCCCCCACAGCAGAGCCGCCCCGCCGCCGTACCCGTCGTTCGACCAGTTCGTGACCGCCACCAGCTTCCGCCCCGCCGCGAGGGACTTTGCGTCCGGTGCGACCGCCTCGACCTGGGCAGACGTCCATGTTCCGTCCATGGCACCGCACTGTAGCCAGGGTCACCGACACTGTCGGGCACCGGGACCCGTCGAGCGTCAGGCATCGACGCGTTCGTGGATCGCGCCCCTGCTCGACGATGACAGCCGCTGGCTCGACGCGCCGTCGTCCGGGCTTCTTGTCAGACTGACCGAGGCGCTGCACGCAGTGATCCCGGCGCAGCTTCCGATCGCAGACGGTGAGGGCGGGGACATGACGAATCCGTACGACGTGGAGCGTTCGTGGCCGGACTACTTCTTGGAACACCGCCGGTTGACGGTGGAGCAGCAGGGCACCTACCGGTGCGGCGACCTGCCGGTGTGGACCGTCTACTGCCCGGCCGGCCTGCTCGGGAACAGCACGGTCATCGAGGGCCCTGAGGGCCTGGTCGTCTACGACACCGGGGTCAACCACGCTGCCGGCGAGGTGGTCGCGGGCGAGATCAAGAAGGTCTCGGACAAGCCGATCAAGGCGATCTTCTACTCCCACCACCACACCGACCACTACAACGGCGCCTCGGCGATCGTCGACCCGGCCGACGTGGCGGCCGGCACGGTGGACATCTACGCGTGGGAGAACTTCGGCGCGGAGATGGCGAACGAGTTCGGCGAGCTGCTCCCACGCCAGGCGATGGGCTCCGGGTACTACGGTGGCGCGTTCCTCAGCCCAGAGGACCGGCACCACCACGGCATCGGGACACTGCCTGCCGGTGGCGCGCCCGGGTTCATACCGCCGACGAGACTGCTGTCCCAGGACACCACGCTGACCATCGCCGGGCTCGAGATCAGGGCGTTCTACACGGGTGGTGAGGCGATCAGCGAGTTCGGCCTGCACCTGCCGGAGCTCGACATGATCGCGATCGCCGACGAGTTCTTCACCGGGATCCCGAACATGCACACGATCCGCGGCTCCAAGCCTCGGATCCCGGACAACTACATCACGGCCCTGAACAAGGTCCTGCAGGTCCGGCCCGAGTGGCTGGTCGGTTCCCACATCCGGCCCGTCCGGGGCAAGGAAGAGATCGCGGGCCACGTCAGCAAGTACGTGGACGCCACGAAGTACCTGTGGGACCAGGCGGTGCGCCTGATCAACAAGGGGTACACCCCGGTCGAGCTCCAGCACGCGCTCAAGGAGTTTCCCGAGGAGCTGTGGGACCCGCCGTACACGGTGCCCATGTACGGCGCCCCGTTCACGATGCTGCCGGAGTTCTTCACCGGATGGGTCAGCTGGTTCACCGGTGACTCCACCGACATGTTCCCCTCCCCACCCGCGCACAAGGCCGCACGCCTGACCGAGCTCATGGGCGGCGTGGACGACGTGCTCGACGCCGCGAAGGCCGACCATGCCGCCGGCGACCACCAGCTCGCCGCCGAGCTCGCCCAGATCGCGCTGCGCGCCGACCCGGACAACGAGGACGCCCGGCTGGTCAAGGCTGCCGCGCTGCGCGCCCGCGGGTACCAGGAGCTCAACCCGATCGCCCGATCGTGGTATCTCACCGGCGCCCTGGAGCTGGAGGGCGCCATGGACCCTGCCCAGATCCTCGCCGCGTACGGCGCGATCATGTCGGTCGACAAGTCGGTCGCCGACACCGTCCGTGGATGGCGGTACCAGCTCGATGCCGAGAAGGCGAAGGGCTTCGACCTCACCGTGGGGATCCACGCCGCAGACACCGGCGAGAAGATCACCGTGCGCGTCCGCCACCGCGTGCTGCACGTCGAGGTCGGCCTCGCCGACGACGCCGCCGTGATCATCGAAGCCACACCCGCGCAGATCAGCGGCGACGAAGCGCCGGACGTCGTCTCCGGGGACGTCACCGCCTGGGAACGGCTCCAAGGCCTCCTGGACACCGGGTGGACGACCTTCCACATGCACATGCGGTGATCAGCCCGAGCCTCGGGGCGTGGGCGACCAGGTGTGAGCGCCACGGTGCCTGTCCCCGCCAGTACTAGGAACCACCCGGCCTGGACGAGCACCTTCCGGGGAGCAAGTGTGGAGCCATGGATATCGATACCTCGCCCACCGGCTTCTCGGGAACGGACCCCGTTCTGGTCACTGGGGGGAGCGGATTCCTCGCGGCCCGTCTGCTGGCTCAGCTGCTTGCCCACGGCTACCAGGTGCGGACGACGTTGCGGAGTCCGGGCCGAGCCGAGGAGGTGCGTGCCGCCGTACAGCACGCCGGGGACTTCGGCGCAACGCCGGAGATCGAGTTCGTGAGCGCGGACCTCGCCTCCGACGACGGCTGGGCCGACGCCGTCGACGGCGTGCGATACGTGCTTCACGCCGCCTCGCCGTTCCCGGTCGCCGTTCCCACCGACGAGAACGAGATCATCCGCCCCGCACGCGACGGAGCCCTGCGGGTCATGAGCGCAGCCCGCGCGGCCGGAGTCGAACGCGTGGTCCTGACCTCGTCGTTCGCTGCCGTGGGCTATGGCCATGAACCGACCGACCGTGAGTTCACAGAATCGGACTGGACCAACGTCGACGCCCCGATCGCGCCCTACATCAAGTCCAAGGCTCTGGCAGAACGTGCCGTATGGGACTTCATGGAGCGCGAGGGCGGGTCGATGGAGCTCTCGGTGGTCAACCCGGTCGGGATCTTCGGACCGCCAGTGACTCCCGATCTGTCGGCCTCGACCCGCCTGGCAGCCCAGATGCTCACGGGCATGCGGGGCGTACCGCGGCTGGCGACCACCGTGGTGGACGTGCGCGACGTCGCCGACCTGCACCTACGCGCGATGACTGCTCCAGACGCCGCCGGAGAGCGGTTCGTGGCCTCGGTAGGCGAACCGCTGCCCTTCCGGCGTGTGGCCGAGACCCTCCGCCATGCTGTGGGACGCAGGGGTCTGAGCGCCCGGTCCTTCGTCCTCCCTGATGGAATGATCCGGCTCGCGGCCCGGCGCAACGCCGGACTTCAGGGGATGGTTACCGAGCTCGGCAAGGTGCGACGGGTCAGCAGCGCCAAGGCGCGAGACCTTCTGGGCTGGGAACCGCGGAACAACGTGCAGACCTTGTCAGCCACCGCCCTCGCCCTGAGGGACCTCGACCTACTCCGCGGCGGCTGAGCCGAGAAGCGTTCGGAGCACCGACTCGTCAGCGCTGCCCGGGCGGGCGTGGTAGACCACCATCAGCTGATGTGAGGCCCCCAGTGTCAGCTTGTCGTAGCGCAACTCGATGGCACCGGCCTCCGGATGCCGGAAGCGAGTGACCCCGCTCGAGGTGTTCCGGACCGCACGCTGCTCCCAGAGCATGCGGAAGCGGTCGCTGTGCGTGCGAAGGCGGTCGATCAGCTGCCCGAGACGTGTGCCGTCGGCAGTTCCGGTAGCCGCTGCCCGCAGGTGCTCGACCGCCTTGGCAGTCGCCTGATCCCAGTCGGCATAGAACTCGCGCATCGCCGGGTCGCAGAAGAGGGCGACATAGGTGTTCACGCCGGGGACGAACGAGGGAGACAGGACTCGAGCCGCCGCGTTCGAGGCCAAGACCATCGCCCCCGGACTGGTGATGTAAGCGGGTGTCATCGGCCACGACTCCATCAGATCGATCGTCCCAGGCGCCACTGTCTCGATCGCGTCAGAACCTCGCGAGCCTCGTTCCGGGTAGGCGAGCCCGATCAGGTACCGCGTCTCGTCCTCGGTCAACCGGAACGCCGTGGCTAATCCCTCAAGCACCTCGACCGACGGCTTCACATCACGCCCCTGCTCCAGGCGCACGTAGTACTCCGGGCTGATGCTGGCCAGGAGGGCAACCTCCTCGCGCCGCAGGCCGGGTACACGCCGCCGCTGCCCGCCCGGCAGGCCGACAGCCGGCGGCTCCAGCGACGCACGCCGACTCCGCAAGAACTCTCCCAGCGTCTCCATACCGACCACGGTTCGTCAGCCTACGCACCAGCAGGGGCCGCGGCCGACTCGAGCATGTCCTCCGTGAAGGGCGGGGCGACCGCGGGCGGGCGGGTGACGCGCCCCATCGTCGTGTGACCTGCAGGGCGATGGGGGCGCGGGCAACCTAGAGCGAGAGCACGCGCAGCACCAGGGCCGCGGCCGAGAGCAGCATCAGCCCACCGGTCGGGCCGACACCCGGCCAGTCCTTGGCGCGCAGGTGGGTGATGACCGCGCCCAGGAAGTAGAGGACGAAGCATCCGGTCGCGGCGATGCCGATCGGAGCCCACCAGATCCCTGCGACGGTGCCGAGAGCACCGGCGAGCAGCAGCGTGCCGAGCACCGGGATGAGCCGTTCGGGCACACCGAGCTTGGTGGTGAGCTGCTCGACCATCTGGGGGTTGCGCGTCAGCTTGCTGTAGCCGCTGAACACGGCGGCCAGGGCGAGGAGCGCGGAGACAATGACAAGAGCAACGAACACAGGTCCTCCGAGGACGACGGCCGGACACCTCCGGCGAGAGCAGGCGCCCGGTCGAGCGCCTCACGAATCGTCCGGCAACCGTGACGACTTGCCAAGGAGCAGATTAGCAACTCACTATTAGTAAGTGACTACTGATCCAGCCGTCCCTGCTCGCGTCGCACAGGTCGCCGCACCGGACGCCGCGCACCGTGTCGTCGTGAAAGAGGACGACTGCGCCGTCTTCCAGCGCACCCTCGAACGCGCCGGGCGGCGCTGGTCGGGAGCCATTCTCTACGCCGGCGTCGCGGGCGCGCGGCGGTTCGTCGAGTACCGCCGCTCCGTTCACGGCATCTCGGACCGGCTCCTGACCCAGCGCCTGCGCGAGCTGGAGCAGCAGGGTTTCATCGCGCGCGAGGTGGTGCCCACCATGCCCGTGCAGATCCTGTACACCCCGACGACGGTCGGGGCCGAGCTGGTCGCCGCGCTGCAACCCCTGGGCGAGTGGGGCCGCAAGCACTACGACCTCCTCGAGGAAGAGCCGGAGTAGCGCCGTGCGTACCCGTGGCCGGGCACGACCCACCCGTCTGGGTTCTGTCAGGGACACTGGACAACAGCAATGTCCGGCGAGATGAGGAGTCTTAGGTGCCCCAAGGAACTGTCCGATGGTTCGACGCCGACCGCGGGTTCGGCTTCATCGACCTCGGGAACGAGGCCGAGGACCTGTTCGTGCACGCGTCAGAGATCGTCGGCGACGACGGACCGAAGCTTCTCCGCGAGGGGCAGGCCGTCGAGTTCGACGTGGGCGAGAGCGAGCGTGGCCCGCAGGCGCGCCGCGTCCTTGTCACGGGAGACCGGGCCGCCGACGCGCCCATGGGTGTGCTCGGCACCGTCAGCTGGTACGAGCCGGCCAAGGGATACGGCTTCGTCACGCCCGACGACGGTCGCGCCGAGATCTTCGTGCACAGCTCGGCCATCGTCGGGGGCGGTGTGATCTCGGAGGGGCAGCGTGTGGCGTTCCTCGTCGTCGACGGGGAGAAGGGGCCGCAGGCGGACCACCTGCTACCGCTCGGGGCGGAGGCCGCCCGGTCGGCACCGGACGGCGCGGACGGCACGGTGTCCTGGTACGACGACACCAAGGGTTTCGGGTTCGTCGCTCCCGACTCGGGTGGCGAGGACATCTTCGTCCACGTCAGCGCGCTCGGCCCGGGATTGACCGAGCTCTCCGAGGGTGCACGCGTGACGTATGACGTCACCGACACCGACAGGGGGCCGAACGCCCGCGACGTGCGGCTCGTGCGCGGCTCCGGGAGCGTGCGCGCGGCCACGGACCGCGGCCGGCCGGGCCGCCCCACGGCATCGGGCGGGCCGGTGCGGGGAGGTGAGGGCACCGTGGCGCGCTACGACTCGGAGCGCGGTTTTGGCTTCATCACCCCCGATTCCGGCGGCACGGACCTGTTCGTGCACGTGTCGGTCGTGCACGGCACCGAGGTCCTGGAGGAGGGTGACCGGGTCCGCTTCAAGGTGCGTCAGAGTGACCGAGGGCCGCAGGCCGACAGCGTCGAGCTGGTGTGAGCCGTGATGCCCCGTGGTTCACACCCGCCGATACCGTGCCGGCACGGCTCGCCGCGGCGACGGCGCCATCACCGATAAAAGCGGACGAGCTGGCCCATATGCCGGGTAAGTGCTGCTGGGGAAACGGGGCGGCGCGGCTGGACATGGCATCGGCCGGGAGCGTTGGAAGTTCCAACGCTCCCGGCCGATGGCGTGGTTGGGGTCGGACGGCGGTTCGTGGACCTCTTGCGGACTGGGGACTGCCCCAGGAACGGTTGACGCGTCTTCTTTGATGGGTCAGGCCGCGAGGGCCAGGGTCTGGTCAGCGTAGAGGGTCTCGAACTCGATAGGTGTCATGCGTCCCAGACGACGTTGCCGCCGACGGCGGTGGTAGGTCCTCTCGATCCAGGTCACGATCGCCAACCGCGGCCAGGCGCCCCAGCTTGAACGAGGAGGTGTACTGCGCGTCCTGGGAGACCGCGACCTGGTTCGCCGACGCTGCGCTGTTCGCGCGCACGAAGGCCGAGACCGCGAACCCGCGGAACGACTCGCGCTCGGCCAACGGCTGATCCATGTGCACCACCGGACCAGCCGACTGCGCGTTAGCAGAGGAAGCGCCATCGAAGTCCAGCGCCCAGTCCGTGCCCGGATCCCGCCCGAACAGCACCGAGCTCACCGGCCCCTCGATCCACGAGGCGCCGGACCCCAGCGCGAGGTCGTTCCCCAGCCCGGAGGAATCTGCGGCACTCGTCCCGGCCCCGTCGTCCAGATGCCAGTACCCGTCCACCGAGGAGAACCTCACGTTGAACCGGTATGTCGCAGCGGTCTTGGACTGTCTTCCGGCATCGTCCACCGCCTGCACCTTCACGTAGTGCGAGCCCGCCGTGAAGAAGCTCGCTGGCGGCGTGACCGTCGCCGCTCCTGACGATGCGGTGGAGTGAGGGAGGCCATGCGGAAGGGCCTCGGCACAGTCCCGTACGTAGATCGGCTCCCGCTCTTCACAGGCGGAGCAGTCAGGCGTGTCCCTCTGGCCGAGGCGTGGTCGGCGCGAGACCTGGTACCAGAGCACCAACTGCCGATACATCTCACCGGCATCGGCCCCTGAGCGACGCTCGAAGCAACGGATCGCGGCACGCGCGGAGCCGCTCATGCCGAGGTCTCGAAGCGGCTTACGGGTCGTCGACCACGGCGGGCGTCGAGGGCGCGTCATCGCTCTCAATTCGATGGGGCGCCTACGCGGCATGTCCCTTGGCGGCTCTTCAAAGGTTCCGCGAACACGGGCTCCCTCGGCGAAACGTCCTTCGTGATCCTTCTGCGCCGAAGGTGACCTCGGGCGTCGCCGAAGACCCGGTCGAAGTCCTCGGCGGTGACAGCTTCCGCATCGGGCGGGAACTGCGCGTCCAGGAGATTCGTGTACGTCATCGCTCCATACACCGCCTCGTACAACTCATCCCCCGCAACCCCGCACCTGTCCCGGAACTCGAGCCGGTCAGCAGTCCGGCCCGCGACGATCGGCTCGTCGCCGGAGAACACGATGTGCCGTAGCGGCTCGCCGTCGTCCTGGAACTCCAGCCAGTGCCACTCGTCCGACTCTGGATCGAAGGCACGGAGTCGCTGCGTCACGCCCGAGATGCTAGCGGTAGGTGACCGGCGCGGCGGAGTCACGTGTACTCGTCCTCCAGCCTGTCGACCGCGGCCTGGATGGCGTGGACGTCGGGGCAGATCTCGGTCGTCGGCCACGGGAGCGGCTCAGCGTGCCCACTCCACGTGGGATGGGCCAGCGCGAACCTTCTGGAGGTCAGGCGCAGCAGGACCTCATCGGCGCCGGCGAACCGGGCCAGGACGTCGAATGGTTCGCCGTGAAGTACGTGTCCGTCGGCGATCTCGCTCCTGAGTTCGTCTCGCAGCGCCACGAGGTGCTCGACGTCGTGGGGCTCACCGGTGGGCAGGATCCACCAGACGTCACGATCAAGCGTCGGCCAGGGCACTGGGTGCAACGACTCCCACAGCAGCGGGTTCATGCCCATCAGGCGTCCGGCCTGCGCGATCAGACGCCGCGTCTCATCGTCGACGACCACATCGAACTCGTAGAGATGCGTACACAAGGCGTCGAGCGCGAGACCAGGCTCGCCATGATCGACGAGGTGGAAGACGTCCTCACACTGCTCTGCGGTCAGCCTCGCGGCCACCCGTTCGACGGCGGCCCAGAGCGTGAACTCGATCACTGCGACAGTATGCGGGTCTGGCCGAGCCATCCGAGATCAGTGCGCTGCCTGAGCTGCAGGATTCTCGGGGCCGGGCGCCACACGTCGGTCACCGTCAAAGCGGGATCTTGCCGTCGGGTCCGGTCTCGTCGATGACGAGGACGGTGTGACCGGTGGCGATCTGGTCGATGCGGAGGTCGGAGAAGACGAGCTCGATGTCGTGTGCGTTCGTCTCCACGCGGGCTCTGTGGAACGGGACTCCCAGCTCGGACGCCCATCGTGCCGCCTCGAACGGATCCGCTCGTCGCGATCCATGGCCGCGAGGTCCTTGGGCCCGAAGATCGCCGTCCGCGAGTGATCGCCGCAGCCGTCGAACTGCACCGGCCTCGGGTCGACTGTCGAGATCACCGACCCCGGCAAGCCGGCCATCGACGTCCGCGTTGGCGGCCACCCCCTCACTCGCCTCGTGGCTGATAAGTTCAATTGGGTCGGCTCCTGGTGTATCAACCGAAGGCCTCATTGATAAGATCGATTCGGTAGCGATCTGGTGTATCAGTCAGGAGGCGCATGGCACGCGGCAGGCCCTCACGGGCAACGGTGTACGCACGGCTTGAAGGCGCGATCGGTGAGCTCAACGAGCGCCTCGGAGGGCTTCCCTCCCCGAAGGAGTCGGAGTTCGTCTGGTCCGACATCTGGCACCTCGAGGCGCACCACTCGACCGCGCTCGAAGGCAACACCCTCGTCTTGCGGGAGGTCGCCGCACTGCTGGACGGCGGCCGAGCCGTGGGAGCCAAGCCCCTCAAGGAGTACATGGAAGTCCAGGGGTACGGCGCCGCCGCGCAGTGGGTCTACGGACACGCGCTGGAACCAGGCGACTGGCACGACGGCAACCTGATCAGCGTCTTCGAGGTGCGCCAGGTGCATCAGCGGACGATGAGCCCCGTATGGGAGGTCGCACCGCATCCGGATGCCACATCCCGCGAGGCACCGGGGCAGTTCCGAGAACACGACATCCACCCGTTCGGGGCTGGAATGCAGCCCCCTGGCTGGCCGCTGGTCCCAGCGATGGTCCAGGACTGGGTCGACTCAGTGAACGCCGCACGGGACGAGTTGCACGACCGGACCAGCCGCGCTCCGTGGCCCGAGCGCCTCGCCGAGATACACAACCAGTTCGAGCGCGTCCACCCGTTCATCGACGGCAACGGACGCACAGGTCGCCTCCTGCTCAACCTCATCCTGGTCCGTCTCGGCTACCCACCGGTCATCGTGCTCAAGCGCGAACGTCCCGCCTACCTGTCCGCGATGCAGAGGTCGGACGACGGCGAGCACGGACCCCTGGGCGAGCTCCTCGCGCGTGCCATGTACGACAACCTCAACCGGTTCATCGTCCCGGCAGTGGCAGGCCCGGCCCGCCTGGTACCGCTCGCGTCGCTGGTGAACAAGGACTTCAGCTTGGCCGCACTGCGCCAGGCCGCACAGCGTGGCCGACTCGACGCCATCCAAGGACCCGACGGCATTTGGCGATCGAGCCGAAAGGCAGTCCAGGCTTATCAGCGCAACAAGCGATCCCGTGCCAAGCAGTAGCCGGAGAACTCCCCCACGAGCCCGATTTCCCGCGGGTCACGCAGATCCTAGGTCGACCACCGGCTCCTTGCGCTCATTACCGCAGGTCACAGCACTAAAAGCGGACGAGCCGGCCCATACGCCGGGTTCTGTTTCCCACACGAGGTCACCCCCGCGCGGGCGACGGCCATCCATCTAGGCCCAGCGTTGCCGCTGGGCTCGAGCGGTCTACCCGAGAGCTCGGGCGAGCAGCCCTCGAACACTCCCTGTCTGACCTTGCTCCGGGTGGGGTTTACCGAGCCGCGCCTGTCACCAGGTGCGCTGGTGGTCTCTTACACCACCGTTTCACCCTTACCGTCACCGGTCGCCCGACGACGGCGGTCTGTTTTCTGTGGCACTGTCCCGCGGGTCACCCCGGGTGGCCGTTAGCCACCACCCTGCCCTGTGGAGCCCGGACGTTCCTCGGCGCCGACGCTTCCGGTTTCCCGGGCCACCGACGACGCGGCCGTCCGACCGGCTCGTCCGCGCAGGCCAGACTACCCGAGCGCGGACGCACGCGCGTCGTCGCCCCTACCGGACCACGCGCGGGAGTGGTTGGATGCCCGACATGACAGCGACCACGGCTCCCGAGGGCCTGCGCCAGAACCGCGTGGCAGTGCTGGCCGCCTTCTTCGCCCAGGGATTCGTGTTCGTCAGCGCCACCCTGTACATCCCGAAGATCGTCGGGCTGTTCCGCCTGGACGCCGGCACGTTCTCCCTGTTCCTGCTGGGGATGGTGCTGGCGGCCGCCGTCGGCTCCGCGATCGCCGAGGCGGTGGCTCGCAGGGCGGGGAGCGCGGCCGCGCTGCGCGCCGGGCTCGTGACGATGGCTCCTGCCCTGGCTCTCATGTTCGCCACCGGCAGCCTGGTGGGCCTGGCGGCCGGCATGGCAATGTACGGGATCGCGTTGGGCATGGTCGACGCCGGCTCGAACATGCAGGCCGTCACCCTGGAACGCCGGTACGGCCGCCCGATCCTGCCGTCGTCGCAGGGCGCATGGACGTTCGGCGGGATCCTCGCGTCGCTGGTCTCGCTCGCCGGGATCGCGGAGCTGCCGCTGGCGACGGGTGCGCTGTTCGCCGTCGTCGCCGTCGTCGCGGCGCTCACGCCGTTGCAGGGAAGAGACGTCCCCGCGCCCGAGGCAGGTGCCGGGCCGGACGCGCCGTCCCCGGTGGCCGCCGCCGCCCCGGCCGACAGCCCCGGCCAGGGCGCGCCGTGGGGCGCGATCGCCCCGGCCGGGATCGCCTTCCTGATCTTCTACCTGGTCGACGCCGCGGCCCAGACCTGGGGCCCGCTCTACCTCGATATCGTCCTCGACTCCCCCGTACGACTGATCGCGCTCGCGACCTTGCCGTACCTCGCGGCCACCTGGCTGGCCCGGCTCGCCGGCGACCGGCTGACCGCCCTGTACGGCGCACCCGCCGTCGTCCGGACCGGCGCGGTCGTCGCGTTCGTGGGACTCGGCGCCGTCGTGCTGGCGCCGTCCTGGCCGGTCGCGGCCCTGGGATTCTTCGTGACCGGCGCCGGGCTCGGTGCCGTCGCGCCACTGAGCTTCTCCGCCGCCGGCCGGATCGCCGGCGGGGACCGCGCCCGGTCCGACGTCGTCGTCGCCCGGTTCAACCAGCTCAACTACGGGGGCGCGCTGCTCGGCTCCGTCGTCACCGGGGTGATCAGCACCGGATCCTCCTTGCGCATCGGGTTCGCGATCCCGCTGGTCCTGGTGCTCGTCCTGATCCCGTTGGCCCGAGGCTTCGCCACCGCACCGCGGACCGCCGCCGGGGCGTGATCGCTCGTCGGGCCCACCGGCGACCGAGCCCGTCAGAGAACCGCACCGCCGCGCGCGTACTCCAGTTCCAGGAATCGCCGATGCGCTCGATCGGCGGCGGCCGGGGCCCTCCGGCCCGCGCCGGCCGCACGGCCCGCCCGGCGGGCTGCACCTAGACTCGTGCGGTGCTCCTCCTGCTCCCCCCGTCCGAGGGCAAGACGCCCGCGCCCGACGACGCCCCGCCCGTCGACCTCGGTGCGCTCGCCCACCCCGGGCTGACCTCGCAGCGGCAGACCGTGCTCGACGCGCTGGCCGCCGCCTCCGCGCGCGACGACGCGACCGAGGTCCTCGGCGTGAGCCCTCACCTCACCGACGAGGTGGCCCGCAACACCCACCTCAAGGACGCGCCGGCAGGACCTGCCGCCACCGTCTACACGGGCGTGCTCTACCACGCTGCCGGCCTCGGCGACCTGACCGGGGACACCGCCGAGCGCGCCGCCCGGACCGTGCGGATCTTCTCCGGCCTGTGGGGCGTCGTCGCGCCCGCCGACCGCATCCCCGCCTACCGCCTCTCCATGGGGGTGCCGCTGCCCGACGTCGGCCCGCTGGCCCGGGCGTGGCAGCCGCTGCTGGCCGCGGAGCTGGGGCCGCGCGCGGCGGGCGGCGTCGTCGTCGACTGCCGGTCCGCGACCTACGTCGCCGCCTGGAAACCCCCCACGACCGGGCCCGACGCGCCCGAGTGGGTCACCGTCCGCGTGGTCCGCGAGGTCGAGGGCAAGCGGTCCGTCGTCTCGCACAACGCCAAGCACACGCGCGGCGTGCTGGCCGGCCACCTGCTGCGCCGCCCGGCCGAGCCGACGACGGCGGCCGACGTGCTCACGGCAGCCCGCGAGCTCCTGGGACGGGTCGTCCTCACGGAGGTCACCACGGGCAACACCCAGACCCTCGTCGAGACCACCCTCACCCCGCCGTCCCGCCGCAACACCCCGCAGACCCTGGAGCTGGTCCTCCACTGACCAGCCGCCGACCACACCATCCTGCGTCAGGGAGCGGTCCCACCCCGCAAGACGGCGTGGCCGCCGCCCTGCTGACGCCGTGGCCGCCGTGCAGCCGAGGCCGTCAGTGGCCGCACACCGCCACCCGGCCCGCGGGTCAGTGGCCGCACACCGCCACCCGGCCCGCGGTCACAGATCGGCCGCCGGTGTCCCCACGGCAGAGCGCTGTCGAGGGCGGCAGGAAGTAGGCTCGCGGGCGTGAGCTCCGCACCCAGTCTGGCCGATGTCGTCCGTGTGCTCGACGGGCTGTACCCGCCCGGAACCGCCGAGGGCTGGGACGCCGTCGGGCTGGTCGCCGGGGACCCCGCCGCCGAGGTGCGGCGGGTGCTGCTCGCCGTCGACCCGGTGGCCGACGTCGTGGACGAGGCCCTCGAGTGGGGCGCCGACCTCCTGGTCACCCACCATCCGCTGTTCCTGCGCGGCACGCGCTCGGTCGCCGCCACCACGTTCAAGGGCTCCGTCGTGCACCGGCTCGTCACCTCCGGGTGCGCCCTGCACGTGGCCCACACCAACGCGGACTCCGCGCCGCGCGGCGTCGCCGACGCGCTCGCCGACCTCGTCGGGATCACCGACCGCCGCCCCCTCGTCGCCACCGCGGACGACGCCGAGATCGGGATCGGCCGCGTCGGCACCCTCACCGAACCCGTCACGCTGCGGGACTTCGCCCGCCGCGTGGCCGACGCCCTGCCGGCGACCGCTCAGGGCATCCGGTACTCCGGCGACCCGGACGCCACGGTGCGCACTGCTGCCGTCGTCGGGGGCTCCGGAGACTCGCTGTTCGACGACGTCCGCGCCGCGGGCGTCGACGTCTACGTCACCTCCGACCTGCGCCACCACCCCGCCTCCGAGCTCCGGGAGCGCGCGGCGTTCGAGGCGGCCGCCCGCCCGACCGGGCAGGGCACTCCGTTCCTCGTCGACACCGCGCACTTCGCGAGCGAGTGGCCGTGGCTCACGTACGCCGCCGAGGACCTGGCCGCCGGGCTCGCGGCCGTGGGGCTGCCGGGCGTGGAGGCCCGGGTGAGCGACGTCGTGACGGACCCGTGGACCGACGTCGCGCGGTAGCGTTGCCCCGAGGTCGCGCCGGCAGGCGCCCCCGACGCCGCCACGCAGCGCGTCCAGGGGCTGGTGTCGCCGCGACGCAACCCACCCCCGCGGCCTCCTGACCTGCCCGCCCTGCGAGAGGACCCCAGTGACCACTGCTCCCCCTGATGATCAGCGCACGCTCCTCGAGGTACAGGCGCTGGACACCCGGCTCCAGCAGCTCGCCCACGCCAAGCGCAACCATCCCGTGCTGGCCCGGATCGCGGAGCTGGACGGGCAGATCAAGGACCTGGACGGCTCGCTGGTCGAGTCGCGCACGGCGGTCGCCGACCTGAAGCGGGAGCTGACGAAGGCGGAGGCCGACGTCGAGCAGGTGCGCTCGCGGTCGGCTCGCGACCAGCAGCGGCTCGAGACCGGCGGCGTCGGGGCCAAGGACGCCGTCGCGCTGACCGACGAGATCGCCGCGCTCGCGACGCGCCAGGCGGCTCTGGAGGAGGTAGAGCTCGACGTCATGGAGCGGCTGGAGGCGCACGAGGAAGCCCTGGCCAAGGTCACTGCCGCGCACGACGCGCTGACCGCCGACCGCACGGCGGCCGAAGGCGAACGCGACTCCGGCTGGGCCGAGATCGACGCGGAGGCCCGGTCGGTCACCGCCGCGCGCACGAGCCTGGCCGAGCCGCTGGACGCCGGCCTGATCACCCTGTACGACCGCATCCGCGCCCACCAGGGCGGCCTGGGCGCGGCGCCGCTGCGCGAGGGCCGCTGCGAGGGCTGCCGGCTCGAACTGAACCCCGGGGACCTCGGGGCCGCGCGGGCCGCCGCGGACGACCAGGTCGTGACCTGCGAGGAGTGCGGCCGGATCCTGGTGCGGAACGCCTGATGGGTTCTTCCGACCCCACGGAGCGCGCGCCCGGCTACGACACCCACGTGCGGCGCCCGCCCGGTTCGGTGAGCCGGTTCGACGGCGCGCTGCCCCTCACCGCCGTGCTCGTACGGCACGGCGTCACGGCGATGACGGAGGTCGGCGCCTACTCGGGTTCCGACGTGCCCGGGCCCGAGCTGTCCCCGCGGGGGCGCGGGCAGGCGGCCCAGGCAGCCGACGCAGTCTTCCGGATCGGGCGCGACGAGCGCGGGCTGTGGGCGGACCTGCCGCGGCCGACGGCGATCGTCGCCTCCCCGATGGTGCGCACCCAGGAGACGGCGGGCGCCGTCGGACGCCGGCTCGGGCTGCCCGTCGAGGTGGACGAGCAGTTCGCCGAGTGCCGGTTCGGCGACTGGGAGGGCCTCACCGCGGCGCAGATCGAGGCCGGGTGGCCCGGCGAGCTGCACCTGTGGCACAGCACCGGCACGTTCCTGCCGCCGCACGGCGAGTCGTACGCGCAGGTGGGGGCCCGGGTGTGGGACGGGATGCAGGCGCTGGTCGACGGCGGTGTGGGGCGCACCGTGGTGGTCGTCGGGCACGCGGCGCAGATCCGGACGGCCGTCGGCCAGGCGATGGGCGCGCCCGCGTCGCACTGGCCGCGGATCCGGATACCACCGGCGTCGCTGTCGGTGCTGCGGCTCTGGGCCGACGGGGCCAGCGAGATCACGGCGGTCGGGTTCCCGACGGACTCCTGACGCGGTGTCGGGGCGACCAGCGGTGTCCGCCGGGGCTCTGACCAGCACGTCGAGGCCGTCGAGGCCGTCGAGGCCGTCGAGGCCGTCGAGGCCGTCGAGGCCATCGAGGCCATCGAGGCCATCGAGGCCATCGAGGCGACGACAACACCGACGGAGCGACCGAGGATCCGGCGCGTCCCCCGAGGAGGCCCGGCGATGCCCTGTCGGCGGCCTAACCGATTAGCCCCTTGTCTTCGATAACGTTTTCAGTTCATCCTCCCGCTAGGAGCTCGTGCGAGACGGCGGTTGCCAGCGGCAGCACCTGAGCGCACGACCTCCCGGGCCGGGCCCGCGTGCCCGGCCGCTCAGGAGAGAGAAGCCCTCGACGAGGAGGATGAGATGAGGAACCGCACCACGCCGCCACGGCGTCGGGCAGCCCTGACAGCCGGGATCTTTGCCCTGGTGGCGACACTCGGCGGCGGAGTGGCGTTGTCCACCACCGCGAGCGCCGCCGGGAACACGCTGCAGGAGGCCGCAGCGGAGTCCGGCCGCTATTTCGGTACCGCGATCGCCGGCTACAAGCTCAACGACTCGACCTACACGACCATCGCGAACCGCGAGTTCGACATGATCACGGCCGAGAACGAGATGAAGCTGGACGCCACCGAGCCGCAGCAGGGCCAGTTCAACTTCTCGGCCGGCGACCAGATCGCGAACTGGGCGACCCAGAACGGCAAGCGGCTGCGTGGCCACACCCTGGCGTGGCACTCGCAGCAGCCGGGCTGGATGCAGAACATGGAGGGCTCCCAGCTCCGCCAGGCCATGCTCAACCACGTCACCGAGGTGGCGACGCACTACCGCGGCCAGATCTACGCCTGGGACGTGGTGAACGAGGCGTTCGCCGACGGCGGCACGGGCGCCCGTCGCGACTCGAACCTGCAGCGCACCGGCAACGACTGGATCGAGGCGGCCTTCCGGGCCGCCCGCGCCGCCGACCCGGATGCCAAGCTCTGCTACAACGACTACAACATCGACAACTGGAGCTGGGCCAAGACCCAGGCCGCGTACAACATGGTCGCGGACTTCAAGGCGCGCGGCGTGCCGATCGACTGCGTCGGCCTCCAGTCGCACTTCAACTCCGGCAGCCCGTACCCGGACAACTACCGCACGACGCTGGAGAGCTTCGCGGCGCTCGGCGTGGACGTCCAGATCACCGAGCTCGACATCGAGGGTTCCGGTCAGCAGCAGGCCGACACGTACCGCAAGGTCGTGGAGGACTGCCTCGCGGTCTCCCGCTGCAACGGCATCACGGTGTGGGGCGTGCGTGACACCGACTCGTGGCGTTCGGAGGGCACTCCGCTGCTGTTCGACGGCAACGGCAACAAGAAGGAGGCGTACCACTCCACCCTCGACGCCCTCAACGGCGGCGTCACGCCGGACCCGACGGACGACCCGACCGACGACCCGACCGACGACCCCACCCTTCCGTCCGGCGACTGCTCCGCCGAGCTGACGATCGTCAACTCGTGGGACTCCGGCTATCAGGGCGAGGTCACGATCACCGCGGGGTCGTCGGCGATCAGCGGCTGGACCGTGGACCTGCCCGGCGCCATCGACGTCAACCAGGTCTGGAACGGCACGCTGTCCGGCTCGACCGTCTCCAACGTGTCGTGGAACGGCAGCCTCGGTGCGGGACAGAGCACCTCGTTCGGCTTCATCGGCAACGGCTCGCCGGCGTCGGCCACGTCCCTGGCCTGCGGGAGCTGATCACCGCACTTCCCAGTTTCCCTTCCGGCCCCCGGTCGGGAACGATGCTGACGTCGTCGCAGAAGCCTGTGACGACATCAGCGTCGTTCCCGCGACCGGTGCGCCGGCGAGGAGCGGGCCGACTTTGCCGTCCCACCGGTGGACCGCCGACAAGGAGAGCTGGGGCGGAGTGCGACACGTAGGGTTGTTCCGTGACCGATCAGCACCGCATGAACGTCGAGTCGTTCAACCTGGACCACCGTGCCGTGGCCGCACCGTACGTGCGCCTGGCCGACCGCAAGGAGCTTCCCGCAGGCGACGTCATCGTCAAGTACGACGTCCGCTTCGCCCAGCCGAACGTCGGCCACCTGGAGATGCCGGTGGTGCACTCGCTGGAGCACCTGTTCGCGGAGAAGTCGCGCAACCATTCCGACCGGGTCCTCGACTTCTCCCCGATGGGCTGCCAGACGGGCTTCTATCTCATCCTCCAGGGCGACCCGGCCGAGGCCGAGGTCCTCGACCTCATCGAGGCCACCCTGACCGACGTCGCGTCCGCCACCGAGGTGCCCGCCGCCAACGAGGTCCAGTGCGGCTGGGGCGCGAACCACACCCTCGACGGCGCCCAGGGCGCCGCGCGCGCGTTCCTCGCCGAGCGTGCGCAGTGGACGCGGGTCTTCGCATGACGACCGCTCCCGGCGGCGGCGCGGTCGACGCCGCCGTCATCGTCGCCATGCCCGACGAGGCGGCCCCGTTCCTGGCGCTCGCCGGCATCCCGGCATCCGACGCCGCCACCACGACCACCTCCGAGAGCGGGGCTGCCTCCCCAGCCGGGGCCGCTTCCCGACCGGGGACCGCTTCCGGACCCGGACCCAGGACCGCTTCCGGACCCGGACCCGGGGCCGGCTCCGGACCCGGGGCCCGCACCATCGGCTCCGCCGAGCACCGGGTCCTCACGCTGGGCGGTCGGCAGGTCGCGCTGGTGCGTTGCGGGATGGGGTTCGTGAATGCCGCCGGGGCCGCGATCGGCGCCCTGCTGACGTACGGCACCGTGCCCGTGATCAGCGCCGGGTCCGCGGGTGGTCTCGCGCCGGTGATCGCGGTGGGCGACGTCGTCGTCGGACGGACGTACGTCAACACCGGTGCCGACGCCACGGCGTTCGGATACCACCTCGGGCAGATACCCCGTATGCCCGCCGTGTACGGCGCCGACCACGGGCTGCTCGAGGCCGTCGAGAGCGCTGCCGGGCACGACCAGAACCTGGTGTCGGGCACCATCGGCTCGTCCGAGAGGTTTGTCACCGCCGAGCCCGCGCGCGCCCTGCGCGAGACGTTCGACCAGGTCCTGGCCGTGGACATGGAGTCGGCGGCGATAGCGCAGGCGTGCTACAACTACGGCGCGCCCTTCATCTCGGTCCGCGGGATCTCGGACCTCTGCGCCCCGGACGACTCGGAGTTCTTCACCCACGTCGACGACGCCGCCCTCCGCTCGGCCCGGGTGGTCACGGCCGCGCTGGCACACCTCTGACACCCCACACCCCGTCTCCCCTCTCCCGTCTCCCGTCTCCCGTCTCCCGTCTCCCCTCTCCCGTCTCCCGTCTCCCGTCTCCCGTCTCCCGTCTCCCGTCTCCACACCCCACACCGCCCGCCACCCCGGGCCCGCCACCCGGCATCCGGCCCGGCATGCCACCCGTGATCGGTCCGTTCTTGAGTGATCGGTAGTTCAAACGACCGATCACTCAAGAACGGACCGATCACTACCCCGGAGCCCGGGCCGGAACGCGGACCCGGAGCCCGGGGCCGGCGCCTTTCCTGGCCCGTCGTCGAAGGGCTCTGCGCTCGACAGCGCGACCCATCCCTCGGCCGTGGGCCGGTGCGGGGCGTGCGGGGCCTGCTAGGCCCGCTAGTCCTTGGCGTCGGCGTAGCTGTCCACGGTCGCGACGCTGAGCGGGAACGTGACCGGGAAGTCGCCGAACAGGAGCCGGCCGGCCTCGTCGGCGGCGGCCCGGACCTCGTGGGCGACGGCGTCGGCGAGAGCGGCGGGAGTGTGCACCACGACTTCGTCGTGCAGGAAGAACACCAGGTGCGGCCGTCGGGCGAAGGGCTCGGGAGCCCCGCCGATGCTGTCCGGCACCTCGCCGAGCGCCCACAGGCGCCGGCGGAGCGAGGCGATCCAGCACAGCGCCCACTCGGCCGCGGTGCCCTGCACCACGAAGTTCCGCGTGAACCGGCCCCAGGCACGGGTCTGCGTGCGGGCGCGGGACGCGTCGTCGGCGCCGGCGTCCTCGGCGAAGGCGCGCGCCTGCGCGGCGGCCCACTCGCTGCCCGGCAGCGGTGAGCTGCGCCCGAGCCGTGTGGTCACGACCTCGCCCCGCTCCCCCGCCCGCGCCGCGCGCTCCACGAGGTCGATCGCCCGCGGGAAGGCCTTGGCGAGCCTCGGCATCACCTGCGCCGACACCCCCGTCGTGCCGCCGTACATCGCCCCGAGCATGCCGATCTTGGCCTGCTGGCGGTTCTCGACGACCCCGTCCGCCACCATGCCCGCATACATGTCGACGGCCTCCGTGGCCCCGGCTCCGTCCCCGTCCCCCGCTCCGCCACCACGGCCACGCGTGCTGCCGTCACCTCCCTGACGACGAGCGGGACCCTGACCCGCGGCCGCCATGCGCTCGTCCCGCGCCATCCCGGCCAGCACCCGCGGCTCGAGCTGCGCGGCGTCGGCGACGACGAACGTCCAGCCCGGGTCCGCCACGACCGCGCGGCGCACGCTGTGCGGGAGCTGGAGTGCACCGCCGCCCGTGCTCGCCCACCGGCCCGTCACGACACCACCCACCGCGTACTCCATGCGGAACCGGCCGTGCGGCGCCCAGGTGTCGAGCCACGTCCAGCCGTTCGCCGTGTACAGCCGGTACAGCGACTTGTACTCGAGCAGCGGCGCGATCACCGGGTGGTCGAGCTTCTCGAGCTCCCACTTGCGCAGGCTCCGCGCGCCCACCCCCGCGTACTCCATCGCACGCAGCAGGTCGGGGTGCGAGTCGGGGTTGAGGCCGGCCGGCGCGTCCAGCACCTCCCGGATGCGCTCCACCAGCGCCTCGAGCTTCGCGGGCCGGACGCCCGGCCGGGGGCGCGGGCCGAGGGCCTCGGTGAGGATCGCGTCGTGCACGTCCGCACGCCACGGCAGGCCGGCATGGTGCATCTCGGCGGCAGCCAGCGCACCGGCGGACTCTGCCGCGACCAGCAGCCGCAGCCGTCCGGGCGCCGCGCTCGACGCGACCGCACCGAGCTGCGCGGCCAGCTCGGCGGCAGGATCCAGGACGTCGCCCCCGCCCGTGCCCGCCCCGCCGCCAGGGCCGCTGCCGGACGAGGGCCCGGTCGCGTCACCACGGTCATCCGCCCCGCCGCCGGCACCGCGCGCCGTCAGCTCGTCGAGATCGAAGAGGGCGGCCGGGGCGACGGCCACGAGAGCGCCACCGGCGTGCGGTGGTGGCGCGGGCGGCAGCCCGTCCCACGGGCCCCGTGGCGCGGTGGCCAGCTCCGTGCCCGCCGTGAGCGCGGAGGCGCGCAGGATCGCGTGCACGAGCCGCAGGTCGTGGGCGCGCTCGACCCGCACGCCGTCGGCGAGGAGCCTCGGGTACCAGCCGTTCGTGTCGTCCCACGTCCAGCGGGGCGGCGCGGTGGGAGCGCCGTCGTCGGCCACGGCTTCCCCGGGCTCGGGCAGCCGGGCGACGGCGGCCCGCGGGCCGCCTGCCCGGGACAGGATCATTCGCACGATCCAGATTCTGCCCGGACACACTGACATCGACCGCCGACACCACGGAGCGGTCGCCCCACGGCCACCGCGGACGCGGACGGCGGGGGCGGCACCCAGGTGCCGCCCCCGCCGTCAGACCCGGCTCAGCTCTCGCCGCCGGTGCTTCCCGAGGTGCCCGCGGTCACGTCGAGCAGGCGGTACTTCTCCACCGCCTTGGCGACGACGTCGGCCGGCACCTCGCCGCGGCGCGCGAGCACCTGCAGCGTCTTGACCACCATCGACGGACCGTCGATGAGGAAGTGCCGGCGCGCTGCCGCGCGGGTGTCGGAGAAGCCGAAGCCGTCGGCGCCCAGCACGGCGTACTCGCCGGGCACCCAGGCACGGATCTGGTCCGGCACCATGTGGTCGTAGTCGCTGGTCGCGACGAACGGCCCGGCAGCGCCCTGCAGCTTCTGCGTGAGGTAGGGCACGCGCGGCTCGGCGGCCGGGTCGACGAACGCGTCGTGCTCGGAGTCCAGCGCGTCGCGGCGCAGCTCCGTCCAGCTCGTCACGGACCAGACGTCGGCGTGCACGCCCCAGTCCTCCCGGAGCAGCTCCGCCGCCTCCAGCGCCCACGGCACACCCACGCCGGAGGCGAGCAGCTGGGCGCGCGGCCCGTCGCCGCCGTCGGCCGCGTGGATGCGGTGGATACCGCGCTTGATGCCCTCGACGTCGACGTCCTCCGGCTCGGCCGGCTGGACCATCGGCTCGTTGTACACCGTGAGGTAGTACATGACGTTCTGGTCGCGGCCGTCGGCCCCGACGCCGTCCTCGCCCGGCCCGTACATGCGCTCGATGCCGTCCCGCACGATGTGCCGGATCTCGTAGCCGTAGGCCGGGTCGTACTGCACGATCGCGCGGTTGGTCGCCGCGATGATCGGGCTGTGGCCGTCGGCGTGCTGGAGGCCCTCACCGGTCAGGGTGGTGCGGCCCGCGGTCGCGCCGATGATGAAGCCGCGCGTGAGCTGGTCACCCGCCGCCCAGAACTGGTCGCCGGTGCGCTGGAAGCCGAACATCGAGTAGAAGATGTACAGCGGGATCAGCGGCTCGCCGTGCGTCGCGTACGAGGTGCCGACCGCCTGGAACGCGGCGGCGGAACCGGCCTCGTTGATGCCCGTGTGCATGATCTGCCCGGACTCGGACTCCTTGTAGCTCAGCATGAGCTCGCGGTCCACGGCGAGGTAGTTCTGTCCCAGCGTGTTGAAGATCTTCGCGCTCGGGAAGATCGAGTCCAGGCCGAACGTGCGGGCCTCGTCGGGGATGATCGGCACGATCCGCTCGCCGAAGCCCTTGGACTTGAACAGGTCCTTGAGCATGCGGACGAACGCCATCGTCGAGGCGACCTCCTGCGTGCCCGACCCCTTCGCCAGCAGGTCGTAGGACTTGTCCTGCGGCAGCGTCAGCTCCGTCTTGGGCTTCGACCGGCGCTCCGGCACGAAACCGCCGAGCCGGCGGCGGCGCTCCAGCATGTACTGGATCTCCGGCGACTCCATGCCCGGGTGGTAGTAGGGCGCGGCGTACGGGTCGACGAGCTCGTCGTCCGTGATCGGGATGTTGAGCGAGTCGCGCAGCGCCTTGAGCTCGTCCGTCTTGAGCTTCTTCATCTGGTGCGTGGCGTTGCGGCCCGCGAACCCGGAGCCGAGGCCGTAGCCCTTGACGGTGTGCGCCAGGATGATCGTCGGCTGGCCGGTGTGCGCGCGGGCGGCGGAGTAGGCCGCGTAGATCTTGCGGTAGTCGTGCCCGCCGCGCTTGAGGTTCCAGATGTCGTCGTCGGTCATGTTCTCGACGAGCGCCTTGGTGCGCGGGTCGCGGCCGAAGAAGTGCTCACGGATGAACGCGCCCGACTCGGCGCGGTACGTCTGGTAGTCGCCGTCCGGCGTGACGTTCATGAGGTTGACCAGGGCGCGGTCCTTGTCCGCCTGGAGCAGGGCGTCCCACTCACGGCCCCAGACGACCTTGATGACGTTCCAGCCGGCCCCCTTGAACTGGGCCTCCAGCTCCTGGACGATCTTGCCGTTGCCGCGGACCGGCCCGTCGAGGCGCTGCAGGTTGCAGTTCACCACGAACGTCAGGTTGTCGAGCTGCTGCTGAGCCGCGAGCTGGATCATGCCGCGGCTCTCCGGCTCGTCCATCTCGCCGTCGCCGAGGAAGGCCCACACGTCCTGCTGGCTGGTGTCCTTGATCCCGCGGTTGTGCAGGTACCGGTTGGTCCACGCCTGGTAGACCGCCGACGCCGGGCCGAGGCCCATCGACACCGTCGGGTACTCCCAGAAGTCCGGCATGAGCCGCGGGTGGGGGTAGGACGGCAGACCGCCTCCCTCGTGCGACTTCTCCTGCCGGAACCCGTCGAGCTGGTCGGCGCTGAGCCGCCCCTCCAGGAAGCCGCGGGCGTACACGCCCGGCGAGGCGTGGCCCTGGAAGTAGATCTGGTCGCCGCCGCCCTCGTGGTCCTTGCCCCGGAAGAAGTGGTTCAGGCCCACCTCGTACAGCGTCGCCACCGACGCGTAGGAGGAGATGTGGCCGCCCACGCCCAGTCCCTCGCGCTGGGCGCGGGTCACCATGACCGCCGCGTTCCAGCGGATGAAGGACCGATAGCGCCGCTCCATCGCCTCGTCGCCCGGGAAGTAGGGCTCCTCGTGGATACCGATCGTGTTGACGTACGGCGTCGCCGTCGTCGCGGGGATGTGCACGTTGCGCTCGCGGGCCCGCCGCAGCAGGTTGAGCATGACGTACCGGGCCCGCGGACCGCCCTTGTCCTCGACCAGTCCGTCGAACGACTCGACCCACTCGGAGGTTTCCTCCGGATCGATGTCCGGCACAGCGCTGAGCAGACCGTTGATCAGCGGTCCGGTCTCGTCAAACGAAGCCACCAGCAACCTCTCCGTCGTCGGCGCGGCTGTTCGGCCACGCTTCTCTCGTCCTGCCCCTCGGGGGCGGCCCCGTCGCGGTCCGCGACGCCCGCCCACGCACAGGTGGTCCCCACCATTCTGGCCCCTCCCGGCGTGGTCTCACACCATAGGACGGTCAAGAAGCCCAGGCAGGTGCGTGATCTGCGTTACTTCCCGACGACTTCTCGCGGATGATGCCCGGTCCTGAGACGGAGTATCGCTTTACTGAGACCAGGTACGAATATGGAGGTCGCCCTGCGACGACGGCAACGGCGCGTTCTCGCCGCCGAGCCAGGCAACGGTCCGACAACTCTGGCGCGCCCGTGCAGCGCGCCACGTCTGAGTGCACTACCTTTGCCACGAAAGGACGCCTGGTCACCACGCGGCCCAGGATGACATGACGAAGGGAATGCAGAACCAAGTGAGTGCGGACACCCAGGGTGCGGACCGACTCGGATTCAAGGCCGACCAAGTGGTTCAGGAGTTCGGCTGGGGCGACGACGTCGACGACGACGTGCGCGCCGAGATCGAGAAGATCACCGGCAACGAGCTCGAGGACGAGGACTACGGCGACGTCTGCGACGGCGTCGTCCTCTGGTGGCGCGACGACGACGGCGACCTGACCGACGCCATGGTCGACGTCACCACGCTGCTCGACGACGGCGGGCTCATCTGGATCTTCACGCCCAAGGCAGGGCGCGACGGCCACACGACGCCCGGCGAGATCCAGGAGGCCGCGAACACCGCCGGCCTGCAGACCACCAACACCTTCGCGATCGCCGAGGAGTGGTCGGCCACCAGGCTGGCGTTCCGGGGTCGGGGGAAGTGACAAGCACCCCCGCGTCCGGCGTCGTCGGCCCCGGGGACCCGGCGCCGGACTTCACGCTGCCCGATACGCACGGGACCCCCGTGCACCTCGCCGACCTGCGCGGCGAGGCGGTGCTGGTTGTCTTCTACCCGTTCGCCTTCTCGGGCATCTGCACGGGCGAGCTGTGTGAGCTGCGGGACAACATCGAGGACTTCGAGACCGCCGGCGTACGCCTGCTCGCCGTCTCCACGGACCCCGTCTACACGCTCAAGGCGTGGCAGGAGGCAGAGGGCTTCGGCTTCGACCTGCTCAGCGACTTCTGGCCGCACGGCGCGGTCGCGCAGGCGTACGGGGTGTTCGACGACGTGCCCGGGATCGCCCTGCGCGGATCGTTCCTCGTCGACGCGGACGGGATCGTGCGCTGGAGCGTCGTCAACCCGCGCGGCAAGCGCCGCGACCTCGAGGGGTACCGGCAGGCCCTGGCCGAGATCTGAGCGCCACGACACGACACACACCTGCGTGGTCCGGACCCGGGGCGGGTATCCTGGTCCGCGCCGTTCCAGGGCCTGTAGCTCAGCTGGTAGAGCATTGCGTTTACACCGCAACGGTCGGGGGTTCAAGTCCCTCCGGGCCCACCCGAGGTTGGATGTTCAAACCCGCGACGTCGGCGGGTTTGGCATCCGGCCCCTGCTGTAGGGCCGCGTCGTGGGCCAGGGCGTCGGCTTGGAGCGCCGGGTCGAACAGGACGTCGAACGGCTCGCCGTGGTCGGCGGTCACGGCGTCGGTGCTCTCGATCTCGTAGATGTTGATGCGCTCGAAGAACGCCTGGTTGGCGATGCGGCGCAGCGAGTCGTTCAAGCTCATGTAGATCGCGTGCGCGTTGCCGGCCAGCTCCAGGCAGTCCTCCAGGTGGGCCTTGGCCTGGTCGTACTCGACCTGCCCTGCCTCGATCCGGGAGTCGAGGAACGCGAGCCGGCGTGAGATGCGGTCCTGTTCCTCCTTGAGGAGGTCGAGCGGCACCGCTCCCGCGTGGTGGGCACGCAAGAGGCTGCGCCGTTCGTCGCGGAGCTTGTCCCGTTCTGCGCTCAGCGCGCGTCGTTCGGTCTTGCTTGCGGCGTGGAGGTCGTCGAACTGGCGGGTGAGCATGTGCCGCAAGGCAGTGACGATATGCTCCGGGATCTGCACCTGCCGGTAGTAGTCCTCGACCTTCTGCTCGATGTCGGCGACGGGCATCGCCTGACGCAGGCAGTTCGTGCGCTTGGAGTGCCGGCCCGCGCACATGAAGTATGGGTAGACGACGCCCTTGCCGTTCTTCGCATGGGTGACCAGGAGCCGGGAGCCGCAATCACCGCAGTAGATCGAGCCCTTCAGGTAGTGCTCGTGCTTCTGGGTCCTCTCCCCGGAGACCTGGTGCGCGGTCAGGACGTTCTGGACCCGGTACCAGAGTTCGGCACTGACGAGGGGGTCGTGGACGCCGTCGTAGCGGGCGCCGCGGAAGATCACGTCGCCCTTGTAGTACGGATTGGAGAGCATCTTCTGGATCGTGGACAGCCCCGGCGCCTTCGAAGGGCGTTTCGGGGTTGGGAGGGTCGTCAGCCCGCGATCGATCAGTTCCTCGTGCAGCATCGATGTCGAGTAATTTCCGGTCGCGTAGGCCTCGAACGCCCACCGCACCAGAGCGGCACGATCGGGATCGGGGACGACGGTGGGCACGTCGCGGCCGAGTTCGTCGCGCTGGTGGACGTTGAGATAGCCGAGCGGCGCGCGAGCGACGGTGCCGCCGCCCGCGGCCTTCTGCGTCATGCCCTTCGTGACCTCGCTGGCGAGGTTGCGGGAGTAGAACTCCGCGATCGTAGACATGATGCCGTGCAGGAGCATCCCCGACGGCGTCTCGTCGATGTTCTCCGTCGCGGAGACGAGCATGACCCCGGCGTCCTTGAGCGCGAGGTGGATCGCCACGTCGTCGGCGCGATTGCGGGCGAGCCGGTCGACCTTGTGCACGATGCAGTACGCGACCGGGTGGGCCTTGACGTACTCGATCATCCGCATGAGCTCGGGCCGATCGGCCTTGCGCGCGGACTCCCCCGCGTCGATGAACTCCTCCACGACGATCGCGTTCAGGTCGCGGGCCTTGCGCAGGTTCGCCTCGCGCTGGGCGGGGATCGAGAACCCTTCGTCGCGCCCGCCGCGCTCCGCCTGTTCCTTGGTGGAGACGCGCAGGTAAGAGACGGCGAGGGTGGTGGTCTCGCCCAGCCGGTCGATGCTCGATGGTGGTGCTGGTGGCGCCAGGGTCATGTGTCGTGTTTCCTCTCACCGATCGGTGGGAGCCAGCACGACGGCGAACCGTCGTGTGGTGCGACTCGTCATCGGAAACACGACCCCGGCCGGCGATACGACCGTGGGTAAGCCTTGGAGGCCACAAGACCGCGCACCCAGCCAGCTCGCGCGGGCTGTGGCGATGTGCCCTCACTCTACCTTCGGAGCGTGTTCCGGCCCGGGCTTCGTGCGCGGTTCGGGCCGGTCCCGGTCACCGGGATGAGCGTCCTGCTCCCCTCGTGCGACTGCCATGGCGAGGAAGACCTGCGCGAGCTTGTGCAGGTCGGGTGACTGGCGCGGGACGGCTTCGACGCGGAAGTGTCGTTGGCGAGCTCGGCGGCGGCGCTGCTGGCGGTTCATGGCGCACCGCCAGTCACAGCTCGAGTTTCGGCGCGGTGTTCGTCGCCGTCCGGCGGGCGGCGCGACCGGGGCCGCGACCGGGGCCGGGGCCGGGGCCAGCAGGCCTTCCCGCGACCTCCTGCGCTGCGGCGGCCTGGCTTCGCCGGCTGCGGTCGACCTCGTAGCTGGTGCGGGCGACGTCGTGCCCGAGCTTCCGCGCCACGAACTCCTCGGCCTTGGCGGCCCGGCCCTCCGAGTCGATGCGGTCGTACTCGCGGGTGTAGCCCTCGGCGATGAACTTGTCGCCCTTGGCGAAGCGGGCATGCCCGCGCTCGGCGGTCTTCTTGAACGCCACGAGGTCGTGGAAGGTCGTCTCGGTCTGCGTGAACGACCCGTCGGGCTCCTTGCGGTAGTGCTCCTGCCCGATCTTGACGTAGAGGCGGGCGTCGCCTCGCTCCGTGCGCGTGAGCTGCGGATCGGACGCGATGAATCCCGAGAGGGATTGCTGCGTGTGGATGGCCATCTGGCTGCCCTCCTCACTTCAGTGAGCGACTCAGTTGGGGCTGCTCTGTCAGGGAGGTGCGCCTGGGAAGCCGTACTACGTGTCGCGCGTCGGCAGGACCACCCCGGGACCCGCCCCATCAGGTCCGCCAGCTCCCGCTCGAACAGGTCAGCGTCTATGCTCAAGGCTGCGGCCACCGCCGCGGTCTTCTCGGTCCACACAAACCAGAAGCATCACCGGCGGTGGCCGCACCTGTCGAACCCACCAGACAGCGTCACCGCAGGCCAAGAGCCAGATCTACGGCTGTAGGTTCCAACACGATCCGAGAGGTGCACGGGATGCCAAATCTAAAGTTCTTCACCGACCTGCCATCTGTCGAAGACCTGTGGGAAGCCAAGGATGTTCAGCACCTTCCTAACGGTCCAACCACCTATCAAGAGAATCTAGACCGATATGAAATAGTGCGAGGGATCCTAAATGCAATAGAGCAAGAGCCGGAGTCTGAACTTCCGACGTCGGTTCGAGATACTGCCAAAGAGGTTAAAAATGATTTCAAGAGGGTCGCCACGGAGATCGCAAACACTGACCCCGCTGATCGCCGTTCCGCCGAGGCCAAGCTAGAAGCTTTTGCCAAGACCGTTGATCGCCACTACGACGACGTACTCACACATCTGAGGCCGCAACTGCGCGCTGACGTGCGCGACATGCAAGACCGGCTCGGAAAGGCAACGAGCCTTGAAGCGCAACTCCGCCAGAGCCTCGCTGGATTCAAGGATCTCCACTCGAAGGTGGAGGACCTCATCCTCAAGGTCACCACGGGCGGCCAGGCGAAGCACTTCGAAGATGAGGCGGAACGCCAACGAAATGCAGCTATACTCTGGCTCCTCGCCGTCATTGGAGCAGGGCTAGGGCTCGCCATCGTCGTTGCCTGGCTCTTGATTGAAACTCGCTCGATCGATCAGTCGGAAGACACCGGATGGGAGGCCATCGGCGCAATGCTCGCGACCAAGGCCCTCACGATCGGCGTCCTCTCGTGGGCGGTCTCGTTCTGCTCTCGCAACTATCGGTCACATCGCCACATGGAATCGATGTACCGCCAAAGAATGGCAGCAGTTAATACCTACGTGGTCATGGCTTCCTCCCTGGAAGAGGACGACGCTGGGCGCTCCATCGTACTGACGGAGTTGGCAAAGGCAGTGTTCGCCAGCTCGGAAACAGGACTTACGCCAGGTGGAACTTCAGAGAAAACAATCATTGAGAACATCATCCCACTTACCACGGTACGTTCCTGACGGCTCCACGTCGCCCTGGATCTCCTGCCGCTGACCCCGACCAGCTGCCCCCCTCAGGCCCGATGCCCGCATCGCATCGCATCGCGCAGCCTCCACCGCAAGGTCGCCATACTTGCTCGCCCCTGATTCGGTGTACCGCAAGGCAAGGAGCCCGGTCGGGACAGGGTCACGGCAAAGTCATGTCTGTAGGAGTGTGAGTGGTCGGGTTTCGTCTCTGATCATGTGACGGTGGGCGGCGGCGATGTTCTCGTGGC